>CANKZG010000026.1 GCA_947488435.1 uncultured Flavobacteriaceae bacterium | reverse complement strand
CCACTAACCATTAATGGATCCGGTAGTGATCCTGATGGAGGTGCAATAGTGAGTTATGCATGGACACAGCAGAGTGGGCCAAGTACGGCAACACTTACCGATGCAGATACAGCCGATCTTACGGTTAGTGATTTAGCTGTAGGAAGTTATGTGTTCCGATTAACGGTTACGGATGATGAAGGCGATACTGGTTTTGATGATG
>CANKZG010000025.1 GCA_947488435.1 uncultured Flavobacteriaceae bacterium | reverse complement strand
ATCCTTACCGATAGTGAAAACAATACCGTAACTATTCCATTGGCGGATATTAATACCGTAACCGATACAAATACAACCAATGCTACGCTAACGGAAAATGGAACAGATCTAATTCTTACCGATAGTGAAAACAATACTGTAACTATTCCATTGGCGGATATCAATACCGTAACCGATACGAATACAACCAATGCTACACTAACTCAGGATGGAAC
>CANKZG010000024.1 GCA_947488435.1 uncultured Flavobacteriaceae bacterium | reverse complement strand
TACTATTAATGGATCAGGAAGTGATCCTGATGGTGGAGTGGTTTCCTATTTATGGACGCAGCAGAGTGGGCCAAGTACGGCAACACTTACCGATGCAGATACAGCTGATCTTACGGCTAGTGATTTAGTTGTAGGAAGCTATGTATTCCGATTAACGGTTACGGATGATGAAATGGATACTGCTTTTGATGAAGTAACTGTTACGGTTACTCCAGAAGCTCA
>CANKZG010000023.1 GCA_947488435.1 uncultured Flavobacteriaceae bacterium | reverse complement strand
TTAACCGATACCAATACTACCAATGCAAGTATTACCGAAGACGGAACAGACTTAACCATTACCGATAGTGATGGAGGTGCGATCAGTATCGCCTTAGCAGATATCGCAGCAGCAACAGATACGGATACGACCAATGCTACCTTTGCAGTAGTAGGTACGAACTTAGTGATTACGGATAGTGCAGGAGGAACGGTAAGTGTAGCTTTAGCTGATATAGCAGCATTAACCGACACCAATACTACCAATGCAAG
>CANKZG010000022.1 GCA_947488435.1 uncultured Flavobacteriaceae bacterium | reverse complement strand
TCATCTCCTGTACCTTCATATGCATCATCCAATCCATCATTGTCTGAATCTGTGCCACTTGGTGGAACATATCCATCCGTAGGCTGTGCCTCTACATTATCTGGAATACCATCATTATCCGAATCAATATCTAAATGATCTGGGAAACCATCACCATCACTATCCTGTGGATCTGTCAAAGGATTATTATCCCCATCAGTATTAGGATCCTCTACGGTATCTAGGATACCATCATTGTCATCATCAATATCTACACTATCTGGAACACCATCACCATCAGTAT
>CANKZG010000021.1 GCA_947488435.1 uncultured Flavobacteriaceae bacterium | reverse complement strand
GAGGGTAATGACTTTAACTTTGATGGTATTCCAGATCAGACCTTAACTGGAGAAGATACTGATGGCGATGGATTGGATGATGGTTATGAGGGAAGTGATGTAAATGATGGATTTGATGTTAATGATGAGATCGATGATCCACAGAATGATTTACCTGATACTGATGGTACGGAGGATGTGAATTATCGTGATTTGGATGATGATGGTGATGGTATTGACACTCCTGATGAGGATGCTGATGGTGATGGTGATCCTACCAATGATGATACTGATGGTGATGGTACTCCGGACTTTTTAGATCCTGATGATCCTGATCCTGATACTGATGGTGATGGTGTTCCAGATAGTGTAGATATTGATGATGACAATGATGGTATCCTAGATACCGTAGAGGAT
>CANKZG010000020.1 GCA_947488435.1 uncultured Flavobacteriaceae bacterium | reverse complement strand
CCTACTGGCTTTGGAGAGATAGATCCTACCTGTAACGGCAGTTCACAATTACCAATAGTATCGGCAGGTTCCGATGAAAACATTACTTTACCTACCACAAGCATAAGCTTAACTGGAACAGCAACAGATCCTGATGGAGGCGCTATAGTGAGTTATTTATGGACACAAGAGAGTGGTCCAAATACGGCAACCCTAAGTGGTGATGCTACAGTAGATTTGAATGCTAGTAATTTAATAGAAGGAACATATGTGTTTCGTTTGACAGTTACTGATGATGAAATGGATACTGCTTTTGATGAAGTTACTGTTAATGTTAATGGTGAAGGTGGAAGTAGTCAACTCCCATTAGCAAATGCAGGTTCGGATCAGAATGTTAGCTTACCGATAACAGGTATTACTATTAATGGATCAGGAAGTGATCCTGAT
>CANKZG010000019.1 GCA_947488435.1 uncultured Flavobacteriaceae bacterium | reverse complement strand
ACACTTACCGTTCCTCCTGCACTATCCGTAATCACTAAGTTCGTGCCTACTACTGCAAAGGTAGCATTGGTCGTATCCGTATCTGTTGCTGCTGCGATATCTGCTAAGGCGATACTGATCGTACCTCCATCACTATCCGTAATGGTTAAGTCTGTTCCATCTTCAGTAATACTTGCATTCGTAGTATTAGCATCAACACCATCATTGTCTACAGTGATAGTCCCTCCATCAGCTAACGTAATGGTCGATGTACCATCACCATTATCCAATACCGTAGAAGCTGTAAAGGTAACTGGTGCTCCAGCCTCATTGGTGTAGGTAAAACTACCATCTCCATTGTCTGCTAAAGTCGTTATTGTCTCTGATATGGTTACAGAGGCTACATTTAAATATAAACCGCCATCGGTGCCAACTGATATATCATTATTTGCATTATCACTAACCAAATCTACGGTTGCAGGTGCAACACCATCATCCTCTAATGAAATACTAAGTACCCCATCGTTGGCAAT
>CANKZG010000018.1 GCA_947488435.1 uncultured Flavobacteriaceae bacterium | reverse complement strand
ACTGGCGGAGTAGTGAGTTCAAATGACACGATTGATATTGAAGGTACTACAGATGATGAGTTGTATCGTACAGAACGTTTTGGGACTTTTAGTTATGAGATTCCAGTTCCTGCATCTGGGGAGTATGACATTCGTTTGCATTTTGCAGAGATTTTCTTTGGCGTACCAGGTAGTGGTGGAGCTGGAGGGATCGGCTCTCGAATTTTTAATGTAACAATAGAGGGGAACGCAGTACTTACGAATTTTGATATTCTAAGTGAGGTAGCTCCAGCGACAGCTTTAATACGAGAATTTGATAATATAACGGTGACTGATGGATTTGCAACTATAGGCTTCACCTCAGTGGTTAGTAGTCCAAAGATTTCGGCTATTGAGATTTTACCTCCTGACACATTTGCGCCTCCACCAACAGTAAGGATTATCTCTCCAAGTTCAGGAGCAGATGTAAATCAACCGTTTTTATTGCATTTTTTAGTTGAGAATTGGAATGTAGGAGTAGGAAATACGCATTTACATTATTTTGTAGACGATGTATTGGTCGGTCCACATTATAATTTAGATCCAATTACTATAGATGGTTTAAGTTTAGGAACCCATACGATACGTGTGGAGTTGTTTGAGGCAACCCATACAGGAACGGGAGTATTTGATGAGATTATTGTTAATGTTACGGATGATTTGGTTTGTAATGATTTAGATTTTCCTGATCAGTGGCAAGACGTTATTATAGGAGAAGA
>CANKZG010000017.1 GCA_947488435.1 uncultured Flavobacteriaceae bacterium | reverse complement strand
TTATACGTATTCCAAGATCAAATCCAAATATTTTTTAGTTTTTATGCTGCCGCATGATTATTCAAAACAACATAGGGTGTTCCTCTTTTGATGACCGAGAACATTCTCGCTAATAGCTTATTTCTAACATTGTTCAATGCAATCATTTTGGGCTTACCTTCTTTAACTTTACGTTGATAATACCCCTTTAATTCTGGGTCATGTTGAATGGCAGATATAGCGGCCATACTAAGCAAGCTTTTCATCTTCCTATCTCCCATATAATGGCATTGCTTCCTTTTATGAATACTAGTGCCAGAACTATATTCAAAAGGAGCTAACCCGCAATAACTGGAGAATTGACGGCTTGTGGCAAAACGACTAAAATTATGAGTATGATATAATAGTTGGCAAGCCACAACAAAACCTACACCTCTTAAAGAACATATTAAGCTATAACTCTTTGATAAGTTAGTATCGTTCAAAACCAAAGACTCCATTTGACGCTCTATCGATTTTATCTGTTTACTTAGATTAGTAATAGTACGCTCCAATACAATACAACCTGTATCAGTAGAAGGGCTTTTTAGTAGTTGAGTTATTTCTTTTAAGGTTCCTATTAAACCAGCTCTGTTGCGAACTAATTGATCTCGCAAACCAAGTAATCTACCTAATTCCTGATAAACTACTGCTTTTAGTATACTGCACTTAAGTTCATCTCGATATAGCCACCCATAGCGCGCTATAAGTTTTGAATCTATCTTGTCCGACTTCTCCCTAACTAGACCCGATGAACGTTTTATTTTAATAGGACTCTGCTCAACATAAGGAATCCCTTTAGAAGTAAAGAACATAGCCAGTTTTAAAGAATAATTACCCGTATTCTCAAAACAATATAAAATAGAGGCTTTACCAACTTGTTTTTTAACCCATAGCAAAAGAGCCAAGTAACCCTTTAAATCATTAC
>CANKZG010000016.1 GCA_947488435.1 uncultured Flavobacteriaceae bacterium | reverse complement strand
GAAGTTATGTGTTCCGATTAACGGTTACGGATGATGAAGGCGATACTGGTTTTGATGATGTAACTGTGACAGTTACCCCAGAAGTTCAAGATGAAGTATGGCTAGAAGCGGAATGTGCTTCGGTAGGTTCTAATTGGAGTGTTGTAAATGATGTTGCCGCTTCAGGAGGTCAATATATATTGCCACCAGTTGGAAATAGTACATCGGCACCACCTACAGATGCAAATTCAATAGTCACTTTTAACTTTTCGGTAGCAACGGCAGGAACGTATCGGGTATATGGATTAGTAAGTGTTCCATCGGGAAGTGATGATAGTTTCTGGATTCGTGCTAATGGAGGTAATTGGGTAAGTTGGAACAGTATCCCCGGCGGTAGTAATTTTAGCTGGCAGCAGTTTCATAGAAGTCCTAACGGACCTATTTTTGTGACGTATAATTTATCTGCAGGAGCCAATACGATTCAAATGGCGCATCGTGAAGATGGCGCAGGCTTAGATAAGCTTTATGTTACCTTAACAGACAATGTTCCTACTGGCTTTGGAGAGATAGATCCTACCTGTAACGGCAGTTCACAATTACCAATAGTATCGGCAGGTTCCGATGAGAACATTACTTTACCTACCACAAGCATAAGCTTAACTGGAACAGCTACAGATCCTGATGGAGGCGCTATAGTGAGTTATTTATGGACACAAGAAAGTGGTCCAAGTACAGCTACGCTTAGTGATGTAACCATGACAGATTTAATAGTTACAGATTTAATACCTGGGAGTTATGTGTTTCGCTTAAGGGTTACCGATGATGAAGGAGATACTGCTTTTGATGAAGTTGTTGTTACGGTAAATGGAGGCGGAGGCGGAAGTCAAACTCCAGTGACAAATGCAGGTTCGGATCAGAATGTTAGCTTACCGATAACAGGTATTACTATTAATGGATCAGGAAGTGATCCTGATGGTGGAGTGGTTTCCTATTTATGGACGCAGCAGAGTGGGCCAAGTATGGCAACACTTACTGATGCAGATACAGCCGATCTTACGGCTAGTGATTTAGTTGTAGGAAGTTATGTGTTCCGATTAACGGTTACGGATGATGAAATGGATACTGCTTTTGATGAAGTAACTGTTACGGTTACTCCAGAAGCTCA
>CANKZG010000015.1 GCA_947488435.1 uncultured Flavobacteriaceae bacterium | reverse complement strand
TACATTACGATCAAAACTAGAGGGTAAGCTAACTCCTGTTGAAAACAAAGTCCAACCGCTAACACCATCATTACGCAACCAGTTCCCTGCCTGAAATAAATCTAAATCCCCATCACCATCTATATCTCCATTGGTTAGGCCTTCTCCTAAAGAAGTAGGGTGTATGTTTTCTATTGTCCAAGTATCATTAATAGGATCTGATGGTACCGTAACCATTTGTACCTGTGAATTCCCAGACTCTCCACCATTCCATGTAAGGGCCAATTGATAAGGACCATTCTCCTGATATACTCCACCTGCTATCCCTGCTATAAAAGGTTCAAAATGGGTCGTAGTACCCGATGGAATATTCTCATGAACCGTAAAACCGCCCAATCCATCATTCTCTGCCCATACCAATTCAAATCCACGATAGGAATTAGGATCATCAAACAAAGCCTCATCTCCATGAGCACCAAATAAATCCATATCCCCATCACCATCAAAATCATGAACAAACGCTACATTGATAAAAGGTAAACCTATTAAACTACGCTCCCAAGTACCTGAAATACTTCCAGGGTTCTTATACCACCATCGACCACTAACAATATCCTTTAATCCATCACCATCCAAATCATAGTCTGCCAATGTGTAAATAGGGGCCGCAGGAAGTTGATCTTCTCCTATAATAACGTCTTGCCACTGATCAGGAAAATCTAAATCATTACAAACCAAATCATCCGTAACATTAACCGTAATCTCATCAAAAGCGGTATCCATTTCATCATCCGTAACTGTCAAACGAAATACATATATACCTTCTATTAAATTACTAGCATTCAAATCTACTGTCGTATCACCACTTAGAGTTGCCGTATTTGGACCACTCTCTTGTGTCCATAAATAACTCACTACTCCTCCATCTGGATCACTACCCGATCCATTCAAGGTAATTGAATTGGTCGATAATAAAATATTTTGATTTGTTCCCGCATTAACTATCGGTAACTGGGAAGTTCCACTACAACTAGGGTCTACTCCACCAAATCCAACTGGAACATTATCCGTTAAGGTAACATAAAGCTTATCTAAGCCTGCGCCATCTTCACGATGCGCCATTTGAATCGTATTGGCTCCTGCAGATAAATTATACGTTACAAAAATAGGTCCGTTAGGACTTCTATGAAACTGCTGCCAGCTAAAATTACTACCGCCGGGGATACTGTTCCAACT
>CANKZG010000014.1 GCA_947488435.1 uncultured Flavobacteriaceae bacterium | reverse complement strand
AAACTTTAACGAGTATCGCCTTAAATGCGGATGACACGAATATTGATTATACGGATGAAGATGGCATTGTTACACAAATAGACCTAACAGCGATTGTGCAAAATTTACAATCACTTACCTCGCTTACTAAAAACTTAGATGGTACTATAACTTTTACTGATGAAAATAATGCGGATACAGATATAGATTTGATTAGTACAGATGCTAACAATGATATAGTCGCAGGCACTGATGGCGGTTTATATTTAAATGTAGCCTCTGTAACCATATCAGAGACAATAACGACTTTAGCTGATAATGGTGATGGTAGTTTTACCTACACCAATGAGGCTGGAGCACCAGTTACCTTTACTGCTTCCACGGTATTAGATAATGGCGATGGTACATCTACCATTACGTTAGCTGATGGAGGGACTATCACTGTTGACAATGACGGTGCGGATGCTAATACGACCAATGCAAGTATTACCGAAGATGGAACAGACTTAACCATTACCGATAGTGATGGAGGAACGATCAGTATCGCCTTAGCCGACATCGCAGCGGCAACAGATACGGATACGACCAATGCTACCTTTGCAGTAGTAGGCACCAACTTAGTGATTACGGATAGTGCAGGAGGAACAGTAAGTGTAGCTTTAGCGGACATCGCAGCATTAACCGATACCAATACGACCAATGCAAGTATTACTGAAGATGGAACAGACTTAACCATTACCGATAGTGATGGAGGAACGATCAGTATCGCCTTAGCCGACATCGCAGCGACAACTGATACAGATACGACGAATGCAACCTTTGCAGTAGTAGGCACGAACTTAGTGATTACGGATAGTGCAGGAGGAACAGTAAGTGTAGCCTTAGCAGACATCGCAGCATTAACCGACACCAATACGACCAATGCAAGTATTACCGAAGATGGAACAGACTTAACCATTACCGATAGTGATGGAGGAACGATCAGTATCGCCTTAGCCGACATCGCAGCGGCAACAGATACGGATACTACGAATGCTACCTTTGCAGTAGTAGGTACCAACTTAGTGATTACGGATAGTGCAGGAGGAACGGTAAGTGTAGCCTTAGCAGATATAGCAGCATTAACGGATACCAATACTACCAATGCAAGTATTACCGAAGACGGAACAGACTTAACCATTACCGATAGTGATGGAGGAACGATCAGTATCGCCTTAGCCGACATCGCAGCGGCAACAGATACAGATACGACGAATGCTACCTTTGCGGTAGTAGGTACGAACTTAGTGATTACGGATAGTGCAGGAGGAACGGTAAGTGTAGCTTTAGCAGACATCGCAGCATTAACCGATACGGATGATCAGGCCATAGATGGAATATCAATTGCCAACGATGGGGTACTTAGTATTTCATTAGAGGATGATGGTGTTGCACCTGCAACCGTAGATTTGGTTAGTGACGATGCGAACAATGATATATCAGTTGGCACCGATGGCGGTTTATATCTAAATGTAGCCTCTGTAACCATATCAGAAACGATAACAACATTAGCTGATAATGGCAATGGTAGTTTTACCTACACCAATGAGGCAGGAGCACCAGTTACCTTTACTGCTTCCACGGTATTGGATAATGGCGATGGTACATCGACCATTACGTTAGCTGATGGAGGGACTATCACTGTAGATAATGATGGTGTTGATGCTAATACTACGAATGCAAGTATTACCGAAGATGGTACAGACTTAACCATTACCGATAGTGATGGAGGAACGATCAGTATCGCCTTAGCCGACATCGCAGCGGCAACAGATACGGATACTACGAATGCTACCTTTGCAGTAGTAGGCACGAACTTAGTGATTACGGATAGTGCAGGAGGAACGGTAAGTGTAGCCTTAGCAGATATTGCAGCATTAACCGACACCAATACGACCAATGCAAGTATTACCGAAGACGGAACAGACTTAACCATTACCGATAGTGATGGAGGTACGATCAGTATCGCCTTAGCAGACATCGCAGCGGCAACAGATACGGATACGACCAATGCTACCTTTGCAGTAGTAGGCACGAACTTAGTGATTACGGATAGTGCAGGAGG
>CANKZG010000013.1 GCA_947488435.1 uncultured Flavobacteriaceae bacterium | reverse complement strand
ATTCAATGGTCTACCCAGCGTAACAATTACTTTCATGCTGCTGGTGATATGGATTTTGATTCACAGGGTAATTTATATATAGCAACAGGGGATAATTCGAACCATTCGGACTATGGTCGTTTTGATGAGACAGATCCGGATCAGAGTTCAGAGAATACTTCTTCGAACACGAATGATTTACGGGGTAAGATATTACGTATTACTCCACAACCTGATGGTAGTTATACGATACCTTCGGGGAATTTATTTCCTCCTGGTACAGCTCTGACACGTCCTGAGATATATGTTATGGGAGCTCGTAATCCTTATCGTATTCATGTTGATAAGGAAGAGACAGATTGGTTGTTTTGGGGAGAAGTAGGAGCTGATGCTAATGAAGCAGGTCCTAATGGAGAAGGTCCTATTGGTCGAGATGAGATTAATTTAACGATTCAAGCAGGGAATTATGGATGGCCCTATTTTGCGGCAGAGAATGACCCTTATTTGGTTACTTATGCAAATCCTACCTATTATAATGATCCTTTAGCTCCTGAGAACATTTCGGTACACAATACGGGTTTAACCGTATTGCCACCTGCGCAACCTTCGTTATTAGATTTTCGTCACCGAGCTTGGATGGTTGGTACGCGTTATCATTATGATGCTAGTTTGACTGATCCTCAGCGATTGCCTATAGAGTTCGATGATGTATTGTTTTACTTTAATTTTGGTAGTAGCCATGTAGAGGGAGCAATAGTAGATGCTGTTGGGAACTTGGTTAGTTCGGAACGATTAACGCTTCAGACGTTTCCATTTAATAATCAGACAGGTTTTATAGATATGCAGATTGGTCCTGATGGTCATATGTATATTTTGGAATATCAGATGGGTATGGCAGGAGCAGGGAAGCTTATTCGTGTTGATTATACGGGTATAGTGAGTAACTCTCCACCTGTAGTAGAGGTTACTACAGATGTTAGTAGTGGAGCTCTTCCATTGACGGTTAATTTTTCAAGTGCAGGAACTTTTGATCCTAATGGGGATAGCCCATTGACGTATGCTTGGGATTTTGATACAGATGGGACTATAGATTCTACAGAGGAGAATCCAACATTTGTATATACTACGGCAGGGACTTTTAATGCACAGTTACAGGTTGATGATGGTAATGGCGGTATCGGAGTTCGCAATGTTACCATTAATGCGGGCAATACGTTAGCTACTTTTGTATTTAACTCTCCTGTAGATGGTGGTTTTTATGATTGGAATGATGATGTTAGTTTAGATATAGATGTATTTGATGTGGAGGATGGTAGTATATCCGGCGGCGGTATTGATTGTAATGATGTAGGAGTTTTACCTGAATTAGGACATGAGAACCATTCCCATAGTGATCTTACATTTTCTGCCTGTAATACAGCTTTAACTTTAGATCCTCAAGGTCATAATATATCCGGAGATGCGGATTTATTTTATGTAATTGGCACAAATTATACAGATACGGGAGGTTTAGAGGTTTTTGATCAGATCCGCTTGTATCCTAAGCGAAATGAGGCTGAGTTTTACGATGAACAGTTGGGAGTTACAGCGATCGTGAATACAGATCCATTAAATGGAGGAAGTGAAGCTATTCGAGTTGATGCTAATGGTTATATACTTTTAGAGGGTGGTCGTAATTTATTAAATATCACAGGAGTTCGTTATCATGTTTCCTCACTTATATCGGGTGGCAGTATTGAACTTCGCTTGGATAGTCCAACAGGGACTTTATTGGCAACGGCCTTAGTTCCTGTTACAGGGAGTCTTGATACTTGGGTAGATGTAGATGTATCATTTACGGACCCTGGCGGTCAACATGACTTGTATTTTGTGTTTAACAATACATCTGGAGGTCAAGATATTTTTGATTTTAACTATGTAGAATTTTTAGGTGATGGAGTTTCAACCGATAATACGCCACCGGAGGTTAATGTGGTACGTTCTACTGGTGCTACTGAGGTATCTGTAGAGTTTTCTGAGGTAGTAAGTACAGTGACAGCAGAAGATATTACGAACTATGTAATCGATAATGGGATTAGTGTAATTTCTGCGGTTTTACAGTCAGATTGGCGTACGGTATTGTTAGAGGTATCAACCTTAAGTACAGGAGTAGATTACAGTTTAAATATTAATAATGTTGAGAACGAGGCTGGATTAAGTATCGCTAATGGGAGTTATGCTTTTTCTGCTTCAGACCCTGTACGTGTAAACACAGGAGGGAGTCAACTTATAGCAGGGGGTCAGATTTTCATGGATGATACTTACGC
>CANKZG010000012.1 GCA_947488435.1 uncultured Flavobacteriaceae bacterium | reverse complement strand
AGAATTTGATAAACCAGTAGCTACATCTACGCGCTGAAACTGATTCGGAAATTGTCCATGTACACTATCTATACCAAGCACCAGAAATAGCAAGAATGCTAATACCGCAGAATGTTTAATTTGTGCGAAATCAAAATTTGATTTTATACTATACAACTGTCTTAAAAAAGACCATTTAGTATCAATAGCAACATATCGAGAAATAACAAGGTAGAATTTTCTCATACCCAACTTTTTTTTCTTAGCATCAATTACAATGACACTAGCAATTCTACTACTTCCTAGCAGATATTAAATAACTCAAAAACTTATAGGGGGAATCACAAAAATAAAGCATCTAAAACGACACTATATTATCCTACTTTTATATTCGATAAACGGACATATATAGCCGACAAAAAACAAACTAACCCAGATCATTAAATGTATAGGTATATATACAAACAGTGCCAGAATAGTAGGATATCCTGACACTGTTTTAAAAACTTATTTTCTCTGTATTAATTCCTTACAACAATACTTACTTGTAAGGCTTCACCTTCCGTCATTTCCATGGTTATATGATATACTCCATTACCAAAACCAATTACGGATATAATGTATTCATCATCTACTAAAACATTAGACGGATTATATGTGTTAATTAACCTACCTGTTGAATCATGAATATAGATTTGACTTACACTTCCTGACTGGTTTAGGATTCGAATCACGGCGGAATCTGTATCTACCGGATTACGGATAGCAATCGCTGACATTTCTCCCACTCCAGTTGGCGCATTGTCTATAACTTCAATTGTAATATTTGCTACATCAGTTAATCCTTCGATATCTGAAACAGTGAGCGATACTTCAAATGTGCCAGCTACATCAAATGTATGTACAGGATTTGCATTTGTTGATGTGTTACCATCTCCAAAATCCCATAAATAACTAGTAACACCTATATCATCGGTTGAATTATCACCAGTAAACGTTACCTCTAAAGGAGCATCTCCTTCAAGCGGTGTTGCACTAATTATTGCAATTGGAGCTTCATTTTCCGGAATAGGCTCCGTTACGTTAATGGTTAGTGTAACTGCATCGGAAAGTCCTTCTGCATCTAGAACCGTGAGTACTGCAAAATAAGTACCTACAGCGGTGTAAGTATGTATTGGATCTATTTCTGACGAATTTCCTCCATCTCCAAAGTCCCAAGCATAACTTACTATTCCTACATCATCAACTGAGTTATTTCCAGTAAATACAACCTCCAAAGGAGCATCTCCTGTTAACGGTGTTGCCGTGGCAATAGCCGTAGGAGGTAGATTCTCTGGTACTGAAACCGTTATTCGTATTGTGGCTGTGTCTGAAAGCCCTTCTTCATCGGTAACCGTAAGTTCTACTTCGAAAATTCCTCCAGTCTCAAAGACATGATTTGGATTTGGGTCTTCTGAAGTAAATCCATCTTTAAAATCCCATAAGTAACTAACTATTCCTACATCGTCCGATGATGCATCACTATTAAACAACACAGGTAAAGGTGCTTCTCCTGAAATTGGATTAGCACTAGCTACTGCTACTGGAGGAGCATTTGTAGCATCTCCAACGGATATTACAATAGTTGTGGAGTTACTTAATCCCTCTTCATCTTCTACAGTTAGTAGCACGTTATAAATACCTGCTACTGTAAAGGTATGCGTAGGATCTGCTACTGTTGATGTATTACCATCCATAAAATCCCATAAGTAACTTGTAACCGCAACATCGTCTGTTGATCCACTACCAACAAAATTAACTTCTAAAGGCACTACTCCTGATAAAGGGGTTGCTGTAGCAATTGCCACAGGTGCCTCATTAGGTATATTAGCTATGATCTGAATGGTTGTGGTATCGGATAATCCTTCTTCATCTTCAACGGTTAAGCTTACTTCATAAACACCTTCCACTGTAAAGGTATGTGTAGGATCTGCTTCTGTTGAAGTGTTACCATCCATAAAATCCCACAAGTAACTTGTTACTGCAACATCATCTGTTGATCCGCTTCCAACAAAACTGACTTCCAAAGGAATATCGCCGGATAATGGAGTTGCCGTAGCCACTGCCACGGGACCTTCATTTGCAGCATTCACCAATACGGTTGCCTCATCAAATGCTGTGTTACCGTCATTATCAGTTACCGTTAAACGGAAAACATAGCTTCCTTCTATTAAATCACTTGCCGTTAAATCTTCCGTTGCATCCCCGATTAAGGTAGCCGTATTTGGACCACTAATTTGTGTCCATTGATACATGTCGATCGTTCCATCGAAACTATCTGTTGCAGCTCCATCTAAAACAACACTATTTGTTGGTAGTGTTATCTCTATGTCTGGTCCGGCTGTAACCTCTGGTTCACCAATAGCGAACAATTCAATACCTGATATTTTCGCTTGGTCGACCAAAGAAGTAAGTGTAATTGTAAGATTACCATCATTTACTACAATTCCTGAAAATTGTTCTACAATGGCGGTTGCACTTCCTCCAGCTTCAACAAAAATGTCATAATTCGTCAACTGTCCCTGACCGTTTTCAATATCTACATTAAATATTCTTGAACCAGCTCCACCACCTGCTCCTGCTCCAGGCAAGCCGAAGAATATTTCTGCAAAATGCAAGCTTACATCATAATTTCCATCTGCAGCAGGAATGTTGTAAGTAAGTGTTCCTGTATTTGTAAATCGCTCAGTCTGATACAATTGATCATTGGTCGTATTTGCAATAGCTATCGTACGTTCAAAAGTTGCGCTTGGATTATTATCGAAATACTGATCTTCGGACCACTGTTGGGTATTAAATACAAAACTTGGTCCTCCTGAGTTTATTAACGTAGTTTGCGTTTGATCTAAAACAATTACTGTAGCTTCATCAAAGGCCGTATCGTTCTCATCATCCGTAATTGTTAAACGGAACACATATTCCCCTTCAACTAGATCACTTGCCGTTAAATCTTCCGTGTTTTCTCCACTTAAGGTTGCTGTACTTGGACCACTAATCTGCGTCCATTCAAAAACTGGTGCCGCTCCTCCGTCAGGGTCAGAGCCCGAACCATCTAAAACAACACTTGTAATAGGTAACGTTATGGATCTATCAGGTCCTGCATCAACAATAGGGGCGTTAACTCCGAACACTCCTATTCCAGATAACTTTGCAGAATCTACTATAGAGGTAAGTGTTATGGTTAAGCTTCCATCCGAAACCACAATCGAAGAAAAACGTTCTACAATTGCAGTAGCGCTTCCACCTGCGGCAGCAATAATATCATAATTTGTTAATTGTTCCTGACCATTTTCAATATCAACATTGAAAATTCTTGATCCTACTCCTCCTCCTGGATTTCCACCGGAAACTCCATGGAAAATTTCGGCAAAATGTAAATCGATATTATAATTTCCATTTACCACAGGTATTTCATAACTATAGCTTCCTGTATTAGCAAAACGTTCGGTTTGATACAGTTGGTCATTAGAAGTATTCGCTATAGGAATATTTCTAAGAAAATTGCCTCCTCCGGTAAAGAATTGATCTTCCAACCAATTTTCGGTATTGAAAACAAAACTTGGACCTCCTGAGTTTATAAGGATAGCAGAAGGCTGATCTTCTACGGTTACCGTAACTTGATCTGCACTCATATCTCCTTCATCATCGGTAACAGTCAGTTCAAAAACATAGGTCCCCACGACTAAATCTTCCGCAGTTAAATCGGGAGTATCTAAACCATTAAGGTTAGCCGTATTAGGTCCGCTCACCAAACTCCATTGGTAGGCTACTATGGCTCCCCCATCAGGGTCCGTGGCTGTTCCGTTGAGAGTTACGCTATTTGTAGGTAATGTTATCACTTGATCTGGACCTGCATCTACCTGTGGTGCTGTAGTACCAAAGACTTCGATAGCTGACACTTTAATGTTATCTGTTACCGCCGTAAATGTGATAGTTAAATTACCATCATTAACCACAATACCTGAGAACTGTTCTATTATTGCTATGGCACTTCCGCCAGCTTCTACAAAAATATCATAGTCTACTAATTGTTCCTGTCCGCCTTCGATATCAACATTGAAAACTCGAGAACCAGCTCCACCGCCAGACCCTGCGCCGGGCAATCCATGAAATATTTCAGCAAAATGCAGATTTAGGTCATAACTTCCAGCCGCTGCTACTGGAATATCATAAGTGAGGCTTCCAGTATTTGAAAAACGTTCGGTTTGATATAATTCGTCATCTACGGTGTTTGCTATTGCAATATTTCTTGTAAAGGTATTACCTACATCAAAAAACTGATCTTCTAACCAATCTTCACTAAGGGTTAATGCAGGACCTCCTGAATTTATACGGATTACAGTTGCTGAAACTGCATCGGTAACTGTCACAGTTACATCATCAAAACCAGTATCGCCTTCATCATCCGTAACCGTTAATCGGAACACATAACTTCCTACAGCTAAATCACTAGCCGTAAGATCGGCTGTATCTGCATCGGTAAGTGTTGCCGTACTTGGCCCACTCTGCTGTGTCCATGCATAACTCACTATTGCACCTCCATCAGGATCACTACCGGATCCATTAATGGTTAGTGGTCCAGGAGCTACTACCTCCTGATCATCTCCAGCATTCGCTATAGGTTCTCCACTACCAAGTACTTCAATACCGTTTATCTTTGCATTATCAACTACTGAAGTTAATGTAATGGTTAAAAAACCATCGCTCACAGCTATGTCTTCAAATGACTCTATTACTGCCGTTGCACTGCCACCTGCAGCTACCACAATATCATAATTCGTTAATTGTCCCTGTCCTTCAACATCTACATTAAAGACTCGCGATCCTATGCCTCCACTAGAGCCAGCTCCAGGTACACCAAAGAAAATCTCCGCAAAATGTAAATTAACATCATAATTGCCAGGAGTTGCTGGTACTTCATACACTAAACTTCCCGTATTGGAAAAACGCTCCGTCTGATACAATTCATCATCCGTAGTGTTTGCTATCGCTATACCACGCGTAAAAGGACTCCCTCCATCAAAAAACGTATCCTCAATCCAATCTTCACCACTCAACGTTAAAGCAGGACCACCGGAGTTTACACGAATCTCCGTAATACCTCCTGGATCTGTTACCGATACCGTAGCCTCATCAAAGCCTGTCTCTCCTTCATCATCTGTAGCCGTTAATCGGAACACATAACTCCCACCTACTAAATTACTAGCCGTAAGATCCGCTGTAGTTGCATCTGTAAGCGTTGCCGTACTTGGCCCACTCTCCTGTGTCCATAAATAACTCACTATAGCACCTCCATCAGGATCTGTAGCTGTCCCATTTAATACAACATTATTGATCGGTAAGGTAATATCTTGATCAGAACCTGCTGATACTACCGGAGAGGTATTCACTGGTGGACCACTTAAATTCTCAAATATACGTGGGGTAGCATTGTTCCTAAAACCATTTGAGATCACATCAAAATCCCCATCACCATCGA
>CANKZG010000011.1 GCA_947488435.1 uncultured Flavobacteriaceae bacterium | reverse complement strand
GAATAAGTTCATTGAAATATTGATAGACAGCGTTTGAATAATATTGGAAACGGTATTATTTGATAGAATTAAAGAAGCAAAACGATTAAGGAAGGAATTCTGGGTTTGGTATTTTCGTGGTTAATGGTATAGGAGTAGAGATACAAATTATATACAATTAAACGATGAAGAGTTTGATCCTGGCTCAGGATGAACGCTAGCGGCAGGCCTAACACATGCAAGTCGAGGGGTAACAGAGGGTGCTTGCACCTTGCTGACGACCGGCGCACGGGTGCGTAACGCGTATAGAACCTACCCTGTACATAGGGATAGCCCATGGAAACGTGGATTAATACCTAATAGTATTATTTTATAGCATTGTAAAATAATTAAAGATTTATCGGTACAGGATGGCTCTGCGTCCCATTAGCTAGATGGTAAGGTAACGGCTTACCATGGCTACGATGGGTAGGGGCCCTGAGAGGGGGATCCCCCACACTGGTACTGAGACACGGACCAGACTCCTACGGGAGGCAGCAGTGAGGAATATTGGACAATGGGCGGGAGCCTGATCCAGCCATGCCGCGTGCAGGAAGACTGCCCTATGGGTTGTAAACTGCTTTTGTATAGGAAGAAAAAGAATTACGTGTAATTCACTGACGGTACTATACGAATAAGGACCGGCTAACTCCGTGCCAGCAGCCGCGGTAATACGGAGGGTCCGAGCGTTATCCGGAATTATTGGGTTTAAAGGGTCCGTAGGCGGGCTAATAAGTCAGAGGTGAAATGGTGCGGCTCAACCGTAGCACTGCCTTTGATACTGTTAGTCTTGAGTTATGGTGAAGTGGCTGGAATATGTAGTGTAGCGGTGAAATGCATAGATATTACATAGAACACCAATTGCGAAGGCAGGTCACTAACCATATACTGACGCTGATGGACGAAAGCGTGGGGAGCGAACAGGATTAGATACCCTGGTAGTCCACGCCGTAAACGATGGATACTAGTTGTTTGGATTTCGGTCTGAGTGACTAAGCGAAAGTGATAAGTATCCCACCTGGGGAGTACGTTCGCAAGAATGAAACTCAAAGGAATTGACGGGGGCCCGCACAAGCGGTGGAGCATGTGGTTTAATTCGATGATACGCGAGGAACCTTACCAGGGCTTAAATGTAGATTGACAGGTTTAGAGATAGACTTTTCTTCGGACAATTTACAAGGTGCTGCATGGTTGTCGTCAGCTCGTGCCGTGAGGTGTCAGGTTAAGTCCTATAACGAGCGCAACCCCTGCCGTTAGTTGCCAGCATTTAAAGATGGGGACTCTAACGGGACTGCCGGTGCAAACCGTGAGGAAGGTGGGGATGACGTCAAATCATCACGGCCCTTACGTCCTGGGCTACACACGTGCTACAATGGCCGGTACAGAGAGCAGCCAGTGAGCAATCACGCGCGAATCTACAAAACCGGTCACAGTTCGGATCGGGGTCTGCAACTCGACCCCGTGAAGCTGGAATCGCTAGTAATCGGATATCAGCCATGATCCGGTGAATACGTTCCCGGGCCTTGTACACACCGCCCGTCAAGCCATGGAAGCCGGGGGTGCCTGAAGTCCGTCACCGTAAGGAGCGGCCTAGGGCAAAATTGGTAACTAGGGCTAAGTCGTAACAAGGTAGCCGTACCGGAAGGTGCGGCTGGAACACCTCCTTTCTAGAGCGATCTTGTAGATCCTTATAGCATCGACTATGAATTATATTGTACTTAGGAATTTTTTTCTAATTGTTTTGCAGCTGTCATCAATTTTACAAATAGTATTCAGTATGCAGAGATAGACATTGAATTAATGTTTTACTGTTACTGTAAGCTGGAGACTAGAATATAGAGTCCCATAGCTCAGCTGGTTAGAGCGCTACACTGATAATGTAGAGGTCGGCAGTTCGAGTCTGCCTGGGACTACGATTAAATTTAAGGTTTAAGATTTATGGAGATAGATTTTTGATTTTAGAGCTATAGCTTACCGTGAGAGCTTAAAACCCACGAAGTTCATTGATTGATATATTGGAAATTTTAGAAGTTGGGTTAACAAGAGATATTACTCATAACTCTTAACTAATGACTCATAGTCTAAATATGGGGGATTAGCTCAGCTGGCTAGAGCGCCTGCCTTGCACGCAGGAGGTCATCGGTTCGACTCCGATATTCTCCACAGATAAAGCCTTTAAAGCAAATGTTTGAAGGAGTGAAAAACGAGGAGTTTGCTCCATTGTTTTGAGCGACGAGGACATTTTTAATGGTTTTTCAAAATGGGATTTTAAGGAGACCCGTAAGGGCCCCGGATAAATTATCATTTTACAACGTTCATTGACATATTGGGATGACATAATAGATACAACGAGCATCTATTATTCATAAATTTAAGAAACACGAATCTATAGTAATAGTGATATTATTATACGAGTTTAGAATATTATTATAATTTAAAAAAGGCACGAGGACATTTATTGATTGTATTATAATTTTCGGATTGTAGTATTAATTGGTATTTGTGACAAGTAAGATAAGGGCGTATGGGGAATGCCTAGGCTCTCAGAGGCGAAGAAGGACGTGATAAGCTGCGAAAAGCTGCGGGTACGGGCACATACCGATTGATCCGCAGATATCCGAATGGGGCAACCCGGCTGGTTGAAGGCCAGTCACATCGTAAGATGGGCGAACCCGGTGAACTGAAACATCTAATTAACCGGAGGAGAAGAAAACAAGAGTGATTCCGCTAGTAGTGGCGAGCGAACGCGGAGTAGCCCAAACCAATGTTGTTTCGGCAATATTGGGGTAGTAGGACCACGCTATTTGATGTGAGATGAATTAGAATGCTTTGGAAAGAGCAACCATAGAGGGTGATAGTCCCGTATAAGTAAAGATCATTATTGATAGTGGTATCCTGAGTAGCGCGGGGCACGTGAAACCTTGCGTGAATCTGGCGGGACCATCCGCTAAGGCTAAATACTCCTGAGAGACCGATAGTGAACCAGTACCGTGAGGGAAAGGTGAAAAGAACCCTGAATAAGGGAGTGAAATAGATCCTGAAACCATACGCTTACAAGCGGTCGGAGCGGCTTTTAGCTGTGACGGCGTGCCTTTTGCATAATGAGCCTACGAGTTACTTTTACTGGCAAGGTTAAGATTTTAAGAATCGGAGCCGCAGCGAAAGCGAGTCTGAATAGGGCGCCATAGTCTGTAGTAGTAGACGCGAAACCGTGTGATCTACCCATGGGCAGGTTGAAGCTGTGGTAACACATAGTGGAGGACCGAACCCGTTGACGTTGAAAAGTCTTGGGATGACCTGTGGGTAGGGGTGAAAGGCCAATCAAACACGGAAATAGCTCGTACTCCCCGAAATGCATTTAGGTGCAGCGTTAATCAAGTTTTATAGAGGTAGAGCTACTGATTGGATGCGGGGGCTTCACCGCCTACCAATTCCTGACAAACTCCGAATGCTATAAAATGTGGATTAGCAGTGAGGGCATGGGTGCTAAGGTCCATGTCCGAGAGGGAAAGAACCCGGACCATCAGCTAAGGTCCCCAAGTATGTACTAAGTTGACAAAACGCGGTGGGATTGCCCAGACAGCCAGGATGTTGGCTTGGAAGCAGCCATTCATTTAAAGAGTGCGTAACAGCTCACTGGTCGAGCGATCCTGCATGGATAATGATCGGGCATAAGTACATCACCGAAGCTATGGCTTCTCTTATAGAGAGGGGTAGGGGAGCATTGTAATATCGCAGAATGGATACTGTGAGGTATCCTGGAGAGATTACAAACGAAAATGTAGGCATAAGTAACGATAAGGCAGGCGAGAAACCTGCCCGCCGAAAAACCCAGGTTTCCCCAGCTATGCTAATCAGCTGGGGGTCAGTCGGGACCTAACGCGAACCCGAAAGGGGTAGTGGATGGCTAACGGGTTAATATTCCCGTACACGCCCGCGCAAAAAGTGACGGGGATGTGGCACCAGTGCGCACAGACGGAATAGTGCGTTGAAAGGAACAGTAATGTCCTGATAGTACACCAAGGCTCCGGCCGCGGTGATAATCTGGTTTAGCATCCTCCAAGAAAAGCAAGCGAGGCGTCCCGTACCGTAAACCGACACAGGTGGTTGGGATGAGTATTCTAAGGCGCTCGAGCGATTCATGGCTAAGGAACTAGGCAAAATAGACCCGTAACTTCGGGAGAAGGGTCGCCCACAGCAATGTGGGCCGCAGTGAAAAGGTCCAGGCGACTGTTTATCAAAAACACAGGGCTCTGCAAAATCGAGAGATGCAGTATAGGGCCTGACACCTGCCCGGTGCCGGAAGGTTAAGAGGAGATGTTATTCTTTCGGGAAGAAGCATTGAATTGAAGCCCCGGTAAACGGCGGCCGTAACTATAACGGTCCTAAGGTAGCGAAATTCCTTGTCGGGTAAGTTCCGACCTGCACGAATGGTGCAACGATCTGGACACTGTCTCAGCCATGAACTCGGTGAAATTGTAGTATCGGTGAAGATGCCGGTTACCCGCAGTGGGACGAAAAGACCCCGTGCACCTTTACTATAGCTTCGTATTGACCTTGGGCAAGTGATGTGTAGGATAGCTAGGAGACATTGAAGCGGCGTCGCTAGGCGTTGTGGAGTCATTGTTGAAATACTAGCCTTTACTTGTTTGAGGCCTAACTCTGAATCAGAGGACAGTGCGTGGTGGGTAGTTTGACTGGGGTGGTCGCCTCCAAAAGAGTAACGGAGGCTTCTAAAGGTACCCTCAGCACGTTTGGTAATCGTGCGTAGAGTGCAATGGCATAAGGGTGCTTGACTGAGAGACCTACAAGTCGATCAGGTTGGAAACAAGAGCATAGTGATCCGGTGGTTCCGCATGGAAGGGCCATCGCTCAAAGGATAAAAGGTACGCCGGGGATAACAGGCTGATCTCCCCCAAGAGCTCATATCGACGGGGGGGTTTGGCACCTCGATGTCGGCTCGTCACATCCTGGGGCTGGAGAAGGTCCCAAGGGTTGGGCTGTTCGCCCATTAAAGTGGCACGCGAGCTGGGTTCAGAACGTCGTGAGACAGTTCGGTCTCTATCTACTGCGGGCGTTAGAAATTTGAGTGGATCTGGTTCTAGTACGAGAGGACCGAGCCGGACTGACCTCTGGTGCACCAGTTGTTCCGCCAGGAGCATAGCTGGGTAGCTAAGTCGGGAAGGGATAAGCGCTGAAAGCATATAAGCGCGAAACCCACCACGAGATGAGATTTCTTTAAAGGATCGTGGGAGATGACCACGTTGATAGGCCATAGGTGTAAGTGTTGTAAAGCACGTAGCCGAGTGGTACTAATTATCCGTTGTACTTGCACGGTGTCCTTGTCGACTTTTTTAATTTATAAGACTAAATTGGTAGTTGTTTTTTAGGTATATGGAAGTAGTATTTTTATGGTATTATATGTGATCCCTTTATGTTAAGATATTAGCTTTAGCTTTAGCGATAGAGTTAACGTATGATTTTAGGTGGCAATGGCGATGGGGCTCACCCCTTACCATTCCGAACAGGGAAGTTAAGCCCATCAGCGCCGATGGTACTGCCAGACCAGGTGGGAGAGTAGGCCGCCGCCTCTTTTTAAAAGGTTCTTTGCAACATGCATAGAACCTTTTTTTAT
>CANKZG010000010.1 GCA_947488435.1 uncultured Flavobacteriaceae bacterium | reverse complement strand
TCTAATTGTGTAACAATGCCATCTTCATCCGTATAATCAATATTCGTGTCATCCGCATTTAAGGCGATACTCGTTAAGGTCTCCAAGTTGGATGCGTCGATAACCGTTGGGTTTCCTGCCTCATCGGTATAAGTGAACGTTCCATCTGCATTATCTACTAAAGTCGTCAGACTCTCTAAGTTTTGTACAATCGCTGTTAGGTCTAATTGTGTAACAATGCCATCTTCATCCGTATAATCAATATTCGTATCATCCGCATTTAAGGCGATACTCGTTAAGGTCTCCAAGTTGGATGCATCAATAACCGTTGGGTTTCCTGCCTCATCTGTATAAGTGAATGTTCCATCTGCATTATCTACCAAAGTCGTCAGACTCTCTAAGTTCTGTACAATCACTGTTAGGTCTAATTGTGTAACAATGCCATCTTCATCCGTATAATCAATATTCGTGTCATCTGCATTTAAGGCGATACTCGTTAAGGTTTCCAAGTTGGATGCATCGATAACCGTTGGGTTTCCTGCCTCATCTGTATAAGTGAACGTTCCATCCGCATTATCTACTAAAGTCGTCAGACTCTCTAAGTTTTGTACAATCGCTGTTAAGTCTAATTGTGTAACAATGCCATCTTCATCCGTATAATCAATATTCGTGTCATCCGCATTTAAGGCGATACTCGTTAAGGTCTCCAAGTTGGATGCGTCGATAACCGTTGGGTTTCCTGCCTCATCTGTATAAGTAAACGTTCCATCTGCATTATCGATAAGTGTGGTTAACGTCTGTAAATTTTGAACAGCTGCTGTTAAATCGATTTGATTCGTGATTCCATTTTCGTCTTCGTAATCAAGATTTGTATTGTCCGCATTTAGTTCTAAACTTGTAAGTGCATCGGCTGGAAGTGTTATATTCGTAGGAACACCTTCTTCATCTATGTAAGTTAGCGTTCTAGTTGCCGCATTAAAACCTAATCGACCAACTTCTAAGGGAACATTTGTAATAGCGCCTAATTCATCTGTATAATCGATAGAGTTTCCATCTGCGCCTAAAGCTATGCTGGTAAGTGTTTCACCTGTATTTAATGCGCCGATATCTACATTCACACTACCCCCTCGTTCTAAAACTAAGGTTAACATGTTTGTAGCTGCATCAAAGGTAAAACTCTGAAGTTGTTGATTATCGGTACTTGTAAGCTCCCAAGAATCTCCATCCCAAAAGAAGATAGTACCTGTATTTGTGTTTACGTAGATATCCCCGATATCGGCTCCTTCTGGTGTAACATCTCCTGCGGCGGTTACTTGCGTTCCACTTAAAACTTCACAATTACACTGATCTTCTAATGTTACCGTGGTTTGAGAAAACGCAAAGCCCGAAATTAACAAAGCAATTAATACTACTATCTTTTTGTCCATCATTATCATTTCAATAGATATGCGGTTGGCCATTTTTTTTCCAAAAATCAAAATCAGTTTTCGTTTGAAACTTTTATCATTAATCATGGCTCCATTGGTGTTGGTTACTTTCAGTAGAATGATTCTTTATAGCAACACAGGTTCTTTTCTTATTTGAAAAGACTGTTTTACTCTAAATCACTCATACTATCGTCATTTTTGTATTTCTGGGACGAAATCGGTCGTTACCCAATTTTTACACTTTACAAAATTAACTTTAGGTTGACCTTAGGAAAATAAATGTTGTGTATCGACAAAATAGCACTGTATATCGATGAAAAGTTGAGGTTTTTGGTTGTTAAATACAGCTATTTTAAAGGTTGCTGTTAATCGATGGGTGTGGAAATACTGTGGCTTTTAAAAACTTTTAAAAGTATTGATTCAAGCAAAAAAAGATCAAGCAACATCTATTTTTTTCCATAAAAAAAAGCACATGAAATCATGTGCTTTTTTATGAATATAGATCCCTTTTTAAGGGGTTATGTATGTCGTTAATTTCCGTTGACTCTATAAGTAATTCTTCTATTTGTAATAACTGTTTGCACCTTTATTGTACTAAAAGGTGAAAATTCTGAGGTAGAATTGGCAAGCGTAGCAGTAGTAGTAATCAAATTCCCAGTTACTCCTGCACTTATTGGAATGCTAAATGCATATCGATTGGTGGTATCTGTATTTCCATCAACATCGGTATAGGTTGAAGTACCAGCGTCAGAATCATCTCCACTCCCTTCTACCATAGATCCTAAAAAAACCTGACCTTCGCCATAATCTGTAGACAATCCTAGCTGATTATCTCCGGCAATAGCTGTTCCCTCATTAACATCGGTTAGAAAAACTTCGATCGTTGCTCCAGGTCTAGACCAACCTCTTATAACTAGATTACTTCCAGAAATGAAAACACTGGATACGATGGGAAAATTAAGCCCTCCATTAGGACCATTATCAGCATCATTATTATCATTTAAAGTAACACCGTCTCCTATATTATCTGATGCATCTATATCAATTCCAAGTGCATTTCCTGCGGTTCCATTAGCAAAAATTGAGTTTTGAGAAATTAAATTTCCTGAGGTATTCCCTCCTGCTAGTACAATCCCAGATCCACCATTTGATGCAATGATATTATTAGTAATAGATGAATTGTCTCCATCTAATAGTATACCTGCGTTCTCAATATTTCCATTACAACTACCTCCATCTTGTCCTGATGTTCTAATTGTATTTTCGGTGATTAAAAGACCTCCGGAAATATCATCGGCATCTATGCCTAAAGAACCTGAACGCTCTATTAAATTTTGTTGAATTACAATGCCTGAGCCACTTTCGATAGTTATATTATCCTGACATGCATTTCTAGTTCCGTTATCTGTTATATGATTATTTCGAATAATGGTACTAGTTCCTCCATTAATTCGTACTGCCGCATCGGTATTGGTGGCAATATAGTTTCCATCTATAATTGCTGTTCCTCCCAATACTTCTACACCATCATCAACATTTCCTCCATTTACTCCTTGTGCTGTAACACCTAATAGATTATTGGTAATAGTTACGGAACCATTATCCACTCTAAGCGCCGCTCTATTTCCACCATAAACCGATAAGTTACGAATAACGGTATTGGATCCTTGTAATTGAATTACATCTCCGTTATTTCTATGCACTTGAATTTCAGGAAGATTATAATTGGGAAGCACACTCCCTGATACTCCTACTGTAGTTCCTCCACTTCCAATGGTACCACCATTGGTATCTCCAGAATATGCAGTTTGAGTTCTACCATCTATAACAGTGTTGCTTGATGTAATAGGACTTAAAGGGTTTCCGTTGGAGATGGTAATATCAAAAATCCCGCTGGCGAAATTGGGATCTGCTGTTCTTCCTAAAACATCTCCCGTTGGTGGAATCATAAAAACAGAGGTATCTTCTCCCGTGGAAGGATCAAAAATTCCATTGGCTTCTATATCCAACCCTGTTTCATCAAGATTATTTGAATTTATAATAAATTGTTCTAAAGAACCTTGATCATCTTCATTAGTATTAACAATTGTACTAAAGTTAAATCCAAAATCAAGATCTATAATTCCTTCGCTTAATATAGAAACATTAGATACCGTTTGTGCATTCGTAAGTACATTTATTCCAACATCAGCAGCAGTTGGATCTGCACCTCCAATCTCATTGGTGAAATCTGTAAAACCACTTCCAGTGGTAAAATCTCTTCTATAAGTTTGAATAGGCAAACAAGTGGTGCAGGTCGAGCCTCCCCCCCTATTTGACCGAACCGTTTCACTAACCACTCGAACACTATAACTACCATTGGCCATACCTCCCATAGAATACTCTCCTGTAGCGTTAGAAATTGCAGTATCTTCCAAACTTCCTGTATTATCGTAAAGTTCCACCCTCGTTCCTTCAATGCCTACTCCCCCTGAGGTAGTCATATCTCGTCCGGCGCCTCCACCATAGTTAATATCTTCAAATATGTTCCCTACGATTAGATTACTTGGTACCTTTAGCAGTACCGCATTGAGCATTACAAAATCTTGACCTACGCCAACATTGGTAGTTGCCGTGGATTCTCCTGCAGAAATTTGAGGGGAAATATCGTAAGTGTCTAAATCTAATCCGAAAGAAGTCGTATTAATAATCGGTGAAACGGTGTTGTCGTAAATGGTAGAATTAAAAGGATTATTAACTGTAGATCCATTATTATCTCCATCGCCAGATAAGGTAGTCGTTCCGGAAGAAGTAGTTACCGATAGCAATTCATTATTTGCCAAACCAATATCTCCTTCCCATGAAAGTATGCTTGTTTTCGCTCCTGTTGCTCCAATAGCGAAAAAACCATCTAAAGTAAAACTAGTTGTATTATTTTGTTCCCCACTAAACCCTTGGTATAAATTTATACTTACAGCAGGAAGTGAATCATCGGTATAGAATACCATTAAAGTCCATCCTCCCATAACAACGGTTCCTGAGCAGTAGGTTCCTGTATTATCTACGGCCAAGCCAGAA
This sequence comes from uncultured Flavobacteriaceae bacterium, assembly GCA_947488435.1. GTDB lineage: Bacteria > Bacteroidota > Bacteroidia > Flavobacteriales > Flavobacteriaceae > CANKZG01. The sequence goes on along the minus strand of CANKZG010000010.1, from coordinate 4,831 downwards.
AAATCAAAAGTATTGGTTGATAGATTTGTAATACCTGAAACTAAAGATGTAACGTCGCCAATCATTGAAAAAAATGGTAGTGTACCAAAATTGGTTTGATTGGCAAAGCTTGCATCAATTGTTTGTCCTTCAAAAGTAACTTGTAAATCTGCCGTTGCTCCAGAATGCGCCCAAAATAAATATGCGCGTTCTATTACCGCAGTAGCCGGTACTGGCGTTAATAGGGTATTGGATGAATTTGTGGTTATCGCACAAACATCTACATCCTCTGTACGCATGCTTCCCCCCGTTAATGCATAATCATAGTATCCGTTAAACTCATTAAAAAGCGTAAGTGGAGCATTTACAGCAATATTACCATTAATAGTTCCTAAACCTACATCTGAAATTACTACACTAGGATCTGAGGTTGCTGTAAATTGAATTGTATAATTTTCCGCGTTTTCTACTTCCGTATCCGTTAAAATAGTAATCACAATCTGTTCCGTATCTCCTGCTGTTCCGTTAAAGTTTAAAGTTCCTCCAGTTACAGCAGTGTAATCAATATTTTGATCTGCAGTACCTCCTACGGTTTCATAGGTTATTGTAAAAGGTCCACTTGTATCACTACCAGAGTGTGTTACCGTAAAAGTAGCTGTTCCAGCATCTTCATCTACCGCTATATCGTCTATTTCTAAAAACGGGCTATTAGGTACAATTGTAATATCATCAATTCCAGCTTCAATAATATCCCCTGCACTAGGTCCATCCGCGGCTTGCATGCGTATTTGCACATTGGAACCTGCAGGTATAATGGCCGTTGCCTCTGTCCAGGCTGGAAGCGTTGTAACATCGCCAATTGCAACAAGTGTTATAAAATTTGTTCCACCATCAAGCGAATATTCTAAACGAAAAAAATCCCCCGCATCATCGCCATTATCACGTTGTCCAAAGAAATACCAAATCGACATAGTGGAAGTCGAAGCAATATTATAAATGGGAGATAATAGCGTAGCCGTTCCACCATCTACATCTACTGTACCATCCGCTCCCCCGGTATTAAAACCAGTATATACAGCGAGCGTACCCGTGGGAGTATGATCATCAGCTACTTGCCAATTGGTTCCTGTTGGGTCTCCTAAAACAAAAGTTCCTGATGTCGGAAAAGTTCCATTGGACCATCCTGCAGCACCACTCGTTTCGAAATCCTCATTTACTTGAGCTAACGCAATAAAAGGTATAAAAAATAGAAGTGCTAATAAGTTTTTAGTATTCACCGCAAATTATTTAGTATTGTTAAAAATACCTATGTGCTACTAGTACACCCAAAATATGTTGTGAATGGAAAGAATCTAATTGTGAATACTGCTAAAGCTGCTGTGTCTTTTTCGTAAACTACCTTAATTATAGTTCTATAGAGATGTGCATTTTGTCGATTAGCATCGATAAAAACTAGCAAAAACTTAAGTTATTGAACACGATTTCTTGACCTTTAAAAATTAGAGAATAATGAATTCTGATCTACGATTTAGCTGGTGTTCTTCTTTGGAACATCGTACTCCATTACTACAACCATTTACCAAACGTGTTTCCCCATAACCTTCGCCTACCAATCTGTCTTTGTTTATTCCTTTAGAAATCATATAAGCAACGGTAGAAGCCGCTCTTTGTTTAGATAACCATAAGTTATAGGCATCATTGCCTCGACTATCTGTATAAGAATTTACTTGAATTCTTAAACTTGGGTATTTTTCCATGGCGGCAATCACTTTTTGGATTTCAAGTTCCGCATCTGGTCGAATATTAAATTTATTAAGATCAAAATAGATTGTACTTAGCTGTAGTAGTTTCGCTAAGTCATCTCCGCCTCCACCTGTAACGGTTTCCCGTTCCATGTAAAAATCAATAATCTTAGGTTTATTGTTGGATTTAGGCAAATACTCTTCAGATGGAATATAACCTTGTATCGTTGCTCTTACAAAATTGCCTTGATTACAATCTAATATTAATTCATAATCTCCATTGGTATCTGTAATAGTATTCCCAATTTCTTCATTATTCTCATTAATTAATTTTACCGTAGCTCCAGCAAGTACTTCATTGGATATTTTGTCTCGAACAGTACCTGAGATTTGTTGGATACAATCTAAATTCAAAGGTTTTGTTTCGATAAAGCTGTAAATATTGTCTCCCGTTTCAGCATCTCGGCTGGATGCAAAATATCCTTTTAAGGATTTTTCATCAAAAATAAACGTAAAATCATCCTGCTTGCTATTTACAGGTTCCCCGACATTAAGTACCGGGATATCAAAATTATTAAATCCTACTTTTGTAGCAAACACATCCAGACCTCCTAAGCCGTAATGTCCATTTGAAGAAAAATACAATACATTTTCACTGGTAACAAATGGAAATGTTTCTCTATTTGGCGTATTTATATTATCGCCTAGGTTTTGAGGTGTACCATAGGTGCCATCAGCGTTGATGGCAACTCTAAAGATATCCGACTCTCCCAAGCTTCCTGGCATATCAGAAGCGAAATACAAGTATTTTTCATCCGGACTTAAAGCAGGATGTGCAACGGAATAGGTATCGTTATTGAAGGGCAAATCTTCTATGGTAGTCCAGATACCATTCTCTTGAGTTGCTTTGAAAATTTTCAATCGAATAAAACCATCTTCATCCTTTACATACTTTTTATCCTTATAATTGTTTCTTGTAAAATAGATCGTATTTCCATCTTTGGTAGCTGCTGAGGTAGACTCGTGAAGTCTTGTATTCATTTCTCCCTCTAACTTGGTAACAAAATCTGCAGAACTACTATCTACATTCACTTTATAGAGATCTAAAAAATCTTTGGAGTTCCAGGTATGTCGATATCGGGCCAAATTTCCCGTATCTCTGTCCGAAGAAAAAATAAGCCCTTCTTTATAAAAAGAGGGTGCAAAATCTGAATATTTGGAATTGTAAGGGAACAGCTCTATTTCGTAGCGGTTAGAGTTTTCTTTAATTTCTTTTCTATAATTTCTCTTTGAATCCTTTTTATCGTAACCTGCACTCGTTCGAAATTTTGTCATAAAAACGTCAGCTTCATCATACTCTCCTAATGATCTTAACGTTTGTGCATATCTAAAGTAGTAGGCCGCAGTTACTTCCTTTTCATATTCAGCTATTAGACGTTTATAAACAGGGGCAGCAGCTTCATAATTGGCATTGAAATAATATGAATTTCCCAGTTTTTGAAGTAAATCAGCAGAAACATAATCTCGATCCAATACTTTTTTATAGATGTCTATTGCTGGAGAAAAAGAATATTCCTCGTAGTTCTGATCTGCTCTCTTGTTTAACTTTTCCTGGGCCAAACCGCTTTGCAGAATCATCAAAAACAAAGTGCTTAAAACAAGTATCTTTTTTACCATTTGTAGCTTTTTTTAGAAGAAACGGGGGGATACTAATCGTTTAAAAGATTTCACCAATTCAACCCTTAAAAACACCTCAAAAGAGCCATCATTAAATTGTGTTGCACCTAATTCCGTAGTTTCCCGATCGTAGGCCAAACCTAACATTAATTGTTCTGTTATTTGAAAACCAGCAAGGGCACTAACAGCCGCATCCCAACGATAGGCAACTCCAAAACTAAATCTATCTGCATATAAAAAATTTGCCGAAACATCTACCTGTAAAGGTGCTCCACCAACAACTTTAGTGAGTAAGGCTGGTTTGAATTTAAAGTCTCCATTGAGATCAAAAACATAACCTGTGATCAGAAAAAATGTAAGTCTTTCCTGGGATAAAAAGTTAACTGAGTTTGCATCGCGTTGCGCATTATCAAAAAAATCAGATTCTAAAATATCAGGCACCGACAACCCTAAATAAAATTTGTTCGTATGATAATACGCTCCTATTCCAAAGTTTGGAGAAAAGCTATTATCTACATTATTTCCGTCTACAACTTCCTGATCGAAGTTTCGAAGCCCATTGAAATCTAAATTCAATAAACTTCCTCCAAAATTTAGACCAAATGATAATTTTTGTTCTCTTGCTAAATCTAGCGTATAAGAGACAACTCCATCTAAATAGGTTTCCTGAACAACTCCGTCGCCAATATTATCATTTACAACAGATATTCCGTAACCCAATCTGCTATTTCTAATTGGAGAATGTAAATTAAACGTAAAAGTTTCCGGGGCACCGTCTAAGCCAACCCATTGCGATCGATACAAGCCAGCAAAACTAAGTTGACCTCGAGAGCCTGCATAGGCAGGATTGACAGTAATGGTATTAAACATATACTGAGTAAACTGGGGATCTTGCTGCGCTTCTATGGTTTGCAATCCTAATACTACTAGAAAAAGTAGAATACTCTTTTTAATCATCATATTGTAATCAATATATGTTACCTACTTATATAAATGTAATCACTATCCGTAATTCTTCCTTCTGGTGACACGTATTCAAAGATATAAAAATATACTCCTGCCGGAAGAAAATCTTCTCTCGTTACGGTAGATCTTCCTCTTGACGTGCCATCAAAAACATTATTAATATTGTTGTATCCTGTTACTTCATAAACCGCCACGCCCCATCTATTGAAAATACGTAAGGAATTGTCTGGAAAATTCTCAATACCTCGAATAAACAAAAAGTCATTCTGCCCATCACTATTTGGAGTTACTAGTTGATTTACTTCAACCTCAATTTCTTCAGGAGGTGTAGGGGTATCATCAAAAGGATCTAAAAAGTCCGGAGTACCATCACCATCAGTATCATCATTGGTAGGATCACCATCACCATCAGCATCCTCATCAGGAGTGTCAATACCATCACCATCATCATCCAAATCACGATAATT
>CANKZG010000009.1 GCA_947488435.1 uncultured Flavobacteriaceae bacterium | reverse complement strand
ACAGAAGGATATACCGTAAACCTTACAGGAACGACAAATCCGCTTGTACCTGTCAATACTGCTCAAGCTACAGGATCCATAATAGACAACGATAGCACAGACGGTTACCCAGAAGATATTACAATAAACTCTTGCGATGATATTCCAAATACAAATGATATTTTGATAGATCGTGATTGTGATGTAACCCTAGCATTTAGTGATGATATTATTACTGGAGATGCTGATGCATGTCCGTCGGAGTATACCATTACCAGAACTTGGACCGTTACAAACTGCGGAGGTTTCATTGCTGAACATATTCAAGTTATTACTGTATTAGATCGTGACAATCCCACATTTGTAGAAACTTTACCAGTTGATGTAACCGTATCCTGTGATGCTATTCCAAGCGCAGCTGTATTAACAGCTAGTGATAATTGTAATAGTATTGCTTCCGTTGCATTCACAGAAATAATTACTGGACAAGATGATACTTGTGCTAGTGAATATACAATCACTAGAACATGGATTGCTGAAGATTGTGCTGGAAATACAACAGCGCATGTACAAACAATAACTGTTGAAGATACTTTGGCGCCAACTTTTGTAGAAACATTACCTGTTGATACAACCGTATCTTGTGATACCATACCTAGCGCTGCAACCTTAACAGCAACAGATAACTGCGACCCCAATGCTGTAGTTACCTTTACTGAAGAGATTACAGGGCAAGATGATACTTGTGCCAGCGAATACACAATTATCAGAACATGGATTGCTGAAGATTGTGCTGGAAATACAACAGCGCATGTACAAACGATAACTGTTGAAGATACTATAGCTCCAGCTTTTATTCAAAATTTACCAGGAGATATTATTACTTCCTGTGATGCCATTCCGAATGCTGTAGTACTAAATGCAACAGATAATTGCGATACTGATATTACAGTAGTATTTGACGAACAAATAACCAATCAGGAACCTAATTGTCCCTTCAACTATACTATTGTAAGAACTTGGACAGCTGCAGATTGCGCAGGAAACGCTATTGCGCATCAGCAAACTATTACGATACAGGATACTCAAGCTCCAGCATTTGTGGAAGATTTACCAGAGAGTATTACTAGCACATGCGACAATGTGCCTGAAATAGTTACATTATCTGCTACAGACAATTGTGATACAAATACCAAGGTAACCTTTGAAGAAACCATTTCGAATGACGCAAATTGCGCCATTGGATATACAATTACAAGAACTTGGACAGCAACGGATTGTTCTGGTAATACTACAAGTCATACTCAAATTATTACGGTACCAGCTACTGGACCTATCACTGTTGGAGATTATGATGAGGAAATAACGATTATATGTGGAGAAGAGATTCCTCCAGTTCCTAACCTTGTATTTATGGGAGGTTGTGGTATGTACGAAGTTGAATTTAGCGAAGAAACTATCACTTCGGATACCACAGATGATTTCATTATTGAACGCCTCTGGGAAGTACGTGATTCTTGTGATAATGTAGAGCTGTTCCAGCAAATCATAAATGTTATACAACCAGAAAAAGAATCGATTACTATAGAAATCTGCATTGAAGATGACAGCATAGATTTAATCAATGCTTTGCCATCTGGTTTTGATACCAATGGAAACTTTGAAGTTACATCAGGAAGTGGTTTACTTAATGGTAGTTTCTTTGATCCGATAAGTTTTGGTGTCGGAGAGCATAATATTTCCTATAGCTCTGTTGAAGGAACTTGTAAATACTTTGTAGATTTTAGCATACAGGTGGACGCAGACTGTGTTCCCTGCGGTGCGGATGAAATAGAAGTTTCAGAAACTGTTACAGCAAATGGTGATGGTGTAAACGACCTATTTGAAATAAAAGGTGTTGAATTTTGTAATTATACATTTGAAGTTCAAATTTTTAATAGATGGGGAAGAATTGTTTATAGGTCTGATGATTATAGAAACGATTGGGGAGGCTTTGCTCCAGGTAATTCATTTGGAACTTCAGGAACACTTCCATCCGGAACTTATTATTATATCATAAATATTAAAAACAGCGATTTGGAACCTATTAATGGATTTATCTATCTAGGGGTTAACCAGTAGTAACCAATACCAAATAAGCCAACCAACAAAAGGCTCATACTTTACGTATGGGCTTTTTATCTTTCATAATTTTTACTTTTTTATTCAACGAGATTCGATGCTATATCGCATCACTTTTCTTTATCTCTTTATTCTTCACATTATCGGGATTACTCCTAACTTTTCTCCCAAAAATACAGTATGCATTTCATCGATAGCTTTAATTATTCCATCGAAAATAATATTTTAAAGTATTGATATATAAATAGTTACTGATGAAATGCACGTTTACCGCAAAAGAAACACACTTCACCGAAATAAGTGTTTCATAACGAAAATTAAGAAGCGTTAAACGGGTAAATGGTGTCGACGGATGGTCTTTTTGTTGCTTTGTACTTGAATTAAAAACCAAATCTTAATTCAATTAATTTAAATAATTAGTAGAAGTACTTAACCGCAGAAAACATGAAAACTTTTAAAAAGTGTTTAGTAGCTATAGTTGTATTATTCGGATCAACCGTTAGTGCGCAACAATTACCTCAATTTACACAATACCTATACAATACTGTTTCTATAAATCCAGCTTATGCAGGAAGTAGAGAGGCTATTAATGTAACCGCCCTACACCGAAACCAGTGGTCGGGATTAGATGGAAACCCTACAACAAGTACGGTTACGATTCATGCACCGTTGCGTAATGATCGTATTGGATTAGGTTTTTCTTATATAAGTGACGAACTAGGTTTTGAAAGTACAAATTATGTGTATGGAGATTTTTCATATAGTCTTCCGGTAAACGAAAAGATTAAGGCTTCTTTTGGATTAAAAGCCGGTTTCACCAGTTACTTTTTGCAAACCCCTGATGCTACAGATTCTTTCTTCAATAGTACAGGAACACAATGGTCTCCTAATTTTGGAGCTGGTATCTATGTCAGTTCTGAACGTTGGTTTGCAGGTATATCTTCACCAAGAATCTTAAATACTGATTTAAATCAAGGCGAATTTCAAGCATTAGAAAGAACAAGTTATTACGCTATTGGAGGAGTAGTGCTTGACGTTACTCCGGATATAAAATTTAAGCCCGCTTTTATTTCAAAGTTTACGGATGGAGCACCTGCTACATATGATGTCTCCGCCAACTTTTTGTTGTATGATAAAATTTGGTTAGGAGCTACCTACCGATTTAATTTTGCTGATAATTTTGGTGCTTTAATTGACTACCAACTAACAAAAGATATTAGAGTAGGATATGCTTATGATCTTCCTACATCAGAATTTAGTGCTTTTAGTACCGGTACTCACGAAATCTTATTAATTTATGAATTAGGTTTCGGTAAAACAGGTCCAGTAAAATCCCCCAGATACTTCTAAAATAACTCCAAAACAAATCCATATGAAACGGCATTTACCTACTGCATTCATAGCCATTATGCTTCTTTGTTCTATTGGGCTCAGCGCTCAATATGGAGCTCAAAAAAAAGGAGATTACCTTTTTAGTCAATTCGCATATGCTAAAGCTATTGAATCCTATCAGAAAATGATAGATGGAAATTTCAAAACAAAATATGCTCACAGACAGTTAGCAGAGTGTTATTTACTAATTAGAGATTATAAAAAAGCTATTCCTCATTTTGAAGTAATTATTAATGATGCTGAAACTTCATCTGATTATTATTTTAAATATGCAATGGCATTGATTAGTGATGGTCGACCAAAAGATGCTGAAGTCTGGTTAAAAAAATATAAGAAGAATCATAAAAATGATTCAAGACTTAAAAAGTTTTTAAAGAATGGAAATCTTGCCTCTGTTGTTTTTAATAGTAGAGAACGATACAAAATAACTCAAAGTCATTTGAGTTCAGAATCCAGTGATTTTGGTGTATTTGAATATAAAGACACCTTGTACTTTTCTTCTACTAGAAAAGGTGGTAAATCTGATAAAGAGTATGGTTGGAACGATGAACCTTGGTTAGACATTTTTCAAGTTTCGGCGAACGATCCTTATGATACACCAACAAGAATATCTGGCGATATTAATACAAAATATCATGAAAGCTCTCCAATTTTTACTACCGATTATAAAAAGGACACCGTAATTTACTTTACCAGAAACAGTTTTTATAAGAACAAGGTAACTCGCGGAGCCAAAAAAGAGCTAAATCTTAAGATTTTTAGAGCGGAACTGCAGGATGGAGCCTGGACAGTAAACAGAAGTTTACCTATTAATAGTGACTATTATTCTAATGGTCATCCCTTTGTAAGTCCTGATGGAAAACGCCTATACTATTCTTCAGATCGACCTGGAGGAATGGGCGGTAGCGATATTTGGTATTCCGAAATCGGCGCTCGCGGAAAAATTGGAAAACCTATTAATGCAGGACCGGTTGTAAACACACCAAGCAACGAGATGTTTCCTTTTGTAAATGAAGAGAATAAACTATTCTTCTCGTCAGATGGTCATATTGGTTTTGGACAACTCGATGTATTTTCCACCATTTCTAACGAAAAAGATGAATTTGTAGATGTAATTAATCTAGGAACACCCCTAAATAGTGGTAGCGATGATTTTGGATACTACACTTCAAATGATGGTTTCAGTGGATATGTAAGTTCTAATCGTGAAGGCGGAAAAGGAAGTGACGATATTTATAAGTTTAAGTTCACCCCTTCTTTATCTGTTGAAGGTGTTATCACAGATGCTATTAACTATCAAACCTTAGACAGCGTAACTGTTACTATTTACGATCAAGGGACTGGTTTAATAGTAGCCGAAACAATGACGGATAAAAATGGGTACTATAAAGTATTTGTTGACAGGGGCGCTAATTTTATGATCGAAGCTGTTCGAAAAACGCATCCTCATAAAAATGTTTTCTTTAACACATATTCCGTACCTGACACACAAAAGCTAATTACACAAGATATTATCTTAGAACCTGTATTGGATGTTAAACTATTAGCGGGATTGAACAAAATTTATTTTGATTTTAACAAAAGTGATATTAGACCAGATGCAGCTCGCGAATTGGATAAGGTAGTTACTCTAATGACCGTAACATATCCAGATATTATTATTATGCTAGAAGCACATACAGATCCTGTAGGAAGTCATGAATATAATGATGATTTATCCGAAAAACGTGCAAAATCCACATATAATTATTTGATTGCTAAAGGTGTATCGAAAAATAAAATTTTATCGCATAAAGGTTTTGGAAAAAGAAAACCTATCAACGACTGTACAAGCAAACAAGATTGTTCTAATGAAAAATTGGAATTAAATAGAAGAACGGAATTTCCTATTATTCAACTTAGTAATAATTATAAAAATCCATTATTAGCAAAAACTCGATAAATTATATAAATACTTCAAAAAAGCCTCATTGTTTAATGGGGCTTTTTGTTTTAATATAAGGCTATTAAATCACCATTAGCTTTATTTTAATTGTAACTATTACTAAAAATACCATAACTTTAACTCTTACTAAAATTGTTCACTAGCATTTGCTATTCAATTTAAAATCAAGACCTAAAAATGAAGAAGCTTATTCTAATAGTATCAGCACTGTGTTTAATTGTATATTCTTGTAAAACAGAAAAAAAAGAAGCTGTTGCTGAAACTGCTAAAAAAGAGCTAAACATACTTGAAAAAGTAGCCTACGCTCACGGCTATGAGCAATGGAAAGACGTTAAAGAAATTCAATTTACTTTTAACGTAGATCGAGATACCTCGCATTTTGAAAGAAGTTGGATTTGGAAAACGAATACAAATACAATTACTTCAATAACCGCATCGGATACCCTTGTATATAGAAGAAGTACTATGGATAGTACAGCACTTAAAACTAATGGAGGTTTCATTAATGACCGCTATTGGATTCTAGCGCCTTTTAACCTGATGTGGGATAAAGATAATATTACCTATGAGCATGTGGCTGTTAGTGAGGCACCTATTAGTAAAACCCCTATGCAAAAACTCACCATTGTTTATGGTAATGAGGGTGGGTATACTCCAGGTGATGCTTACGATTTTTATTTTGGAGAGGATTACCTTTTAAAGGAATGGGTTTTTCGTCAGGCAAATCAGGAGGCAGCTTCTTTAGCAACTACTTGGGAAGACTATATCACAAAAGAAAAGTTACAACTGGCTAGAATGCACAAAAATGAAAACGGAAGTTTTAAATTGTATTTCACCGGAGTGGAAGTAGCTTTTTAATTATGTCATTTCAAATGAGGTTTCTGTATTTTCTCATACTATCGGCAAATATTGGGTTGGCTCAAAATTCTCATAAAGGTATTTTAGTAGACGCAGATGATAAAAATCCAATTGAATTTGTTGGAGTATACAATGGCGTTGATTATACCTCTAGTAATGCTGATGGAAAATTTTTATTTACTTCTTCTAAGGATTCCATTATTTTCTATAGAGCAGGATATAAAAAGTTAAGCACTACCTTCTCTCAGTTATCGGATACCATTTTTTTGGAAAGAAGTCCTTATGAGCTTGAAGAAGTAATCTTGACCAATGCTAAAAGTTTGTGGCAAAAGATTACGGATTCAATTCGTTCGAATTATGTAATCGCCCCCTATAAAGAAAAGTTTTTTCTTAGAGGCATACTCAAGTATAATGATGAAATAACTAGAATACAAGATTTACAGGGTAAACTTCAGCGAAAAACATTATTGTACAACAAGGATTTACCGCTCACTACAAAAGACTATTTGGTAGAACTTAGCAATATGCGAAAAATTGGTGTGGTAAAAGATGATCATAACGTATATTTTAAATTCCCCACACTTTTTGGTTTATTTTCCAGTTTTGTACGCTTAAATGCAACTGGTGAAGGCTTTATCCTAACGGAGAAATCATTTCAGAATGAGGAGAAAATTCGCCTAGAGTTCCAATCTGATCCGGCACATGACCTCGTAGACATTTCGGGTTATTATTTAATTAACACCACTAATAATGCTATTGAAGAATTTCATGTAAAATCTACGCCTAAAAACCCGCCATTCAAAGAAAAAAAATGGGTAAGATATCGAACGACGTACTATGAGCTATCTGTATTTTTTGAAAAAAAACCTGTCCATAATAAATATTTTATGCGTCAGGCAAAAAGCAGAGAAATTGTAGAAACCTCCGACAAGAAGAAAACTTTTAGCGAAACTTATGATAGCAGTTTCATTTTTTCAACTTCCCATAATTTCGAAGATTTTCCAATCAAAAAGAACATTAATGCTACCAAAGATATTTTTAGATTAAAATACCCTTACAATGCTACTTTTTGGAAGTCTCAAAATCAATTACTACTTACCAACGAAATGTTGGATTTTATTAAAAAAGCGAATAACAATAAAGAATTCAAAATCAGCTCAAACATTAAGTAGCGACCTCTTTAAACATGAGTAATCTAAGTACTTCTTTTACCAAGTATAAAAGTCGCACCTAAAACCACTAAAGACCCCAAAAGCAGTACTATAAAAGTAAGGTTTAAGGAGTAGCTCTCCGCCAAAAAACCCAGAACTACTGGTGCTAATAAAAATCCTGAATATCCTGTACCCGCTATGAAAGAAACCCCTTGGGAAGATTCAACGCCCTTCACATTTCCACCTATTCGAAATAATTCCGGGATAATAACAGAAAACCCGAGACCTACGAGTCCAAAACCAATTATGGATATAAAAGTATACGTAGTCAAAACCAACAAAAACCCAATTACAGCAATTAACGCCCCGAGCGCTACAATTTTAACCGGACCAATTTTAGCACTTATACTATCCCCAAGAAAACGTCCTAAGGTCATTGTAATAGAAAAGCCTAAAAAACCCATCCCTATTAAATTTTCGGGAGCAACACTTATTTCTTTTAAAAATAATCCACTCCAATCTACTACCGCTCCTTCACTCCCCATAATAACAAAAGAAACAATTCCGATGACCAAAAGGGGTTTAAATAACTTAAAACTAAAAGGTTCTTTTGCTACCGGCGCTGCTTTTATGTGAACGTACTTTTTATAAAAAAAAAGGTTGATTATAAAAACTAGGAAGACAACAATACCCATATGCAAAGCCGGGTTTTTAAAGACAGGAATCATCAAACTTCCCAAACCAGCAATAACTCCTCCCAAACTAAAAAAACCATGAGCTGCGGACATAAAGTTTTGTTGATCCTCCTTTTCAAGTTCTGTTACTAAGGTATTCATAGAAATATCGGTAAAACCATTTGTAGCTCCCATTAAAAAAAGTGAAAACATCAATGTGTAAAGGTTTGGTGCTACTAACGGAAAAAGCACCGCAACACTGCTAACAATTACCCCAAACCAGGTTGCCTTTCCGACACCAATTTTATTAATAATCTTAGCTGCTATGGGAAACACAGTGAATACTCCAAGTGAAAGAAAGAAAATTGCAAACCCTAAACTTGCCTTATCAATTCCAAGTTGTTCTTTTACTGTTGGAATATAAATTGCCCAGGTACCAAACCAAATATTAAGACTGGCAAAAACCCAAGCCGGAGCAAAATAACGAGGGTTAGAAAGTATAAGTTTAAGTGATTTCATTAAAAAAAATAATGCTATGTAATATTACAATTATTCAATATGCTAAAACTCTTGCAAAGAAAGTTTTCAAAAAAAAGTTGTTCTCGGATTAAATATTCTTTTTGTAAGACAAAATATTCTTAAATCATACTACATTTCAGTTGTTTTGATAACTTTGCCTTATGAAACCTATTTACGAGAATATTGATCTTCATCTAAATAGCTCCTTAAAAGTAGGAACGTTCAATTACGATACTGTATGTGAACAGGCCAATTGGCATATACATCCTGAGTATGAATTGGTTTATATTAAAAATGGTCGTGGAATACTGCGAATAGCAAATAGAACCATATCTTATTCCAACGGTGCCTTATTGTTTTTAGGTCCCAATATTCCACACTGGAGTTTTGGAAATCGGGACTATGAGGATAATCTTGAGGTTGTTATTCAATTCAATCAGAACTTTGTAAATCAAAAACTACTTGTTTTTCCGGAGTTTAAAAAGATAATACAGCTTATAGAGCGTTCTAAAAATGTACTTGTTTTTGATGAGCTAATTAAGGATAAGTTAGCTTCCGGTTTTGAAAGTTTTACAAATCTAAATCACACAGAAAAGCTAATTCAAACCTTAGATGTATTAGAAAAACTTTCTTTATCCGATAACTATCGTAGTATTCTAGCTCCTATTGAAGAGTATAAATACAAAACGAATGAGGTGGATCGATTACAAACTGTATTTAATTACGTGAATTTAAATTTTGGAAGCGCGCTGAGTACTGAGCAACTGGCGTCAAAAATTGGATTGACACCAAACTCATTCTGTAGGTTTTTTAAAAAAATGACAAATCGATCTTTTATTCAATTCCTTAATGAATTTAGAATTCAAAAGGCATCAGAATTATTTATAGAAACGTCGCTGTCTATTTCTGAAGTGATGTATCAGTGCGGATACAATGATCCTTCTTATTTTGCTCGGCAATTCAAAAAATATAAAATACATACACCTACCCTATTTATTTCCTTAAAAGCAGAAAATCGGCAGTATCTGACCCTTTAAACTAAGATCTTAAAATCCCAGATTTTAAAATTTGTCCGAAACGGAACATATCCTCATAGGAACAGTAAAAAGGGGCTGGGGCTAATCGAATTACATTGGGTTCTCGCCAATCTGTGATTACTCCATTTTTAATTAGGTAATCAAACAAAGCCTTCCCCTCACCATGCAGCAATACGGAAAGTTGGCACCCTCTATCTGATGGTGTAATAATTTCAAAGGATCCTTCGACTTCATTAGCTATTGATTTTAGCACAAATTCTAAGTAAGCGACTATTTTTTTTCGTTTCGTAATAAGCGCATCCATTCCCGCCTCCTCAAACACCATCAAAGAAGCTAAATATGGGGCCACGGCAATCACTGGTGAATTACTGATTTGCCAAGCGTCTGCATTATCCATAGGCTCAAACTCAGGTTTCATAAGAAAGCGAGTTTCTTTTTTTGTACCCCACCAACCTTCAAACCTTGGAATATCTTTTTGATTTAAATAGGCCTCATGCACAAAAATACCAGAAATATTTCCAGGACCACTATTCATATATTTATAACTGCACCAGGCTGCAAAATCTACATCCCATTCATGCAAATGTAATTCTACATTCCCTGCAGCATGTGCTAAATCCCAACCCACAAAGGCGCCTACTTTCTTGCCAGCTTGGGTGATTTTTTTCATATCAAAAACCTGTCCATTATAATAATTTACACCACCAATAAGTACCAACGCTAACTCCTCTCCTACTTCATTTATTTTGTTGGTGATATCTTCAGTTCTCCAAAAATGTTCTCCATCTCTTTTCTTAATTTCAATCAGCGCTTCATCGGGATCTATTCCATGAAAACGCAATTGACTCTGAAACATATATTGATCTGAAGGAAACGCCTTTTCTTCACAAATTATCTTAAACCTTTTCGAAGTTGGTCTATAAAAGGAAACGAGTAGTAGATGCAAATTTACCGTAAGTGTATTCATTACTGAAATTTCTGAACTCTTGGCTCCTACTATCTTTGCTAAAGGTTTAGCCAAACGTTCGTGGTAGTCCCACCAGGGTTTTTCAGCATAAAAATGCCCTTCCACTGCCAGTTCTCTCCAATCTTGCATAATTTCATTTACATAATCCTGAGCATTTTTTGGCTGAAGTCCTAAAGAGTTTCCCGTAAAATAAATGACATCTTTACCATTTATCTGTGGGAAATAAAATCGATCTCTATAGTCCTTTAACGGATCATTAAGATCCAGATCTTGCGCAAATAATAAAGTGTTTTCGAATTGCATGTTCATATTTTTTCAAAAGTACGATTTAGATCGAAATTCAATCTTTAAAGCTTTAAGCATTTTACTTTTCGGGTAGTAATCGCATTTCGATCAAATGTTTTTTAAATCCTACCTTTTCATAAGCTCTAATCGCACTAACGTTATCTTCATAAACCGTTAATCGTATTTCTTCAAGCCCATTATCATTTGCCCATGTTGTTAGTTTCTTTACAATAGCCTTATTAATTCCATGACCGCGATAACTAGGTAAAGTAAACATGAAACCTAAATAACAATAATATTGATGATTCAGATAATGTCTTGCCTTTTTTATTTTTGCATACCCAGAACTTACTACAGATCCATCTACTTCAGCCACAACGACCTCAGCGGTATCCGAATTGATTAATTCCTTTAAATCATAATAACTAATAGGGTCGTTATCTAAGGTTGGATCATATGGTCTTTCTGCTTCGATAATACCTTGTTCAAATTGCAGTAACACTGATAAATCCCTTATAGTAGCTGTGCGAATCGTTGGTTTTTTCATAATTTGTTGTCGAATGAGTAAATGCTATTCGTAAGCAGTTCAAAATAGCACATATTTCTATAATTTTACAAAAAATAAATTTCATGCATTTCCTATCCGAAACGCTAGAACAATATATTGCACAACATTCGGAATCTGAACCTCAGGTGCTTCAAGAATTAACGCGTGAAACACACCTAAAAGTGATTCAACCCCGAATGATCACTGGTCATTTTCAGGGTCGAGTACTCAGTTTTTTATCTAAAATGGTTAATCCCAAGTATATTTTAGAAATAGGCACTTTTACCGGATATTCTGCCATTTGCTTGGCCGAAGGACTATCAAAAAACGGAGTTTTACATACCATCGATATTAATGAGGAGCTAGCGGAAATACAAAAAAAATACTTTCGTAAAAGTAGTTATGAATCACAAATCGTTGCACACACCGGCGATGCCTTAAAAATTCTACCTGATCTAGATATTACTTTTGATTTAGTTTTTATCGATGCTCAAAAAACCAGTTATGATGCCTATTTCGAAACCGCAATAGCAAAAACAAAGTCAGGGAGCATTATTATTTCCGATAACGTACTTTGGTCAGGAAAAGTTATCGAACCCATTCATGAAAATGACAAAGCCACTGAAGTTTTAGTAGACTATAACAAGAAGTTGAAAGAAGACCCAAGGGTAACGACTGTTTTACTACCTATACGGGATGGCTTGACCCTAAGTAGGGTTTTATAAGTTTCTTAAATAGCATATAAAATAGCCGTGCCGACAACACTCCTACCAAAGCTCCCACCAAAATATCTAAAGGATAATGTACTCCTAGGTAAATGCGACTATAAGCAAACAATAATGGCCAACAATAAAAAAGTAGGGTCCATTTCATTTTTTTTCTAAGAAATAATACTACTAGTGTTGTAATTGCAAAAGAGCTAGCTGCATGCCCTGAAAAAAAACTATATGTTCCCGGGTTTTTTACAATACGTATCAATTGATTTATAGCGACTTCATTATTAGGTCGTGGACGTTCAAAAAAGTGCTTGGTAAAGTCAGTAGCGAAGAGTATAAATACAATCAATAATCCCACCGTAATTAGCATAAGTAGCACATCGCGTTTGGTATGCTTTAGCAATAAAAAAATAAATAGTACAATAAAAAAAGGAATCCAAGTAAAGATACTGGTTATAATAATCCACAGCGGATCAAAGAATTCAGAACCAAGGTTATTGAGGTAAATTAAAATTTCACGATCCCATTCTATAAGGCGTTCCAGCATTGCAACTGCTATTTGCGTTTAATAACTCCGGTAACCTCATCTACATTCTTCTTTACTTTGTTTAGCTCTTCTTTAATGTCCTTAGTAAAGTCAGTATCAATTCCCTGTTTTTCTGCGCTTTTTTGAATTTCTTGTTTAATATCTTCAGTAGCATCTTTGAGTTGACGCATACCTTTTCCTAAGCCCTTTGCAATTCCAGGTATCTTATCGGCACCAAATACCATTACCACAATAAACATGATAAAAAATATCTCCGCACCACTTATAAACAAAAATAATGTAGCATACATAACACAAATATAGTGAAGTTTAATGTCGAAATAAAACGCAATTAAAAAAGCCCTACAACACTTGAATTAGTGTAATAGGGCTTCAAATAAGCATATAAAGGTTTATTTTCCTTTAATGTTTTCTTTGAACTTATTAAAATCAGATTTCTCTTCTTTTTTAGGCCAAGCGTTGTTTGTTGGATCAATATCCGCAGTCTCAGCCTTTGGATCTACAATCACTCCTATCAACTCCTTCTGTGAAGAAATTACACGCTTTACTTCAGCATCATTTCTTCTCCATATTTCAGGAGGATAAGTTACATTTTCTTTTGATCCATCAGCATAGGTATATTCCACAATTAATGGCATTGGAATACCTCCTGGTTTGTCAAAAGTAACTTCGTAAAAATACTTTGGTTCTTTAATTGCAGCTCTTTCTTCTGCGGTAAAGTTGTCCATCATATATTCTTTTAAGGTTGTTGAAACCTCAGAAGGTGCTTTCCCTTTTAAGTTGGCATCGAAGTCTTCACTATCCTCATCGGCTAGAAACACCAAAGGTCGAAGATCTGCTTCGGTCTGATTTCGAGCTGCCAGATACTCTTGCATCCGCTTTGTTGGTTTATTCGTAACATGGTACTTTTTAACAGCCTTAACACCAATATCTACATAATCTGTCGTATAAAACCATCCTCTCCAATACCAATCTAAATCAACAGCAGACGCATCCTCCATTGTACGGAAAAAATCCTCAGGGGTAGGATGTTTAAATTTCCATCTATTAGCATAGGTTTTAAAAGCATGATCAAAAAGCTCTTTCCCCATAACTGTTTCTCTCAATATATTGAGTGCAGTTGCAGGCTTACCATAAGCATTAGGTCCTAAACGATATACGTTTTCTGGATTTGACATAATGGGTGAGATTGTACTTTGATCTCCACTCATATAAGGAACTATTTTAGAAGGCTCTCCTCGTCTGGAAGGATATTTTCCGCCTCCGACAGCTTCGGGATATCGCTCTCCAAATTCTTGCTCTGCTATATATTGCATAAAAGTATCTAAACCTTCATCCATCCATCCCCACTGACGTTCGTCAGAATTCACGATCATAGGAAAGAAATTGTGCCCAACTTCATGAATAATTACGCTTATCATTCCGAATTTCACACGGTCTGAATACGAGCCATCTTTATTAGGACGTCCATAATTCCAACAAATCATAGGATATTCCATTCCTTGACGTTTCGCATGTACTGAAATTGCCTTGTGGTATGGGTAATCAAATGTATGACTGCTATAAGATTCTAGCGTTTGCGCAACTGCTTTTGTAGAGTATTCTTCCCATAGTGGGTTTCCTTCTTTTGGATATAATGAAACTGCCATTACATCTCTGTTTCCAAGCTTTACAGCCTGCATATCCCAAATAAATTTTCTAGAAGTAGAAAAGCCAAAATCTCTTACATTTTCAGCTCTTAATTTCCAAGTCTTCTTTTTCTTAGAAAAACCTTTCTCAGCAGCTTCTGCTTCTGCTTGAGTAACAATAATTACAGGTTTGTCATACGACTTTTTAGCAGCGTTGTAACGTTGCATCATTGTTTTTGAAAAAACTTCTTTTCTATTTTGAAGCACTCCGGTACCATCTAAAATATGATCTGCAGGCACCGTAATATTTACATCATAGTTTCCAAAAGGCAAAGCAAATTCTCCACTACCCCAAAACTGATGGTTCTGCCACCCTTCAACATCACTATAAACAGCCATTCTTGGGAAAAACTGGGCAATTACATAAGCACGGTTACCGTCTTCTGGGAAAAATTCATATCCAGACCTTGCTCTATTAACCGTATGATCCGGAATATTATACCACCATTTAATAGAAAAAGAAATAGAAGAATTTGGCTGTAGCGGTTTTGCAATGTTAATCCGCATCATTGTTTGATTAATTGTATAGGATAGAGGTTTCCCTGCGGCGTCCTTTACAAAATCAATTTTAAATCCACCATCAAAAGCGGGGCTTAAATGTTTTTTTACAAAATTTGCCGGATTATCACCTAACGGAACAGATGAGGGGTTTCGTAACGGAGATTTAGAATCTGCAGCCCTCACATTCTGATCTAGTTGTACCCATAAAAATTCTAAGGCATCTGGAGAGTTGTTTGTATAAGTAATTGTTTCTTCTCCATAAAGTCGAGCATTTTCATCATCTAACTCAATATCCATTTTATAATCAGCCTGTTGCTGGTAGTAATCAGGTCCAGGTGCTCCTGACGCAGAACGATAGGTATTTGGCGTAGCAAATTCTTCATAGAGTTGTTTAAATTTGCTTTGATTGATATGCCCTGGTTCTCTCGTTTTATCCTCACCTTGTTGTGCCATGGCAAAACCAGCGAAAACAAACAAAGCAGCAGCAAAATAGTACTTCATTTTATCCATTTTTGTAATTTTAATTAGTCGCGAGAAAATTAATCGTTTTTTAACTAAATCTTAGCAAATACTACAAGTTTAACATTCCTTTATTATTTTCTTTGATCAGCACAAAACTCTTCTTTTTTCCATCAATTTTAAAATGCACAACATTCTGCTGTTCTTCAAAGAGGTCGGTGAGCAGTTCATTTTGAATACCGAGGCTAGTAATCGTATCTAATTGAATTTCTGGAACTTCGAGATAACAAATCATCACATCTTCTTCATAGGTTTTTCCTAAAAAGACATACGATTTATAGGACCCGTTAATTTCTACCAAAAACTTTGTATTCAAATACTTTTCAATATAATTCTCTGCTTCTGAAGATTCTTCAGGAGTTGCAAGATTAGCAGTAAATTCATAACGCTCTTCCAGCAGTTGTTCAAAATCATCAATAAAAATACGAGAGGTAATCTGCAATGCACTATCTTTTTCCGAATAGGCTACCTGAGTAACGCTTAGGTAGAATTTATGTATTCCCATAAAAGCCATAAGCGGCATTATTATCAAGAAAAGCAATAGTATCTTCTTCTTTATAATCATAACAATATCTTCTGCCTCAAAAATAAACAATTCGCATGCCAAAATTACTGCTTATTCTAAATTATTAATCAAGCGATAGCTTTTGCTCTTTATCAATAGAAACTCCCAGATTTTAATTTCCTCTCCTGTTTTTGTTCTCTCTAAAAACGTGGTATCTACTTCACAGAAATACATAAAATCTGCTATCCGCAATTTTGGTATTTTAAGATTATTTACAAATATCGAATCGGCGTAAAAACGTCTTATCTTCTTTGTTAAATCGTATTTAGCATCAATCTTTACACGCTCTTTAAGGTTTTTTGTGCGACCAGATATAGCATTAAGAATAGGTTCAATTGATATTGACGTTATTTTAAAATTCCAATCGGTAGCGGTAAATAAATTACGTTCTGCTTGTGTTGGTATATAAATTCCAGCATTAGGGAGTCCAATACTCGAAGCTGTTATCACAGTGTCAAGGGATAGCTTATTTAGATCATATCTCAAGTCACCTGCCAAATTATATGGAGAAACTACAACTTCATCTAGATAGTTTAAAACGTTTTCCATATCAATGGTAATAAAAGCGTTTTTTAAAATAATATCCGTAATTAAAATTTTCTTCGATTTGAATTGCACGGCAGAAATCAATAAGGTATCATTCAAACGTATCGCAATATTAAAATATCCGTTCGTATCAGATATTGTGCCTTTACCACTACTTTGATTTCTAATAGTAATATTAGAAATATCATTGAAATTGTTTGTAATTTTTCCGTATAGTTGTACTCTTTGCTGAGCTTTAATTTCTAGATAAAAACCCAGGGCAACTAGTATAAATACGAAAGTTTTGAGCCTCACTTCAACTTATTATTTTTACGATAAACGAAGCTCTTTTCCTTCATGTAGGCCCAAATTTTAAAATAATCCTTTGTTTCTAGTATCGTTTCAAAATCTGGATCTACCTCACAGAAATACATAAAATCATCGATTTTAAGAATAGGTATTTTAAGTTCTTTTGAAAAAAGAGAGTCCGCGTAGGTATTCCTGGCCGCTTCTGTCTTTGCACTTTTTTTATCAATAGCAAGGCGTTTTTTAAGCATTCGCGTTCTCCCTGTTATGGCATTTATAATAGGATTTAGTGGTATTCCCCCACCTGTGGTTGCTTCTATAAGTAATCTTTCGGTCTGGGTTCTTCTTTTTGCGTGTGCATTGGGCAAATTCAAAGTTGAAGCTGAAACAACAGGTTCTGTCTTCAAAACATTTACATCACTCCCCAGTCGCCCTGAAAGGTTATAAGGTGTAACAATTACTTCTTCCAATTGATTAACTGCAGTTTCTAAAAAAACATTCCAGAGTTTTTGCGCTAAAATTGCTTGGGTTATTACGACCTCTTTTTTTTCATACTGTACAGCTGAAAAAACCAAGGTATCATTAAGCTTGGCAGAAATGATAAAATACCCTTCTATATCTGTAATTACCGCTTTTTTACTAGTGGTATTAAGAACATGGGTAGCAGCAACATCCCCACTTTTACTGGATACTTTACCTTTAAGGCTATTTGAAAAAAAAGATTGGCCTTGTACTGCAGTAAAGGCTAAAAAAAAGAGGTAATAGAAAAGCTTAGTTCTCAGTGTCTAAATTCTTTAGAAACGTCTTGCTATGGGTAACCAAAAAGTCTATCAATTCAAACTCATTGTCTTTTTTCAACAAGGATTGCGATGGCATCAAGCTATCACAATAGTACAAAAACGCTCCAATCTTATCTTTAGGAAGTTTTAAGTCAGAAACAAAAAACTCTTCATCATACAATTGACGAAGTACCTCACTCATTTTTAAAGGCTTCTTAGTTGTTCCACTTTTGTCTCTTGACGATTTAACCAGGGCTTTAAAAATATTTACAAAATTAAGACCATCTTGCAAACCTCTTACCGATTGAGATTCTGCTATATTTACAACTTCAGTAGCCCTATCGGCTTCATAATTATATTCTTTAAATTTCTCCTTCTGTAGTGCTAAAAACTTCTCTTGATTCTCTGGACTTACTACAACCTCATCTAATGCAGTGACCTTTTCATTCACATCAACTACCAATCGGTTATTTTTAATAATTTCAGCAGTAATAACTATCAGTCGTACTTGAAAATTTACCGCTGTAAACCCCAATTCGTCGCCTTCTTTAACTCGAATTGCAAATTCTCCATTTTCATTAGTTATTGTCGCATCTTCCGAAGTAATATTAATTACATTTTCATTAGGGACATTAGTACCTCTATAAATCACTGTTCCTCGAAGTAACTTACGTTCATCATCTTGAGTATACCCTAGATTAAAACAAAGAAAAATTGCGATTAATACTACCAGGTTTTTCATTTTGGTTATTTTCAAAATTAGTCGAGTAAGAGTTAAAATATTGTTTTTCAAGGTACAAACTACAAAATTACTACTATAAACTTTATATCTAAGTTTTCTTACTTCAGGATAAAGAAAAAGTAAGTTCGGCGAAAAACAAATTTAGCCGGTTTAAACTTTTGTTAATATCCTTAAATTTTGTGATTTGTAAGGTTCTTTAAACATAAAAATTAGTTCTTTTCAGTCCATTCATAAATCTAGACTCCTTTTACCGCAAAACACGTGCATTTTAAAGTATAAATCAGAGTTTATTTAGATATAATCTTATTTTTGTTAGTCCCAGTATTTGGGTCTAAAAATAGATTTCATGATACGTAAATCCTTTCTTCTTTTATTTGTCCTTTTGACTAGCTCTTTTGCACATAGCCAAATTAAAATTGGAGATAATCCTCAGAATATTGATGGCTCATCAGTATTAGAATTGGAAAGTACTTCCAGAGTACTCGTTATTACCCGGGTAACGGAACAACAAATGTTAGCTATTAGTCCGCTTCCTGGAGCCTTAGTTTATAATACAGATGAACAATGTGTTCATTATTACAACGGATCCACCTGGCTTAACTTATGTGAAATCGTAGCAAGTTCTTCCATGGTAACCTTGGTGGACAACATGGACGGGACATTTACATTTACCGATACAGAAGGAAATACTACCATTTTTGATGCTAGTACACAAACGTTTACTGCTGAAGGCATTGTAAATCGAAACCCTACTATAATCATTACGGAAAACGGAGATAACTTTAATTTCGAAGTAGGGATTATTAATGGTAGCAATATTGTAGAAGATGGTATTAATGGAGATTTTCATATTCAAGATGGTTCCATTACCGTGGATAAATTACAAGAAGACTCTGTGGGTAGTTTACAATTGCAGGATAATACTGTGGGAACAATTGAAATTATTGATGGTTCCATTCTTCCTATTGATTTTTCATCTCCAGGAAATGACTTTATTTTAGGCACCAATGGTGTAGGTATGGTAGATTGGTTTCCAAGAGCAACACTTGCCGCAATTGCAGATCAAACGAGTATTACAGGTCTTGGCACCCCCGTAGATCCATTTAGCGTTGCGCAAAGCGTTTTAGATAATATTGATGCGAACACGCTAGGTTTAGCTACTCATATTGCCGATGATCAGGATACGGATAGCACCAATGAATCTTTAACCAATGCGGTTCTTGATGGGGATGATCTTGTTTTAACGGAATCTGGAAATGAAACGCGAATTGACTTAAGTAATTTCAACAATACAGGAACAGATGATCAAAATCTTACCGGAGCTGCTTTAACAGGTAATATGCTGCAAATTGATATTGAAAATGGGAATTCCATTACAGCAGATTTATCCGCACTAAGTGGAACTGGAACAGACGATCAAAACCTTACTGGAGCTACTTTAACCGGTAATATGCTGCAAATTGATATTGAAAATGGGAATTCCATTACGGCAGATTTATCCGCACTAAGTGGAACTGGAACAGACGATCAAAACCTTACTGGAGCTACTTTAACCGGTAATATGCTGCAAATTGATATTGAAAATGGGAATTCCATTACGGCAGATTTATCCGCACTAAGTGGAACTGGAACAGATGATCAAAACCTTACAGGAGCTACCTTAACCGGTAATATGCTGCAAATTGATATTGAAAATGGGAATTCCATCACAGCAGATCTGTCTTCATTAAGTGGCACAGGAACGGATGATCAAAACCTTACGGGAGCTACTTTAACAGGTAATATGCTACAAATTGATATCGAAAATGGGAATTCCGTTACAGCAGATCTATCTGCATTAAGTGGCACAGGAACAGATGATCAAAATATTTTAGGTTCTATTCTTACCGGTGAAATATTAACCATAGGGATTGAAGGTGGAACAAATGAAGATGTTGACTTAAGTTCGTTTGCCTTAGAATCTGAAGTCACAACTGCAATTGCTGCTTCAGATGCGCTAGATAATGATACCAATAGTTCAAACGAAATTCAAAATATTACTTCACCTGATAATTCTGTAAATGTTACGCAAGTTGGAAACGATTTTCAATTAACAGTAGCCGCTGGAACTGATGATCAAAATGCCGGTGAAGTGCCATTTACACCAAGCCCTCAAACTGTTAGTAATAATGTTCAAGATGCAATTGACGAGTTACAAGCAGAAATTACAGCTATAACTATTGCGGGAGGTGGTAATCCTGTGGACGAACTTCAAAATCTTGTTCTTACAGGAGACATCCTAACACTCACCAACCCTGCTACCGCTGGAAATCAAGTAGATTTAGGAATTTATTTGGATAATACAAACACAACCAATGCTACACTAACTCAGGATGGAACAAATCTAATTCTTACCGATAGTGAAAACAATACTGTAACTATTCCGTTGGCGGATATTAATACCGTAACCGATACGAATACAACCAATGCTACGCTAACTCAGGATGGAACAAACCTAATTCTTACCGATAGTCAAAACAATACCGTAACTATTCCGTTGGCGGATATTAATACCGTAACCGATACGAATACAACTAATGCTACGCTAACTCAGGATGGAACAAACCTAATTCTTACCGATAGTGAAAACAATACCGTAACTATTCCATTGGCGGATATCAATACCGTAACCGATACGAATACAACCAATGCTACACTAACTCAGGATGGAAC
>CANKZG010000008.1 GCA_947488435.1 uncultured Flavobacteriaceae bacterium | reverse complement strand
CCCTATGTTGTTTTGAATAATCATGCGGCAGCATAAAAACTAAAAAATATTTGGATTTGATCTTGGAATACGTATAACCGTCAGTTATGGGTTTTAAGTTAAAGTTTTTCGGGTTGGCACATAACTCTCAATTCCGAGTGGATTCGGACGTATTCGAATCCGCCGTAATTGCGGTTATACATTGTTGTACGCTGGCTTTTTTTCGTTTTTGTCAAATCCGTTTGTATTTAGCGCTTATTCTTAGTTTTTCATTTTTAATCGGATAGTAAAAATTCAGTCGTTTATCATTAAACTTTACTGTCCAATTAAAGTCCGTTTTATTTCCGTTCCGATATTCAGTCAGGATATAATATTCTCCATTTCGAGTAATTTTTCCATTACTGATTTCGGGCATGTATTCCTTGTAGGTTTTCCAATCCTTTTTATTATAAACGGACCAACTTTTCCAAGTGAAAGTTGAGTCCGAATGAATTGTTATTTCCGTTATTCCGTATGAGTACGTCGTACTATAATTATGACCATGTCTTAAATAGGTTCGGTCAGAATCTTGTCCAAAAATATTCAACGTAATAGAAGTGAATATTAAAATCAGGAATGTGTATTTCAATTCGGTTCTGTTTTTTCAGCTTGCGTACAACGTTTAATATATGTGTCGTAGCAGAGCAAAAAGTTACCAAACCATCGACTTTTTCTGCGCAGTGATTACTAACTTCTCATTTTGTAAGCATTGCGCCTTACCAAAAACACAATAACCATTCGATGGATCACTTATCTGTTATGATCACATATATGTTGTTGTAGCTAGTTTTTATTCTTTTCAATAAGTTGCTCCAGGTTTACTTATTCCATACTTATTAGGAACATACAAATGAAACGTATTTTGTTCGTCACAAAAGTCTGGTTCCGAAATTATTGATATTTTTTCATCAATAGTATCTGTCAAAACTTCTTTAAGTTCGTTAACATTCTCAACAGTATTCCATTCCGAACTACCATTTTTTTTATATTCTCTGTAATTATTATTTACAATTAACAATTCAGGGTCAAAACTATTTTCGACTTGAGATTCCGTTACGATTCTTATAAAATCCTCAGTTACTAATCCAGTATTTAATTCGTTAATCTCTTTGAATACAGTTATTGAGTCACTTTCATTGCTCTCATTAATAAGCCTTTCCAATTCATTTGAATTCTCCATAAAGAAATAGTTGCGGTTATTTCCGGAGTTAGGAATTCTAACTAGTACTAAAACCTTAACATTGTCTTTTAGTAATTCAGTTACCGATTTTATAAAATCACTTTTTGTCATTTACAGACTTTGATTTAATTAGCTACAACGTTTAGCTATGCGTAGTGCGGAAGCCGAAAATCACTGACTTTTGATTTAGCACTTAGCCAAAGTTTATATTTTGTTTTTATATTTTCTAAAATACTAAATTTAATATTTTGGCGACAAACCAAGTAGACAATAACCTTTTGATTAAACACAAACCCGCATTATCGCATAGGTGTTGTTAGGCAACGTTACTTGATTCATAACAAATGAACTTGGCGTTATCAGTTGAACTCATTGCAGTTATAAATTTCTCATTATCAAAATTCGATAATTTTTGAAATTCTTCTAACATTTCACTTTCTCCAGTAGCACCACCAGGGATAGATAGAATAGTTCCATTGGTAGAAATAACTCTCCACCACAAATCAGTCAGCCAAGGGCCTGTATCATTAGTTTCTATATAAATTTCTTTAATTTCATTATAATTGAATGACCTTTCTATACCTTCATAGTCTTTAGTAAGAATCATATCATTATCAATTTTAACAAGCCATTCCGATTCAGAGCTAGCTTTTGAACGGCTCAATTTTTTAAAGAAATTTAAGATGCTCATTTTAATTTAAATTTTTGCCCCTCTTTATATCCAATGGGTAATTTAGGACTTTTAATTCCGAATGGGCCGGAACCATTGTCGTTATAATAGTATTCTTTCTTATCGTCCGAATATCTTCCAGAACAAAGTAGATTGAAAGTTGTACTTTTTCTACTCGATTTTAGCACATTTATGTCAATCCATACTGGCACTTTTCCATTCCGACATATTAATTCGACAACTTCATTATCGGTCAAATCCAATTTCATTTTTCCATCATCCTCTGGGTAAATATCAAATTGGGTCAGATTTGGACTGTCAGTCGAAGCATTGAGAATTACATTGTATTTAAAATCAGTTGTCAGTTTATTTTTTACATAATTTTCCGCAAATTTTAATGATACTAAGCTTGCGCCTTTTAGATGAAATAAAAATTCTTGTTTCGTCATTTCTCAAATGTTGCCTAACGGTTTAGCTATGAACAGTACGTAAGCAAACTGGTGTTAGCTTTCCGTCATGCACATATTGAAATCTTTTGGTTTTGTTTTACCTTTTTTCGTGTCAAAGCGAAATCCCAAAGATTTCGAGACCTTATAAAAATACACAAAACCTTTGGTAAAGCCCGAGACTCATATTGTTTATAGGTTTTGTTGTAACACGTTTTTTTTCGTTCAGTCTGAAGTCCAACTTTTATAGAGTAAACTGTCCTGCTCCTTTTTCGAACTTCCCGCAAGCATAAGTAACTTGTCACATAGTTCAAAATATTTGGGAGATTTAGCGACTCTTGAAACGATATGGTAATTTCGATTCGAACAGTTGTTCACTCTTCCCTTTTTAACTTCAAGAATCCAGCCTGTTCCGTCTAAATACGTATCCTTTGAACGAACTGGCATTGTCCAAAAGCATTGCTCCGTTATAAGATTATCAAATTGATTCCAATCATTTTCAGACAAAGAAATTTCTTCAGTTTGGTCAATTTTTTTTAGATGAATTTTTTCTCCATCTAGTCTTCTTTCGTATCTACTTATCGATATTTTTGGGTCGCCCCATCCATTTTCCAATTTATACTCTGATATCTCGGCATTGGTCCACGAGGGAAAAATTGTAAGCCGGTAAGTATCAGTTTTAAATGTTTTGTAATTTTCAGCCCTTAATTCATTCCACTCCGATTTCCCTATTTCTTTCAAAAATTCAATATTCTCCTCAATGGTTTCCTTATCGAGTTCACAATTACACTTTTTGGAATAACAACTTGTTAATAGTGAAAGTGTTAGTAATGTAAAAAGTGCTTTTAATTTCAATAGATATCAATTAGTAAAAGTTTCTTTAAATGTGTTACAACGGTTGAGCTATAAACAGTACGGGAGTAAACTAGCGTTTGCTTTCCGCCACGCACATAGTGAAATCTTTTTGTTTTGATTTATTTTATCCTGACCAGAGCAAAATCCAAAAGATTTTGCGGACTTCCTAAAAATACACAAACTTTACGTTTAAGCCCGAAGCCCGTATTGTTTATAGGTTGTGTTGTACACCGTTTTTTTTAGTCCAGATAGTTCTCGACTTTTTTGATTCCGACAACTATTTTATGATTTTCGGGTAAACATTCAAGCAGTTCAGTTGGTCTCGCTAATTCATATTCGTCTTCAGTTTTCCGATACCATTCTAAAACTTTTTCGAACAACGCAATTCCACCAGTTTCATCCCCGAGTTTATATTTGCAGTATCCGATTTGCTCTATCAATTTTACGTATCTCCAAAGCTGGAATTCCTTTAGCGCTTTATCATTTACCTTTTGATAATTTTCAAGAGCTAAATCTAAATTCCCTATGTCGTGATAAATATGAGCCAAATATAATCGGGCAAGAAAATTCGATTCGTCTTTCTCAACTGACTTACTAAAGTTTTCGAGTATTCTTTCAGAGTGGTTTTTCCAACCTTCACTTTCATAATCAACCAATCCGAGAATTTGATAATTTTCAGAAGTCAGTTCATTTTGGTCTAATAACTTTTTCCGAATATCATTTCTTAGCGATTCCTTTTCGGTCGGATTTTCTGAGATGTAGAACTTATCATACTGTTCTAAAATATCTTTTTCAAATTCTGTTTTCAATGAATGCTAGTTTTTTGCAAAATGGTGTACAACAATTGGATAACATCATTGAAGCTATCCTACTTATAAAAACTAAGATAATAAATCCTTACCACCTTAAACAATTTATCCTCAGATGTGTATAAATTTTGACCATTTTGGTAGCGGTAATGGTCTTAGTGAAGAATTATGATTCCTATAAGAAAACAAAAATCCCAAGACCTAAACCTCGGGATTTTTATTGTAGCGAGAGGGGGGCACGATCCCCCGACCTCCGGGTTATGAATTTTCGGTCTTTTGTTCTTAAATAACATAAATTATTTGATAATCAATCATTTAACATTTTTAAACTTCCAATATACATCAATAAAAACCAATAAAATACAGTAAATGTTTTAGGTATGTTTTAGGTAGAATGTTCATTTCTTCGTACCTTTATTATGAAATAATTAGACCAAATGGCGACAGTAAAAATACTACTTTGGAAGCATGATAGAAAATCTGATGGGCGCCATCCAATTGCCTTGAGAGTGACAAAAGATCGTAAGTCTAAATATATTTTTACGGGTGAATATATTTTAGAGAAAGACTGGGATGTTCAAAAAGGACTTGCTAAAAAAAGTTATCCTAGTTCTGTCCGTTTAAATAATTTACTGCTCAAAAAGTTAACCGAAGCCCATGATGTAGCATTAGAAATAGAGGCTAAAAATAAAAATCAATCGGTCGCTATAATTACAAAAAAAATTACTGGTACGGATCAGTTTAATTTTTTCCAAGCAAGTGAGGTATTCTTATCTAATCTATTAAAGCGTAAAAAATATGATCAGCACTATAATCAGTCTTTACGATTGAATGTCTTTAAAACTTATTTGGGAAAAAAGACCCTTTCTTTTACAGAATTAAGTGTTACGCTTATAAAAGGCTTTGAAACCTATCTCCTTCATGAAAGAAAAGTGGCCCAAAGAACGGCTGTAAATTACCTTATACTGCTTCGTACGATCTATAATTTTGCTCGAAAAGAGTTTGATGTTGACGCCACCAATTATCCCTTTGGTAAAGGTAAGATACAAATCAAGTTTCCAGAGACTGAAAAAATTGGATTGAGCAAGGAAGAAGTTCAACTTTTGGAAACAGCACAGGATTTAACACCTGCACAACAACATGCTGTCAATGTTTGGCTGATAAGTTTCTATTTTGCAGGTGTGAGAGTAGGAGATGTTGTTCAGCTTAAATGGTCAGATTTTAAAGATGGTCGTCTTTATTACCGAATGGGAAAAAATCAAAAGTTG
This sequence comes from uncultured Flavobacteriaceae bacterium, assembly GCA_947488435.1. Classification (GTDB taxonomy): domain Bacteria; phylum Bacteroidota; class Bacteroidia; order Flavobacteriales; family Flavobacteriaceae; genus CANKZG01. Next base: position 16,593 of record CANKZG010000008.1, on the reverse strand, counting down.
GTTTCTCTGGCTATTCCAAATAAAGCTCAAAAGATCTTAAGGTTTTATAAAGAACAAAAAGGTCATGAGAGTGGCTTAGTATTTCCTTTTTTAATGGAGACGAATTTAAAAAACGAAAAACAACTGAGTATTCGTATAAAAACTATCACTCGGAACCTTAATCGTCGTTTAGAAATTGTTGCTGATAAGTTGAAGATGGATAAAAAACTATCTATGCATATTGCTCGTCATAGTTTCGGCAATATTTCAGGCGATAAAATTCCAATTCAAATGCTCCAAAAACTCTACCGTCATTCTAGTATTACGACTACAGTAAATTATCAGCAAAACTTCATGCATAAAGAAACTGACGATGCTTTGGAGAAGGTTATAGGTTTCTAAACTTAGTAGTTTTAGCTAATTTCCATACCACTTAGCTGTTGATATCAGGGCATTTTTATCTGTAATAGTTGTTTTAAGAATTAAATCTTTTTTTGATAGACTTTCAATTACTTTTTGTAGAGCAATCGAATCTGGCTCCTCGAGGTTATGAAAGATTTCTGAAAATTCTAAATAGGCGGTATTTTGAATTTTGGAGAAAAGTTTCTTTTCTTCATTGGTTAATTGTTCTTTTTGAGAGACCTCTTTCACTATTTCATCAACACGATGTTTTACCTCTTCATTATGTTCTTTCTCAATATCCTCAAACTCTTTTTTGTTTTGATATACTTGATCAGCTTTTATATTTGCGTCGTTAGCTCTTACTTTTGCAGAATCTGCACTTATCTTAACTTTTTCAATTATTTTAGATTGTTTATCCAGTTCTGCTAGAATTTGATATTTATCACGAATGATTTTAAAAGTGTCCGACAAAATGCTAGTCGAAAAAACGGATGCAAGTAGGCAAAGACTAGCAAAACGGATCATCCTTGAATAAATCCTTCCAGTTTTTTCATCTTCATTGTCGATTATATTTGAGGATATCAGACCAGGAATAAGAGGTATGATTCCTGCTCCAATAATTCCGAGAACTAGAGATTTTATAATACTTATGTTTTTTGCATCTGATATATTTTCAAGATTACCATTTGCAAATAGAAAGTTCCCGAAACCTCCTAAAAGTCCCATGATGAGGATTATTGATATTATCGTGAAAAGTTGTTTTTTTTCGTTCATAATTCGCTTATTTAAAACTATTAGAAATTTTATACAAGAGGGAACTCCTACAAGATAATCCGAAAATTTTTATCAAACAATACCTATTTATGTGTAAAAAGAAGCTTGAACAAATAAAAAAAATAAATTATTTCCTATAAAAAAGAGATTTTATCTGAATCTTGTTATCTTAGACTAACCTCCCCCTCTTAGATTTTTTAATTGTTTTCAATATTTAAAATAGAACTATTTTAAATATTTAATAATTTCTTTTATGAAAAAAATGATTCTATTTTTATCGATTATCTGTTTTTTAGGAATAGTCGATCTTACTGCGCAAACTATTATTGGTACATACGAAGGCAATAGGAATCGAGGCTACGAAAGAAGATTTTTTTCACTTGAAATCACTGAAGTTACTGGTGAATATTATGGCTCTCTTAAAGCTTACGCACCTAAAGTAAGTGGATATGGAGCTTTAAAAAAGAGGTCAAATTTAATTGGAGAATGGAGATTAAAGATTATCGATTTAGATGGCAAAAAAGCAGTAACTATTCTACAAGAAAAAATTAAAAATCGGAATAAGTTCGATTTTGATGTTTCTAAGTTTCGAATAACAATATCGAGCAACAATATTTCAATTTATGCAGGAAGAGATTATCGGTTTAAGATGATCAGAAATGAAAGGCGTTCTAAAAAACTTGTTTCTTCAATTAAAAAGAGTAACCCAAATCAAAAATTGGATAATATCAGTAGTGTAGATGCCAAGAGAAATTTTAAAAATTTTGATGGATTTTGGGATGGCACGGTCTATAATGAAAACAAAAGACTAGTAGATTATAAGCTTTATCTAAGCGAAGAAAATAGTTGGTTAAAATTTTATGATCGTTATGAATCTCCAACATATTTTTTAAAAATAAAAAAGCACTCAACTGATAAAATCATACTAACATCAACAACCGGGTTAGATTTTGAAATTACAGATTCAAGATATAAAAATTCTGCGCAATTTAATATTTTAAGCGGGAAATATAGAAGTAATGGTCGAAGAAGAATTAATAAACCAATTATCCCTAGATCAGCAACTAGCATATCGGATCGGGCAATTATATATAGAGATTGGTCAGCAGATTCAGAAGGTTACCAGAATTTTAGTAGGAGTGAGGATCACGAAAAACGATTAAAAAACATGTTTGATAAACTCTATGGTACAAGAAGATGGAAATGCCTATTTCAAAGCACTGTTTGGGTTGAAGCTAATAGACCGGAAATTTATTTTATACACCCAAGAGCCTCAACAAGCTTAAGTTTAATTTATGCTCCAACTGGTAATTATAAATTAAATTATAAAGTCACCGGATATGGCTCTCATAGCAATAACTATGACTATCCGGTTTTTTATAGCGAAGTAGGGGGGCAATCTAAATTTAAGCTTAAATTGGAAATACAACCTTTAAAAGAAAACCCGAATCTATTTCAAAGTAAAATTCCTGTGACAATATATACGTTTGGTGGATCATTTGGAGATACAGGACCTGGCTGTGAATTTAGTGCCTCCAATGAGGTGAGTACATATACAAGTTTGACTTTGTTATTTGGACAGTTAGCATATGGTTTATCAACAGAATCCCAAAAAAAAGTTATTGGTGGTAATAATTCAGAGGTAAATAAGAATATTGAAAATAGGGAGAGAAAAAGAACTTTAAAAGCTGTTTTTGCAACCTTATTTCCAAGTGAAAAAGATAATGATAAGCGTTTGGATTTTTATGTGAAGCTGGCGGTAAAAATGTTTGATGAAGAATTAAACCTTAAGAATATTGACAAACCTAAGTTAGAAGTATGGCTTAATCAGAAAGCGAATAAGATTTCTCCTTATAGAACTCTAAGTAGAAATGAATTAGATATTTTTTATGAATTATATGTCAGTAAATTGTCTCGATTTGGTGGAGGGAAAATTTAACCATTGGAAACTATGAATTAACGATATTTGCCTTGTATGGAAGTTGTCTGTTTACAAGAAGAAGCATTTTATGCTCTGTTTGACAAGGTGGTAGAACACCTAGAACAGAAACATGGTAAAGAAAAACTGCGCAAATGGATTGATGGTGATCAAGCAATGTCTTTGCTTAATATAGCGTCCAAGACCACATTGCAAAAATTGCGCGATGAAGGCAAGATTAGATACTCTCAGCCACAGCCTCGGATCATTGTTTATGATCGGGATTCGATTAATGATTATTTAGAACAAAACGCCCGTGAAACTTTTTGATATATGAAAGAAAGTAAAGACGATCAAAAGGATTATATAAAGCGTTTTAATATAGGATATGAATTAGCACAAGAGCTCAGCTTAAAATCTGATACATTGAAGGATTTAGCGGTCAATGATAATCGTATGTTAGCTATGTATGATGGAATGAAACAATACGAAAAAGAACTTATTTTTGAAAAGGATAAACAGAAGGAAAATGATAAAGAGATTATTCCTCCTTATGATATGGATACATTTGACAATCGAATGATCGACAAAGACAATAATGTCCCCCAAAAAGACCGAGATATTGATATAGATATATAACTCGTGATTTTGGAATGAGCCAATTGACCTAATTGGTTCATCTTTTTGTGTGCATTTTTTTGAAAGAGAGTTTGATCTATAGAGGGTCATGAAAAATTTTGACCCCTATAAAATATCTGAAATCAAACTTACCTATACCAGAAAAGTTAAGGCGGATGATCGACCGATCATTAAGTCATCGCAAGACGCTTATAGATTGTTTCGAGAAAATTGGGATGATCTAACGATTAATCTTCAGGAAGAATTTAAAATTTTGCTTCTTGATACGAATGCAAAATGTATGGGGATTGTGCCAATTTCAAAAGGAGGCATAGCAGGAACGCTAGCCGATGGTCGATTGATTTTTGGTTCAGCTTTAAAAGCTAGAGCCTCAAATATTATCCTAGGTCATAATCACCCATCAGGCAATCTGAAACCAAGTCTTAATGATAAGGCATTGACAGATAAGATGGTCAAGGTTGGATATTATTTAGGACTTCAAGTTTTAGACCATATTATTATCACAGGTGAAGACTATTATTCTTTCGCAGATAACAATCAGATTTTAGTACAGGTGCCTTAAAAGAGCTAAGAAAGTTTTATTGAGCAAAATTCATTTCATTTTTCACTTATAAAATAAAAAGGGGTTTTCTATAATTTAAGAAAACCCCTTCATATATAATGAAAATACTTTATTGTCTATTTAGGAGCTTCTACTATGACTATATCTATTTTCCTTTCATTCGGAAAACCATGCTCAATTTTCAGACTAATATGAGGATATTTCTGTTCCTTAATATCTAAAATTTTGGGATCATTCAGTCCCTCAATTTTAAAAAGCTTACTTGTTGTATAATAATCTCCGTCAGGAACAATTGAAATTATATAACTATCTAAAAATTCATGACCTTCAGAAAAGTTTTCAGGTGTTGATTTAGAGTCAGAAAACTTGAAAACAGACATTAGGTATGATCCATCAAATAATATTTGAGTATAGGGTTTTTCATCATAAATTCTTGCAAAAACATAATTCATTTCCGAATTCATTGAAATGTTTTCAGCCTTTAATCGTTGAGCTTTACAACTAAAAGTTATAATTCCCAAAAGAATCAATAAAACTATGGGTTTTTTTATATTCATAAAATTTGCTTTCTTAAAAACAAATTAGGCATGGTCTCTATAGCAACTAATGTTGTGATCTAAATTTAAGCACTATTTAGGTCATAATAGAAAAGAAGGTATACTTTTGGATATCCTCTTTTTCTTTCGATCAATTGTAATTACTTTTTCAATTTAATACGATCAATTACAATATAAGGAGATGAATTGAAATTGTACAAGGAAACCCATAACTTAACACGTTGCTTACCATTAATCTTCGGTATAACCTTATTTCTTAGTTTATCTCTATCAAGATTATTGCTAACTGGAAAATAGTACAAAACATTGCTACTCTCCTCTAGCATAAATTCCAAAGCTGAGTTTATTTTTCTAATAAACCTTTTTTCAGTTGAAATGTCCGAATATTTTCCTAAACCAATTGTGCTAGGAGATAATTCAATAGTATATTTTGTCTTTTTATTTTTCAACTCTAAATCTTTAAAGGGTGAAAGTTCAAACATGTTCTTATTACCCACGAGAATTAAATCTGATTTTGAATTCTTTTCTTGGCAAAAAGTTATTTGAGATATTAAAAGAAAAAAGAATATTTTTTTCATATCGATATTTATAGGGGTTTATTTTTTTCTATCATTGTTACTATATATGGCGACCTTCCTGAGTTACAAGGTATTCTTGATTCACCGATAAACCTATTTATCATCTAATTCAAATATAGTTTATTACTTGAATGTGTTCCTAGATGGGATTATTTACGATCGAAAGTATTATCAAAGAATCTAAAATCTACCATTTGAATCAGTTCTCATACCTTCAATTACGACAAAATAATCAGTAGTATTATCTGTGTCAGAATTTGAACTCCCATTTGGAATTTACAGTAAACTATATAATCTTTTTTAGACGATCTTGGATCACTCATCTAAAACTATTTTGGTATCTCATGAGAAGATAACAACTAATTTTAGTTTTTAATTCATTAGCGATTCACGACACATAGATGTTATTCACGACATGATTGTACTTTTTCACTAATAAATCAGCAAAATTGATAAGTTTTATATGATTTTATATAGGATATTTCCCTTTTTTTTATTAAAATTGATTGCTTTTGTATTTAACAAAGCGTTTAGAACTTTCTTGTCAGTTACAAAAACAGGATCGATTTTCAACCTTTTACTAAAACCAATCAAAATATGGGTGAATTAAAATTTTTTAAACATTTAAAGTACGTCAGTGTCTGTTCGTTATTATGTTTAATAAGTTGCAATAAAGAAGATAATTCTTCAGAAGAAAATTTTACCGACACTAGTGAGTTTGTAACTACTAATCCAATCGCCCTAGATTTAGTGACAAGCGTAAACTCATTTGAAATTAAGAAAAAAGATTTTGCACTTTTTTCACAACAGGCAAGTGGAACGAATGAGAGTGATATGAGTGCTTTTGAGCAGGCTTATGGAAAAATCAGATATTCTGATCTTGTTATGATAGATTCAACTAACACAAACACCCTATTTCCTTTAACAGATGATAATGGAGTAGTTAGGTCGTTATTAGTTGGATACTATGATTCAGAAGGGATAATTCAGTATTTAGTAAAGGAGATTAAAGAGGATTCAGGAGTAGAGGTGAGGATTGGAGAAAACGAAAGAATGTATTACGACCTTTCTGATAAAAACTATTATTATTATGAAATAGAAGAAGGGTCTTCAAATGAATCTAGTGGAACAGCTAAATCTCACACAATACACTCTTCATCATCTGGTCAAGCTTGTGGGTTTGTATATGTAAATGTATGTGGAACAGCTTTTGGAAATGATGATGAACCACCTTCTGGAAGCCCCGACTGGGCATGTTCATTAGTTTATGATGGATTTAGATGTTGGGCTGTTGGAGATACCACTGTTTTAGATGCAGGAGATAGCTCTGGAGGTGGAGGTATTACAGAAGATGATGGTGATGATGGATGGACACCGGTAGGAGGAGGCTCTAGTTCCAATTGTTCGTCTCCAAGAGTCTACGATCCTGTATCAGGTAGTTGTATTCTTCCGTGTGACCCAGGTTTTGAAAATGATGAAAATGGGAATTGTGTTAAGACACCTTGTGGTCATCTTGATGACCTTTATACCGATGCACAGTATGTTGCAAAAGTGAATCAATTAAAAGGCAACACTGGGTTACAACAAGAAAGTGGATTTTCTCAGAATTCGAATGGCAGTTTTACAACCCTGCAAGTAGCTCCCAATGGGCATAATTTATATATCCCATCGAATTCAACTTCTATGATTGGATACGTACATACACATTTAGATGATTTCGATAAAGTCAATTCGGACGGAACCATAACAACAAATAAGATTTATCGGATGTTTTCTCCCGCAGATTTAAGAACGTTTCTAAATATGGTTAGAAATGCTTCAGCAAATAATTTTCCTTTAGATAAAATATACGCGACAATGGTTTCTAGTAGTGGGATTTACACAATGAGATTTACTGGTGATGTTTCTTCAATAAATACAACATTTAACCCTAGAGATGATAGAATCATTCAAAGATTTAAAAAATTAATTGATAGATTTGGTAGAGAAAGAGGATTTTTAAAATTTATAAAAGATGTAACTAATAATTCTGGTGTTGATCTTGCCAAAATAAATAATGATGGCACGATTGATGAAAAGGAATTAGATGATCAAGGTAAACTGGATACGAATCCATGTGAGAATTAAAATAATTAAATCGATTTAAAAATGAGAAATATAATAGTTTTAATAATGATCGTGGTTGGAACTTCATATAGTTGCAAAGCACAAGTTCTGTTTGATAATAGTGAGATGCCTGTTGAACAAGTTGCTAGTTATTTTGAGAATGAAAATGGACTTCCCGATCATATAACGTATGTTAAGGATATAAATAATGTTTTGAATAAGTATGTTGGCACATGGAATGGTTCATATGGTAATAAGAGTTATGAATTTCGAATTGTTAAATACACCACTCCTTTGGTTGATGGTTTTAAAGAAGACATATTATTAATGCGTTATAAAATAGTAAATGGAGCTAATGTAATTGAGAATACTTTGAACATTCAAAATGAGCAGGCTTTAATTATTAGAGGCAATTTTTTGGATGGAAACACCTATAATCTAATTTATTCGGGAAGAGAAAGTCTATGTGGTCAACATGGAGATATCTATATATCAATAAGCTCCCTAGGAAGTAATAAAATGAATTTCACTTTTTTTCCAGGGCGTGATTTGATAGAAGGAAGTGAATGTCCTACTATACCAGATCATATAATGCCGTTAGATCCAATTACATTGACAAAACAGTAGACCTTTTTCTTAAGTTTTTATGGATGGTAATCTATTCGATAAAGTAAGAATAGTAATTTTAATATTCGTTGTGAGTACTTCACATAATTGCAAAGCTCAAGCTTTTTATGATGACAGTGAGTTGGCTGTTGAATTAGTTGCTAATTACGTAGATAACGATGCTGGATTTCCCGAACATGTTACTTATGTAAAAGACATAAATAATGTTTTAAATAAATATGTAGGAACGTGGAAGGGAATATATAATAGTAAAAATTTTGAATTTCGGATTGTTAAATATACCACTCCTTATATTGATAATTTTAAGGAAGATATTCTATTAATGCGTTATAAGATAACAAATGGTAGCAGTACAGTTGAAAATACGTTGTCACTGGGTAATACCAATAATTTGGTAATCAATGGGATTCGCATGACAGCTAATGGAGGTTATATTTTGTACTATTCAGGTCCGAATAGTAATTGTGGACAAGCAGGTGATATTTATATATCGATTAGTTCATTAGGCAGTAATAAGATGAATTTACTTTTTGTACCTGCACGAGATTTATTGAATGAAGCTGAATGTCCAAATGATATTAATTACATAATGCCATTGGATCCAATTGTATTGACAAAACAATAGGGATTTTTATTTCAAATTAAATTAGAATAAAAGGGTATTCTAAGGAAAAAAGACTGGTTTTTAACCAGTCTTTTTTCCTTAGTTCAGTTTACGAATGATAGTTTGTTTTATAGAAGAGGCAATAACATTTAATAAAATTTGGGATATAGTAATTTCACTAAATCATCGAAAAAATTTGGGTAGTTTAAAGGAATCTCTATCTTAGATTCAGTAACATTAAAATTGTAAATCGTATACAGATAAACAAATAGAAAAATAAAATATTAAAACATAAGCATTAGCTAACGATTTCCACCGAGTATAGAAAACTGGTAATTTTTGAGTCAGGTGGAAGGCAAGTTGACTAGTGCCCACGGCTGAAGGCGTGGGCTTAGTTGCTGTCTTTGACTCAAGGTATACCAGTACCTCTATACTCAGGACACACTAAGTTTCACGCTATTTTTTTGCCGTATGAGTACAACCATTCTTCTTCGCATTCGCGACCCTTGAACAATTGAAATCCTCATTTCCTTATTGTTTATACCTGCTGTCTTTTAAGTAATCCTTTTAAAAATTTTAAAAATGAGATATCACATCAATGCGTTTATGGTTTTTCGCAAAAAAAAGAAAAACTATAGTATTAAACTTGTTAAAAATAGTGCGTTGCTATTCTTACTCTTGGTTGCCTTTCAAACGGGGTACACCCAAAAAAAAGGGAATGGTTTCAAAAAAGCCCTCGGACTAAATAAGGTCGATGTGTTTGAAGATAAATTCGAAAAATCCATCACGTATCGTATGAATGGTAATAAGGTTAAAATCAACGGAGCTGTTGGAAATTCTATTGCCAAAGGGGTTGTTGGTCTTATGACCAAGAATCCAACGATAAGTATTCTGACCACGCGCTTGCAATTAGAAAATCATATAACAAGTGATGGGACAGAAGAGCTTGCTGTAATTTTAAAAGTCAGTGTCGATGATGATGCCCGTTTTTGGGTTCAAGAAGGGGAATCTCTAATTTTTCTATTGGATGGTCAACGTTTTGTATTGTCGACCGAAGGAGATTATAATTCAGAAGCTGGGTTTGATAGTTCTGGAGATTTTAATTCCAAGACCCATGCGAGATATCCGATTTTGCTAAACGATCTTGAAAGAATTCTAACAGCAGAAAAGGTTGAGTTTCGGATTATGCAGGGAAGCCTTATAGATGACGAAGGACAGGCAAGAGATAAAAGAGCCAGTAGTCTTGAAGGCGTTTTTTCTAAGAAAAACATCAAGGCATGGAAAAAGTTCTATGAGGATTACATCATTAATAAACCCAAAGATTTTGGCCAGTCATAAAAGCATACGCATTTTGAGTTAGGCAATGTCTGTTTATAACGCAATGCAAAACCCCCTACAAATATTTATAAATTAAAAAATTCAAACAAAATGAAATCATTTATATTCAGCAGTAAATTTTTAATCACCATTTTTTTAACGCTTCCTTTAATGCTTTGTTCAAGCGATGATGAGGATCAAAGCCCCGAAATCCCTGATGCAGGTTTTATATCCGTTACTCTTGATTTAAGTACCGTTACAATTAACGATACGGATACAAGTTTTGAGATCGATGGGTTTCAATTTATCAATTTTCAAGGAAGTACATCAACCAATGGAGTTGTTGAAGGTATTCAATTAGCACGCGCAGATGAAAATGGTAATCCCAGTTTTATTGAATTGAACCTAGAAGGTGTCGAAGGAGTTTCACAAATTACCGTATCAGCGATTAATAATGCTACGACCATGAGTGTCGCCCTTAGAAATAATAGCGTAACGGTAACAGAACAGAATGTTGCATCAGGTGTTAATGTGGTCAGGGATCTTGTTTTTGATGTCAGGGATCAGAGTTTTAACGCACTACGTATTACTGCTTTTGAAGGTTTCGCCCTTTCTATTAGATTGGAGTAGACTTATTTTAATGGATCAAAACAAAGCCCGCTTATTGAGCGGGCTTTTTCACTATTCAAAATCATCTGTTGGCTCAGGTGCTTTATCACGATCCTGGTCTAAGTCTATGTCTTTTGAATCCTTTTCAAATTCAAACTCAAACTTGTTGGTGTTGTCAAAGGTTTCATTGCTTTCCTTTTCATCCATTTCGATATCAATATTTTTATCAGAATGTTTGTCTTTGTCTTCAATCGGTTTTTCTTTTTGGTCGGACTCACGGTCTTCGAAAATCTCCTTAGATTGTTTTTCATCCATGGTGATATCAAGATCATTTTTATTTTCACGGAAATCAGTTTTGTTATCTTTTTGAACGTCTTTTTTAGTTTTTTCTAATTCCTGTTGTTTTTCAAAATGTCGATAGCCTTCGACATCCTTTTCCGCGAGTACAGATAGATCTTTTTCAGGCATATCCTGAATTTGTTCTATTGTTTCTTGGTCATAATCTTTATCCTGTGCAGTTTTGAGTATTTCTTGTTTTATTTCTTGATTATATTCTTTTTCGACGTATTGTTTTCTTTTTTCATTATCCTCTTTGGAAATAGTTTCTTTTTTTTCAGTTTTGGTAATCCGAATATCCCCTTTTGGTTTGGGAGCGGGTGATGGTTTTTTGTATGATGCTATACGTGTCCTATCCATATCGTAGAGTGTTTTGTTTTTTTCTTCGATAAGCCTTTGCGCATTGCTATGTTGAACGACAACATAGATGCCTTCAAGTTCCCAATCTTCATATTTTTTTGACATAAGTTAAATTTTATGATAGTCTAAGACCATGTTATTTAATTCTATAATTAGAAAGTGTGGTTAATTATGATGCGAATGAAATGGAAGCACTTTGACCGCTATGAAAAAGAAAACCTTGAATACAAGGACCAAGCCAGAGCGATGATTTGTGAACGTCTTGGTTTTGAACCACCCATACCAATTTCAATTACAGGCGAAATGACAATCCGAAAAATTTTAAGAAAAATGGACAATGGCGAACACGTTGGTGATAATCTAAATTATCAATTGGACGTACAGACCGATGTAATCAAAAAACGGATTCCAAAATATGCTCCGGAGTACCAGCATCTTTTAACCAAAAAACTTTGATTTGATTTTACCCACTGCTCACACCACCCCCACCTTTACTTTCAGTTGTTATGTCATCTTCTGTACTCGCCTTAGTGTGAGATTCGTCCAAATAATCATTTGCCCAAATATCTTCTGTTGTAGAAAATGAATCCTCAACGATATTATAGAGTGTTTTTCGAGTTTCATCATCATCTGGCAGTTCAATAGGCAAATAAATTCCCTTAGTATCCTTTTTTGGTTTTCTTCCTACGAAAACATCGTATTTCATCTGACCTGAGATTTGCTTGTCGATATTGTCCAAAACCCAATTTCTCCCTAACTGAGCCTTATGGAAATTTCGTATCATAAATAACACCCCACATGCAAAAATTAGAACTCCTGTTATTCTGGTAAAAGGGATGAGCATGAATAGCAATCCTAATAGAATTGGAATAGCAGGTTCTAATAAAACGACAACTAAATAATAGGTTATTTTTCCAAAACCATAATTCTTTCCAATAATTTTCCACCAAAAAGGCATGATTTCGCCATCAGAAAGACTGAATCGCTTAAAATCATAAGTCGTTCCATAACGTCGGATTTCAAGACGGTGATAGATGGAAAAAATTAAAAAGACCAGCATGAATAGTGTTAAAAACCTATCTGTTGCTTGGGTAGCCATTTCTATTTTTTTGGAAAAACTCATTCCAAAAACGCTGGATGTTAGGGTAAGATATATAAAAGCATAAAGCGGAAAAGCATAGATTATTGCAATAAAAATTCCAATTGATTGAGCAAGTGTGATATGTCGTTCACCAAACTTTTTTCTCATAAAGACTTCGATAATTGCTGATCCATGAGAGGCGAAGAGCATTAGAAATCCAACTAGAATTTCTTTGACGTAATTAGTTCTACCCTGATTAATTTCTATGAAGATGTTTCTCTTTTCTGGATTGTACTTGTAATACTGACTTTCTGTACTCATATGGTTTGTTGGTTTATGATTAATAATGCGTAATTTTTTCCAGTAGTCTGAAAGGGTATGCCTTGTCTGTGAACAACGACTTCCACGTCATAGTTGTTTAATTGTCCACCTGTTTTCTGTCTGGCAAACTCTGACGGCTCGATGGTATGAATTAAGCTTTGCGAACTCCCTTCATTAAAACTGGCGCTATCGCCCATCGACATCCCTTCACTTCCCATCCATTTCAGTTCTTTACCAATCAAGTCAGCCGCATAATCATTGGTTTCAACATCAGAATTGGCATGAAAGAACTTTGTGCCTAGATTTCCTGCTAGAGCTTTAAAGCGGATAATGCCTTTATCTCCACCGCCAGCATGTAGACTAAAATTTGGTAGGTTTTGAGTGAGATAAACCGTGCATGCGCGATAACTTCTTGCCGTTGATTGATGGTCAATATCATGGTCATGTAGGAAGTAGTGCGCCTCATCGACCCATAAAAAGGTTGGACGGCTGTTATTTCTTATTTGTCGGCGTTGCATGGCTCTTTGCCAGATATATTTAAATAACACCTGTCCGTCACGCCCTGTATTCTCATAAATCAGATAAGGCAGATTAATAACTATTATTTTACCCTTGATGGTATCTTCAGGTGTAATGGTAGTTTTTGTATTGAAAAGCGAATAAAGTGGGTCTCGCATAAATCGATCCCCAAAGCCAAAAAACATCTGTTCTACAATGCTTCTAGTCTTTTCAGAAAGGTACAGCCAATTCCCTAAGAAGAAATCTTCAATAATATGTAGCCGTCTAGCCAGATTATCTGCCTCAGTTGATTTTTGAGCCTCACTTAGCTTTTTAGCCGCATGTTCCATAAGTTTAAAACATGCTGATGATTGTCGCCATTCATGGCTGTTTAATTCACTTTTGGATTTAGGGGCAGATTGAATAATTTTATAAATATGTTCAAATCGAATTTTCTTTTGGGTTAGTAAGCAAAGATCAACTGCATTAACAAGAAGTTGTTGTAATGCGGCATCCCAAAATGCTTTGTCAGATTCTTGTCCATCGTTTGCCCCTGCTTTGATAACCGTCTTTAAAGTATCTGCGATATTGTGTGTAATCCCCGTTCCTTTATCGGGTCGATTACTTTCGTAATCAAGAAAGTTAAAATACTGATCAGAGTCATGACCGATAATAACCAGATCATCTAATCGTCCATGTTGTTTGCAATAGGATTTCCAAAGGTCTAGTTCATCTTCTTTTGCAGTAAGGACTAACCCACCAAATCCTTTGGTAAGATATTTTTTAGCCAAGAGCGCACCAGAACCAGATGTTTTACCCGACCCTAAGCCGCCCATAATAAGAACCCCTTCACACGCATCACGAATGGTAAAAGGATGACCAAGTTGCCACTCAATGAGCGGTAGATCTAAAATGTTAGACATATGTTGAAATAAAACCTTAAACGGGAACTTTAGGTTTTAATGGAGGATTACTAAAAGTAGGGAAAAATATTACTTTCTCAAAACGGTTTCCCTCAATAGTTTAGAAAAATAGTTTTTAATGGATTGGAATTCTAATATATCAACTACGGCGAACTGATATCAGGGAATATCAAAACATAAATTTATTTTGGAAGAATTGGGCTGAGGATTTTCATAGGAGGCTTTGTTGTAAGCAGTATTTTATTCCACAAAGTCAGGTTCTATGAGATTCATATAATTTTTAATAGATATTATAATTTTTTCAAGTTCTATATCTAATAAGTTACCAATACTTTTAAAATATAGTCCCATCTCATTTTCGGAGTATGTTTTCAAATGAATTACTTCCCTTCTCAAATTATAAAGTTCCGTAATTGGGTTAATAATATCTGCATTTTTTATTGAGAACTCAGGATTGTTTAAATATTGATTGATAACACTGGTCAATTTTTCTTTAAAAGTAACTTGAGGACTTTCAATCTTTTTCTTATTTAGATTTTTTGTTTTTCCATTTTTAGTTTGTTGGTAACTAAAATCATTTGGTATAACTTGGTTAAGAAAAGCTTCTAAAGATGTAACCAATGAGATTACTGACATCATTTTAAACTTAACTAAATCATTGAAATTCCCATTCGTATTATCGATTCCGATATTTAAAACATGAATCCCATTTTCCTCATTGTCAAATTGACAATCGTTTTTTAAAAGTCCTAGGGAGGTAATTGAATTATTGTAATTTTCTATTCCACTATTTAGTAAAATATGAACAGGATTAGGAAGAGGTGCTATATAAATCTTATCTTGATGACTTACAGTTCTACTGTTGAATGAAATTTTTTGTCCATCTTCTTGAGGTAGGATTACAATTAATTCATTTCTTAGATCCGAACGTTTTGCTAAATTATTATGAGGTACAGGTTCTCCATCTGTATAGGTTACATTTGGCGCATACTCTAAAAAAAATAAAGGACGATTTTTAATGTGTTTCAATTGGTTTGTCAATATTTTTATACAAAGTTAGGCGCAGATTATGCTATGTCATCAATGTCAGCATCTGTCTCTTCTAGCCTATTTCCTTGTTTTAATAAATATAAAACTTCATTAATATCTATTCTTATCATATCGGCTTCGATAATTCCCTTTGCAGATAAGTCAGATAATTTTTGAATTACTTCAAGGCGTTCTTTGACAATTTCATTTCTAAGCTTTTCATTTTCTAAAGCCTTTTTTTCAAGGTTTAAAGCGTTACTCATTTTTGCTTCAAAATCAGAAGGCTTATCGGCAAGTTCTTTTTCAATTAATTCCTGTTCCTTTTTTATTTTTTCGGTTTCTGCTGACTGTTTTTTTACTTCACTATAAGAAACTTGACCAGCGGTAAGTCCTTTTGTAACTGCTTCTTTGGTAGTTTCAAGTATTGCTTTTGTTTCTTCACTTGCAACAAGGTCTTTCATCCAAACTTTTATTCGACCATATAGACTGCCTACAGATAAATGCTCAAAATAAGTTTTGTTATTATTCACATTAGAAAGACTAGTTAGTATTTGAAATAAAATCGCGGATAATCTTTGCGCATCATTATCCTCAACCGATATGTGTAAATCAACAGTCATTTCATAATGACTGTTTTGAATTTCAAAGTCGAATTTTTGGGAATTAAAACTGTATTCAAGGACTTTGAAACTTTCAGTAAATATTTGATATTGCTTTTCAGTTTCTTTTATTTTTTTGATAGGCCAAATATTTTCTATTTCAAAACCAAAATCTTTAGAAATAATATATTCAGCAGATTCAGCAATCTTATTATAATCATCATAATTTTTAGGGCTTATTAAATTTAGATTGAATTCTTCTCTATTTATAAACTCGACAAAATCACTTTTTACCAATGAAGGAAAATTTTCTGAGATATTCTTCCAAAAGAAAAAGTCACTTCGTACTCCATTTATTTCTGATAAGATTAGGGTATAAAATTTTATAAATTTTTTGAATGAATGAAAAACTGGTCTATCAGAAAAACCTTTAAATTTAAAAATTACTAAAAAGGGGTATAAGGATTGAATTAATTGAGAATAAACAGCTTTGGTTGTTTTTTGATTATTCTCAGTATTAAATTTTTGGTACGCTTCATCAAATTCAGAAAGGTAGTTATAAAAATTTCCTAGCTTGAAAGATTTGTTTGTACTTAATTTATGTTTTTCAATTAGTTCATAAAACTCTTCAAGTATGTTTTTACTTCCAAAATTCTGAACTTTAATATTTTCTTCCATAGTTTTTGAATTTGCACATAACGGTCTTCTTTACTTTGTTTTAGTTATTTAAAGGTAATAGCTATTACCTTTAAGAGAGGAGAAAGAGGAGAACTA
>CANKZG010000007.1 GCA_947488435.1 uncultured Flavobacteriaceae bacterium | reverse complement strand
GCAGAACCAAATGCAGTATTAAATGCTACATCAAAAGGATCTTGTACGGCTCCTGTGAGTTCTACTTCAAAGGTAGCTACAACGCCAACTCCTTCAGTAACTTCTACGTTGGTAGCTACAAAGGCAATTCCATCTCCAGGATTAGCATCATCATCGAGTATAGATCCTGTAGCTTGAGCGGTATTGACTGGCACAAGTGGATTTGTTGTTCCTGTAAGGTTTACGGTATATCCTTCTGTAGGTTCTGTAATATCATCATTAAGAATCACTACGGTGATGGTTTGAATTTCTCCATCATTTCCAGTGAAGGAAAGGTTTCCAGATTGTGCATCGAAATCGGTAGCAGTAGCAGAACCAAATGCAGTATTAAATGCTACATCAAAAGGATCTTGTACAGCCCCTGTAAGTTCTACTTCAAAGGTAGCTACAACACCAACTCCTTCAGTAACTTCCACATTGGTAGCTACAAAAGCAATTCCATCTCCAGGATTAGCATCATCATCGAGTATAGATCCTGTAGCTTGAGCAGTATTGACAGGTACAAGCGGATTTGTCGTTCCTGTAAGGTTTACGGTATATCCTTCTGTAGGTTCAATCAATGCATCATCAATAATAACTACGGTGATGGTTTGAATTTCCCCATCGTTTCCAGTGAAGGAAAGGTTTCCAGATTGTGCATCGAAATCGGTAGCGGTAGCAGAACCAAATGCAGTATTAAATGCTACATCAAAAGGATCTTGTACGGCTCCTGTGAGTTCTACTTCAAAGGTAGCTACAACACCCACTCCTTCAGTAACTTCTACATTGGTTTGTGTAAAGGCAATTCCATCTCCAGGATTAGCATCGTTATCTGTAATGTTTCCTGTTCCATCGCCATCTACTATGTTAATTAGTCCCGTGGAAAGATTCGACAAAACTATGGAGAGATCTTCCGTTTCTTCAATAAATACATCATCATTAATGGTTACGGTAACAGATTGGATTTCTCCATTTGTTCCGGAGAAGTTAAGTATGCCTGTATTAGAAATTACAGTATAATCACTAGGGGAAATCGCTGAACCATCTGAAACAGCAAAATTTACTGTAAACCCTTCATGAACATCTGCATTAAGCGAAATATCAAAAGTAGCTGTGCCTACTGCCTCGTCAACGGTAAAGTCGTCAACGGATAAACCAACTCCTGAACCACCATCGTTATCTGTTATGGTTATTGTAGCTGGGTTATTTGAAAGTGAAATATTTTGAGCTTGACCCCCTCCAAATGGGGCAATTCCAGAATAAGAACCTGTAATGCTAAAATTTTCAACATCTTCAACTAGGCTATCATCGTTAATAACTAATGAAACAGTTTGTATTTCATTATCATTTCCATTAAAAACTAAGGTGCCACTATTAGAAGTGTAGTCCAAAGTGTTTTGAGCTGTATTATCCGAAGTATTATAATCTATTGAAAAACTATCTTGGGTACTACCATTAAGCGTAAACTCGTAATCAAAAGTTCCAGCATCTTCATTTACAGTCACATTCTGAAGTACTATTGCTGCACTATCATTATCATGTATTCTAACTATTCCTCCCGGACCTGCAAGTCCTATTTCATTAAAAGAAACATTTGAGAGTCTTTGTATTACTCTTTCTGAAGCCTCTACAATGTTGTCATCAAGAATAGTAAGTGGGATAAAAAATTCGGTACCTGCAGGAGAGTTTGCAGGAAAAGAAATTGTTGCGGTGGTACCATTGTAATCTGAACCGTCCGTGGCTGGATTTGTTATTCCAGAGCTATTTACCGTTATGTCTACTGTAAAAGCCTGTTCTACCCCAACATTACCCGAAGACGGGCTAAGAAAAACCCGAAGTTGTATCGTGCCTGCATCCTCGTCAACATCATAATTACCAGTGGATACCGTAGCTTCATCGGTATCTATTATTGTACCTAAACCACTATTATTAAAAATGGTCACCGTATCCGAGGGATCAGAAATTATAACATTAAAAGTCTGTGTGTCTTCAAGCCAATCGTCATTTAATGCAGCAACGTCAAATGTTACAGAAGCAGCATTTGCAGGTAATGTAACCGTTGATGGTCCTGAATAATCAGCATTAACCGTTGTATTATTGGTATAATTAACATCAAAAACAAGGTCCTGATTAATGGGATCGTTAATTGAAATGGTATACGTTAAGTTTTCTCCTTCATTTGCTGAGGCATTGTTAATACTGACACCAGATTTAACATTTAAAGAAACCGTTGAAGTATCACAAACATTCTGATTTGGTACAGGCAAGCAAACTTGAACTTCAAAAGTATCTGTGCCTGTAAAACCGGGATCAGGAGTATATGTAAATGTGCCATCGGTGTTAACCACTACAGTACCGTTTAGCGGTTGAGCATTAGCAAAATAGCTGTATGAAGAACCATCAGGGACGTTGTCATTCGCTCCAACATCTCCATTAAAAACTTCCTCAAACTCAGGATCAAAAAAGTCATCTTGAGCATAGGTTTGCATTAAGAAAAACTTTCCATCGGCAACATCCACGGTAGCGGCTGTAAACCTAATTTCCGTAATGATTGAACCTATAGGGGCAAGATCGTTTAGGTTGAAAAGAGCTATACCTATAGTTCCATTATTGTCGTTTACTCGTTCAGTTAACCAATAGTCACTATTTGCAGAAGGTGGTATGTTAGATTGTGGTCCGTTAGATACTGCTCTGGGGAGCACAAAAGTCTGTCCCAAAAGTTGTACTGGACCGCCCCCAGCTGGGGATCCAAAAAGCGCAATATGTTGACAATTATTGGCATTTCGTTCCGTTACAGCCAACACTCCATCTTGATTTGAGGGGATTCCAGGGGAATAGGTAATGGTTTGTATTTGTGAATCTGTGGTTGCCAGAGCAGATTCGTTTTCACAAATATCCCGCCCGTTTCCGTTTGAAACAAAATAATGGTTAAGATTTAGAGACTGAAATGCTATGAGTGCTTGATTCTCCC
This sequence comes from uncultured Flavobacteriaceae bacterium, assembly GCA_947488435.1. Taxonomy (GTDB): domain Bacteria; phylum Bacteroidota; class Bacteroidia; order Flavobacteriales; family Flavobacteriaceae; genus CANKZG01. The sequence goes on along the minus strand of CANKZG010000007.1, from coordinate 77,759 downwards.
AGTTGGGATCATTACTACTACCTAGAATTTGAGTTCCATTTAATTGTATATTATTGAGATTATGCCCACCAGGGCCTAACCTAGTTAACTCATATGATGTAGGAACTACAAAAGTACTATAAACCGAACCATTGATACTTATGGATTCTAAAGTTGCAGAATCGTTCAAATTGGTTTGAGTATCCGCCCAGTTAAAAGTCACCCCAGATTTAATGGACTGTGCTTGAACTTGTGCTCCAAAGAGAATAAGTAAGACAAAGAAAAGAAGGTGGTTTTTTTTAAGATAGATTGGTTTCATGGTTAGGTTATTCATTATAACTGAAATCATTTAGCTTTAACTACAAATATTTTATTTAAGTATTGGATGGAAAATTAAAAGTTGTAGCCTTGTTAAAAAGTGTTGTCAAACCTCATTATTACTACATTTGAAGATTTCTAAAATGAAGATTCTTACAGCCTTAAAAGAATAAATACTTACAAAAAAGGAGCTCCATATTGTAAGGGAAATTTTATTTTTGAGCTTCTTTTAAGCTATAGGAAAATGAAAGTAGCGATAGAAATACTATAGGGGATATAGAGCTCAAAAAGGTAAAGCGCTGTCCAGATAAAACCAAAATCAATTGGATTAAATTTAGTTTTTTATCGTAAAATATGAGGATCTTAAATGTCGCATATTTTAAGTCTAATTTTTAGCAAATAATTGATTAATTTTGATTTTAAATAAAATATAGAATGAGTTCGAAAAAAGGAAAGGTACAACAAGCGATCGCAGAAAAGTTATTAGAAGAGCGCAAAGTGTTTTTATGGGGAATGGTAGATGATGATTCTGCAAAACATGTAATAGATAGATTGTTGTATTTAGATATGTTAAATTCAAAAGAAATTCAACTAATAATCAATAGTCCAGGTGGTTATGTTACCTCTGGTTTTGCCATGTACGACACTATTAAAGCAATAAAAAGTCCTGTGTCTACGGTATGTTCCGGTTTGGCTGCTTCAATGGGTTCTATTTTACTTTCTGTAGGTGAAAAAGGACGTCGTTTTATACAACCTCATGCACAGGTGATGATTCATCAGCCCAGTGGAGGTGCCAGAGGTCAGGCATCAAATATTGAGATTCAAGCGCGCGAAATAATCAAAACTCGTGAACTGAGTGCTCAAATTCTTGCGGATAATTGTGGACAGAAGTTTGATAAGGTCATGAAAGACTTTGATAGAGATTATTGGATGAATGCTCAAGAATCTCTTGACTATGGCATCGTTGATGGTATTTTGGAATAAAAAAGTTCTTTAAATAGTAGTTTAAAAGAAAAAGTCCTTCGCAAACTTAATGTGAAGGACTTTTTTTGAATATATATGGGCGCCTAAGCGGGATATTTAAAATATATACGTTTGGTCGAAACATTTTAGTTTTCCTTACACTGTTAAAAATTGTTTAAACTAGTTTATAAAAGTTACAGTAGTCTTTATTAATGATCTTAGTATTTTAATTTTAGTATCTTTAATTTTTAATCATTATACCAAAAAGCAGCTTGCCTTTATGGCTCAGGACACTAAAAAAATTGCCATTGTAGGTTCGGGATTGGCAGGATCTTTATTAGCCATTTATTTAAGAAGAAAAGGACATCATGTTTCTGTTTTTGATCGAAGACCAGATATACGAACGATTACCTTTTCGGGGCGTTCAATTAATCTTGCCATGAGTAATAGGGGTTGGAAAGCCTTGGCTGAAGTCGGATTAGAGGCGGAAATTAAAAAAATAGCCTTACCACTAGATAAACGAGCGCTTCACGTTTCAGGAAAGCCCATGTATTTTCAAAAGTATGGGAAAGAGGGAGAAGCTATTTGGTCTATTTCCAGAGGGGTTTTAAACAGAAAAATGATTGACTTGGCAGAAGCAGCTGGAGTACAATTTCATTTTAATGAAAAAGTATGGGATGTAGATTTACCCGAAGCTAAATTATATACAGGAGAAACGGAAAAGAGCGCATGGAAAACCTATGATTTTGATTTAATTTTTGGGTGTGATGGAGCTTTTTCTCGTGTACGCCATAAAATGCAGAGACGGAGTAGGTTTGATTATTCTCAGAAATTTATTGATGTTGGTTATAAGGAACTAACAATTCCTGCCAATGAAGATGGTACACATAAATTGGATAGCACTTCCTTCCATATATGGCCTCGTGGTCGTTTTATGCTGATTGCGATGCCTAATTTAGATGGTAGTTTTACTTGTACGTTATTTTTGCCCTTTGAAGGAACATTGTCTTTTGATACGATTACTACGAAAAAAGAGGCTAAAACATTTTTTGCAACCTACTTTCCAGAAGTAAGCAAGGATATCGAAAATCTTATTGAAGATTTTTTTAAGAATCCCACCAGTGCGATGGTTACAATGAAATGTTTTCCTTGGACATATTGGGATAAAATAGCTTTAGTAGGCGATTCTGCACATGCTATAGTTCCTTTTTATGGCCAGGGAATGAATGCGGGATTTGAAGATATTTATAAGTTGAATACTTTTATAGATAAATTTGGAGATGACTGGGAAACGATCTTTAAGGCGTATGAAAATGATAGGAAACCTAATGCCGATGCTATTGCTGAATTAAGCTATCGTAATTTTATTGAAATGAGTAGTAAAACAGCGGACATGCGTTTTTTACTGCAAAAGAAAATTGAAAAGAGTTTTGCCGCTAGATATCCTGATAAATGGATTCCAGTATATTCTCGGGTTACTTTTTCTGATCGGCCCTATGCGGAAGCACTGGCAGAAGGAGATAGGCAAGAGGCTATTATGAAGCGGGTAATGCAATTACCCGATATTGAAAGCAAATGGGATAATGAAGAAGTATTTGAAAAAATTTTGAAACTATTGGAAGAAAATTAATATTGGAATTAAAGTATAAAAAAAACCATCCTTGATCAAGGATGGTTTTTTTTATTGTTATCTTTTTTATGCCTATAAATTGGAAAACATCTTTTGCATTTTTTCTTGTTCTTCATCCGCAAGTGTTGGATCAACAAGAATACGCCCACTATGTTCATCAGTAATAATCTTCTTTCTAGACGCAATTTCTACCTGCACTTGTGGCGGGATTGTAAAGAAAGATCCTCCTGAAGCTCCTCGTTCAATAGGAACCACTGCTAAACCATTTTTTACATTATGACGGATTCGCTTATATGCTTTTACCAGACGCTCTTCAATTTGAGTTTCAAATTCTGCAGATTTAGCGATAAGTGCTTTTTCTTCTTTTTCTGTTTCTGCCAAAATTGCATCTAACTCACCTTTTTTGTGTTTTAGATGCGCTTCTCTTTCAGAGAGTCGCTCTTTAGTCTCGGCAATCACTTCTTTTTTCTGCTCAATTTGAGCTTTGAACTCTTTGATGTTCTTTTCCGCCAATTGTATTTCTAATTCTTGGAACTCTACTTCTTTAGTTAAGGAATTGAATTCTCTGCTATTGCGAACGTTTTTTTGTTGTTCGGCATATTTCTTAATTAAGGTTTTGGCTTCTTCAATTAAGTTTTTCTTACCTCCAATTTCATAGTTAACGGTTTCTACATCGGTTTTTAGTTTATCCATTCTTGTTTTTAATCCAAGAACTTCATCTTCTAAGTCTTCTACCTCAAGAGGTAATTCTCCCCGAACATTGCGTATCTCGTCTACCCTCGAATCAATTAATTGCAAATCGTATAGTGCTCTTAATTTTTCCTCTACCGTTACATCTGTTTTTGTTGCCATATTAAAAATAATTGATGGGATTTGTTTTGCTATCTGCTAAAGCGACTGCAAAATTAGGAATTTTTTTTGTAAGATAATCAACGATTAGGTTTTTTGTAAACTGCTCTGTTTCATAGTGCCCAATATCAATCAATACAATTTGGCCTTCAGCTTCATAAAATTGGTGATATTTGAGGTCTGCAGTTATGAGAACATCCGCTTTTGCTGCCCTTGCCGCTTTTATTGCGAAAGCGCCACTGCCGCCCAAAACGGCTACCTTTTTCACTTGTTTAGGTAATAATTGCGAATGACGTATGCCTTTGGCATGCATTTTTTGACTTAAAAGTGTTAAAAAATCAGAAAACTCCATAGCATTCTCCAATTCTCCTAACATTCCCATACCAATTTTTTGATTGTTGTTTTCTAAAGAAAATAACTCATAAGCAACTTCTTCATAAGGGTGATTTCGGAACAAAGCACTTAAAATTTTTGTTTGATTGGCTTTTGAATACGTCACATTGAGTTGTACTTCTGCTTCTTTATGTATTTTGTCTACTTCTCCTAAAGTTGGGTTTGCACCTTTTTCTGCTTTATACGACCCAACTCCTTCTGTGGTAAAACTACAATGACTATAATTCCCTATATGTCCTGCTCCGGCATTAAATAATGCATTGCTAAGTTTTTCAGCATCTTTTGTAGGAACATAGGTCGTTAGTTTTTTTATGGTGCTCGGCTGTGGAATTAGAATTTGTTTGGTATGTAACCCCAAAACCTCACATATTTTAGCATTCACCCCTTCAAAGGAGTTGTCCAATGCTGTATGCATGCTATAAATTGCAATATCGTGTTTTATGGCTTTCATTACGGTACGCTCTACGTAAGTGGCACCTGTAAGTCGTTTTAACCCATTAAAAATGATTGGATGGAAACTAATAATTAGATTGTAGTTTTTTGCAATTGCCTCGTCCACGACATTCTCCAATGTATCCAGTGTGACAAGAGCACCAGTAACTTCTGCCGAACTGTCCCCTACCAATAATCCGACATTGTCAAAACTCTCGGCATAATTTAAGGGAGCCCAAGCCTCTAATATGGTAAGTACTTCTTTTACCTTCATTTCACAAAATTTTATACGGGCTAAAGATAAAATATTATATTTTCGCTTCTATGCAACTATTACGTAAAATAGGATTTCCAATTTCTTTGATTTATGGGGCCGTTGTTTATCTGAGGAATATCATGTACGATTATGAGGTATTGCCTTCAAAATCTTTTAAAACCCCAATAATTTGTGTGGGGAATTTAAGTGTGGGAGGTACTGGCAAAACTCCAATGGTAGAATTTCTGATCGCCTTATTGAAAAAAACATACAAAATTACAGTACTGAGCAGGGGATATGGACGCAAGTCTGATGGTTTGGTATGGGCTGAACCTAGCTCCACGGTTGAAGAATTAGGAGATGAGCCCTATCAAATTTATGCTAAGTTCCCAGATATTACGGTTGTAGTAGATCATAATAGAGGACAAGTAATTTCGCTGTTGGAAGAGAATATGGATTTGGAGATGATCGTGTTAGATGATGGTTATCAACACCGTAAAGTGACGGCAGGATTTTCGATATTACTTACGGCATATGATGACCTATATAGTGATGACTGGTATCTACCAACAGGGAATTTACGAGATAGTAAGCGAGAAGCAAGACGAGCGGCGGTAATAGTGGTTACCAAATGCCCTCCGGAACTTACTACTGATGAGCAAGCAGAAATAATAGCTAAGTTAAAACCAAATGAAGGACAAAAGGTTTTATTTAGTTACCTAAATTACAACCACCAACTTAAAGGTTATTCGGAGGATATTAAGCTTGAAGATTTAAAAAATAAAGAAATTACACTGGTTACAGGAGTAGCCAAACCTGAGCCCTTGGTTTCATTTTTAACTGAAAAAGGTATTAGTTTTGAACATTTGCGTTATAGAGATCATCACTTTTTTTCTTTGAAGGAAATTGAGAGTTTCAGACATAAAACAATGGTGTTAACTACAGAGAAGGATTTTACAAGATTAAGTGGAAGACTAAACAACATATGTTATATTACAATACAACATAAATTTTTAGGAGATGGTGAAGCCCAATTAACTGCTGCAATCTTTGAATTTATGAAACAGACTTCTTAACCGTTTTTGGTTCAAAAATGTTTTCTCCAATTTTCTGATAGAAAACCTCAGGTTTAAAAGGTTTGGTTACAACATCGTCACAACCGGCCGCATAAAAACTTTCTAAACTATCATCTAAAGAAATTGCCGTTAAAGCTATTATTGGAGTTCGCTTATCGAACTTTCGTATTTCAATAGTGGCTTCTTCTCCGCTTATTCCTGGCATATGAATATCCATTAAAATGGCATCATATGAATTGTTTTGAGCCAGTTCAATAGCATCGGTACCGTTGCTAGCTATATCGCAGGAAATTTCCTTTTTGGCTAGCATTTTTTTGGTAATCACCTGGTTAATTTTATTGTCTTCCACAACCATAACATGCAGGCCTGTGAAATCGTATTCCTTAGGGGCAATTTCAAACGAAATATCGTCAACAATCCCATCCTTACTTTTTAAATCCAATTCAAAGAAAAAGGAACTTCCTTTACCCACCTGACTTTTAAGGTTTATTTTACTATCAAAAAGACCTAGAAGACTTTTTACAATGGTTAAGCCAAGCCCCGTGCCTCCATACTCTCTATTGATTTGAATAGATCCTTGCTCAAAGCTGTCAAAAATGTCTTTTTGCATTTCCTCAGAGATACCAATACCATTATCCTTAACTTCAAAATACAGGGTAAGATCTTCTGCTTGAGCTTCTACCAGTTTTGCAATTACCGTTACCTCACCATTCTTAGTGAATTTGATTGCATTACCTACAAGGTTTATAAATATTTGAGATAGTTTCATGGGATCGCTCATAAGATTATGAGGGATGTTTTCATCGTATTTCAGGGTGAGTTTGGTTTTATTTTCTTTCGCACTTTGTGTCAAGGAATTGATAACATCCATAAGCACTTTTTTCAGATGGAATTCTGTAATTAAAGGCTCTAATTTATCTGCATCAATCTTGTTGATTTGTAAAATATCATTGATAAAATTTAAAAGATAATCTCCTGAAAATTTCAATGCTTTTAAATGTTCTTTTTGGTTTTCACTAGGGTTTTCCTCAAGGAGCAGATGCGTAAGTCCTGTTACGGCATATAGCGGTGTTCGTAATTCGTGACTAACCGTAGATAAGAAGTTTGTTTTGGTTTCCATCGCCTGCACGGCAGAATCTCGCGCCGATTGCAACTCTTTATTTTTAGTTTGTAAAAGGTCGTTGGTTTTAAGTTTAATTTGATTGTTACGGTAAAGCGATACGGCTAAAAGCGAAATAATGGTAAGAAAAGCAGAAGTTAAAATTGCGGTTATTTCCGATCGGTTTACAGATTCGCCCAACTTTGCAATATCTTCATCTTGTTTACGTATTGTTTCATTCATTTGATCGATAGTAATCTTATCAGCATTTTTAGCTTCAGTTTTTAATTTTTCTATCGTAAACACAGAATCTTTAACCCGTAGTAAATTTTTATTGTTTGCCAATGCGGCATCATATCGTCCAAGTTTTTCATAGATCTCACTTAACAATATATTGGTATCGAAAACTTCTTTTGCAAAATTGTTAGCATCTGCAATGCGAAGGGCATCTTCAGCATACTTTGCACTTTCCTCCCAATTTTCGTTTGCATAATTAAGTTTTGCTAAACCTAAATAACCCAGTGTACTTAAATGCTCCTTTTCATAGGCGTCATTATTTACCACCAAGGCATTAAAATTTATGGATGCATTATCATAACGTTCCAAATTGAGATATATCTGTGCTTGCGCTAGTAAAATGTAATTTTTTAAATTCCTATCGTTGGTAAGTTGATTAGCATCATCAAGCATGTTTAAGGCTTGATAATGATTTTGCTTATAAAAGAGCAGTACTGCTTCAATATAGGTGTGGTAAGCATTTCCATAGGGGTAAGCAATGTCGCGAAGCAATACAAAAGCACGTTCGGAATAAAAGTAACTACTTTCAGGTTTATTTAAATCCAAATAGAGAAGTGAAAATTTGAGATAGGTATCGATAAGTGCTTTTTCATCCTCATTCTTTTCAGCAATTTGAGCCGCCGTAGTAAGTGCAGCCAATGCAAGGTTTAAATCGTTTTGATTTCGATACGTCCTTGCTTCAGAAAAATAGAAATTTATATCCTTATCAGAAGCAATTTTCTCCTGAGGAAATAGCATTTGTAGCGCCAACATAAAAGTTAACACAAAAAGAAAGTTTTTCACCTTCATCTGTTGAAATACGAATTTCAAATATAATTTTTCTTCACCAATAAATTGATAAGGTCTATAATTCTGCTACAATATCCAGTTTCATTATCATACCATCCTATTATCTTTACCATCTTTCCAATAACCGAAGTCATCAGTGAATCAAACGTACAAGAGTAGAAACTATTGTTTATGTCAATTGAAACTATAGGATCTTTCGTATAAAAAAGTACGTTTTTTAAGTCATTTTCAGCATAATCCTTAAAAGCCTGATTAATTTCAGTAATAGAAGTGCTTCTTTTTACATTAAAAGTTATATCGGTTAATGATCCATTTGGAACGGGTACTCGAATGCCACAACCCCCTATTACATCTGATAGTTCAGGGAATATACGGGTCAATGCTTTAGCTGCACCAGTGGTGGTAGGAATAATAGATTGTGAAGCTGCCCTAGCTCTTCTGAGGTCTCTATGCGGTTGATCATGCAAATTTTGATCAGAGGTGTAAGAATGTACGGTAGTAATGTAGGCTTGTTCAACTCCACATAGCTCTTGAATGACTTTGATCATAGGAGCGGCGTTATTCGTAGTGCAGGAGGCGTTCGAAATAATATGATCACTTTCCTTTAATATACCATCATTAACGCCCAAGACAACCATTTTAATAGTTTCATCAATAGGCGGAACCGATAATATTACTTTTTTAGCACCATTCGCTAGGTGCATATTCAGAATATCTCGCCTTTTAAACTTTCCCGTTGCTTCTACCACAATGTCTACCCCAAAGGCCCCCCAATTAAGCTGTTTAGGATGCTCATGATGTAATACAGCTATAGTTTTTCCATTACTAATAATCGTATTATCGGTATGTGTTATTTCACCCTGATATTGCCCGTGAATACTATCGTACTTTAATAAATGCGCCAACGTACGAGTATCCGTAATATCATTAATCGCTACAACTGTTATATCAGGATTATTAGCAAGTAAACGAAATAAAGTTCGCCCTATTCTTCCAAAACCGTTAATTCCTATTTTTAATTTTTCCATATTAAATGGCTGCCTACTACCTAAATAATTATTGATGCTAAATTATATGCTGTTTGCTAATTAAAATATGTAAGTTGTCTTGTCTTGTCTTGTGCGATACTTATTGCATCAAGTAAACTAAGATATGCTAATTAATATGTTTATGTGCTTTGTAGGAAGATCGTACCAATGCGCCACTTTCAACATGTCTAAAACCCATTTTTAATCCTATTTCCTCATATTTCTTGAACTGTTCAGGTAGGATAAATTCCTTAACTGGAAGATGCTTTTTAGAGGGTTGAAGATATTGCCCTATGGTAACGATATCAACGTTGGCTTTTCTGAGATCTTCTAAGGTAGTTAATACTTCTTCTTCAAATTCTCCAAGGCCTAACATAATACCGGATTTAGTTCTGCGCGCCCCTTTATCTTTTAAATATCGCAATACGTCTAAACTCCGTTCATACTTGGCCTGAATACGCACTTCACGTGTTAATCGCTTTACCGTCTCCATATTATGTGAAATTACCTCAGGCGCTACAGCAACTATGCGATCTAAATGTGTTTGAATCCCTTGAAAATCTGGGATCAAAGTTTCAAGCGTAGTCTCAGGGTTCATACGGCGAATTGCTTTTACCGTTTCGCTCCAAATTATAGAACCCATATCCTTGATATCATCCCGATCTACTGAAGTTACAACGGCATGCTTTATACCCATAATTTTAATAGAACGCGCCACTTTTTCCGGTTCTTCCCAATCAATAGCTTCAGGTCTTCCTGTTTTCACACCACAAAAGCCACAAGATCGTGTACAGATATTTCCAAGAATCATAAAAGTAGCAGTACCTTCACCCCAACATTCCCCCATATTTGGGCAACTACCCGAGGTGCAGATGGTATGCAAATTGTACTTGTCTACCAAGCCTCTCAGTTGTGTGTATTTCTTGCCCGTTGGGAGTTTTACACGAAGCCATTTTGGCTTTCCTTTGGGAGGTTTTACACTCGTTACCGTCTCGTTGCTCATGCTACAATTTTATACAAAGATACGAACAAAATTCAAGGAAGTACAATTAGAAAAAGTGTAGAAAAGCATGAGATTACGAGGGATTTAATCCCTATTAAAAAAACAAGTTAACCTTTGTTTTTAATAACTTCGGCGAGTAGTTTTTTTGCTCGTAATAACTTAACTTTTACATTATTAATGGGTTCGTTAAGTTCTTTTGCAATAGCTGCATAGCTCAACTCATTGAAATAGCGTAGGTTAATTACTTTTTGATAGTTCGGTTTTAGTTTTTTAATATCTTGGAGCAAAGTAACCAAGTTTTGTTCAGTTATTAACCTGTCCTCAGCAGAAGGAGCATCATCCAGAACCTTAGTAACAGCTTCGTTGGAAGCATCCAAAGAGTCTAGTATATTTCTTTTTCTTTTTCGAATTAAGTCTACATGTAAATTTTTGGAAATGGTGATTAACCATGTTTTAAATCCATAAGAATCATCATAAGTAGCTATTTTATCGAAAGCTTTGGAGAAAGTTTGGATGGTAATGTCTTCTGCATCATTTTCATTTTTGGTGCGAATGAGCTGAAAACCATAAACATCGTTCCAAAAAGCGTCCAATAGATTGCTAAAAGCTATTTGATTGCCCAATTTGGCTTTTTCGATAGTGATTTTAAGTGTAATTTCTGTTTTGTCCAAACTAATCTCCTTAAGCGGTATTAGTGGTAGGTGTATTTATGACAAAGGGGTTGAGGTTTCGTTTCTGCATTCCTGCTCATTTGGGAGCTTTCCACAAAATCCGCACGCTTCTCCATCTTTATTTAAGAATGGGTTTTGACTAGCACAAGTTCCCGCGAATTTTCCGTCTTTCTTTGCCCAAATTTTAATGGCTATTCCGGCAAAAGCAATACCCAAAAGACCTACAGTTACTAAAACTAATTTCATATCAAAATTTTAAGCAAAGGTACAAAATACCTTACTAAAAATGGGTTTCTTAGCAATAGTTTAAGCTTTTTGAAAAACCTAGAAGTTAATATTAGCTACAATGTTTTCTACAGAAGGAGTGAGGTTGCCTCCTTTGGGTTCTATAGTAATGTATCCGATAGCGTTATCTGCATAGGGTAGTGCTAATAACTTATCTGTACTAATTTCTCTATTAATTACCCCCATATTAACCATTTCGCCATTTACCTCTGCCCACATCTGAAGACACTGTTCTTCTGGAAGATTCGGTAAATTTTTAACGTTGATATAGGATAGCTTTTTCACTGGATTAATATAAGCTACAGCTTTCAATTCCTTTGCTTTCTTGTTTCCACTCACAACAACTTGCTTAGTCTGCGGATTATTGAGAACAATAAACTGATTGCGCATATCCTCCAAGCGCTGTAACATGTTTTCTTCTAAACTTTTTACCTTATTATTTACAATCATATTCTCTTCTTGTAAACTTTGGTTCTGATCCCATAAGAAATAAGCAGAACCTGCAAAAAGACATGCTATTATACTCGCAGCAACAGCGTACTTCATGAACTTCTGTTGTATGCTCTTTTCTGATTTAATTTTACGAAGAATTTTATCCTCTAAGTTTACCGGTGCCTTTAAAGCATGCATCTTGGCAAAAATCTCGAGGTTTTCCTGAAGATTGTTATAATTCTCTCGAACCTCAGGATACATTGCAATATAACGTTCCACTTTTAAAGATTCCTCTTGAGAAGTAGTTCCTAATAGGTATTTTTCTAGTAAATCTGTATCTAAAAAAGTACGTATTTTATCTTTCATAACGTTAAACTTAATATTATCATTAAACTCAGAGCATCTCCATATATTTTACGAAGTTCTCTTAATCCTATTTTTAGCCGCGACTTTATAGTCCCTAAGGGAATATTTAATTCATCACTAGCTTCCTGCTGCGTCATACCTTGAAAGAAGAGTGCATCTAAAACCATCTGATATTTAGGTTCTATCTTGTCAAGATTCTCTTGTACGTCCATAAATTCGGGCCGAGTGCTGTTCACACCTAAGTTATATACGTCTGAAACGTCTATTTGGATTTCTTTGTCCGATTTTGTGTTAACACTTCTTAATTTATCAATGGCTGTATTTCTGGTAATTCGGAACAACCAAGTAAATAATTTCGCTTTTGTTGCATCGTAGGTATCTGATTTTTTCCAAATTTTAATAAAACTTTCTTGAAGTATATCTTGCGCTAATTCTTCATCCCTAACTACTTTGTAAGCAACACCATATAAAGTGTCTCCGTAATGCTTGTATAGCAAAGAAATGGCCTTATCATCGCGATCCTGAAGTAATTCAATGATATGTTTTTCTAACAGTATACTCATGTTTTTTTGGGGTTTGTATTTTTAGATATAACAATTAAAGCATCTAAATACAGATTCTAAACGTACATAAAGAAAAGCTAAATTCATAAAATTGAAACTTTTTTTTTAAACACACATAAAAAATTTAATGCGTTGATGTACAATTGGGAAGTTGTACGTTAACATTTTTGGTTAGTTTGGTTTGGTTAACCCCTGTTTGATTCTTTCGGCAGGGGTTATCTTATAATATTAACTTCAGAAACAATTGTAATACCAAACTGTTCTTTTACTTTTTCCTGAATGCGTTGTGATAATTGAAACACTTCATTTCCTGTAGCTCCTCCATAATTTACCAATACTAAAGCTTGCTTTTCGTGAACTCCAGTATTTCCGATACGCTTTCCTTTAAATCCGCATTGTTCTATTAGCCAACCCGCCGGAATTTTGTAGGTGTTTTTATCAACTTCGTAAAAAGGAGCTTCAGGATGATTCGCATAAAATCGATCAAAATCAAACTTAGAGAGTATTGGGTTTTTAAAAAAACTTCCGCTGTTTCCTAATACTTTAGGGTCAGGCAGTTTACTTTGTCTGATGCGTATTACAGCCTTGGAAATGTCGTTTATCGAAGGAGCGGAAATACCTAACTTGGAAAGTTCATTTTCAATAGCTCCATATGAAGTATTTAATTGATGATTTACACTTTGGAGTTTAAAGCGAACAGATGTAATTACATATTTTTCTTTCGCTTCATTCTTAAAAATAGAATCTCGATATCCAAATTTGCATTGCGCATTAGAAAAGATTTTTATAGTTCCTGAGCTGCGTTCTACAGCTTCACAACTCACCATTACGTCTTTCAGTTCAACCCCATAAGCCCCTATGTTTTGTATAGGAGCAGTACCCGTATTTCCAGGGATAAGAGATAAATTTTCCAAACCTCCATAACCTTGACTTAGGGTCCATAAAACAAAATCATGCCAATTTTCTCCTGCTTTGGCTTCAACAATTACATCATCTCCATCTTCCGCAATTACTCGAATCCCTTTAAGGTTAATAAAAAGAACTAGTGCATCAATGTTTTGGGTAAGTAACATATTACTTCCACCGCCTAGAATAAATTTCTTAGAATGTTCTGTTGATTTCAGCACTTCTATTAATGCTGCAACTGAGGTGATTTCACAGAAATGACTCGCATTAACATCAATGCCAAAAGTGTTGTATTTTTTTAAAGATATATTTTTTAAAATTTGCATTAAGAAGTATAGGTTTCTAAGGCTTTTTTAAGGATAGTAACGGCGGTAATAAGTCGCTCTTTTTCTAAGACATAAGCAATACGAACTTGGTTTTTTCCAAGACCAGATGTAGCATAAAAACCGCCTGCGGGAGCAATCATAACCGTTTCATTATTTAAAGTAAATTCCTCCAGCAACCATTGCGCAAAATGGTCTGCATCTGTAATAGGTAGTTCTGCAATACAATAAAACGCACCGCTAGGTTTAGCTACTTTTACACCTTCAATTTGTTCCAATTCAGAAACCAATATGTTTCTGCGTTCTACATAGGCTTCTCTTACCTCATCGAAATAGCTTTGAGGGGTTTCCAAAGCGGCTTCACTTGCTATTTGTGCATAGGTAGGTGGTGAAAGTCGAGCTTGGGCAAATTTTAACGCAGTTTGGATGATTTCGGGATTTTTAGAAACCAGACAGCCAATGCGTGCTCCGCACATACTATAGCGTTTGGATACCGAATCCACAACAATTGCATGTGCTTCTAGACCAGGTTCTCTTAAAATGGAATAATGTTGTTTACCGTCATATGCAAATTCGCGATACACCTCATCAGCAACTAAAAAAAGATCATGCTTTTTGACTAAGCTTGCCAACAATTTAAGTTCTTCAGTACTATATAAATACCCTGTTGGATTTCCGGGGTTACAAATAAGAATAGCCTTAGTCCTTGGAGTGATTAATTTTTCAAACTCAGCAATAGGAGGAAGGGCGAAATTATTTTCAATTTTAGAAACTACAGGAACAACTTTAACGCCTGACGCCGTGGCGAAACCATTGTAATTAGCATAAAATGGCTCTGGAATTATGATTTCGTCATTCGTATCTGCAATACTTCCCATAACAAAAGCAAGGGCCTCAGAACCCCCTGTAGTTACAATGATATGCTTAGCATTTACATCGATATGATACTTTTTGTAGTAGTTCGCTAATTTTTCTCTATAGACTTCAGAACCCTCCGTTCTGCTATAGGCCAATACTGAAATAGTATTGTTTCGCACAGCATCTAAAGCTATTTGCGGTGTTTTAATGTCAGGTTGCCCAATGTTCAAATGAATTACCGAAACTCCTCTTGCTTTAGCTGCCTCAGCAAATGGAACTAATTTTCGTATCGGGGATTCAGGCATTGCCTTACCTTTTTGAGATAGTACTGGCATTTGAAATTAATTTTTCACAAAAATGGGAAATCAAATGGGAGAAAACAATAGTGAGGCCGCATATTTATGTCTTTAAATTTTGTTAATCCTATAGTAATTCTGCTATTTATTGGCTATATTTAAGTAAGATAATCATTTAACTTCGAGAGATTTGCCTAAAATTTTAAGATTCATAATACTATTTGTTGTATTTAGTATTCCGCTGTTTGGAATTTCGCAAGGGTTTAAATTACCTAGCGGTCAGGAAGTGCAAAAGGTAAATTTTAAGCTTATTAATAATCTTATTATTATTCCTGTAGAACTGAACGGAGCAAAACTTTCCTTTATTCTCGATACAGGTGTTACCCGCCCCATTCTTTTTAATTTATCAGATAAAGATTCCGTACAAATAAAGGACGTTTCTGAAGTGACAATTAATGGACTTGGTTCAGGTGAGCCAATAAAGGCATTGAAGTCTTTAGGAAATACCATTAAAATAAAAAACATTAGTAATAAAGATCAATTGCTCTATGTTATTTTAGATAAGGGAATGAATCTTTCGCCTACTTTGGGTATTCCAGTACATGGAATTATTGGTTATAATCTTTTTCGAGACTTTGTTGTTGATCTTAATTACGCGAAAAAAACGATTAAATTTTATGACCCGAAACACTACAAATATAAAAAGAGCAAAAAATCAGAAACACTTCCACTAGTAATTCGAAGGAGTAAGGCCTATGTAGATGCAGGGGTTTATGTACAAGATGATCGCGAAGTTCCTGTGAAGTTGTTATTAGATACCGGAAGTAGTGATGCCATATGGCTATTGAAAAATGTTGATCAAGGTATAGGAATTCCAGCTAACAACTATGATGACTTTCTAGGAAAAGGTTTGAATGGTGATATTTTTGGTAAACGTAGTAAAGTACATGGTTTGCGAATTGGAAATTTTTCATTGCCTGATGCCAAAGTTGCCTTTCCCGATATAACTTCGTTTAAGTCTTTAAAGGACTTATCGGGAAGAAATGGTAGTTTAGGAGGAGAAGTGCTCAAGCGCTTCAATATTATTTTTGACTATTCTAGAGATCAGATAACGTTACGTAAAAACGGTAATTTTAAAACTCCATTTCATTACAATTTAAGTGGAATAGAACTCCAACACGGTGGAGTGCGATATATTGCCGAACGCATTGCAAATTCAAACGGAGTAGTTCGAAATGAGCATCGAGAATTTGGTGATGTGCAAATTCTACTCGGCAGTACCACAAGATTAAGCGTGGTGCCTGAAATCATTGTATCAGGTATTCGAGCTGGTAGTCCTGCAGATTTGGCGGGGCTTAAACAAGGAGATCTTATCTTAGCAGTAAATGGCAAAAGTATTCATACGCACAAAATTCAGGAAATAACTGAAATGCTAAACAGAAGAGCTGGAAAGACTATACGTTTACTTATAGAACGTGAAGGGCAAGATATTACCCGCACCTTTGTGCTCAAAAAAGTATTTGAATAAAAAAAGCGCTAACTAAGTCAGCGCTTTACACATATAAATGATCAATTTACCTAGTTCCTCCATCCGGAGCTTTTACTTCTCCTTTTATTTTTAAAACCTTAGTTGGCGTATCTGCATTAGAAATCACAGTGATTGCTTTTCTAATGTGTCCTACTCGATTCGTGTCGTATTTTACTTGAATCTCACCAACAGCTCCAGGTAAAATGGGATCTTCTGGTTTTTTAGGGATTGTACACCCACAGCTTGAACTTACTTTGCTAATTATTAAAGGCGCATTTCCCGTATTTGTAAACTCAAATACGCGAACACCATCGCTTCCTTTTGCTATTTCTCCGTAGTTAATGGTTTCTGACTTAAATTTAATTTTTGCCGTCGCCGTACTTTCTTGAGCGCTAATGCTAAAACTTAGTAGGCCAACAAAGCATAGAAATACTATTTTTTTCATCATATTTAGTTTTGGGTGAACATCAAATTTAAATGTTTTTGGATCATCTTCCAAAATTCTTTTATTATGTTATAACGTTACTTATTTTTGTTTCGTATTTTTTTCTTGTACCAATAAGGCTTAAGAAAGTTAAAAATTCACTACGACATCATTTAAAAATAAAATAATGCCCACAAGGGTTTACCAAAAACTGTTCCAAAAATGGATATTCCTTCAAAATATGAATCTCAAACATCAGAAAATCAATGGTATAGCTATTGGTTGGAACATGGGTATTTTCATTCCAAACCAGATGAAAGAGAGCCCTATACTATTGTAATACCTCCTCCTAATGTCACTGGTGTATTGCATATGGGACATATGCTTAACAACACGATTCAAGATGTTTTGATACGAAGAGCGCGTCTTTTAGGGAAAAATGCCTGTTGGGTTCCCGGAATGGACCATGCTTCTATAGCAACGGAAGCTAAGGTAGTAGCCAAGTTAAAAACGCAAGGGATTCAAAAAGGAGATTTGAGTAGAGAAGAATTTTTAAAACATGCATGGGACTGGACTAATGAATATGGTGGTGTAATTCTCGAACAATTAAAAAAACTTGGATGTTCCTGCGACTGGGATCGGACTAAATTTACTATGGATGACGATATGTCAGCCTCTGTTATTAAGGTTTTTGTGGATTTGTTTCAAAAAGGACTTATTTATCGAGGTTATCGGATGGTAAATTGGGATCCGGAAGCGCAAACTACACTTTCTGACGAAGAGGTGATTTATGAGGAAAAACAGGGAGCACTCTATTATTTATCCTATGCAATCGATGGTAGTGATGAAACCGTTACAATTGCAACAACACGGCCTGAAACCATTTTAGGAGATACTGCAATTTGCATCAATCCTAATGATGAACGGTATAAGCATTTAAAAGGGAAGCGTGCAGTGGTGCCTATCGCTAATCGCGGTATTCCTATTATCGAAGACACTTACGTAGATGTTGAATTTGGTACCGGATGTTTAAAAGTTACGCCAGCTCATGATATCAATGATATGGCTTTGGGTGAAAAACATGGACTAGAAACTATTGATATTTTTAATGCCGACGCGTCCCTCAATGCATATGGATTACATTATGAAGGTCAAGATCGTTTTAAAGTTAGAAAGGCTATTGTTAATGAGCTAAAGGAAATCGGGGTACTGGTAAAACAGGAAAGCCATATGCATAAAGTAGGAACTTCTGAGCGGACTAAGGCTATTATTGAGCCTCGTTTATCGGATCAGTGGTTTTTAAAAATGGAAGATTTGGTAAAGCCAGCAATAAAAGCGGTTTTAGAGGAAGACACCATTAACTTATATCCTAAGAAATTCGAAAATACCTACCGTCACTGGATGGAGAACATTCGAGATTGGAATATTTCCAGACAGCTTTGGTGGGGACAGCAAATTCCAGCATATTACTACGGTAATGGGCAAAATGATTTTGTGGTTGCTAACACCCCGGAAGAAGCTTTAAAATTGGCAAAATCTAAATCGGCAAATGAGGACCTTCGTCTGACTGATTTGAGACAAGATGAAGATGTTTTGGATACCTGGTTTTCATCGTGGTTATGGCCTATTAGTGTTTTTGGGGGAATATTGAAACCCGAAAACGAGGAAGTGAGTTACTATTATCCGACCAATGATTTGGTAACCGGTCCTGATATCTTATTTTTCTGGGTTGCACGAATGATTATTGCAGGTTATGAATTTAGAGACGAACGCCCATATGAAAATGTATACCTGACAGGTTTAGTTCGTGATAAACAACGGCGTAAAATGTCTAAACAACTTGGCAATTCTCCCGATGCATTAAAGCTTATGGAAGAATATGGTGCAGATGGAGTGCGAGTTGGATTATTGCTGAGTTCTGCAGCGGGAAATGATTTAATGTTCGATGAAGCTTTATGTCAACAAGGAAAGAACTTTGCCAATAAAATTTGGAATGCATTTCGCTTGGTAAAAGGTTGGGAAGTGAAAGATCTGGAGCAGCCGGAGGCGGCTAAACTTGGTATAATGTGGTATACCAGCAAATTTAATGCTGCATTAAGTGAAATTGAAGATCATTTCGCAAAATACAGGATTTCAGATGCGCTAATGGCGATATATAAATTAATATGGGATGATTTCTGTTCGTGGCTTCTAGAGATTGTAAAACCTTCATACCAACAGCCGATAGATAGCACTACTTACAAAGCTGTATTGGGTCTTTTCGAGCAGAATTTGAAAATTTTACACCCGTTTATGCCTTTTTTAACGGAAGAAATTTGGCAACGTATTTCCGAGCGAAGTCCAAAGGAAGCTTTGATTATTGCTCAATGGCCTTTGCAAAAAGAGGTGGATAAAGAACTTATAGCTGAATTTAACTTTGCTGCAGAAATAATTTCTGGAATACGAACTATTCGAAAAGAGAAAAACATTCCAATGAAAGAGGAACTAGTCTTGGCAGTTCTGGATAAAGAAAAATCTGGAAGTTTGTGGAATGTAGTTATCCAAAAGCTTACTAGAGTTTCTGAGATTAACATAGTAGATGCGGTTGTAGATGGAGCGCTATCTTTTCGTGTAAAAAGTAATGAATATTTCATTCCAATTGGTGGTGCTATTGATATCGCAGGAGAAATACAAAAAATTGAAGAGGAATTAAAATACACTCGAGGGTTTTTAATATCGGTACAAAAAAAGCTGGGAAATGAACGTTTTGTTTCTAATGCTCCTGAACAAGTAGTTGCCATGGAACGCAAAAAAGCAGCTGATGCCGAAGCTAAAATTGTAACTTTAGAAAAAAGCTTAGCTAGTCTAGTGTAAGCGACCGTTGGAGTGTACCGAAGAGCAAATGATTGCCAAGCAACCCATGCTTAATGCGATTTGTCTCTTGCGCAAGTTTCTTGGAAAAGGTGGATAAATCTATGTCGAGATACCAGAAGTACTTGAAAATAAGAATTCCCCTTTTTGACTTGGTAAAAATTAAAGAATAATTGATGAATCTAAGCAATTAGATTCAATAATATTAGTCACCAATAATATGGAATTATATCTTAAATTGCGATATGAAATTGAGTGATAAAAATACAGCATTGTTGCTGGTTGATATACAGAAAGGCTTTGAAGACGAAGACTTTTGGGGTGGAAATCGAAACAATAAAGATGCGGAAGTAAAAGCAGCTATGCTACTTGAAAAATGGCGAACATTGAATTTGCCGATTTTTCATATTCGCCATAGTTCTCAAAATCCAGACTCTAAGCTTCATAAATCACATCCTGGTTTTGAATTTCATGAGTTGGCAAAACCTATTTCGGGAGAAGTGAGCATGACTAAAGATGTGAACAGTGCTTTTATCGGAACAGATCTTCAAGAACAATTGGATAAGGCAGGGATAAAAAGTGTAGTTATTGTTGGTCTTACTACAAATCACTGTATTTCTACTACAACTAGAATGGCTGGTAATCTTGGGTACGAAACCTATTTGGTTGCAGATGCCACTGCTACCTTTGATCGCATAGGAATAAATGGGGAAACCTACTCTGCTGAAATGATCCATCAAACAACCTTAGCTAATTTGAGAGAAGAATTTGCTACTATTGTAAATGCTGAAGAACTATTGACATTGGTATAATTCGGCGATATTTTATTTTTTGTCTTTTATCTCTTTTTTAACCAAATCAATATAACTTTTCATAGCTTGATTTCGATCTAGATGTTGTGCTTGAATAAGTGCATTCGCCTTAAATGCATTAATGAGCGGTGTTTTACTCCCAGGGTTATTGAAGTTTTTATTTGCGATTTTATAATAGGCGTATAGTTTTAAGAGAAGATCAGCTGGCAAAGGTTCCATGTAATTATTTACAAAGGTTACCGCATCGTCAAAATCTCTATGTAGTTTCTTTTTAGCGCTCATCTTTTTCTACGAAGGCAGCGATACAAGTTTTAGCACCAATAACTTTTTGATCTAATTTAACCGTTATGGCACAATCTAAAGGTAAAAACAAATCTACTCTAGATCCAAACTTGATAAATCCAGCATCATCTCCTTGTTGGACACTTTCTCCCTCTTCGGCATAATTAACAATTCTTCTAGCCATGGCTCCGGCAATTTGCCGGTATAGAATGTCACCGAATTTTGGAGTATTTATTACCACAGAGGTACGCTCATTTTCTTCACTGGATTTAGGGTGCCAAGCTACCAAATATTTTCCGGGGTGATACTTTGAATACTTAATGGTTCCGCTTGCCGCATAGCGTGTTACATGCACATTTACTGGGGACATAAAAATAGATACTTGTTTACGTTTCCCTTTGAAATATTCTTTTTCCTCAACTTCTTCAATTACAACCACTTTTCCATCTACAGGAGCCAAAATTTCATCAAAGTTTCGAACTGCAATGCGTTTTGGATTTCTAAAGAACTGAAGAATAAGAATCAAAATAAGTAAAGCGGTTATCTGAATCGCCAAACGCAACCATTGTAATTCTACAAAAAAGTTAGCAATTAAAATAGCGCCAGATACTAAGAAAAAGGTAATCAAAATAATTTTTTGTCCTTCTCTATGAAACATAGGAAAAAATATTTAGGGTTAGGTATGCAAATGGAGCAGCAAAAACGAGACTATCTAAACGATCTAACATTCCACCATGACCTGGTAAAACGGCACCACTATCTTTTACTCCAGCAGCTCTTTTGAATTTAGATTCAATTAAATCTCCCAAACTTCCAGTTATTACAATTATGGCTGCCAGAATCATCCATTGCATTCTGCTGATATTGGTTTCATAAGCAGCAAGGAAATAAGCAGCAATTAATGCAAATAGGAAACCTCCTAATGCACCTTCAATGGTTTTTTTAGGAGAAACCGCAGGATATAATTTAGTGCGTCCAACACTCTTTCCTACTAGATATGCAAAGGAATCGTTAACCCAAATTAATACAAAGATACCCATGATTAGAAATTTGGCAAAGCTATCTTCTTTGTATGGGATCATGGTTAAAAAAATACATCCGCCACCTAGATAAAAAAGACCAATTACAAACTTTTGTATTGTGGTAAAGTTTTTTTCTTTTTTTGAAAATAGATAAACTAATAAAGCAAGATTGACAGTTACGGTTAAGAACATTAAAATGACGATGAGCGCTCTGTCTTGAATGAGATAGATATAGGCCCACCATAATGCTAAATAAGCAATGAAAATATAATAGCCTTTAAGTCGAACCATTCGTTTGTATTCATACAAACAAGCTAACCCAAAAACCATAAATAAAAAATCAAAAGCATCTGAGCTTAAAAAAATAGCTGAGAGCAGTAAAACAACATAAATGGCTCCAGTAATTAATCGCCTAAAAAGTTCTCGCATGTTATAAATCTTCCAGTAGTATAAGATATAAATTTTTTGCGCTACTACCGTAGGAAAGAAAATCGTCCTTGGCTTGTGTTTTTAATCTAAAATGTTTGATAGTGGTAATACTACCTGGGATACTCTCCTTATATTTCTTTTTAATACTTTTTAAACCTTCTCCAATTGACTCTACCAATTGGCTTGTGGTAGAGAATACGATAAAATTATCTGGTAATTCATGCAACTTAAGATCCTGCAGCTGGATAGCGCATACAAGGATCGATCCATTCTGGGCAATTAGATGCTCACAGGTCGTAAAGAACACTTCACTTTGCTTTACATCACTAACAAACGAGATGTTTTCTTGCGAGAATTTTTGCACCAAACGATGGTCCAGGCATAAAAAAGAATGGTCTTCCCAGTTATTCTCGGATATTATGTTGGCCAGAACCCTTGAAACTTCCTCATTAGAATCACAGTATAAAAATTTACCCCCATTTCTTTTGAAATTAATGGTGAATTTTTCGTCAATTGGGATATTGAGATCTGGCATATGCATTCCTCTGGTTTCTACTGTTTCTTTAGAAACTTTCTTCTTACCTCCACCAAACAGTTTCCCAAATAGATTCATTGCATATGCTAAAACTTAAATGCCGTCATTTAAGTTTCTGTGATATTTTTATTTTTCTTCCTCTGATGCCTTTACCTCTTCGTTATTTGAGGGTTCTTCAGCTTTAGTTTCTTCTTCTGCCTCTTTCTTAAAAGGGCGTTCTCCAAAGATTTTCTCTAAATCGTCCTTAAAGATAACTTCTTTTTCTAACAAACGATCCGCTAAGGCGGTTAGCTTGTCTTTATTTTTTTCTAGAAGTGCTATCGCACGTTCATATTGCTCTTCAATGATTTTCGAAATCTCGAAATCAATTTTCTGAGCGGTATCCTCACTATAAGGTTTGGAAAAACCATAATCGTTCTGACCTGAAGAATCATAATACGTTAAGTTGCCAATTTCATCATTAAGTCCATAAACAGTTACCATTGCTCGTGCTTGTTTTGTCACCTTTTCTAAATCACTTAAAGCTCCTGTTGAAATTTGATCAAACATAACTTTTTCTGCAGCTCTACCTCCTAATGCTGCGCACATTTCATCTTTCATTTGTTCTGGTCTAACAATAAGGCGTTCTTCAGGTAAGTACCATGCAGCACCTAAAGATTGGCCTCTAGGAACTATAGTAACTTTAACTAAAGGAGCAGCGTGTTCTAGCATCCAACTAACTGTAGCATGTCCGGCCTCGTGAAATGCAATGGTCTTTTTCTCTCCTGGAGTGATAATTTTATTTTTCTTTTCCAATCCACCTACTATACGATCTACTGCATCCAAAAAGTCTTGTTTGGTAACGGCCTTTTTTTCTTTTCGTGCTGCAATTAGTGCAGCTTCGTTACAAACATTAGCGATATCAGCACCTGAAAAACCAGGAGTTTGCTTAGCCAAAAATTCCATATCTAAGGTTTCCGCCGTTTTGATGGGGCGTAAATGGACTTCAAAAATCTCTTTTCGTTCCCGAATGTCTGGTAAATCCACATAAATCTGTCTGTCAAATCTACCAGCACGCATTAACGCTTTGTCAAGCACATCTGCCCGGTTTGTTGCAGCTAACACAATAACATTTGTATTGGTGCCAAAACCATCCATCTCGGTAAGCAACTGATTAAGCGTATTTTCACGTTCATCATTAGATCCCGTAAAATTGTTTTTACCACGTGCTCGTCCTATAGCATCAATTTCATCTATAAAAATAATCGCTGGGGATTTGTCTTTTGCTTGTTTAAAAAGATCCCTAACTCGAGATGCTCCTACACCAACAAACATTTCAACAAAATCTGAACCTGACAGTGAAAAGAAAGGTACTTTAGCCTCTCCAGCTACAGCCTTTGCTAAGAGTGTTTTACCTGTTCCTGGAGGTCCTACCAATAATGCTCCTTTAGGTATTTTTCCTCCTAAGGAGGTGTATTTGTCCGGATTTTTAAGAAATTCAACAATTTCTTCAACTTCTTCTTTAGCGCCTTCAAGACCGGCAACATCTTTAAAGGAAGTTCGTGTGTCTGTCTTTTCGTCGAAGAGTTTAGCTTTAGATTTTCCAATATTGAAAATCTGACCTCCAGCACCACCTCCAGCACCGCCGGACATTCGTCGCATTAAATAAATCCAAATGCCAATAATCAGTACAAAGGGGAGTAGTGTTAATAGTAAATCTCCTAAAACATTAGACTCTGTATCATAATCTACAATGGTGTCTAAGTTATTCTCTTTTTTAATGTTCTTTATTTCGTTTTCGAAATTTTGAAGATCTCCATAGTCTAGATTATATTGCGGAGTAATACTAGCAGTAAGTGCAAAAGATTTATCAGAGACATCTTTATGCACATCTTTTTGCTTTGCTTCTTCGGTTAAAAAAACCTTTGCTTGACGTGTATTGGTGATAATAAGAATTTTTTCAATATCCCCATTTCTTAAATACTCTTGCAACTCAGAAGTCGTTGTTTTCTTGGTATTGGAAAAATTACCACTACCAAAAAATTGAAACCCTAGTAACCCTATTGCAACCAAGCCATAGATCCACCAAGAGCTAAATCTTGGTTTTTTGGGACTTTGATTATTGTCTTTTGCCATTGTTCTTTTTTACGAATTAAAACTACTTTCTACCAAGGTAACTTTTGCATCACCCCAAAGACCTTCTATATCATAGAACTCTCGTACATGTTTTTGAAAAACATGCACCACTACATTTACATAGTCCATTAAAACCCATTCTGCGTTTTCAGAACCTTCAATGTGCCATGGTTTGTCTTTGCTTGTTTTGCTAACTGTTTTTTGGATTGAATTTACGATCGCATTTACTTGCGTATTAGAAGTACCATTACAAATTATAAAGTAGTCACAAACTGTATTTTCAATTTCTCTAAGATCCAATAAATTTATATCTTGACCCTTAACTTCTTCTATTCCTTGTAAAATTAAAGCAATTAATTCATCTGCACTAGTTTTCCTATTCTGCATTCAAAAATTTTAGTTTTACAAATTTATTGTTTTTTTGTTTTTTTGACTACTATTTTTAACATAAGATTGCACTTCTATACAAAGCTATGCATTCACATATAGTCAAACTTGATGCCACGGATTCTACAAACGTTTATTTGAAAGACCTGATGCTTTCTAGAACACTTGATGACTTCACAGTGGTGGTAACAAAAAAACAACGAAAAGGAAGAGGTCAACGCGGTACTTCTTGGGCTTCAGATGAGGGTAAAAATTTAACATTCAGTGTGTTAAAAAAGATGAATAAGCTACCGGCATCAGATCAATTTCTTTTAAGTATCTATGTTTCCATGGCAATTTACCGCGTGTTAAAAAAATATAATGTGCCAAATTTAAGCGTTAAATGGCCAAACGACATTCTGTCAGCTAAACAAAAAATATGTGGAATTCTCATAGAAAATGTCTTGGTTGGATCCTATATTGACACATCAATTATTGGTATTGGCTTAAATGTCAATCAAACAAGTTTTGAGAAATTGCCAAGAGCAACTTCCTTAAAGCTCATTTTAGGAAAATCTATTGATCTGGACGATTTGTTAAATACGTTAATTGAGGAACTAAAAAATACTTTTCTCCAACTAGATCCTTTATCAATAGATGCAATGTATAAAAACTATGTAACTACATTATTTAGAAAAGACAAACCATCTACTTTTAGGGATAAGGACCAAAATTTATTTATGGGATTTATTCGCAAAGTTGATCGTTCCGGAAAACTTATAGTGGCTCTAGAAGACAATGAATTAAGAGCTTTTGACTTAAAAGAAATCGAATTACTTTATTAGAGTTTCCCTAAATTTTCGGATAAAGTGCCCATGAAATTAGTGATAGGAGTTTTTATCATCATGGCCATCATGGCGTTAAATTCCCCTTCAAAACTTAATACCACTTCACTTTCAGATGCTCCAATAGATCTTATGGTTCCAGTTAGTGTAAAAGGTAGTTTGTCGCTTGCAGCACCAAGTACAATTTTTTCGTGCGGATAGGCTTCTTTTCTTTTCAAAACAATCTCTGGCATTCCTTTTAGTGCAAAAAGAAATTTGTCCTCGCTTAGCACTTCAAACTTGCTTATGGTATCAGGCATTAAACTTTTGAAATTCTTGACATCATGCAAGAATTCGAAAACTTCTTGTTGGCTTTTGTTGACTTTTTGTACGGGTGTTTCTACATGCATAATTTTAGGATTGCCAAGTTGAAGGATTACTTTTCCATTCCAACAAGGTGTTTAATTGTTCTTCTTTTATATATTTTGTTTCGGAAGCTTGTTGTATTAAATGCGCATAATCGCTTAAGGTGTGCAATTCAATACTTTTATTTTTAAAGTTCGTAGTTGCAACATCAAAACCATAGGTAAAAATAGCAAGCATTCCTTGGATGTCAGCTCCTGATGCTTCCAAGGCTTGAACAGCATTAAGGCTGCTTTTACCCGTACTTATTAAATCTTCAATAACGACTACTTTTTGATTTGGTTCTAGATGGCCTTCAATTTGGTTTTTTCTACCGTGCGATTTGGGTTCTGGGCGCACATAAACAAAAGGAAGTCCTAAATAGTCAGCAACTAACATACCAATACCTATGGCACCGGTAGCTACCCCTGCAATGACATCAGGCTTCGAATATAAAATTTCTACTTGTTGTCCCATTTTTTCACGAATATAATTTCTAATTTCGGGGTATGACAACAGTACCCTATTGTCACAATAAATAGGAGATTTCCATCCAGAAGCCCATGTAAAAGGATTTTCTGGTTTCAACTTAATTGCATTAATTTGTAAAAGAAGTGCAGCTGTTTTTTTAGCGGTATCTTTGTTTAAAACCATGTCGCAAATGTATAAAGTTTTTGTTAATGAATCACCCCTGATTTTAACAAATAAGTTATCTCAAATAACAAAAGAAAATTATTTCTTACTAAACGCAGAGGCGGTTAATGAAGCCATCACGGCCTTATCAAAAAACAAACTGACTGAGGCTTATATTTATCATCCCAACCAGGAAGAAATTCTCAAAAAATTTACAGCGCTTATTCCATTAGTTATGGCTGCCGGAGGGGTGGTTACCAATGAAAAAGGGAAAGTGTTATTTATTTACAGAAATGATAAATGGGATTTACCCAAAGGAAAAGTCGATAAAGGAGAAACTATTGAAGATGCTGCTGTTCGTGAAGTTGAAGAAGAAACGGGAGTTAAGGATCTGCATATTGAAAACTTTTTAAAGACAACCTATCATGTTTTTAAAAGAAATGGTATTCATAAACTTAAACAGGTAGAATGGTTTGCTATGCGCACAAGCTATAATGGTAAATTAGTTGGTCAGAAAAATGAAGGTATTGAGCGCGTAAAATGGAAAGGTCCTAAAAAAATAAAAAAAGCACTAGAGAATTCGTACACAAATATTAAAGTTCTTTTCGAAGATTAGTGCTGTTATTCTTTTAGCTTTCTATAGATAGGGTATTGCATATATGCGGGTTCGTAGTACACTGAATTTTTATAAACCCAATCCAATTGTCCATACCAGCTAGAAGCGAAAGCAGAATCTTTCCTTTTTTTAGCGAGAAAAGTATCTCTTAATTGTTGATTTTTTTGTAGAATTTCTAATGCAATATCCTCAAAAACATATGGAGAAAATCCTTCTTTTTGTTGCAATACGGTGTCGAAGAAATTCCAATTAAAAAAAGAATCTGTAGCCATTGGTTCCAGGGTTTCGATTAAATAACGAATGCCTTCCTGAGCTGTTGGAACCCAATAATCACCTGCCTTAAAAGGGATAGCTTTTTTTGTTGACGTTACTTTCGTATTATAATGCAGATAATGCCCTTCATAGGCAGTATTTCTGGTTTGGAAATTATCAATGCTATAACTTTCAACTTCTACGAGCGTATCTTTTTCGAGTGTTTGATACGAAATATTGTTTAAGTCTAACAAATCAATGACTTTTGACCATTCTTTCCCGATTAAATAGCCTTCTGGTATAGCTACGGAATCCGCTGGTGTAAAATAATTTTGGTAGGTAACGGCTTTAGTAAAAGGTCTATTAATGTCATACTTCAATCTGGGGAAACCAGTAACTTCACTAATAAGTGTATCTGCCTCATAGCCTTTAAATTGGAGCGTTGAGGTCTTTGTTGTATCAATTTGCCAGGAAACGGGATAGGAGTCCTGCTGTAAAACAGCTTCAAAGGCAGCGCTGCGTATTTCCTTTATTTGTTTCGTGTTGGTTTCTGTAAAATTAATCAAACTATGCATTAATGCATATGTTCCTTCTACCCTTTGTTTGTAGGGCTTAAGCATGTGCGTCTCAACCATCATTCCCAAAGTATTCCACAGGGTTGTATAACCTGTAGAATATCTTGGATAATCCATGAACTGAGAAAATCCATTTTCAGGAACGCTATTAAATACATTAACATAAGGTGTAATATCCCAATCTGATGCCGCTAAGGAGGCTTCTAAAGAAGGCATCATATGCTGATGTAAAAAATCACCTATTTTTCCACCAAGTTTATTGTGTTGTGTAAAAAGATGGGTTAGCGTGTATTGATAATCTGCACCATTGCTTACATGATTATCTATAAAAACATCAGGTTTTACAAGATGAAATATTGAAGCAAAAGTTCTTGCATTTTGAGTGTCAGATTTAATAAAATCTCTGTTGAGGTCATAATTTTTAGCGTTTCCTCTAAATCCATACGACTTTGGACCATTTTGATTAACTCTAGAGGTTGAATTTCGGTTTAAAGCTCCACCAATGTTATAAATTGGAATAGTAACAAGGATGGTTGATTTTGGGGGGTTTATTTTTTCGGTAGCCAAATCTCTATACAATAGCATAGTAGCATCGATGCCATCACTTTCGCCAGGATGAATACCATTGTTTATTAGAATCACTGTTTTCTCCTCCCCAATTTTCTGAAAATTAAAATCTCCTTCGGGGTTAAAGGTTACAATGTGCAGTGGGAAACCACTATCTGTACTTCCAATAGTTTGAATATTGATTTCAGGGAATTCTCTAGCTAAACTGATGTAAAAATCTATAGTCTCTTCATAGGTAGGGGTCTCTAACCCTTTAGACATTTCAAAATGAGTTTGGAAGTCAGCAATTTTATCTTCTTTGGGTTTTTCACATCCCCATAGTAAAAGACAAATAACACCAAGTAGCGTAGATCTCATTGATCTTGAAAATTAGATGGTAAGACAAATGAAATTTGAAACACAAAATCCACTTTAAACAAAAACACTTAAAGGTAAGATTGCACAAAAAATTCGATACAAAAATAACTAAATAAAGCGATAGAGACTATGCGGCTATGGTTATTTCTTGAATTTCTTTTTTACTTATTGGTTTATTTCTAAAAGATATTGCATGTTTCGTCTTTTGTCTAAAAATTTCCGATTTGTGCATGTCAAATGGATCGATAGAAGAGGTTATAATATTAATCTTTACGATTTTATCAATAGATAGTTTGATAAAGGCATCTAAAAACTCCCAGCCATCCATAATTGGCATATTAATATCTAGAAAAATGATGTCTGGAATTTCTTCATGCGCATCGAGTGTATGCTGAATTCCTTCTATAGCAAGTTTTCCGTTTTTAAACGTATTGATATTTTTACAATCAACAACAGTACTTAATATTTTCTTTATCCCAAAAACGGTTATAGGATCATCATCAATTATGCATATAGAATTAATCTGTCTCATTAAAGTAGATATTAAATGTTGTTCCTTTATTTACTTCACTTTCTGTACTTATTTTTCCATTCATGGCTTCAATTTGGTTTTTAGTGATGTACAAACCAATACCTCGTGCATCGCTGTGTTCATGAAATGTTTTATACATACCAAAAAGTTTATCCCCATATTTTGCTAAGTCAATACCTAAGCCGTTATCAGAGATGCTTATTGTTGTTTGATGTTCTGACTGTGAGGCGTTTAATTCGATTCTTGGATCTCGGTTCGGGTGTTGGTATTTGACTGCATTGGTAATGAAATTCATTAAAATACTCTCTACATAAGCAGGGATACCATTAATAGTAAGGTCAACAGGAATTTTGTTTATAATTTTGGCTTTGTGCTTTTTTAGAAACGCAGAAAGGTTTTGTTGAACATGAATTACTTTATCAGTTACTCTAACGGGTTGTTTTGTTAGGTTTGTATTGGTGTTTATAGCAACAACTTCGTTAAGGTTATCTAATGTTTCCAATAAATTATCGGAAGCATCGGCAAGCATATTCAAGATGTTTTGTTTTTCTGCTTCATCTTTCTCGTTCATTAAAAACTCTAAAAGCATAGAAAAGTTGGCAGTATGTGACCTTAAATTATGAGAAACGATGTGCGCAAAATTGATTAATTTTTTATTCTGCAGAGAGGTAACATTAATCAGGTTTCTCATCTCTTCCTCTTTCTGCTTTATATGAGAAATATCTAAACTGAAACCAACAATTCCAGTAACCCCACCTTCTTCATTAAAGAGCGGTATTTTAGAACTAAGAAATGAAGTAGTAGTTCCGTCTTTTTTTATGGAAATGTACTCTTTCCCTAAAATAGGTTTCAACTGATGAATAACGCGAAAGTCTTCTTCGTGGGAGATTAACGCTGTGGCTTCATCATAAAAATCAAAATCTGTTTTTCCTAATACCTCTTCCGGACTTTTTACTCCTAGATAGTTACATTCTGATTGATTGACTAATGTTTTTCTGTTGTTCAAATCTTTAATAAATACATTTAAGGGTAAGTTGTCAATTACAGTTCTGAGGAGATGTTCGCTTTCTTTTGTTTTTATTTCAGATTTTATATGTGAGGTAACATCTTGAAAGGTACCAATTAGTCCTACAAATTTTCCTTTTGTGTATCTTGGTTTCCCAGATACAACAACCCAAATTTCTTTCCCTTTTGCAGTTACCAATTGTAAGCGTTTACTCCAGGGTTTTCCATTTTTTATAGCATCTTTTACAATCTTTGAAATAGCAGTCCTGGAAGTTCCTTCTTTATAAAAATTAATAGCCTCTTCAATTGAAGGAATATATGATTTTGGAACTTCATGAATAGTTCGAGTCATTTCACACCAGCCTAAGGAATCATTAATTGCATCGTATTCCCAACTGCCTATTTTGGCAATTTCTGATTTGGTTTTCACTAACAGTTCTAAACGTTCTACCTCTTGTTCAAGGGAAACTTTCTCGCATACCAAATCTGTTTGTAAAATAAGTCCAATAATATTTTCTGAAGCATCGAACCAGGGTGTATATGTCCATTCAAACCACTTTTCTCTATTGGTTTCATCTACGTAGGATTCTGTGACTACCTGTTTTGGCATTCCCAATAAACAACGTTCCAATAAAGCTCTTTTATCATCGTCAATGGTGTCAAACAACTCATAAATTGGAGTTCCGATTATAGATTTATCGGCAAAATTAAAATCCTCAATCCATTTATCTGAAACGTATACGATTTCTAGCTTAGCATTTATAAATGCAGTAGCTTTGGGCAGTTGTTTTACCAAGTAATCAAGAACATCTGTTTTCGTTTCCTTCAACATTATGTTGTATTTTCTTACTAATGTAATACGATTTTCCAATTTATTTAAGAGATTGTTGTGAATCGCTTAAAAGACGTGGTGTTAGGACGTTTATACAGGGCGTATTAAATTTATATCAATGTAGGAATATTCTTACAATATTCCAATTATAACAAATGAAACTTACATTTACTTTACATCTTTTTTTTAAAAGTAAGTAGTGTTAATATTTGAATAACAATTAGTTAAAGCGAATTATTGTACTTTAACGGTAGATGGAACTAGGCTGGTGTAGTCTCCCCCATTACGAATGACATCACGAACAATAGAGGAGCTTATGTAGGATTTCCCTGATGATGTGAGTAAAAAAACCGTTTCTATTTCAGATAATTTACGGTTGGTATGGGCAATAGCTTTCTCAAATTCGAAATCTGCCGGATTACGGAGTCCTCTAAGAATAAAATCGGCATTCATTTTTTTGCAGAAATCAATAGTTAGTCCTTGGTATGTTAATACCGTAATTTTTGGTTCGTCCTTAAATGCTTCTGCAGCAAAACGTTTACGTTCTTCTAGCGTGAACATATATTTTTTTTCGGCATTTATTCCAATGGCTATGATCAGTTCATCGAATAATGTAATGCCCCTTTGGATAATATCGTAATGCCCTAAAGTTAATGGATCGAAGGAACCTGGAAATATTGCTCGTCTCATGGTTGGTTTTGCCCTATATTTATTTAAAGTTACTCATTTTCATTCAAAGCTTCTGTAATGGCACTTTCAAAGAGTGCTGAAAGGGAAATTCCCGCTATTCTAGCTTGCTCAGGAAGAATGCTTTCAGCAGTTAAACCTGGAGTAGTATTCATTTCAAGCATATAAGGTGTATCATCGACAAAAATAAATTCACTTCTCGAAAAACCTTTCATTTTTAAAGTATCGTAAGCAAGTTGAGCCATAGCACGAACCTTTTTTTCTTGTGTTTTAGAAATCCTAGCTGGTGTAATTTCTTGTGATTTTCCTTCGTACTTAGCTTCATAGTCAAAAAAGTCATTTTCGGTAACAATTTCAGTTATTGGTAAGACCTTTGTTTCTCCTTTATACTTAATTACACCTACCGATACTTCAATACCGTTTAATGCAGTTTCTATTATAATTTCGTCATCCTCTTTATAGGCGTGCGTAATCGCTTTTTTTAAATGTTCTTTTTTATGAACCTTAGTAATTCCAAAACTACTACCGGCTTTATTGGCTTTTACAAAACAGGGCAATCCTACCTTTTTGATTATTTTATCTACATTAATAGGGTCTCCAAGGTTTAAATAATACGATGTAGCACTCAAAACCCCATAAGGTTTAAGTACACTTAGTAAATCTCTTTTATTAAATGTTAGTGCTGCCTGATAGGCATTGCAGGACGTATGAGGTATATTGAGAAGTGCTAAATAAGCCTGCAAATAACCATCTTCCCCTGGAGTCCCATGAATAGCATTAAAAACGCATGCAAAGGTTACTCTTTCTTCGCGAATTGTGACCGAAAAATCATGTCGATTTACAGGGTGTTTTTTTTCTTGGGGATCAAGATATGTCCAACCTTCTTCAGCAACTAAAATTCTATAAGGATTAAATAAGGATCGATCCAAATTTTGATACACAACGTTTCCGCTTTTAACAGAAATCTCATATTCACTGGAATATCCTCCCATAACAATTGCAATATTTTTTATGCCTTTTTCCATCTTTTCTCTGAGCTGAACCGTATATAAGAAACAAATATCATTTTTTCGGAGTAAAGAAAAAAGTATTGGGTTTCATATATTTGTTTGAATAATAAAAAAACATGAAAACGTTTTTAAATTTTTTACGAAGCAAAACCTTTCTTATTCAATTGGGATTGGCAGTGTTCTTAGGGATTCTTTTGATATTCTTAACCTTGCAATGGTTAAAAAGTACTACGAATCATGGTGAATTTGTAGAAGTTCCTGATTTATCGAAAATGTCGGTTTCAGAAATGCGCACAGTTATTGAGAATGCAAACCTTAGGTATGAGGTTGTTGATTCTGCAAACTATGACCCCAACTTTCCAAGATTTTCAATTATAGAACAGAATCCAATTGCAGGAAATAAAGTAAAAGAAAATAGAAAAATATATATCACCATTAATCCGTCAGGTTATAAAAAAGTTACTATTCCTAAAATTATTCAAGTAACGCAACGCAACGCAACGTCAATGCTCAGAGCTGTAGGTTTAGATGTAGAACGAGTTACCTATATTGATCAATTGGGAAAAAATATGGTGTACTATGTGAAACATAAAGGGAAAAATATTAGCCCTGGTGACAAACTACCTAAAACGTCAAAGGTGGAACTAATTTGCGGTAACGGAATCATACCTGAAACAGCACGTATTAAAGCTGGTGCAAACTAATTATGGATACACCAAATGAAGTTCAAGAAGATGAATTTTTTGAACATTATAATTTTAAAGCATCCGTAGGTCAAACACCTCTTCGCGTAGATAAATTTTTGATGAACTTTATTGAAAATGCTACACGAAATAAAATTCAACAAGCTGCTAAAGAAGGTAATATCTGGGTTAACGAAAAAGTAGTTAAACAAAACTACAAAGTTAAAGCGCATGATGAAGTACGGGTAATGTTTCAACACCCTCCCTATGAATTGCTGCTTACCCCCGAAAACATTCCCCTTGATATTGTTTATGAAGATGAAGTGTTATTAGTAGTCAATAAACCTGCTGGAATGGTAGTTCATCCTGGTCACGGGAATTATTCTGGAACGTTAATTAACGCTTTATTATATCATATTGAGAAACTTCCAGTAAATAGTAATGAACGTCCGGGTTTGGTGCATCGTATAGATAAAGATACCTCAGGACTTTTAGTTGTTGCGAAAACGGAAGCTGCAATGACACATCTATCCAAACAATTTTTTGATAAGTCAAGTGAACGGGAGTATATAGCGTTGGTTTGGGGTAATGTTGAAAATGATGAAGGTACAATAGAAGGAAATATTGGTAGACACCCCAAGAACAGATTGCAAATGACTGTTTTTCCTGAAGGAGAGCAGGGAAAAACAGCTGTAACACACTATAAAGTTATAGAACGATTGGGTTATGTAACTTTGCTTTCTTGTAAATTAGAAACTGGGAGAACACACCAAATAAGGGTACATTTAAAGTTTATTGGGCATACCTTGTTTAATGATGAGCGTTATGGAGGGGATAAAGTTTTAAAAGGAACATCATTTACAAAGTACAAACAGTTTGTAGATAACGCATTTAAAGTGCTGCCAAGGCAGGCACTACATGCCAAAACCTTAGGGTTTGTACACCCTGAAACAGAAGAATTTATGAAGTTTGACACGAATGTTCCTGAAGATATGACACTTTGTATTGAAAAATGGAGACACTACACAAAACAAAGCAGGGAAGCATAGACATCCCTGATAGAACTATTGAAAACTCCTTTTCTCTAAGATAGTATTTATCAAAAAATGGTCTTATTTTTATACCAAGCTTTATTCTTAAATTGAAAAAATGAAAATTGTAATCTCCCCGGCAAAATCCCTTGACTTTGAAACTGAATTACCTACAAGTACATATTCACAACCAGCTTTTTTAGAAGAATCGGTTAAGCTCAATACCATTCTACAAAAGAAAAAGCCAAAAGTTTTATCTAAATTAATGGGGATTTCAGAAAAACTGGCAACACTCAATTGGGAGAGAAATCAACAGTTCTCTGTACCTTTTACTAATTCGAATGCAAGACCAGCGGTATACGCTTTTAATGGAGATGTGTATCAAGGTTTAGATGCCTACTCTATTTCGGAAAATAATTTAGATCAGTTGCAAGATACACTAAGAATCTTATCGGGTTTATATGGTGTATTAAAACCATTAGATTTGATGCAACCATATCGCTTAGAAATGGGAACCAAGATGAAGATAGGTAGAAAGAAAAATCTATATGAGTTTTGGAAAAAACAGATTACAAAACATTTAAACGAAGAACTCGAAAATGATGAGGTTTTTGTAAACTTAGCTAGTAATGAATATTTTGGTGCCGTTGATGAAAAACAACTAAAAGTTCCTGTAATTACCCCAATTTTTAAGGATTGGAAAAATGGAAAACTAAAGGTAATTAGCTTTTTCGCTAAAAAAGCAAGAGGTAGTATGGCGAGATACATTTTAGATACTAACGCTCAAAACTTGAAAGATCTTCAAGGGTTTAATGTCGACGATTACGGCTATAGTGAAGAACATACTGTAAAAACAAACCAACCTGTTTTTATTCGATAGTTTAACTTAGCAGAAACCTATACCTTTTTTCATTTTATATTTAAATCAAAAAGAGCCTTGCTTTAAAACAAGACCCTTTTACGAGAACACTATATGAAAATGAAAAAATTACTTCTTTATTACACGGTAAATGTACATGTGTATCCACAATTACTGTAATTATTGTTGTGAAATATGTTTGTTTTGTGGTTTCGATGCCATATTTTGTTATTTAGTTAAAATCCACCGAGTGAATACTAAAGGAATAACGATATTTATGCCTTCAATAAAAGGTAAATTGCAAACAGTTTTAGAGACACCAAAAGAAATTGATACATGCAGCAGCTAGAAAGATTAGAAGAATTTAAGAAATCGGTAAATAACAAGTTTAATGTATATAACAGCTTGTTTCTTAATTTGCCATATCGGAATATTGAAAATGTTGGAATGATTATTCCGTTGCTGTTAGATCAGTGTCAAAAGGGTTTAAAATCAGGTCGTAATCCGAAAGAAATTTTAGAATCTTTTTTTCAAAATTTTGTAAGCATAGCATCGGAAAAGGATAGAATTGATTTTATGTTTCGAATTATTCAATATGTAGAGCGTCAGGTAGTATTGTATGATAGTGTAGAAGATGCTGCATTTCCAAAATTACAGGAACACAGTAGCTCCCTTTCAATTAAGGATTATTTCCAATTTGTAGATAAAAATAAAAGTTGGGATAAAATCGCTCAAAAACTCTCTACTTTTAGTGCGCGTATTGTACTTACCGCACACCCAACACAATTTTATACACCGGCAGTTCTTGATATTATAAGTAATCTTCGATCCTTAATATTAGAAGATAAGATTGACGAGATTGATGTAGTTCTGCAACAGTTAGGGCTAACCTCTTTGATAAATGCTAAAAAACCAACGCCCTTAGACGAGGCTAAGAATATTATTTATACCATGCGACATGTTTATTATGATGCTGTAGGGGATTTGTTTTCGTATATAAGGGGGAATATTAGTACAGGTAATTTTGAGAATCATAATATTATGAAAATTGGGTTTTGGCCAGGTGGAGATCGAGATGGGAACCCATATGTTACTTCTGATATTACCAAAGATGTAGCAAATGAATTAAGGGTTACCTTAATGAAATGTTACTATAATGATCTGAAAGAATTACGACAAAAGCTTACTTTTAAAGAGCTTCAGGAGCATCTTAATGAGCTTAGAGACAGCCTGTATTTAGCCATGTTTGATGCCAATAAATTGGTAAGTTATAAATCTATAATAGGTGCGTTACTTACTATCCGGTCATTATTAGTTGAAAAATATCACGGATTGTATGTAAAAGATCTGGATCAACTTATTGATAAGGTTAAAATTTTTAAAACGCATTTCGCTACACTTGATGTAAGGCAAGATCATGGAATGCATATCAAGGTTATTACAGCCGTTCTTATAAAACATGGATTTATAAAAGAAAATTTAGAAGAGCTTTCGCAAAAGGAATTGGTGTCTTTATTATTGCATGAAAAACTTTCGCTAACGAAAGATGATTACGAAGAAGCTATTGTTTCTGATACGATCAAAAATATAACGCAGCTAAAATCCATTCAGGAAAAAAATGGAGAGGAAGGCTGCAATCGCTATATTATTAGCAATTCCGAAGACATATTTTCGGTACTGTTTGTATACGGTTTGTTTCGATGGTGTGGATGGAAAGATGAGGAAATTACATTTGATATTGTTCCCTTATTTGAAACTATGAAGGGAATGGAAACATCCGAAGATACAATGCAATATTTATTTAGCTTACCTGAGTATAAAGCGCATTTAGGAAGAAGAGACGCTAAGCAAACCATTATGTTAGGTTTTTCAGATGGAACTAAAGATGGAGGATATTTAAAAGCAAATTGGTCTATTCTCAAAACCAAGGAAACATTATCTTCAGTATGTGAACAAAACAATATTAAAGCTTTATTTTTTGATGGACGTGGAGGTCCGCCAGCAAGAGGGGGAGGTAAAACACACCGCTTTTATGCTGCTCAAACCAAAGATGTTGCAAATAATGAAATTCAACTAACGATTCAGGGGCAAACAATTACAAGTACCTATGGTACTAAAGAACAATTTATATACAATTGCGAACAGTTACTGACAGCAGGACTTTCGAATAATATTTTTGGAAAGGAAAATACCATTTCGAAAGAATCTCGAAAATTAATAGAAGAACTTTCTGAATTGAGTTTTGAAAAATATGATGCCTTAAAGCATCATGATCGCTTTATGCCTTATCTCGAGAATATGAGTACTTTAAAGTATTATACGAAGGCAAATATTGGAAGTAGACCAGGGAAAAGAGGAAATAAGGCAAAACTTGAACTTACCGATTTAAGAGCAATCTCATTTGTAGGTTCTTGGAGTCAATTAAAACAAAATGTTCCTGGATATTTTGGAATTGGAACAGCACTAAAAACGTTCAAAGAACAAGGGAGAATTGAAGAAGTAAAAACGCTCTTTAAAGAAGTTCCCTTTTTTCAAGCCTTAATGATGAATAGTATGATGTCTTTGTCAAAATGTTATTTTGAACTGACAAGCTATATGAAAGAGGATGAAGAGTATGGGGAGTTTTGGAGTATTTTGCATAAAGAATATGAACTTTCTAAAGAAATGCTTTTGCAAATTTCTGGAATGGAAATTCTAATGGAAAAAGAAACTATTTCTAGGGAATCGATTAAAATAAGGGAAAATATTGTACTTCCATTATTGGTGATTCAGCAATACGCATTGCAGAAAATAGGCGGGCAAACAGATTTTAAAGCTTTGTATGAAAAAATAGTTACACGATCCCTATACGGTAATATTAATGCTAGTAGAAATTCAGCTTAATTTAACAACAGGGTGTCAGGCCTATTTTTAAAAGTAAATCGTAAATTTTCTACGAGTATCAAATAAGTTGTTATTTTTACGACATGTATTTTTATTTCATCATTGCACTACAGGGTTTTTGCCTATATCATTGCTATCAAAATAAGAGTGAATACTATTGGTTTCTAGCTATAATTTTTCTTCCCTTACTAGGTTGTTTGGTTTACCTTTTTACGAAGGTTTTTAGAAAAGGAAATATCGATAAGGTACAAGATGGAATTGTTACTGCCATCAATCCCTCTAAGCGTATTACTGATTTGGAAAAACAGCTTCAATTTTCGGAAACTTTTGAAAATCAAGTGCAATTGGCTAATGCCTATTTGGAAGCGCAACAATATGATAAATCCATCGAACAATTTACCGCAGCTTTAAAGGGCAACTTTAAAAGTGACTTTTATGGGATAACAAAACTTGGCGTGGCTTATTTTTATAATGGGGACTATGGAAAAGCGATAGATAAGCTACAAGAAATAGAAGAAAGCCCTAAGTTTAAAAAATCTGAAGCTCAATTCATGTTGGGGTTAGCTTTAGAGAAGGAAGGTCGATGGGATGAAGCGGAAACACATTTGGTAACTTTCGACGCACCTTACAGTAATTATAGCGAACGATTAACTTTGGCGCAGTTTTATGATAGGATTGCAAAGAAAGAGAAAGCCGAAGAGGTACTTAATGAATTAATTGGAGAATCTGAGCGCATGTCCAAACAAAATAGGCGATTAAATAGAACCATTTTTGCAAAGGCAAGAGAGATGTTAAATGCACTTTCTTCCTAACTTTTATTATGAAGTCTTTTCTACATACCCATCCGTATAAGCCTTTTCTATTTCAAGAAGCTACCAAGTTGATTATTGGTACTTTACCACCTCCAAGGTTTACCATGGGAACTTTAAAACATGACGATGTTGATTTTTGTTATGGAAGCAGAGGTGGTATGCTATGGCCCATTTTAGATCGAATTTTTGAATTGAATTTAAAATATGAAACCACACCTGAAGCCACCGAACAACGCAAGGAATTCTTACTACAAAAAAAAATAGGAGTTTGTGATATTGTTGCAAGTGCAGAACGCGATAAGATTGATGCCTCTGATCTGGGTATGAAGCAAGTGAAACTGCGAAATATAATAGGATACCTGCACGAGTTTACAAATATCACAACCTTGTTATTTATGGGAGGAAATAGCAAAAATGGTCCTGAGTACTTTTTTAGAAAACAATTGAAGGAATATCAGGTGATGTATGAAGTAGTATCGGATGTGGTTCCACGAATTCATCAGTTTACCCTTCCAAATACGGGTAGAATTATTAAAACTGTTTCACTTACCGCACCTTCAGGAGCAGCAAACAGAGCTATAGGAAGTTTAGCTGATTACAAGCGTATGAAAAAAAGTAACCCAAATTTTAATACGTTGGATTATCGCGTCTTGCAATATGCCAAGTTTTTTCAATAATATAATTATTTCGGAATCTCGGCACTTAAAAGCCCGTAAAAGGCTTGAATACCATATGCGATCTGACTAATTTTAAGATTCTCATTAGGACTATGTTGGTTATTGTCAGGATTTACCATAGGCACAATAAATGCTGGAATGTTTAACTCATTTATAAAAGGAGCGATAGGTACAGTACCTCCCATTATTCTAATCTGAACAACCTCTTCATTGAACGTGTTTTTTAAGGTATTAACAATGAAATCTCCATAAGGATGATTTAAATCAGTTCTAAACGAGTCGGTAACACTACCCTCGATAATTGTTATTATTTTATCATGTGTTTGGCGCTCTTCTGCAGTTGGCGTTGTGTTGGTGACATAAAATCCTTGATTTTGAATATGTTTTTTAACCAAATTTTTCAACCTACCTCCATCAGATTCGGGAACTAAACGTAAATCTAGTTCGGCAGTTGCGCTACTAGGAACAATTGTTCTTGCCTTTTCACCAATCCACGCCGCACCTAAACCTCGAACATTTAGCGAGGGGTATTGTAAAGATTCTTGATAAAATGCACCTACTTTTTCGGGAGTTTTTATTTGCAATCTGGCGTTGATGGTAGTTTCATCATCGGGTACACTTTTTAAAATTGCTAGGGTTGATTCGTCTATGGAAATACCATCATAATAACCATCAACCAACACTTTCCCCTCTGTATCCTTCATTGTAGTCAATAGCTGAGCTAATTGAAATGCCGGATTTGGGGCATAATTACCATAATGGCCACTGTGCTGTGGTTTAATTGGTCCATAGGTGGTAAGTGATAGTGTGGTGATACCTCTACAGCCATAGACTACAGTTGGCTTTTCTGAAATATGAACAGGACCATCAGTAATAACTAAAAAATCCGCCTCTAATAATTCCCGATATTGCTTAACCGCTTTTGGCAACGGTTTACTGCTTCGTTCTTCTTCTCCATCCAAAATAACCTTGATGTTGAATGGCAGTTCCATATTGTTCTTTCTTAGTAGATCCAGTGCATTTAGAAACATTACAATAGGCCCTTTATCATCTGAAGTAGCTCTTCCAAACAAACGCCAATCATAATTAATATCGTCATCTAAATCTTCGAAAGGAAGAGTTTTCCATTCTTCACCATTTGCTTCTTTTAAAACAACATTATACGGATTGGGTTGATCCCATTTTGAGGGATCCACCGACTGCCCATCAAAATGCATATAAAAAAGAATTGTTGGTTTTTCATCCTGAATAGGTAATGCGGCAAAAAATAAAGGAATACCTTCAGTTGGTAGTCTTGAAGCATTAAAGCCTCGCTCGCCAAATTTTAAGGTGAGCCAACTTAAATTTCTATTCATATCAGCTTCATCTAAAGCGTCATTAGGGATAGAAACAAAATCACGAAGTTCATCAATAGAATGTCGAACTTGAGATTTTAAGGCTGCGGATTCTTGAGCAGCTGTTGAGAATAAAGATAGAACGGAAAGAAATAAAAAAATCTTTTTCATGTATGACTATAGGGATATTAGAAAAGCTAAATTTAGCGAATTCGTTTTACAAAATCACTAACAGTGGCAATACCATTTTTGGAGAGATATTTAATAAATGCAGATCCTATAATTGCACCTTTAGCTAATGCCGTAGCTTGATTAAAAGTTGCTGCATTGCTAATGCCAAAACCTACAATTTGAGGGTTTTTGAGATTCATATTTGCAATAAGCTCAAAATACTGTTTTTGTTCGCTTCCAAATCCACTTTTAGCTCCAGTAGTGCTAGCCGAACTTACCATATATATAAAACTGTCTGATACTGTGTCGATTTCTCTTATGCGTTCTTCACTGGTTTGAGGTGTGATTAAAAACACATTGCTTAAATTGTATTTTTTGTAAATATCTTGGTATTTTTCTTGATACACATCCAAAGGAAGATCTGGCATAATTAAACCGTCAATACCCAACTCACTGCATTTTTTACAAAATTTTTCCACTCCATACTGTAGCATAGGATTAAAGTACCCCATAATTATAAGTGGAATAGTTACCGATTTTCGAATATCCTTAAGTTGATCAAATAGCAATTCAGTATGCATACCATTTTTTAAGGCTATCGTAGAACTTTCCTGAATAGTTGGTCCGTCAGCAAGTGGATCGCTAAACGGAAGTCCTATTTCTATCATATCTACACCACTTTGTTCGAGTTGCTGTATTATGTTTACCGTATCGGTAAGCTCAGGATACCCTGCGGTAAAATAAATAGAGAGTAATTTTTTATCTTCCTGTAGCTTTTTAAGAATTCTGTTCATTTTTTATGTGGTTTGCTAGAGGTTAAAATAGTTAATATAGGTGTCTAAATCTTTATCTCCCCTTCCAGAAAGACTCAATACTACAAGATCATCCGGATTAAATTTTTTATGCTCAAAAATGGCTAAAGCATGCCCCGTTTCTATAGCTGGGATAATACCTTCAAGTTTTGTGAGCTCCAATCCTGCTGCCATCGCTTCCTGATCTGTTGCCGAATAGAATTCTGCGCGGCCAGTTTGATACAGATGTGCGTGCATAGGACCAACACCGGGATAATCTAATCCTGCGGAAATGGAATAAGGTTCTGTAATTTGCCCGTCTTGTGTTTGCATTAGCAAGGTTTTACAACCATGGATAACACCTTCCTTCCCCAAAGCAGAAGTGGCGGCACTCTCGCCAGAATGGATTCCTTTTCCTGCAGCTTCAACCGCTATAATACCTACCGATTCATCATCTAAAAAATGATAATAAGTACCTGCAGCATTACTTCCTCCACCAATACAGGCAACCACATAATCCGGATTATCACGTCCTTCTTTTTCCAGTAATTGTGTTTTGATTTCTTTAGAGATTACCGATTGAAACCGTGTTACCATATCCGGATATGGATGAGGTCCAATAGCCGATCCGATAATATAATGCGTGTCTATGGGATTGTTTATCCAATCTCGAATAGCTTCGTTTGTAGCATCCTTTAAAGTTCTACTTCCAGATAATGCGGGGACAACGGAAGCTCCAAGCATTTTCATTCGAGCCACATTAGGGGCTTGTCTTGCAATATCTATTTCTCCCATATATACAATACATTCAATTCCCATAAGTGCACAAACGGTTGCAGTGGCTACCCCATGTTGGCCCGCTCCAGTCTCCGCAATAATTCTATTCTTGCCCAATTTTTTGGCCATCAATATTTGCCCTATGGTATTGTTGACTTTATGCGCTCCAGTATGATTAAGATCTTCTCTTTTAAGGTATATTTTAGTATTGTATTTTTCGGATAAACGTTTTGCAAAATAAAGTGGACTGGGTCTTCCTACATAATCTTTTAAAAGTTGATGGAATTCTTTTTGAAAAGCATCTTTTTGCATAATATTTAAATAACTGCGACGCAATTCTTCCACATTTGGATATAGCATTTCAGGGATATATGCTCCTCCAAACGCTCCATAATACCCTTTT
The DNA here is from genome assembly GCA_947488435.1 of uncultured Flavobacteriaceae bacterium. Lineage (GTDB taxonomy): Bacteria > Bacteroidota > Bacteroidia > Flavobacteriales > Flavobacteriaceae > CANKZG01. The sequence goes on along the minus strand of CANKZG010000007.1, from coordinate 33,871 downwards.
TCATTTACATGATATGACATAGTTAATGCTTTAATTTTTGTTGTTTTTTGATAAGCTTTTTTTAAACGCTTTGAGAGAAGCACTATTCTTTAGACCAGGTTCTAATTCAAATCTGCTGTTTACGTCTATAACCTTGCAGTATTTGGATGCGGGAGTTTCTAAAAATTTCCTGACATTATCTAATTCCTCAGGCCCAATTCCGCCACTTAAAAAATAGGGTTTGGTAGCCGGATAATCTTTTAGTACTTCCCAATTGAAGGTATAGCCATTGCCACCTGGAAGCTTTCCTTTAGAATCAAAAAGATAATAATCACAAACTTCTTCATAAGGTTTAAGTCTATCGAAATCAAAATCATTGCCAATAGAAAAAGCTTTAATAATTTCAATGGTATTTTGGCCTTTATGCTGTTTTTGTGCTAAAGAGGCTTTTAAATTTTTACAATATGAAGGATCCTCTTTACCATGTAATTGTACCCCTTGTAATTGATGGATTTCTATTAGTTCTATTATTTTCTGGATGGGAGCGTCGACAAAAACGCCCACTTTTTTAATCGAAGCAGGTAATTTTGGAATAACTCCTTTAAAGAATCGAGATGAAGGTTCCCAGAATATAAAACCCATATAATCGGGAGCAATAGCTGTTATCTCAGCTATATTTTTAGTGTACCGCATGCCACATACTTTCAACTTCATCCGTTACACTAATTGGTTCATAAATTGTGCTGCACTTTCTCCCGGATTATCCGTTTTCATGAAATTTTCCCCAATCAGAAAACCTTGATACCCATAGCCTTTAAGCATTTTGATAGCTTCTGTGTTACTAATACCACTTTCGGAAACCTTTATGAAATCGCTAGGAATCAAATCAGATAACGTTTTACTTGTTTCCAAGCTTACGATAAAGGTTTTTAAGTTTCTATTGTTTACGCCTAACATATCTAAAGATGGCATAAGCGATTTATGGAGTTCGGTTTCATTGTGCACTTCAAGTAAAACATCCAAATTTAAACTTTTCGCTAATTGCGAAAAACTTTTAATTTCTTCACGACTTAAAATTGCTGCAATCAATAAAATCGCATCTGCTCCGTGGGCCTTAGCCTCAATTATTTGATATTCATCTATAATAAATTCTTTACGAAGAAGCGGTATATTAACTGCTGCTCGTGCCAATAATAAATCATCTAAAGACCCACCAAAATACTTGCCATCAGTAAGTACAGACATTCCGCTTATTCCTGCTTTTTTGTACCCAATCGCGACATCTTCAACATTAAGTTTCTGATTAATTGTTGATTTGGAAGGGGATCTTCGTTTGTGCTCTGCTATAATTCCAAAATTGGCATTTTGTAGTGCACTTGCCAACGACTTTACAGGGGTATTAAATAATACTGAAGCTTCCAATTGCGAAACAGGTATAAGTTGTTTTTTAAGAAGAACTTCTTTCTTTTTGTCAAACACTATTTTGTCTAAAATATTCATTCTTAGTGGTTGTAATTAAGGAGAAGTTGAAAAAAGAAAAAAATTAAAATGCCAAAAAATATACCCAATACCCAAATCGTAATCGTCTCCTTTTTCGAGTAGTCATGGGTGTAGGTTATAAGACTTTTAAAGACAATAATTATTCTTTTAAAATCTATTGCGGCAGATAGCAATAAAAAGATCAAAAAAATAATACCATAAATAGTTGCTCCAAGATTTACTTCATACACTAGATCAAATAGCACGATGTTAAAAAGAATAGGTAGAAGCATGGCTATTCCAATGAGCTTTGTTTTATTAAAAAGTAAAAAAATACTACCGATAACTTGAAAAACACCTATGGTAATAGGAACTATGCTAGAATAACCAAAAAAATACCACATTAACTGCATGCCAGTTAGCTCAGAAATAACTTCATCTCCAATGTATTCCTTAATATAACTAAATTGAAACGGCTTCGCTAAACCATAAATGGCTACCATAAACCCTGTAAAAACCCGAATGGCTTTATCAAAGATTTGAAGATATATTTTATTATTTGTCGTAGTTTCAATCATTTTTTAATTACCGCTGAGGTTTTGTAACGTTTGAAGCGCTTTTAATCCTTTTCCGCTTAATAACGATTCTTTTGCCAATTCAAAACCCGCTTTCGGGCTTAGCTCTTTTACTGTAGCTATGGCAATTCCGGCGTTCGCACATACTACATTGTTTTGTGCCTCCGTTCCTTTACCTTCAAGAATGTCCATGAAAATTTTAGCAGAAGCTTCAATACTATCTCCTCCTTGGATTTCTGAAGCAGAAAGTGTACTAACGCCAAAATCTTCCGGCTTAAGCATACTTTCCGAACTATTAGAAATTGTTTTTGTATTTCCGGTTAATGAAATTTCATCATATCCGTCTAAAGCATGTAAAACGGTAAACTTCTTATCAGTGTTTTGATATAGATATCCATACATTCGTGCCAATTCTAAATTGAATACCCCCACCATTTGATTTTTTGGAAATGCCGGATTTACCATTGGACCTAGCATATTAAAAAAAGTCTTTACTGCGAGTTCTCGTCGTATTGGAGCTACATTTTTCATAGCCGGATGGAACAAAGGCGCATGAAGTACACAAATCCCTGCAGTGTCAATACACTTTGTTAGAAAATCAGCTTCGTTACTGAACTTAATCCCTAGAAACTCCATTACATTACTACTACCACATTTAGAGGATACGCCATAATTACCGTGTTTGGTTACATGAACTCCAGCTCCTGCTGTAACAAAAGAGGCCAGCGTAGAAATATTAAAAGTATCTTTTCCATCTCCTCCCGTACCACATAAGTCAACCGGATTATAAGATTTTAAATCTATAGCTAGACAGAGTTCTAACAATGCATCTCTAAAGCCTTCTAGTTCTTCAATGGTTATGCTTCGCATCATATAAACCGTTAAGAATGCTGCTATTTGGCTGGGATTGTATGCTCCTTTTGCAATATTTACCAGCACCTGCTTGGCATCTTCTTTTGAGAGAATATCGTGATTAATTAATCTGTTTAAAATTGCCTTCATGTATTTTTTAACTTATTGAATTTTACTTCGGTGACAGTTGTAGTCATTTTGCGTTAAGAAGCTATTAACCAGTTTTCTAATATTTTTTTACCGTAAGGTGTTAGAACCGATTCAGGATGAAATTGAACTGCACAAACATCATATTTTACATGGCGCAAAGACATAATTTGGCCATTTTCATCAACCGAGGTTGCTAATAAGTCCTTTGGAAGTTTATTATTTACTACCCAAGAGTGATAACGACCTACCTCAATTTCATTTGGAATGTCTTGGAACAGGGGATCATCCGTAATTACATTAATTTTGGTCGCAATACCATGATAAACTTCATCTAAGTTTACTAGCGACCCTCCAAATACTTCTCCGATGGCTTGCTGCCCCAGGCATACTCCAAAAATACTTTTATATGGTGCGTACGTTTCAATTATAGTTTTTAATAAACCAGCTTCATTCGGTATTCCAGGCCCTGGAGATAACAAGATTTTATCATATGCATCAACTTCCTCTATAGTTAGTTGATCATTACGTTTTACATCAACATCACAGTTTAAATCTTCTAGATAATGCACTAAGTTGTAGGTAAAACTATCGTAATTGTCTATGACCAATATTTTTTTCATTACTATCATTTTTTTAAATGGTCTCTGCTATTTCTAATGCCTTGGTTAAAGCCCCAAGCTTATTATATGTTTCTTGTAATTCATCTTCCGGATTAGATGCAGCCACCAAACCTGCTCCTGCTTGATAATGCAATTGATGATTTTTACTTAAAAAAGTTCGAATCATTATGGCGTGGTTAAAATTTCCATTAAAATCCATGAATCCAATTGCGCCCCCATAATACCCTCTTCCTGTTTTTTCATACTTTTCAATAAGTTGCATTGCCATGTGCTTGGGAGCACCACTTAAGGTTCCTGCGGGAAAGGTATCTGCAACTACTTTCATGGTAGAAATATCCGGTTTTTTTTGCCCAGTTACCTTAGAAACTAAGTGAATTACATGCGAAAAAAACTGAACCTCTCTATATTTTTCCACATTTACAATGTTCCCGTTTCTACTGAGGTCATTTCTAGCAAGGTCAACCAACATTACATGCTCGCTATTTTCTTTATCATCTTCAGTAAGTTGTTTGGCCAAAACAGCATCCTCTTCATCATTTCCGGTCCGTTTAAAAGTTCCGGCTATGGGATGTATTTCTGCTTTTCCATTTTGTACTACCAATTGTGCCTCCGGAGAACTTCCAAAAATTTTGAAATCTCCATAATCAAAATAGAATAAATAGGGAGATGGATTTATTGATCGTAATGCTCTATATACGTTAAATTCATCTCCTTTAAAATCTTGCGAAAACCGTCTGGAAAGTACCAATTGAAAAACATCTCCTCGTTGGCAATGCTTTTTAGCCAAAACAACATGTTCCCTATACTCTTCATCTTTAAGGTTAGAAATTGGAACGCCCTCTTTTGTAAAATTATAAGAGGCAAAATTCTTAACATTCAAAATTTGTTCAATAGCAGCAATATTATTTTCTGATTGATAGCAATGTGCAAAAATATAGGCTTCATTTTTAAAATGGTTTATCGCAATAATATTTTGATATACCGCATAATACGCATCTGGGATTTCAATAGTGTTTGTTTTTTTTGAAATGGTAATATCTTCAAAATACCGCACCGCGTCATATGCCAAATATCCAAAAAGACCATTATTTATAAATTTAAAATCGTTTTTAGTAACTTCAAATTTATTGCTAAAATCATGAATTACTTCGGGAACATCTACTTCGGGGGTAATCTCTAGTTCATCTATATTTCCATCGGGAAATTGTTGTGTAATGGTTTCATTGGTAATCGTAATTGCGGCGATAGGGTTACAGCATATATAGGAGAAGCTATTATCATTCGCATGATAGTCGCTACTCTCCAAAAGAATACTGTTTGGAAAACGATCACGTATTTTAAGGTATACACTTACCGGGGTAATGGTATCTGCCAGTATTTTTTTGTTGTATGAATTAAGTTTGTACATTATTTAAGCGTATTTAATAAAAATGAAAAAGGCTTGTCGTGATGACAAGCCTTTATATAGTTTATACTATGGGGTGCTTCGCTCACGATTTACAACGTAAGTTTTTCCACCACCAAGTATTTAATGTTCTAATTTTCATAGGGTCAAATATAAAAAATGAATTTTAATAATCACAAACTTAAAACCCTTTTTTATATACGGCATTGTTTATTGCCTATAAATCTGAAAATTCTAAATCTACTACTAGATCAAATTCATCGTATATTGTCTTGTTACCTAAGTTGTCAAAGAAACTTCCAGAACCATATTTAATATCGTATTTAGCTCTATCTACTTTCATGGTTGCTGTAGCTTTGCTGCCATATACAGAAACATCTAAAGAAATAGGGTTTGTTTTTCCTTTTATGGTTAAATCACCTGTAACTTTATAAGAATTTTTTCCACTTGCTTCTACTTTATTGAAAACCAATGTAGAAGTAGGATTATTTGCAATTCCAAAAAAATCGTCAGACTTTAAATGTCCTTCCAATTTACCTTTGTATTCTCCTTCCAAATCTGTAGAAACCAATGATGTCATATCAATCGTAAATTGACCCCCACTTAATTTGTCACCGTCAAAGGCCAATGTGCCCTCTTTTAAATTTACAGTTCCAGTATGTGACCCTGTAACTTTGTACCCTTTCCAGGTTACAGTGCTGGTTTCAGTATTTACTGTTTTCTGTTGTGCATTGATGGTGCCGAATGTCAAAACTGTAGCAAATACGGCTAAAAATAATCTGTTTTTCATGTTCTTAATTTTAAAATAATACTAGTTATATATGTGTAAATAATTGTTCTTTTGACTGTCGTACTTTCTTATACGCTTGCGTTTCATCTTCTGCTGAACGATAACCTATCGTCGCTGCAACCGTAGCATTTAACCCTTTTGCTTTTAGTCCCAATAAATCATTATAAGCTTCAGATTCAAAACCTTCCATAGGACAAGCATCTATTTTTAAAAATGCAGCGGCATTGAGCAAATTGCCTAAGGCTAAATATGTTTGCTTTGCTGTCCATACCTCCTTATCTTCTTGGGAAAGACTTATTAATTTTGATTTCATAAAATCCCCATAACCGCTGAGCACATCCATGGAAATATTTCTTGTACGACTTACATTTTCTAAGTAATCCATAAGTAACTCCTCTCCAAAATTCACCTTATTTGCAAAAACTATAAGGTGAGACGCATCCACTATTTGAGATTGCCCCCATGAGACTGGTTGTAACTTAGTTCGAAGTTTAGGATCTGTAATTACAAAAATGTGATACGGTTGCAAACCATAGGAAGAAGTGCTTAATCGTGTAGCTTCCAAAATAAAATCAAGATCTTCCATTGCAATAGATTTAGATGCATCAAACTTCTTTGTTGCGTATCTCCAATTCAGATCTGCTATATACGAATTCATGGGTTACTTAAATTTGTTTAATAATACATTTAATGTAGTTAATTCGGAAGTGGTAAATTGCTTCAATATAGATTTTTCCGTTGCTTTTATGGACTTATCCATGTTTTTTAATGCCTTTTTTCCGGCTTCAGTTATATTGATTTCTATTTTTCTTCGATTAGATTTACAGGTAATGCGATCTACATAGCCTTTACTTAATAACTTATCTACTAATCGGGTGGTGTTGCTCATTTTAGTAACCATACGATCATTAATTGTAGAAAGGTTAGCAGGAGTATTTCCTTGACCTCTTAATATGCGTAGGACATTAAATTGTTGAATAGAAACTTCATAGGGTTTTAAGGAAGTCGTTAAGGCCTCATTAATATAGTTGTGAACCATAGTAAGATGGATGATGGTTCGCGTTTCTGCCGAAATTTTTTTATCTGTTTTAATAATTTCTTCTACATTCATTTCAATACAACAATTGTATATACAAATGTATTATGTTTTAACTATGATCCTATAAAAGCATTGATAATTTTATGTTAAATCTCCATACCTCCATTTAAGGGTTGTTTATTTTTATAAAATTAAATGATTGAATATGAATAAGTGGCTAGTTTTAATAGTGATATTGGCACTGAGTGTAGCCTGTAAATCTGAGAATAAAGAAAAACCCGTTGAGGAAGATACAGCGGTTACCATTGTTGAAAATACAACTAGTGAAACTTTTGATTTTCCTATTTATGATTTTGACGGTCTTGAACCGTTGCTAAATAGGGAAGATGGTAAAACATATGTAATTAACTTTTGGGCAACCTGGTGTAAACCTTGTATTGAAGAATTACCGTATTTTGAAAAGGTGAATGCTGAAATGAAAGCTAAAGGCGTTGAGGTTGTTTTAGTAAGTTTAGATATGCCAAAAATGTGGAAGACACATTTAGCCCCTTTTATTTCAAGAAAAAATTTAAAATCTCAAGTTGTGGTTTTGGACGATCCTAAACAAAACACTTGGATTCCTAAAATTGACAAAGACTGGTCCGGAGCAATTCCGGCAACCATTATATATAATAAAAAGAAACGCTCTTTTTATGAACAATCTTTTACATATGAGATGCTTGAAGAAACTATAAATGAATTTTTAAATTAAAACTTATGAAGTTATTAAAATACGTGGGTGTGCTGATTTTGCTAGTTACACTTGGTGCATTTACGATCACTCCAGAACAGAGCAGAATAGATATTGAAAAAAAGATAGGTTATGCTATTGGAGATATTGCTACAGATTTTAGTCTGCCAAATATAGATGGCAATCAGGTTGCTTTAGCCAATTATCCGAATGCCAAAGGATTTTTAGTCATTTTCACCTGCAATAGTTGCCCTTATTCTGTGGCATATGAAGATCGAATTATTGCGCTTGATGAAAAATACAAACCCCTAGGTGTACCTGTAATAGCCATAAATCCAAATAATCCGTCGGCCAAACCTGCGGATAGTTTCAATGAAATGAAAAAAAGAGCAAAAGAAAAAGGGTTTACTTTTCCGTATCTTTTAGATGAAGGGCAAGAAATATTTCCACAATATGGAGCTACGCGAACACCTCATGTATTTCTTTTAGAAAAAACATCGCAGGGAAACAAGGTGCGTTATATTGGTGCAATTGATGATAATTATACTGATGCAGCTGCAGTTGAAATAAAATATACAGAAAATGCTGTAGATGCAATGTTAAGCGGACAGGAAATTGAACCAAAAACGACCAAGGCTATAGGATGTTCAATCAAAGTCTAAACAACACAAAATAGTACTATGGAAAATCCGGAATCTACGTTCGGATTTTTATTTTTGTAATACCTTAAAATAAACAATATGTCAGATTTATCACAAGAAGAATGGGAAAACCAATTGGAAAATGATCCAAATGCCTTTGTCTTAGATGTGCGAACCGATGAAGAAGTAGAGGAAGGATATATCCCTGGAGCTAAACAGATTGATTTTTATCGCGGACAGGAATTTTTAGATGAACTAGAAAAATTGGATAAAACTAAAAATTACTACGTATACTGCCGTTCAGGAAATAGAAGTGGACAGGCTTGTATGTATATGGAAAAATCCGGTTTTACAAATGCTTATAACTTGGTTGGAGGCATTTTAAAATGGGAAGGAGAGCTGATAGAAGAATAAATAGAAATTATTTTCTATATTTGAATCTTTAAATCGATTTTTATCGTTATTTCAAGATTTTTTTTACTCATGAAAGAAGACTTGCTGCATTTTATATGGAAAAATAAAAAAATCCCCTCAAGTAACCTATATACTACAACCAATGAAAACTTACAAATTCTAAATGTTGGTATACATAATAACAATGCCGGCCCTGATTTCTTTAACGCTAGGTTGTTAATTAACGAACAGCTATGGGCAGGAAATGTTGAAATTCATTGTAAGTCTTCGGATTGGTATGCGCACCATCATGAGCGAGACTCTAAATATCAGAATGTGATTTTACATGTTGTTTGGGAAGATGATGTAGCAATTTTTAGAAAAGATAATAGTGCAATTGCAACTTTAGAATTAAAGTCAATCATACCTCCTTTAGTATTGAAAAAATACCATACTTTATTTCATAATAAAGAAAGTAGATTTATAAACTGTGCTAACATGCTACGCGCAACAGATGGGTTTACAATAAAAAATTGGATAGATCGCCTTTTTTTTGAGCGATTAGAGCAGAAATCTATATTTGTTTTGGAACAACTAAAAGCATCCCAATACAATTGGGAGAAGCTTACTTTTGTGCTGGTATTACGAAGTTTTGGTCTTAAAATTAACACAGAATCTTTTGCAAGCATTGCGAAGAATATTGATTTTAATGTGATCCAAAAAATTAGAAATAATGCTACCAAACTGGAATGTGTTTTATTTGGTAATGCAGGGTTATTAGGTCAAAAACTCCATCAGGATTCTTATCATAACCAGTTAAGTAGGGAGTACAAATTTTTAAAAAATAAATTCCAATTAGATGCCGAAGGAGTTTTAGAGCCCCAATTTTTTAGATTACGCCCTTCAAATTTTCCTACCTTAAGACTGTCTCAATTTTCAGCATTGTATAGTAATACCAATGGGTTATTTTCACAACTTATGGAAATTGAAAATTTAGAAGAATTATATAAATTATTTAATATTTCAGCAAGCGAATATTGGGATGATCATTATTCTTTTGGGAAATCTTCCAAAAAAAGAAAAAAGCGACTTAGTAAAAATTTTATTAACCTAATTATTATAAATACCATTTTGCCCTTAAAGTTCTGTTATGCAAAATATCTTGGAAATGATTCAAGTGATAAAATTCTTACTATTATAAATGCGTTAAAAGCGGAAGAAAATAAGATCGTTTCAGGTTTCAAAAAACTGGGAATTTCTGCTTCTAATGCTCAGCAAAGCCAGGGTGTTTTGCAATTGTATAACAACTATTGTACAGCACATAAATGTTTGCAATGTGCAATTGGCAATAACATTTTAAACGCAAATGCTTAATTTTAGGTCATGAATATTTTTTACCGCAGCTTATACTACTTTCAAAAAAGAGGATTCGAAGTATGTAGACGTATTGCCGAACGTCTTGGGATTCGTGCGCATGTAGTGCGGACTTCTTTCATATATCTTACTTTTGTAACCCTTGGTTTTGGATTTGCACTTTACCTCTTTTTAGCTTTTTGGTTGCGCATAAAAGACCTTATCTATACCAAACGCACCTCTGTATTTGACCTATAACTATGAACAAACTCTTCCGCTCTAGAATACATCGTGCTTTTATTTTAATAGGTGTTGTGTTATTGCTAGGAGTTCTGGGCTATCGGTATATCTCAAATTTTTCTTGGCTAGATGCATTCTATATGACTGTTATAACGGTGACTACAGTGGGTTTTTCGGAAGTAGGACCTATGGGTGCGGATGCAAAATTATTTACTGTATTTTTAATTATAACTAGCATTTTCATATTTGCCTTTGCTGTTTCGGTTGTTACCGAATATATTTTAAGTAGAAATTCTCACCAAATCCTAAAAAAGAAAAAAGTGAAAAGTAAGGTTAACAATTTATCGAAACATGTAATTATCTGCGGATATGGACGCAATGGTATGCAGGCGGCGGAACGTTTGCTTGCATATAAAAAACCTTTTGTGGTAATAGAAAAGGATAAAGTAGTTGTAGAAAAATATGAAAATGAAATCCTGTTTGTGGAAGGCGACGCAAGTGATGATGAGGTGCTAAAACAAGCTGGAATTGCTAAGGCTCAATATTTAATTGCTGCGATGCCAGATGATGCAGCTAACCTTTTTGTGGTATTATCGGCTCGACAGCTAAAGAAAGAGTTATTTATTATCAGTAGAGCGTCTTTAGTTACCTCTCAAAAGAAACTGGAATTAGGGGGAGCAAATAAGGTAATCATGCCAGATAAAATAGGTGGAGATCATATGGCTTCTCTTGTTGTTATTCCAGATTTAATAACCTTTATGGATAAACTTTCAACGGAAGGTGAACATACCACGAATCTTGAGGAGATTCCAATTGAAGAATTTAAAGGTAAGGTTGAGTACAATACACTTATAGATTTAGATCTTAGAAAGAAAACAGGATGTACTATAATAGGATATATAGAACCCAATGGTAATTATATCATAAACCCAGATGCTGATCTAAAATTAGTGCCCAAAAGCAAGGTAATTGTATTAGGTAGACCAGAACAAATCAATAAGCTTAATGAAATGTTTCATATAGCGTGATAGCATTTAAGGAGTATTAATTTGATTGAATTGAATATTTTTTAGATATTGTCATCCTGACTAATTATTAAAAATCAAAAAAAATATTATGAAGTACAGACTTCTTAGCATTGTTATGCTCTTCCTTCCACTTATAGGGATGGCACAAGAAAAAGGTTTAGATCAACGCATAGATGAAGGATTTAAACCCTTTTCCGATAGAGTTTCAAAAATTATCTTCTTTGAAGTAATGGATGGAGTTCCTTTTGTACTTGTACTATTAGTGGGAAGCGCACTTTTCTTCACTATTTATTTTGGATTTATAAATATCCGAAGATTTCCCACAGCAATTAATGTGGTTAGAGGTAAATACGATGAATTAGAAGGTGGACACACCGCAGGCGATACAAGCCTGGCGGTTGATGGAGATATTGTTGATACCATCCGTGACGAAAGTAAGGAAGGTGAGGTGACGCATTTTCAAGCACTTGCAACTGCTGTTTCAGGAACCGTAGGAAATGGAAATATCGCCGGGGTTGCATTAGCCATTGCATTGGGTGGACCTGGAGCCACTTTTTGGATGATTATTTGTGGTCTTTTGGGAATGTCATCTAAGTTTGTAGAATGTACTTTAGGAGTACAGTATAGAGATGTAGGAGAAGACGGAACGGTTTATGGAGGTCCAATGTATTATATTAGTAAAGGACTTAAAGCAAAAGGTTTTACTGTTTTAGGTAAGGTAGCTGCTGTATTTTTTGCTATTTTCTGTATTGGAGGTTCTTTTGGTGGAGGTAATGCTGCTCAATCCAATCAGGCAACTATTGTTTTAAAGGATCTAATGGGGTTAGAGAGTACTGGAGCAGGATTTTGGATAGGGGTAGTCTTAGCCATATTAGTAGGTATTATTATTATAGGTGGCATTAAAAGAATTGCTTCGGTAACCGAAAAAGTAGTTCCTTTTATGGCACTTTTATACTTGGTAGCTTGTCTTTATATTATATTCAGTAACTTTTCTTTCATTGATGATGCTTTTTCGCTAATTGTAACAGAGGCGTTTAACCCTACAGCGATAGGAGTTGGAGGTTTTATTGGAGTATTGCTTGTTGGGTTTAAAAGAGCTGCTTTTTCTAATGAAGCAGGAGCCGGTTCGGCATCTATTGCGCATTCTGCAGTAAAAACAAAGTATTCTGCCTCTGAGGGTCTGGTGGCATTGTTAGAACCTTTTATCGATACCGTAGTCATCTGTACAATGACAGCACTAGTTATTATTATTTTTAATTTCGGTGGTGCATTCGAATATGGAGGTGATGGTTCTGGAGCAGTGCTTATCGACGGTATATCCTATGAGGGTGCTGGTATAACTTCTAAAGCTTTTGCTCAGTATATTCCATTTTCTAATGTATTCTTAACTATCGCAGTAGTATTGTTTGCGGTATCTACAATGATCTCATGGTCGTATTATGGATTACAATCTTGGAAATATTTATTTGGTAGAGGTAAGACAGCTGATATGGTTTATAAATTACTTTTCTTGACGTTTGTAATTATTGGAGCAGCTGCTAGTATGAGTTCTATTTGGGCATTTTCAGATGCGATGATATTTGCGATGGTTTTTCCAAATATGATCGGTCTCTTCTTCCTATTTCCAGTAGTTAAAAGAGAGCTGCAACGATATTTAGATGCGATTAAGGCAAATAAATAAGGTATTTAACAAATAAATGAGATCCCACTTCAAACTTTCAAAACAAGAGCGAAGTGGGATTTTCTTTTTATTAGTTATTATTTTCCTTCTTCAGGGAAGTTATTTTTATCTGAAATATTATCCTTTTAATACGGATACCTCAATTATTTTTTCTGAGCCGGATTGGCAAAAAAAAATGGATAGCCTAGAGCATGTAAAACGGTCACAGGATACCATTCGCTTATTTCCTTTTAATCCTAATTTTATTACTGACTATAAGGGATATGTTTTAGGAATCAACGCAGAAGAATTAGAGCGTTTAAATACCTATCGAGCGTCAGGAAAATATGTAAATACGGCTTTGGAGTTTCAGGAAGTTACTGGAATTTCGGATAGTGTATTGATTAAAAGCACTCCTTATTTTAAATTTCCAGAATGGACGCAGCGCTCGAAAAAGGTACATTCCAAGGATCAAAGCACTTCACGGGATTTGATGCAATTTGTAGAAAAGAAAGATTTGAACACCGCTACAACGGAAGAGCTAACAAAAATTTACGGTGTTGGAGATAAATTGGGCTCCCGGATCGTACGATTTAGAAAAAGCTTAGGCGGTTTTCTCTCCGAAGATCAATTAAAAGATGTATATGGATTAGATGGGGTAGTTGTTGATCGAATTCTTGAAAGGTTTCGGATTATTAAAAGACCAAGTATTCAAAAAATTAATATAAATACTGCTTCAGCAACTGAACTGTCGCAATTGGTATATATCAATTTTAAACTAGCAGATGAGATAGTGGGATACAGAGATGCTAAAAGAGGTTTTGATTCTATTGCTGAATTAAAAAATATTCCAGGATTTCCAGCTGAAAAGATTGATAGAATAGCTCTATATTTGTTCAAAAAGTAATCTGATTATGAAAAGCGTGTACTTCACCGAAGAACATCAATTATTTAGAGAGAGTCTCAAAGAATTTTTAAAAAAAGAAGTTGTTCCTCATATCGATAAATGGGAAGAAACAGGCACCATAGAACGTTTTATTTGGAAAAAGTTTGGTGATATGGGGTATTTTGGTTTGGCTACTTCAGAAGCAGATGAAGGTTTGGGTCTGGATCTTTTCTATACCGTTATTTTACTTGAAGAACTTCAAAAAATAAATTCAGGGGGATTTGCAGCTGCCATATGGGCGCATGCATACTTAGCAATGACTCACTTAAATAAGAGAGCTCATGAGGAGCTAAGGAAAAAATATCTTACCCCAAGTGTAAATGGAGATAAAATAGGTTGTTTGTGTGTTTCAGAACCTTTTGGAGGAAGTGATGTGGCAGGAATGCGAACCACTGCTGTTAAGAATGGAGATTCTTATGTGCTAAACGGTTCGAAGACTTTTATAACGAATGGTGTATACTGTGATTATATGGTAGTTGCAGCCAAAACTGATGTAGCTGCAGGTAATAAGGGTATTAGCATTTTTGTAGTTGATAGAAATAGCGAAGGGGTGTCTGCCAATAAACTTAATAAATTAGGTTGGAGAGCATCTGATACGGCAGAATTGGCGTATGATAATGTAATTGTTCCCGCCTCAAATTTATTGGGAGAAGAAGGTAAAGGTTTTTCGTATATTATGGAGGCTTTCGCACTAGAGCGCTTGGTTATGGCAATTAATGCTCATGGCAGAGCAGAATATGCGTTAGATTATGCAATACAGTACATGTCTGAACGCGAAGCTTTTGGTAAGAAAATCAATCAATTTCAAGCATTACGTCATCGCGTAGCTGATTTATATGCGGATATTGAAATTTGTAGAACCTATAATTACTCGGTAGCGAACAGATTAGATTTGGGAGAGTATGTGGTTAAAGAGGCGACCATATCCAAATTAAAATCTACCAAAATGGCAGATGAAGTGGTATATGAGTGTTTGCAATTACTAGGAGGTTATGGGTATATTGAAGATTATCCGATGGCAAGACTATTACGTGATAGTCGATTAGGACCTATAGGTGGCGGCACTTCTGAAATCTTAAAAGAGATTATCGCCAAAATGGTTATTGATAAAAAAGATTACAAGCCTGCGGCGAAATAGATTGCGATGGGATTTTGGCGAAAATTGTTTTCAATTTGCCAAAATGGTTATCGATAAAAAAGATTACAAGCCTGCGGCGAAATAGATTGTGATGGGGTTTTGGCGAAAATTGTTTTCAATTTGCCAAAATGGTTATCGATAAAAAAGATTACAAGCCTGCGGCGAAATAGATTGTGATGGGGTTTTGGCGAAAATTGTTTTCAATTTGCCAAAATGGTTATCGATAAAAAAGATTATAAGCCTGCAGAAAAATAGGTTTTTATTTAATTATTTTTTTAATAGTAATTATTAATAAATTAGTTTATATATTTGCGGTCTTAAAAATCATAAAGAAAGGAGGTTGTAGCCAATGTTAATAATACCAGTAAAAGAAGGAGAAAACATCGATAGAGCTTTAAAACGTTTTAAGCGTAAATTCGATAGAACAGGAACCATGCGACAATTGAGAAAGCGTCAGCAATTTACAAAACCTTCTGTTGAAAGAAGAGCTCAGATTCAAAAGGCACAGTATATTCAGGGACTCAGAGATAGAGAAGAAATATAATGGCCTAATATACACGAATTAAAAAAACCCGATCTAAGATAATTAGATCGGGTTTTTTATTTTCTCGCAATTAACAAAAGCTTTAGTACATTTACACTACTATGTCGGTAGCTGCTTTTATTTCATATTTAGCTTTAGAGAAAAACTACTCACAACATACGGTTATTGCTTACCAAAGAGATATTGCTGCATTTAAGGCTTTTTGTCAGGAAAATTATGATAATGATAAGATAGATCATATTGATTATGGAAGTATCCGAAGTTGGATCGTCAATATGGTAAATGAAGGGATTAGCAATCGTTCTATCAACAGAAAAATAGCCTCATTAAAAGCTTACTATAAATTCTTACTGAAGATTGAAGTCATTGATGTTCATCCACTGGCAAAGCACAAAGCCTTAAAAACTGCAAAAAAAATAGAAATTCCTTTTTCTGAACCAGAAATGGAAAAAGCACTTTTTGAAACCCCTTTTGAAAATGACTTTGAAGGTGTTCGCAATAAGCTGCTTATAGAATTATTATATACTACTGGAATACGAAGATCAGAATTAATTCAACTACAAATTTCTGATGTAAATAAAACTGCTCAAACTTTAAAGGTTTTGGGAAAACGAAACAAAGAAAGGATTTTGCCCCTTTTAAGAGATACTATCGCTGTTTTTGATGCGTACTTTATGCTGAGAGGCGAACTTGAAATAATTAGAGATTCTTCATATGTGTTCCTTTCGAAGTCTGGAAATAAAATGTACGCCACTCTTGTTTATAGAATTATAAATCAGTATTTTAGTAAGGTGTCTTCCAAAACTAAAAAGAGTCCACATATTCTTAGACATACTTTTGCCACCCATTTATTAAATAATGGTGCAGATTTAAATTCGGTGAAGGAATTGTTGGGACACGCAAGTTTGGCATCAACACAAGTATATACGCATAATAGTATTGCTGAACTTAAAAGAGTACACAAAAATGCACATCCAAGAAATAAATAGTAAAGATTCTCTTGATATTAATTTTTTAAAATTTGTAGCCAATGAAAGTAAACGCTCAATCCGTAAATTTTACAGCAGATGGTAAGCTTTTAAATTTTGTAAAAGCTAGGATAAATAAACTAGAACTTTTTTACGATAGCGTTATTAGTACCGACGTTTATCTTAAAGTAGAGAATACAAGTTCAAAAAAAAATAAAATTGTTGAGATTAAATTGCAAGTCCCTAAAGATAAATTCATTGTCAAAAAACAATGTAAATCATTTGAAGAGGCTGTAGATACCGCTTGTAATTCTTTAGAAAGGAGCTTAGTTAAAAGGAAAGAAAAATTAAGACTTTACGCTTGATTAAAATTTTTCAAAAATTGTTTTGATTAAAGGAATAAATATATACATTTGCAGTCCGTTAGAAATAGCGGACTTTTTTATGCTCAAAAAGAGCTAAAAAAGCCGATGTAGCTCAGCTGGCTAGAGCAGCTGATTTGTAATCAGCAGGTCGTGGGTTCGAGTCCCTCCATCGGCTCGAAAAAAGAGGAAAAGAATTTTTTTTCCAGTATTTGAAATAATGAAAAAAAGTTTGGGGGGAGATACTCAAGCGGCCAACGAGGGCAGACTGTAAATCTGCTGACTATGTCTTCGCAGGTTCGAATCCTGCTCTCCCCACATAAAATTTATATTCAAGGATGCTTGAATAGGATGCATTAACGATGTATCGACTTTGAAATAATGAAAAATTAAATATAGAGTAATCTATATAAATGCGGGAGTAGCTCAGTTGGTAGAGCGTCAGCCTTCCAAGCTGAATGTCGCCGGTTCGAACCCGGTCTCCCGCTCAAAAAAAATAGAAATCCCAGTAAAATGCGAGTTCTGTTTATTTTAATTGGCAGTAATGCCATTCCTGCGAAGGCAGGGATCTATACCTTAGCTATATTTTTGTAAGGAATAGATTCAACACTTTACGCCGGTGTAGCTCAGGGGTAGAGCGTTTCCTTGGTAAGGAAGAGGTCACGAGTTCAAATCTCGTCATTGGCTCAATAATGCATAATTTGTACACTAATATAAACTAAGATTAAAATTCATTAAACATGGCAAAGGAAACTTTTGATCGTTCCAAACCGCACTTAAATATTGGTACTATTGGACATGTCGATCACGGTAAAACTACATTGACTGCTGCTATTACTACTGTTTTGGCAAACGCAGGATTGTCAGAGCTAAGAAGCTTCGATTCAATCGATAATGCTCCTGAAGAAAAAGAAAGAGGGATTACAATTAATACTTCTCACGTAGAGTATCAAACTGCTAATCGTCACTATGCACACGTAGATTGTCCAGGTCACGCGGATTACGTTAAGAACATGGTAACTGGTGCTGCTCAAATGGATGGAGCAATCTTAGTTGTTGCTGCAACAGATGGTCCTATGCCACAAACTCGTGAGCATATCTTATTAGGACGTCAGGTAGGTATTCCAAGAATCGTTGTTTTCATGAATAAAGTGGATATGGTAGACGATGAGGAATTACTTGAACTTGTTGAAATGGAGATAAGAGAATTACTTTCTTTCTACGAGTATGATGGTGATAACGGACCTGTAATTGCTGGTTCTGCTTTAGGTGCACTTAATGGTGAGCAAAAATGGGTAGATACGGTAATGGAATTAATGACTGCTGTTGATGAGTGGATCGAACTTCCAAAAAGAGATGTTGAGAAGGATTTCTTGATGCCTGTTGAAGATGTATTTACGATTACTGGTCGTGGAACAGTAGCAACTGGACGTATCGAAACTGGTGTTGCAAATACAGGGGATGCTGTTGATATTATAGGTATGGGAGCTGAGAAATTAGCATCAACTATAACAGGAGTAGAGATGTTCCGAAAAATATTAGATAGAGGTGAAGCTGGTGATAACGTTGGTATTCTTTTAAGAGGTATTGAAAAGTCTGATATCAAAAGAGGGATGGTAATATGTAAGCCTGGTTCAGTAAAGCCACATGCTAAATTTAAAGCAGAGGTTTATATCCTTAAAAAAGAAGAAGGTGGACGTCATACTCCATTCCATAATAACTATCGTCCACAATTCTATGTAAGAACTACTGATGTAACTGGAAATATTGGACTTCCTGATGGTGTTGAAATGGTAATGCCTGGTGATAACTTAACTATTAATGTTGATTTAATTCAACCAATAGCATTAAGTGTTGGTCTTCGTTTTGCAATCCGTGAGGGAGGTAGAACAGTTGGAGCTGGTCAGGTTACAGAGATCGTTGATTAAAGAAATCAGATTTAGATAAATGATATGTTGAGGGTGTCCTGCTATAGCAGGATACCTTTCGACGTAAATAAAAAGAAGTGTTTTTTACGTTGCTAAGGAATACTTTATAAACGGGTGTAGCTCAGTTGGTAGAGCACTGGTCTCCAAAACCAGGTGTCGGGAGTTCGAGCCTCTCCTCCCGTGCAGAATAAAGGAGAATACGTTTTAAGTCTATAGAATTAAAGACGGATTAAAGAAAAGAAAAAAATACAGTATGCTAACGTATATTAAAGAATCGATAGAAGAACTTAGAAATAATATTACACTTCCATCAAGGTCGGAAGCTTCAAATCTTATGATTATTGTAGCTGTTTTTTCTATTTTATTTGCTTTAGCTACTTGGGGTGTAGATACGGTCTTTAGCAAGGCAATAAAGTTATATTTCGATAAATTAATCAACTAAGTTTAGGCCTTATGTCAGAAGTATTGGAAAAGAAATGGTATGTGGTAAGGGCTGTTAGTGGTCAAGAGAATAAGATAAAAGGCTATATCGAAAGTGAGGTAAGTCGTTTAGGTTTTTCGGATTACTTAGAAGATGTATTAGTTCCAACCGAAAAAGTAATACAAATTCGGAACGGGAAAAAGATTAACAAGGAAAGAGTGTATTTTCCTGGTTATATTATGATAAAAGCCAACTTGGGTGGAGAAATGGTTCATATTATTAGGTCTATTACCAATGTTATTGGATTCTTGGGAGAGACTAAAGGTGGAGATCCGGTGCCATTACGTAAAGCAGAAGTAAATAGAATGCTTGGTAAGGTTGATGAATTGGCGGTAAATACAGATAATGTTTCTATACCTTTTGTTTTGGGTGAAACAGTAAAAGTAATCGATGGTCCTTTTAATGGTTTTAATGGGGCTGTTGAGAAAATCAATGAAGAAAAGCGTAAGCTAGAAGTTATGGTTAAAATTTTCGGAAGAAAAACACCATTAGAACTTAGCTATATGCAAGTGGAAAAAGTATAATAAAATTGTTACATAGTAGAAGGTTGTGTTGCTTCCAAATAAAACGCAGCTTTAAAATTTAATTTTGAACAATGGCAAAAGAAGTAGGTAAAGTAGTTAAACTACAAGTTAGGGGAGGTGCAGCGAATCCATCGCCACCGGTTGGACCCGCCTTAGGTGCTGCTGGAGTTAACATCATGGAGTTCTGTAAACAGTTTAATGCTCGTACGCAGGACAAACAAGGTAAAGTATTACCTGTTGTTATCACAGTATATAAAGACAAATCGTTTGATTTTGTTGTAAAAACACCGCCGGCAGCAGTTCAGCTTTTGGAGGCAGCTAAGATTAAGAAAGGATCTGGCGAACCTAACAGAAACAAAGTAGCTAGTGTTTCCTGGGATCAAGTTAAAACGATCGCAGAAGACAAAATGGTAGATCTAAATGCCTTTACGGTAGAATCAGCAATGAGTATGGTTGCTGGGACAGCAAGATCTATGGGGTTAAAAGTTTCAGGTAGTAGACCTTTTTAAAATCTTAAAAGCAATTTAAAAATGGCAAAATTCACAAAAAAGCAGAAAGAAGCTAACGCCAAAATAGATAAGAATAAATTATACTCTTTGGAAGAAGCTTGTGCTTTAGTAAAAGAAATCACCAATACAAAATTTGATGCTTCAGTTGATATCGCTGTGCGTTTGGGAGTAGATCCTAGAAAAGCGAATCAGATGGTGCGTGGTGTTGTAACCTTACCGCATGGTACTGGTAAAGACGTTAAAGTTTTGGCTTTGGTAACTCCAGACAAAGAAGCAGATGCTAAGGCAGCGGGCGCTGATTATGTTGGACTAGATGAATACTTGGATAAAATCAAAGGAGGTTGGACCGATGTTGATGTAATTATCACTATGCCTAGTGTAATGGGTAAGTTGGGACCTTTGGGACGTGTTTTAGGTCCTAGAGGATTAATGCCTAACCCAAAAACAGGTACGGTTACTATGGATATCTCAAAAGCGGTATCTGAAGTAAAGGCTGGTAAAATTGATTTTAAAGTAGACAAAACAGGAATTGTGCATGCAGCAATTGGAAAAGTGTCTTTCACTTCCGATAAGATTGTTGGTAATGCTAGAGAATTGTTAGATACTTTAATGAAATTAAAACCAACCGCTTCCAAAGGGATTTATGTAAAAAGTGTTTACATGTCTAGTACCATGAGTCCAAGCGTTCAATTAGATCCTAAAGTAGTTTAACTTTTAGCTTAAAGTTTATAGTATGACAAGAGAAGAAAAATTAGACGTAATTCAGGATTTAACTGCAAGATTAGGAGAGAACTCCACGATCTATTTAGCAGATATTTCAGGTTTAGACGCTACAATAACTTCAGATTTAAGAAGAGCTTGTTTTAAAGCAAATATTAAGTTAGAAGTAGTTAAGAATACCTTATTGGCGAAAGCCATGGAGGCATCAGATAAAGAATTTGGAGAACTTCCCGAAGTCCTTAAAGGGAATACATCATTGATGTTTTCTGAAACTGGTAATGCTCCGGCAAAACTTATTAAAAATTTCAGAAAAAAATCAGAGAAACCTTTGTTAAAAGGGGCATTTATTGAAGAAGCTATCTACGTTGGAGATGATCAACTGGATAAATTAATCAGTATTAAGTCTAAGGAAGAAATGATTGGAGAAATTATTGGATTACTTCAATCTCCTGCCAAGAATGTTATCTCTGGATTAAAATCCGGTGGTGGTAAATTAGCGGGTATTCTAAAAACCTTATCTGAAAAATAATACACACACTAAGAACAATTATATTTTAAAAATTTATTAAACGATAGAAAAATGGCAGATTTAAAAGATTTCGCAGAACAATTGGTTAACCTAACCGTAAAGGAGGTAAATGAATTGGCAGACATATTAAAAGATGAGTACGGTATTGAGCCTGCTGCTGCTGCTGTAGCAGTTGCTGCTGGAGGTGGAGCTGCTGATGGTGGTGAAGCTGCTGAAGCTCAAACTGAATTTGATGTAATATTAAAAGCCGCTGGAGCTTCTAAGTTAGCAGTAGTTAAATTGGTTAAAGAATTAACTGGTTTAGGATTAAAAGATGCTAAAGATATCGTTGATAGTGCACCTAAAGCTATTAAAGAAGGTGTTTCTAAAGACGAAGCTGAAGGAATTAAAAACTCTTTAGAAGAAGCAGGAGCAGAAGTTGAGCTTAAGTAATAGTTACAATCATACTATTTAGGTTTAGGTCTTTCCACTTTTGTGGCTAGACCTAAACCCTTTTATATAAGGTATATAAAGTAATATACCACCCACCATAAATATTCACGTTCAAAATTTGTCCATTGATGTTCACAAACAAGACTGAAAGAATAAATTTCGCATCCGCTAAGAACATTCCGGATTACCCGGATTTCTTGGACATTCAGATTAAATCGTTTCAAGATTTCTTTCAACTCGAAACTAAATCTGACGAAAGGGGAAATGAAGGATTGTACAACACCTTCATGGAAAACTTCCCTATTACTGATA
This sequence comes from uncultured Flavobacteriaceae bacterium, assembly GCA_947488435.1. Lineage (GTDB taxonomy): Bacteria > Bacteroidota > Bacteroidia > Flavobacteriales > Flavobacteriaceae > CANKZG01. Next base: position 11,544 of record CANKZG010000007.1, on the reverse strand, counting down.
CGAGAAACCAATTCGTATTAGAATTTTTAGATTATTTTATTGATCCACCAAGATATTCTATACAGGAGTGTATAGAAAGAGGTCTTACGTATAGCGTACCGCTTAAAGCAAGACTAAAATTGTATTGTACCGATCCTGAACATGAAGATTTTGAAACTATCGTTCAAGATGTTTATTTAGGAACAATTCCGTATATGACACCTAGTGGTACTTTTGTTATCAATGGTGCGGAACGTGTGGTAGTATCACAGTTACACCGTTCTCCTGGTGTATTTTTTGGACAATCGTTCCATGCTAACGGTACAAAATTATATTCGGCTAGGGTAATTCCTTTTAAAGGTTCTTGGATTGAATTTGCTACCGATATAAATGGGGTGATGTATGCCTATATCGATAGAAAGAAAAAATTACCTGTAACAACACTGTTTAGAGCTATTGGTTTTGAACGTGATAAAGATATTTTGGAAATTTTTGACCTTTCAGAGGAGGTTAAAGTTTCTAATGCTGGTCTTAAGAAAGTTTTAGGACGTAAGCTGGCTGCTAGAGTTTTGAACACTTGGCATGAAGATTTCGTAGATGAGGATACTGGAGAAGTAGTATCTATTGAACGGAATGAAATTGTATTGGACCGTGATACAATTTTAGAAAAAGATCATATTAATGAGATTTTAGAAGCTGATGTGAAGACTATTCTTTTGCATAAAGAAAACAATGCACAATCAGACTATGCTATTATTCACAATACCTTGCAAAAGGACCCTACAAACTCTGAAAAAGAAGCTGTAGAACATATTTACCGTCAACTACGTAATGCGGAACCGCCAGATGAAGAGACTGCACGTGGTATTATTGACAAATTATTCTTTTCAGATCAACGCTATAATTTAGGTGAAGTTGGTCGTTATAGAATGAACAAAAAGTTGCAATTAGATATTGGAATGGACAAGCAGGTCTTGACCAAAGAAGATATCATTACCATAATTAAGTATTTGATTGAGCTTATCAATTCCAAAGCTGAAATTGATGATATTGATCACCTTTCTAACCGAAGAGTGAGAACAGTTGGAGAGCAGCTTTCACAGCAATTCGGTGTTGGTTTGGCGCGTATGGCAAGAACCATTCGCGAGCGTATGAATGTAAGAGACAATGAAGTATTTACACCAATTGATTTGATTAACGCGAAGACCTTATCTTCTGTAATTAATTCTTTCTTTGGTACAAATCAATTGTCTCAGTTTATGGATCAAACAAATCCATTAGCTGAAATCACACACAAACGTAGATTATCTGCTTTAGGACCTGGAGGTCTTTCCAGAGAAAGAGCGGGATTTGAGGTACGTGATGTACATTATACCCACTACGGAAGATTATGTCCGATTGAAACACCGGAAGGTCCTAATATTGGATTAATTTCATCTTTAGCTGTTTTCGCTAAAGTTAACCCTATGGGCTTCCTTGAAACTCCATACCGCAAAGTAGCTACTGGGAAAGTAAATACTGCGGAGTTTACGTATTTAAGTGCTGAGGAGGAAGAGGGAATGAAAATTGCGCAAGCAAATATTCCGCTGAAGGATGATGGCTCTATTGAGAATGATAAAGTAATTGCTAGAGAAGAAGGAGATTTTCCAGTGGTTGATCCATCTGAAATTAATTATACAGATGTGGCACCAAATCAAATTGCCTCTATATCAGCATCTTTAATTCCTTTCTTAGAGCATGATGATGCAAACCGTGCGTTAATGGGATCGAATATGATGCGTCAGGCGGTTCCTTTATTGAAACCGCAATCTCCGATTGTAGGTACAGGTTTAGAGCGACAAGTGGCATCAGATTCTAGAGTATTAATTAATGCAGAAGGCGATGGCGTTATTGAATATGTAGATGCTCAGAAAATAACGATCAAGTACAGCAGATCCGAAGAAGCGCGTTTAGTTAGCTTTGAAGAGGATTCTAAAACCTATAATCTAGTTAAGTTTAGAAAAACCAATCAAGGCACAAGTATTAACCTAAAACCTATTGTTCGCAAAGGTGATAAGGTTAAAAAGGGACAAGTACTTTGTGAAGGTTATGCTACGGAAAGTGGTGAACTTGCTTTAGGTAGAAACTTAAAAGTAGCCTTTATGCCTTGGAAAGGGTATAATTTTGAGGATGCTATTGTAATCTCAGAAAAGGTTGTTCGTGAAGATATCTTTACATCCATCCATATTGATGAATACGCATTAGAAGTACGTGACACCAAATTAGGTGCGGAAGAGCTTACCAATGATATTCCTAATGTTTCGGAAGAAGCAACAAGAGATTTGGATGAGTATGGTATGATTCGTATTGGAGCTGAGGTGAAACCTGGAGATATACTGATCGGTAAGATTACACCAAAAGGAGAGTCTGACCCAACACCAGAAGAGAAGTTATTGCGTGCCATTTTTGGAGATAAAGCAGGAGATGTAAAAGACGCATCTTTAAAAGCTTCACCATCCTTAAGAGGGGTAGTAATAGATAAGAAATTATTTTCACGATCTATTAAAGATAAACGCAAACGTTCAGAAGATAAGGAGGCGATCTCTAAATTGGAATTGGAATATGAAGTGAAATTCCAACAACTTAAAGATGTACTAGTAGAGAAGCTTTTTACCTTGATTAACGGAAAAACTTCACAGGGAGTCTTAAATGATTTGGGTGAAGAAGTATTACCAAAAGGTAAGAAGTATACCATGAAAATGTTGAATTCTGTTGATGATTTCGCTCATTTAATTGGAGGAAGCTGGACAACAGATAAAACTACAAATGCTTTAGTAGCAGATTTATTGCACAATTATAAGATCAAATTAAATGATCTTCAGGGTAACCTGAGACGTGATAAATTTACCATTTCTGTAGGGGATGAATTACCTGCAGGAATTATGAAATTGGCTAAGGTATATATCGCTAAAAAACGAAAATTAAAAGTTGGGGATAAAATGGCAGGGCGTCATGGTAACAAGGGTATTGTTGCCAGAATTGTGCGTCAGGAAGATATGCCTTTCTTAGAAGATGGAACGCCAGTAGATATTGTATTAAATCCGCTAGGGGTACCTTCTCGTATGAATATTGGTCAGATTTATGAAACTGTTCTTGGTTGGGCTGGTCTTAATTTAGGAAAGAAATTCGGAACACCAATTTTTGATGGAGCTACTTTAGATCAGATCAATGCTTATACTGATGAAGCAGGAATTCCAAGATTTGGACACACACATTTATATGATGGTGGAACAGGACAACGTTTTGATCAAGCTGCTACGGTAGGGGTGATTTATATGTTGAAATTGGGTCACATGGTAGATGATAAAATGCATGCACGTTCTATAGGTCCTTACTCTTTAATTACGCAACAACCATTGGGTGGTAAAGCTCAATTTGGTGGACAGCGTTTTGGAGAAATGGAAGTATGGGCGTTGGAAGCATATGGGGCATCTGCTACACTTCGTGAAATTTTAACCGTGAAATCAGATGATGTAATCGGTAGAGCGAAGACCTATGAATCTATAGTAAAAGGCGAAACAATGCCAGAACCTGGATTACCAGAATCTTTCAATGTATTGATGCACGAACTTAAGGGATTAGGTTTGGATATCCGTTTGGAAGAATAATTAGTGATTGAAACAGATTTCGTAACACATTAATTTACTATCACCATATCGTTATGGCTAGAATTAAAGATAACAACACAATTAAAAGGTTTGATAAAATTTCAATCGGATTGGCATCTCCAGAATCTATTTTGGCAGAGTCAAGAGGAGAAGTTTTAAAACCGGAAACTATTAACTACAGAACGCACAAACCTGAACGCGATGGTCTGTTTTGTGAGCGTATTTTTGGTCCTGTTAAGGATTATGAATGTGCTTGTGGAAAATACAAGCGAATTCGCTACCGTGGTATTGTTTGTGATCGTTGTGGGGTAGAGGTTACCGAAAAGAAAGTGCGAAGAGATCGTGTAGGTCACATCAATCTTGTGGTACCTGTAGCACACATCTGGTATTTCCGTTCTTTACCAAATAAAATTGGATACCTTTTAGGATTACCGTCTAAAAAATTAGACATGATCATATATTATGAAAGATATGTGGTTATTCAAGCTGGTTTGGCAAAAGGTCCAGAAGGGGAAGAAATTCAAAAAATGGATTTCTTAACTGAGGAAGAATATTTAAATATTTTAGAAACACTTCCGCAAGATAATCAGTATTTAGAGGATACCGATCCCAATAAGTTTATTGCAAAAATGGGAGCGGAATGCTTAATTGATCTTTTGGCGCGAATAGACCTAGATGAATTATCTTTTGCATTAAGACATAAAGCAAATACGGAAACTTCAAAACAACGTAAAACAGAGGCTTTAAAGCGTCTTCAGGTTGTTGAGGCACTTCGGGAGTCTCAGGAAAATAGAGACAACAGACCCGAATGGATGATTATGAAAGTAGTTCCGGTGATACCACCAGAATTACGTCCATTAGTGCCCTTAGATGGAGGTCGTTTTGCAACTTCAGATTTAAATGATTTATACCGAAGAGTAATTATTCGAAATAATCGTTTAAAGCGTTTAATGGAAATAAAAGCGCCAGAAGTAATATTGCGTAACGAAAAACGAATGCTTCAGGAAGCCGTAGATTCATTATTCGATAATACGCGTAAAGCATCAGCAGTTAAAACAGAATCAAACCGACCGTTAAAATCGCTTTCAGATTCTTTAAAAGGTAAGCAAGGACGTTTTCGTCAAAACCTTTTAGGAAAAAGGGTAGATTATTCGGCACGTTCTGTAATCGTTGTTGGTCCTGAAATGAAACTTTTTGAGTGTGGTCTTCCTAAGGACATGGCTGCCGAATTATACAAACCTTTTGTGATTCGTAAACTGATCGAAAGAGGTATTGTAAAAACGGTTAAGTCTGCCAAGAAAATCATAGATAAGAAAGAACCTGTGGTTTGGGATATTCTGGAAAACGTATTAAAAGGACATCCGGTTTTATTGAATCGTGCTCCTACGTTACACCGTTTAGGTATTCAGGCGTTTCAACCAAAACTAATTGAAGGAAAAGCAATTCGCTTGCATCCTTTGGTGTGTACTGCCTTTAATGCGGATTTTGATGGAGATCAGATGGCGGTTCACCTTCCTTTAGGACCAGAAGCAATTCTGGAATCTCAGTTATTGATGTTAGCGTCCCATAATATTTTGAACCCTGCTAATGGTTCACCAATTACGGTACCTTCTCAGGATATGGTATTGGGATTATATTATATGACGAAGGAGAAAAAATCCACACCTGAGGTTCCTGTTAAAGGAGAAGGGCTAACTTTTTACTCTGAAGAAGAATTGGTCATAGCTTTTAATGAAGGAAGAGTAGAACTCAATGCAGGAATCAAGGTAAGAGCTAAAGATTTCAATGAAGAAGGAGCACTTGTCAATCAAATAATAAACACTACTGCGGGTAGAGTATTATTTAATAGAGTGGTGCCAGAAGCAGCAGGATTTGTAAATGCCGTATTGAACAAAAAGTCCCTTAGAGACATTATTGGAAAAATATTGGCGGTAACGGATGTGCCTACAACTGCAGATTTTTTAGATAAAATAAAGACGATGGGCTATGAATTTGCCTTTAAAGGTGGATTGTCTTTCAGTCTAGGTGATATTATTATCCCTCAAGAGAAACATGAAATGATCAACGATGCTAATGAGCAGGTTGATGGTATTATGTCGAACTATAATATGGGATTAATTACCAATAATGAGCGCTATAATCAAGTGATTGATGTATGGACCTCTACAAATGCCATGTTAACCGAATTAGCGATGAAGCGAATTCGTGAAGACAAGCAAGGGTTTAACTCCGTGTATATGATGTTGGATTCTGGTGCAAGGGGGTCAAAAGAGCAAATACGTCAGCTTACAGGTATGCGTGGATTAATGGCAAAACCAAAGAAATCTACAGCTGGTGGAGGCGAAATTATTGAAAACCCTATTCTTTCTAACTTTAAAGAAGGGCTTTCAATTCTTGAGTACTTTATTTCTACTCACGGTGCTCGTAAGGGATTGGCAGATACTGCATTAAAAACTGCGGATGCTGGATACTTAACACGTCGTTTGGTAGATGTTTCTCAAGACGTAATTATCAATATCGAAGATTGTGGAACTTTACGAGGTATTGAAGTAACGCCATTGAAGAAAAATGAAGAGGTTGTAGAAACACTTGGAGAACGTATTTTAGGTAGAGTTTCATTGCATGATGTTTACAATCCATTGAACGAAGAATTAGTACTTCGTGCTGGTCAAGAAATCATGGAGAGTGATGTGAAAAGGGTTGAAGAATCTCCAATTGAAAAGATTGAGGTACGATCTGCATTAACTTGTGAGGCGCTGAAAGGTATTTGTGCAAAATGTTATGGAAGAAACCTATCTACCAATAAAATGGTACAACGAGGCGAAGCTGTTGGTGTAGTTGCTGCTCAATCTATTGGGGAACCAGGAACGCAACTTACGCTAAGAACCTTCCACGTAGGTGGTATTGCCGGTAACATTTCTGAAGACAACAAACTTCAAGCTAAGTTTGAAGGTGTAGCTGAAATTGAAGATTTGAGAACGGTAAAAGGCGAAGATGGTGATGGCAAAGCTGCTCAAATTGTGATTTCAAGAACGTCAGAAATCAAAATTGTAGATGCTAAAACAGGGATTACTTTAAGTACTAATAACATTCCTTACGGATCACAGTTATTCATCAAGAATGGCGCTAAAATTAAGAAAGACGATATCGTTTGTTCTTGGGATCCGTATAATGGTGTTATTGTATCTGAATTCCCAGGTAAAATCGCTTATGAGAATATTGAGCAAGGAGTTACCTATCAGGTAGAGATTGATGAGCAAACTGGTTTCCAGGAAAAAGTGATTTCTGAGTCTAGAAATAAAAAACTGATTCCTACCTTATTGATCAAGGATAATAACGACGTAGTTCTACGTTCGTATAACCTTCCAGTTGGTTCGCATATCATGGTTGATGATGGGGATAAAATCAAAGAAGGTAAGATTCTTGTGAAAATTCCACGTAAATCTGCAAAAGCAGGGGATATTACTGGAGGTTTACCAAGAGTGACGGAATTGTTCGAAGCGCGTAACCCTTCTAATCCAGCAGTAGTTTCAGAAATTGACGGTGTTGTTTCCTTTGGAAAAATTAAAAGAGGTAATCGTGAGATTATTATAGAATCTAAATTGGGCGAAATCAAAAAGTATTTGGTTAAGCTTTCCAATCAGATTTTAGTACAGGAAAATGATTATGTACGTGCTGGAATGCCATTGTCAGATGGTTCTATAACTCCAGAAGATATTCTTGCAATTAAGGGGCCTTCTGCGGTTCAACAATATCTGGTAAATGAGGTTCAAGAAGTTTATCGTCTTCAAGGTGTTAAGATTAACGATAAGCATTTTGAAGTGGTAGTACGACAGATGATGCGTAAGGTTCGCATTGAAGATTCTGGAGATACCATTTTCTTAGAGAATCAATTAGCTCATAAGGACGACTTTATTAGAGAGAATGACGAAATTTTCGGAAAGAAAGTTGTGGAAGAAGCAGGAGATTCTGAAAACCTTAAACCGGGTCAGATTATTACGGCTCGCGAATTAAGAGATGAAAATTCGATTCTGAAACGTTCTGACAAAGCTTTAGTTACTGCTAGAGATGCAGTTGCTGCTACAGCAACTCCAATTTTGCAGGGTATTACTAGAGCGTCACTTCAAACAAAATCATTTATATCGGCAGCTTCCTTCCAAGAAACGACGAAAGTTCTTAATGAGGCGGCGGTTAGCGGAAAAATTGATTTCTTAGAAGGACTGAAAGAAAATGTAATTGTAGGACATAAAATTCCTGCTGGTACTGGAATGAGAGATTATGAGAATATCATTGTAGGATCTAAAGAAGAATACGATGAGATAATGGCTCGTAAAGAAGAGTTTAAGTTCTAACGCGAACGTGTAGAACAACACTTTAATACGGCTTAAGTTTTCGTATAAGTATAACGCAAGAATCTAGTAACTAGACATTCTAATATATTGTTTGGTATCTAGATTCTTGTTTTTTTAGGAGAGATTAAAAAATTTAAATTAGATAAATCAAGAGGTATGGCAGATAATAAGAATCAAAAGCAGATTAATATTGAACTGGATGAAAAGATAGCAGAAGGAACATATTCCAATCTGGCAATCATTAACCACTCCGTATCCGAATTTGTGGTAGATTTTATAAGTATGATGCCTGGTGCCCCCAAAGCTAAAGTGAAAAGTAGGATTGTGCTAACACCACAACATGCTAAGAAATTCCTGAAAGCGTTGCATGATAATGTAGAGAAATTTGAACGTGCTCATGGGGCAATTAAGGACTATGAACAACCTTCAATTCCAATTAACTTTGGGCCTACGGGAGAAGCATAAGCGGTAACATTATAATTCCAAATTAGTGGTAATCATTCGCTTCTATTTTATTCAAATTCAGAGGTAAAGTGCAGCTGTACAGAAGGATATTTTTGCTGAGTCATTTGCAACGAAAATTGGGAATCTGCTAAGAAAACCAATTGTCCTCTTTTATCTATCGCTAAGAATTTTTGTTTAACGCGCTTAAATTCTTTAAACTCCTCGCTTTGTAATTCTTCCGGCTGTACCCAACATGCTTTATGTACCGGGAAGTTTTCGTAAGAACATTTTGCTCCATATTCATGTTCCAAACGATACTGAATAACTTCAAATTGCAGTGCGCCAACCGTTCCAATAACCTTACGACCATTAAGTTCAAGCGTGAAAAGTTGTGCTACCCCTTCATCCATCAATTGATCAATACCCTTATACAACTGTTTGGACTTCATAGGGTCTGCATTATTGATATATCTAAAATGCTCAGGAGAGAAACTTGGAATTCCCTTATAATGCAGTATTTCATTCTCGGTTAAACTGTCCCCTATTTTAAAATTACCGGTATCATGTAAACCCACAATATCTCCGGGATATGAAATATCTACAATCTCTTTTTTTTCGGCAAAAAAGGCATTGGGACTAGAAAACTTCACCTTCTTGTTTAAACGCACATGTAAATAGGGTTTGTTTCGTTCAAAAGTTCCAGATACTATTTTTACAAATGCTAAGCGATCTCGATGTTTGGGATCCATGTTGGCATGAATTTTAAAAACAAAACCACTGAAGTTTTTTTCGTTGGCTTCAACCAAACGTTCATCGGCCATTTTTGGTTTGGGAGATGGCGCGATATTGATAAAACAATCTAGAAGCTCTCTTACCCCAAAATTATTAAGTGCAGATCCAAAAAAAACGGGCTGCTGATGTCCTCCAAGGTATTTTTCTTTATCAAAGGCAGGGTAGACGCCCTCTACAAGTTCCAGGTTTTCCCGAAGTGCTTCGGCAGCTTCCAAACCAATAATCGTTTCTAATTCTGGATTACTAACATCATCAAAGGCAATTGTGTCTTCAATATCTTTTTTGCTGTCCCCACTGAATAAATTGATATTCTTTTCATAAATATTGTAGATCCCTTTAAAATCATATCCCATACCTATCGGAAAACTTAAAGGGGTAACAGATAGTCCTAATTTTTGTTCTACTTCATCCAGAAGATCAAAAGCATCTTTACCCTCACGATCCAATTTATTGATAAAAACGATAATTGGAATATTTCGCATTCTACAAACCTCCACTAATTTTTCGGTTTGTTCTTCAACTCCTTTTGCAACATCGATTACAACAATAACACTATCTACAGCCGTTAGTGTTCTAAAGGTGTCTTCGGCAAAATCTTTATGCCCTGGAGTATCAAGAATATTAATTTTCTTGTCTTTGTAGATAAATGCTAAAACGGAAGTGGCTACAGATATACCCCTTTGCCGCTCGATTTCCATAAAATCACTAGTAGCCGCTTTTTTTATTTTGTTGTTTTTTACAGCTCCTGCTTCCTGGATGGCACCACCAAATAATAAGAGTTTTTCAGTTAAAGTAGTTTTACCCGCATCCGGATGCGAAATTATCCCAAAAGTTCTGCGTCTAAATATTTCTTCTTGAAAATCCATTAAAAAAATTTGGGCAAAAATAAACCAAATAAAGAGCTTCTAATGATAAAATGTGCAAATTTTATGAAGCGAACTAATGGAATGCTAAAAACTATCATAGTATATTTTGTACGAAAATACGTTTCTCTTGATTCGATCAAATGTTAATTTTACCGACTATTGGAATTGATAAGATCTATTTCGTCTAAATTTTCGTAGCTCTATGGAGTTGAGTTGTTATAAAAATCGACACTTTACCGAGTTTAACCGTTTTTCAAAGATTTTTAAGTTTTTAGCTGTTCAAAAGAATTTGCTGATCGGAAAAATCACTTTATATTGCATTGTATTACGAGACACCCAAATCTTATCTTTAAAATACTTATTTTTTTTAGCTGTGGTGATTAGTTTAATTTGAAAACTGTCATTTATGGAACCAACCACCTTTCTGAAAATCAGAAGAAAAGCTAGTAATTGCATAAGTATTATTATAGCAATTTTATGCTTTTTTGCTATTTCCTCTTTTGATGAATATACCTTGGTTACTGAAGATAAAGTTATTTTAACAGACATTGATACTGATGGTGATGGCATTCCTGATAATGTTGATATTGATGATGATAATGACGGTATACTAGACATTATAGAATGTAATCTTTTAGCTTCAGCACGAATAATACCATCAGATTTTGGATTTCCGAGAAGCGTGGTGGATGGAAGTTTGTCAGCGAATGATGTTGATCTTAGTGCTAAATTTGGACTTCCTTCAGGAAGTATTTTAGTTAGTGTTAGTGGTGCAAGTACGAATGGCGTAGGAAGTTTTTCAGTGACTGAGGAATTCCCTGCAATTTTTAGTTTTTCAGGAACTGTTCCAGTCATTGCAATTCCAACGCATTCGCCAAGAGTACCTGCTTTAGGTATGGATGGTGTTAATGCTGCTGACACCGTTCAATATGATTTAATATCAACACTTCCCACGGGAGTAGTTTCTGGTAGCTCAGGCAATAGTTTTTTCGTTGAGAATATTACTTCAGAAGATATTGACGAAGGAAGTGCTTTTACTTGGAGATCTAGAGCAGTGGTAAATGAGCTTACTTTTTTTACAACTTCTGAAATTAATAGTGGTATAAGATTAATGTTGCAGCCTGTTTTTTGTCCGGATTCTGATAATGACGGTTTCCCAGATCATTTAGATATTGATTCGGATAACGATGGTATTCCAGATAATGTAGAAGCACAGCCTACTGATGGATATGTTCCACCAAGTGGTACAGATTCAGACAATGATGGATTGGATGATGCATATGAAGGTACAGGAGATGAAGGTTTAACACCTGAGAATACAGATGGAGTAGATAATCCTGATTATTTGGATGACGATAGTGATAATGATTTAGTAGCGGATAATAACGAGGGTAATGACTTTAACTTTGATGGTATTCCAGATCAGACCTTAACTGGAGAAGATACTGATGGCGATGGATTGGA
>CANKZG010000006.1 GCA_947488435.1 uncultured Flavobacteriaceae bacterium | reverse complement strand
ACAATATAAAATAGAGGCTTTACCAACTTGTTTTTTAACCCATAGCAAAAGAGCCAAGTAACCCTTTAAATCATTACCAAATACACGATGACTACCTAAAAGATGACAACTAACATCTATAGTCTTTTTTGAAACATCGATACCTACAGCTTCTGCATAATTTTCCATATTTTTATAATTAATGATTAATAATTTGTTGCTGACTATTTCCTTTAGTGGGTTCTGTAAAACCTAGTATTCCAATTGGTCCTATGCAACAAGTAAGAGAGAAAGAGGACTAGTACGTCTAATAAGTCACTATCTTAAAGACCGTTTTAGTTCTCCTCTTTCTCCTCTCTTAAAGGTAATAGCTATTACCTTTAAATAACTAAAACAAAGTAAAGAAGACCGTTGTAAAGCATTTAAACTGAAAAAGAGTGAAAAACTTAAAGAAGTAAAAAATTGTACAGTATTATCAATTTCGTCATTTCATTTGGCGCCCTGCAAGGTCTTATTATTGGCATTTTTCTACTAATAAAAGGATTTAAACTAAAACAAGATCTTTTATATTTATCCTTAATACTAATCGGTTTTGCAGCTTTTTTAGCAAGAGTTATAGCAATAGGTATTTATGAAAACCAACCATGGTTCTTTAATAATCTTAACTTCTTTTTATTAATTTCTCCCGCTTTATACCTTTATGCAAAAGAATCATCTAGCGCTACTAAGAATCCTTTGAATTTTAACTCCCTACATTTTCTCCCATTTCTAATTATAAATTCAACATTTATATTATATTATTTTTCTTTAAAAAATCCAATCGATTCCATGATGTATCTGACCAACATCATAAAAGTTAACGATCGTTTTAGCATCATCTATTTTTCAATATACCTTTATCTAACTTATAAAATTGTTAGACAATATAAATCTTCATATCCTAAAGAACTTTACAAACTATTAAATAAATTGATTTACAATTTTTTTGGTTTTTTTATCATTTGGTTAATCTACGTTTTGGCTGAATTAGTATACTTTGACTATACTTTGGAGCTCATATATTATTATCCAATTATGATAGTACTAGCAGTGATTCTTTATTATATGAGTTTACAGTTTATTACAAACGATCGATTTCTCTTTGACATTAAGACAATTACAAAAAGGAAAAATTTTACTTTAAAAGAAGCAGATGGTAAAAATTTACTGAATCAATTAACTCTTTTTATGACTGAGGAAAAACCCTTTTTAGATGGTGATATTTCTCTAATTACTCTTGCTGATTCACTAGGTGTAAATCCAAAAGCCTTATCTTTTGTAATCAATGAACATACGCAAAAGAATTTTAACAATTATATTAATGATTGGAGAATAGAAGAAGTAAAGAAAAGATTAAACGACAAGGAATATAGTCAATTAAAAATGCTAACAATTGCCTTTGATTGTGGTTTTAATTCTAAATCAACTTTTAATCTTGCTTTCAAAAAAGCCACAGGATTATCTCCTTCCGAGTATAGAAAACTCTAACTATCATTCAGTCTTAAATCTTTTTTAAGACCATTTTCTTTAATATTTCGAGTCTTAAATCTTCTTTTAGAGCATTGAATCTTTTTCTCTGTAGTTGTTTTGTCAAAAAAATATAATAGATGAATTCAACTCAACGAACCATACACAAACATGCGGGTAGGTATTAAAAGAATGATTATGAAAAAAACAATAGTACTACTAATTATATTTCAGGCACTCTCTTGTAAAGAGAAAAAAGAACAATTGAATCTTACTCAAGGTCTGCACATATCAAACGTTACCCTTATCTCAACAGAAGATGGAAATTACAACCCATATATCGGCCATTTAGTGGTAGAAAAAGATAAAATCGTTTATATAGACAAAAATAAGCCAAGTATAAACGGAACATTTGAACAAATTGATGGAACTGGAAAATTCGTAATTCCAGGGTTAATTGATAGTCATGTTCATATTACCGATATACAAGGAATGCGTCCAGATCATATAGAAAAATACCCTGAACTAATTAAAGAATTTAATAACCAAATGCCTAGAAGTTATTTATACTACGGCTTTACCTCACTCATCAATCTTGGAGGTATATCAGACGAACGAATCAATTCTTTTAACAAACAACCATTAAAACCCGATTTATATCACATTGGCTATTCTGGAGCAACCGTTGCAAATGGTTATCCAATGATTTATACACCTGAAGAGTTTCGATTTGAAATTGAGCCAAATTTCATATACATGGAAAGTCAAGCGGAGCATATTCCAGATAAATATAAGCCAGCCAATCATACACCCAAAGCGGTGGTTGAGCGTATTAAAAATTCTGGGGCTATTGCGGTAAAATCTTATTATGAGACAGGCTTTGGACGCATGGCCAATTTACCCTTACCTACTAAAAGTATTATGACTGAATTACTTAACGAGTCACATGCAAATGGGCTTGTTCTAACAATTCATGCTAATTCATTGGAAGGACATTCTTTTATGGCTGACGTAGGCGTAGATATTTTAGCGCACGGACTATGGAAGTGGGAAAAGTATAAAGATGTACCAGCGGACTCTCTTCCATTAGAAATAAAAGAAACGTTGGATTTACAAATCCAAAAACAAATTGGCTATACGCCCACATTAACAGTGATTGAAGGAGAGGAAGCTTTGGTTGATACTAAATTTCTTAATCAATCTGCCTTAAAAAAAGTGGTCCCTAAAAATTTACTTGAATGGTATAACACCGAAGAAGGACAATGGTTCGCCAAAGAACTTTTTAGTGCTTCTAATGTAGAAGAGGTACATAAAACCTATGGAAATGCACAAGCTCATGCAATGCTAGTTTTAAAATACCTTTCTGACCATAATGGTCTAATTCTATTTGGCACAGATACGCCATCTGGCCCAATTTATGCAAATCAACCTGGTCATAATGGAAATTGGGAACTTAAATTAATGAAAGAAGCTGAAGTTCCTTTAAATAAAATACTTGCATCTGCCACAATAAATAATGCCAAAGCTTTTCAATTAGATTCTTCTATTGGCTCATTGGCTATCGGAAAAAAGGCTAATATAATTATGATGACGAAAAACCCTCTAAGGGATATTGAAGCCTATGATGCTATAGAAAAAATTATTATTAGAGGTGAAGTCATAAAAAGAGAAGATTTAGAGGTCAAAGAAAAACGACAGGCCAGCAATGGCTATAATTAATGCGCGATTTGGTGCTTAACTTAAAGTTTAGAATTTTCAACCAAGTCCGCCAAACCTTTTTGATTTGGCTATATATATAAAGATAAAACAAAATAAAAAGTTTTGATTAAGTGCTTAATTCAAAGTTCAGTACTTTTAATTCCTGTACTAATCATAGCCGAACCCTTAAAAACATTTGATGAGTTGATCGATAATTTTAACAGAAATTTTACATCCTTTGAATGATGTTTTTTTAATTTGAAATAATAATCCATTGTAAAGATGATTCCAAATATTTGAGCTGGTTTGTAAAATACATAAACTTTAAATGCAAACAGTATGAAATGTATAACCATATTACTAACATTTTTTTTATTTCATAGTAGCGCTTTTAGTCAAGCAAAGTATGAAAATTTAAAACCTGGAGATGTCCTAATCATTAACAAGGATTCCAATATTCCTTTTCAACATCTTTATTTCCAAAGACCTAATTTTATTATTAAACGCGGCGCAATTCCCAATTATAAAGGGCTTGACAAAATGAAAGTTAAAATTGAAGAAGTATTCGAGGACGCTACAGTTAAGCTTACTCCTTTGAATGGCAAAAGATTTTTTAACGTATATTCATATGTTAAGGCTAACCTAGAAAAAGCCTTGGAGAGCAATGAGTTAGTGCTACCCGGTATTAATACTAAATCTTAGGGCCTATCTAGGATGGATAAATAAATTATAATACCCTACGCACCGTATCCGCTGAAAACGTTTTAACCATAACTTATAAAAGATACAAGCTTAGGGGTTTGCCGAATGGTTTGTGTATTTATAAGATCGCGCAATCGTTAGTTTACTTTCATGCTAACCATAGCGGAGACCGTTAACTTTAATTTGAAGAAAACTTATACCTTTTTATCAGATACCAAGTTATTACACCTGGTATAATCACGGTTTGCCACAGAAAAAAGATTAATTGTTCCCAAGAACCTAATTCAATAGCATTGCCTTGTGTTACAAATAGTGAATTACCTAAAGGACCAGCGGATAAAAAAACTATACTTACCACAATCCATCCAAAATGTAAACCTAAAGGAGCATACAATGATTTAGTTCTGGCAAAAGCATAGGCAAACATCCAACCTCCTGCTCCGGTTAGTAAAAAAACATAAGTCATTGGAATTATACCACGACCAAACATTTGATAACTAAACCAATGATAAATACCAAAGGCTGTAGCGCTAAAAATACAAGCCCAATTGATGCCAACTTTTTTGATTAGTATATATAAAATTGCCCCTCGAAAAATCAACTCTTCAAAAAGGGCAGCTTTAAAAGTCCACCAAACCCCATTGAGAGCCTCCCAAAATCTATAGTCATGATTTCTAACATAACTAATTTCCTTAAAATATGACTGACCCAAAAGATTGATCGCACAAAACAATCCCATGAGTATTAATCCGATAGAAAACTCTTTTAATCTTCTTTTATTAGGAACAACACCTAATACGGTTAAATGCTTCTTTGAAAATAGCCAAAGAAGCAACCATGAGAAAATCAAAACTACTAATATACCTAACATTCAAATAAATTAAAATCTGCCTAATATAACCTAAATAATTAAATGGAATAATAGTAAACCAAAGCTAACCAGGTGTATAATTGATTGATGATGCGTAGAGAGTGTCTCGGAAATCCTAGCGAATTTCCTTACTCCCGCCCTTTTTGTTAATTTAGTCTCACGACTACGAAATCATAACCTAGACCGTTGTGATTAATATCTAATTTGTGAATCAAAACCTGAATGGAATTATTAGAAAGAACTAAGGAATATGCAATAAAAAAACATAGAGAAACGAATCATAAATATGATATTTATGATTATGATTTTCATCTAAACATGGTTTATAAAGTAGCTTTAAAATTCATTCATAATATTGAACCAGATGCAAGAGAAAATGTTTTGGCCGCTTGTTGGGTTCATGACATAATAGAGGATGCAAGAGAAACATATAACGATGTAAAAAAAGAGACGAATGAAACAATTGCTGATTTGGCATATGCATTAACGAATGAAAAAGGACGCAATCGAGAAGAAAGAGCTAATGACACGTACTACAACGGTATTAAATCAACTAATAATGCATCTTACCTTAAATTTTGTGATAGGATTGCTAATGTGACTTATTCAAAGAACAAAGGTTCTAGGATGTTTAATTTATATAAAAATGAAAATGAGAAGTTCATTTCAAAGATATATGTTGGTAATTGTAAAGAAATTTCTGAATATTTAAGAAGTTTATTTAATGAATAAAACTAAGCGCAATAACGGCTATAGTGCTTACCTTACGGGACGCCTACCATAGCTCAACCATCATGCTTCATCATAACCAACCACCAACCAATGATAAAATTCTTTAGACGCATCCGCCAACAACTCCTCTCTGAAAATAAATTCAGTAAGTACTTAATTTACGCATTTGGAGAAATAGTTCTTGTTGTTATTGGTATTCTAATAGCACTACAGATTAACAATGCAAATGAAAATAGGAAAAGCATAAATAAAAGTCATCAAATCATTCGCGAAATCAAAAGAAATGCTAAATCCAATATCCAACATTTAGAAACGCAAATTGAGGAGGAGGAGAACGTCATAATTGCTATTGATATTATAATGGATAATATTACAAATACGAAAATTTATAATGAGTCCCTCGATCAATATTTTCTTTCTTGTTTCTATTGGCCAACCACAAGTTGGAAATTATCAGGTTATGAAACACTCAAGTCATATGGAATTGATATCATTGATTCTGATTCACTTAAAGAGGCCATCGTCAATCTTCATGAAATCAATTTTAATACGTTAGCCGAATATGCAAGGGCATCGGAAGGAATTCATTTTTCTACAAATACTCCTCTAATTACAGAGTTATTCATATATCAGCGAGCCAATGTGAGCCAATCATTTGAAGAGAACAGTGCAAAGCCAATTGATTATGAAAAAGTAATAAGCTCCGATAAATTCAGATCTGCTTTAAGTATTTGGAGATTTCTAAGAACGACAAGCATTCAGATTAGAATGGCAACTATTGAAAGATTTAAGGAGCTTATAGCCTTGATTGACGAGGAACTTAAAAAAACATAATAATGAAGGAAAACGCACCACCAGCAATGCATATGTTGATCAGTGCCGCCATAAGAGATAGCGGATGTAGGTTCTTAGGACATAGTTGATTGATTTTACTATATTTCCTTAGAAAAATCACCGAACTGCGTTTTGCAGGTCGTTATCAGTACTATTGAAAATGAACATCGAGTTTAAGAAACTGGGAGATATTGAAAAATCGAAAATCATTGATTTAATGAATAACTCGTTAGTACGAAAACAAATGCCTTTACTCAGAGGAAATTTTAAGGAAATTGATTGTGATAAATTTATAACTTCTAAAGAACAGATGTGGAAAAAACATGGCTATGGTTCATGGGCATTTGTAGTAAACAATGAATTTGCGGGCTGGGGCGGCATACAACCGGATAATGGTGAAGCAGACCTAGCACTAGTTTTACATCCAACTTACTGGGGCATGGGTAAAGTCCTATACAAAGAGATCATAAACAGAGCATTTAATGAATTAGGACTAAATTCGGTTCAAGTCCTATTCCCGCCAACGAGAACAAGAATTAAAGGATTATTGCGTCTCGGATTTAAAAGGGAAATAGAATTAGAGATCGGAAATGAACGATTTATTCGGTATAGATTGCGTAAAACGGACATGAATTCGATCAAAAAATAAAACTGCTAAAAAAGTGTATAGTTCACTGCTTCTGTTAATTTTGAACTTTGTATGGGAGAACTAATCGCAGAAATCTTTGTGGAATGGATTCTTGTAGGAATATGGATGGCATTGTGCTCCATTTATGACTGGATTAAGGGACTCATTTTTGGAATCCCAAAGAATGTGGTTGAACGAAAACGAATTGAAAAAAAATGGCTCTATAAAAAAGTTAGCCCAAAAGAAAAGCTTAAAAATGGGATAGCAGTAGGGACTATCGGAACCGTTATGGAAATCATTGATAAGAAAACCGCATTTGTGGAGTTTTATGACCAAAATGGGGAATTCATTGAAATTGATAATGAGTTAGCATTTAAAGTGGAATTAAAAAATATAAGACTAAAAAAATAACTTACCGCAACAATGCCTATAATTCATAGTGATTTTGTATCACATCAAAATAGAGTAGTAATCAAATTGGTCTTTATGTATGAGTAGTTCCGCATGGCGATTGTTGAAAAAATTAATTTTATTCACCATTTTTTCGTTAGTGGTCAACCATTTACAGTCGCCAGAGAGTTTTCCAGATGGTAAATCTTATAGGTTTCCTATTGAAGGCTTTTTATCGACCATTCTTATCTGTACGCTCATTGGAATCATAGCAGAACTTAATTTTAAATACTATAGGAAAAAGTATTTCTCTAAGAAGGTAGAAATCATTACCATCTCGCGGTATATGATCTCTACGCTAGGCTATGTTACCCTAATGTACATTCCGTTAGGCATTGTTTTAAATAAAATTGCGGGCAGTGAAACAGAGTTCTATTATTTGTTAATTGGGTTGCTAATTACTTTATTATTGAGTTTTATTCTTATAGGTTTAGCATACGCTCAAGATATATACCATTTATATAAACTATCCATTAAAGATGCTGAAATTAAAATTGAGAGTGGGGCTAAAACAACAAAGCTCACCTATGAAAATATTGCTTGTTTTTATAGCGAAAACAAAATTGTATATACTGTTCAAAATGATGGTTCCACAATTACTACCAATTTTACTTTAAATGAACTCGAGGAAAAAATAAACGATCAATTGTTTTTTAGAGCCAATCGACAAATTATTATTCATAAAGATGTAATAGCCCAAATTGAAAAGATTGAAAATGGCAAGTTGCGTATTCGCCTAAAAGCCTATATTGAAAATGATGCGCTTGGCAAAATCAATATCAGTCGATACAAGAGAAAAGCATTTATGAATTGGTTTCAATAAAAGATGCATACTGTTCAGCCATAAATTTACTACCATTCGGTAAAAACATATCTGTTTAAAGGGTTTTTTAGGGATTTTAATGATTAATTCGTTTTGAATTTAAAATCAAAAAACAATGAATAACCTTAGTTTAAAGCAAACCGTAATTCCATTAGTCACTCTTGCTATTATTTGTTTCATGTACTTTGGCCCAGTTACCAGGACCGCTTTGGAAAATATCATTATTTCCATATTAATAATTACCGCTAATTATTTAGAATATAAGGGGAAACTATTTTCAGCACTTGGATTTTATCGGGAAAAATTTACCATGAAAAACATAATTGTCCTTGCTCCATTAGTAGCGTTTGGGCTTTTTGTTTTGTATGTCTTTGCCATTGTTCCCGGAATCGAGATGCTTACCGGAGTTCCTATTGATTATTCAAGCATGAACCAATTGGAAGGAAATTTGCCAACCACTATTATCTGGTTATTAATAGTATGGGCTACTGCAGCGTTTGGAGAAGAAATTATTTTCCGCGGTTATTTTATGCGACAATTTGTAAAATTCTTTGGAGAACATAAAATCAGTATTGTAATCAATATTCTACTATTTTCTAGTTTTTTTGGTTACATGCATATGCAACAAGGAATCACCGGACAAATTGTCGCTGCAACTACTGGAGCACTCTTATCTGTAATATTCTACCTACGCAAATACGATCTATGGTTTAATGTTATGGTACATGGATTTTTTAATACGCTAGGGCTACTCAGTTTTTACTTTGGATTGGCCTAATAAAGCCCGTAGTTGTAGTTTTCGAACAAATTCTTTTTGAAAGTTTTTAAAATCTGCTGACATAGCGTTGTCATTGTCTCATCCTACTTTTGATCTATGAAAAAATTAATCGTAGGTCTAATCATCTTATCTGTTTTTAGTTGTAAGCAGTCAGATACCAAAAAAAAAGAAATGAAACAAGCGAAAATTATTGAAATGGTGCTATGGAAATCTATAGAAGGAATAAGTACTGAAAAAGCCAAACAGTCCATCACAAAACTAAATGACTTTATAAACAAACAACCAGGATTTTTGGGTAGAAAAACAGCTCTAGCGGAAGATGGAAAATTTTTGGACATTGTTTATTGGACAGACATAGCATCAGCCAAAAAAGCTTCCGAAAAGGCGATGCAAAATGAGAAACTGATTCCCATTTTTAGCACAATTAACCAAAAAGAAATGATGTTTCAACATTTTGAAATATTTAATACCATAGAAAAATAGCTAGTAATAACATGTTTTACAAAATCGGTTTGGGGGATCGCTTAAACCGATTTGTGTTTAATTAAGTATATTACTATCTAAACCATTAGTAGTAAACTTGCTGTTTTTCCTATGAAAATTGTGCATTTTAATTGTGATCTTAATGTTATTTCATATAAAACTTAAATCGTCTCAAAATAACAAATGATACTAAAAATGGTAGAGTTGTTAGTAGAAATGTAGTAACTAAATCAGCCATTTGTGTACCCTCCCAATCAATAGCATTTGCGATAAAATTAATAGATAGATATAACGTGAAGGATATTACAACAGCAACTATAATACGAACTACGCGCAACCAAAAGTTTCCGGCATCTGTATGTTGACCAATCCTATTGATAGCGAAATAAGCTACTACTAATCCAAAAAGACGTCCTACATTATCAGCATCGAGGAGCTCAATTAGTGGTACTAGTATAACTAGTGGTAAGACAAAGCACGTCACTCTCAAAAAAGCGAAGGGACTTATCTTCTTATAACTTCCAATTTCTAACGATTTAAAGAGCAATGCAGCGATTATAACCGCCAATGTACCCACAAAAACTCCTCCAATAACATCTGCCATAAAATGCCTACCTAGGTACATTCTAGACAATGCCATAAGAATGACCCAACAAACGGAAAATACAAGAATTCTTTTTTTACGATAGAAGAAAAACAATCCAAACAAAAAAGCTGTGGCTGCACTAACATGTCCAGAAGGTAAACCATAACTCCATCCAGTTTGCATTTTAACCGCTAACATAGCTTCTTTGGAAGGCAAAGACCAAAAACTTTTAGCTCCACCAAAATCCACAAGACGTCCGGAAGGCTGTTGGCCAGGTTCAATAACACGAACATCAATATCACTGGGTCTAGGAAACTTTAAACCTCTTTTAAGACCGTCGGTCATGATACCTCCGATTGCTAATATCATAAAAATAGCAAGTCCTTTGCGCAAATTTATTCCAAAGGTAATAATGCTAATTAAAATACCATAAACAATGGAATATCCAAGCAATGAAACGGTAGACATCAGCCAAGTTATAAAAGATGACTCAAAAGATTGTAACCATAATATTGGTTCAACTTGAAACATACAATAAACCGGTTTAAGAAAAAAAATCAAAAGTGTTATTCAAATTAGCATTTTTATCGCTAGAAAACAAACCTGTTACAACAATCCATATAATTCATAACTTCGTTACATAATCATACACAAAACTGCTTACAATAATTATGCTTACTGGAAATGAATGAATCGTGAAATAATCGACATAAACGATAGTACAATTTTATTAGAAGAAGCTGCTACCAACGATACTTTAATTGATTCCTGCTTTTTTGATGAACCAGTTATCGCTATTGCATTTTACGGTGCAGGAGATGTTCATTTAAAAGTTAAATACGATGGACAAATCAAAGAGTTCCATCATACCAAGGGCATGGTTTTATCTTTTTATGCCGATGAGAAAGTTGAATTTGAGCATCATGTTTCTGCTCAAAAACCTTTGCAATGTTTGGTGATTACAACCACCATCAGAAACTTGGATAAACTTCCAAATGATGAAGGTCAATTTTTAGAGCAGTTTTTATATCAACTTGTTCATCCCAAAGATCATTACGTAGAAGGAACTGTATTTAACATGACTCCTGAAATGTTATTATTGGTCGAACAATTCTTTACCAATACGTATGATGGAAGTCTTAAAATGATGTTCTATAAAAGTCATATGACAGCTTTACTTTCGCACTATTTTGGACAACTAACCATCCAAAAGGCAGGAGAAGTAAATGCCTCACTACTTAAAAAAATAAATCACGCTCAAGAGATATTACTGTCCGATCTAGAAAATCCACCATCTTTAACCGAATTGGCTCATAAAATTGGAACCAATACGAATAAACTGAAAACAGAATTTAAAGCGCAGTTTGGTGTTCCAGTTTTTAAGTACTTACAGCACGAACGCCTAAAGAAAGCCTATATCTTAATTAAGAACGAGCAAAAAACGATTCAGGAGGCTGCCTGGGCTGTGGGTTACGATAGTTTAGGTTCTTTCTCTAATGCTTTTGAAAAAAAGTTTGGCTACAGACCCAGCCAAGTATAAAATTCTTTTCGAATAAATCATAGTTCTTTTTGAATAAGTCGTCCGTGCGCAGTCACTATAGATTTGCGTCATAATTCAAAATCAAAAATTATGAAAACAAACATTTTAGTTATCGGAGGAACCGGTAAAACTGGTCGCCGAGTGGTAGAACAATTAAGAAATAGAGGATTTGAACCTAGAATTGGTTCAAGAAACGCATCCCCAAGCTTTGATTGGGATAATAAAGATACTTGGGTTAACTCCCTTACCGGCATCGAAAAAATGTATGTCACTTATTATCCTGATTTAGCTGTTCCAGGAGCTAAAGAAGCCATTCAGAGTTTGACCTATTTGGCTAAAGAATTAGGAGTAAAAAAAATGGTTTTGCTTTCTGGTAAAGGGGAAACCGAAGCTGAGGCTTGCGAAAAAATTGTCATGAATTCTGGTATGGATTATACCATAGTTAGAGCATCTTGGTTTAACCAAAATTGGAGTGAAAGTTTCTTTTTAGCACCTATTCTATCCGGAGAGGTGGCATTACCAATGTCAGATGTTTTAATTCCCTTTGTAGATGCAAATGATATTGCAGAAGTGGCTGCTACGGTCTTACTGGATGATTCTTATAATGGTGAAGTTATTGAAGTAACAGGCCCAGAACTAATTACTTTTAAGGATATTGTTGACATCATTTCAAAAACTAGCGAAAGAAATTTAAATTTTCACGACATCACCTTAGCACAGTATATAGCTGGTATGAAACAAATGCAAATACCTAATGATGTTGTTTGGTTAATTGAGTATTTATTTAGTCATGTTTTAACCAATTCAAAAAATCAGCTCGTCGTTACAGATATTGAACGAGTTTTAGGTAGAAAAGCAAAAACATTTTTAGCATATGCTCAAGAGACCGCCAAAACCGGGATTTGGAATCAGATAAAAGTCAGCTGACTATACGAAGTAATATGCGCTGCTCCTTGCGCTTGAATTAAAAAAATACAACTAACCCAAGTGCAGTAATAGCAATATTACTGCACTACCCTATTACTAAACTCAAATTTCTTATTTTTAACTTCTCATGGATTTCGCTATAAAAATCCTATCGGATTTTCCCTGCTGAAGTCGCATGCAAATCGTTGGTATTCATTTAATACAGTACATCTATTTAATGTCTACATTACCATTAAACACATCATACAAACATCACTTTATAGTAGGCCTTATTGTGGGAATATGGCTTGTTGCCTTTCTTGTACTTATAGCTCCTTTTGATATCGCAGAATTGCCTTTTTTAGTTCGATTAGAGCTACTACCTGTATATGGAATTATTACCCTAGCCTGCTATCTTATGTTGATACCCGTGCAAAATTGGGTGTTTAAACAAAAGAAAAAATGGACGCTTTTTTTAGAAGTAGCTTTAATTGTAGTTTTTAACATGCTCACTTTATTAGGAAGCTTTCTTTATTATAAAACAGCCTATGTTAATGGAGATTACGGCTTCTCAAAATTTACGTTGGAAGTATACATGCCTATTTTTTTGATTCAATTACCTATACTTATTTTTTCTAGATGGTATCTAAATAAAAAGATTTCGAGTCAGAAATCTGATAAAATTATTTTGACCGGCGAAAATAAAATGGACATATTACAAATGCGTTTTTCTGATTTAATCTGTATTTCAAGCGCAGATAATTATGTAGAGATATCTTATTTGGCAAATAATGTATTGCGCGAAAAATTATTACGTACGACACTAAAAAAAATTCATCTGCAACAACCACAATTAGTTAAAACACATAGGTCACATATTATTAATCCAATACATTTTAAGGAATGGAAAGGCTCAAATACTATTATCTTAACGCAAAAAGAAGTCCCTGTTTCCAAAAATTATAAAAAAAGTATATTGGCTTTACCCCATTCATCCCAAAAAACAAAGGATTCCTCCCTAATACAGTAAAAGAGACGCTTACAACCATTTTACATTCTACTTTTGATGTGAATAGAAATCAGTAAACTTCAAAACAATGAAAAAGCATATTATTTTACTTATAACCGTATTCTTATCGATTTTAGGTTTTTCACAAAATCAAAACAACAAAGTAAAACTCCTAATGGAGCACATGGTTTCAAAAGGAAATGTAATGGGCGTTGTTGGCGGTTATTCTGTTAGTGGTAAAATTATAGATCAAGGTGCAGCAGGGTATGCCAATAAAAAAGAAAACGTAAAGTTTAGTTTAGAAACCAAAGTCCGAATGGGCTCCATTGCAAAACCAATGACCGCATTGGCCATTATGCAATTGGTTGAGCAAGGTATGCTTGATCTGGACGCTCCCATACAAACCTATATTCCTGATTATCCAAAACAGGAAAAAACACAAATTACCACGAGACATTTATTATCACATACCTCGGGAATTTCTGGGTATAAAAATGGAAGGGAATCCAATACCACTCAGGAATATGCCACACTTTATGATGCATTGGATTTATTTAAAAACAGAGATTTGTTATTTGAACCTGGTACCCGCTATAGTTATACAACCTATGGTTATACCCTTTTAGGTGTAATAATAGAACGTGTCTCAGGCGAAACTTTTGCGAATTACATGCAAACCCATATTTGGAATAAAGCAGCAATGACAAACACTGGGGTTGAAAAATTTAATACAAATATCGCTTTCAAATCCGAATTATATTCACGTAATAACGGAAAAGGAAAGGCTAAACTAGCTGAAGAAAATAATTTGAGCAATCGCATTCCAGCAGGGGGATTTTATACAACCCTTGGAGATATGATAAAATTTGGAAATGCTGTTTTGAGCAATACCTTCGTTAAGGAAAGCACGTTAGCTATGATGCGACAACACCACAGTTTGGAAAAAGAAAACAATGCATACGGATTCGGTTGGTTTTTGTACAACCCGAAACCAAATGAAGGCGCCATCATAGGACATCCCGGCGCGCAAACGGGATGTACCTCTTTTCTTTTTATCGTTCCTGCTAAGAAAACCGTAAGTGTTATACTAGCCAACACCTCAAGGGCGCAAAGTGATGTTGATCCTGTGGCGAATACATTACTAAAATTAGCAATAGATGCTGCTAAATAAAACAAACAAGATACAGGGTTTTTATAAAATAAAATAGCTACTCCATATATTATTTATTGTTATATCAAACCTGTAAAACATTAAAATCCTTATTTTTATTCTACTCTCTGCCAAAAAAGAATTTGAAGTGTTGCTACAAATTATGCATATGCTCTTGCGCATTATAATCCAGATACAATGAAAATTAAATAGTAAACAATGAGAAATTAAGTATAAAAATAAAGCATGAAAAGTGCGAAAAACACAGATATTAATAAGGTGTTGTAACTAACCTTCCTTTATTGAGAAACTTAAAAGATTATTTAAATAAATTGCGTATAATATTGGCTATCATTCAGTACTAGTTAAATAATACAAGGAAAGCGCTACTTGAACACAAAATGACTTTAACAAAAAACAACTATTTAAAGGCAAGAGACTTTATTTTAATAAATGCTAGGATGATTGAAAGGCGTTTATTTCAATTTTATTTTGCAAATGGGGATAAGCAAGGGGTTTTTCATGCGGTATACGCTTATCGAAATCCAGACGGTGGATTTGGGCACGGAATGGAACCTGATACGGCATCACCGGAAAGTCAACCTCTTTTTAGCATAATGGCACTAGAAACCCTTGATGAAATTGGTTATTTAACCAAAGAAATGATCCTAGATGACTTTATGCCTTATTTTGAAAGCATCACAACAGAGCAGGGTGGAATTCCGTGGATGTTTAGACCAAAAGATGTTTACCCTTGTGAAGAACACTTCAAGTCAATTAAAGAATGGGCTGCTTTGAGCACTACAGCTCCACTTCTTGGGATTTTAGAAAAATATAAGATTGACATTCCTTGGATGAAAAAAGCCGAACAATTTGTTTGGAGCGAATTTGATAGGATAAAAGACAAACACGTTTTTTGTTATTTATGTGTACCTCGGTGGTTAACATTTTTAAAGTATACCAGAAGCAGGGAAAAGGCGGAAAAGAAGATTCTTGAGTTAAAAAAATGGATTTTGAATAACGGGATAATTTGTGAAGATAAGGCTGATGATGGATGGGGGCTTTATGGAAAACCTCATAGTTTAAATTATGCCACTTCTTCCGAAAGCATATTTTACACCTTATTTAACCAAAAAACGATTGAATCTGATTTAAAAGAGCTAATTAACAAACAAAAAGAAGATGGGCGATGGGATACTTGGTATGGCATAAGTGAAGGAACAAAATTAGAGTGGGCTGGTATACAAACACTATGGGCTTTGAAAGTGCTAAAAAATTATGGAAGAATTGAAAAGTAAAGGTAACTCCAAACAATATATAACTACAATTGATATAGACTAAGGCATGGAAAAACCTCAAGAAATTCATTTGGGAGTAACCAAGCTAATGAGTAAAATTAAATAAATTAACTCATAACCAAGGGTAATAAGACTGTTGTGGTAAATTAGAGTGAAATGAAATTATCCAAATATTACTTTACCGTTATTTTTTCGATTATCAGCGTAAGCGGTATATCGCAAACATCACCTTCTAGAATTGAAATAATTCTGCCAACAATAGAACAAGAAGCAACATCAATTTGGAGAACAATCAATGATATTGCATTTTTTGAAAAGCAGGGATATACTATTAATCTACCCAAGGATTCGTTAATCAATACATTAATTAAAAAATCAAAAGATGGAGGTTTTGGAAATGAAGATTTTTCTACAATTTACACACTCGTAGAAACTAAAATCTTCAACCCAAATAATTATGAGCGGGCAATTCAAAAAGTTAAAAACCAAACTGACCTTATTAATACAATTCTTTATAAAATAAACACAACCAAAAGTCAATGGGATTGGAACTTCAAAATGTTTAACAACTATAAGGTTGTTTTTACCTTATATGGAACAGGGGGTAGCTATGATCCCGATGAAGGAACGATAACTTTATTAACGAACAAAGAGGGAATGTTTATGAATTATAAAAATCCTGCTAACACCATAATTCACGAAATCGCCCATATGGGAATGGAATATTCAATTGTTCAGAAATATAATCTTTCACACGAATTGAAAGAAAGAGTAGTAGACACTTTTGTATACCGGATGTTTCATGCAGAATTACCAGAATACAGAATTCAAATTATGGGCGATGACAAAATCAACACATACCTTAGAACGCAGGATGACATAAGTTCTTTACATATAATAGTTTCGAAATTTATGAATTAATAAACTTGGCACAGCTAGGGTTTTAATTTAGTATTATCTTTCTATAAACCTCAAATTTTGTATTTTAAGCCTAATTTGATTTCGGACTGAACCGTCATAATACACATAAAATGAAGCCTGAATTAAAATATGTCGAACTAAAAACTGGGTTTTCTGATAACGGACCAGCTTGGGTTGGAATGGTTGATTTTTCCAAATCAAAACAAACAGTTTACTTCAACGGAAAAGCGTTAAAAAATTTGAACGGTAAAGGAACAAGTGGAAATTACTTTGACGTAGAAACGGGTGAAGAATATTGGGTTTCTGGTATAAAGAAAGATGGAACCAATCGACTTAGTACTGGAATTGGAAAAATAATGATTGATCGAAAATGCACGGCGCTTTATCTCAAAAAAGTAGGTTTTCATAAATTGAATAAAAATCAATTTGAGTTAATCGAAATAAAGCCTACCAACAAAGCGAGGTTTACCAAATTGGAAAATAAAAAATTGAATTAAGTAATGAACAAGGTATGATGATCTCAAAAGTTAGCACCTTTATTGTAACCGTATTTTTACCAATAATTTCTACTGCTCAAGTACTATTTGAAGATAATTTTGAAGGAGATCTTTCCGGTTGGGAATTGAACAATACTGAAGCTGTAACAATAATTGATTCTCAAAACCCTAAACAGGGAAACGCCCTTAAATTAACACCCAACAGCAATGTTTCGGCTTTAATTAAGAATTCAAATCAATGGGGAGCAGTAAGCGTAGAAGGGAAAATGTTATTTCCTAAAAATGAACATAATTATTTAGGTTTCATTTATAATTATAAAAAATCAATCAAAAGAGAAGATTTTGGCTTGTTGTACGTGAAAGGAAACGGAAGTTATATTAGAGCAAATCCCTGGAGAGATGGCAACGTATCTCGACTACTATACGAAGAATATAAAACTAACCTAAAAGAGGATCAGACCATTAAAATTGGGAAATGGCATTCGTTTAAAATGGAAGTCGTTAACGAAATCTGCCATTTATATATAAATGATATGAAAAGACCTAAAATAACCTTCGATCTCTTTGAGCTAAAATCAGGTAAAATAGGATTTCAACCCAGAGTCACCGGCGGAAGTGTATGGATTGACGATATTAAAGTAACGGCAATCAAACAATCTAGTTATAAAGGAGAAAACATACCAAATATTCAATATGAACCAGATTCATTACTAACAAAATGGGAAGTACTAGGTCCTTTAACAAAACCCAATTTAGCTATTGAACAAGCCATAAATTATGGTGATCCCTCAATAGCTATAGGTGGAGAGAATCTTCGTTGGGAAAATTTTAAAACCGATGCAAGAGGAGCTTTAATTACAGCTAGAGTAACGGAATATCAGGGGGAAAACACTGTTGCCTATTTTCGTACCTCGTTGGTTGCGGAGAAAGATAAAACGGTAACATTACACTTTACAACTACAGATGAATTGGCACTGTATTTAAACGGGAAGGATTCAGGAAGAGTGTATCGGGATGGTTATATTTCAAAAGGTAATGATTGGAACGCCTGGTATGATTTTTGGAAAAACCCTGAACATAAAGGCAGAAAAAAGAAGATTTCATTAAAAAAAGGAAAAAATCAGCTAGTAATTAGAGTTAGAAACGGACAGTTTGCTTCTGGAGGCTTCTTCGTTTATATGGAAAAGTAAGGAGTATTTAGAATAATTTTAGTTCACAACACTAGAAAACATTATTAATTTGAGTTTACAAAAAGTTATAGTTGCGGAATGCCTAAATTGTATCTACGATAATAAGGCATAATTACAATTGAATCATAAAAAATATAGACAGATAACCCATGGCATATGAACGGTTATATATACTAAAGTAAATATGGAGGAATTAAAATTACATGCTGAAGGACAAAAAGATCACTTAGCATCCTTAAAAGAAAAATATGAGAGCTCCAAAAATACAATACAAAAGAGTTTCGAATTGACGAAGGGTGAAAAAAAAGTGGAATTAAAAAAAATCAAAGTACTATTCAGTAAAAAAAGTAAAGATTCAGATCAAAACTTTTATTAAAAGAAACATTTGACTGGATTAAAACCACTTCATAGCATCAAATCGGGATTAAAAAATCAAAACGAAAAAGAAACTGCATATTATGAGTTCAAGAATAAGTATGGCAACTCACCATGATTGTAATCAAACATTGTCTTTCTAAAAGCTTTAAATGTTCCAACTTTTAACCAACTTTCGATTTACAGTTCTAAAATCCTATTGAAAATAACGCTTACGTAATGACAACTAAATTGTACATTGCTTTTAATTCAAGAAAGTTAAAAATTTCAATAGATTCGTCGAAATCCTTAAAAACAAAATGCAACCAAAAAATCACCTATGATATCTACGTTCATTCACAAACCTATTTCTATTCGTTTAATCACTTTAAAACATATTTTATGCATTTGTGCCCTTATGATCAGTGCTATAGCATTGGCACAAACTTGGGCAAAAAATAGTGATTCTTATTATAAAATAGATAATAACGAATTACAACTTGTAACGCTCTCCAATAACAATACAAGTACGATACTTAGCAGGGCAGCTCTTACACCAAACGGACAAAGCGAGCCTTTGTTGATCAGACACTTTTCATTTACTGAAGATGAGCAAAAAGTATTGCTTTTTACCAACACCAAACGCGTATGGCGGCTTAATACCAAAGGAGATTATTGGGTCTTCGATTTTAGTACGAATGAACTGAAACAGCTTGGCACCTCCTTAGAGCCCTCTTCTCTGATGTTTGCAAAATTCGCCCCAGATGGAAGTGCTATCGCTTATGTATCGGAACATAACTTGTATGTAGAAGACTACCTCAGCGGTGGTATAACACCGCTAACTACCGACGGCAGCGTTTCTATAATTAATGGAACGTTCGACTGGGCTTATGAGGAAGAGTTTTTCTGTAGAGATGGGTTTCGTTGGAGTCCGGATAGCAAGTCCATAGCCTATTGGCAAATAGATGCTAGCAACATCAAAAAGTTTAACATGATTAATAATACCAATGCGATCTATTCTGAATTGGTTCCCTTGGAATATCCCAAAGTAGGAGAAACACCTTCTGCTTGCAAGGTGGGTGTGGTATCTATTGACGATGCTAAAACAAGCTGGATACCTATTCCTGGAGATGCATCTCAGCATTATTTGGTTCGGATGGAGTTTATACCACATACGAATGATCTACTAATTCAGCAATTAAATAGAAAACAAAACAATAGTAAATTATTTCGTGTTTCAGGGGATAAAATGGTACCTAAGGTCATCTATGAAGAATCGGACGAAGCCTGGGTAGATCTTTTTCGTCAAGGAAATCCGTATGCCATAGATTACACCAATGATTTTAATTTTATGAAAAACAACAGGAGTATTCTTTGGGCTTCAGAAAAAGATGGTTGGCGGCATTTGTACCAGGTTTCTTTAACCGGCAAACCCGAAGTGCTAATTACTCGGGAGCCACATGATGTAATTGATCTTAAGCATATCAATTCAAAAGAAGGTTATGTATATTATATGGCATCACCTGATAATCCCACACAAAAATACCTATACAAAACCAAGCTCAACGGAAAAGGAAAAAGTAAATTGGTAACCCCAATACATTTACAAGGTACGCATGATTATAACTTTTCGTCCAATGGAAAAATAGCGTTTCATAGTTTTACGAACCATTATACCCCAAGGTTAACCGAACAGATATTGGTAGGCGACCACAGTCCATTGCAGCCCGATGAGAGTATTTCAGGTAAACTTGAGGCTACAGTGGAAGAACCGACTACCGAGTTTTTCACCATTACCACGACAACAGATGTAACAATGAATGGATGGATGGTAAAACCAAGTAATTTTGACCCTACCAAAAAGTACCCTGTGGTCTTTTATCTTTATTCAGAACCTGCAGCCACTACGGTTAACGACACGTATAATGCCGGTAAAAACTTTCTTTACAAGGGAGATATGGCAGAGGATGGATATATCTATATTTCTTTAGATAACCGAGGGACTCCTGCACCAAAAGGAAGGGAATGGCGTAAGTCTATTTATCGAAAAATTGGGATTGTAAACATTGAAGATCAGGCAATGGCGGCCAAAGAAATTTTAAAATGGGACTTTGTAGACTCCGAACGAGTTGCTGTATGGGGTTGGAGCGGTGGAGGTTCTGCCACTTTAAATTTGATGTTTCAATATCCAGAATTATACAAAACAGGAATTGCCGTTGCAGCTGTAGCCAATCAATTAACCTACGATAATATCTATCAAGAACGGTATATGGGTTTGCCACAGGAGAACAGGGATGATTTTATAAAAGGTTCCCCTATTACCTATGCCAAAAACCTTGAAGGGAATTTGCTATTTATTCACGGTACAGGAGATGATAATGTTCACTATCAAAATGCTGAATTATTGATCAACGAATTGATAAAACATAACAAACAATTTCAGTTTATGCCCTACCCTAATCGCACACATGGTATTAGCGAAGGAGAGGGAACTTTTGAACATTTATCGACCTTGTTTACAAATTATCTTAGATTGCACTGTCCACCAGGAGGGAAGTAGTATTCTATGGGATAGCAATATCCTTTTAAATAATTAAATTTAACGGTATAACTAAGCTCTTTTAAAAATGCTATTCACTTTGTATGAGTTCTTATAATTCACGATATCGATGAAAATAGAGAGCGTACTACAAAATACAAATAGCTAAGGGTTGAAATTTATCGAAAAATGAAGCAATCCTATGAAAATATAAATTTATAACTAGTGTAATTATGCTAACCGATATTAATCCAAAATTACCAATGCGTGATAAAAGTGTTACAAAAGCATTTTACATGAACAAACTAGGTTTTAAAATATTTGGAAGTGCCGATTTTGATGGATATTTAATGATGGAAAAAGATCAAATCCAAATTCACTTCTTTGAATTTAAAGCGCTTGACCCTAAGGAAAATTATGGACAAGTATATATTAGAACGGATAACATTGAACAATTTTACCAATTGTTGTTGGATCGCAAAACCAATATTCATCCGAATGGACCTTTAGCAATTAAACCTTGGGGACAAAAGGAGTTTTCTTTACTCGATCCCGACAACAATCTTATAACATTTGGTGAAAGTATGTAGGTATACGGAATGAAACGCTTAATCCTAAGTTTATTAGTTTTAATTTTTTATCAAACAAGATTAAATCGCTTTTCTTGATTAAAAAAAACCTAAAATTAAAATGACTAATCAAAGGTTTGCAATAGGAAATGCCAAAATCGAGGAATTTGAAAGTTGGCTTTGTACGGTATCTTGAAAACGATTTTATTCACAGGAACCATTCGTATTTGGATTTAAATTAGATTTTATAACGTTTTAAATTAGAGAAAATGGATAAAGCTTTACAAACTATGATTAGCAATATGCCTGATAAAACAGGAAAATCGCTGGAAGAATGGAAAGTAATACTTAAAAAGCAGTCTTTTGACAAACATTCCGAGGCTGTTAAGTACTTAAAGACAACGCATAATGTAACCCATGGATTTGCAAATACCATTGTTACCTTAGCTAAGGAAGAAAAAAATTCTTCAAGTGACTTGGTAGATGATCAGTATAAAGGGAAAGAAAATTTAATTCCGATATATGAAGCACTAATTGAATTTGTAAATACTTTAGGTGCCGACCTAACGATTACACCCAAAAAAACCAGTGTTAGCATTATTCGTAAAAGGCAGTTTATTTTGATAAAACCTGCAACCAAAACTCGAATTGACCTAGGGTTTAAATTGAAAGATAAACCAACTACGACACGTCTTGAAAATTCAGGTCCGTTTGGAACTATGTGTACGCATCGGGTTCGATTAGCTGAAATTTCTGAAATTGACGAAGAATTGAAAAGCTGGATCGCAGAAGCCTATGAAAAATCAGTTTAAAACAGGTTTAACTATGTTTAAAATATGGCCGGCCGTATTTAGAATCACACTATTTCTCGTAGTTAGCAGCGGTAAAGATCCGTGCTAATCAGATTACCAATGGAGTTGATGAAAGCTTCTTAGGAATGAAATCCGGTGAAGTGAGGCAATTAATTGTGCTAAATTATTTAGCCAAAAGAAAATTCTATCCCGATAATGTATCACCGGACTCTACATTGGTCATTAAATTAATCGTGGAAACGTGATACGCAACGCATAAACCTACATCACAATAGCATTGGAGCGCTTCAAAAAGGAAGGCATAGTGTAATCATCCATTATAATTGAATCCTTACTAGCGAACACAAAGAATATTTCCTATTTTTAATAAAACTAAACCAAAGAAATGAATGCTACATGTGATTTGCTTTGTGGTTAAGCGTTAATAGCTAATATTATCGTTATCCTGCCGTGCAATAATCTCCCCGCAAACATCCAGTATTCAAAGTCCAAATCATTTGTTATAACTATGAAAAACTACGATGATATTTTAAATGAGAAAATCGATAGTCTTATCCATTCGGGGATTAAAAATTATCACGATATACTTAAACATTGTGAAAGTGCAGATCCAAGGCTTGTAGAACAAATATTTAGATCTAAGAATATAGAAGAAGCCCAGCAAAAGAATGGAAACAACGCAATCAACTATCAAATTATAAGTAATAATGACCTCCCTGCTCCTGATGTGAGCCTAAGCCAATGGTGGTTTGAAGAATCAACAATCAAGTATATTTTTAGTAAAGTTAAAACCAAAGCTAAATTTTCCTCAGGAAGTAAAATTTTAAACCTAGGAACCCCTACCCTAGCCATTAAAACATCGGAAAATTACGAAACTACCTTATTAGATTTAGATCCTGACGTGATTTCTTCCTTTAACAATCTAAAAAGAGGGCAATGCGAAGGTTTTCATTATGATATTGCTGATGAGCTACCGCAAAAATTTCATACCAATTTCGATATTGTTTTGGTAGATCCCCCATGGTATGGTCCTATTATCAAAGCTGCCTTGAACAGAGCGATTCAAGCAGCTAAATTGGATGGTGAAATTATGTTTTCCTTTCCTGGTAGATTGGCGCGACCACAAGTGGATACATTTAGATCTGAATTGATTAAAGAAATTGTTTCCATTGGTCATGATATCATTTCAATTGAACATGACAATTTATTATATGTCGTCCCCTTTTTCGAAAAAAATGCTTTAAAAGATCTGGAAGAATTTAGCTCAATTTCGTGGAGAAAAGGAGATTTAATTGTGATAAAAAAGAAATCAGAACAAGTTCTAGATTCCAAAGAAAAATTCAAAAAAAACGCTTTTACTTCTTTTGCCAGAAATCCGCGAGAATTCAGAGTTTTTTTAAGACAAAACAATTCGTTGCCTGAAGGCTTACCACCAGTGAAATTGGAGGAATATTCTAAAAATATCAGTACACGGGCTTTTAATAAAGAACCTGATTTATGGACTACGACAAAAGTTGGTATTAAAATTAGCGATCATGTGCTAATTCAAAAAATTCTTTTGTCTTGGAAAAATGGTTTTTCAATGGATGCTACTGAAGCAGCGCTTTTAAAGGATGCCTATGAACCCGACCGGGTAAAATTAAACATTGAAAAATTAGAAGAATTGTGCAGTCTTTGGGGAAACTATTCCTCACCAGATGTGCTCCGGACCCCTAAACAAATTATTGCATACAAACAGAATGATTTGTCCTCATTTGCCATTCAAACCAACCATCGTGTTATTGAAGAGTCCTCAGACAATTTTCGCCCAGCTTTTAGTAGGGATAGAGATCGCTTAATCTGGTCTTCTGGCTTTAAGAAACTCGCAGATAAAACACAGCTTTTTCCTTCTGTTGAAAACGATGCTGTTCGACGGAGATTAACTCACACGCTAGAAGTTCAGCAGTTAGCATTAACAATTGGAACAAGTTTAGGATTAAATTTAGATTTAATTGAAGCTACGGCAATAGCTCATGACATTGGTCATACACCATTCGGGCATGCTGGAGAGCATGCTATAAATAATTTGTTATCAGAGATTCATTCCAGTTTAAATGGCTTTAATCATTATGAGCATGCACTAGATGTGCTAACCTTTCTGGAATCCCCGTATGCCAATGACCCTTATAAAAAATTCTTAGGCCTAAATATTTCAACAGAAGTACTTGAAGGAGCTCTTAAGCATACCTATTATCACACGAATAATGAATTTTCATCCAATGCCTTACTAGAAAGATCAAAGCACAAATCCTATATTCCATCAGGCTACTGCCATCTGGAAGGCCAAGCAGTAAGAATTGCCGATAAAATTAGTTATCTCATTTCCGATTTGGAGGACGGACTCCGAATAGGAGCAATTGATATATTTGATCTAGTTAAATGTCAATTATTTCACACGTCTTCACTTCATTTTGATACAAATTCATCGGAAAATGTCTTATCACAATACTTAAGACAAAGAAAATCGCTGATAAAAATCTTAATGGAAGATGTAATAACTGCTAGTACCCTGAGGATAAGTCAAAATGGTATAAAATCTGCTCAGGACGCAAGGGAGGCAGATAAATATATTATCAATCATTCGATAGACTTTTCGTACTCGGTTGAAGAAGTATGGCATTCCATTCAAGAGAATAAATTATTTTCCAATAGAAAAGTATTGAATGCAAACCTTTTGGCTGCTAAGATTGTTTCTGAGTTGGTGATTTTATTTACCATAATCCCTCAATTAATTGAGCTGGATTTTTTGAAAGAATACCAACCTTTAGAAAGTTCCAGGTATTTTGATAGTTATAAAGAAAAGCTTGGTGAGTATATTAATATTAGAGCTCAGATGCTAAATTTTATTCCCTTCCACCTCCTTATTGGGACCAATTACCCAGCATATCAAGACATTAATAATGTACCGCTTATTGATCTTTTAAGGTCAAAAGATTATGTTGCCTCGCTAACAGATTACAAAGCTCGAAAATTGCACAATGAATTGTTGCATAACGAATTGAGATAAACAAAACCTAAATAAAGAGAACATGACAAATTATATAGATGGCTTTGTACTGCCAATTCCGCGAGTGCATCTGGACACATATAAAAGCGTAGTAGAAAGTGTTGCAAAGATTTGGAAGGAATATGGAGCGCTTGCATACTTCGAGTATGTTGGTGATGATTTAGAATTGGAAGGCACCCGTTCTTTCTCAGAGTTTGCAGATGCAAAAGCAGATGAAGTTGTGGTATTTGGATGGGTAGTTTTTGATTCTAAAACTGCCCGTGATCTGGCGAATAAAAAAGTCCCCGAAGATCCTAGAATGAAAGATTTAATTGTGCCCTTAACCAATACCTCAAGACAGATTTTTGATGCTACACGGATGGTATATGGTGGCTTTCAACCACTTGTTCAATTGCATGGAAGTTAGGGTGGTTAATTGAATCGCAATCAACTAAACAGAACTATAAATTATGTTGGTTTGTTAAAAATTAAATTCATAAGCATACCATTTATCGCATTAGGTTTGGTATTGTCACTCTCAATCGGAGTAACATATCAGTGCAATGGTCCGGAAATGTTCCCTGACTACTATGGTAGTCCATTTATATTCAAACAGAAATCTCTGGGGAGCTCTATGGAATATTATTATAGTATTTCGGGTTTGGTTTTAAATATTATGATCTGGAGTATTGCCCTATATTTCATCGATAAAGGTGTTCAAAAAATTGTCAAAAAAAAGATTTTCAATAGCGTATATAAAGCTATTGTTACACTTTTATTTATTTATGCAACATTAAATATATTAATGGACGCGGCTATGCTTGGGGTTGGGTTTAAGGAAAATTTAAATTATTGGTATTGGAACATCGACAAGGAAGCTGAAGATTGGGGAGTAACTTGCCAACGAGAACTAGTGCTATCTATAAACTAAAATATTTGAGTATAAAACACTTATCATAAAACTTGAGAAAAACAAAAGATTATTTAATTTTCATTTTTGCATTTGTACTAATTGCTGCAGTTGGGTTTGGATTTTATTTTTTTTATACAATTCAATATCACTATGAGGAAAGTCCTGCACTAAAAACAATACCGGTCTCGGAAGTAGAGTCAGCAGTTAAACCTAGTTTAAAATTGCCCGAGTTTCTTGAAAAGCCCATAAATATGGGAGAACTGAAATCGAAGAAAGATAAATATGTTACCACAACGGTAACCTCCAGATTAGAATATTACTATCAACCAAAAATTAAAGATGCTATTTTCTATAGCTATTACTATCCAACGGAAAATATTGGATCAAAAAAAATTAATGAAGTAATCATTTTCAAATATGGAGAAAACAAACATGCGTATGACGACGAAACAGAAATTTTGATAGCACTACGAGTTTTTAATGAGGATACGGATTTAGGAAAAGCGAATTTAGTAGGGTATTCAAAATCAAGTTTACTATCGGAATTTGGAACGGACTATGTAACCTATGCCGATAACATTGTTTATACCTATAAAAACAAGGTTTTAATCGTAGAAATTGAGGATTATAAAGTTGAGGCCTATTATTATATAAAATTAAATTCTGAGACCATTGATGCGAATCTAATTGAACAAATAATAGCCAAGTAATAGCATTATACATTGAAGTCTGAGTCTGGCAATTTATTGGATTACAGAAGGCTTATATTTATATTTAAACCAAAGACATGTTATAAAACGGTAAAAACCTGAAACATTTAAGAACATATTTCATACTAATTATACTGCTGAGCACGGGAATCTACGGTTTTGGCCAAAAACAGCTTGACGAGCCAACAACATATGCGGATGACTTATCTTTTGACTGGAAAAAAGAAGCTGATACGTTAAAACTCTTCGCAAAAAACAAGCTATGGACGCCGATTCAGATTTATTTTCATTCAAGGAAAGACAGTACGGAATTAAAATCGTACTTAATGTTACCTAAGGATAGTATTGAACTTTTGACGTATACCGGAAAATTATCCGATTCTATTTTTAAATCACAGCTTAATGATAGCATAAAGGTTAGCTATTTTTTTGGACATAAATCATTAATTCAACCAGATTTAGACTATCTATATCGCTTTCCATTTAAAAAAGGGAAGAAATATAGCGTAAGTCAAAGTTTTAATGGTAAAGTTTCGCACAATAGTGAAAAATCTAAATATGCAATTGACTTTCAGCTTGATGTAGGAGAACCCGTATATGCTGCCAGAGGAGGAACTATAGTCAAAGTAATAGACTGGTTTACAAAGCAGGGTGGAAAGGAATTAATTAATGCGGGAAATAGAATAATTATCCTTCATTCTGATGGCACCTTAGGTTTTTATGTACATTTAGATTACCAAGGAAGCTTTGTAAAAGAAGGCGATAGGGTCGCAAAAGGCCAAAAAATTGGGCGTTCGGGCTTAACCGGGTATACCAATGGCCCTCATTTACATTTCGTAGTAAGAAAAGAAAATGACATTGCCATTCCTATTTTTTTTAAAGGATATGCTGGAAAAAAGCTTAAGCAAGGCAAAAGGTATAAAGTAATTGATTAAAAGCTTATTAAGACAATGTTTTACAATCCATTGCCACAATTCCAAATGGTAAAAGCGTTGCAATATAGTAATGGTGAGGTAGTGTATTTTATCTTATGTATACTAGAAATTAAAAACTTAAATCCGTCAATATGATGAATAGGTCTGTCATAGTACTGCTCTGTACATTATTGCTCTCGATTTCGTGTAAACAAGAATCAGAGACAAGTAATGCTACGGTTAAACGATCCCCAAATGTTATTGTCATTTTTATGGATGATTTGGGCTATGGTGATCTCAGTTCTTTTGGTCATCCCACAATCAAAACTCCCAATATAGATAGATTAGCTTACGAAGGTCAAAAATGGACTAGTTTCTATACCGCCAGTAGTGTGTGTTCTCCAAGTCGAGGTGCGCTACTGACTGGTCGTTATCCCATACGAATTGGTCTAGGTGGTGAAAAGCACAGGGTCTTTTTTCCAGAATCTATTGGAGGGTTGCCTTCTGCCGAAATTACAATTGCTGAAATGCTTAAAGCGCAGGGGTATCGCACCGGGATAATTGGCAAATGGCACCTAGGGCATCTACCTGAATATTTGCCTACTAAGCAAGGTTTTGATTATTATTTCGGGATTCCCTATAGTAACGATATGAATGGCGTTAAATGGGGGCTTGACACCTTTTTTGACACCCCAAATATCAACATGTGGAATGTTCCTTTAATGGAAAATGAGACCATAATCGAACGCCCAGCCAATCAGCATACCATCACCAAAAGATATACCGAAAAAGCGGTTGCCTTTATTACCGAAAATAAGAACAACCCTTTTTTTCTGTATTTACCGTACTCCATGGTTCATACACCCCTCTTTGCTTCCGAAAGTTTTCTTAACACCAGCTCTAGAGGATTGTTTGGAGATGTCATGTCTGAGGTAGATGCTGGTATCGGTCAAATTATTTCCACACTAGAAAAATTACAAATTGACAAGGAAACTTTAGTCGTTTTTACTTCGGATAATGGTCCGTGGCTTATGATGCTGGAACATGGTGGATCTGCCGGTTTACTTAAAGATGGAAAGGGAACAACTTGGGAAGGTGGTATGCGAGTTCCCGGTATTTTCTATATGCCTGGAACTGTGCATCCAGGTATTATTGACGATATGGGCACAACCTTAGACCTTTTGCCAACAATCGCATCACTCACTGGCGCATCCATTCCTAGTGATCGTATCATAGATGGAGTAGATTTATCAGCGGTTCTAAAAGATAAAGTTACTAGTCCCCGTAGCCAATTTTTGTATTACAGAAAGCAGGAGATCTATGCGGTGCGAAATAGGGAATACAAAGCACACTATACCACTGAAACTGCATATCAAGGAAACAATCAAAAAAAAGTTCTAGATAAACCACTTTTGTTCAACATTAATCATGATCCCAGCGAAAAATACAATCATAGCGAGGAACATCCTGAAATTTTAAAAGAATTAAATGTATTGGTAGAAAAATACAAAGAAAGTATAATCTCAGTACCTTCAGAATTGGATAAATATCCGATAGAAGAATAAGTTATATTAAAATTTAGGTAAAACACCACTGCATTTAGCGCTGCAACCGTTGCAACATAGTGCATTTTTTTTGAAACTATCGAATATGTATCTTTGTCTAAATAACAAATCAATTATAGCGAACGCTACTACATTCTGCTATAAAATCCCAAATTAACAAATGAATACGTATTTTAAAACAACACCCCTATTATTACTATTACTTATAAGCACTTTGAACTTTTCACAAACCCCTAACAAAGCAGAAACTGTTTCCGTAAATGGTAAAAAAATCTATTATGAAGTTTATGGAGAAGGTTCTCCCTTGCTATTTTTGCATGGTTATAGTCTCTCCTCAAAATCCTGGCAATCTTACGCTTCAGATTTTTACAAAGATTATCAGGTATTCCTAATTGATCTTACTGGCCATGGAAAATCTGAACCTTTTAAAGAAGATTTGTCAATAAAATCAGTCGCCGAAGATCTCAATGCGTTAATTACACACTTAAATTTAGAAAAGGTACAAGCCATCGGATTTAGTTTTGGCGGCGATGTACTGTATCAACTAGCTTTACTTCGACCTTCATTGCTAACATCAATGATCACCATTGGAGCTGTAGGTACCTGGAGCGTCAAGGATTTCCCTCAATATGAAAAGGGGTATACTTATGAGAATATTGATAATTTTGATTGGATGCGGACTTCACATGAGAGTGAGGCTCAGATTAAAGGAATTTTTAACCAATTTAAAAATTATAGTATTGCGTTGAGTGCTGAAGAGCTGAAATCCATCCAACCTGAGGTATTGATTATGCTCGGAGACGATGATATTGGTGTTCCGTTAGAAGAAGTAGCAAGAGTTAGGAAATATATTCCAAAGTCTGATCTTTGGATCGTTCCAAATGTAGATCATGGAGCACATCAGGGTAAAAATAGAGATGAATTTCTTGTAATCGCTAAGGCGTTTTTATCGAAGGATTAGTCCATAGAGACCTTCTCTGAATTTCATTTTTGGTAAACCATAAATCATGAAAGTAATCACCTGGAATTGCAATATGGCATTCCGGAAAAAATGGAAGGCCATTTTGGACTTGCAACCAGATATATTGGTATTGCAAGAATGTGAGAAGGAATCGAAATACAGACCTGAAGAAATTGTTCCGGGATACAATCAATTTATTTGGATCGGTGATAACCCAAATAAAGGTGTAGGTATTTTATCTTTTAACGATTACCATATTCAAATTTCCAAAAACTATGTCCAAACTTTTAAATATATAATCCCCATAGCCGTAACTGGTGCAAAGCAGTTTACACTTTTTGCCATTTGGGCAATGCCCAACACCACTAAAAGAGCCAAGAGTTATGTAGGTCAAATATGGGGCGCTGTACACTATTACAAGTCCTATTTTAAATCAAATACCATATTAATTGGTGATTGGAATAGTAATGCTAGGTGGGATAACGAACGAAGATCTGGTAACCATTCCGATGTAGTAGCTTTCTTAAATAAATACCGTATTAAAAGTATTTACCATACCCTTAAGGAGGAACAGCATGGAAAAGAAGCTGAACCCACATTATACTTACTCAAAAAGACCGAAAAACCCTTTCATCTTGATTACTGTTTTGCCTCTGAAAATATGATTACTTCTAAAACCACAATTACTGTTGGCACCTTAAAAGAATGGATTAAAATCAGTGATCAT
The DNA here is from genome assembly GCA_947488435.1 of uncultured Flavobacteriaceae bacterium. Classification (GTDB taxonomy): domain Bacteria; phylum Bacteroidota; class Bacteroidia; order Flavobacteriales; family Flavobacteriaceae; genus CANKZG01. Next base: position 77,418 of record CANKZG010000006.1, on the reverse strand, counting down.
ATGCCTCTAATCATAGACCATTTGGGCTAAATTTTCTATACCTTTAGTTTTCCTGTTTTCAAGAGTTGCTTCGCAAAAAACAGTACTTTTTGAAAGCGATGATTAGAATTGAATACCTCCTAGAAAAAAGGTATTTTGGTGGTATGGAATTCTCGGTAATAAGGCCATATCATATAAACGATAAAAAAGAACTTGTAGCGATCTTTATGCGCAATACGCCAAAGTATTTCGATCCAAAGGAAAGTAGGGATTTTGAAACCTATCTTCAAGAATTTAAAAACACTTACCTCACCGTCTTATATCAGAACAAAATTGTTGGTGGTGCAGGGTATTATGCCATGGAAAGTGATAATTCGGGCCGCGTAACCTGGATATTCTTTCATCCAGATTATACCGGATTGGGATTAGGCAAAAAGGTCATGGATCATTGCTTAGAGAGATTAAACGCTAACCCTATTGTAAGGAAATTGGTAGTTACTACCTCACAACTTGCTTATACGTTTTTTGAAAAATTCGGATATCAATTGGTACGATCTGAAAAAGATCATTGGGGTCCCGGATTGGATTTGTATGTAATGGAACGTTCTGTGATACAAAGTTAATTGCAATAGCGTTGTTTCTTTATTTAAAATCCTTAGAAACGCTGCGGTGTTTGCTTTTCAAAAATTGTAGCATCAATAGTATTGCCATGAATGGTTGTAGTATCCCAGTCTTGGGTGATTTTCCAAATACCGTTTTGTTTTTTCAATACAATATGAAATTGCCCATAATTATAGTTTGCTTCTCCACCTTGAATCGCTGTAATTCTATAAAATCCTACTTCATAGGAAGTGGTAGCATTGGTAAACCGACTGTCAAACCAGAAATCCAAGGCAATTTTCACTTGGTTTTCTTTTGAAGCTTCAAATCGAGAAATATTACCTGCCTTAAATGCATTTTCCGTATCTATTCCTCCCGGGGTAACCCGTAGCACATTTTCAGCGTAAATATTGTTCAATGCCTCAGCATCTAAGGTTTCGAAGGCTTTTTGGAAAGGAGCCCATACTGCTTTATCGATCTCGTTTTGAATAACTTTTGCAGCGGATTGTGCATTCATTACACTTATGCTATTGAAACATATTATAAAACTTAGTAAAAAAAAGAAGCGTTTCATACAGTCTTAATTTGAATTTAAAGTGACGATTTTGTCTTAGCTAGTAGTTACGAATGTAGTATAAAATTGAAAATAAATAGGTTTAGAAATTCGAAATAGTAGTCAAAGCAAAACCTTTTAATTATCTTCATCACCCAATAGTTATGATTCTAGCGCTGGCATGCAAGAAAAAATTATTCCGTACCGTTCCCTCATTGTATTAATAGCTATAACCATAACACTGGTTGCTCTACTTGCTTTTCCTAACCTTAAAGTGAATTCCAATTTAGATGCTTACGTCCCCGACAGTATAGCCAATAAGGTTTATCTCAAAGAGCTGGACAGTATTTTTGGTGGAAGTGAGTTAATTCTGCTCATGCTTAAAACCGAGGATGTTGTAAACGAAGCTACCCTAAACCGTTTAAACCTCATCGCTGCGGATTTAAATGAATTGGAAGGTATTGATCGGTGTATATCTCCTTTTGACGCACAGAATATGGGGCAGGAAGATGGTTTAATGGTTATTCATCCGTTTTTAGAGGAAATACCAACTACTCCAACAGCTGTCCTTGAATTAAAATCCAAAATCAAAGAACATACCATCGCACAGCGGTTTTTTGCAGACGATTTTAGTTTGGTTTCCTTAGTCTTAACTAAGAGCACGAAAACTCCTGATACAATTATCAATTCCATTAAAACAATTGCAGCTAAACACCAGGGAGATGAAGAAGTAGTTATTGGCGGATTGCCCTATATAAGATATTCGATTACAAAAAATGTCGTAAAGGATCTGACGTTATTGTTACCAATAGCTATCATACTTATGGTAGTAATGCTTTATTTTTCATTCAAAGAATGGAAAGGTGTCTTCATGCCGTTCATCATTGTCATTATGAGCAGTATCCTCTCCTTCGGTGTAATGGCAATTTTAGGGTGGCAAATTTCATTGTTTAGTATTCTTATGCCCATAATGATCATTGCCATTGCCAATGATTATGGGATACATTTAATTGCTAGATATCAAGAATTGCGTCGCGATACAGAAGCTTTGAGTATGAAAGCTATTTGCAAGCAGATTTATAGCGATTTAAAAAGACCTATAATCATTACAGCACTTACAACTATTGCAGGCGTACTAGGATTGTTAACTCATACTATGATTCCTGCCGCGCAGCTAGGTGTACTCACTGCAATAGGCATTGGGTTTGCCCTAATTTTGAGTGTTTGGTTTTTACCTGCTTTACTTTCTTATTTTAAATTACCAAAAAAAATAACTGCTACAAACATCTCAAAAAGTGCTCTTGATCAACTTTTAGGTCGATTAGGGCTATGGGTGACTTCCTACCCTAAAAAGATCATTTTTGGAGCAGCAATAATCGGAATCATTGGAATTGTCGGTGTTTTTCAGCTTAAAGTAGATACCAATGTGGAAAGTTATTTCGTAGGAAAGTCAGAAGTAAGACGTGCAACAGAGTTAATTAACACCAAATTTGGAGGATCTCAGTTTATTTCGGTGCTCTTTAGTGGAGATGTGCTTTCCCCTGAAGTATTGCAACAGATGTATACTTACGAAAAAGAGATTACAAAAGACCCCGCAGTGGGTTTGGTAAATTCCCCAGTAACCTTAATTAAAGAACTAAGTAAAGGTTTTTATACTATTGATGAAGAAGGTTATAATCAAATTCCTGAAACTGCCGATGAAGTTTATCAACTTCTCGAGATTTCATCTTTTGGGGGAAATGAAGAGGCTTTTTCGCATTTTTTAGATTATGACTATCAAAATGCTAGAATGCTTATAAGCCTTAAAGATGGCAGCAATAGTGCTAGTAAAAAAGTATTACAACGAATTGATGAACTTACCCAAAATGATCCAAACGTTCGGTTTGTAGCCGGAGCAAGTGTCACCAATATACAATTAGCAGATTTGGTAGTCAAAGGGCAAGTAAAATCATTAATTTTTGCTATGGTAGTAATTTTGGTTTTATTGAGCTTTGTATTTCGTTCCTATCAGGCAGGCCTGCTTACGAGTTTACCGCTGTCTTTTGCTATTATTGTTTTATTTGGTTTGATGGGAGTACTTGGGATTGCTGTTGATATTGCTACGGCATTACTTTCTTCAATAATGATCGGTATTGGTGTAGATTACACCATTCACTTTTTATGGCGGTTTAAAGTTGAACGTGGAAAAGGACAATCGGTAAATCTTGCAATTCAAAATACATTAAGCACCTCAGGAAAGGGAATTGTCATCAACGCATTTTCCGTAATTATCGGTTTTTTACCCTTGATATTTTCTAACTTTACGCCTTTGCGTTTTTTTGGCGCTTTAATTGTAATTTCTATTACAACATGTTTAATTAGCTCTTTATTATTAGTTCCCAGTATTGTTCTATTAACAAAACCAAAGTTTCTTGAAAAAAAGTAGTTTACTTTCCTTCGTTATTTTAGTAGTATTTAGCACTATGGCTTCTGCACAGGATATTGCAGAAATTTATACTAAAGCCATCAATCAATTTGTTACTACCAATGTAGCTCTTTCACTAGATGTTCGTGAAACCAATAAAAGTGGTAAGGTAAAAACGAGAAGTTTGGATGTATTGTTAGGTGAGTTTGGAATTGCCGAAAAGACAAGAATTGAAATAAAAGAACCCGTTCGCGCTAAAGGTATTGTTATCCTAATTACCAAATTGCCTGAAGCCACAGGTCTTATTGAAATATTTACACCAGCAAATGGTAAAACCCGAAAATTGAAAGCAACTCCTAAAAATATAGCCTTGGTGGGATCAGGGCTGTTTTTAGCTAATTTCAGTACCACAAATGAAAAAGAGTTAACGTTCACAGCTCGTAAAAAAGAAAAACTAAAAGAACATGGAATATGCCATGTTATTGATGTAATTGAAAGAAAAAAAGGAGGCAAACCAGAAAAAACAACATTGTTTATTAAGGAAAATTCGTTTCATTTAGTTCAAGTTGTTTCTTATACCGCAAATGATACCCCTAAAAACATCACTAAATTTTCCAACTTCCAAGCTTTGGATGGGTTTAAAGAAAAAGTACAACCCATGCACATCATCACAAAAGATATTAAAAGCAACGCTTTAACGGAAATTACGGTAAATGCAGTTACTCCACAATCTACTTTAACTGAAGATGATTTCAAAATTCCATCATTAAGTAATTAATTTTCAGTGCAGCATAAAATATCTATCCCTCGTGTAACATTTTGTTTAAGTTTTCGCCTTATATTACTCAGAATTTCCTTTGGTATAAATTAGCGCAATGTCTGTATTAAAATCAATTGTAAAACCCAGTGAGCTTGCTGCTCTTTTTAAGCTCAAGTTTTCAAAACAACATAACCATGCTAACGTTTTGGAGATTCTAGAGCATGATACCAATATGAAGTTTTGTTTTAAAACCTTGGATAAGGTATCTCGATCTTTTGCAGCAGTTATAAAACAATTACCTCAGGAGCTAAGCATTAGCATTTGTCTATTTTATTTGATACTTCGTGCCTTAGATTCTATTGAAGACGACATGGAACTGCCTAATGATAAAAAAATTAAACTGTTATTAAACTTTCATAAAAAGAACTATGAAAACGGTTGGAAGCTTGAAAACGTTGGGGATAAAGCAGTATATCGCGATCTATTAGCCAATTATGATTTAGTAATTGCTGCATTTTCAACACTATCACCCAAATACCAAAAAATTATTACCGATGCCTGTGAAAAAATGGGAAGTGGAATGGCAGATTTTGTTGCTAGAGAAATTGTTTCCTTAGCAGATTACAATCTCTATTGTCATCATGTTGCTGGCATTGTAGGTATAGGATTATCACAAATTTTTGCTGCCTCGGAAATGGAAAACCCCGAAATTCAATTTCAGGAAGAATTAGCAAATTCCATGGGGCTATTTTTACAGAAAACTAATATTGTTCGAGATTACAAAGAAGATATTGAAGAAAATCGAAGTTTCTGGCCCAAGGCCATTTGGAGCTTGTATACCTCAAAATTAGAAAGCTTTGCCACATTTCCAGGTACTGCTACTGCCATGGCTTGTTTAAATCATCTAATCAATGATGCTCTCGCGCATGCTATTGATTGCTTGGATTATTTAAAACAATTAAAAAATGAGCATGTTTTTAAATTTTGTGCAATTCCTCAGGTGATGGCTATTGCTACCCTATGCGAAGTCTATAATAATCCGCAAGTATTTACGAAAAATGTTAAAATACGAAAAGGATATGCCGCCAAATTAATGCTGAATACGAATTCTGTTTTGGATGTTGTTAAAATCTATCATCATATGGCGCATGCCATGGAAGCAATGATTACTCAAAATACACCTAAATCTATTGAAACATTAGTATTGGTTCAAGAAATAAAAAAATATTGCGCAACAGAAATCGCTCTGGCAAATACAGAACCTGCTTTTTAAACTAAGTTACTTCATTTAACGATTTCAAATAAGAAAGTACATTATTTAAAATACGTTCTTGGATAGCGCTTATATTGGCTTTTATAAAAGAATCTCCTGTAATATTCTCATAAAGTTCTATATACCGCTCTGAGACAGTTGTTATATAATCATCAGACATCTGGGGAACAACCTGTCCTTCCAAGCCTTGAAAGTTATTGGCAATAAGCCACTGCCGCACAAATTCTTTCGACAGTTGTTTTTGAGCAACTCCTTTAGCTTGTCGTTCGGCATAACCATCGGCATAAAAGTAGCGTGAAGAATCTGGGGTGTGAATTTCATCAATCAAAACAATCTCCCCTGAAGTAGTTTTTCCGAATTCATATTTAGTATCCACTAAAATTAAGCCTTGCTTTTCAGCTATTTCACTACCTCTTTGAAACAACGCTTTTGTATAACCTTCCAAAACTTTATAATCTGCTTCAGTAACAATTCCACGTTCCAGAATTTCTTCTCTGGAAATGTCTTCGTCATGATCTCCCATCTCAGCTTTAGTTGCAGGGGTAATAATAGGAGATGGAAACTTATCGTTTTCTCGCATCCCATTAGGCATGGGTACCCCGCACAGCATGCGCTTTCCTGATTTGTACTCACGAGCGGCATGACCAGACATATATCCACGAATAACCATTTCTACTTTAAAGGGTTCACAAGCATGACCTATAGCAACATTAGGATCTGGAGTAGCTAACAACCAATTGGGAACAATGTCTTCGGTTGCCGACATCATTTTGGTTGCAATTTGGTTTAAAATTTGACCTTTATATGGAATTCCCTTGGGCATTACCACATCAAAAGCAGAAAGTCTATCCGTAGCAATCATAACTAAGATATCGTTTTCTAAATGATACACCTCCCGTACTTTTCCCTTGTAAACCTTTTTTTGGCCAGGAAAATTAAAATCTGAACTAACTATGGTATTGCGCATTGGTAATTTCTAATTCTGATGTTCTATATTTTTATATGCGTCGATAACTTTCTTCACCAGTTTGTGTCGAATCACATCCTTATCATCTAAATACACAATAGAAATTCCGTCCGTATTATTTAAAACCAGTAGGGCTTCTTTTAAACCAGAAATTATACGTCTGGGTAAATCTATTTGTCCTGGATCTCCGGTAATTAAAAATTTTGCGTTTTTTCCCATCCGCGTTAAAAACATTTTCATTTGCGCGTGTGTAGTATTTTGCGCTTCGTCCAAAATCACAAAAGCATTATCGAGAGTCCGCCCGCGCATAAATGCTAGTGGTGCGATTTGTATGGTCCCATTTTCAATATAATGCGTTAATTTTTCTGCAGGAATCATATCGCGAAGCCCATCATACAAGGGCTGCATGTAAGGATCTAGTTTTTCTTTTAGATCTCCTGGTAAAAACCCTAGGTTTTCCCCTGCTTCGACTGCAGGTCGGGTTAAGATAATCCGTTTTACCTCCTTATTCTTTAAGGCATTTACGGCCAACGCAACACCTGTATACGTTTTTCCTGTTCCAGCGGGTCCTATTGCAAAAACCATGTCATTTTTATGCATCGCATCCACCAACTTCCGTTGATTAACAGTTTGCGCCTTAATCAATTTTCCATTAACGCCATGTACCAATACATTACCACTGCTTTCCGAAGATTCATAATCTTCCTTACTATTACTGGTCAATACACGTTCAATAACATTTTCGTCCAATTTATTGTATTTGGCAAAGTGGGCGCTTAGCATATCAAATCGGCGATCAAACTCTTCTAAAAGTTCTTCATCGCCATATACCTTAATCTTGCTTCCCCTAGCCACAATCTTAAGCTTGGGAAAGTATTTTTTAAGTAAATCGATGTTTGCATTTGCCTGCCCAAAAAACTCTCTTGGGCTAATATCGGTAAGTTCTATAATAAGTTCGTTCAAAGAATATGAGTGTTTGAGAATTTTACGGAGAAATATAAATTTCCTTTAGCTTATTTTTTATGTAATTTTGTTTAACAAACTTAGTTAAAAATCAGTTTGCTCATAGAAAAACATATCAACAGCACTGCATGGCAATTATTACATTAACGACTGATTTTGGACATAAAGATCATTTTGTAGGTGCTATAAAGGGGGCAATTTATAGAGAACTTGAGGAAGCCACAATTGTTGATATTTCACATAATATTAGTCCATTTAATATTCCGGAGTGCGCCTACATCCTTAAAAACTCTTATCAAACCTTCCCGAAAGGTACAATTCACATTGTTGGTGTAGATGCAGAACCTACTCCTGAAAACCAGCATATTGTCGTATATGCGGATGGGCATTACTTTGTAAGTGCTAATAATGGCGTAATTTGTTTAATAACAGCAGCGGTAAAACCTGAAAAGGTTATGGAAATTAATATTCCAAATCCAATTCATGGATCATTTCCTGTACTAGATGTGTTTATTCAAGTGGGTTGTCATATCGCAAGAGGTGGCACCTTAGAAGTGGTAGGGAAACCTTTCGATGCGCTAAAGGAGTTAAAGGAATTTGCACCAAGGATTTCAAATGATGGCAATACCATAACTGGTAGTGTAATTTATATCGACAACTATGGCAATGTAGTTACCAATATTGAAAAAAATCTGTTTGAAGCTTATCGCAATGGAAGATCTTTTGAAATTAACGCGCGAAGTAAAAAACTACGAGAAATACATCATACCTATAGCGATATTATTAATTTTGATCTGGAAAAAAGTCAACGTAAAGGGCCTGGTGATCTTTTAGCACTCTTTAATTCCTCAGACTATATTGAACTTGCTATTTATAAAAGTAACTTAAATACGGTGGGAGGAGCTTCTACACTTTTAGGGTTAGATTATAGAGATACGATTATTGTAAATTTTACATAGATGTTATTACGGATTGTTAAACTGCATTTTAAGAAAGAGAATGTCTCAGCATTCAAAGAAGTATTTGAGACATCACGCTCTCACATTCAAAATTTTGAAGGCTGTAGTTTAGTGGATTTATATCAGGATGCGAATAACCCTAATATTTTTTTTACCTATAGTCATTGGGATTCTTTAGAAGCTTTGGAGAACTATAGACATTCAGATTTTTTTAAAGGAGTCTGGAAAGAAACCAAAAAATTGTTTGATGCAAAACCCGAGGCATGGAGTTTAGAAAACATTACCTCATAAATTAGTAAGTCAATGTTGGCGATATTTAAGCGAGAAATAAGATCTTTTTTTACCTCATCTATTGGGTATTTGGTGGTAGGATTATTTTTAGTTTTAACCGGTTTGTTTTTATGGGTTTTTAAAGGTCCTTATAACATCTTTGATGCCGGTTTTGCTGAGTTAAGTAACTTTTTTCTTTTAGTACCCTGGATATTTCTTTTTTTAATTCCGGCAATAACTATGAAGAGCTTTTCAGAAGAACGAAAGATGGGAACTTTAGAATTATTATTCATAAAACCCATTTCATTGTGGGAAACGGTATTGGGGAAATTCTTTGGTAATGCCTTATTAGCTATAATCGCGCTTATGCCTACCCTTATATATGTTTATGTTATCTGGCAATTAGGAACAACCTCTGGTAATCTGGATATGGGTGTTGTATGGGGATCTTATTTTGGCCTCTTATTCTTAGTATGTGCCTATACTGCAATTGGTGTGTTTTGCTCTTCGCTTACTTCAAATCAAATTGTTTCTTTTATTGTTGCTGCTGGAGTTTCCTTTCTGCTGTATTATGGTTTTGAAGGAATTGCAAGTCTTACTGGGGATGGAAGCTTAGCCTTACAAGTTAAAAATTTGGGTATGAAAGCACATTTTGACAGTGTTGCTCGAGGTATTTTAGACCTGCAAGACCTTGTTTATTTTATGAGTATTACGCTGTTCTTTCTTTACCTGACTACTGCTCACCTTAAAAATCTAAGTAGATAATGCAAAAGACCATACTTCTTGTACTAAAGGCACTCGCCCTACTCCTACTTATTAACTTTTTGATTGGTTTCTTAAACTTCCGCTTTGACTTGACTGAAGATCAACGCTATACGCTTTCGGAACCAGCTATAGCTGCTACGGAAAAATTTGAAAGCCCTGTGTTGATCGATGTTCTTTTAGAAGGAACACTACCTTCAGAGTTTGCAAAATTAAAGGTTGAAGTTGGGGAAATATTAGCTGCTTATGCACTTGCTAACACCAACATTAAAATAGACTTTGTAGATCCTTTGAAAGGTGTCACATCCATAAATAAAACGATTGCTGAATTAGAAAGCTTAGGCCTAAAAGGAGCTAGTATCACCTCAGAAGATAATGGTAAGGTTTCACAAGAAGTAGTATTTCCATGGGCAATTGTAAATTATGAAAATAAAAGTGTTCGGGTTCCTTTATTAAAAAATAAAATTGGAGCTACAGCAGAACAGCGCGTATCTAATTCCGTTCAGCATTTAGAATACGCCTTTGCTGATGCCTTTACCAAAATAGGCATTCAAGAAAAAAAGAAGGTTGCTGTAATCAAAGGAAATGGAGAACTGGATGATATTTTCATGGCTGATTACCTCAGTAGTATTCGAGATTATTATAATATTGGTGCTATTACGTTAGATTCTGTGGCCAGCAATCCGCAACAAACTTTAAATCAATTACGTACGTATGATTTGGCACTTATTGCCAAGCCTACTCAGGCATTCTCCGATGCAGAAAAATATGTTTTAGATCAGTTTATCGTTCATGGAGGAAAAACCATGTGGTTGATTGATAAAGTTGCTATGGAATTGGATAGTCTTCGAAATCCAGAAGGAAGGTCGTTAGCACTGCAACGTGATTTAAATCTAACAGATTTCTTCTTTAAGTACGGAATTCGGATAAATCCGGTATTGGTTAATGATCTTTATTTCACCCAGATTGTTCTTGCCGATGAAGAGGGTCCAAATGCGCAGTACAACCCCCTACCCTGGTTATATAATCCCATGGTGTTTTCGAGAAATAATCATGCTATAAACACTAATACAGAGGCGCTTCGGTTACAGTTTGCCAATACGATTGATACGCTACCTAATGGAAATAAAAAAACAATTTTGTATTACAGCTCGCCGCTATCAAAGGCCGAAGGTGTGCCGCGGCAAATTTCTTTAGATATTATTGGAAATCCGCCAAAAAAAGAAACATATACAGATGGTAATAATCCTTTGGCAGTTTTAATAGAAGGTAATTTTAATTCAGCATTTGTAAATAGGGTAAAACCCATACCCTTAGAGGGAGCAATCGAAAATGGAACTTTCAATAAAATGCTAGTTGTTGCAGATGGAGATATCATCAAAAATCAAATTCGCCAGGGACGCCCCTTAGAATTGGGCTACGATAAATGGACTAACAATTCTTATGGCAACAAGGAATTTTTAGTGAATAGTATCAATTATCTATTGGATGACACCGGACTTATAAACATTCGAACTAAAAAAATAGCTATCCCTTTTTTAGATCAGAAAAAAGTTAGCGCACAAAAGACCAAATGGCAGCTTATTACCGTTGGGCTTCCCGTAGTTTTGGTCTTTCTTTTTGGGTTATTTTTTCATAGCATCAGAAAGAAAAAATATGGTTCTTAAGTGTTAATAAGTTTGTTTCCTAGAAAAGGACATTTAAAATATCTTTGTTTCTAGCAGATGAAGGAAAGGATCACTCAATTTTCACAAAATCTCGAATGAGGTAAATTGTATTTATCTCTTTTCCAAAAGCAATCGGATCAATTAAAACAGTACCCATGAAGTTTATCGTATCTAGTACGTATTTATTAAAGCAATTACAGGTTTTAGGAGGTGTTATTAACAACAGTAATACGCTCCCTATTCTGGATAATTTTCTTTTTGACTTAAAGCAAAATCAACTCACGGTTTCTGCTTCGGATTTAGAGACTACAATGAGTTCTGTATTGGAGGTAGAATCTGATAATGAAGGAACAATAGCGGTACCAGCGCGATTATTACTAGATACGTTAAAAACATTTCCAGAGCAACCACTAACCTTTGTTGTTGAAAATAATAATACGGTTGAAATAAGTTCTAACCACGGAAAATATGCTTTAGCTTATGCTGATGGTGCAGAGTTTCCAAAAGCGGTAGAATTATCCAATCCTAGTGAAACCGTATTGCTAGGCGATATTTTAGCTACTGCAATTAACAAAACCATTTTTGCAGCTGGAAATGATGATTTGCGACCAGTAATGAGTGGTGTGTTTTTTCAGTTTTCTCCTGAAAATTTAACTTTTGTAGCAACCGATGCACATAAGTTGGTAAAATACCAACGAACAGATGTAAGTGCTTCGGAAGTTGCGGAATTTATTATGCCCAAAAAACCTTTAACACTTCTCAAAGGAATTTTGACCGGAAGTGAAAGTGAAGTTACCATCCAATACAACGAGAGTAATGCCAAATTCAGCTTTGACAGTACAGAATTGATCTGCCGTTTAATTGATGGAAAATATCCGAATTACGAGGCCGTAATTCCCAAAGAAAATCCCAATCAGCTTACAATTGCAAGAAATCAGTTCTTAAGTTCGGTTCGACGTGTTTCTATTTTTTCTAACAAGACAACACATCAAATTCGCTTAAAAATTGCAGGAGCTGAATTAAATATCTCTGCGGAAGATATTGATTATAGCAATAAGGCAGAAGAACGTCTTACTTGTTCCTATCAAGGAGATGATATGCAAATTGGTTTCAATTCCCGTTTCTTAGTGGAAATGTTGGGGAATTTAACCTCCGACGAAGTATCACTAGAAATGAGTCTCCCTAATAGAGCTGGAATCTTAACTCCCGCTGACGGTCTCGACGAAGGCGAACATGTAACTATGCTCGTAATGCCAGTGATGCTCAACAATTAGTCCTATATATCAGAGTTTATAGAACATATCCTTACTTTTTGCTTTAGCTTTCTTACAAAAATCAACGGTGAACTTACCTGATTTCCCTTTTAACTAAGTTTCAAGGCTATTTATCTATTTTTTATAATATCCTTGATCAAATAGTTGAATTTTGTTAAAATTTTAATAAATAACAATATGACCATGAGAAAAATTTTACCTTTTTTTTGTATAATCGCAATTGTCTTCATTGGTTGCGAAACTGAAGATCTTTCCACCATTACGGAAGCACCAGAAGCTGCATTGGAAATTGAAGATCAGGCAGAAGCTGAAACCCCAATAGATATTGAAGAAGTCGACTTCGACGTAATTCAACAATCATTTATAGAGGAACTTAACGGTTTAAATTTAGAGGAAATTGAGAGTTTAGATTTGGACGTAATTTCAACTGCTGATTTAGAAGAAAGTACAGATGATAAAGAAGTGAATAGCACTTACTATTCGTACCGACCGCGTTTAACATCTATATGTCTTGTTAAAGATGCAGACAGATGTCCTTTTGAAGATCGTCAACCTATGTCGAATATGTGGTGGCCTGAAAATGAAACTGACTTTTTTAATCCTACAGCGTATTTTTCTTCAACGAATAGACGCAAGTTGATCTTTGCAACATTTAGCAACGGTACCGCATTAATTAGAGGTATTACCACAATGAATGAAGGTAGCTGTAAAGTTTTTGTAAATGTATGGTTGAAAGATCGAAAAACGTATGGTGAATTTAGCGCTATGGGTGGAGAATTTAAGCTAGAGCCAGGTTGTGCATCACAAGCTGCAGATAAGGAAGATTTAGTATATTATGATATTGATGCTTCTCGAAGTAGAATTGCTGCATGGGGCGATGACTGTCTAGGAACAGGCGTTTATGGTTTAGAACTTAGAGGAGATAGTAGTCCAAGTAATCCTAATACTGAGTCATCTAATTTTAGAGGTCAATTAGGTGCTAACGGTGCTGGATTCGATTCTAATATTGGAGCACTTGGGTTTAGTTCTTGGGGTTTCATCACTGATCGATATACTGGAGAACAATTATGGGTTATGGATTTCGACTTTAGACTTTGGTGTAAGAACTTAAGAAGAAAACATTAGGAATCTAAAATTCTCGTATAAGATGAAATACCAATTTGTATTAATTTAATGAAAATATATACAAATTAAATCATCTTCGTAATCGAATGGATTATTCGATATGAGAACATAATTAATTTGAAATTATTAAAAAGGGTTAGAATAAGTTCTAACCCTTTTTTTTATGCTATTACAATAACCCTTATTTACAATCTTAAAATTTATTTGCAAAAAAGTATTTACTATTTATATGTTCGATCTTTAGCTGTTATAATTAATAACAAGTAGTACATAAAGTTGAACAAATTTTGAGCTTTCCGTCAACTTTTTCATCTATCTGACCGCATTAAAAGTATAAAATTTGGATACGAGATAAACCAAATACTTTTTATTAATTACATTTTTAATTAATTTATGCTGTATTATTTTTTTTTCAGGAATAACATAGTTTTTAATTGGGTAAACATCATGATTTTTTAATTCTTCCAAAACAGTATCGATCTCTTTTGTACTTATTTTCCCCTTTATTAACTTGATTACCAAAGTACGAATAAACCGATCTCTTCTTTCTCTTAACTGATTCAAAATAGAATCGTCTGGTGGTACTGTACTGTTTTCCAGTTCTTTAATTAAATCGTTTAAATCTATTACCATTTGCAACAAATACTGAATCAATTTTTTCCCTTTAATCAAATCAGTGTTTCGCATGAGCGAATCATTAGATTGAAAATAACGATAGACTTCAACAGGGAAAAAAGCTATTCTCTTGGCCGCAAGGAAAAGTTTAATGGTAAAAACTACATCAGCATTATACTCATTCTTTTCGAAGAAGAGTTTATTTTTCTTTAGAAAGTCAGCGCGCAAAAAATACCACCAAACCTCATTTCTATGATTTGGATTTTCTAAAATAAACCTATGACCATCTATGATATTAGGTGCGTCTAAATTTTCAACTACATTTTTTATTTCAAAATCCTCACCTTCTAAGGTTCTTTTAGCATCAAAACCCAAAATGTCCAATCTATTTTGTAGCGCCACTTCTAGAAACGGTTTCAGCAGGTTTCCCGCGAGGTAATCATCCGCATCAATATTGTAAATATATTCTCCTTTTGCTAATTTAAGTAGCTTATTTCTAGTGGTATACGTGCCTTCATTTTTATCTTTATATAAAAAAATATTACTGTAATTCTGAACATAATCTTCAACTAAACGTCTACTACTATCAGTAGATCCGTCGTCCATAATAATAATTTCATATTCGCTTTCTGGTATATTTTGATTGATAATACTATTTAAACACCTCTCAATGTACTTTTCAGAGTTATACATTGGGATTAAGATACTTAGATTCATCTAGGGGGATGGTTTTTTAAAATTTTGTTAAAAGTAGTTAAATCTGAGTGGTAATCTACCACCTTACAAAAATACATTCATTTTTATCTTTGCAAATTAAAATAACTATAGTGTTACAAATTTTGAATTAATATCTTTAAATGATAAAATATTTTCGTTTTCAACCAATTAAGTGATCCAAAAATGAGTCAGATACCCTTCTTCAAAAACAAAACTTTTTACTTTGCATATAGCCTTGTTGTTTTCTTAGCATTTGTATATAGTTGCAAACCAGAAAATTCAAAAACAAAAGAAGCTCCGGCACTTACTCAGGATGTAGAGATGGTCACCAGTAAAGGTACGATCGTGCTTCGTTTGTATGATGAAACGCCCCTGCATCGCGATAATTATTTAAAACTCTTTGGAGAACGTTTTTACGATAGCATTCTTTTTCATCGTGTTATTGAAAACTTCATGATCCAATCCGGAGATCCGACAAGTAAAAATTCTGTAGCAACAGATACTTTAGGGAATGGGGATTTACCCTATACTATACCTGCTGAACTTGTTCCCTCTCGTTACCATAAACGCGGGGTACTGGCTGCTGCTCGAGACAATAACCCGGAACGTGCATCGAGTTCTACACAATTTTATATTGTACATGGTCGAACCTATACGGATAGTACACTTACCCTGGCTGAAGATAGAATAAATACCTGGCTTGCAGATAATAGAGTAGTAAACAAACCCGAAAACAAAGCTTTGGTACACCTTCTGGAAACACTTTACCAAAAAGGAGAAAATACTGATAGCATTCAATTGATTAGTGGTCAAATACAAGAATTATCAAAAGAAGAACTCGCCAAGGGACCCCGTTATACCATTCCTGAAATGCACCGAGAAACCTATAAAACTGTAGGCGGAGCTGCCCACTTAGATCAAAACTACACGGTATTTGGAGAAGTGATTTCTGGTATGGCTGTTGTAGACAGTATTGCAATCCAAAGTACAGATAGCTTAGATCGTCCCCTTAACGATATTCGTATTCTAAGTACGCGATTGATCGACCGAAAATAGCCAGTACTTTTTAAAAATTAAGAAATAAATCGAATGGTTAAAAAGTAACTGGGTCGCTCTCCATTGCTGGCTTTTATGGCATTTACGATGGGTAATATAAAACCAACGATACCTACAAATATCAAACTCAAAATACCCAATCCAAAAAGTAAGATCGCAGGGATACTTAAAATAATATATAAGATTAAACTGATCTGAAAATTCACGATAGATTTTCCATGTTCGTCCATTCCTTCAACGGTATGTCGTGAGGAAAGCCAAAGGACTAGTGGCACGATAAAGCCTCCAAAGCCCGTCATATATGACAATAATTGTGTAAGATGTGTTATTGCGAGTAGCGAATTGTCTTTTCGCAAAACCTGGTGATTAACAAGTTCCATTTTGATTGATTTAAATTGTTCGTTTACTTATACGTAGCTATTTTCTAAAAAATGTTACAGCTGCTATCGAATTTGTATTTTTGCGGCAATGCAAACAAATGATACCATTATAGCATTAGCAACTCCATCTGGAGCAGGAGCTATTGCAGTGATTCGCCTTTCCGGAACAGGAGCTATTGCCTTGGCGGCTCCATTTTTTGTTTCTATCCGTGGCAAAGACCTCAACCAACAAAAAAGCCATACTATACATTTGGGGCATATTACAGATCAAGACAGGACTTTAGATGAAGTTTTATTGTCCATTTTTAAAGGTCCAAATTCCTATACCGGAGAAGATGTAGTGGAAATTTCCTGTCATGGTTCGCCGTACATTCAACAGGAAATCATTCAATTATTTTTACGCAACGGATGTCGTATGGCCGATGCGGGAGAATTTACCTTACGTGCTTTTTTAAATGGAAAATTAGATCTAAGTCAGGCAGAAGCTGTGGCAGACCTTATCGCTTCTGATAATGCTGCTAGTCACCAATTGGCATTACAACAAATGCGTGGCGGCTTTAGTAACGAAATTCAACAACTGCGTCAAGAACTCTTAGATTTTGCTTCTTTAATTGAATTGGAACTTGATTTTTCCGAAGAAGATGTAGAATTTGCCAATCGGGAGCAATTTAATGCATTATTGAAAAAGATCGCTTCCGTATTAAAACGATTAATTGATTCCTTTGCTGTTGGTAATGTTATTAAAAATGGTATTCCCGTAGCGATTGTAGGGGAACCAAATGTGGGTAAATCTACCTTATTAAATGCATTATTGAATGAAGAAAGAGCCATTGTATCGAATATCGCAGGTACCACCAGAGATACAATAGAAGATGAAATTTCCATTGGTGGTGTTGGCTTTCGCTTTATTGATACGGCGGGTATCCGGGAAACTAAGGATGTTATTGAAGGCCTAGGAATTCAAAAGACTTTTGAAAAAATACAACAAGCTCAGGTAGTGGTTTATTTAGTTGATGGGTTTTCGTTGCTGGTTGATAGCGATGGTGTAGAAAAAATAACATCTGAAATGAACCGAATTATAAGTTCAAACCCGCAAAAGCAGTGTATTCTTATTATAAATAAGGTGGATGAGTTAACTCCTGACCAACGAACAACAATTAACCAACAACTGCCAACGGCATTGCTACTATCCTCAAAAACTGGTGAAGGCATAGACCAATTGCAGCAACAACTCCTAAACCTTGTAAATTTAGGCCAACTTCGCAATAGTGAAACTGTGGTTACGAACACCCGACATTATGATGCCTTATTAAAAGCGTTGGAAGCCATCCAGAAAGTACAGGAAGGTATGGATTTTGGGATTTCCGGAGACTTATTGGCGATAGATATTCGGCAAGCTTTATACCATTTTGGAGAGATTACCGGAGAAATTTCTTCGGATGATTTGTTGGGAAATATTTTTGCTAATTTTTGTATTGGAAAGTAAGCTAATCTTCTAGTTCTATTTAAGTCCATTGGGTATTATTTATTGGACTCTCCCTGTATTATTCAAATTATTTCGTTATCGCAAATTGGATCCCTTTAGAAGCTCTAAATGATTCTATTCCAATACCCTATAATTTAAAGTTATAATCACAAAAACCATTACTTTCTACGGATTCCAACTAAGTAGAAAATCATCTTTAAGATTGGTTTTAATATTTCGCTTCATATAGGTATACACTTCGAAAATTATGCTGGATTTATATCTATAAATAATAGGGTTAAGCATGAAAAATACAATTAAATAATTACTAATCAGCATATTACTTTAAAGTGAAAAAAGTACCATCTTTTAAGGTTTATTAAAAATAGTTTTGCCAAAACTTATAACTAAAAACTCAAATTATGAAACAAATTTTATTTGGATTAACAACGTTATTTTGCACCTTCTCATACGCACAGTTACCTGATCCAGGTTTTATTATTGACAACAGAACTGCTATTGTAATAACCGATCCTCAGAACGATTTTTTACACCCCGATGGTGTTGCTTATGGTGTAGTGGGCAAGAATGTAGAGGATAACAACACCGTTGCAAATATTGATACGCTTTTTGAATTAGGAGAAAAAAATAATATCCCTGTATTTGTATCACCGCATTACTACTTTCCATACGATCACAAATGGAAAATAGAAGGGGCATTAGAAGTATTAATGCATAAAATTCAGATGTTTGATCGAGATGGGACACTCTCTCTAAAAGGATTTGAAAACTCAGGCGCAGATTGGTTAAACCAATACAAAAAGTATATTAATACAGATAATGTTATTGTTACAAGTCCGCACAAGGTTTATGGCCCAGAAACTAATGATTTGGTTTTGCAATTAAGGAAACAAGGAATTGATAATATTATTTTGGCAGGAATGTCTGCAAATTTATGCACAGAGTCTCATATGAGAGAGTTGGTAGAACAAGGTTTTAGGGTAGCTGTAGTTAAAGATGCTACTGCTGCGGCTGTTCTACCAGAATTGAATGGGTATGAGGCAGCTGTTATTAACTTTAGAATGATCGCTAGTCATGTATATACTACTAAAGAATTGAAGCAAGTTTTGAAGTAACTCGCATTAACGTTCAACACTATAATTACTGGAAGACAGGTAATTAACAATTGGCTTATAGTTTTTAAGAAGAGGTTATTTAAAAGGTATTAATTCTATTTTTCGACATATTCTAATATTACACAATTATCTAGCATCAAATGATGTAAAAGCCAGCTGTAGTTGTTTGATATGAGATTCACTTTTGGGATAACCTCTTCAACGCATTTTATAGATTATGTTTTAATCGTAATTGTACATTTTAATAAATAGAATAACAAAACTTTCTATAATGAAAAATTTAATAGGATTGGATAAAACTGAAGCGAATGTACTGAGCGCCATGTTAAACCTACTTTTAGCAGATTATCAAATCTTCTATCAAAATTTAAGAGGACTTCATTGGAACATCCAAGGGAAGGAATTCTTTGAACTACATCAAAAATTTGAAGAATTTTATCAGGAAGCTGTAATCAACATTGATGAAATTGCCGAAAGAATCTTAACACTTGAGGCCGAACCTTTACATACATTTTCAGATTATGTCAATAATTCCAAAATAAAGGAAGAAAAAGGTATAACTAATGGGTTTAAAGGAATTAAAATGATAATCAAAAACTTGTCCACCATAATATTGTTGGAAAGGGAAATTCTATGTGTTGCAGCAGATACGAATGATGAAGGAACAGCTAGTTTAATGAGCAATTATATAGGGCAGACCGAAAAGACGTTATGGATGCTTAGTGCGTACTTGTATTAAATGACAATTAACAACTACTAAGAAGGTCTTCGATTAAATGTTTTAAATCTAGTACCTTTAAAACAAGCTGGTTTTGATTACTTTAAATTAAGGTAATCAACCAAAACATCTAAACCATATATCGATGAGTAAGACTCAAAGTTTACCAGATAATGATTTTAAATATTTGACTTTTAGTCAAGAGGAAATTAAAATATTAGATCATCAGCATTATTGTTTTATATATTTCAAGGAAGCCCCTTGTAATCTCTATATTAATTTTAAAGAAGAAAAAAATTCCCCAAATACACTTCTTTTTTTAAATCCTGGGGAAGTATTATTTTCTAATGCAATATCATGCTCAAGGGTTCATGTAATAGCCTTTAGAGGAAGTTATTTCTCCTCCAGTTTGGAAGTTATGGCCAGTAAATTTAATACGAAGTTTTTTAATGATTATTTCAAGGTTGCAAAAGTGGAATTTGATCGTAACAAGATCTCCGTAGTCGAAGATGTTTTTAAACATTTGAAGGCAGAAAAAGACCAATCAGAATATCAATTAAAGAAATTTAGAGGAGCAATAGATACTTTAATTATAGAATCTTTAAATACAAAAACAGCTATCGGTTATAAGTATTTAATAGAATTCAATCATCTGTTAAATATTGACCACGCAGTTAATCATAAAGTATCAGATTATGCAAAACAACTGAATTTAAAATCAAAACAATTTTTAATTTATTTAAATGAAATAGGACCCCAGAATCCCAAAGAAATTATTTTAAAGAGACTTTTACTTGAATCACAAAAGTTATTATTATCTACTAATTTAAACTCTACTGAGATTACATTTCAGATAGGATTTAATGATCCCGCTTATTTTAGTCGATTTTTTAAAAAATATACAGGAATTAGTCCGCTTCAATACCGGGAGAAATATAAAGATATCCTGCAAAGGACTGATAATTAAAGGTCTATATTAAACGAAAAAAGTGCCATCTTTTATTACTTATTACAGATAATTTTATCGAATCAAACCATATAAAAGATATTTATCATGAAACAACCTTTTTTTGATTAGTAATTAGATATCGCGTTTTGTCTTATATACATCCTCCCATGTTCTGTAATACGTCACAAATCAATACTTAAAAAGAGGTATTATAAGTCTCTTTTACAAAATAAATTTAGAGCATTCAAGAAGCCCTAAACATGAATTTCTCATACTTCTCTTGATATGAGAATAAATTATTTTCCAACTTTTAATAAATCTATAGAATGAAAAAAAATGATATAGCCCGCTCCCATTCAATTATCAGCTTCTTAGCAAGTTTTCTTATTTCTTTTGTCAGCTTAGGACAGGAAAATCATAATGAAAGTAACTCTCTTGAGAAAAATCCGGGATATGAGCTAGTAGTTTCCGGAACCGTTATCGAAAACCCAGAAGCCGGGCACACAGATCCCTCAACGGAAATACATTTCACCTATTGGACCAGTCATTATTGGGCGTTTGGGGTAGGTTATTCCTTTGTTTTTGAGGAAGAAGGACGGGTTGGACATGAAATTGCGGCCTTAGTTAGTCATAAGCCTTGGCCCATATTAACCATAAATGCAGGTCCTAGTTTTGCACTTCCCAATTCAGAGCGTGATCTAGAAATAGCAGCCTATTTTGAAGGGGAATTGAATATTAAGGTTGGAAAAAAAGGCTTTCATACAGGCCCAGTCATCGGAACTTTAATAGGCGGTGAATTTCGTTATTTTGGAGGAGTTCATTTGGGTTATGAATTCTAGTTTTAGAATTTGAAGGAATCATTTCCCCCAATTTACACACTACAAAATTAAACTGTTGATCTGAGGGATTACCTTATGTAATTAAAAAAATAAAGCAACAATCTAGATAACGTGCCCTCGTAAACACGATTACGCTTACTAACCCATTTTAATAACCATTACAATTCTTTAGTCCTCCATATGCTTTTTTTGATATAAAATGCTCGACTCCCATACTTAGCTTTTTTAAAACCAACAATCAAATAAAAATCAAAAAATGAAATCTATTAAGGTTTACCTAATCATCTATTTTGTCTTGCTATCTTTTATGAAAACCAATGCCCAATTAAAAGTAGATGCGGAATTACGCCCTCGTTTTGAATACAGACATGGATTTTCCAATTTGTTTGCAGATGGAGAAGATCCCGCAGCTTTCGTATCTCAAAGAACTAGGGTTAATGCTTTCTATACATCAGGAAAACTAAACTTTTTACTTAATGTACAGAATTTAAGGGTTTGGGGAGACGTTCCACAACTTAATAGATCAGATATGAATGGGGTTGCACTACATCAAGCTTGGGCCGAACTCATGCTAGACGCTAACCTTTCTATAAAAATTGGCAGACAGGAAGTGATTTATGATGATAGCCGTATTTTTGGAAATGTAAATTGGATACAACAAGGAAGAAGTCACGATCTTGCACTTTTAAAATTTAAAAAAGAAACGCTTTGGTTTGAATTAGGCTTTGGTTTTAATCAAGATGATGAAAACCTAACTGGAACCGTTTTAACCGTTCCAAATAACTATAAAGCAATCCAATTTTTATGGTTGCATAGAGATTGGTCTAATTTTAATGTAAGTCTCCTATTCTTAAACAATGGATTACAATTTATTGATCCTATAGATAGTAATAATACAGCAACCAGGTATAGCCAAACTGCAGGGGTTCATTTAGTTTATGTTAAGGATAAGCTCAACTTACAATCCAATTTATATTATCAATTTGGGAACGATATAAATGATAATAACCTCAGCGCGTACCTCTTATCCGTAGATGCAAAGTATCTCTGGGTTAAAACATGGCATACTACTTTAGGAATAGAATTAATAAGTGGGAATAATGACGCTGCTACTGCCAACGGAAATAATAATGCCTTCACTCCTTTTTTTGGGACTAATCACAAATTTAACGGTCTTATGAATTATTTCTTTGTCGGGAATCATATCAATAATGTAGGCCTATTGGATTTAAATTTTAAGGTAGAAATGCACTTAGACGAGGTTTCTCAAGCAACAATCGCCATCCATGATTTTTCTGCTGAGGCTGATATTCCAGAATATGAAGCTAAACGACTAGGTTCTGAAGTCGATTTTGTTTATACCAGAAAAATTTATGAAGATGTAATTCTCAAATTAGGTTATTCTCATTTTTTTGAAGCCAAAGGCATTGAAGTCTTAAGAAATAACTTTGATAGAAACACCAATAATTGGGCGTGGGCAATGTTAACAATAAAGCCTACTTTGTTTAAAACTAAATAAATATTTTTTAATTTTCTTTAACTCAAACTTGTAATATTAGATAAAATTACCCTCCAAAAAAGCGCTTTAATTTAGTATCTTTAAAAGCACTAAAATCAGGAATAATTTAAAAATCCAATGATCCAAACATCCTATAGAAATCTGTATTGTACGCTCCTTTTAATAATTATCCCAGTGCTTTTTTTTGGGCAACAACAGATTGCCTTGGATGGTAGGATTAAAAAGAGCGTTTTGAACGATAATACAGGCATCCTGTTGCTCAAAACTTCGGAGGCACTATACGGTATTGATCCACAAAAAAATAGAGTATTGTGGAGAAATCGTAGCAATGCAGATGTAAATTTTGATGGGTATACTGAAGTTCCTTTCTCTCCTTATGTATTCTTTGAAGATAAACCCTTGTTGGGTTCTAATTTTCTTTCAAAAACCTTAAATACCAAAGGGGTTTCCAGAGCTGTTATGGATATTACCACCGGAAAACTTCTATTTAGTTCCAGTGAGCAAGGTTTTGAAGCTATTTTCAATACCATTATCTTACCAGAACAGAAAGCCATATTGGTAGATGGAAAAAAAGAAGCAGGTTTTACGATAGCCCTTTTCGACTTTGAAACCGGGAATCAGCTTTGGGATACCAATGTATCTAGTGCTTTCTTTAAGACGGCAAAAGGGGCCTTATTAAATGAAGAAAAAGTAGTATTAGATGCCTATAGCAATGTTTTTTGGTTAAAAAACCGTCAATTATTAAAACTAAATCTCGAAACAGGAGCAATTGAGTTTGAACAAACAGGAGTAACCAGTATTGTGCTTACACCCAAAGGGGATCGCTTGTTGGTAGCTTCTAACAATGTTAAAGCCAAAAAGTTAAATCAGGAAACCTTGGTCTATGCCTTACATCCAAAAAGTTTAGACAGTTTGTGGTCAACTCCGGTAAGTATTATTGGAAACCTTATAGCAAGTAGTTTAGAAGATACGTCCCTGGTTGCTATAACTTCCAAAGGGTTTAAAATAATTGATACCCAAACCGGAGAAAGTAAGTGGAAAAGGTCCGCCTCACTCCCGCTAATTCGAAAAATAGTTCCTATTAAAGAGGGCTACCTTGTGGTGCAGGAAAATTTCTTAACTCGGATTAATGCAGCCGGAAAGGTAGTCTGGAGAGATAAGGTTCGCGTATCTTATGCTACAAGTGAAAGTCCGATTACCGTTTTTGACGGAACAGATGAAGCCTTATTTATTTCTCCCTCAAGGGCCAATAAAGTAGCTTTAGATTCAGGTAAAAAAATATGGGCGGAAGATCTTATTCTTTTCGATGCGGATTATATCAATAGAAATTTAAAATTGAAGCTACCATTTCATCAAATATGGTACAATCCCAAAAACGAGCAATTTCCTGTCTATAATGGGAATGCCTTTTATATTTTCCAACATACAACAGATACACCTCCAAAAGTTTTGTATGATTTTGATTTTGGAAGAAAGTTACCGGAGCTTACCATAAGGGATGAAGGTTATTTCATGTTTTTAGAAAACAGCTTCTATTATTTCGATTTTACAGGAGACCTAGTATATAAAAAAGAATATGAGGCGTTGAAATCTGGTTCTCTGCTGCAACGCTCTTTTCAAGAGTCTTTTTACTTTTTAAAACGAGGTTTTCAAGTTGCAAGTGCTACCGTTCTTTTTGCACCAAATCAGGTAAATCAGGCTTTTCGCAATACCATTGTTTCCAATAAACTAGGAGGGGTTGGGAATATATTATCTGGCATATATGGCACCTATCGTTCCTACACGCAGGGGATACGAAATCTTACTGATATTGATTTAGGTATTAATTCTAGTCTTAGCTATGTTTTTAGCAGACTTAATCGGGAAAGAGCAAATGACGATACTAAAATTATTGTAGTACCGGAAGAAAAAGGATCTAAAATACTGCGTTTTCAAATTGATACTGGTAAAGAAGAAATTTTGAAAGAAGTGAAGAATCAAAACCGAAAATTTGTGCTTGACGAAGTAGAGCAGTTATTGTATTCTTTTAAAGGGAATACGGTTTTTATTGAGCGCTTTAATTGAATCTTCTTTCTTATTACTATCACGATTATGAAATACTAGTAAAGTAGAAAAATTGCTAGTTCATATTCTATTTACTATATTAGACTATCCCCCACATGCTAAGTTAAATGCTTCGCAAAACCTGAGGTTTATTACTTTCAGTTGCTTTTTGTTTAATCTAACATTAACCACCAACAAACCAAAAATCATGGAAAATCAATTGATCGACCTTAAAAATAATAGCATTGAAAATGTTGATAATGCAATCGACTATTATGGAGATAATGCAAAACGACACAAGAATTACTCCTTACTTCTGACTTATTTATCGATATTTTTTACTGTAATAGGTGCTATAATGCCTTTGGTTGATAATATTTGGCCGGTTTTCAGTTCTGCAAAAGAGGGTGTTAGCCCTGCAGAAAATAGTGGGAATAATATTCTTTATTGGGGATACCTCTCTTTAGGAGTTGCAGGCGGCATTCAATTGTGGGATAGAGTTATTGGGAATACAAATTCCTGGATTCGTTTTATTAAAGCTGAATTGGAATTAAAGAAAATAAAACACCTATTCGAAGATGAGTGGAATAGAATTACTATGGATTCTGATTTTGAAAACATCTCTAAAACTGAAATTACTGAAATTACGAAGATTATTAATGCTTTCAATAAGGAAGTACATAATTTGGTTAAAGAAGAAACCAAATCTTGGGCAGATACCTATACCAAGGGTTTAAGTGTTCTGAATGAAAAAATTAATTCCATGAAGACCGCCTTTGAAGAAGATATAGATCAGTTTGAATTGGAGAAAGAAAAGGCAAAGGAAGAGGCAGATGATCTAAAAACTAAAGAATTTGGGTATTTAAAAATTGAAATTAAAAATACTGCAGATTTTGAAGGGGTAGAAGTTTTGCTTTTTGATGATGATATGACGCAGGTGGGCAAAGATCAAACCCTTGAAAATGGTTCAAAGGATGCCATTTTCCCCAAACTAAAGATAGGCAAGTATATTATAGAAACTATTGGTCATTTGAAAGGTCAAAAAGCCTCAAAAAAACTTTTTGTCGATATTAAACCCTTAGAAGTTACCGAACAAGTCATTACCATTCCTACAATAAACACCTCAAAATCAAAGGATGCAAAATGATCCCAAAGTAAGCACTCATTTTTAGTCCCTGTCCTTAAATAATTTATGCAATTCTATCTTTTCCTCCAAGCTAAACTCCTTAGTTGCAAACCAATCGTATGCCGCTATTTTGGCATTCTCTACTTGTGCATTTCGAATAGCTTTTAAAGAAACATGGTGCCAATGCGTACTTTTGTTTCGTGATACGGAATAGCCAATATCACTAATAATATATGAAGGTTTGGGTTGATTTACCAATTTTACACCATTTTTCAAAATTGCTAATGTCTTTGTAAGTCGAACAACTTCAGAAAAAGAATAACGTGCAAAATCTTCAAAACCATCTTGTTGCACGTTAAACATTTTATCTCCTATTTCTAGTTCCTTCATGATCATCTAAAAAAGGAACAAAAATAATAGGAAGAAAGGATTCTTGACCGATATAAAATCAGGAATTATTAACAAAGTATAACCTCACCGAATCCCAACAACTTGTCTGCGAAATACAATTATATTACTCCCGTATAATTCGATATAAGTTGCCATTAGAAAGGCTTTCTCAAAAAAAGGATCGTAATTTTATACAAATCAACCAGATAAAATTCAATTAAATGAAAAATACACTGATTAACTACGTGGAGTTTAAGGCTCACGATCTTGAAAAGACAAAGTCTTTTTATCATAACACATTTGGATGGATTTTTACGGATTATGGCCCCACCTATACTGCGTTTTCAGAAAGTGGCTTAGAAGGAGGCTTTGAAAAAACGGAAAAGCCTATAGCTAATGGAGCCCTCATCGTATTGCATCATAAAAACCTAAGTGAAATACAAACTCGTATTGAACAGGAAGGTGGAGCAATCACCGTTCCTATTTTTTCGTTTCCTGGAGGACGACGTTTTCATTTCAGTGATCCCTCGGGAAATGAGCTTGCCGTGTGGTCGGAAAATTGATACTGTTTGCGCTACTTGATAAGACCAATAAAAGATACTTTTCTTCGTTAAATGATAACGAATATGCGCATTTTCAATATACCGTAATATGAAAATCGTTATATTAGAATCAAATAACTAAAACCATTTACCATGCAAAAAATTGGAATGTATCTTATGATTTTTGGAGTTGGAAGTATTGTACTTTCTTTTCTAAATATGAATTTTAGATTATTAATGTGGATCGATCTCTGGGGGGAAACCGTAGGTTGGGCTATTAGAATAGGAGTAATCGCGCTTGGTGCGGTTCTTTTCTTTATGGGAAAATCTAAGCCTGCTGCCGAATAAAAAATATATCAAACCAATGTAAAGGCCGCTTTATACCCGTATAAAGCGGTTTTTTTATAAAAATCATTCCAAAATAGTATCTTTAATGGTCTAATTTTTCTATCATGCAAAAGTCTATTTTAATACTCTTTTTGATCTTTATGATTACACCACTTTTGATCTTGGGACAAGCTAAAGAATTAGAGGCGTTTAAGGTTTTAGTTGATGCCACTTGGGTTTCGGAGGGAGTTCAATTGGGGGGACATGAAGGCCGCAGTGAACAACAATTTGAATTTGGTCTTGAGGGCAAAATCATAAAGGTGAAGACCTATACTACAGATCCCAAAACTTTGGTATTTGGATTGCGAAATGAAGGGATTCGTGCCTGGAATAATGCCAATAGTAAGATGTATTTTTATGAATTTGACAAAGATGGAGGTATTACTACTGGTACTGTAACCATTGTTAAAAATAACATCTATTACGACTATCAATATCAAGGTACATCCTTACGTGATGCTTGGGAATTTATCAACAACGATACCTATGCCTATACCGTAGGTATATGGGACGGGACTGCTTGGAGTCGAAAATTTCACGAGACAAGGTTTGTTCGACAAAAACAATAGGAATAATGGGATTTAATTCACCAAAAGCTTAATATCGGCAATTAAACGATCCATTTCTTCAACTTGCATCCCATCATAAACTCCTCGAATTCTTTTTTCAGTATCAACCAAAACAAATTGTGTGGTATGGATGAAATCTTGCAATCCTCCATCCCCTTCATCTAGAGCACTAAAATAGCTTTTACGAGCTAAGTTATAGATGTGCGTTTTTTCTCCTGTTGTTATATGCCATTTCCCATCAATAACGCCCTTAGCGTCGGCATATTTGCGCAAGACGGGAACGCTATCCAGTTTAGGAGTGACAGACAGGGATAAAAATAATACCGCATCGTCTTCTTTAAAAACTTCTTGCAATTTCCCCATATTATTGGTCATAATGGGGCAAATACTAGGACAGCGCGTAAAAAAGAAATCCGCAACATATACCTTATTCTTAAAATGTTCCTGTGTTATTATTTCTCCATTTTGATTGATTAAGCTGAAGTCTGCTACCGTATAATTCTTATTTGACTCTTGAAACTGCGTATCTACCAACGCTGGATTAAAATCTGACGGACCATATATCGCTAAATTTCTCGTATGCGTTATCCGGTAACTGAAATAGCCCAAAGCACATATTCCTCCTAGCAAAAACCCATAAATGATGATCTTTTTTATTGCCATCTTCTCCCCTACTTTTTACAATACAGAAGTAGCAATATCAATGTCGGCATCCTTCCAAGCTTCATCGAATTCTGCTTTAATAGCATTGGCTTCTACCATCTTACCTTGGGCCTTATAGGCATGGTATAACCCCATCAACGACCACCCATTTTGACGAAGTATATTTAAATCCTCTTTATATATTTTTTCTGCTGCTTCATAGTCCTTTGCTGCTAGTAAAATAGCTCCTAAATTTTGACGCGTAGGAATATGCCATGCGGCGGGTTCGGTATAGGTTAGTGCATCTTCGTAAGTTACTGCTTTCTTCAAATGAGCAATAGCTGCTGCAGTATCACCCTTTAGGTTAGCTAATTCTCCTGCAATCACCTCATAAGCAACTTTTGCAATATTTTCTGAAGTATTGTTTGCAGCTGCTACAAGTTCTTTTAAGGCCGGATCTTCCTTTAATCGCGCAATAGCTTCCAGTTCTTCTTCAGCCTCATTAGCATTGTTTTTACGAATAAAAGCCAATCCTCTTGCATAATGACGAATTAAATTTAGATGCTTAATATCTGGGTTTGGCGCTGGAATAGTTAAAATTTCGTTCCATTTTCCAAAACGAGCATATGCCAACAAGGGTGTTGCGGAAAAATCTTGAAGGAACGGGAGTTGCACCAATTCTCCTACGGGAACCTTTTCTGCTGTTTTTTTTGCTGCATCAATAGCAATATCACTATTTCCTAAAAAACTGGCTGCAGACCACAAGAAATGAATGTTATGTGGGTAATACCCTAATGGATAAAGTCCTTGAGAATAACATTGAGAAATATAGTCTTCATCGGCTAAAATAGCGGCTTGATTGACTTTTACCGCATCTTTATACCGACCCACGCGAATATAAATATGTGAGGGCATGTGTACAATATGCCCTGCTCCTGGCATTAATGCTCCTAGTTTATCGGCACTGGCTACACCCAGATCTGGATAAGGAAGTTCTACCATATGAATATAATAGTGATGTGCCCCAGGGTGTTTAGGGTTGATTTTCATCGCCTTTTCTAATGCAGCTTTGGCTTCCTTAATGTTTGGGGAAGGATTTCCTTCAGCATCCCAATAGTTCCAAGGAACCGTATTCATTATCGATGCCGCATATAAAATCTGTACATCAGCATCATTTGGAAATTTCGTAACCACCGCGGTCATTGCCTGCATATATGCCATATTTAATTCTGCAACATCAACGGTACTATCGGTACTATAACGTGCGTTTAACGCCTTTATCAAGGCTTGTTCCTTTGCGGTAGCTGTTGATGCAAATCGATTCGCCATTGCCATGGCTTCATTATATTTTTGCTTTCGCTGATCATCTGGAGCTGGATCATTGATATTGGGGCCTAAAGCATATGCTTGTCCCCAGTAAGCCATTGCACTTTTGGGATCTAAGCGTGATGCCTCCATAAAGGATCTATGTGCTTCTGCATGATTAAACGCATAAGTAAGTTTTAAACCTTGATCAAAAAAAGTCTGCGCACGATTATTCGCAGTACTTATAGGAAAACTAAGTTCTCCCAAATTTTCAAACAAAGGAGAAACTTGGGTTGTACTATCAATTTCGGTCAATAAAAACTTAGCTGGGGTACATTTTACAAAATTGTAAGCCAATTTTGAGGTAGTAGTTTCTTGGGTTGGCGCAAACCAGCTATTTACTCCATAAAAGAGTACAGCAATTGTTGCGATTAGTACGGTAATTTTTAGATTTTTTCTCATCGGTATGGTGTTGTTTGTAAGTAAAAGTCATTGGCAATCTAAACTATTAAAAAACATGAAGTTAGGTGATAAAAGATACAAAAAAAGAGGCATTGTATATATGGACACCTGTAGTGTCTGTTTCGTATTAAATAGTGTATAATTCACTGGATCAATAGCGTATGTAGCTTTAAGGCCAAGTCAAGGTTAACATCTATGATGATTTCTACAAAAGATATCCTGGTAGAAACATTCTTAAAATCCAACGAAATTATGAGGATTTTAAGTAGCTTTAACTTCCATTAAAAAAAAGATTTATGTCCATACAACAATTTGATGTTATCGTTATTGGTTCCGGCCAGGCGGGTACGCCACTAGTTTTTAAAATGGCTTCTAAAGGAAAAAAAGTCGCTTTTATTGAAAAAGAACATTTAGGTGGCACTTGTCTTAATATAGGTTGTACACCTACTAAAACTTATGTGGCTAGTGCAAGACGTATGTGGGATGTAAAACAGGCTGAAGAACTAGGCGTAATTGTCCCGCAAGGAGCCAAAGTAGATCTCAAAAAAGTAAAAGCTCGCAAAGATACACTCATTAAAGGTTCTGTTGATGGCATAACCGCAGGCGTCGCTAAAAACGAATATATCCACTTTTATAAAGGAGAAGCAAAGTTTACCGCAAATAAAACTATTGCCGTAAATGGAGAAACGTTAACTGCGGATGAAATTTATATAAATGTTGGTGGTCGTACGTTTGTGCCAAATGGTTTTGAGGGAGTGGACTTTCTAACTAATCAATCTATTTTACAACTTGAAACCTTGCCAGAACATTTGGTAATTGTAGGAGGAAGTTATATTGGATTGGAGTTTGGGCAGATGTTCCGAAGGTTTGGAAGCAAAGTAACTATCATTGAACGGGGATCCCGAATTATAGGAAGGGAAGATGAAGAAGTTAGCGCCACAATTTTCAAGTTTTTAAAAGAAGAGGGAATCGATTTTTGTTTGAATGCCAGCTGTATAAGTGGTAGTCAAAATAGTGATGGTTCCATAACCGTTCAAGTAGATTGCGTTGAAGGCGCCCCTGAAATTACAGGTTCGCATTTGTTATTGGCCGTTGGAAGAAAACCCAATACCGACACTCTAAATTTAGCGGTTACGGATATTAAAACAAACGATAGAGGATACATACAAGTAGATGATTATTTACAAACTGATGTATCCGGGGTATATGCCTTGGGAGATTGTAATGGTAAAGGTGCTTTTACGCATACTGCTTACAACGATTATGAAATTATCGCTGAAAACAAGTTTGACGGAAAAGATCGAAAAGTTTCAGATCGCATTCTTACCTATGGACTTTTTGTTGATCCCCCCTTAGGACGAGCAGGAATGACTAAAGCGCAAGCGTTAAAAGAGGGATATCAGCTATTGGAGGGAAATAGAACCATGAAACGTATTTCAAGGGCGAAGGAAAAGGGGGAAACTAATGGTTTTATGCAGGTCATTGTAGATGCAAAAACAGAAAAGATATTGGGAGCAACTGTGCTTGGCGTTGGTGGAGATGAAATCATTAGCAGTATTCTTAATATCATGTATGCCGATGTGCCTTATACCGTTATTCGAGACTCTGTACAACCACATCCCACAGTTTCCGAACTTATTCCGACCATGTTAGAGGGTATAAAACCTATTTAAATGGAACAATCTCAAAGTTTGGGAAGTAACCATAACATTCCCATACTGATCAAAAAAATAATAAAAAACACAAGAGGGGGTATGGGTTTCATAACTCCTACAACCGGCATTTCTTGGGGGCTTCTGGAAGATATCCGGTGATTGGCCATAGAGGTTTCGTATTGATTCTTAGCCTTCCATGCTAAGGTATCTTGAACAAAATAGCTAAAACTTGCAATAGTATCTTGTGCAAGGTGTAGGGTATGCCATCCTTCATCGATTGGGTAACTTCGTCCCGACCAGACTTGGGGAAGATCAATACTATTTTGTATAGCAATCTGATATCCTTGATCGGTTTTTACCTCAGGATCTGCTAAAGAGGTTCGCAATTCAAAATCAAAAGGATGATCTTTATGAATGTTTTGAGCTCTTGATTTCCAGCTGGTTTTAGGGTTTCGACCTCTACTTAGTCTTGTTATTGTAGTCGCCCACAATCGTTGATATTCCTTTTGTTGTCCCTTAAATAAAAGCTCATAGGTGTTTGTTAAGAGAGTAGCCCCTATCTTTCCATTTCCTTTACGCTTAAAAGCCGTTACAATGCCTGAATTACCATCTAATTGTACAATTTCCAATCCAAATTTCTCTTGAAACAAATAAGGATATTTTTCAATCTTTACTTTTGAATTTTGCTCCAACGAAATATTTGTCTCCGTACTAGTTTTAATATCCAAATGTTCCAGCTTTCCTGCATTATTAAACCAACTATTATCTAACTGCACTAAGAGTCCCAGACCTTTATCAACGCTATTTTGTAATGCTTTTCGCGATGTTGAACCTAAATTTCGAAGCGATTTAGCATCTATAATAATGAGATCGAAAAATTGAAGTTCTGATTCGGTGAGATTTCCGATCGTTCTTTTTTTACTATTGAAATATTCGTACTTATAGCGTCCCTTCGTAAGTTGACTTCGGACTACAACTTCATGTCCCATCTCCGCCAAATAATTTTTTAGGTATTTACTTTCAAAAGTTGGAAAACCATTAATTAGCGCTATTTTCAGTAAGCTTTTATTTTCTATCGTTATTGGAAGTGGATCCTCCGACAAATATTTTCCTTCTTGATCCTTCTCGACAATACCAAATACATAATTTCCAGTAGCCTTTAAAGCCGTAGTTAATTTAATACCCTGCTTAGAAATTGTATCTAGATCTACAGAATCCAAACCAGCTCCGTTGGGTCCCTGTAAAACCAGGCGATTTCCTTTCTTCGGTCGATTATATAATCCCTGAAATACCAGTCTTTCCCCGACTATTTCATTTGTATTGTACCGATATTTAATTAGCCCTGAGGGTAATGTATCACCCAGATAAAACATGTTCTTATCTGCAAATTGCCACATATCAGATCTTGCAACACCCTGCCCTAGTACAAAAACTTTTTCTGGGTTGGTTACGGATTCGAAAATCGAAGTATTTGCTTTATAATTTAGTGCCTTAATTTTGGGGTTCGCATTGCGCAAACTATCTAAACGTCTTTTGGCGTAGTTATCAGTTAATACTACCACTTTTTGTGGTTCCCTTTGATCGATCATCGCGGGTTTTAAAACCAGCATGCTCAGGGCAAACAGGGTTAGTAGGATTAAAATTGATTTAACTTGAAAACGTTTTGTACCGAAATGATACCATTCTTTCCAAAAAAAAACGGCTCCTAACAGCATTATTCCCAGGAAAACGTACCAAAACCAATTTGCATTTAAAAAAGTAAAGCTATCAGTCATAAACTTCCAGTTCTTTTAGCAATAATGTATTAATGGTATCCAGACGTATTTCTTTAGTATTTGGGTTGGATCGCAATTCTGGAATCACCGCTAATAAACCTCGTTGTACTTCTGTGAGAAAATCGATCGTAGCTTGTTTCGAATCCGTCAATGCCTTTAATTGCTGTAAGGTTCTCAGGTATTTCCCAGGATTCTCTATTGCCAAAATAGCTAATTCATTTCCGGCTTTTTCAAAAACCAAGTTATCCTCCGTATTTAGGCTTCCTGCTCTATTTTGTAGTACTGTAATACGTGTTACTGCTTGGCGCAATGCGAGATATTGATTTTCTAAAGTGGAATTTTCATTTTTATAAAAACTTGAAACTTCATCAATTTTTCCGCTTAAACGCTTATCCTCCTTAATAGGTGGAGGATCAAAACCAATGCGATGCACATATATTCGAGCACTATTTTTTATTTCCTGAATTAGCTTTAATGCTCGATATTGATATGGCAGAGAGGTTTGGGGATCGTATAACCGCAAATGCAATTCAGCATCCCACATTTCATTCAAGGCCTGGCGTAATTTGCTCTTTAAGGATTGAGTGAAAAGTGTGGAGGATTCCGGATCCCCATGATCATGCAAATAAGCGGCCAAAGGATCTTTAGTATCCTTATTTTTTGCTTTTTCCTCTTCAGGAACTAAGTTGTGTTCGTTCTCATTATCGTGATCATGTGTATATGCCGCTAAAGGATCTTCATCCTCATCAGTATGTTCATATTCATCTTCGGAATGTTCATGATCAGAGGTATTCAAACCGGATTCAGTCTCTTCGCCCATAAACTCCGCATATTTTAAACGCAACGCCTTTTGATCAAACCCCAATTCGTTGCTTTTAAATTTAAATACTTCAACAGAAAGGTTAGGGCGATCTTTAAGGAGCTTTTCTGTATCTATTATAAGTTGACGTTGACTCCTAAAGTAATCGGGCAATTGATCTATTCCTAGCGTTCCTTCCACCTCAAAAAGATCACTTACGGTATCTTTTATAACTGCAAAGAAGGTTTCGCTTCGAGCATTATTGGGTTTTGGGGTTTTCAGATCAGTAGCCTCCACATAAAAATACAACTCATCGCCAGCCTCCATTTTTAACGTGCTAAGATTAAGTGTCTTTCTTAAACTTAAAACCTTATTTCCAGGTGTAAATGTATTTTCAAAACTTAATCTTTCTTCTCTAAATTTCACAGCTTCACCACTTCCTTTACTTACTGTTGCAACAATTGCAGCATTTGCAATTCCAAAATCATCCGTTATATCTGTACTAAATGACAGTTGTTGATCTTCATCTATAGCAAAGGAAGTAAATTGCTTTAAGTCTTTAATTTTAATTATTGGAGCCTTATCTGCAATTGCTTCCAAAGCATATAAATCAGATACAAAGGTATCTCCAAGTAAATTTTTAAAGCGAAAATTGTAAAACCCAGAATGTTGCAAAATCTGTGTAATTTTATACCCATCAGCCGTAGCTTTCATAGGATATTTTTTTCCTGTGCTTTCCAAATACACCTCAGCAACCGCAGCATCAAATTGAATTCGCCAGGACAGTTTTGTTCCTTCAACTGCTTTAATATTCATTTTTGTACTTATGACGCTTTTTTTATGGGTATAAGTCGGATAGCTTATTTGCACATTTTGTAGTGTTAATTGCGGAATTGAATTTTGGTTTGTATTACTGCTATCTGCGGGACTAAATACTATGGCATTTTCAAGAGGAGTGCCAATTTCTTGAGTATTGCGATTGTTCCATGGATTAAATTGCCATATTACGTAACAAGAAAGTACAGAAAGGGCTAAAACCATACCAGCAATATGCAGTTTATGCGGAGGATGTAATACGTTTAATTTCTCTTTTAATTCCTGAGTAATTTTATGTCGTTGCAGTTGGGCAAGATTAGAAAGATTCTCTTCTTTGGATAATAGTAAACCTGAACTATATTCCGCTGGAATAAGATGCTTATCAATATAGGCACTTACAGTTAGCAATGTAGTTTTCCATGGTCGCTTAAGGATAGAAACCAATGCTAAGGTTATTAAAAAAGCTAGGGATGCAAATAGCAACTGGTCAGTGATTGCATAACTAAGTAAAGCCGCAGCTAATCCGTAAAACAAAATTTCCAACCAGTTTAATAGGTGCCAGCGTTTTTTAAAACGATCCAATATTTTATACCCTGTACTATTCATTGTCCTCGCCATTTAGCAATACCACGTTCTCCTATAAAAATCAAAACTAAAAAGGGCCACAACCAATTGGATAACTCAAAACTAATTGTCTCCTTAACACTTGCCATTTTTTTAGAGTCCTGAGGAAGCAATTCTTCCAATGCAAGGGTTCGTTGATCAAGTGTTTTTACCTTTTCTTCGGTTTCTGCATAGAGGTCTAGAAGATCCAATAGTTGCGCTGCCAAATGATCACGAATTATGTTGTCGGTGACTAATCGATCTGTAAGGTAAAAAAGTTGATGGGAAGATCCTTTTTCAATAAGTCGTGTGGCATAAAAATCCGGTTGATACATAAGAAGGTTTCCATGAGTTTTAGGCAGCGGTTGGTTGTTTAACCAAATAACTAGATCTGTATTTTCCCAGATTATGTCACTTTCCTCTTTAGTGGATTTAACGGTAATAGGTCGGCCTACATATTGGGATAATGCCCTCAATATGCCCTCGAAATAACGTCTTTCGTTATTAAATTCTATTTCGTAGAATATTTCTACTACTACAGGAAGCTTTTTGCTCAAAACTAAAGGCTCTTCGCTTGTTTTTGAAACAAGTATGAGACTATCTCGAGTGGCATTCCATTGTATTTGAGGATCATCATTTTCAAAATGTTCCCTACTAAAGGCGATTTGTTTTTCCTCAGTAGCAATGCTAATAACATCAATTCCCTTTTCCTTTTGTTCAAACTTAATAAGGTGTTTGGTCCGGGTATCTGTAGGCACTATTATCCACGACATTTTTTTTTGTACTTCCGGACGAGTACCTTGTATTCCTTGTAACCTTCCTTTGGTAAAAACAACAATACTATCTGTTTGCAGGACTTTCATTTCTTGTGCTAATTGCCAATACGGAGGAGTTTGCAATTCCTTTTCGTTTTCAACATTAAAATCTTCGATAAGCGGAAATCCTATTTGCAGTACACGAATAGCATATAAATCGCTAATTGAGTCAAGAATTTCTTTCATTAACTCATGTTGTATGAGCGATGATTCTACAATATAAGTAATGGGGGCTTGGCTGGTTTTTTTTTCGATTTGAGGTGCTGCAAGAATCAAAGCCAATATCCCGACGATTAACAATCGAAGTAGCAATAAAATTAACTCGTTTAATTGTAAGCTCTTACTTTGTTTTGCATCCGATTCGTTTAATAACTGTATGCTTCCAATTTGAATGGTTTTTCCTTCTTTCTTATTCCATAAATGAATAAGTAAAGGAACCAAAAGCCCTACTAGCGCCCATAAATATGTAGGATTCCCGAAAATCATGTTATAAAAGTCGCTTTCGTTGTTTTAGAAATAATTGCAGCGCTTCTGCCATAGGTGCCCCAAGAACAAACTGATAATAGCTGATGCCCTTTCTTAAAAGTTCGTCTTTAACTGTTTTTAATAGGCTATCCATCGCTTGAAGATATGCAGTTTTTGAAGCTTTGGTATCCACTTTTCGTTTCATTCCAGTTTCCAAATCTTCAAAAGTTACCATACCTTTATACGCAAATTCCAATTCTTTTTTTCCCATCAGATGCAAAACAACCACTTCATTTCGAGGAGTTTTTAAGCGTTTTACAAATTCGGTAAGTTCTTTTTGTTCTTCATATAAATCGGTGATAAAAAAAAGCAGTTCCTTTCCATTACGCTGGTGTAAGTTTTGTGCAGCTAATAGGTTTTTTGGCCATTTTCCATTATTCTTAACATATAATAACTCCTGTAATAATCGATTATAGTGTTGCCTTTGGACCTTTGGATATACACTGTACAATTTCTCTTGGTTCACAGCGAATAGTCCCACAGCATCTCCTTGATTTTGTGCTATATGCGCTAAAGAAGCAATTAAAACCCGTGCATAATCCATTTTAGCTAAATCTTGCTCTTTATGAAGCATGGATTGACTTGCATCTAAGACAAACTTTACCGTGATATTGGTTTCTATTTCTGCCTGTTTTATGTAATAACGACCCGATCTTGCTAGCATTTTCCAATCTAACAATCGCAGGTCATCTCCTGTTTCATACGATCTAAATTGGCTAAACTCCATACCAGTACCTACACTTTTACTAGTATTGAGTCCAGATAAAAAACCATCAACAATAACCTTTGCAATAAGGTTAAGACCAGAAACTGTTTTTAAAATTTCTGGTTTCAGTAGTTGATGGTAACTATTTTTCACTTGATTCTTATTTAAAACTATAGTGTTTTGAGTAAAGCCTCGGTAACCAGATCGGTTGTAATTCCTTCAGATTCCGCTCTAAAATTCACAACTATACGATGACGTAGTACGGGTTTAGAAACGGCCTTAATATCTTCAAGTGTAACGGATAACCTACCTTCAATCAAGGCTCTTGCCTTTGCTACTAGTATCATTGCTTGTCCGGCTCGTGGTCCGGCTCCCCAGCTTACCCATTCTTTTACAAAGGTATTTTCAGAAGTTTCAGGTCTTGTTGCACGTACAATTTTACTCACCTGTTCTATAAGCGCATCGCTAATAGGTATTTCCCGAACCAATTGTTGCAATCTTTTAATGTCTTCACCATTAATTACTTTTTGCACGGCTGCCGTCGCAGTACCTGTTGTATTTTTTAAAATTGTAGTCTCATCGGCAGCATTGGGATAACCAATTTTTATGTATAATAGAAACCGATCTTGTTGTGCCTCTGGTAACATAAAAGTTCCCGATTGTTCGATGGGGTTTTGTGTAGCTAGTATAAAGAATGGGCGTTCAAGACTATAGGTTTTTCCGGAATAGGTAACCTCAAACTCCTGCATTGCTTCCAATAAGGCAGCTTGGGTTTTTGGAGGTGTTCTATTGATTTCATCTGCTAAAATGATATTGGCAAACAATGGTCCTTTATTAAATTTAAAGAACTTCTTTCCACTGCTATAATCTTCTTCCAAAATTTCAGTTCCAATAATGTCTGAAGGCATTAAATCTGGTGTAAATTGTATACGCTTAAATTCCAAATCGATAGCATCCGACAAGGTTCTAATCATTAAAGTTTTTGCCAAACCCGGTACGCCTTCTAAAAGTGCATGTCCGCCTGCCAGAAAGGTAATTAGCAATTGTGTTATTGTTTCTTCCTGACCTACAATTACTTTTCCTATCTCCTTTTGAAGATCACGAACTTTCGCTGTAAGTATATTTACTTCTTGTTCTATATTTGCCAATTCCTTATTCATTCGTACACTATTATTATGAAGTTAGGGCATACATTACAATGTTTACCCCAAAACGGGTATTGTCTATTTTATACCAACGTTTATTTCTAAAGTCGTAATCCCATTCACAACCGTAGTCTTTATTACTAAATAATACAGCTATTCTGCCATTCACTTCAATGGCTTTTAAGTAATCATGAACAATATCGTCTCCCCATCCGTTTAGCTCCTGAGAGGTAGTTGGTGGGCCATCTTCAAATTCAAAAAACACCTTATAAATTTCATGATCATTTGGTATTTTCTTTAGTTTATTTGGCCCAAAAATAACCTCCATCTGCTGTTCAAAAGATTTGGAAAATAAACCATCAATATCGTGATTGCAATCATCTGCAAATACGAAGCCTCCATTATTTACATATTTTTCAAAATTTTCCCGTTCTTTTTGCGTGAATTGCACTAGTTTATGACCAGAAATATAGCAGAAAGGACTCTTAAAAATTTCATCGCTACTAAGGGTTATTATTTTTTCCTGAGTATCCACCTCTAAGGTAGTATACTCCACTAGGGAATTTAATAAATTGGAAGGCATGCGTTGATCTACGTCCCAATCTCCTGATTCATACTGTAAACGGGTAAAAAAAAACTTGTTATTCAATACGGTAAACTTTTAAATTCGATATGCCTGTTCCTAAAATTATTTGGTTTGGATGGCTACTATCGGATACAAAGAAAAAACTGGTCAAAATGAATAAATCAAAATAACCAGTTTTTGCCATGCATAGCAGTTATACTGCGTCTGATAAACTTGTAAAGGTGAAATCTCGTATTTTCATATAAGGTATTAAATTTCCATCGATACGTACTTGTTTCCCTAATGCTTCCAGATTATTTAACATAATAATTGGACTCTCATTAAATCTAAAATTCTTTACAGGGTGTTTAATTTTTCCATTTTCAATATAAAATGTTCCGTCCCTGGTTAAACCAGTATATAAGAGTGTTTGCGGATCTACCGTACGTATATACCACAAACGTGTTACCAAAATTCCCTTTTTTGTTCCTTTGATTAGATCTTCCAAGGAGGCATCACCTCCTTGCATAATAAAGTTAGATGGAAAAGGTACAGCATCTACTCCTTTTTCTTTAGCCCAAAAACGACTATAGGCTAAATTTTTAACCACCCCATTTTCTATCCATTTCATCTGTTTCAGAGGCTGTCCTGCACCATTCCAGGTAGCTGTAGGTACTTCGGTATTTTGTGGGTCTGACCATACATTTACACGTTCATCCACAATTTTTTCGCCCAATTTTGTGCCACCGCCTTCTTTAGACATAAAACTACGTCCTTCATCAGCCGTACGTGCATTGAATGCTCCTGCCATATTTCCTAGCAGTCCTACTGAAGCTGCTGGTTCTAGAATTACGGTGTATTTACCTGGTTCTATAGCTTTTGCCGCTCTTGAAAGCACTGCCTTATCTATAGCTACTTTTGAGGCTTCTGCGGCATCGAACTTACTGATGTCATTGTAATCTCGTGTAACCCATCCTGATCCCGTACCATCATTACTCCGCATGGTTACCGTAAAATCCGAATTGGTAGTCTTATTGTACGCGAAAAGGCCATTAGAGTTTAGCATTGCACTAAAACCAGAGGAATCATTAAAAAATCCTGCCGCGGTAGTATCATTTGCCACCGCAGGCTCAATACTGCTGCTTGCTACTTCTGCTCGAAACTCTGGCGTGATATTGGCAGTAGCTTCGCTAAAAGTAACGGACTCGTCATAAGTTTGTGGTCCTAAGGGTTCCATAAACTCTGGGTTCTCTGGAGATAATTTTGCCAGTTCTTCTGCCCTAGCAACTACTTTTTTCAAGGACGCATCATCAAACTCATCGATAGTTGCAGTTCCTGATTTTTTTCCAAAATTGGACTGTACTACCAATGTTTGATTGGATCTGTGACCTGCAGTGGAAACCGTATTACGTGCGTACCGGATATTGCCACTTTCGCTTCCGCTAATATTTATTTCACAAGCATCAGCTGTGGAAAAGCTCAGTGCTTTTTCCATTATTTTTCTTGCTTCTTCTTTTGTATATATTGCCATGATGTTTTTAGTATTTGATGTAAAACATTTTTTTAAATGGTTCTACCCGTGTTAATTACATTAATGTTATTAAATCGCGTAGTTGCACTACCGTGAGAAACGGCACTAACCTGAGGCGGTTGTCCTTTACCATCGAAAAATGATCCAAACATGCGGTAATCACTTTCATCACAAATTTTTGTGCAAGAATTCCAAAATTCTTGCGTATTGGATTGATAGGCAACATCATCCAACATTCCAACTATTTCACCGTCCTTAATTTCATAAAAGACCGTACCCCCAAATTGGAAGTTATAACGTTGCTGATCTATAGAATATGAACCTCTACCCGCTATATAGATGCCTTTTTCTACATCTTTAATCATATCATCAATAGAATATTTTTCTTTACCGGCTTCTAAAGACACATTGGGCATTCGTTGAAATTGTACATCGTTCCAACTTTGCGCATAGCAACAGCCATGCGATTCGTTCTGTCCGATCATATGAACTTGATCTCGTATGGCCTGATAATTGGTTAACACACCGTTTCGCACAAGATCCCATTCTTTTGTTTTTACCCCTTCATCATCATAACCAACTGCGCCCAGGGAGCCTGGTTGTACCTTATCTGCTACGAGATTTACAATATCACTTCCATATTTAAAGTCTTTCGATTCCCATTTATCCAAGGTTGCAAAACTTGTTCCTGCATAATTGGCTTCATATCCTAATACACGATCCAATTCTAAAGGATGTCCTACAGATTCATGAATCGTTAACCCTAAATGATTGGGCTCTAATACTAAATCGTATTTTCCTGCTTCCACGGATTTTGCCGAAAGCATTTCTTTAGCTTGTTTTGCTGCTAAGGTGGCATCTTCCACCATATCATAACTCCGACGATATAGGTTTAAACCAGCTGGACCTTTTAATTTTTCTGATGCTAGACCGTCCATATATTCATAACCCATACCCATTGGTGCACTCAAGGCCTGTCTGGATTTAAATTTCCCAGAAGCTCTATCAATAGCGGTAACACCGAATGTAGGCCAAATTCGATGAACATCTTGATCGATATACGATCCTTCTGTAGAAGCAAAATATTTTTGCTCATTCACCATAAAGAGTCCTGAGTTTACATAATTAGCACCATTGTCTAGAGCCGCCGCATTGGCACTCAGCAGTAAATCTACTTTTTCTGATACAGGAACCTCTTTAAAATCTTTTGTAATTGGCGTTTTCCAAGAAACTTCACCGTGTGATGCTACAGGGGCTAGTGTTACCGGAACTTTTTGAATTTTTGAATTTGCCTTTGCAATGGCTACTGCTTGATTGGTAGCTTTAGTAATTCCTTTTTCAGAAACATCATTTGTAGAAGCAAAACCCCAAGTCCCATTTGCTATAACTCGAATTCCAATTCCAAAAGATTCTGTATTTACAACATTTTGTACTTTATCCTCTCTTGTAAATACAAATTGATTTAGATAACGACCTATTCTGGCATCAGCATAGGACGCACCTAAAGATTTGGCCGTATTAAGGGCTACATCTGCCA
Source organism: uncultured Flavobacteriaceae bacterium (assembly GCA_947488435.1). GTDB lineage: Bacteria > Bacteroidota > Bacteroidia > Flavobacteriales > Flavobacteriaceae > CANKZG01. Next base: position 34,530 of record CANKZG010000006.1, on the reverse strand, counting down.
TTCTTTTCTTAAGCACCACATCCATTCCTGGATCTAATAATGCTTCCACAGGAATTTCACTTCCCATCAGTAAGGAGGGCATCATTAAAGCGCCTGCTCCCATACCTGCATATTGAACAAAATCTCTTCGTTTCATAAGCTATTACGTATTTTTGACTGGTTGATTATTTATGAATTATGCTCTTGAGGGTTTGTTTAAAAAAATACTGTTCTACCATTACTATTTAACAATTGGTATTTGAACGTTTTTTTTAGTTTACCACTGCTTTAAAAGTAGAAAAAATCTGTCAATCTGCAAGAATGTTTAGAGACCTTTAACTACTTCATACCAATATACATACATCAAAAAAATTATCATTACAGTTATAGAATACAGTTATAGTGACAGGAGTGTCTCTTGAAGCGTTATAAAAACACTGCAGACTATCCATAAAATGAACAGTCTACCAAGAGTTATGCTATAAGATTTATTATCTTAGTTTTTATAAGTAGGATAGCATCAATGATGCTATACAATTGTTGTAGCTAATGCGGAAAAACAGAACTCAAAATTGAATGATAGGATAAATTAATAATTATCTTTGAAAAAACTTAAAACTGAATGAATAGAAGCAAATATTTTGAATATATGGATGAAAAAATTCATACACTTGCTCATCGCATTCAAACAAAGGGGAAATTAAACATTCTCAATCTTCACTTACATTCAGAAAATTTCTATCTACACTTTTTCAATTTATTATATGGCTATGAACTGATTAATCTAAATAGTAGCGCTCAAAATGTTGAGGCTATTGATTTAATAGACCATAAAAACAAAATAATTTTTCAAGTATCAGCTACTTGTACCAAACAAAAGATTGAATCTACTTTATCAAAAGATATATTCACAAAATATAATAGCTATTACCTTTAAATAACTAAAACAAAGTAAAGAAGACCGTTGACAAACATTAAAAACAATAATGGACAAAATAGAAGTTGAAAAAAACGAAGAAGAAGAACTTCCAATACCGCATCTATGGAGACCGACTTTTAAAGCAATTGTGAACGCCTTTGTTGAAAAAGACTATGGACTCAGTTCCGGAATAGATAATGTAAACCCAATTATAGAAAATACGGCTGAACAAATAAAGGAGTATATTGAGGATTACGGAGAAGTGTTAATTGAATTACCAGACGAAACTTGGAACACATCTGTTTATATATGCTTTGGGAACTATTGGAATGTACTAATTGACTTATATACAGAAGGAGAAGGATTGAGTGATTTAGTACTTAACGCAGAAGTAAGGGAAAATAATACTGAATATCTGTTTGATATTAGAATGGTTTATGTGCCGTAAATAACAACGATGCGCAAAATAGTTGAACGGATTACACAAGAATTATTGATGAGGAGAGTTTTTAAAAAGTATAAAAACAGTCTTCCAACCAAATCTGTTTCTGAAACACAAAAAATGGATTACCACATTTTAGCTGATGCTGTAGTTTGGAATGACGAAGGAATTGAAAAATGCAAACCTGAATTGGAAAATGCATTAAGATATGCCCTCAATTATCGAACGAATTTGATTGTTGAAAAGAACTATGAAATTAAAACGAAAAACTCTTATAGCATTGGAAAACGAACTTTTAAATTACTTTAGATTAGAAACTGAATTGCAAAGGGAAGAATATTATAACGAGCTTACAGAAAAGTATGCCTATGCATTTTGGGTTCAGCCATTATTGTGGTTATTACTTACTCAACTTTTTTGGTTAAAATTTGTGGCTAAATATTTAATCACAAGAATTACTATTAGCCTGTTATTTGTAGTGACAATTGAAAGATTTATAATTTTGATCACAACCTTTCATAGAGATTATTTGCCAAGCAATTGGTCTTTCGGACATAATTTCACGCTGAATCCGTATTGGGTTTTAATTGGATGGATATCTAAAATTTTAATTTTCATCGTGTTGACATTAATATATCACTTTGGAATAATAAAACTAAAAAACGCTTTACGACACCTTGTATAGCCGATTGCTAGCGTGCAGTAAGTCCTACGGAAAATTCTTCGAATTTTCCTCAGATCCGTCCCCTTTTGCTATCTTAGTTACTAATCGCAACTAACCATACGCGAAACATTACCAACAATATGAAAAAAGGATTTTTACCGATACTGATTGTACTTCTGTTTTTCAAAGTCCAAGCTCAGAAAATCGACATAGCAGACTTTAATGAAAAAGCAGCAATTTCAGAATGGCTTGTGAATTATGATTTGGCTGCTTGGTGGTCGACCGACTCACTAATGACAAAGGACAAGTCAAGAATTGCAAAACTGGGAAAAGAATGGTTCTGCTTTCAAGACTCAACAAATACTTGGCACTCAGTCTATGGCAAATATGAGAACGGGGTTTATGACCAAGTTTTTCATTTTATAGTTAAATCTAGTTCAGATGTCAAAGAATCGACTGAAAAAATTAATCAAGACTTTCTAAGCTCCCATGCAAAAGCATTAAACATAGCTTTTGAACAATCGAAAAATATTAGAGATTTATCAGGATTACGTTTCAATAACTACATTAGAAAAAACGAAATTGGGAATTTTGATGTATACATTTTTCCCGCTTTTCAACCGGATGGAACGGCAGTTTACGGTGGAGAATTTATTTATGAGATTACCCCAGAAAATATAATAGTAAAAGACGAAAGTTATTCCCAAGGTCAATTCCGTGGTTTTAAATCAAATCCGCCTAGAGAAATCTGGTTAAATTATCGTGAGTTGGAAAAGCCGACTTTGGGCAGTGTATTTTTTGCATGGTATTATAAACCATATTTTACCAAAATATTCATTGACAACAAAGAGACATCAACCATGCCATTTAAAGGTGACAACGAATGGACTTGGATTCATGTCGAAAAGGATTTAAAAAAAGAGGTTAACGCTAAACGGAGAAGAGAGCAAAAAAATAAAAAGAACAAAAAGTAAATACGCTTGGCAACAACGGCTATAATTTATAGCTACTCTCCAACTAATTTGAAAATCGTTACTTTTAAGATAGCTTGATTTCTACAGTTCGAAATCATAGCCTAAGCGTTAGTACAGATAAAAATGAAATGAATTGGACAAATGCAGGTAATATTACTTCAAAGAAATACAAGTGTGGCTATTGTGCTTCATGATAACCAACCAATAACCAATGATAAAATTCTTTAAAAAAATTAAACAAAACTTACACTCAGATAGCAAAACTTGAAAATATCTCCAATATATTTTAAGGTTCGTGTTTTTTCCAAACATTTGATAACTTTAAGAATATCATATTTTTTTGTGACTTTTTTTTAAGTGCTCCGTTATTATAGAAACTAACACATCAAAAACTAATTTTGGAACATCCAGAATTAATAAAAGCATGTCAACAAAATAATTTGAAAGCACAGATGCAGGTGTATCAGATGTATAAAGATATGCTTTATAATGTGAGCTTTAGAATTGTTAAAAACGAGCATGATGCTCAAGATACTGTGCATGATGTCTTTATTAAAGCGTTTCAAAATATTTCTAAGTTAGAAAATGACCTTAACCTTGGGCCTTGGTTAAAACGTATTGTGGTGAATTGCTCTTTAGATGTTTTAAGAAAAAAAAAGAAACTGGGCTGGCTACAAGAATCGTATGAACTTACAGAAACTACAGAAGAAAATGTCACCTACGAAGATGTTACTCTTAAAGTAGAAGAAGTTAAAAAAGCTATACATAATCTAAAAGATAAATACCGAATAATAATTGTCTTATACTTAATTGAAGACTATTCGCATAAAGAAATAGCAGAGCAATTAGGCTTAAAAGAGGGTACCGTGCGCAATCAATACATTCGTGGAAAACGTCTTTTAAAACAACAATTACAAAATAGCAAAGCATTATGAGCTTGGAAGAATTTGTAAAGGAGCACCGAAACGCTTTTGACCATAAAAAAATGCCGGAAGTTGCCAATTTAGATTTTGAAGTAAGACTTAAAAAAGAATTACATCAAAACACGAATAACCTGAGGCGTTTACAGATAATTAGATATCTATCAGTTGCAGCAAGTGTAGCTTTAATAGTGACTTTTGGATATTGGTATCAGAACAAGCAAGAGCGTATTGAGATAAGAGATAATCTAGTATTGGCTTTAGAGGAAGGTGAAACTAATAGTTCTCGTTTAGAAGCTATTTATGAGATTGAAGATCAGTTTGCCAATGAGAAGGAAGACCAAAAAATATTAAATGCTTTCTTTAAAATTTTAAAGGCCGATTCTGATGTTAATTCCAAAATCGCAGTAATTGATGCACTTTTAAAATTTCCGGATAATACAAAGGTGAGAAATCAGCTTATCGAGGCCTTAAGCAATGAAACAGAACCTTTGGTGCAGTTAAAACTAATAAAATCTGTTGCCGCGCTAAGAGAACAGCGCGCAAAAGCATCACTTAAAAAAATCATTGAGGATGAAGAATCTTTACCATTAGTTAAAGGGAATGCTTCAGCCTTATTAGCCATGTTAAATCAATAAAAAACGAAAAAAAATGAAGAATATAATAACACTAATAGCACTGCTTTTAATAGGAGGTGTTGGTAACTCGCAAGAGAAAGAAAAACGCATTAAATTTAATAAAGGCACATTAAAAATATGTTCTAATTCCCATATGACCGTAAAGGGTTACAATGGCGATGAAGTTGTGATTAAAAGCCTAAATCAGTCACGTCTTTCCTATCATTATGACTTTGCCGACAAAGACGAGAAGTTAATAGACTCGTTAGAAGAATCATCAGATGGTGCGTTGGCGAAGAGTTACTATTTATTGTCAGCACAATATGAAGACAAAGAATTAGAGAAAGGCTTAAAGCCCTTAGGTAACAAGTCTACCAGTCCTGAGGACAATCTATATCTGGATATTACAGAAAAGCCTGGTGAATTGATAATTAAAGATTATAAGTATAATCAATCAGGAAATAATAGATTAATAGGTTATTCAGTTAAGTCTTCGAGTAATACGAATAAGAAATCTGATAAAAATTTAGCTACCACATTAAGCGGCTTAGCTTCTATAAATAATAAGTATGAGGTTTTGGTTCCCAATTCCATTAAGTTATCATGGAATGTAGAAGATTGCGCTAAGAAGAATTCTAACACGTTTTTTATACGAACAACTTCAACACCTTGGGAATTAGCAGATTTCAAAGGAGAAGTTGAGATTTCTACTTCATACAATTCAATAAGTTTAACTAATGTTAGTGGTCCTGTAATTGCCAATACCATTGGTGGAAATATCACTGTAGTGTTTGATGAAATTGTGCCCACGAAGTTATATTCTTTAGTAAGCAATGATGGCTATATAGACGTTAGTTTGCCAAATAATGCAGACATAAAAGTTGATGTCAATGGTAAGCGTGTGCTGAGTGATATAAATTTTACGGTTTTGGATGAAACGTTGCAAAACGGTATAAAAGAAATGAAGCTTCAGTTAAACTCTGGTAAAATAAAAATGAAGATAGATGCAGGTTCAGGAAGTGTCTATCTAAGAAAGCAAGAGTAAGTTCTAAAAAGTCTAGCTTAATAAGCTAGACTTTTTATTCCATCTACTTCAAATTCTGTTCTTACAAGCTACCATGTAGGGGGGGGGTAATATTGCCTTGAAGTATCCTATAAAATTTATAAAAAAAACAATTTAAAAATTCAATTATGCGGTTGTTATGTTTTGCCATAGCCCTATGCTTCATTACAAGTTGCAAGGGTCAAAAAAAGAGTAGAAGTAAATCTTTAGAAGATCGAATTTCCCGAATAGAAAACGGCCTTCAATCCAATTTACGAGTTCAATACGGTGATAGTATAAGTATTCAATACTATAATATTGAAGACAGAATGAAAGCCTTGAATATTCCTGGCATTAGTATAGCTGTTATGAATAATGGTGTTATAGAATGGTCAAAAGGTTATGGAATGGCAAATACTAGTGAATATCGAAAAGTAACTATAAATACACTGTTTCAGGCAGGTTCTATCAGTAAACCCATTGCAGCTACCAGAGCACTGCAACTTGTAGAGGAGGGTCAGTTGAATTTAGATAGTAATGTAAATCATTTTTTAAGAAGTTGGAAAGTGCCAGAAAATGAATTTACAACCAAAGAGAAGGTAACTTTAAGGAGATTATTAAATCATTCCGCAGGACTTACCGTTCATGGTTTTCCAGGGTATTCGACCAACGATACAATTCCTAGTGTTGTAGATATATTGAATGGCAAAGGTAATACAGATCCGGTTCGTGTCTTTCGAGAACCTGGAGAAAAGGTAGGCTATTCTGGTGGCGGTTATACCATAATGCAACTAATGATTACGGATATTGAAAAGAAAAATTTCGCAGAGATTCTGCAGGAGGAAGTGCTTAATCCACTTGGAATGTTATCGAGCACCTATGAAAATCCGCTTCCAAAGACTTATCATAATATAGCTGCTGCTGGTTATAAAGCTGACGGGTCCCAGGTTCCAGGAAAATGGCATACTTATCCAGAAATGGCAGCAGCTGGACTTTGGACAACACCATCCCAACTTTTACAATGGGCAAAGACTATTCAAGAAACTTTTCAAATTCAAAAAGACGGGTTTTTAAAAACGCATACAGTGAATGAAATGATACAGGACTATGGAAATAACCAAGGCATGGGACCTTATGTTGTTGAACATTTATTTGGTCATGGGGGTTCTGATGAGGGATTTGTATCAGACCTAAGGATTTGGAAAGAACATCCAATTTCCGTAGCCATCATGGTAAATTCAGATAATGGAAACGATATTATTCAGGAAGTATTTTTAAGCATAGCAAAAGAATATAACTTGCCAGGAATATACCATAGGTCAAGGATCTACAAAAAGCAATCCAGAGAATTACGAGCTCGCTATGAAGGAGTATACCAATTTTCGGAAGATGCTAAATCTAAAGTCATCATAAAGGACAATGGACTGGAGTTCACTGAAGGTCTTGTAAAGAACCCCATTCTTTTATTACCAGAAACGGACACTTTATTTTTTAGCGCAAAAAGTGGATTGTATTTTGAGTTTGTTTTTGAAAATGGTGTGGTCACGAATTTGAAAGTTGCTGGGTATGAGGGTAAAAAAGTTGAGTAACAAAATAACAACACAGTTTTTTTTGCATGATATAAACAACGTAAATATCAAAAAAGGAGATAAAAGAGTTACTGGGTTTATATAAACTCAGATTGGGTATATGAGTGAATTTTAAAATAGAAACGTTACAATAACGTGTATAACTTCATTGCAACTATTGTTTAAAAAGAAGATTTATTTTACAAATCACTAACGCTAACTAATTAAAAAAATGTGCCACTTACCCGTGCATTTGTTGTCTAGAGTAATTTTTACTTCAAAGTGACTCATACAAGCGCAAGTCGTTTCAGTTAAGAGTATAGACCTAATCATTTACAAAACCATTGCGCTTCTTTATAACCAACCTCCAAGCAATGATAAGATTCTTTCGAAAATTAGAAATCATGGTAGACTTTATGGAAAAGCTTAGCAATACAAGAAAACCGCTAGGCTAATTTTAATAGTTACGCAAAAAAAACTAACTTTCAACAAAGTATAACTCATGAATAAAGTAGCTTGTTTACTCTTAGTTTTATTTCAAAGTGTTTTTTTATTGGCTCAGAACAATGAAACCTCCGTTGAAGAGAAATCCATTGTATATTTTACCAGAGCTAGTGGACTTGGTGCCCTTATCAATTTCACCTATTTTGATGGAGAAAAGGTGATCGGAAAGTTCAATGGTCCAAAATATATACGTTATGAATGCAGTCCTGGAAAACATCTATTTTGGGCAAGATCTGAAAACAAGTCATTCGTTCATGCGGAATTAAAGGCAGGAGAAATTTATATCATTGATGTTGTTCCTCGCATGGGCGGGATTAAAGCTAGTGTAAAATTAGTTCCTGTAGATAGGGCAAACTACAAGCTAAAAAGAATACAAAAACTCTTATCCAAAAGAGCTTCCGAAACTTTCGATGAAAATCAATTGGTTGAGCTACAAACAGAAATGAGCGACGTAATAACCCGTGGTATGGAAAGGTACAATAAACTTATCGAAAAAGGTAAAGCAATTCCTATGCTTGAACCCGAAATGGTGGTAAATGAGGAGGATTTAGTTTTTGTAAAAAAAACAAAAAAATAATCGCTATTAACCCTATGAATTAATTCAGGCAAGTTAAAACCCAAATCCGGATCCTTTATTTTATGGTATATTTATAAAAAGACACGCACCCGATTCTTTGATTTAGTTTACAAATTCCTATGATCGTAACAAAAAAAGAATTTATCAGGATTGTATTTATTACTATTGTCGCGCTGCTACTATTGCGTATTGTAATGTATTTCGTTCCCAATATGAATTGGAGTTTTACAGATTTTGCTATTGTTGGGTTATTGTTGCTAGGGATTGGAGTTTTAATGCAACGCTTAACCAGAAAAGTAAAAAATAAAACTTATGCCATTGTTGTTATTTTAATCGTTGCATTATTATTGGTTTGGGCTGAATTGGGAGTCGGTATTTTTGGAACCCCGTTAGCAGGAAATTAAATAAGCGTTATGAAACAACAAACTACATCAAGTTGGAGTAAACCTAATCTAAATCGGAACTAATATACTTTTATGCGATTAAAAATATTTACCACGATCGGACTGTTGTTTTTGGTTCTTAATCAAACCTTATTATTACAAGGGAACATATTTTTGCAAGCTCAAAAACCTATTGATTTTGCGCATTGGCTTTTATTATTGGGTGTCTTGTTGACCTTAGCCATAAATCATGTTTTCTCAAACAATTCCTTTGGTAATACTGCTACTATTTTAACGTCATTAGGTGCAATTGCCCTCATAGGACAGGCGGTAATTGACTTCGTATGGTGGAGTTACGGGGATGATTATGTAGGAATGGAAAATTTAACACAGCAACTTATTAACGAACCTTCCATTCGAATACCGTTTATGACCATAGGTCCAGCGTTTTTTTATATCGGTTTAGGAATTCATGCGGGAAAGTTATTGCGAAAGCATCTTCTATGGACATTAATCACGTTTGCTGGCATTTTAGTTATTGGTATCGGTTCTTTTGTTTCAGATAGCCGAATTTCTATTGTTATAGGTCATATATTGGTTTCCATAGGTCTAATCGCTTTGATGTTTAAAAAAAATGATAAACTCCCTGACTCGAAAACAACTCATACTTACTTATGAAAAATCCGGATAATTTTTCGCACGCTGCAACCATTTTAGCTGTTAAAGACATTCAAAAATCTATTGATTTTTACACGACCAAGTTAGGATTTCAAATAACATTTTCTTGGGGAGATCCTGTAAGTTATTCGGTTTTAAAAAGAGGTGGCGTTAGCATACACTTATCCACAAAACTAGATGATCATATCCCTTCTAAGGAGCATTGCGTACTATATATTTTCGTTCATGATGTAGCCGAAATTTACCAGCAGTGTTTGCAAACAAACGTAACACTTCTTAGTTCTCCTGAAACCCGCGATTATATGATGAAGGATTTTGACATTTTAGATCCTGATGGATATATCATAAGCTTTGGTAAGGGGACTTAAAACAGTTTTCAACAATACCATATCTTAAAATTTTGCACTGATTTAACATACTACCTTTCCCAATTTCTTATCTTTAATAATAGCGGTCTAGACTGCAAGTTTTGATTCGGTTTCATAACGAAAAATCCCTTTAATAATGAATTTAATTAAAGTTTTAAGTTTTTTCTGGATTGGATTTATTTCGATTTCTGCATATTCGCAGCAGCTGGGGTTTATTGAAAATGAAAATGGCATTATTCATTTTAAAACCTATGGCAAAGGAGAACCACTTTTAATCATTAATGGAGGACCAGGAATGAATAGTGACGGTTTTCAGTCATTAGCCAAAACCCTAAGTAACTCAAATCAGGTTATTATTTACGACCAGCGAGGTACCGGAAAATCCAAAGTAACACAGGTGAATTCTGAAAGTATCCGCTTAGACTTGATGATTGCAGATATTGAGCAAATTAGAAGTCACTTAAACATTCCGCAATGGGCGATATTAGGACATTCTTTTGGAGGGATGCTGGGTTCTTATTATGCATCTAAATTTCCCGAAAGAATAAAAGGGTTAATCTTATCTTCTTCTGGAGGTGTTAATATGGATATTTTTTCAAGATTGAACATTACATCTCGACTCACATCTGAGCAAAGAGATTCTTTAAGGTATTGGAATGGTAAAATTGCCCAAGGAGATACCACATATTATGCAAGACTCCAAAGAGGGAAGTTTTTAGCACCAGCATATCTTTATGATAAGTCTAAGGTTCCGGTAATTGCCGAGCGATTAACCCAAGGTAATCTTGCTATAAATCAATTGGTCTTCCAGGACATGCGCAAAATCAACTTTGATTGTGCAGAAAAACTAAAACAAGTAAAATTTCCAGTTTTGGTTATTCAGGGAGAGGACGATATTGTTGATAAAAAAGTAGCTACAACTTCCATGAATGTTTTTAGTAATGCAACGTTAGTCATTTTGGAAAAGTGTGGACATTATGGATGGTTAGATCAGCCTCAATCCTATTTTAAACATATTAGTACTTTTTTGGATGCATTAAAAAGCTAAATTGTTTGTTGTGCTAAATTAATTTAGAAATAACAACAAGTATAGTCCTTTGGGTATAACTATTGAAAATCGCTACCTTAGAGAAGTCGTATTTTTATTCAAAATCGTATAAATTTTCAACCATACATACCACAGAAACCCATATTGTTCCCAAAATTATAGCTGCTGCTCGCCTTCAGGAATACGGCGTTGGTATTTTTGACATAATCACGACCAAATCTGCCTTAAAGAAAGAGCTTAAAAAAAAACATATTACCGTAAATGGGGTTGTTGCTACTTCTGCAACTTATATTCAGGGAGGGGAGACTATTCAGCTGAGCATACCAAAAATAGTAACTACTAAAAAAAAGTTCGTATTTCCACTGCACTTGCTTTTTGAAGATGAATATCTAGCCGTAATCCATAAACCTGCAGGTATTTTGGTCAGCGGAAATCATTTCAGAACTATCACCAATGCACTAATTCAGCATATTAAGCCCAGTAAACTTCCCGATACTATATCCCCTCAACCCGTGCATCGCCTGGATTATGCCACCACTGGTATTTTAGTAATTGGCAAAACAAGAGATAGTATTCATAGATTAAATAAGATTTTTGAAGATAAAATCATTACAAAAACCTATTACGCCATAACCATTGGTTCTATGAATGAAAAAGGATATATCACTTCTAAAATTGAGGGTAAAAATGCTGGTACGAGGTATGAGGTCATCAGCACGGTTCCTTCAAAAAGATTTGAACGTTTGAATTTGGTAAAATTACTCCCCGAATCAGGGAGAAGGCATCAACTTCGTATCCATCTCTCCAGTATGGGAAATCCTATTTTAGGAGATAGTGATTATGGCATCCCAAATTTAATTTTAAAAGGGAAAGGGATGTATTTACATGCATATTCCTTGGAGTTTAAGCATCCTTTTACAAAAGAAAATGTGTATTTTAAAGACCAACTTCCACAATCCTTTAAAAAAATATTTACGGGCTTTGAAGCACTCTAAATGAAAAATAAAATACAATTATTTTCAAAAAACTTCCATTTGATTATTTCGTTGATAATCGTGATACCTACTGCTATCATTTATGGCTTCTCCCATAGCTTATTACTTCCACAATATTTGGATATTCCAGAAATCACTAAAGATCTAGCTAATTTTATGAGAGCCATCATGTGTTTGTATTTTGGCATTTCATTCATTTGGTTCCTTGGAATTTTAAAAAACAAATATTGGAAAACTGCAACACAATTAAATTTTGTATTTATGCTAACCTTAGCCGTCGGCAGACTACTTAGCATGGTATTGGACGGTATACCCAGTTTGGGTTTCGTTTTTGGCGTTCTGGCAGAATTGATGTTAGCTGGATTTTCTTTCTCCCAACTTCGGAAGTACAACGTCTAACTACATGCAGATGATTTAGATTACTTTTTTAGTTAACTGTTGAAATCTTACCTTTACAATAGCACGAAATAAGATACAACGAAACAAAATTCAATGTCTGTTTACAAGAAAATAGCTACAATTGGTCCAAAATTTATTGGGAAACATAAAATTTTTAAATACGGATTTAACTTGTCTCCAATGTACAGCAGAAGTACGGGCAAGATCATTGAGGTATCTAAAGATTTAATGGATATTAGAATCAAACTTCCTATCAGTTATAAAAATAAGAATTACGTCAACTCAATTTTTGGAGGGAGTATGTTTTCTGCTGTAGATCCTATACCTATGGTTCAATTAATTAATCTCATTGGAGATAATTATGTAGTATGGGACAAATCTGCCGAGATCTATTTCAAAAAACCTGCAAAAGAGCATTTATATGCAGATTTTAAATACACCATCGAAGAACTAGAACAGATTCGTACTAGAGTCAATCAAGATAATGAAATAGAGATCCACAAAACAACAACACTTACGAATAAAGATAGAACTACGGTTTATTGTGAAGTCCATAAAAAAATCTATGTTGCTGACAAATTATTTTACAAAAACAAAAGGCGGCAGAAAGCAACGCATTAAGGTATGAAACAGATCGAATTCGCGATAAAAGCAAAGCAAATTTTAGCTGATGACCCGACTGTTATTGGATTGGCAGTAGGAGGGTCCTGGTTAACGGATGAAATTGATGAATTTTCAGATCTTGATTTAATTATAGTAACGAGAAACAAAGTTTCCGAAAGTAAAGCTAAAATGCTGGAATATGCGGCTCGCTTGGGAAATTTTTTGTCTGGTTTTACAGGAGAGCATGTTGGTGAACCAAGAGTTTTAATATGTCTTTATGATAATCCTTTATTACATGTAGATCTAAAGTTCTTAACTCTGGAAGAATTGAAATTTAGAGTTGAAACACCTACCATTTTGTTGGACACCGATGAAAAAATTGCTACCGCTTTGCAAACATCCGACCATGACTTTCCATTTCCGGATTACCAATGGATTGAGGATCGCTTCTGGACCTGGATACACTATGCCTTACTCAAAATCGGAAGAGGAGAGTATCTCGAAGCATTTGATTTTCTCAGTTTTTTAAGAATGGTTGTTTTTGGCCCTTTACTGCATATACAAAACAATAATCTTCCCAGAGGAGTTAGAAAGGTAGAAACCGATTTAAGTTTTGAAGATTTTGCTCAATTGAAAGAAACCATTCCAACATATGATCGAGAGTCGCTATTAGAAAGTTTAAAAAATGGAGTAAAACTCTATATTAATTTAAGAAAATCTCTTTTCAATAATCAAATACTATTACAAACTCGGACAGAAGAAACAGTAATGGATTTTTTTAAAAGTATTGAAACCCAATAGCTTTTAATAAATTCTAAATTTTGCTTTAACAATAGTGAATCATTATCTTCGAAGCTATAGTGGTTTTATATCTTGTACATATGGTACATTTTTATAAACATTATAGTATATGAAGGTAGAAAAAACAACTCCTCAAATCAACCAAGTATATTTTATTGATAAATATACTTTAGTTCATATTCTAGAGGGTACCGGAAACATTCAAGTAGATTTTAAGAGTTATGACAATTGGGAAGATAAGGCTATATTCCTAGACAAAGGACAATACATTAAGTTCTTATCAGAAGATTTTGTTGTTCGCTTTATTTACTTTCCAGATGAGGCTGTGTTTAGATCACAAGACGTTCGTATTCTATTTAAACATCTTATTTCTTTAGGATATATAAATTTTAGTGAATGTCAGGATTGTCAATCATTCTTAAATAAGACTGTTTTTAATACTCAGATGCATAACATTATTGATATTTCTGCTGAACAATGGTACTGGCAAAACCCTTTTAATGCCACCAAAGAAGAATATCAAGTGATTTTCGATATTAAAGAGGTTATTGATACCGAGTTTAAAAATAAAATCAATGTCCAAGCTTTTATCAATCATATGGCAGATACTACCATCAACCTACAACATCTGGTAAAAGAAAAATTAGGAATCTCTGTACATCGTTTAATAGTGAATAAACAGCTTTTAGAAAGTCAAAAAGAAGTTGCTTTTACCAATAAAAATATTCAGGAGATTGCCTACGATAAAGGATTTAAAGATCCTGCTTATTTTAATAGAGTTTTCAAAAATAATACTGGACAAACTCCAAAAGAATTTCGAGCTAATTTTGACTATCAAAATAGAGATACATTTTCGCAAGATCTTATTGAACTTATTCAGCTGTTTCACCAGGAAGAACATGCTTTGGGGTTTTATGCAGATAAAATGAATTTAAGCGTAAAAGCCTTATCTAAAAAGGTGAGACATAAAATGAATGTATCTTTAGGCAAATTAATTCGTTCGCAACTAGTCTCTTCTGCCAAGGACAGACTTTCAAAAAGTGAAAGCGTAAAAGACGTTGCATATGCACTTGGTTTTAAGGAAGTTAATAATTTTTCATCCTTCTTTACCAATCATGTAGGGACCTCTCCTTCACATTACAAAAAATAAAAAGTACAATTATTGGCGTGTTTTTAATAGCTAATTTAATAGCCTTCCGTAGGATATTTGTACCGTATTAAAAAACAATTTAACAATAGTCCTAGTACGACTTAATCATTTATTATCTATAATTAAAACACTTAATATTATGGGATTTGTAACCAAAAGAATACACGCATTTTTAGATTATCCAGTTGCTATTGCATTAATGGCACTTCCTTTCTTACTTGGATTAGGAGATTCTAATCCTTTAGCTTTAACCCTTTCTGTAGCAACCGGTGTTGCAGCATTGATTTTAACGATATTAACGGATCACCACCTTGGACTTATTCGTGTTATTTCGTATAAAATTCATTTAATTGTTGACTTCATGGTTGCGGTGGTATTCATCATTGCTCCTTTTGCATTAGGATTTGAAGGAATCGATGCATATTATTATTGGGTAATAGCAGCTACGGTATTATTAGTAGTAAGCATGCATAAAGCAGAACCTGAAGTTGCATAGCGCAACAAAGAGAATTAATATATTCAAATAAAAAACGTAGGCCTATGGTCTACGTTTTTTTTATCTTATTTTTTAAATTAATACGGAATCTAGTTTTTATACCTTAATTTTCAACTGGAAATGTTTTTAAAATTCTATGAAGAAAAATAAGAAAAAGAAGTTTCGGGATTTAGGTCTAGACACTAAAGTTTCTGCTGATGGCTATCGCGCACTAAATAAAGATGGTTCCTTTAATGTTAGAAAAACAAACGTTCCTTTCTTTGAACGAACCAATTTTTTTCATTCTTTTATTTCGATGCCTTGGCTTCATTTTTTATGCATAGTGTTTTTATGTTATTCCGTGGTTAATTTAGTATTTGCATCAATTTACATGATTATTGGAGTGGAATCCCTTACAGGAATTTCAGGGGCGTCAAATATGGAAGCCTTTATTGAAGCATTTTTTTTTAGCGCACAAACCATTACAACTTTAGGCTATGGGCGTGTTGCTCCTATTGGAACTGCAGCAAATATTGTTGCTGCAATAGAGTCTATGTTAGGCTTGTTAACTTTTGCCCTTGCTACCGGTTTGCTCTATGGCCGATTTTCAAGACCATCTGCAAAAATTAAGTATAGTTCCCATGCTTTAATTTCTCCATATAGGAATATTACGGGTTTTATGTTTAGAGTGGTCAATCCTCGAAATAACCAACTTTTAGAGGTGGAAGTAAAAGTGACATTATCCATGAAGAAAAAAGATTCCGAATTGAGAGATTTTTATCTTCTTGAACTTGAGCGTTCAAAGGTTGTTTTTTTTCCGTCCATATGGACTATTGTTCATCCGATTAACGATTCTAGTCCACTTTATAAACTAACCGCTTCTGAGGTTATGGAAAAAGATGTAGAGTTTATTGTTATGATAAAAGCGTTTGACGAATCTTTTTCTCAAATCGTCTACTCTCGCTCTTCATATAAGGCCTCTGAACTTAAATGGGGAGAAAAATTTATATATGTCAGCAAACGAGAAAATGACGGGTTAACCGTAGATGTAAGCCGAATCAATGCTAGTGAAAAAGTATAATTTGATCGACATGCATTCTTTTAATCGATAACTCTCGTTTTAAGTAAGCACTATTTAATTTTATAAATAATCGGATTAAAAGCTTTTGCTGCAATGATTACTTTATCGCCAATGCTAAGGTTTTCTATATCCGATGCTTGAGCCACTATTTTAGTAACAGTATGCCCAACCAATAACGATACTACGTATACAATATCTTCTTTTACAATATGCAATATTTCAGCTGTAAACTGAAACTTTCCACTGATCGTATTTGTAGTAAAAAATTGGGAAGGATCCTCTGGAGGATGTACTTGTCCATTTTCAATTTTACAAATGAATTGTGATAGCTTAATAATTTCTCCCACATCATGACTGATTAAAATAATAGTGGGTTTATATTTTTTATGCACACGCTGGATATACGTTTGTAACTTTTGACGCATTGCAAGGT
Organism: uncultured Flavobacteriaceae bacterium; assembly: GCA_947488435.1. GTDB lineage: Bacteria > Bacteroidota > Bacteroidia > Flavobacteriales > Flavobacteriaceae > CANKZG01. The sequence goes on along the minus strand of CANKZG010000006.1, from coordinate 17,910 downwards.
CTAGTGCGGATAAGGGTTCATCAAGCAATAAAACTTCAGGCTGATTTACAAGCGACCGTGCCAAAGCAACACGTTGTTTTTGTCCTCCAGATAAAGTAGTAGGTTTTAGATTTTGTAGTTCCTCAAGGGCAATAATTTCAATAAGTTCGGAAACAATTTTTTGGTCTTGTCCGGGTTTAAGTGCAAATTCTAAATTTTGCTTTACAGTCATGTTCGGGAACAAGGCATAATCCTGAAACATAAATCCCACTTTTCGTTTTTGGGGACTTTTATTGATCTTTCTCTCGCTATCGAACCAGACTTCGTCATGTACAACGATTTTTCCACGATCTGGGGTCATTAACCCTGCTAGCATTCGAAGTGTAGATGTTTTCCCTACACCAGACGCACCATATAAAGTTAGGATACTTCCTTTTTCCAAATTCAAATTAGCCTGAAGTCGTATACTTCCATTACCACTATTTAGATCCTTTTGCAGCGCTAATTCAATCATCGAATTATTTTTTTAAAGTACCCCCCATTTATTCCATAAATAAGTAATAAAAGTATAAATGTACAGGCAAAAAGTATCAATGAATAAGTATTTGCGGTACTATAATTTAGTGCTTCCACTTCATCATAAACTGCTATTGAAGCGACTTTTGTTTTTCCAGGAATATTACCTCCTATCATCAATACAACGCCAAACTCTCCTACCGTATGCGCAAAGGACAATACAATTCCTGTTAATAGTGCTGGCTTTATATTGGGTAATAATACCCGAAATATTGTCGTCCATCTTGTTTTTCCTAAAACATAAGCTGCTTCTTTTAAGGAAGGCGAAAGCCCGGAAAATCCAGATTGAATTGGTTGTACCATAAAAGGTAAACTGTAGATTATGGACCCTAATACCAAACCTGGAAACGAGAAAATAAGACGTATCCCCAACCACTGATCTAACCACGCTCCTACCGCATTACCAGGGCTAAATGCAAGTAACAAATAGAATCCTATAACGGTTGGCGGCAGAACCAAGGGCATACTTACCAAAGTTTCCATTACGGGTTTTAAAGAAGACTTTGTATATGCTAGCCAATAGGCAATAGGAATAGCTAACAGCACTAATATAAGTGTTGTTACGCATGCTAGTTTAAACGTCAGCAATAAGGGGCTCCAATCTAGCATTCGGATAGCATTATTTCATTAATCTTAATCATCACAACAACATCTTTCGCAACCGTTATTTCCATTCTTGCTAAAGCATCGGTGGTAAGTACAGCGGAAATTGTTCCAAGCTTGGTTTCAATTATTAATTGGCATAACAAATTTCCTTTCTCAATTTTTAGTACACGTCCTTTAATTTTATTTTCAATACTTATATGGGTATCCGCAGCAGTACTGCCTACAATAACTTCTGTTTCTTTAAATACTGCTTTTACCTGTTTCCCCAGTTGCAAGTATGGAGCGGTATCTGGCGTATCCAGAACAATTACCTTAATTATTTCATTTGAAATTGTATCTAAAGATACTACAGATAAACTTCCTGCATTTGCAATTGTTTTAATACGTCCTTCAATACTATTCATTCTGATACCTTTAAATAGCCATATGTCTTTAAAATGGCTTGCGCTTCTGGTGAAGAGAGAAAGTTATAAAATTGCTGCGCTCCATTTGTATTGCTATTGTTACGGGTAATTAACACCACCCCCTGATCAATTTTTGGAGCGTTAATACCATCTAAAGCTATCCATTGTCCTTTTCCTTTCATTTTTGGAGCAGCCACGACCGACCTCGCTGTAAATCCTATTTCTACCGCTTTGGAAAGAATAAATTGATTGGTTTGTGCAATGCTTTCACCAAACACTAATTTTTCTTCAAGCGTATTGTAAATCCCCTTCTCTTCCAAGATCATTTTTGCGGCTTTACCATAGGGAGCGGTTTTAGGGTTAGCAATAGCAATATGATTAATTATATTTTCTTCTAAGATAGGTAAAGAGGGGGTTACTTCATCAAGAAGAGACCACAAGACCAACGTCCCATAAGCGTAAATTTTTGGAGGTCTTTGTGCAAGTCCTTTTTCGTAAATCTCTTGAGGATATTTCATATCAGCAGCTGCGAAAATATCATAAGGCGCTCCGGCTATTATCTGCGCCGTTAGTTTGCCAGAGGAGCTTACTACCATAGTGCAAGGAATACCAGTTTTATCGGTAAAAGCCGTTATCAACTCCTCCATTGCAAACTGCATATTAGCAGCTGTTGCAATTGTAATTTTTGGTTCAGGTTCGACTTTACATTGAAGTTGTACTAAAGCTAAAAATAGCACCATGACCCATTTTAGTGCTTCTTCCCATACCTTTATTTTTTTTTGCTTTTTTTGATGCTGCACTTTTCTCTGATCTCTTTTATTTTCAAATATAAGCATTCATAGAACTATTGTTTTACCAAGTTTTAAAACCACATCAAATTCATTTCATTAGATAGAGATTCCTTTTTTTTGTTTTTCTTTGATTTAAAATGTATCCGAATGCATCAAGATATTTGGTCAATACTCATTCTTTTTCTTATCGCTCAAGGTTTATTTGTGCTATCAGTTTTTCTTCTTTCCTCAAAAAGAAGAAGAAAACAGGAAAATCGATATCTTTTTTTGTTAGTTACTGTCTTTATCTGGTTCTTAGTGGAGTTTTATACCGTTAGAAACGTAATTAAGCTAAATTTTGATCTTTTTTATGGTACACGTTATGGATCCTGGTTGCTTTTGGGTCCACTTACTTTTTTCTTTTTTAAAGCAGTAAGCATTTCAACATGGAAATTCAATTTAAAAAGTGTTTTACATCTAACACCCTTTTTAATTTTTGCTTTGTTGATTCCACTATTAAGCGGTCAATCCTTAAGCTCTCGTCAAATTCATTATGGTATGCTTGCTGTTTTTGATCATCGCCCAAAGGTAGTTACGTCATTCGAATATCTATATTCCTCCATTTTTTATCTACAATTTCTTCATTTTGCAGCTTATTTAGTGCTGAATATCCAAATTATAAAGCGCTATGCCAAGCGTCTTAAAAATGAATATGCTGCATTAAATGATACACTTTGGCTCTATATTTTTAATCTGGTGCTTATTAGCAGCCTCATATTAGCATCTATATATTTATATATTTTGTTTGCTTCGGATGCCTATTCCAGATCCTTAGATTATATCTATGTTTTACCCATGGGTTTATTTATTTATGCAGTTGGTTATCGTTTGTCGGGAATAGAATGGTTACAAACTCAAGAACCTAAAAAACGCTATGAGTCTTCCACCTTAAAACCTATAGAGAAACAGGTTTATAAGGAAAAGTTGGAACAACTAATGCAACAGGAAAAACCACATCTAAAAAATGATTTACGCTTAAAAGACTTAGCAGCTCTTCTTCATATGCCAAATCATCATTTATCACAACTCCTCAATGAAAGTTATGACTCTTCTTTTTTCGATTTTATTAATAAATACCGCATTAAAGAAGCCAAACAGTTAATAAGCATGCATCCAAATTATACATTACTACAGGTTGCTTTTGATGCAGGGTTTAACAATAAAACTTCTTTCGTCAATGCTTTTAAAAAGTTCGAACAACAAACACCTTCATCTTTTCGCAAGGCACATATTGCTGCATTAAAGACGTAAATACGACAAAAAAGAAAGCAACTTTTATAAAGATTGTCGATTTTAAAGGCTGTAGCTTATACTATTGATGTTTAATTTAAATTTTAAACATCATGAAAAAACGAACAGTTCTCTTTACTTTAATTTGTTGTCTTACGCTATGTCTTGGTTTCAAATCCAAGCCCGACACCTATACTTTAGATGTGGGTCATACTTATATCGGATTCGATGTAGAACGCTTTTTAGTAGGTGAGGTTTCCGGGCGATTTAATGATTTCTCGGCACAAATTAGTATGGAAGATCAAGATCCCACTACCCTTCAACTTAATGCAACAATTCAAGTAGGTAGTTTAGATAGCAATAATGCTATTCGTGATGGGCATCTAAAAGGTGAAAATTGGTTAGATGCTGCAGCATATCCCGAAATTACTTTTGCATCTTCTGAGGTTATAAAAAATGAGCAAGGAGGGTATAATATCAGTGGAGATTTTACCATTCATGGAGTAACAAAAAAAGTAACATTTCCTATGGAAGTTCTAGGACCTTTTAAAGATCCAACCCAGAAAATAGCATTGGGTATCAAAGCTGATTTTACCATAGATCGATTTGATTATGGAATTGCTTTTAATCGCAAAATGGACAATGGTTCTTTTTTTATAGGCAATGAAGTGAAAATTAAAATAAGAGCATTGGCATTACTAGACAATTAATCTAAAAAACAAAACTTCAACTCAATTTAATTTAATTATGCTCGTATCTGCAGTCCGGAATACTGTTATTGGCTATCTTATCATCTGTTCTTATTGTAATTCTGCTCTACAAGCACAAACGGTTATTGAACAATTGACATTCAAAACATGGGAAGGCACAGGGACCTTACTCGGGCAAGAAGCATCCTTTTCTATGCAATGGAAATGGGAACTTGAAGCACAATTCTTAAAACTAGCGTTTCATAATACTAGAGGAAAAGAAGGGCAGGAAATAAAATTTGCAGCGAATGCCTATTATAAAATCAGCAAGGATTCTCTGCTGAGTGGTTCTTGGTTTGATTCCAGAGGAGTTACTTTTCCTTTAAAAGGTACAATTAAAGCAAATACACTCACCATTTTTTGGGGAAATACTTCCACCGAACAAGGCAAAACTATATATACCTATGATGCTGCCAAGAATCAGTTCATCGTCTTAGACTATATTTTAAATGGACAGGAATATTTAAAATTCGCTACGGCTACGTATCGTTAAAAACTAAACTATTTTATCATCTTTTAAAAAACGATAATAATGAAATTTACATATCAAACATTGCTGTTTTGCATATTTTTTATAAGTGCAACCTCAGCACAAAATGCAACGGAAATATTAGCAAATTATACTAAGGTGACAGGTGGGCAGGCATCGTGGAATAATGTTACTTCAATGAAAGTTATTGGAACTGCAAAGTTAGTATCTCAAAATATGGAGCTCCCATTTCAGCGTATACAATTGAAGGATGGAAGGCAAATTACATCCTTAAAAATTAACGAAAGGGATTATATCGATACCGCTTATGACGGAACTATAGTTTGGGGTAGTAATCCGCAAATGGAAACGGTAATCAAGGATGAAGACGCTACTGAAAATCTTAAAAGTACAATTCCTGAATTTCCCTACCCAGCTCATAATTGGATGAAAAATGGGTTCCAAAGTAAATATTTGGGTATGGCTACAATTAACGGTGCAATAACATATAAAGTTAAACTTACTAAAAACCCCTTATTGGTGAATGGAGTATTAACAGAAAATAGCATGCTTTATTATTTTGATCGCAAAACCTACCTCCCCGTACTCACAGAAACCACAATACAATCGGGTCCTTCAGCTGGAAAAGTTCAGCAATCGTATCTATCAGATTATCGGGAAGTAGCGGGTTATTATTATCCCTTTGTGGTAACCATGAAAATTGATAATACTACGTTTCAAATTTTAGAAACATCACAACTATTTTTTAATGAAAATATAGCCGATGCTATTTTTAAAATGCCCAAGCCGTAGTAGTTAAAGGTCCACAATAATTAAAATTAATTACCTTAGTTATTCTCATTACCATTAGTGCCGAAAAATTATTCTTTTATGGAAAGAACAGGATACTCTGGAAGACCTTTATATTTGAAATTAGGATTTAAAGAAACGCATAACATTTTAATTTGTAATAAACCCGATAACTATTTGGAATGGTTAGAGGCTCCTTTTGAATTACCTATTCCTAATGCTAAGGACTTATTTGATGCAATTCATCTATTTTCTAAAGAGCGGGAAGAATTAAAATCGTTATTGGCTATGCATCTACCGCAGTTGCAACAAAATGGAATGATTTGGATTTCCTGGCCTAAAAAAGCGTCAAAAGTAATCACCGATATCACAGAAGATGTGGTTCGTGCCGAAATATTTCCTTTAGGTATGGTAGATATTAAAGTTTGCAGCGTAAGTCCTATTTGGTCGGGTTTAAAAGTTGTTATTCGCAAAGAAAATCGCAAATAACGGCGGAAAGGCCGCTCGAATAAAGCTTTGTCGTTTAATTGCTATTATGTATTTGTTTTTGTGCTTCAAACTTTATATACTATTTTTAAGATTCAATAACAAAAGTCCAGCCTAAACATACACAAACGTTTTTGCATGTATAGGAGCTTTGCATATTTTCAAATGTAATCTGTAATGGCTCAAAAGAGACAACTTGCCGCAATATTATTTACCGATATAGAAGGGTATACGTCGTTAATGCAACATGATGAAGATATTGCATTGACGCTGCGAAACAAACATCGTGAAATTTTTGAAACTGCTACAGCAAAGTTTGATGGAAAGATTATCCAATATTTTGGCGATGGTACTTTAAGTGTCTATAACAGTACGGTGGAAGCAATATATTCTTGCATCGAAATGCAGTTGGCTTTTATTGAAGCAAAAATACCTGTTCGTATTGGAGTCCATGTAGGAGATATCGTCTATTCAAAGGAAGATATTATTGGTGATGCAGTAAATATAGCTTCCAGAATTGAATCCTGTGCAACTGCAGGAAGCATCCTGATTTCAGATAAGGTTCATGATCAATTACGCAGTCATCCGGATATTAAAACTAAGTTCTTAGATGCCTATGATCTAAAGAACGTAGATACCGCAATGCCGTTATTTGCTATTGCAAATGATGGGCTTGCAATTCCTGATCCTTCTCAAGTAAAAGGAAAACTAAAAACGCGTGAGGAAATTCATAAAAATCCAGTCTCGAAAAAGAAATTATTTTATATCGGGTCTCTTGTACTATTAGTTTGTTTTGGATTGCTATTCGCTTATTCTTTTTTGAGTAAAAAAAACATTCCTGTTCGGGAAGATCTTTCTATAGCTGTCTTACCTTTTGACAATTTGAATAAGGAAGGAGATTCCGATATTCTTACCAATGGTATGACGGAAGATATCTTAACGCAGTTATCCAAATTGAAGGAATTACACGTTATCTCAAGGACCTCAGTGATGCAATATAAAACTACGGAAAAGACTATTCCTGAAATTGCTTCTGAACTTGGGGTTTCCTATATTTTGGAGGGAAGCGTTCAAAAACATGGTGATCAAATTAGAGTTACCGCCCAGCTAATTGATGCTGCTACAGATGAACATATTTGGGCTGACAATTATGATAGAACGCTTACCAATATTTTCAATATTCAAACTGAAGTTTCTAGAAAAATTGTAGATGCCCTGCAACTCAATCTTTCCTTTGAAGAACAACAAGGTTTAGCGATTATCCCCACTGAAAATATCGAGGCATATAAATTGTTCCTAACGGGAAGAAATGAGGCCGATAAACGAAATAAAGAAAGTATTGCAAGAAGCATTCAGCTCTATAAAGAAGCTATAGCACTAGATCCTGATTATGCAGAAGCTTATGCAGAAATTGCTAATTCTATTTATTTAGAAACGTATTATTCTGGAAGAAATCCTGGCGAGGCGGCAAAACTGGCAAATACCTACTTAGATAAAGCGGAAGCCATTACCGATAAGGTATCCCGTATTTATTCCGTTCGGGGTTTAATCTACAATATCGAAGGAAAGCGAAATGAGGCTCAAGCCGCCTTCGAAAAAGCGATTCGTCTTTCACCCAACGATCTTACCGCTAGGCACCAGTTTTCCACCTTTTTTTACTACTCCAGGCAATTTAAAAAACAATTGGAACAGGCAGAAATAGCCTATCGCTTAGACCCCCTATCTTTTGCAACTGGCAATAGCTATTTTACTGCACTAACTATGAATAAAAAATATGATGAAGCGGAAGCGTTAATGAAGAATATCGAAAAACATAGTAGCGACAATAATAAGTTTGTAATTAATCGCTCTTACTTTAGATTATATACGGATAAAATGGATTATAGTAGCGCTATTCTTCCTTTAAAAGAATTGGTGAAAGAGATGAGTGTTTTTGATCGCTTTTTAGCTTTTTGCTATGGAAAAACGGGAGATACTCTTAATGCGCATAAAACTATACACAAAATACGCGGGCGTGCTCCAAAAGATAATTTAAGTCATCAGTTAGCAGTTGCCTATGCAGGATTACAAGAAACCGATAGTGTACTCTTCTATTTGGATCCTAGTCGCAACAATCAGTATCGAAAATTGCAACGGGATAGAACGCTGCATATTTTTGATTTCCTTGAAAATGACCCCCGCTTTATTAAATTCATGGAAATGCATGAGGCTAGAGGGAATTAGAAGTTTCCCTAATTACCTGTGCTAAGATTGTAAATATAATTATACAGTTTCATTGGAGCGTCTTACATAAAAAGCATATCGTTTATCAATCTGGTTTTGTAAATGTTGTATACGCTCTTTCGTTGATTGCACTCCCTCCATAAAAATTGCACCAAATCGTTTCTCCAATTTTAAATAAGTTTCAATAGGAATGCTCGGCTTTTCAGAATCTAATTGCAATGGGTTTAGGCCTAGCGCAGTTCTCCTTGGATCATTTCGATAGAGCAACCACTGTCCGGAAGCTACAGCTGCCTTATGGTATTGACTTGGTTTTTTCATATCTATACCATGCGATGAACTATGACAATACGCAATAACCACAGAAGGACCATCAAAACTCTCCGCCTCAATAAGGGCTTTCAAGCTCTGTTCCCGATCTGCTCCCATAGCTATAGCGGCAACATATACATCATCATAACACATTGCTAAACGCCCCATGTCTTTCTTTTGTTTTTGCTTTCCTTGAGCTGCTAACTTCGCCATAGCTCCTTGCGGGGTTGCTTTCGACATCTGTCCCCCTGTATTGGAATATACTTCGTTATCGAGAATTAAAATATTAACATTTCTTCCAGAGGCAATTACATGATCTAATCCCCCATAACCAATATCATAAGCCCATCCATCACCACCAACAATCCAAATACTTTGCTTGACCAAACTATCAGCCATTGTAGCCAATTCTTTAGCTTCTGGAGTTCTTATTTTATTTAATGCCGACTTTAAATATCCAACGTTTTCGCGTTGTTTGGTAATCCCTATTTCTGTGTTCTGATCAGTATTAATAAGGTCATGAATTAAGTCGAATTCTAATTTTCCAGTCATCGCTTTAAGCAAGTCTTTTGCTTTTTGCTGCTTGGCATCTAAGGATAATCGAAAACCCAAACCAAACTCTGCATTATCTTCAAACAACGAATTGGACCAAGCAGGACCGCGCCCCTTTTTATCAATGCCCCAAGGGGTTGTCGGTAATGCACCTCCAAAAATAGAACTCGCCCCAGTAGCATTAGCTATCAGCATACGATCACCAAAGAGTTGTGAAAGTAGTTTCAAATAAGGAGCTTCGCCACAACCTTCTTCACCTAAAGCATACTTAAACAAGGGTTCTTGTAGTTGTTGCTGACGCATTTTGGTAGCATCTATCTTAGATCGATCCGTTTCAGGTATGCTTTTAAAGTGATTCCAATTCTCCATTTCGGAGGTTATAATGGGATCTTTAGCAATCATATTTAGAGCTTTAACAGAACAAGCATCCACACAGTTGTTACAGGAATTACATTGTTCGGGATGCACTTGTATTGTATAGTTTAATAGGTCTAAATCAAACCCTAATTCTTTAGTTTGAATACTTTTAAAACCTTGAGGAGCTGAAACTAGGTATTCGTCATCGTATGCCTTAATTCGCAGAGCTCCTTGCGGACAAGCCATACTACAGGCACCACATTGGGTACAGGCATTAAAATCCCATTCAGGTAATACGTCTGTTGTTTTTGCTGCATTGTATTTTGAGGAGTTTGTAGCATAAGTTCCATCTACCGGCAATCCACTTACTGGAATAGTATTACCCTTTTTATGGAGAAGCTTACTAATAAGTGTTTCTGCAAAAACTGGATCGCTATGCAAATCTTCACAGGCAGTGGTGTTTGTTTTTGAAGTATCTATTTTCAAGATATCCTCTTTAACTACTTGGATGGCATCACCCGCTGCTATTGCATTTTGAAGTGCTAAAAAACATTGTTGTAACAACGCTAAATCTCCATTTGCTTTACAACACAATTGATTAAAATCATTTTCAATTACAATATAAACGGATAATTTTTTTTCCCGAATTCTGTTTTGAATTCCGATAGGTAAAGATTCCCAAAAGTTAATTGCAGTAGATTCTGAAATTACAACTAGCGTTCCATTTTCCTTTATACGGTCTAGAACAGTGTCATTCTTTAAAAAAGCATCAGAATCACAACCAATAAAATCTGCTTGTGATATAAGGTATGGAGCCTTAATAGGCTGTTTTCCATACCTAATGTTTGCTATTTTTCTTGATTCTGATTTTTTATAATCGCATTCTTCGTAACATTGAACATAATTAAGATTGTATTCCTGCAGTATTTCTAAAAGCTGTGTTATACTTTTTGCTGATGCATTCGTTTTAGTTTCATAGAATACGACTTGAAATTGTTGGTTTTGAAAGACGTTATCTTCGGTGTATGCAAGACTTAAATTGGTAACATCATCATTAATACCAATTGTAAAATTATTTTTTGGTCGGGATTGTTGTAATTCATCAAAAACCGCCTTAACCATACCTGGCGTAAATTCCTTAGAAGATAACCCATATCGTCCTCCCACTATCTTTGGTAAGGTTTTGATTCGATTATCATGAAAAGCCTGCATAATCATTTGAACCACATCTAAGTATAATGGTTCTCCGCTAGATCCAGGCTCTTTGGTTTTATCCAAAACGGCAATAGCAGTGCAATGTTCAGGTAAAGCATTAATAAAGTGTTTTGCACTTAAAGGTCTGAATAGTCGAACTTTAAGCACACCTACTTTTTCATTTTTATCGATTAAATTATAGACGGTATCTTCAATAGTTTCCGTGGCAGATGCCATGGCAATGATCACCCGTTCAGCTTCTGGATGTCCGGCATACTCAAAAATTTGGTATTGTCTTCCCGTGAGCTTAGCAAAACGATCCATTTGTTGCTGAACAATATCTGGACATGCATTATAAAAAGGATTAATAGCTTCTCGGCTTTGAAAAAAGACATCCGCATTCTGTGCGGTACCCCTGAGAACAGGTTTGTTTGGATTGAGCGCCTTATCGCGATGCTGCTGCACTAAATTCTTAGGTATCATCTGCCGAATCACTCTATCTGAAATGGTCTCAATAGTAGTTGTTTCGTGCGAAGTTCTAAAACCATCAAAAAAATGGACAAATGGAATACGCGATGCTAGTGAGGCTGCTTGTGCTATCAGCGCAAAATCCATAGTTTCTTGCACCGATGCGGCACCTAAAAAAGCATATCCTGTATTTCGAACCGCCATAATATCACTGTGATCTCCAAAAACTGATAAGGCATGCGTAGCTATGCTTCGGGTTGCAACATGAATTACGTTGGGTGTTAATTCTGCAGCAATTTTAAACATATTTGGTTGCATTAAAAGTAATCCTTGTGAAGCTGTAAATGTTGTGGTTAGCGCACCTGTTTGCAGTGCGCCGTGCATTGCTCCAGCTACCCCGGCTTCACTTTGCATTTCAAAAGTTACAGGTACTTGATCAAAAATATTTTTTTGTTGAGTTGCGCTCCATGATTCCACCAATTCTGACATCTCTGAAGAGGGTGTAATAGGGTACAAAGTACATATTTCATTAACCTTATATGCTATATAAGCAGCGGCCTGATTGCCGTTAAAAAGATGGTTAGATTGTACGTATTTCATGGTAAGTCATAAGGTTAGTGAAGAAAGAAAAAGGCTATTTTGAAATAACATCAAAATAGCCTTTCAAGCATGTTACTTTTGAATTTCAATGGCAACTGGTGTTGGATTTGTAATCATGTCAAATACAGGTGAAAATTTTGCCAAATTCTCTAACTGTTCCACTGATGCATCCGACTTGACTTTAAGTACAACTTTAATTCCGTCAAATCCTTTTCTTATTTCTGCATTTAAGCCTAAAAAACCATGTAAATCCACTCCTCCCTCTAGTTTAGACTCCGCGCTTTCTATAGTAATTCCATTGGCCGCAGCGTGATAAACCATTGCACCTGTTAAACAGGAACCTAATGCATGTAAAACTACTTCTGCAGGTGTTGCAGCTAAATCTTCTCCTAATAGTACATTTGGATGGTCACACTCCATAGTAAAGGTTTCCTTACGCGATTCATCTTCCGCACCAACACCGTAAAAGCTTTTAATACTTGACACGCAATGTCCGCCTGTAATCCAGTTGTTTTTTGTTCGAAATTGAAATTTTGCTAACTCAGGATTTCCTTGAACTGCTCCAATAGTTTCTACTAATTGATCTACGTTTACTCCGTTTTTAATGTTTGCTGTTGTAATCATTTTTTTAATTTTAAATTGTTATTATTATATTTTGACTTAACTATTACATTTGCTGTGCCATAAATTATAAATAACTATAAATCAAATAATTACATAAATTTTTTAATTAAACAACCCTAACGATATATCATTTTTTAACGATATTTCGTTGCAATATTAACGACATCTCGTTAATTGTTTATAAAAACCTAGTTCTTAGGGTGTAGTTCTTGAAACGTTAATCCAAGCAAAGCGAATATTTCTATCTAGAAGTAGTTTTAAAGCTTGTCATCAAATAGGTCGTTCAATTCCATGTGCTTTTATTTTAGAAGCCAAAGTAGTTGGTGGTAATTGCAATAATTGCGCTGCACCAGTTTTTCCCGATATTCTCCATTTGGTTTGTCTAAGGGCGCGCAAAATATTCTCTTTTTCTAAATTTATGATTTCTTGCGATGTCCATACTCTTTCCAAAACCTCTTTATCATCTTGTAAATTGATTTTGCCTTGCTTACTAGGCACAATTCGCTTCCAATCGATTTTACCTTTCTGTGACACTATAACCGCTCTTTCAATTAAATTTTGAAGTTCACGTACATTTCCAGGCCAGTTATAAGCAGTGAATATCTTCTTGTCCGCTGCGCTTAAAATAGGTTGAGGCTTATTTAATTTAATAGAGAATTGTTTTAGCATTTCTGCAGCAATCAAATTAATGTCGTTCCCTCTAACTCTCAAAGCAGGAATTTCAATTGGAAATACATTTAGACGGTAATATAAATCTTCTCTAAATTTTCCATCTTTTGCATGTTGTAATAAATCCCTATGGGTTGCTGCAATTATTCGCACATCAACTTTTATAGTCGTAGAACTTCCTACGGGGTCGAACTCCCCTTCTTGTATAACACGAAGTAATTTAGGTTGAAGTTCTAATGGCATTTCCCCGATTTCATCCAAAAAAATAGTCCCTTTATCCGCCAATAAAAAGCGTCCTTTTCTACTAATAGTAGCACCAGTAAAAGCTCCTTTTTCATGTCCAAACAACTCACTTTCGATCAAATTAGCTGGTATAGCTCCACAATTAATTCGTATTAAAGGTTGATCTCTTCTGGAGCTTTCTTGATGTATTGCCCGTGCTACTAATTCCTTACCCGTTCCAGTTTCTCCCGTAATTAATGCCGTTGCATCGGTAGTCGCTACCTGATGAATAAGATCCAGTACGGTTTTCATACTTTTATCTTCAGTCAGAATACCATAGTCATTTGTTAACTTTTTTATTTCCTCCTCTAGATATTGGGTTTGTGTTGTAAGTAAATTAATCGTGTCCTCGGCTTGCAAACGATCTGTTAAGTTCCTTAAAATCAAGGTATAAAAAACCGCTGCTCCATTACCATAATTGCTTATCGTTCCTTCATTTAAAGTTTCAGTTTCATTCGAACCAATTACCTTAATTACTTTTGGTAAATAGGTATTTAATTTTTTTGTACTGTCTTCTATATTAGTTTGCACTATGCCTTTTATCATTGCAGCACTATCTTCATCCATAAAAAACAAAACATTCCGCTGTAAAACGTCATTATTTTCTAATAATAGCTCTGCAGATGGATTCGTGAGAACAATTCTAAATTCAGAATTAAACATAACAATTGCATCCATCGCTCCGTCAATAAGACCGCTCATTTTTGCATTTGCCAATTCAACTTCTTGCTTAGATACCGCAAGGCGTTCTTGAATTACATCTAACTCTCGATGCCTCTTAATCATCACAGCAAGAATACCTTGCGCGAACCCGCTATCTGTTTTCATTAAATTCAACACATGATGTCGTGCTATTTTAAGAACCTCCGCAGTTTCTTCGGTGGTAATAGACGCTGATCGAACTTCACTATCTATAATTGCATATTCCCCAAAACAATCTCCTTTAGACAAATAATCGTAAACATGTTGCTTATCATGTACCCGAACACGACCGCTTAATAGGACATACATTTCTTCCCCAGAATCTCCTTTTTGGAAAATGCGATTTCCCGAGATATAGGTTTCTTTTACCGCCTCTTCACATAAATGCATCAACGAAGTCTGAGAAACTTCAGAAAAAAAAGGGACTTCACTTAAGAAAAGTGCTATATGAGATCGTTCTTTTTTTAACATTTGTAAAGCCTAAGATTTCTTTAAAACCACATACAAAAGTATAACCGATAAACAAGCATACTTGAATAATCTTGATTTAAAGTTACTTTTTGCGATAATCTAATTTACTAAAACTTTAGCGTAAACCATATTCCAATTAAAATCCGTTTCATAAAAAATGTAGCAAAGATGCATAGTCATTTAAGATGATCGAGGTTTTATATCTAACTTTTTTTGAATGTTGTCGAATTTTTATAATTATAATCAATTAATCAATAACTTTGAAGTTGATAAAAAAACTATGAAAAAAATATATCGAAATTTTGTAATCATCTGTCTAATGGCCTTGTCTTTTTCCTCATATGCTCAAAAGACACAACAGCTAAAGGGTGATGCAATGAAAGAAGTAATGGTTATTCATGATAATTTGATGTTAGAAATGTCTAGTTTGGCAAAGTTAATTGGCCAATTAGAGAATAAGACGGGTAGTGATACACAAGTGAATGAATATACTTCGTCCATAAAAGAACTGAAGGCGTCTAACAAATCTATGATTAGTTGGATGGAAAACTTTGGAAAACGTTTTGATGCTGATGAAATGTTTCGTGGAAAGGCGTTAACTGAAGAAAAACAAAAATGGATTAAGGAGGAAAAAGTAAAAGTTAATGCTTTAAAAGAACAAATAAATTCTAGTATGCAAAAAGCACAAGAATTGCTTAAAAAACAATAGTATACCTTCTCTTCTCCACTAAAATAAAACGAGATATTTTCAAAAAAGCTAAAGCCAATTTAGCTTTTTTTTGTGTTTATTTTCACCTAAAAACTGGAAGTTACTTCAAATTTATCCGGCAATCATAATTTATAAAACTCAACACAATTATATGTGTAAGGTAGATGAAGTATATTTTAAAAATGCTAGTTCGTAGTTGTTTTTTCATAATTAGTACTATCCAATTTTAAAAGTATTCCCATAATACCGATATCCAACAAATAATATAGGTGTTATGAAAAGTTGCTTTTTTTCTCTGTTTAATTAGATATACTTATACTTAGAAACATTATTTTTATTGCGAAAAAAATCTTTGATGTTTCATTTTTTTACCAAAAAAATATTTCTTGTAGATTACCTTGACAACTTTATTGATATACATAATCATATTCTTCCTGGAATAGATGATGGTGCGAAGACGATCGAAGATTCTCTGGCAATGATAAGGGCCTTTTCACAAATTGGTATTACAAAATTTATTGCTACCCCCCATATCATGCAAAATTACTATGAAAATACTCCAGAAACCATCAATACTTCTTTAGAACGGCTTAAACAAGCTTTATCTTCAAAAAGTGATCTTTCTGGTACAGTAATAGCTGCCGCCGCAGAACATATGATTGATGATAATTTTGAAGATTTACTAGAATTACAAAGAGTGATGCCTCATTCAAATGAGTATTTACTGATAGAAATGTCTTATCTACAGGCTTCTATTAATTTCGATACTGCAATATTGAAAACAGCTAAAAGTGGTTTTTTTCCAATCCTAGCACATCCTGAACGCTATTCTTTTTTAAAGCATAAATCGTCTAGATACAATCATTATAAAAGTCAAGGCATCCTGTTTCAACTTAATTTATTATCGTTAAGTGAATTCTATGGGAAAGATGTTTTTAAAAAAGCTGGCTATCTATTAGATGAAGGATTAATTGATTTTGTTGCCTCTGACATCCATAATATTAGACAGTTAGAATATTTAAAAAAAATAAGAGTTACAAAAAAAAGACTTAGCGCTATTCGTCCCATTATTGACAGGACGATAGCTACTTTTTATTAATAGAAATCACTTATTTTCGTACAACTAGTCGATGAGTGCTTGATTTCCCAGTATCCTTAAATAAGCATCTAATAAAATACACCCCTTCTTCAAGACCATTTACATCCAATTCGTATTCGGCTATACCAATTTTTAAATGTTCCCCTTCTATATGTCTCACTACTCTTCCTAATGCGTCATAAATATACATTTGAGATATCTCAGACTTTTCATCGCTTACCGAAATGTATGCTGTAATCCTTGAAGGGTTTGGAGAAATGCTTATACTAGTATTACGTGTATTTTCAATTGTCTCTGATAAATCATTATTTAAATTTTGAGCCACTTGTGAAGGTATACAGGTAGGGTCAACTCCACCAAATCCAACTGGAACATTATCCGTTAGGGTAACATAAAGTTTATCTAAACCTGCACCATCTTCGCGATGCGCTATTTGAATAGTATTAGCTCCTGCCGATAAATTGTACGTTACAAAAATAGGTCCGTTGGGACTTCTATGAAATTGTTGCCAACTGAAATCACTCCCACCAGGAATACTATTCCAACTCACCCAACTTCCACCATTGGAACGAATCCAAAAACTATCATCACTCCCTGATGGTACACTTACTAATCCATATACCCGATACGTTCCTGCCGTTGCTACGGAAAAATTAAAGGTGACTATAGAATTTACATCTGTAGGTGGTGCCGATGTACTATTTCCAACCGGTGGTAATATGTATTGACCTCCTGAAGCGGCAACATCATTTACAACACTCCAATTTGATCCTACAGAAGCACATTCAGCCTCTAACCATATTTCATCTTGACCTTCTGGAGTAACCATAACAGTAACTTCATCAAAGGCAGTATCTGTCTCATCATCGGTAACAGTTAGTCGGAATACATAACTTCCTATCACTAAATTACTAGCCGTTAAATCTGCTGTGTTTGCTCCACTTAAAGTTGCCGTACTTGGTCCACTCTCCTGTGTCCATAAATAAGTGATTGTTCCTCCATCAGCATCATTTCCTGACCCATTTAGTACTACACTGTTCGTTGGTAAAGAAATATTAATGTCCGATCCTGCATTTGCTGTTGGTGCTGTAGTACTTGGGGAATTTGCTAAATTCTCAAATATACGTGGGGTAGCATTGTTCCTAAAACCATTTGAGATCACATCAAAATCCCCATCACCATCGATATCTACAATCTGGGCACCATCATGATGCTCAAAACCGGCTGTTCCACCATCCAAAACATGACGGATCCATGTGCCACTATTACACAAGTCATTCTCTAATCCAAACAACTCAAATCCATTCCTGAACTCTCCTACTACTAAATCTGGATCTCCATCAAAATCTATATCAGCAACATCCAAACTCAATCCGCCAGCTATATCACTATTAATCACATTGCTCGTCCATGGCTGGGTAGGATCATCCGGAGCCTCTATCCATATCATAGCTCCATTACTAAACTGTGTCCCTACTCCATCTAAATCTCCATCTCTATCAATATCTACTA
>CANKZG010000005.1 GCA_947488435.1 uncultured Flavobacteriaceae bacterium | reverse complement strand
ACGACCAATGCAACCTTTGCAGTAGTAGGCACGAACTTAGTGATTACGGATAGTGCAGGAGGAACGGTAAGTGTAGCATTAGCAGACATCGCAGCACTTACAAATACCGATAACCAACAGATTAGTTTAAGTGGTAACACGATTACGCTAGCCAATGGAACAGGAGCAGATACGACAGTAGATTTAGCTAGCTATGATGATGATATTACGATAAGTAACACAATTACTGGTAATAGAATTGCAACAGTAGCGCAAGATGGAGGATCAACTACTGATATTAATGAAACGGTAACAACATTAGCTACTGCGGATAATATTACTTATACCTATACATCTGAAGACAACACAACGACTTCTTTTGATGGGACCGACGACCAAACAGCATCTGAAGTGGATTCCGATACACCGGTAGATGTTGATGGAGATGGTACAACTGAAGATACGGTAGAAGATGTGATACAAGATATCGCACCTATTGTTTCTAAAGCGGCCAGAATTTTCTATCCGCCTTCAATAGCAGTAGATGCATCAACTAATGGAACATTTACTATCGATTTACATGCACAATATGTTGCACAATATGGCACTCCTACAGTAGGAAGTGCGGGTGCTCCTGCTGCTGTACCAACATATGGAGCAACAGAACTGTATTATTACGTAACATTTGCAGATCCAACAGTTTTTGATACTACATCGACCTCTGGTCCAACTCAAATGACAATAGATGCTAATGGAATGTTGACGTATACTATCATTGGACAGCCAGCAGATTTTAACGCATTGATTAACGTAGTTTTCGTAGTAAAATAATAAGTAGAAACAGCCCCTTGAATTTGAAATTTAACCTACATAGATATATATTCATCAGCCTAATACTTTTTGTGTTAGGTTGTGGTGTATCTCAAGCACAATTTTTACTACAGGCGCCAAATGGGAGTGATGAAAACAACTACCAATGGTTTGAAGCATCAGATACCAGTACGGTATTAGGAACCGACTTTTTTCTTGAAGTTACACAACCAGGCATCTACTTTGCTACCTACGATGGCACACTTTGTGGATCCAATGCAACCGGGTATTTTATAATTACGGATTGTAGTGCACCAGAGAATGAAGTTACCTTAGATATATCAGCCAGTGTAGGAGGAGGAGCGGCCGTAAGTTGGACACCGGCAGTAACTGGAGATCCACAGAGGCCTACTGTAACAGCTACGCAAACTGTAGTGCGTTATACAGCAACAATAACTAAAGCAGGAAATTCTTCGAGTTTACCTAATTTCACCGTAGTTTGTTTACAGCAAGCTGCGATGCTAATGGATGATTTTATTACGGTTAATGAAGATGAATCCATAGTTGTTCCCATTTTTGATAATGATACCGGAATCCCTACAGATGGAAGTCTCACGGTTTCACAACCCGCAAATGGTTCTGTTGTAATTGATGATAATGGAACACCGAATGATCCCTCAGATGACATTGTAACATACAACCCGAATCCAGATTATAATGGTCCCGATAGTTTTACTTATACAGTTTGTAATACATCCGGAGATTGTAGTACCGCAACAGTGAATATTACTGTTTTACCAATTGTAGATGCTTTTGATGATACTGTCGCAACGGATGAGGATGTGCCAATAACCATCGATATTCTTGCCAATGATAATGATGTGCCAAGTACTGGTACATTAACAACGACGGATCCTTCAAATGGAACGGTAGTTATTAATGATAATGGAACTCCAAACGACCCTTCAGATGATACTGTTACGTATACTCCTGATCCTGGTTTTGTAGGAACGGACACTTTTACTTATACTATATGTGACGATCAAGGAAATTGCAGTACGGCTACAGTTACGGTGGTTGTTAATCCAGTCGGAGTTGTCGATTTAGATTCAGATGATGATGGAATTTTAGATTCTTTAGAAGATCTAGATTTAGATGGCGATGGAGATCCGGCAACCAATCCGGTAGATACGGATGGGGATGGCGTTCCTGATTATTTAGATATTGATTCGGATAATGATGGTATACCTGATAATGTGGAAGCACAAACAACAGCAGACTATATTCCGCCAAGTGGAATCGATGCAAACAATAATGGACTGGATGACGCTTATGAAAACAACGGTAACCTAGGGGTATTCCCTGTAGACACTGATGGAGATAGTTTACCGGATTATTTAGATGAAGATAGTGACAACGATAACATCCCAGATAATGTGGAAGCACATGATTTTGATCAGGATGGGATTGCAGACGTTGTACTCTCAGGATCGGATAAGGATAATGATGGATTGGATGATGCTTATGAAGGAGACACACAAATTGATGTAGATGTAAATGATGAAATTGATGATCCATTTAATGATCTACCTAATACCGATGGTGATGAGGAATCCGATTATCGAGATACCGATGATGATGATGATGGCATCGCTACTATTGATGAGGATTTAGACTTGGATGGAAATTATGTAAATGATGATTCTGATAATGACGGAATTCCAAATTACTTAGATTCCGATATTATTCCTACATCTGATGATGAAGTTGAAGTGTTCAATGTGGTTACTCCAAATGGAGATGGCGTACATGACATTTTAACTATAGCTGGACTAGAAAACTTCCCGAACAATACAATTAAAATTTACAACAGATGGGGTGTCTTAGTATACACCACAAATGCCTATAACACAAATGGAAATGTGTTTGATGGAACCTCTACAGGAAGAGTTACTGTACAACAGGATAATAAACTTCCGGTAGGTACCTACTTCTATATTCTAGATTATGAAGATAGTACAGGTACAATACAGACGTTAAATGGATATATATACATAAATAGGTAAGTGCGGATGGAGTTACGAATAAGAAATAGTTTATGGAAGGGAAGTAAAATACTGCTATTAGGAATTTTTCTTAGCATAAGCACAATTAATGATGGTTACGCGCAACAAGATGCCCAATACACGCAGTATTTGTATAATACTGTTAGTGTAAATCCGGCTTATGCAGGATCTAGAGGACATTTGAGCTTAGCTGGTTTGCACCGATCGCAATGGGTTGGCCTTGAAGGTGCACCTAAAACACAAACCTTTAATATTCACTCGCCTATAGGATATAGGGGTGTAGGATTAGGCTTCTCTGTAGTAAATGATGCTATTGGCCCAACTGACGAAACAAATTTTGATGTAGATTTTTCCTATACGATATACACTTCTCTGGAAGGAAGGTTGAGTTTTGGATTAAAAGCTTCTGCTAATCTGCTGGATATTAGGTTTTCCGAGTTAAATCAAGTAGGGCCTGATGTTACCTTGCAACAAGATATTCAAAATAGATTGAGTCCTAACGTTGGTGCTGGAATATACTACCATACGCAGAAATTTTATGCAGGTATTTCTGTACCTCGTATTTTAGAGACTTCACATTTTGATGAATCTTCTTTGTCTACAGCTCGAGAACAGGCCAACTATTATTTTATTACAGGTTATGTATTTGATGTGAACCCTTTTCTAAAATTTAAGCCTACATTACTTACTAAAGCTGTGCAGGGTGCTCCCTTGCAGGTAGATGTATCCGCTAACTTCTTATTTAACGAAAAATTTGTGCTTGGAGCTGCGTATCGTTGGAATGCCGCTTTAAGTGGATTGGTAGGTTTTCAAATCTCCAGTGAGTTCTTTTTAGGTCTTGCATACGATCGTGAAACAACAGCATTGGGTGGAGCAATATTTAATGATGGTTCTTTTGAAGTTTTATTGCGCTATGATTTATTTAAAACAAAAGACAATTTAAAATCGCCAAGGTTCTTTTAGTCTATTCTTAAAAAGCATCAATATTTTTGAAACTCGGTTTCAAAAGAAGGCGGTAAAGACGTATTTTTACGACATGATAGAAGAAGAAGTAATCCTTGTAAATGAACAAGATGAGGCTATAGGAACGATGCCCAAAATGGAGGCCCATGAGAAAGCTATTTTACATAGAGCATTTTCCGTTTTTGTAATGAATGATGAAGGTAAAATAATGTTGCAACAACGCGCAGCGCACAAATACCATTCTCCTTTACTTTGGACGAATACATGCTGCAGTCACCAACGCTTAGGAGAGAAAAATATTGAAGCTGGAAAACGAAGGTTACAAGAAGAGATGGGATTTGTAACAGAATTGAAAGAGTTGTTTTCATTCATTTATAAAGCTCCCTTTGATAATGGGTTAACCGAGCATGAGTTAGACCATGTTATGATTGGAAATTATAACGGAGCACCCGAAATTAATGAAGAGGAAGTTGCAGCATGGAAATGGATGACACCGGCTGCTATTAGGGAAGATATGATGAAATTTCCTGAAAACTACACGGCATGGTTTAAAATAATTTTTGAAAAATTCTATGATTACTTTATTCAAAATTTAAAAGTAACATGAGAGTAAAAGTAAGTAGAAAGGCTCATTTTAATGCTGCACATCGTTTGTACAATTCAGAGTGGAGTTTTGAAAAAAACGAGGATGTTTTTGGATTATGTAACAATCCCAATTTTCACGGACATAACTATGAACTTATTGTGAGTGTTACCGGAAATATTGATCCAAAAACTGGTTATGTGATTGATATGAAAGTGCTTAAAGACTTAATTAAGAGCGAAGTGGAAAATGCATTTGATCACAAAAACTTGAATATAGAGGTTCCCGAGTTTAAAAAACTCAATCCTACAGCAGAAAATATTGCCGTAGTTATCTGGAATAAATTAAGACCTCATATCGCTGAAGTCAATGATTTGGAAATTGTATTATACGAAACGCCAAGAAATTTTGTCACATTTAGCGGATAATCAACCTGATAAACCAAAATACAAGCATGAAACTATACCCTTTAAAATTTACGCCTATTCTTAAAGAACGTCTTTGGGGAGGAACCAAACTTAGAGATGTTTTACAAAAGTCGATTACTTCAGATATTACAGGAGAAAGCTGGGAATTATCTACTGTTGAAGGTGACGTTTCGGTATTGGCGAATGGAGAATTAGCGGGAATTTCGTTACAAGAATTAATACATAAATACCCTAATGAATTATTGGGAAAAAATGTTGTGCAACGATTTGGAAATGATTTCCCTATTCTCATAAAATTTATTGATGCAAAACAAGATCTTTCGATTCAATTGCATCCCAATGATGAATTGGCCAAAAGAAGACATAATTCTTTTGGAAAGACGGAAATGTGGTATATCATGGACGCTGATCCTAATGCCAATCTAATCGTAGGATTTAATACTGATGTTACCAAAGAAGTGTATCAAAAGAGTTTGGAGGAAAATACTCTTTTAGAGCTGCTCAATTATGAAACGGTAACGGAAGGAGATACTTTTTTTATCAATACAGGAAAAATTCATGCGATAGGAGCAGGAGTACTTCTTGCCGAAATACAACAAACATCAGATGTTACCTACCGGATCTTCGATTTTAATCGTAAAGATAAAAATGGAAATTTAAGGGAATTGCATACAGAGATGGCATTGGATGCTATAGATTATGCGAAAAAAGACGATTTTAAAGTAACCTATAGCACAACTCAGGATACTTGCAACTCCATGGTTTCCTGCCCATATTTTAAAACAGATTTCTTAACACTTACCAAAACAATAACACTCGATTTAACCGCTAGAGATTCGTTTACCATTTATATGTGCGTCGGAGGAGAAGCTACTGTAGTAATCGAAAATGAAGCCGTTGCTATCCGGAAAGGAGAGACTGTTTTAATTCCGGCTGCGGCTGCTAAAGTAAGTTTGCAAACCCTTGGAGCAAAACTTTTAGAAGTTACGATATAAATCCAGTTTTAATACATCAAAAAAGGAAAAACCGAGTCTTTTAGAGATTGTTTTATCACCTATTGTCTACCGATAGCTTTCAAGTAAACCCGTTCTTTTTCCTTACTTTTGTAAAAAAATAAAACAATGGCAAGCATACGAGATTTAAAAAAGGATATAAATTTTGTTTTGGGTGATATTATTGAAGCGGTATATCTTTGGGAAACCGATTCCGGTAACAAGGATTCCAAGAAGGGATCTGCTATTATTGATGGAGCAATTGAAGTTTTTGATGATCTTATAGTAAAGGTTAATCAAAAAGATGTTGATGATAGAAAAGCACATTTAAAATCTGTACAATCCGAATTGGAAAGCAAAGCAACGGATCTAATAGAACAACTTAATAAATTGGGGTAGCGAAACTAATTGATATATGGAAATTTAAAAAGCATTCGTTAATTTAACGGATGCTTTTTTAGTTGGTCGTTTTCCTAACCTGCTCGATATACGATTGCAACGCCTTACCATAAGTAGAATTGGCTACTTCATCACTCAAAGCATTATTTACGGAATCTAAGTATTTTACTGAAGTATTCGGAACTTCAGTCAAAACTACGTATGGCGCCAAATACGAATCCGAATTGGAAAAAGCGTAATTGAGCGCATATCGAAAACCTCTGATACCATTGCGCTCACTTAATTTTTGTAAAGAATCTATGGCTACAGAATCCACCGCAATTTTTGGATCGTTTAATGCTTGCACAATAACCAATTCTTCAGTATTGAATTTTGACATAATTTCTTTAAACGCTTCATACTTTTTATGCAATTCTGATCCCTCAATTTTAGCAGCAGCATCAAAAGTATTCCAGGTTGTATTTATCGTGATGGTACTACCTGGTTCCCCAAAAAAAGTAATACGATCGTTGATATCGTTGTGATCTTCTTTGTTTAAATATAAATAATAAACTTCTGGGCTTTCTAAGCTAGTTTTAAAGGCAAAATCTCCACTTCCCTTGATTATAAGAGAGTCAACATTGGTCAGTACAGAGTCCTGAATTTTCTGTAAATATAACGTGCCTTTTTTCAAACCTCTAATAGTTCCATTAACGAACAAAGCATTTTTGTCATCTGAAGAACAAGAAACAAACAGAGAAATAACCAGTAATACAGCGAATACTTTTTTCATGTATAAATTTTTGCGGGACAAATATCAATAAACTTGAGAAGAAAATTAAACTTTTGAAGCAATTTCCATAAGAATTGCACAAAGATATGCTCCTCCAGTCCCTATCACATAGCCAAATACGGCCAATAAAATCCCTACAGAAGTTAAAGAAGGATGGAACTCTGCTGCAACTACAGGTGCTGAGGCAGCGCCACCAACATTCGCCTGACTTCCTACCGCCAAAAAGAAAAACGGAGCCTTAATGAGCTTAGCAACTAGAATTAATAAACCTGCATGAATTAAAATCCATATAAATCCAACCAAAATCAAACCTGGATTTTCGTCAATTCTAGTGAGGTCCATTTTCATTCCGATTGTTGCCACAAGAATATAAATAAACATTCCACCAATCTTGCTAGCGCCAGCTCCCTCGTAATTCTTAGCCTTGGTAAAAGATAGTCCAATGCCAATGGCAGTTGCAATAACTACCATCCAAAGAAATTTTGAACCCAAAGAAGACAATATTTTCTCCGGATTTCGAATTACTTCAAAATTATTTTTTAAAAATTCGGAAAAGTGAGAACCTGCGAAATGAGCGATTCCGACTGCTGTAAATGCCAAGCATAAAAGTATGATGTAATCTTGTAAGCTGGGAATTCGTGCAATTTTCGCGGCATGGTCTGAAACCGTTTTTTTTAAGGTTTCTATAGAAGAAGTATCTGCCTTCAACCAACGGTCTATTTTTTTAGATTTACCCACGCCTAAAAGAATTACGGCCATCCATATATTAGCCATTACAATATCAACCAAAACCATCCCTGAATAATTTTTAGGATTGTATTGAAAAACTTCCAACATAGCAGCTTGGTTTGCCCCGCCACCAATCCAACTTCCTGCAATAGTTGATAAACCCCTCCAAACAGCATCCGGACCTACTCCCCCTACCGTTTCAGGAGAAAAAGAAGCCACAATTAATAATGCTATTGGACCTCCAATCACAATGCCTATGGTACCGGTTAAAAACATGATTAATGCCTTAGAACCTAAATTACTTATAGCTTTTAAATCAATACTCAAGGTCATAAGAACCAATGCTGCCGGGAGTAAATAGCGACTGGCAATAAAGTAGGATTTTGAACTAGGCTCATCAATAAGCCCTATGCTAGCTAAAATGGCGGGCAAGAGATAGCACATTAATACGGTGGGAACAATGGTGTAAAACTTTTTCCAAAAACCAGTTTTTATAGAAGAAGTATAAAAAACAAAACCCAGACATAGTGCCAAAAGGCCAAAAATTACGGTATCATCGGTAATGGGTAGTTGGTTCATAAATTAATGTTTACGGTAGCTATATGTTCAAATATAGTCAAATTCAAAGGTGTTCTTGTATAAAGCGAGCTACTCCATCCGAAGTATTTTCCAAAGTAAGGGCATTTGCAATGGCTTTTACCTCCGTTCTAGCATTCCCAACCGCTACGCCAAAACCAACATTTTGTAGCATTTCTATATCATTA
The DNA here is from genome assembly GCA_947488435.1 of uncultured Flavobacteriaceae bacterium. Classification (GTDB taxonomy): domain Bacteria; phylum Bacteroidota; class Bacteroidia; order Flavobacteriales; family Flavobacteriaceae; genus CANKZG01. The sequence continues at coordinate 114,340 of CANKZG010000005.1, read as the reverse complement.
TAATTGTCTCCAAAAGCAATAATATCCTCAGGTAAATGATCACGGGATAATAATTTAACGATTGCGGAGAATTTAGAAACTGATTGTGGCGCTAATTCTATTAAAGTATCATTAGATCGATAACTATTTAGATGTGTTGAGAATTCTTGCTGTAATTTCGGAAAAATGATATCTGCGGAAGTTTTGGTGCACATCAGCATAATTTTATGAGCCCCAATATTTCGATGTTGCCAATCTGTTAAAGTCTCCTCAGTTTTTCGAAAAACAGGTTGTGCATGTGTATAACGTATTTCTTTTTCAACGCGTTCCGAACTTTTTTCCACATACCACTCGTCCTTGTAATATAAACCAAGTTGTATTTCTAATTCTTTTGCTAACGCATGAATCTTAAGTATGGTGTTAACAGGTATAATCGTAGAGTGTATAACCTTAGTGTTGTCTATAATATAAGCTCCGTTATAGCAAATAATAGGTTCATATTCAATGCCCAATCTTTTTTGCAAATAGGTCATTCCTTTGGGCATCCGTGCCGAAACTAAAACCACCTTTACATAAGACTTTATTCTAGAGATTTCGGCAATAGTTAATTCCGATACATCGCTTTTGGTAGTTAACAATGTTCCATCTAAATCTGAACACAATACCGAAAACTTCATGTTTATATATTTAGCCAATAGGTAAGCCTTAAATTGATAGACCTATTTCTAGGCTGAAAACTATTTACAAAATAGTTGTCATTATATACAATAAATAAATCTGATAAGGGTGCAAAACGCCATTGTAACCTAGAGTTTATTCCTAAATTATCTCGTTGATTGCTGTACTGAATAAGCGTAGACCAGAAAACAGATTTACTAAAAGTAAGATCAATTCTAGGACTAATTAATACCAAATCAGCGCTAGGAAAAGGCTCGGGTAATGAAATTCTATCATAATTAACTTCTAAAGACAAAGATGCTTTAGGTTGTATTCGAAGACTAAACTGGGCTTCAACAGCATAACGATCCCCATTAAAGAAACGTCCATAATTGGGCTCTAAAGAATAGGAGAATATTTTTCTTCGATCGGATTGATACTCCACCTCAAAACCAGTATAGTAATAACCTTGATCTCCAGGTAAAGGGATAGCCCCATCGGTACCAGTAGGATCGAAACTATCAGTTAAGAAAGTGAATCGGTTAAACATTCGAGCGCTTATTTGCACTTGGTTTTTAAACTCAAAACCATATGATGTAAATATCGCGTAGTCGGTATTTTGAAAATCTAAGGTGGGACGCCAGATAACGTTTGGACTAAAACGAATCCCATGATTATTTAAAGGCCCCTTTTTCGGCCAAAATGTATATTCTATAAAGGGTCGCGCTGCTACAATATCTCTTCTTCGTATAAATCCGAGGTCTGATCTAAAATCGTTACCAACATAATTGGTCCGAAGACCAAAATTAATATTCCTGGAGTTGTAAAATAATTCCGCTCCTGCGGCACTGCTATCATCGCCGATATCATTTGCAAAAGATTGATGGTAAAAGAATTTTCCGAACCAAGTATTGTTTTCAGATGCCAGATTATAGTCAAGCCCCACAACTCTGTTATAGCGATCCTCTTCAGCTACAAAATCGTTGTCACCTACAGTTTGTCGATTTACGAAAATAAAACTAAGGTTAGATCTGGAGAATAGTTTCTTTTGTAATGCTAGGACGGAATTATTATTCCCCGCGATCTCATTTTCCTCATCTTTTGCAGTTTGAATATTTAAAAGACCAATTCGCCAATCTTCGCTTAGTTTTCCACTAAGGCGCACCCCAGCAATTATATCGTTTTGAATTGTATTGCCGTCAGCATCAGAAGCAATGCCAATTCTTCTGGAGAAAAATGGATTAGAATCCCTGCTATTTCCAAAGGTTCCAAAAAGATCGTTATTGTCTACAAAAAACTGCCTTCTTTCCGGTAGCGAAACCTCGAAGCGGGTAAGGTTGGTAAAAACATTATCAACTTCCACATTGGAGAAATCGGGATTTATGGTAATGTCAACATTTAAAGCATTACCAATGGCAATTTTTGCATCGCCTCCAAAACGAACCTCTTCCAAATTCTGATCTGTTTCAAAATCTTGCAATGCAAGACCATTTACATAGGGAATTATAGCAATGGGAGTTCGAGATTTACCCAGAGGTTTCTCAAATATCATATCTCCCATAAAAGCTAGATTAAAAATAAGCTGATTTTGTGGTATTCGCGCCCAGGTACTGGTTTCATTACTTTGTGTATCGAAACGATAACTGTTGAACCTCCATTTGGTTTCTCCTTGTTTAAATTTAAATGAACTAAGAGGTATAGCCATCTCAGACGTATAGTAGCCATCATACTGTTTGGATTCGCCTCTCCATTTCACATCCCAAGAAGTGGTAAATCCACCCAAACCAGATCCACCATTAGAGATTAAAGCCTCTCTTCGAACGCCATAGGGATTGGTGCCAAATAAAAATGCATTTGTCCCATCATTAAATGTGTCAAAAACCAAACTGATATTATCATTACCTCCAGCTCTAAAATCACGACGTAAAGAAGGAATTACATAGTTGCTTCCAGCAGTATTTACCTTTATACCAATATATAGCGTAGTATCATCATACAGCATTTTAATATCGGTTTGCTGTCCTGCTAAAATGGAATCTGAGGGAAAATATTGTTGAAAATTGTGTGCACTTTCAGCCGTGTTCCATAGAGCTTCATCTAAGATACCGTCTATCTTAGGAATTTCCGTAGTAAATTTTACTGTAAATTTTTTGTCTTCGTTTTGCGCAAATACAGGAAATGCAAAGCATAAGACTAACAAAAAGCAAAAAGCTCTTGCCATGGATTATTGATTAGCTTGAGCACCAAATTTAAAGGATTATTACGTTAAATAAATCCCAAAAAATCAGCTTGGATCATTTTTTTTCTTGGGATCTCTTTTTGCTTCTTTCAAACTTCGCATTAGCATCCATTCGATTTGTCCATTTACACTACGAAATTCATCACCAGCCCATTTTTCAATGGCTTTTAGCATGTCTTCATTTAAACGTAGGGCAAAGGCTTTTTTCTTGCTCATGTTCAAGATTTAATAAAATCCAAAATATGTGCAACTAGCTGTGATGAAAGTGGCACATTTGGATTGATATATGCTTTTTGATTCTCTTCTTGTGACTGAACCTCCTTTAAAACGTGGTTCATATTTGGTATTATTTTCAATACTGCGGCTGGTAAGGCAGTTTTAAGGGCTTTGGCATCCTCAGGAGTAACTTGTAAATCGGCATCACCATTTATAATGAGTGTTGGAATAGTTACATTTTTTATAGCTTCCTGGGGATCTTCCTGAATCCAACTTTTAAAAAAAGGTTGATTTTGAGGTGCAAACATACCAGCCAACAAGGGGTCGACATTTGCAATGGTGTTAGTTTCAATTAATTCCGAGAAATGCGCGGCAACTACTTTCCCCATTTCAGGATTTTGAGCAGTAACCTGACGAGTGATCATTTGATCAATGGTCTCACTGGCACCTGCAACAGAAATGTAACTTGTAACGGATTTCGTAATCCCTAACATTGCTGTAAGCGACCCCTGACTATGACCGATTAAATGTATTGAGCTAAAACGATCATCAGTTTTAAAATGGTCAATAACTATTTTTAAATCCAGAACAAAATCCGCGAAAACAATATTTTCTAATTTCGATAAATTTTGCGCTGTTGCCGTTCTTTTATCATAGCGAAAGAAAGCTAATCCGTTGCTACTTAAGCTATCCGAAAGTGTTTTGATGTAACCGGCTTGAGCGGCTGTACCAGGTTGATTTCCGTTTCTATCTACATTTCCCGAACCGTGTACAAAAATCAGTAGGGCCTGATTTTTTAGGCCCTTGGTATAAGTCAAGGTACCTGGAAGAAGAATCTCGCCATTTTTTAAATCAATTTCTTCAGAAACAATGCCTTGTGAAAATAAGAAGCATGGGGATACAATGAATAGGAATAGTATTTTTTTCATTTTAACGACTTTTATCTCTAACTAAGATTACTTTAAATAAATTGGAATGTGGCAAACTAATAGTGCTTTGAACCTCCCAACCTTCACGCGCATAGTTATTTAGTATGGTTTCAAATTCCTTATCCGCATCTCCTAGGAATTTTCCTTTTTGTTTAATAATTTTATATTCTTTCATGTTTAAAATATCGTTTAATTATACGTTCTGCATCTTCTGGCCTTTGAGTTCCTATCAGGAGTTTTTTTCCATTTTTGAACTCAATTTGAATTCCCTTATTACCTCTTGCACTTAGTGCTATCTCATTACCCTTAGCAAATTTATATCCCCAACCTCCATATTCTTTCATTGGGTGATATGTTCGGACTTCGCAAGTTTTAATATCATGCCAATGCGCAGATTTTAATTTTAACTGAATTGGAAAAAACCGATAGTGAATTCCCCGATCGTCAATTTCAGTCTTAAGGTGTAAAATATAAAATAAAACAATTGTCGCTAATACCAATAAAGCTACAAATACCTGTCCAGCATAATCATCCTCGGCAACTTTGTCAACAGGAACTTCAGCAATATACCACTGATAAAGCATAAAGAGCAACCCCCCAATAAGGCTTAAATTAAGGAGCTGCATCCACCACTGGTTAAACCTTTGCTTTTCTCGAAAAATTCGCATCTTTTAATGATTTAAAGTTCCAGCATTTACGACGGGGGAAGCATCTTTGTCAGAACATAATACCACCATGAGATTACTGACCATAGCTGCTTTTCGCTCTTCGTCCAGATCCACTAATTTTTTCTTACCTAAGGCTTCTAAAGCCATCTCTACCATGCTTACCGCTCCTTCTACAATTTTATGTCTGGCTGCAACTATTGCTGTTGCTTGCTGTCTTTTAAGCATTGCGTTTGCTATTTCTTGCGCATACGCCAAATAACCAATTCGAGCCTCCAATACTTCAATTCCAGCCATACCCAAACGTTCTTGCACTTCTTTTTCTAGGGCTTCACTAACCTCATTAACACTGGAACGTAAGGTGATGTCTTCGGTATGCCCTTCATCTGCAAAATTGTCGTATGGATACATGCTAGCCAATTTTCGAACAGCTGCATCAGTTTGTACGCGGACAAAACTTTTGTGATCGTCTACATCAAAAGCAGCCTTATAAGTATTCGTTACGCGCCATACTAAAATAGTACTGATCATTACCGGGTTGCCCAATTTATCATTTACCTTTAAGCGTTCGCTGTCAAAATTACTTGCACGTAGCGATATTTTTTTCTTCGAATAAAAAGGGTTAACCCAAAACAATCCATTTTTTTTAATGGTACCTACATATTTACCAAAAAGCAGCAATACTCTTGAACTGTTTGGGTTTACCAATACAAACCCAAAAAGAGAAATAAAAGTAGCAACCAGTATAAGTATGGCAGGAATAAGTATTCCTATACGAATAAGTACTACACCACTGGCAATTAGAATGAGGAAAATAAGTAACATGATGTACCCGTTCATAGGTACTATATTTTTTTCTTGTGTCATAATTAAATTATTTGATTTGATATTAAAATGATATCATAAAGATATAAAAATAATTCAATTATCCTAATTTTTTCGAATTTATTTCGATTTTTAAATCTAAACTATGTTCAAAACGTATTTTATATGCTATTTGTCATTTCATAAACTAGGATTACTTAATTTTGATGAATAGACGGCAATCTTATTAATTTATATTCTTGATCAAATGAAATACCTCACCATATTACTTTGCCTTGTAGTGCAATTTTCTTTCGCAAACACTCCTTTTTGGTCCAAAACGGGGCATCGTGTAACAGGAAAGGTAGCGGAGCAACATCTTAGTCGCAAGGTAAAAAAGGCTATCAATAAATTATTGGATGGGGAAAGTTTAGCATTGGTATCTACTTTTGCGGATGATATTAAGGCAGATAGAAGTTTTTCTAGTTTTAGCCCTTGGCATTATGTGAATTTCCCTGCAGATAAACAATATACAGATGTAGAACCAAGTTCTCGTGGAGATTTAGTAATTGGTATAAATACTTGTATTTCAATAATAAAGGATAAAAATAGAAGTAAAGCCGATAGAGCATTTTATTTAAAGATGTTGGTGCATTTTATTGGAGATTTGCACCAGCCGATGCATGTGGGAAGATTGGAAGATAAGGGAGGTAATGATATTCAAATACAATGGTTTAATGAAGGTACCAACTTGCACAGGCTATGGGATAGTAACCTCATTAATTTATTTGGAATGAGTTATACGGAATTAGCTGGAACGTTACCTGAATTATCAAAAGCGCAAGTGAAAGCTATACAACAAGGAACAGTATATGATTGGGTAGAGGAGTCTCAGGAATTGGCGAATGAAGTATACGATTCCGTTTCGGTAGGAGAAAAGATAGGATATCCTTATAGCTATAAATATACTGGCGTACTCAGGGAACAATTGCAAAAAGGAGGCCTTCGTTTGGCAAAGGTATTGAATGATATTTTTGGTTAGTCTTTATTGGATAACACGGAATGTTAGGTTAATTCGTTTTTCCATTGGTCTTGCCGACTTAGGAATTTGATGCAACCAATGGTGTTGCGTTTCACCTTGCATTAGAAGTAAGCTCCCATGTTGTAATAATATTTTGTGCTTCAGTGTTTTATCGCTACGATGTTTTAAATGAAACATGCGTTCCTGACCCAAAGTGATTGACGCAATTACTGGATTTTTACCTAGTTCTTTTTCATTATCTGCATGCCAGCCATTACTATCTTTTCCATCACGATATAGGTTTAGGAGACAACTTGTAAATTTGATAGTACTTACCGCTTCTATTTTTTGCTTTATCTCAACTAATGTTTCTGTAAATTTTAAGGGTTGCATACATATCGATGCGTAACTATATGATTTGGAGTTAGACGCGTATAGTGCGGTTAATCTTGGTTGAGGATGGGTTTTACCAAATAGTCTAATTTCATCTTGTTGCCATTTGGTTTCGGTAAGAAGTGTATTAAAATAGGCATCGGCTAAAGCAGTGCTCAGAAAACTAGGAAAATAACAAATATTACTGTCTGGCAAATCAAGATCATAAGGTTCAGAAAACAAATACTCCATTACTTTACAATGGCTTTTAGTTGATTACGATATTCAGAGGGGTTCTGACCAGTAAAGGTTTTAAATGACTTATTAAAGTGAGAAAAATTATTAAAACCACTTTCAAAGCATATTTCGGTTATACTTAACGGTTTTTCGGTTAACAACTTTGATGCATGCACCAAACGATACTCATTTACAAACTGTGTAAATGTTTTTTTAGTTATTTTTTTAAAATACCTACAAAATGAGGGTACAGTCATACTTACCAGATCAGCAATTTCAGCTAAGGTAATCTCTTCTCTAAAATTTGTCTTTACATGATTAAACACAATATTAATACGATCGTTATCTTTAATATCGGTTTCAAAAGCAAAACCTTCTGCATTGAGTACCTTAAATTCTTTAGAATTTCCAAGCTCATTAAGAATATTTAAGATGGACAACAGCCTTTGAAAATCTGTCTGGTATTCTAAAACTTCTATTTTTTCACCAAGTTTTTTTTTTGTTTTACCATAGAATGCAATACCTCCCTTCGAAACCTCAAATAAGGTTTGAATTTTCTTCATTTCAGGTATATTGAAAAAATCATTCCCCAAAAAGTCCAATTTCATTTGAACAACAGTTTCGCTTTTATTCCCGGTTAGTACATCTGTAAACCCGCAGTGTGGTAAATTTGAACCGATTAGGATCAGATCTCCGTTGGTATAATACGATACATGACTTCCTATTTGGCGTTTGCCCATACCACCGTTTACATACACCAACTCAATTTCAGGATGATAATGCCAGCGATTATTTGTATTCGACGAATGCTCATCAAATTTTTGATAGGTAAAAGAATGCCCAAAATCGGGTGCAATGGCCTCAAAAGCCGGTTTTTGTTTCATAACATCAGCAATAAAATGCTATTCAAAATTAGCAATAGTCATGGTCAATGATCTTTGCAAAATTACCTAAAATATGTTCTAAATTATCCTATATGATCAATACGTGTTATTTAGGAGTTAAAATAACATATAAATTGGAAAATGGACTTGTAGTGATTCCTAGCGTATTGCGGTAAGTTTGCCCTTGTAAATCATTAACTATTTTAAAATTCAAAAAACGCAGGTTATGAAGACACTTTTAAATTTAACACTGACCCTGGCATTTATGTTTACTGCAGCAGTAGGCTTTGCCAACGAACCTACTTTAGAAGTAGTTAAGGAAGGAAACTCTAAACGATTGGTTTTTCGTTTAGATACGCAATCCCAGAAGACAATAATAAAACTAATGGATAATGAAAATAACGTTATCTACTCTGAGGTAACTTCAGAAGGGACCTATGCTAAAAAATTCGATTTAACAGAATTGAAAAAGGGAGCTTATTTTTTTAAAATGGAAAATGAGCAGCGAGAGATAGTATATGGGATTTCGTTAGAAAGTAGCGATATTAAAATCTTAGAAAGAAAAGAAAATGCGAAGCCCATTTTCAGAAGAAAAGGGGATATTGTTTTGGTAAATCTTCTGAATTTAGAATTGAGAACTGTGACGATAGGTATTTACGATAGCGAAAATAGAAAGTTGTTCGAAGAAAGTATGTCCTCGGAACAGCTGATTCAAAAAGCATTGAATTTTGAAAGAGCTTTTCCAGATGCTTATACGATTATCGTTGAAGATGGGAATGCCGTGTATTATGAGAAAATTGGCATAAAATAAATTAGTAAGTTTAGTTGAATTTTTGTTTTCCAAAAGAAAAGAGACCTTAGTTGGTCTCTTTTTTTGTGAGTAGTTTCTGGAAACGTTCCCTTTTGTATAATGGAACAGCCTCATTGGTTACGGCCAATCTTAGAACTTCCATGTTTTTTTTTCGTGCAAATAAAAGTTCATAAAACTGTTTTATGGTAAGTGTGTTTGGCGAAAGCGTTACTAGTTTCATAGTGTCTCCGGCTTTAATCTGTCCTTTTTCCAGAATACGAACGTAAGTACCTGGAAAGCCATGATCTATAAATTGTTTTACAATATTTTGATCTTTAAAACGCACTCCTAATTTATAACAAGGTTCTCTTGGTTGAGAAATTTGAACTAAAGCTTCTCCAATACGGTAAATACTGCCTACTCTAATTTGTGCTTCATTTAACCCCTCAACAGTTAAATTTTCTCCAAACATTCCCCAATCCCAATCAAGATTTGGATACCGATTTTTCCAATACGGATATTGATCTCTACTGAATAAGTAACAGGCCTTGTCTAGCCCACCATGGACTTTAGGGTTACCGATAATATCTCCTGTTACCGCTTCCTTGTCTAGATAAATGGGGGTGGAAGTTGGGTATTTATAAATTCCAGTTGGGAGTTCTTCCCCTTCCCAAAGTAGGGTAGCTGGCTTAGCAATGTTTGTGGCAGTAATTTTCATACGATAAAAATATAAAACAAAGTCTGAAGAAAACCCATGGTTATCATAAAAAGAATTCCTTATTCTTGTATAATTTTCAAATAGTAAGAACATTTACCGTGGAAGCAATTAAAAATAAAATCCGATCGTATTGTCCTGTTAGTGATACTGATTTGGACTATCTATTGCAGTTTTATCGGAAACAAAACTTTCGGAAAGGAGATATTATTGTAGCTCCAAAACAGTATGTTAAAAACTTTTACTTTTTGAAAGAAGGTTGTGTTTGCTATTATATGGAAGATACTTCAGGGTCTAAAGTGATGGAATTTTTTACGCAAGGAGATTTCTTTACAGATCTCTATGCCTATATCGAAGCGATTCCCTCCAGCAGTTACTTAAGTGCTACAGAAGATACAACCGTATATGTGATTTCAAAGTCAGATGTATTAAAAGCATTCGATTATTCACATGATTTAGAACGTTTTGGAAGACTCTCTATGCAGGAAGGGTTTGTAAAATTATTTCGGAAAAATGAGCAATTAAAAAACCTATCTCCTCAAGAACGTTATCAGCGGTTGGTGCAAAAACGCCCCGATTTATTACAAAGAGTTCCACAATATTTAGTTGCTTCTTATTTAGGACTAACACCTGTAGGATTATCTAAGATCAGAAAGCGATTGGCGTCCGGTTGAGGTTAGTTTTGAGTAAATAAAATGGGGCCATAAAATTATATTTCCCTAGTAAATCCAGATATCTTAAAATTATTCATTTTTATTAAACCTGTTTAATGAGAATTTGTTAAATATTGCTTTACTTTATTGAGCATTTAATAAAGTGAAATTTCATGGCAACGAAGTATATGGATATGGATACGCTTTGGTATTTGGTTACTGAGGTACATGATTTAAAAGGAATATTAAATAAAGATCGTTTTGAAGATCATGATGAAGCTTCGATGCGTCTTTTTATTGATTCGGTTAAAGAATTTTCAGATAGAGAATTGTTCCCCTATTTGAAAGAAATGGATGAAAATCCCGCCTATCATAAAGACGGTACAGTCATGGTACATGAACAAGTAAATGTACTTATGAAAAAAGGTGGCGAAATGGGATTGATCGCTGCGCTTTTTGATTATAAAGATGGTGGACTTCAACTTCCTTTTTTAGTGCATACAGCAGCTACATACATTCAGGACGCTGCAAATAATCACTTACCAGGATATATTGGACTTACGCAAGGAGCAGCGGAGTTAATCGTACATTTTGCGGACGAAAAACTTAATACTTTATATGTTCCAAAAATGCTCTCAGGAACCTGGGGCGGAACCATGTGTCTTACCGAACCTCAAGCAGGGAGTTCATTATCCGATATTGTTACTAAAGCCACTCCGACCTCTGAAGATTATTATAAAATTACAGGGCAAAAAATATTCATTTCTGGTGGCGATTATCAATTCGCTGAAAACATTGTGCATTTGGTATTAGCACGTATAGAAGGAGCGCCTTCAGGAACTAAAGGAATATCATTATTCGTAGTACCTAAAAACAGGCCAGATGCCAATGGCGATCTTGAAAAGAATGATGTAATGACCGTTGCCGATTTTCAAAAAATGGGACAGAAAGGGTACTGTACAACCCATTTAGGATTTGGTGACTCCAATGATTGTCGTGGTTGGCTGGTTGGGGAAGCACATCAGGGTTTAAAATATATGTTTTTGATGATGAATGGAGCTCGTATAGGAGTAGGACGTGGAGCAGCAGCTATTGCGATGGCAGCGTACCAGGCTTCACTGCAATATGCCGAGGAAAGACCCCAAGGCCGTAAGCTAACAAGTACAGGGAAAAAGAATCCCGACCAAAGTCAAAGTTTAATCATAGAACATCCCGATGTTCGTCGAATGCTCTTGTTGCAAAAATCTATTGCAGAAGCGGCTTTAAGTCTGGTGCTATTGGCTTCCCGTTATCAAGATATGATACAAACCGCGACAGATCCTTCGGAAAAAGAAAAATACCACCTGTTATTGGAAATGATTATCCCTATTGTAAAAACTTTTCCGTCCGAAGCTGGTACAATGGCTGTTAATAACGGATTGCAAGTATTAGGAGGATATGGGTTTTGTTCGGACTTTATTTTGCAACAATATTATCGAGACATTCGTATTTTCTCAATTTATGAAGGAACAACAGGAATACAATCTCAGGATCTTTTGGGAAGAAAAGCAACAATGCATGATGGAAAAGCATTAGCATTGTTAGCTGCCGAGATTATGAAAACCATAGATCAGTCATCTAAAGATGAAGAATTGCAGATTAATGCATTAAAACTAAAATCAAAACTTGGAGAAACTCAACGTATTATGGAGTACCTTCTTCAATTTGCTCGTAAAGGAGATTACGAGCGTTATTTGTCCGATGCTAATATATTCATGGAATACCTTAGTCATATTGTAATTAGCTGGTTGTTATTAGATACGGCTGTTCATGCAAAGAATGATAGGATAGCAGGTAATACCTCATTTTCTGAATCCTTTTATGAGAGTAAAATACACACCATGCGATTTTACTTTAAATATGAATTAGCTAAAACAACTAGTTTAGCGGAGGTTCTATTAAATAACGAAGTTCTTACGATAAAAACAGGTCGGAAAGTATTTGTGTAGAAATCCATAACCCTAAAAAAAAGATATTGACGCATATAAAAAAACAATTTAGTCTAGAAGGAAAAGTAGCTATTGTTACAGGTTCCAGCAAAGGTATTGGTAAAGCAATTGCCCAGGGACTGGCAGAACAAGGAGCACATGTAGTAATAAGTAGTAGAAATCAGGAAGCTTGCAACCTAGTTGTAGAAGAATTTCAAACCTTAGGTTTACTCGCAACAGGAATTGCCTGCCATATCGGTAAAGACCAAGATCGCAAACACCTCATTAATCAGGTTACAGCCGAATTGGGTGGAATTGATATTTTAGTGAATAATGCTGCTATAAATCCGGTATTCGGTCCTATTGAAGATGCAGATGAAAGTGTTTTTGATAAAATTATGGACGTAAATGTAAAAGCGCCTTGGCAGTTGTCAAATTTGGCATTACCCAGCATGCAAAAACGCAAGGGAGGAAGTATCATTAATATTGCTTCCGTTGAAGCACTAACGCCAGGTATGGGTTTAGGATTGTATAGCACTAGTAAAGCGGCATTGCTTATGCTGACAAAAAACCAGGCTAAGGAATGGGGTAAGTACGGAATTAGAGCCAATGTATTATGTCCTGGACTAATCAAAACAAAATTTAGTGCAGCGCTTTGGCAGAATGAGAAAGTACTTCAAAAAATAGAAAAAACACTACCTAGTGGTCGCATGGGTATGCCTGAAGAAATGATAGGAATTATTTCGTTGTTAGCGTCGGAAGCAGGAGCATATATGACCGGTGGCGTATACACGGCAGATGGAGGTTATATGATAGCAGGATAATCATAATTGTAAAGAACTTTTTGAGAATATATGAATTTTGAATATACCGACAAATCCAAGGAATTACAGCTAAAACTGAATGATTTTATGGATCGCTATATACTTCCTGTAGAAAGTGAAGTAAATGCATTTCATGCAGATGCAAAAAATCTATGGCAACCGTGGCCGGGAATGGAGGAGTTAAAAATGAAGGCTAAAAAAGCTGGTTTATGGAACTTATTTCTTCCTAAAGATTATGGGAATTTAAGCCCAGGACTTACCAATTTGGAATATGCTCCTTTAGCAGAAATTATGGGACGTGTTTTATGGTCGTCTGAAGTTTTTAATTGCAGCGCACCGGATACTGGAAACATGGAGGTGCTTGCTAAATATGGAAGTGATGAGCAAAAGGAAAAATGGCTTACACCATTACTGCATGGAGAAATAAGATCTGCTTTTTTAATGACTGAACCCGAGGTAGCATCATCAGATGCTACTAATATTGAAACTTCTATTAAAAAAGAAGGTAATCGATATATTTTAAACGGAAGAAAATGGTGGTCATCTGGAGGAATGAACCCTGCATGTAAAGTAGCTATTGTAATGGGGAAAACAGATCAAAATGCTTCAAGACACTTGCAACAAAGTATGGTTTTAGTCCCAATTGATACTCCAGGTTTATCTATAATTAGACCCCTATCTGTCTTTGGATATTATGATTCACCAGAAGGGCATGCCGATATTCACTTGAATAATGTGAGCGTCCCTAAAGAAAACTTAATTTTAGGAGAAGGACGTGGCTTTGAGATTGCACAGGGAAGGCTTGGTCCTGGACGTATTCATCACTGTATGCGACTTATTGGAATGGCGCAACGTTCGTTAGAGTTAATGGCAAAACGGGTAACCGAACGTGAAGCATTTGGCAAAACATTTAAAGATTTTAGTAGTATTCGACAAGATATAGCTATTTCGAAGTGCGAAATAGAACAAGCACGCCTACTTACACTTTCTGCTGCAGATAAAATGGATAAGGCTGGGAATAAAGAGGCTAAAGATCTCATCGCAATGATTAAAATTGTTGCTCCTCAAATGGCATTAAAAGTTATTGATAGAGCTATTCAGATTTATGGAGGTAAAGGAGTAGGACCGGACATTCCTTTAGCACATTATTTTGCAGTAGCACGCATGTTACGTCTAGCCGATGGTCCCGATGAGGTTCATATGTATCAATTGGGAAAAAGTATTGTAAAAAAGTATAACCCCTGAGGTAATTGAAAGAATGCGTAACGAAGAATCGCAAAAAGTACGAAAAGGAGAAGAACTTCCAACAGAAACCCTAAAACGGTTTTTGCAGAAACAGGGTTTGATGGATCATAAGGATTCCCCCTTATCTGTACTTCAATTTACCCATGGCTACTCTAATTTAACGTATACACTTAAAATTGAAGATAAGGAATATGTATTGCGGCGTCCTCCTAAAGGTGCCATAAAAAGAGGACATGATATGGGCCGTGAATATAGGGTTCAGCATGCAATTAAGACTGTTTTTTCGAAAGTACCAAAAATGCTAGCTTATACAGAAGATCTTGATATTTTAGGAACGCCGTTCTATATTATGGAAAAAATGGAAGGTATAATTCTAAGCTATAAGGAAGCTAAGCAACGAAACATTTCTGCCGAAGATTACAGGAAAATTGCAAATTCTTGGATGGAAACCTTTGTGCAGTTGCATCAATTGGATTATAAAGCAGTAGGTTTAGAAACGTTGGGTAGGCCAGATGGTTATGTAGAGCGTCAAGTTTTTAATTGGGGAAAACAGTACAAAAAAGCGGCTACGGATGATGTTCCAGCCGCGGAAAAAGTAATTCGTTGGATGGAAGAACATCAACCCAATGTTTACGATCACAGCCTTATACATAATGATTATAAGTTTGATAATGTAGTTTTTGAAAACGAAGAGTGGAAAACCATACGGGCTGTTTTAGACTGGGAAATGGCTACTTTGGGAGATCCATTAATGGACTTAGGAACATCATTAGGATACTGGACGATGGCAAAGGACAGTGATTTTGTAAAACAGGGTATTCCCTCGCCAACCGTTTTTCTAGGAAATTTAAGCCGGAGTGAGATAGTAGAGTTGTACGCCCAAAAGAGCGGAAAAAAAATAAATCATTTGATCTTTTATTATGTATATGGCTTGTTTAAGATTGCGGTCATTGCACAACAAATATATTTTCGCTATAAACATGGATATACCAATGATCCACGTTTCGAAAATTTAAATATGGCAGCAGCTTTGTGTTGCAATTTGGCTTGGAAATCTATTCAAGCCAAAAAAATCGATTAGACTTAAAATTATGGAGGTGAAAAACAAGGTAGTAATAGTTACAGGAGCAGGTTCTGGAATTGGAGCGGCAACAGCAAAACTTTTCGCAGATCATCATGCCAATGTGATCGTTTCAGACATAGATTTAGGTAAAGCAACACACGTTGTTTCAGAAATAATCGCTGCTAAAGGAAATGCTACAGCCATAAAAACGGATGTGACAGAGTATTCCGGAATGCAGGATTTAATTGAACATGCGATAAAGCAATACGGTCGCTTAGATGTGTTTGTTAACAATGCAGGTATTGGTCCTAAACAGCTAGTGCGCACGGGAGAGTATAGTTTAGAAGATTGGGATAACGTGATAGCAGTAAATCAAACTGGAGTATTTTATGGAATGCAATTGGCATTGAAACAGATGTTAAAGCAGGGAGGTGGAAATATTGTTAATGTTGCTTCCTTAGCAGGTTTGAAAGCTTCGATGAACAATATATCCTATTGCGCAAGCAAGTTTGCGGTGGTGGGGATGACCAAGTCCGCTGCTTTAGAATATGCACGCAAGAACATTAGAATTAATGCGGTATGCCCAGGTTATACCGAGTCGGCTTTGCTAAATGAGTTGCTTGGAGCTCGAACAGATATGGATGATAAACTTAAAAGTGTTATTCCCATGAAACGTTATGGGAAACCCACGGAAATTGCCGATGCAATTGTATGGCTAGCGTCTGATAACACCAAATTTATAACTGGACAAACCATTACCCTAGATGGGGGAACATCTTTATAATATAAAAAACAAAATTAGTAATGAATAAACAATTAATTTTTAAAAAACGCCCTGTAGGTATGCCAGATGCAAATACATGGGCCATGGAGTCAAATCCGATACCGGAACCGGCAGATGGAGAAATCCTAATACAGCATCATTATATTTCTTTGGATCCTGCTATGAGAGGGTGGATGAATGATACCAAATCTTATATTGCTCCGGTGCAAATTAATGAAGTAATGCGAGCGGGTTCTGTAGGAATAGTAGTTAAAGCAAATAACAACTCCAAATTTAAAGAAGGTGATTGTGTAACAGGTTGGGGAGGTGTGCAACAGTACGTCATTTCTGACGGTGAAGGTTGGTATAAGGTAGATCCGAAATTGGCACCAATGACAACCTATATTGGAGCGCTTGGAATGCCAGGAATGACTGCTTATTTCGGAATTCTACAAGAAGCTAAAATTAAAGAAGGTGATATTGTATTAGTTTCAGGAGCAGCTGGTGCTGTTGGTAGTATAGTTGGACAGATCGCAAAAATAAAAGGATGCCGTGTTATAGGTATTGCCGGAGGTGCTGAAAAATGTAAATATATTACCGAAGAATTGGGTTTTGATGGTGCCATTGATTATAAATCGGAAAATTTGGGAACAGCATTAAAACGCGAATGCCCTAAAGGGATAGATGTTTATTTTGATAATGTTGGAGGTGCTATTCTCGATGCTGCGTTAACGCGTCTTCGTTTGCGAGCTCGCATTATTATTTGTGGAGCGATCTCGCAATACAATAACAAGGAAAATGTACAAGGACCCAAAAATTACCTTTCCTTATTAGTAAATAGAGCAAGTATGCAAGGAATGGTTGTTTTGGATTATGCCAAGGATTATGCCACTGCTGCCCAACAGATGGGACTATGGATGATGCAGGGAAAATTGAAAAGCAAAGAAGATGTATATAATGGAATTGAAAACTTCGCAAGTACGTTTGAACGTCTTTTTACTGGAGATAAAATGGGAAAACTTGTACTTAAGGTAATTGAAGACTAATCTCAAATAGCTATTTTAAAACACCACTAAAACGTAAAAAAATTGAAAGCAATTGTTTGTAAACAATATGGACCTCCATCGGATTTGGAATTGATAGAAATAGAAAGTCCCAAACCGAAAAAAAATGAAGTTTTGGTGGTCGTAAAAGCCTGCAGTGTAAATTTTCCAGATACGCTTATTATTCAAGGATTATATCAGTTTAAACCCGATTTACCTTTTATTCCGGGTAGCGATATTGCAGGCGTAGTAAAAGAAGTAGGAACGGCGGTAACACATCTCAAGGTAGGAGATGCCGTTTTTGGCTTTGTTGTGAATGGAGGTTTTGCGGAGGAAGTAGTGGTTCCGGGAAATGCCTGTTTTTTGAAACCACCACAAATGGATTTCCCAATTGCAGCTTCTTTCTTGATGGCGTATGGAACTTCGTACCATGCATTAAAAGACAGGGGAATGCTAAAAAAAGATGAAACATTAGTAGTTTTAGGAGCATCAGGCGGAGTCGGTTTAGCCGCGGTGGTTTTAGGTAAACTTATGGGAGCAAGAGTTATTGCGGCTGCCTCTACAGTAGAGAAATTAGAAATTTGCAAACAGTATGGTGCGGATGCCGTAATAAATTATACAGAAGAAAACTTAAAAGAGCGCATAAAAACACTTACCGAAGGAAAAGGCGCTGATGTAGTATATGATCCCATTGGTGGCGATTTTGCAGAAGAAGCTGTTCGGGGACTTGCCTGGGAGGGTAGGTATCTTGTAGTTGGATTTGCTGCTGGAAAAATCCCCAAGATTCCCATGAATTTGCCTTTATTAAAGGGAGCGGCAATACTTGGTGTGTTTTGGGGAAGTTTTGCGATGAAAACCCCGCAGAAAAACCTTCAGAATACCCAACAATTGATGCAATGGTATAGTAAAGGAAAGATAAAACCCCACTTGCATGGGTTGTATCCTTTGGCAAAAGTTCCTTTGGCTTTGGAAGAAATGATGGAGCGTAAAGTCATGGGGAAAGTAGTGATAGAAGTATAATTTTTTGAATTAAAATAAAAACGATGCGATTACAAAATAAAGTTGCTATAGTAACAGGTGGAGCGCGAGGTATTGGAAAGGCTATTTCTGAATTATTTGCTCAAGAAGGGGCTAGTGTATTAATTTGGGATGTATTGAAAGAAGGCAAGGCAACAGCTGAAGCTATAAACAATAGAGGGGGTAAAGCTGAGTTTTTTGAAATATCTGTAACAGATAAAACACTTGTTCATGCAACTGTTAAGGCCATTCATAAACGCTATGGTAAGATTGATATTTTAATCAATAATGCTGGGATAACTCGGGATAAAACGCTACAAAAAATGAGTGAAGATGAATGGGATGCCGTTATCGATGTAAATTTGAAAGGCGTGTTTTTGTGTACACAGGCAGTGGCCCCATATATGAAGGAAGCAGGCTATGGACGTATTGTTACCGCTGCTTCAAACGTAGGGTTACGAGGTAATTTTGGGCAAACTAATTATTCGGCAACCAAAGCAGGGGTGATTGCAATGGCTAAAACTTGGACTATGGAACTAGGAAAGTATGGCATAACCGCCAATGCTGTTGCGCCAGGTTTTACGTTAACTGAAATGGTAGAAAAAATCCCTTCAGAACACATGGAAAACATTAAAAAACAAATACCCTTACAGAAAGCGGCGCAGCCTATAGATATTGCATACGGATATTTATATTTGGCCTCGGATGAAGCGCAATATGTTTCTGGAATTTGTTTAACTATAGACGGAGGAATTTCTAGATAGTATGAAACAATTGGTTTGTGAAAATTTTGAAGCTTTTCGTAACTATCAGGGAAAAGCTCTACCCGAAGGTGATTGGATTGTCGTTACTCAGGAGATGATTAATAATTTTGCAAAAGCCACTATGGATTTCCAATGGATACATATCGATGAAGCTAGAGCAAAAAAAGACTCTCCTTTTAAGACTACAATTGCTCATGGTTTTATGTCTGTATCACTACTTTCAAAAATGCTAGAGGATTTGGTGGTAGTTAAAACGGCAACGATGGGTGTAAATTACGGATTAAATAAAGTTCGTTTTCCAAGCCCTGTTTTGGTTAATGACAAATTGCGCCTAAAGGCGAATATCGGAAGTATTGAAGATTATAACAATGGAGGACTTAAAATTACCTGGAATTGTATAGTGGAAATACATAATAAGGAAAAACCGGCTTGTGTGGCCGATTTCATTTCTTTAATGTTTTAATAAAAAACCAGTTTTCAAATAATTCTTGAAAACTGGTCCCAGTTACTAGAAGAAAGGTGATTATGCTTCCTCTTTGTCTAATTTTTTGGTTAAGGTAAAACCTACGAAAAGACCAATTCCAGCCATTAGAAAAATGGTGCCTGGATAAGCTACTTCTTCTTCTAAACCTACATTATTTATCATTATTGAAGCGATAAAAATGGCTATTCCAATTCCCATGGACAATAGTGCCAAATTAAGAATAATGATTTTCCAAAAAGGTGCTGCCTTTTCACGTTTTCCCTTAACAAAAATACTTGCATCGGCGCCTTTTTCGATTAAAGCTAATCGTTCTTTGTTTCGGGATGAAAAATAAAGATAAGCGATTCCAAAAATGATTATAAATAGACAAATAAATACTGCTCCTACCATACTGTTGTTTTTTTGATTAATTTAATGGGTTCATAGGCTATGACGCAAAGAACTTTTATCAGGTTACAAAAAAATAATATTTTTTTTTGATGTAACCTTTTTGATCATATGAACGTCATACCCAAAAATGAGCCTTAAACCTGACCAACACTATATTGATAGAATCCGAAATGGCGATGCCAATGCATTTGCTGTATTGGTAGATAGGTATAAGGATATGGTATATACCTTGGCGTTACGAATGCTTCGCCAAAAGGAAGATGCAGAGGAAGTAGCTCAAGATGTGTTTTTGAAGAGTTATCAAGGACTGAATAAATTTAAAGGTGACGCTAAGTTTTCAACTTGGTTGTACAGTATTACCTATAACAGAAGTTTGGACTATGTTCGAAAAAACGGAAGAACAGTAGCTACGATTTCTATGGACAAGTATGATATTAAGAATATAAGTGGTTTAGAAAGTGCATTAGATTTATTAGAAACAGGAGAACGAAAAAAACAGATTAAGTTGGCAATTGAAGAATTACCAGCTGATGATGCAACTTTAATAACATTATTCTATTTTGAAGAATTAACGTTAATAGAAATTGCCAAAGTTATGGGATTAAATAGTAATCTAGTAAAAGTGCGATTGCATCGTAGTAGAAAAAAATTAGCAGTAATTTTACAGCATTATCTAGAACCGGAAATTAGTAGCAGTTATGGAAAGAGATAAGGAAAAAGAGTTAGCAGGATTTGTGAAACGAACCGTTACTCAAATAAAATTGGAACAGCCATCTATGGATTTTACCCAGCAAATAATGTCCAAATTAGAAACGGTTCATGAGATGGAACGGGCTTCTGTTTATAAGCCATTGATTTCCAAATCAGTAAAATGGATGTTAGGAGGATTTGGGCTTTTAGCACTTGCCGCTGTATTTTTTATGGAAACTCCGGAATGGTCCCCCAAGCTAACCAATTGGACTTCTAGTTTTACCGATTGGTGGTCAACGTCAAAATTGCTGCAGGAGCCTATGCTTGAACTTCCTGCGATACCGGTATCTAACACCTATCTTTATGGTATTTTAGCACTAACCTTTTTTGTTTGCATCCAAGTAGTAGTTTTAAAAAATCGTCTAGATAAACAGTATGCAGTTTAGTATAAATGTGGACACAAATATTAGGCAGGTTCTTCTATAGTCCAATATTTGTATTCCACTAAGGAGAGTTTAATAACACCTTCTCCAATGTTTTCGAAGTCCCTTACGATTTCCTTATGATCGTTATACTCGTAATAAGCTATATCTCCTTTCTTAAAACGAAGAAGGCATATTTTTCCATTCTTATAACGGGAAATAGCGGTGCCGTCGGTTAAACAGGTTAAACTATAATCCACGGTCTGCTTATGGAATGGTAATCTTTGATTTGGGACTAAGGTAATTTCCCATAATCGAATTTTTTTATTTTCAAACAACAAGCTATTTCCAATGGTATTACTAATTTTCCCATACTTTAACTCTGCTAATTTGCCATCTTCCCATGGGTCAAAATTACCCTCTGGATTCAATTCCACACACTTCATAGTATTTATCTTTCAAAAAAAACTTGTTAATCGTACAAAACTACGTTTAGTTTGGCGATTTGGATGCTTAAAATTAGTATTATTTTAAATAATGTAAACGTTTACATTATTAGCTAACCTAAAGATTATAAGGAAGTTGTTAAAAAAATAAAAAAATAAAAAAAGTAGATAAAAGCTACTGTGAAATTGAAAATGTTTCTTTCATTTTTTAGGATACTTGTAAAACTGTTAAAATTGTAAATATGATGCGGCCCAGTACATCAATACAAATTGTAAAGGAATCCTAAGAATTAAAAGCCACTTGGGAAGACCAGCCGCCGCTTTCCTACTTGTTAGCATGTAAAAGTGTACAACTAGAAATAGCACGAGTATAATAATGATACTGTAGATACTCGTATTTTTAGTAAGAGAAAAACATAGGCCTATACCAAGGAGTATTTCAATAACACCACTGCTAGCAACAAGAAATTTAGGAAAAGGTAAAAAAGGAGGCATTATCCTTAGGTAAATCTTAGGTTTTATAAAGTGCATTAATCCGGCAAATACATAGAGTGCCGCCATAATATAAAGATGCCAAGGAAAATTCATAAACGAATATAAAAAAAGCCCATGCATTCTTCCTCAATTTTAGAAAAATGTATGGGCTTAATATGATTAAAGATTAATTATTTTACCATATCGTAGC
This sequence comes from uncultured Flavobacteriaceae bacterium, assembly GCA_947488435.1. Classification (GTDB taxonomy): domain Bacteria; phylum Bacteroidota; class Bacteroidia; order Flavobacteriales; family Flavobacteriaceae; genus CANKZG01. Next base: position 92,376 of record CANKZG010000005.1, on the reverse strand, counting down.
TACGCTTAATGAAATTGGTAAGGGCTTCACCTTTTAACAAACCTTTCGATAGGCGTGCCAAATCCAGGGATTGTGAAATTAGACGTTCTCTTTTCTTTGCTGTTTTTGTATTTAGAATTTCGCCTACCAGCTCATGATTGGTATTAACAATAAGGTTGTACATTTCGGGCATTCCCCCCATTCCAAACATACCGCCGCCGCCGCCAGTTTGCTGCATTTCTTTCATTCTGCGCATAAACTCAGGTTCTGTAATAATAAATGGCGAGGCAGCACTATCCATTGCTTCTAATTGCACTGTATAGCCTTTGTCTTGAATTACTTCTTCCAAAGTTGTTTTGAGTTTTTCTTTTTCTTCGTCGGATAACTTTGAAATTTGAGTATCTTCTTTTTTGATTAAGTTATCCAAATGATCAGCATCAACACGAGCAAAGGATATTTTTTCTTTTGAAGTTTCTAATTTTTGCATCAAATGTGATACAATTGGAGAATCTAACAATAAAACTTCATACCCCTTAGTTTTAGCAGCTTCAATATAGCTGTGCTGTTCTTCCTTATTAGATGCATAAAGAATAACCATCTTTTCGTCCTTATCGGTCTGGTTATCCTTTATTTTTTCCGTAAGTTCTTCAAAAGTATAATAACTGCCATCTACACTAGGGTATAATGTAAATTTGTCAGCTTTTTCAAAAAACTTTTCTTCAGAAAGCATTCCGTATTCGATAACAATCTTGATGTCGTTCCATTTGGCCTCAAAATCTTCCCTATTCTCTTTAAAAAGCGATGTAAGTTTATCAGCTACTTTACGTGTGATATAGGAAGATATTTTTTTCACGGCTCCATCGGCTTGCAAGTATGATCTGGAGACATTTAACGGAATGTCAGGTGAATCAATGACACCACGAAGCATTGTTAGAAATTCAGGTACAATACCTTCTACATTATCGGTAACAAATACTTGATTTTGATACAATTGTATACGATCCTTTTGAGCACTAAGATCGTTTGTCATTCGTGGGAAATATAGGATTCCCGTGAGATTAAAAGGATAATCAACATTCAGATGAATGTTGAAAAGAGGTTCCTCAAATTGCATAGGATATAGTTCCCTATAAAACCCTTTGTAATCTTCTATTTCTAAATCGGTTGGTTTTTTCGTCCAAGCAGGATTGGGATTATTTATGATGTTATCTACCTCTTGTGTAGGAGCAGGATCTTCTTCTTTAGCGCCTTCAGGTTTTGGTAAAGTTTCAGTTTTAGTTCCAAATTTGATGGGTATCGGCATAAATTTGTTGTACTTACGAAGTAAATCCCCAATCTTAGCCTCTTCCAAAAACTCTAACGAATCTTCTGCAATATGAAGAACGATTTCCGTTCCGCGAGTGTCACGATCAATCGCTTTCAATGTAAACTTCGGAGAACCATCACAAGACCAATGTGCTCCAGGTTCATCTTTATAACTCTTTGTAAGTATTTCTACTTTTTCTGCAACCATAAAAGCTGAATAGAAACCAAGACCAAAATGTCCGATAATGCCAGCATCTTTAGCCGCATCTTTGTATTTATCTAGAAACTCTTCAGCTCCAGAAAATGCAACTTCATTGATATATTTTTTAACTTCATCCTGAGTCATACCAACGCCTTCATCAATGATGCGAATCTGTTTTGCTTCTTTATCAACGATAACCTCGATACGAGGATCTTTGTAATCTACCTTTGCATCGCCAATAGAGGCTAAATGTTTTAATTTTAAGGTTGCATCCGTTGCATTAGAAATCAACTCTCTTAAGAAGATTTCATGATCGCTATACAAGAATTTTTTGATTAGTGGAAAAATGTTCTCAACGGAAACGTTGATTTTACCAGTAGCCATAATAGAATTTTTTTAAGTTGAATTAGAACAATTCAAAAAAAATACCATTATCGCGATTAGTGACAAACTGACATAAATACATTAACCTTAATAAAGGTATTTAAACTTTAACATTATTATTGTTTAATTTTTTTGATTAATAGTTAAACAATAATTATATTTGACTATTGATTAGGAGAGAGAAAGGCTATGAAAAAGTCAAGATTTCCATAATTAATTTGTTTATTTATTGGTTAGGTTGTTTAAAAAAGTGCTTCTATTAGAAGCACTTTTTTTTCTAAGCACAATTTTTTGACAATTTATAACTGTTGTATATTTTGAAATTAAAAATAAACAAAATTTAAAATTATTATTTTATAACATAAATCCATTGTTTTGGAAAAAGTATCAAAGCAAAAGCGTGGTATAATTTTCCTTCCTATAATGCCGCTTTGATAACCTTTATTTTTAGTAATTTTAAAATAATACGACTAAAAGACACTTTCTTTATATCTTGCGTAACTAAATTTTGTTTTGCAACGCATATAATATTGATAAATAGAACAAATGTACAATTCAAAAATATCAGGACTTGGTTATTACGTACCTGAAAATGTGGTCACTAACGATGATTTATCAAAACTTATGGATACGAATGATTCCTGGATTCAGGAACGTACCGGAATCCAGGAGCGAAGACACGTTATAAAAGGAGACGGGGATACAACAACAACTATGGGAGTGAAAGCTGCCAAAGTTGCTATTGAGAGAGCTGGCATAGATAAAGATGACATTGATTTTATCATTTTTGCCACTTTAAGCCCAGACTACTATTTTCCAGGACCTGGGGTATTAGTACAACGAGATTTAAATATTAAAACCGTAGGGGCTTTGGATATTCGTAACCAATGCTCAGGCTTCATATATAGCCTTTCTGTCGCAGATCAGTACATCAAAAGTGGAATGTATAAAAACATTTTGGTTATTGGTTCTGAATTACATTCACATGGTTTAGATATGACCACTCGAGGAAGAGGAGTGTCTGTTATTTTTGGCGATGGTGCTGGAGCGGCAATACTTAGCAGGGAAGAAGATTCTACAAAAGGGATTTTATCAACACATTTACATTCCGAAGGCGAACACGCAGAACAACTTTCGTTAATCGCTCCAGGGATGGGAAAACGTTGGGTTACAGATATCATTGCTGATCAGGACGAAAACGATGAGTCGTATTACCCATATATGAACGGACAATTTGTATTTAAAAATGCAGTAGTACGTTTTAGTGAAGTTATAATTGAAGGTCTTAAGAAAAATCAACTGGAGGCAGCTAATATAGATATGTTGATTCCACATCAGGCGAACTTAAGAATATCTCAATTTGTACAGAAAAAATTTGGACTACGTAATGATCAGGTTTTTAATAATATTATGAAGTATGGAAATACTACAGCGGCGTCCATACCTATTGCTTTAACAGAGGCTTGGGAGCAAAATAAAGTCAAAAGTGGCGATTTGGTGGTCTTAGCCGCTTTTGGAAGCGGTTTTACCTGGGGTAGTGCTATTATAAAATGGTAAGCTTACAGCTTATTAGAAAATAGAAAGCCCTGATACTAAATCAGGGCTTTTGCATTGATGCGTCTCAACAAAATTAACCAACTACAAATTTTAGTTAGACGATCAATTACTTTATAAGGACAAAAATTAATAACACAATACAACAGCTTAGCAAATTTTCGAGTAGCTAATACTACTACTAAGGAGTTCGTATAAACCTAAGCAGTAGTGTAAAGTTGTTCATCGTATTAATTTTTGATTGATACTGTACTAGACGCAAATGCAGATTTGATGTTACAGAACAAATGATGTTTAACAAATAATTAGGGTATCTGGTATGTTTTGGTAAGATTAACGCTTTAAAATAAAAGCTGTTAAATAATTTTTTGAAAATCAACAGTACCTTTGCAATCATAAAACAAGAACCCGAAGCAAATACCTCGGGTCCTATTCATTGATATGCTATACTAAACACTAACCATTAACTATAAAAATATAGCGCTATCAATGATGATTTTTTTGTGAATGGTTTATGTGTAGTAGACGACTAATTTTTAGGATCGTTACACTTCTTAACATACTTTAACAACTGAATAAAATATGAAAAAAACATTAGTTTTCGGAGCTTCCTTAAAACCAGAACGTTATAGCAATTTAGCAATTCGAAGACTTGTTGAAAAAGGGATTCCTACTTTTGCATATGGTCTCCGTGAAGGTGTGGTTTCTGGTGTGCAAATTCACACCACTTTGGTCAATATACCAGCTATTGATACGATAACCTTATATATTGGACCTCAGAGGCAACCAGTTATATATGAGTCTATTATTGCGCTAAAACCTCGAAGAGTTATTTTTAATCCGGGAACTGAAAATGAAACCTTCTACCAACTGCTAAGGAACAAAGGTATTACTGTTGAAGTTGCTTGTACGCTAGTACTGTTAGCTACAAATCAATTTTAAGATTATGAAGGAGAAACAGGTTTTGTAGTCTTTTTGTTTCTAATAAGCCAGAGACCAATAAAAGTCAACAACCCATTTAAAGGAAGCAATTCATAACCTACCACATAACCACCCAGATAGTCAGATGGGATTTGTGCAATACCGTATATTAAGATCACGGCTATTAAAGCTATAAGCCAGGCATATTTATCTTTAATAGAATGTTTAGTGAAAATACCAAATGCGAACAATCCCAATAAAGGTCCATAAGTATAAGTTGCAACAGTTAACAGACCATCAATAGCATTCCGGTTTAACACATATTTGAAAATAATAATAACAACTACCAAAAGTAGACTCATGCCAATATGAACTTGTTTTCGTAATTTTTTTTGTGAGGTTGCTGGCCTTTTTTCAATATTCATAAAATCGATACAAAAAGATGTTGTGAGTGCGGTAAGAGCACTATCAGCACTGCTATATGCTGCGGCTATAAGACCTAACATAAAAGTAATGGCCACTGTTAAGCCCAAACCACTATTCAAGGCAATCTCAGGAAAAAGTAAATCTGTTTTAGCAGAACCATCCATTAAAGGTGTTACAATATTGAATTTCGCGGCATAAATAAAAAGAAGAGCACCTAAAAGTAAAAAGATAAAGTTTACGAAAACTAAAACTATACTGAAGGAAATCATATTTTTTTGCGCATCTTTTAAGCTTTTGCAGGTAAGGTTTTTTTGCATCATATCCTGATCCAAACCTGTCATGCAAATCGCAATAAATAACCCTCCTATAAAAGATTTTATAAAATGATTACGCGCTAAAAAATCATCCATAAAAATTATTCTTTGGTATGCTTTCAATTCGTCCGAAGCAAAAAAATCTCCCATACTCCAAGATAATTTATCTGTAATAAAATAAATCGATAATCCAACTGCTAATAGCATAAAGAGCGTTTGCAAAGTATCTGTCCATACAATGGTTCGTATACCTCCTTTAAAAGTATAAATCCAAATAAGCACTATAGATAAAACTACGGTAACTTCAAAAGGCACACCCCATGCATCAAAAACAAATTGCTGCAATACAATTGCAACTAGAAATAGACGAAACGAAGCTCCTAGCACTCTGGAGATGAAAAAGAAAAAAGCTCCGGTTTTATAACTTACAATCCCAAATCGTTGTTCTAAATATTCGTAAATTGAGGTGACATTAAACCTGTAATATATTGGCATGAGTACATAGGCAATTACAAAGTAACCTACTAAATACCCGAAGACAACCTGCATATAGCCAAATTGCGCTCCCTCTACCCATCCAGGTACTGAAATAAAGGTAACTCCAGACAGCGAAGTTCCAACCATGCCAAATGCAACCAAATACCATGGAGATTTTTTTCCTGCCTTAAAAAAATCAGCATTGGAATCATTTTTTCCTGTAAAGTATGAAATAAGAAGAAGGAGAAGGAAGTAAGCTCCAATAAGCAATAGAATATGGCCTGACGTCATAAAAATTAATTTCAAATGCAAAGTACAAAAACTTAAAACATAAATCTAAAATTGTAATTTTGTGTTATGGATTTCTCTTCTAAACTCCTAGAAAACGCCGTGTATGAAATATCCTTATTACCTGGGATTGGTAAACGTACAGCGTTGCGACTGGTGTTGCATTTGCTAAAGCAACCTAATTTACAAACAGAACGTTTGGCTTCAGCGCTATTACAATTGCGCAACGATATTAAATTTTGTGAACGTTGTCATAACATTTCAGATACAACCCTTTGTGAAATTTGTGCGGATCCAAGACGAGATACCGAACTAGTATGTGTGGTGGAGGATATACGTGATGTGATGGCAATAGAAAATACAGCACAATTTAAAGGACTATACCATGTATTGGGAGGTAAAATATCGCCTATGGAAGGAATAGGACCTCAAGATCTTACTATTACTTCATTGGTTGATAAGGCCAAACAAGGAGAAATTAAAGAAATTATTTTTGCATTAAGTTCAACAATGGAAGGAGATACAACCAATTTCTATATTTATAAACAATTAGAAAGTTTAACCATAAAAGTGGCTACAATCGCCCGGGGAATTGCTGTAGGAGATGAATTGGAATATGCAGATGAAGTGACGCTTGGTAGAAGTATTTTAAATCGAATTCCTTTTGAGAATTCGTTAAAAACGTCATAAATGTAAGCAGTGATGATTTTATCACAAAAAAAAGGCGTTTTTTTTATTATTTTTGCAAAAAAATTATCCAAAAAAGCACATAAAATATCAATATGTCAAAATTTGAATTAAAATTACCTCAAATGGGTGAAAGTGTTGCAGAAGCAACCCTCACGAATTGGCTTAAAGACGTAGGAGATACTATAGAAATGGATGAGGCCATTTTTGAGATTGCCACAGATAAGGTGGATTCAGAAGTGCCAAGTGAAGTTGACGGAGTTTTAGTAGAGAAAAGATTTAATGCCGATGATATTGTTCAAGTAGGAGATGTTGTAGCAGTGATTGAGATAGCTGGCGATGCCGGAGTTGAGGTGGAGAAACCGGCGGTTGTGGAAACTCCAGTGATAGCATCAACAGAAGCGGTTAAAGCAGTAGAAAACTTGGAGAATGGTATTTCTGCAGTTAAAGAAACCATAAGCGCCCCGGTACAAGATTATAGCAGTACAGAACGATTTTATTCTCCTTTGGTAAAAAATATTGCTAAGCAGGAAGGAATTTCAATAGCAGAATTGGATAGTATTGCTGGTTCTGGAAAAGAAGGGCGTGTTACTAAAGCTGATATTTTGGATTATGTAGCGAACAGAGGCAATGAAGTAGCGCAAGTTGCTGAAGTTGAAACAAAAGTACCAGAAACTACCAAAACCCCGAAAAGTGAAATAGCAATTGCAAAAGCACCTCCAAAAGCGAGCCTCGTTAACGCGGGTGATGAAGAGATTCCTTTATCCAGAATGGGAAAACTCATTGCAAAGCATATGACGGATAGTATTTCAACTTCGGCTCATGTGCAAAGTTTTATTGAGGTAGATGTTACGAACTTGGTTAACTGGCGAAACAAAGTAAAGAAATCGTTCGAACAACGAGAAGGTGAAAAATTGACCTTCACGCCAATTTTTATGGAAGCCGTTGCTAAGGCGCTAAAAAACTACCCGATGATGAATATTTCCTTAGAAGGAGAAACGGTGATAAAAAAGAAAAATATCAATATTGGTATGGCGGCTGCCTTGTCAGATGGAAATCTAATTGTACCTGTTATTAAAAATGCAGATCAGCTAAATTTGGTAGGTATGGCCAAAACGGTTAACGATTTGGCAGAGAGGTCAAGAAAGAATGCCTTAAAGCCTGATGAAATTCAAGGTGGTACATACACAGTTACCAATGTTGGTACTTTTGGTAGCGTTTTTGGAACACCTATTATTAATCAGCCACAAGTAGGAATTTTAGCCTTAGGTGCTATTCGTAAAATACCATCGGTAATTGAAACACCTGAAGGAGATTTTATTGGTGTTCGAAGTAAAATGTTCCTTTCCCACAGCTACGATCACAGAGTAGTAAATGGAGCTTTAGGTGGGACTTTTGTAAAAGCAATAGCCGATTATCTTGAGGCTTGGGATTTAGATCGTGAAGTATAATATAAAGTTAAGCCCATTTCTCATGCAAAAAAAAATTGTAATTAGTTTCGTTTTATTTCTTGGAGTTTGCGGTTTAATGCAAGCTCAAGATTTTTCAGCTTTTAAAAAAGAGGTTTTTGTGAAAGGCAAATATAAAATGCCTTACCGTATATTATATCCCGAAAATTATGATGCCGACAAAAGTTATCCGCTACTAGTTTTTCTGCATGGCTCGGGAGAAAGGGGAAGCGATAACGAGTTACAATTGGTACATGGCGCTTCGCTATTTCTTAAAGAAGAAATTAGAAAAAAGTATCCAGCAATCGTAGTTTTTCCGCAATGTCCTAAAGAGGATCAATGGAGCAATAGAAATCATAATCATGCTGATCCGAACGAGAAGTTTATATTTTATGCAGGTGGAAAGGCTTCTGAAGCAATGAAAACAGTGCAGAAATTGATAAAAAACATGCTGAAAACCCATAAAATTAATGAAGATCAGGTTTATGCAGGAGGTCTTTCAATGGGAGGAATGGGAACTTTTGAATTGGTACGCAGAAATCCAAAACTATTTGCAGCAGCTTTTCCAATCTGTGGAGGGGCAAACCCAGAGATAGCTATAAAGCTTAAAGGAACGCAATGGTGGGTTTTCCATGGCGATAAGGATAAAGTAGTACCCTATCAATATTCTGAGCAAATGGTAAAATCACTAGAAGGTGTTGGAGCTGCTGTTGAATTTTCTTTGTATCCTGGAGTAGGGCACAATAGTTGGGACAATGCATTTCAAGAACCTAATTTATTACCTTGGTTGTTTTCCATTAAACGTCCTTAAGTTTAGGGTGTCAATCGTTATACTATTAATTTACAACTAAACACAAGCATGGAGTTAAACCTCACAAAACCCATCTGCTTTTTTGATTTAGAAACCACAGGAATTAACGTGGCAAAAGATCGGATTGTAGAAATTTCAATTCTTAAAGTTTTCCCGAATGGAACCAAACAAAGTCGCACGTGGTTGGTGAACCCGGAAATGGAAATACCAGCTGAAGTTGTTGCCGTGCACGGGATTTCGAATGAGAAAGTTGCTAATGAACCTGTGTTTAAGGAAATTTCTAAAGAAGTCTATAATCTAATAAAAGATAGTGATTTAGGAGGATTCAATTCTGATCGCTTTGATATTCCATTGCTTGCCGAAGAAATGTTGCGAGCTGAGGTTGATTTTGATATGAAAAATATGGTTTCTGTAGACGTACAAACAATTTTTCATAAAATGGAAAAACGAACTTTAGGAGCAGCTTATAAGTTTTATTGCCAAAAAGATCTTGAAGATGCGCATAGTGCAGAAGCGGATACCCTTGCAACCTACGAGGTACTGCTTTCTCAGTTGGAGCGTTATCCCGAATTGGAAAATAACATTAAGAAACTTTCCGAGTTTTCTACACGAAAACAATCTGTTGATTTTGCAGGTTTTATTATTTTAGATGCTGATGGTGAGGAGATTTTTTCTTTTGGAAAACACAAAGGGAAAAAAGTACATGAAGTACTAGATAAAGAACCAGGTTATTTTGGATGGATTCTAAACGCAGATTTTCCCTTATATACCAAAAAAGTGCTTACTCAAATCAAACTAAGTAAGCTTAACAATAAACTGGGATAATAGCTTTATATAAATTCTAAAACTTAAGATGAACCGAGAAATCGCTTAGTTTTCTATTTTGTGGTATTTTTGCAGCTGTGTAAGGCTGATCTGAAAAATAAATAACTTCACAAGGCGTTTATGCAAATTTAAAGAAGCTATAAACAGCAGCGAATGAAAATTATATGTATTGGTCGCAACTATGTAGATCACATTGAAGAACTAGCCAACGAACGTCCTAAGGATCCCGTGGTGTTTATTAAACCCGACTCAGCAATACTTCCTAAAGAGCAAGATTTTTACATTCCAGAATTTTCGAATGACGTTCATCATGAAGTCGAAGTCCTAGTTAAAATTACCAAAGTCGGGAAACATATTGATAAAAAGTTTGCCCATAAATATTATGATGAAGTGGGCTTAGGAATCGATTTTACCGCTAGAGATCTACAAAAAACCTTAAAAGAAAAGGGACTTCCTTGGGAAAAGGCTAAGGGTTTTGACGGTGCTGCTTTAATTGGAAAATGGTTGCCAAAGACAAATTTTGCAAATATAGATGACCTCAATTTTTCGCTTTATAAAAATGAAAAATTGGTACAACAGGGGAATACTTCCCTGATGCTGTGGAAAATAGATGAATTAATAGCCTACGTATCCACTTTTTTTATGTTAAAAAAAGGAGACGTTATATTTACAGGAACTCCCGCCGGAGTTGCTAAAGTAAGCGCAAATGATTACCTTTCTGGTAAGCTTGAAGAGGAAGAAATGTTTGGTGTAAAAATAAAATAATGATATACAACTTAGATAAGATTAATGAGATGGCAGATGGCGATGAAGATTTCATCCTATCTGTTATTACTGTTTTTTTAGAGGAAGTGCCGCAAGATTTGGAGGAATTAGAAATGGCATTATCACGAAGAGATTATAATAGTGTATATAAGTTGGCACATAAAATTAAACCCAACGTAGATTTACTAGGAATGGAGCAAACCCGGGCTAATGCCTTACAAATAGAAACTCTAGGTAAAAGTGCGGCCAACAGCGCAGAAATAGAAAGAATTTTTCCCGTATTAAAGCGAGATATCGTTCAAGTTATGGGAGAGTTGAAAAAAGACTTTGAGCTTTAATGTTTGCAGAAATAATTACCATAGGAGATGAAATTCTTATTGGTCAAATCGTAGATACCAATTCTGCATACATATCAAAAACACTGAATAAAGTAGGTGTTTCCGTATTCCAAATTACCTCAGTACAAGATCAACGCGATCATATTTTACAAGCTTTGGCGGAGGCCGAAAAAAGAGCGGATATTATTATCTTAACAGGAGGACTTGGCCCTACTAAGGATGATATAACAAAACATACCTTATGTGAATATTTTGACGATGAACTGATCGAAAATAAGGCAGTTCTTGCGCATGTAGAACAGCTTTTTAAAAAGTATATTAGTACACCGATTTCCGACATTAATCGAAAACAAGCTTGGGTACCCAAAAAAGCATTCGTCTTGCAAAATGATTATGGTACTGCTCCTGGTATGTGGATACGCAAAGGAGGAACTGTTTTTGTGTCACTTCCAGGGGTTCCTTTTGAAATGAAAAACCTAATTAAGAATAGCGTAATTCCTAAAATAGTGGAGGAATTTAAACGCCCTTATATTCTTCATAAGACTATTGTTACTTATGGCTTAGGGGAAAGTGCTCTTGCAGAACGTATCGCATCATGGGAAGATGCCCTACCTTCATTCATTAAGTTGGCATATTTACCCAATTTAGGGAAGGTTCGCTTACGGCTATCGGCTAAGGGAACAGATAAAGAGCGCATAGAAAAGGCGATGGATGAGGAATCTAAAAAACTGTATCAGCTTATTGGCGATGTTATTTATGGTATAGAAGATGAAGAAAGTCTGGAGATAGTAGTAGCAAAACAGCTAAGCGAACGAGGAAAAAGCTTAGCTACTGCGGAGAGTTTTACCGGAGGGAAGTTGGCACAACAACTTACGTCCGTTCCTGGTGCTTCGGCTTATTTTAAAGGCACTGTGGTTAGTTATGCAACAGAAGTTAAAACTCAAGTGTTACAGGTACCCGAAGATATCGTTGCCGAACACTCTGTGGTAAGTGCAGAAGTTGCCAAAGCCATGGCGTTGGGAGTTCAGAAACTTTTAAATGCGGATTTTGCAATAGCTACTACAGGAAATGCCGGACCGACCAAGGGAGATTCTGATGCTGATATCGGAACTGTTTTTATTGCTATTGCCGGGCCTAATGGGGTTACAGCATCTCAATTTAATATGGGAAACCATAGAGAACGCATTGTTCAGAAATCTGTACATAAAGCCTTTGAATTATTGCAAAAAGAAATTTTAAAAATCTAAAAAAGAATTTTGTCTGTCCGACAAAAAAGATATAAATTTGCACCCTGTTTAAAATAACACAAAATACAACGCAATGTCAAAAGTTTGTGAGATTACGGGAAAGAAAGCGATGTTTGGTAATAATGTTTCCTTCTCTATTAATAAAACGAGAAGAAGATTTGATGTAAATCTTTCCAAAAAACGCTTTTATATCCCAGAAGAAGACCGATGGGTAACTTTGAAAGTTTCTTCAAAAGCATTGAAGAGTATCAATAAAAAAGGGATTTCGGCAGTATTGAAAGAGGCAAAAGCCCAAGGATTACTTAGATAATTCTTAAAATATAGGTAAAGATGGCAAAGAAAGGTAACAGAATTCAGGTTATATTAGAATGTACAGAGCACAAGGCATCTGGTCAACCAGGTACTTCTAGATACATTACTACCAAAAACAAAAAGAATACTCCGGATAGGATAGAGATTAAAAAATTTAATCCTATTTTGAAGAAAATGACTGTTCATAAAGAAATAAAATAGAGAATCATGGCAAAGAAAACGGTAGCAAGTTTACAATCCAGTTCAAAAAGATTGACGAAAGCCATAAAAATGGTAAAGTCTCCAAAATCTGGTGCTTACACTTTTGTAGAATCGGTTATGCCACCAGAAATGGTTAATGATTGGTTGAAAAAATAAGACGTGTATTAACGTTAAAAAAAAGCCACTTTCTCATGAAAGTGGCTTTTTTTTATTTTAGGTATGCTGGTATAAAACGCACATGAAGTAAATACTGCTCAACAATTTATGTTTCTAATCACAGATGAATACCAATTAAGATTATAGCATTTCATATCTTTGAAAAAAGACTTTAAGCGAATCATGAGTTTATTTAAAAATATTTTTTCTTCCAAAAAAAAGGAAAGCTTAGACAAGGGATTGGAAAAAAGCAAAACTAGTTTTCTTTCCAAACTAGGTAAGGCCGTTGCCGGAAAATCTAAGGTTGATGATGATGTGTTAGATAACCTAGAGGAAGTGTTAGTGACCTCAGACGTAGGAGTGGCAACCACGTTAAAAGTTATTGATAGAATTGAAGCTCGTGTAGCAAAGGATAAATATATGGGTACTGAAGAATTGAATAAAATTCTTCGGGAAGAAATAGCAGCTTTATTATCTGAAACAAACCTAGGTGAAGAAACCGAATTTACCATTCCGAAAGACAAAAAACCATATGTAATTATGGTGGTGGGTGTGAATGGCGTAGGAAAAACTACTACTATTGGTAAATTGGCGTATCAATTTAAAAAGCAAGGACTTAAGGTGGTGCTGGGAGCTGCAGATACTTTTAGAGCTGCAGCGATAGATCAGCTAGAGGTTTGGGCAGAGCGCGTTGCAATACCTATTGTAAAACAGCAAATGGGAAGCGACCCTGCTTCCGTAGCATTTGATACCCTTAGCTCTGCAGTTACTCAAGATGCTGATGTAGTTATCATTGATACCGCCGGACGTTTACATAATAAGATTAATCTTATGAATGAGTTGACCAAGGTTAAACGAGTCATGCAGAAAGTTGTTGAAGACACCCCCCATGATGTATTGTTGGTATTAGATGGTTCTACAGGACAGAATGCATTTGAACAGGCTAAAGAATTTACGAAGGCTACAGAAGTCACCGCGTTAGCCGTAACAAAATTGGATGGTACTGCAAAAGGAGGTGTAGTTATTGGTATTTCAGATCAATTTCAAATTCCTGTCAAATACATTGGAGTAGGAGAGGGAATTGAAGATCTTCAGGTATTTAATAAATATGAATTTGTAGATTCTTTTTTTAATACGACCTCTTGAGAATAGTGCTATACATTTTTGTATTGATTGGAACATTTGCGTTAAATGGTCAAATTAAGCACCCTAAGGCTAGCCCTTTTTCTGAGATAAGCCAAGAAGTAGGACTTTCGAAGATAGAAATACAATATTCTCGCCCTGCTACAAGAGGAAGAGTCATTTTTGGTGACCTAGTGCCTTATGGACGTATTTGGCGTGTTGGAGCCAATGCATCAACAAAAATAACTTTTGATACTGACGTGCGCATTATGGGTAAAAACCTTCCAAAAGGCACCTATGCACTCTACGCATTTCCGGAAGAAGATTATTGGACCGTTGTTTTTCATACCAATACTAAACATTGGGGAGATGGCAGAAAAGCGTATAACGCAAAAGAGGATGCTTTACGAATCCGAGTGCTACCCGAAAAAATAAAAACACTGCAAGAAAATTTTCTTATTTCCTTCGATGCTATTACCCATAATAGTGCTACTATGCTATGGCTTTGGGAGTATACCAAAATAAAAATCCCTATGACTGTGGATACTGATGCTCAGATGCGCAAGGAGATTATGAAACAGCTAGAAGATGAACCAACGGCGCAGAGTTATTACGAAGCGGCACGTTATTTTCAGGAACAAGGAACTGATAATGCGTTGGCTCTTGAATATTTAAATAAAGCGCTGGAAATAGGAGGAGATACGTATTATTTTCATAGAGTCAAATCGTTAGTGCAAGCTTCCTTAAACCGATATGCGGAAGCCATTGCTTCTGCAGAAAAATCTTTGGAACTGGCAGCGAAAGAAGAAAAGGACGAATTTGTTCGAATGAATCAAAAAAATATTAAAAAATGGAAAAAATTGCTAAAGGAGTAGTTAGGGTTATTGTAGTTATTGGCGTGATGGCGCTGGGAGTAGTTTCCTGCAAACAGGAGCACAAAGAGAAAACAACTGTTGTGTTATGGGAGCCATATAATGATTCTGCCGAAGTTGCCGCAAATCGGAGTCATGAAAATCGAAGAATGCGATACAAGTTGGTACAATCAAAAGTATTGGACAAAAATGATGTATTTCTTCCCTTGTATGATGAGGTTTCAAAAATGTCGGAAGATGAATACAATAAGCTAAAACCCTTAATTATAGAGCAAGATATTCCTACCATTCAAGAACATATTAAAGCGTCCAGATTGAGTTGCGAAAAACTAGTTCGTTTTTACCTATATCGTATATACAAGTACGAATTGGACAATGCAACAACACTTAATACCATTGTTGCACTTAACCCTAATATTATCGCAGAAGCAAAGGCATTGGATGCAGATACTTCTTCCAACACAAAACACCCAATTTATGGAATGCCAATTCTTTTGAAAGATAATATTGGAACAGAAAACATGAAAACTACGGCAGGTGCCATTGCCCTTCAGAACAACCAAACTGATGACTCCTTTATTGTAAGTCGTCTTAAAGAACACAAAGCACTTATTTTGGGCAAAGTAAACCTTAGCGAATGGGCCTATTTTTTATGTACTGGTTGCCCGGTGGGTTATAGTGCTGTTTGGGGACAAACGTTGAACCCATATGGTCGTCGAATTTTTGAAAGTGGTGGTTCCAGTTCCGGAAGTGGTACTTCTGTGGCAGCAAATTATGCTGTTGCAGCTATTGGAACGGAAACATCAGGTTCCATTTTATCGCCCTCCAGTCAAAATTCTGTAGTTGGACTGAAACCGACGATAGGCCTATTGAGTCGCACCGGAATTGTTCCTATTTCCAGTACATTAGATACTCCGGGTCCAATGACCAAGAATGTAATAGATAATGCCATATTGTTAGACGCCTTATCAGGCTTTGATGCTGAAGATGGAGTTTCTGTTCAGAACGATGAAAAAACTATAGGTTACCATACAAACTTAAGTTTGGATGATGGTATCGAAGGAAAACGTTTAGGAGTCTTTAGAGCCTTAGTGGCCGGCGATTCTATTTACGGTGCTACCATAGCAAGATTAAAGGCACAGGGTGCTGAAATTATTGAATTTGACCCTCCAGAAGTAGATATGAACGGTTTTTTAAGTATTCTTAATATTGATATGAAAAACGATCTTCCTATTTACTTGAGCACTCATGCGCAAGATAAGGAAGCAGTAACAATTACCTCAATAGCAGATGCTGTTGTATTTAATAATCGGGATTCTCTAGTTCGTATACCATATGGTCAGGCTCTTTTTGAAGGTATTTTAGCCGATTCTACCACAGCTGATGGTTTGGTAGAGATTAAAGAACGTTTGGAAAAAAATGGCCGTAACTATTTTGATCAAGCAATTGAAAAGCACAATTTAGATGCTATTTTATCGATCAATAATTACCATGCCGGTTTTGCTGCTGTTGCCAAATATCCTGCACTCACAATTCCTATGGGTTACAAGGCTAGTGGAGAACCAATAAGTCTTACGTTTATTAGTTCACAATTTAGAGAGCGTGAATTACTGCAATTGGGCAAGGCCTATGAAATGGAAAATAAAATGCGTGAAATACCGGAGGCCTATAAATAGAGTACGCAGCTTTTATAAGTAGTTTCTAACGATTACAATTTTCACAATAGGTAGCTCGTAAGAAATCATCTTCTAAAAGTTGAAAAGTAACCCCTCCATCGTCAAATGCATTAAAAATTGTACAAAATCTTTTTTTGTTCATGCTAATCGCATTTAACATGATAGTTCTATAGTCTGTTGTCTTGGTTAGTTCTTTGTCCACCAATGTTAAATTTAAATAGTAAAAGAGTAAATTTTCATTTACATCAATGCTTTTAACTTTACTTGATAGTATTGCTACAGCCTTGTCTATATTGGAATAGTAAGAGAGGTATTGTGCTAAACTTAAGTAATCATAATCGGTTAAAGGAATTTTTTTATAATTTGAATAGATATAATCAACGGATTTATCCTTAGTAACGTAATCTTGTTTACGGAGATAGATCTCACTTTTTACGATATGATAATTTACCAGCATTCGATCAATCAACGTTTGTGAAATACCATAATTCTTAAGCGCTAGTATTTCCTTTTTAAATTCTTCTTCATCAACCGGTTCAACCTTATATCGCCATATCTTAAATTTCAAAGCTGCTAAATTGTACTTGATTTTATAATCTTCAGGGGCTAATTTTTCCAAATCCTCCAATTCTCTATAAGCAATTAACAAATTGCGCTCGTCCATAAGATACCTAAAGGCAGAGTTTTTATTGAAAAAAAGTGCGTACTTCAACTGTTTGGGAATTTTCATCTGCTTAAGAACCTCAGGATCGGTTTGTTTGTTTTTTAATTTCTCGAAAATGGAATTCTGAATTTCAATAGCCTCAATTTCTTTATCCTGATCTAAAATCTCATTAAAGAGATCTATTAATACGGTTACACTTTTATCTTTAAACCTGTCTTTTTTCTCTAATTCCAGATTAATTATGGCTTTTCTATGGTTTTTAAGATAGGGTTCTAATCGCATTGCAAGGCCTTCCTTTAATTTAGATTTAATGACTACTTTTTTTAGTTTTTTTAGGCCTTCATATTCAGTATTTGAGATATCGTTTAAAAACTCAACCCAATTTTCGGATGAGGTAACTTCTGTAGTAATTGTAGGTTTTTGAAAAGTTTGCAGCGCAGTCACAATGCTATTTGCACGTTGCTCTTGCAATTCAATATTACGATCTAAATTACCTTCCACAGAGGAGTAAGCTCGAATACTAATTTTTTTAATATTGTAATCTGTTAATCGAAGTGAATCGTATAAGGGTTTTATGTCCTCCTGAGAGTAATTGGATTTATTTTTTTCAAAAGGAATGGTAAACTGTAAATTCTTATACTTCAAAGTATATCCCTCCTTATCGGCAAGGGCATTTAATCGGGTTTTATAGGTAAGGGAATCCAGATACATTCCCATGTCTAAAAGATCCCATTGGTAGGCTTGCAAATTAAAAATGGTCTGATACCTACATAGATTTTTGTTACTTAAAAAAAGGATGTTAAACTCTACTTCCTTGTTTGTATAATTTTGTGAGAGTTTTCCAACTCGTGTTCGGAATCTGCGTTCCCCTTCAGGTTTTAATGTCTTTTTTAATGTGGAAGCATACACAGGTTTTAACAACTCCCCTCTAATTTGGCCGTCACGTATAGAAACTTCTGAACAATCATAACGATCTTTTATCACGACATCAATTGCAATACCATCTCCAGCATTCTTAAAAACTTGATTAAACCATTGCTTGTCATTTATTTCAAAAAAGAGATTGTTAGCTTTATCTCTTACAATAGAAAAGTTTACTTCTTTTGGCTTTTGATTGAAAATTTGAGTACAACGTTGACATACAACGGCTCGATTTGCTTGAGGAAATTGAATATCATAAGTCTGCCCCATAAGTCGAGGTGCCTTTAAGAAAAAAAGCAGAAACACCAGGAATAAATTACTTTTCATAAAATTCAGATTAATGAACTTATTCTATTGTTTATCGCGAAATTGACCTAGCCCAATAGCATGCAGTATCCGTATTCGCCTTTTATGAAAGTAAATATAGTGAGATTGAAGTCTAGTCCTCCTGGTTGGTGCTTTTTTTCCCGACCTAATGAAGTAAAAAGAGCTATTATTAGTTTAATTGCTCTAACAAGTATGCTTCAATTGTTTTGTGGTCTTCTCGTTTGGCAATTAGTAAGGGCGTATCTTCATTAGTCATTTGCACAGTTATAGATGCTCCATATTCTATTAAGAGTTTCACTAGCGCTAAATTTCCTCTATGAACGGCAGAATGTAATGCGGTTACACCCTGCGTTTGGGCTGTATCTACTTTAACACCAACTTCTAAAAAAAGTTTACAAAGCTCGTAATTTTCTTTGGCTATTGCAGCATGTAATGCATTTACTTTTGACGGATTTGTTGCCGCTAAATTGGGATTTGCTCCTTTCGATACTAAAAGTTTTGCAATCGAGGTGCGATTAAAAAAACTTGCCAGCGCCAAAGCACTAAAACCATCATTTGAGTAGGAGTTACTTAAGTTTGAACTCTCTTGTTTTAATAGGTCTTCCACGATCTCAATTTTGCCACATACAATAGCTTCATGAAATGAAAAGCTTTTTTTTAGCGCGATTGCCTTTTCAAATACATCTTCTAAACCACTATATGCGATGAGTAATAGCCCTGTAGTGCCGCTATCATCCTTTAGCTCAAGAATGTTGGGTTTTTTCTGAATTAATAGTATTATTTCTGCTTCATTTTTGTCCTGAAGATGTTGTTTAAGAAGAGCAATCATGGGGTCGTTTTTTAAGGTTGCATTGGTGAGTATACAAAAAAGGAAAAGGAATATAGATTTCATTGAAGTTTCTTTTTACAAAGAAAACGACTGCAAAGTTTTTAAAATTACTATATATCACTTTTTCGTATTGCGCTTGGTGTACATCCTACATGGGTTTTGAAATAGGTGCTAAAATTAGTTAAACTGGTATAACCTACATCAAAAGCAATCTCGTTAACACGTTTATTGGTAGTAAGGAGCTGCTGTTTTGCATTCCGAATTCTCTTTAGTGAAATGTATTGAAAAGGGGTGCAACCAAGTAGTTGACTAAAATTACGCAATAAATGATTTTCTGATAAAAGTCCGATAGCAGCTAACTCTTTTAATCGTAGATCCTCCTTGTAATTACAGTCGATGTAGTCTTTTACATAAAAAACTCTTCTGTAGATTTCTTCTCGAGTAGATTTTTTTTCCAGTTTTAGCTGATTGGTATGATGTTGTGTGCTTGAATTTCGCCGTATCATGGCGGCAAGTAATTGGTGGTAGAACTCGTCTTTTTCAAGCCCTAACATTCCCGACCCAGATTTTAATCGTCCTTTTTTCAAAAGCTTAGAGATTTCCCCTGTTTGACGATAATTTCGTTCAAAGAAATTAATGCCTGAATATGATTTATGCTTAAAATCTAAGGATTCTTCTTCGGAAGTATGCAGCTCGGAAAGGAAATTGGAAACAAATTTCGTATCGAAAAAAACACAGAAAGATTCTGTTTTCTGCGCGGTATTAATGGTTAAATGATAATTGGTACAATCATTTAGAATTAGAAAATTGTTATGATCTACCTGATATTCCCGTTCTTTAATATGATAACTGGCTTTTCCATGATAAAAAGATTTAATGGACAAGAAGCATTCTCCTGACCATTCGTATTTTTTTGCATGCTCATGAAGGATAAAATTACTTTTCATTTTTACCAGTTTATCTCAACTAACAATTGTATTACAAAAACATGATTTGCTGTATTCATCAATACATCGTGTTTGGATTAGCTGATTTTTCTGGGATTTGTTGAATGGCATCCCAGTGTTCGCAGATCTTCCCCTCGCTATCAAATCTAAAAAAATCCATGGTAACATAGGCATCATTTCCAGGCCAGATCTGATGTGTATGCAGCGCAACTAGATTTCCTTCAGCAATACATCTTACAAATTCAATAGATTTGTTTGGATATTCTTTTTGCATACGATCAAAGTAAGCGATAAACCCCTCAACACCGTTTGCAACATCTGGGTTGTGTTGAATATATTCTTCACCAACATAAAGTGCTACCGCTTTTTCGGGATTTCCTTCATATGCTAATTTATAAAAATCAATTGCATTTTTTTTGTTTTCTTCCCTATCCATCATATGGTTTTATATTTCTAAGATACTTCTTTTTGAATAGTTTCCAAGATGCTAAAAAAATAGGAGATAAATTTAATTTATGAATGCACTTATATGTTCCCAAAGCAACGTATCAAAACTAGAAGGTCCCAGTAACTCTTCTCCAACGCTATTCCCCATTCGAACAACTACTATACCTTTGCTAGGGATAATGTATAATTTTTGATCGTCCTTCCCTAAAGCAGCAATAAGATCATCTGGTGCTGTAGGAATGAGTTTTCCTGAAAATGATGCTGTCGCGCCGGGAACGCGAAAGCTAGCTTTACCATTTAACCACCAAAGATACCCATAGGCCTCGTTCATTGGTTGCGAAGTTGTGATCATGGCATTAAAATACGAAGCATCAGCAAGTATTGGTGTCTGTTCCCAAACCCCTTCATTTAAATTTAATAATCCAAAACGTGCCATACTTCGAGCATCACTATAATATACATTTGCAAAGCCAAGTGACAGCCAAACGCCATTCATGCCAATTCTATTTTTTATTTTTTCTTCAAAGTAAGATTCAAAATCTCGTGCTATGGCATTGGCAACAATATCTTGTGCCAAAGTATATGTTGCATTGTGATAGTACCAAAAACTTCCTGATGGGTTCAAAAATGTCAAACATTCAGGATTTGTACAATTGGTGTTACTTACCGTATAATCCAAACCGGTAGTCATAGTGAGGTGGTTTAAAACCGTTATTTGGCTTTCAATCGTTTCGTCGGTATTACTCCATCCTGTTCCCAAATAATCTGATGAAGCGTCATCAATACTTAAAAAACCTTCTTGCTGTGCGATACCCACTGCGAGCGCGGTTAAAGTTTTACCTGCAGAATACCACGGATTGGCACTATTTATTGCGCTTTCTCCAAAGTAATGTTCTATGACAATTTTACCATCTTTAAGTAGTATGAAAGCTTCGGTATTGTTTGTTTCCAAGAAATCATATAAAGGTTGTTCCATATTGGTATTCCACCCTAATGTCGAAGGTGATATAGTATCCCAAAGGTTTGAGTTGATGGGAGGGAAATACAGTGCTGTGGCTTGAATGGTACTGTCAACTGGAGGAGTGGGATTCATATCAGAAATGATGTTTTCTTCAAAATTACTATTGGAAGAACAGGAAAAAAACAATCCTGAAAGCATAAGGCAGCATAAGATTTTAAGGAGGTTCATGTTATAGGTTTTGATATGTTGGACTATAGCAAGATGTTAAGGTTTAACGTGGAATGGAGAAAAAAGGTATAAAAAGAGTCTGTTCTTCGATCAAATCGTATTTTTGCAGCTCTTAAAAAAACAGCATGCGCACAAAATCATTGAAGAAAAATAAAATTAACGTAGTCACCTTAGGTTGTTCAAAAAACATATATGATTCTGAAGTGCTTATGGGGCAATTACGTGCAAATGAAAAAGAAGTGGTGCATGAAGATGAAGGAAATATTGTAGTAATCAATACGTGTGGATTTATAGCAAATGCTAAAGAAGAAAGTGTAAATACAATATTAGACTATGTAGAACGGAAGGAGGCAGGTACTGTAGATAAAGTATTTGTAACTGGTTGTTTAAGCGAGCGATATAAACCAGATCTCGAAAAAGAAATTCCTAATGTAGATGCTTATTTTGGGACAAGTGATTTACCCAATTTGTTAAAGGCTCTAGGTGCGGATTATAAACATGAACTTATTGGCGAACGACTTACTACTACTCCTAAAAACTATGCTTATCTTAAAATAGCAGAAGGTTGTGATAGACCGTGCTCCTTTTGTGCTATACCTTTAATGCGTGGAAAGCATCGAAGTACCCCTATTGAAGATTTAGTTACCGAAGCAAAAAACCTGGCTGCAGATGGAGTAAAAGAATTAATTCTAATAGCGCAGGATCTTACCTATTATGGCTTAGACTTGTATAAAAAACGAAATTTAGCAGAACTTCTAGAAGCCTTGGTTAAGGTTGAAGGAATTGAATGGATTCGGTTGCATTATGCTTTTCCAACGGGATTTCCCTTGGATGTTTTAGAGGTAATGAAACGAGAACCCAAAGTCTGTAACTATATTGATATTCCCTTGCAGCATATTTCGGATGCTATTTTAAAAAGTATGCGAAGAGGTACTACTCAAGCTAAGACTACAAAATTGCTTGAAGATTTTAGGTCTGCAGTGCCAGATATGACCATTAGAACAACATTAATAGTAGGATATCCTGGGGAAACCGAAGCTGATTTTCAAACCCTCAAAAAATGGGTAGAAACTATGCGTTTCGAACGGCTGGGTTGTTTTACCTATAGTCATGAAGAAAATACGCATGCTTACGCCCTAGATGATGACGTCCCAGAGCATATCAAACAAGAACGTGCGAATAGTATAATGGAAATACAATCCCAAATTTCCTGGGAATTGAATCAAGAAAAAATTGGTCATCGCTTTCGCTGTATTATCGATCGCAAAGAAGGAAACTATTTTGTTGGACGTACTGAGCATGATTCCCCAGATGTTGATAATGAGGTTTTAGTTGATGCTACCAAGTACTATGTAAAAATTGGAGAGTTTGTTGATTTGGAAATTACGGATGCAGGGGATTTTGATTTGTATGCGATTCCAATTACTTCCTAACAAGGCGGTTTATAAAATTACATTAGAGATAAGCTGTTCCACTGTCGGGTGATCATTTCCCCCAGCAGGTTCGATAGTTATGTTTAAAGAGTGTGCTTTCTCAATATAGGTAAGATCTATCATTTCTGCATCCGTATCAATTACACCCATATTCACCATCACATGATCAACATCTGCCCACATTTGATAGGTTTTATCAGAGCTTAACTTAGGTAAACCTTGTGGGTTTACGATCACACGTTTCTCTTCGTGGTTTACGTAAGCAATAGCTTTGGACTTAGGTAGTATGGTATTGCCATTTAAAACAAACTGCAATACATCGGGTTGATTGATAGCGTTATACCATTTTTGCGTGCTTGAAAGACTATTTTCTAGACGTGTTACTCTTTCCTGCATCTCGGCGGTTTGAATTTCAAAACGCTGTAAATTTTCTTCAGCATTTTGCCAGCGATTGTATAGCCAGGCAGAACTCAATAGAAATACAGCTGCTAAACTTGCGGCAACCATTAATGCAAGGCGCTTAGTGTTCTCTTGCCTGATAGGAATAACTGTACTTTTATTAGAATCTGAGTCTTGTACTTTAGGTAAAGCATGTAATATCGTTGTCTTGACATGGTCAGGTGGTGCAATCGCATTTTCAAGAGCTATACGCTCAAAGTCTGCTTCTAAGGCATCGAATTGTTTGCGTAACTCCTTATCTGTCTTCAGAATTTTATCTACGGCAGCACGTTCTTCCCGATTTAGCTCTCCAGCTATATATCGAGTTAACATACCTTCTTCCTGTATTACTTTCCTATCCATTAACTAATAATTTCAATGAGTATCCATAGTGCCAAAAGTTCTTTCTGATAGGTGTCTCTTAACTTTTTAAGCGCTTGTCTAATATAAGACTTAAAGGTTCCCAGAGGAACTTCCATTTCTTCATGTGCTTCGTTATGTGTTAATCCATTAAAATAAACCAATTCAATAGCACGCTGATGATGTGGTTCTAATTGTTTAATCGATCCTCTTAATTTGATCGTATCTATTTCAGGTTCTTCCGTGCTTATATCTTCATATACACTTAAATCCTCTTTTTGGATGAGTTTATTGTTATTCCGCAAGGCATTCAAACAACTGTTTCTGGCAATTCGATAAGCCCATGTATAAAATTTTCCTTTCTCAGGATCAAATAAATGCGCCTTATTCCAAATTTTTAAAAAAGTTTCTTGTAACAATTCATCCGCCAATGTACCGTCTTTACAAATCCGTAAAATCACACCGTAAATCGCCCCAGCGTATTGATCGTAAAGGCTTGATAGCGCTTTTTCATCTTGCTGCTGCAACCGTTTTATCAGTT
Source organism: uncultured Flavobacteriaceae bacterium (assembly GCA_947488435.1). GTDB lineage: Bacteria > Bacteroidota > Bacteroidia > Flavobacteriales > Flavobacteriaceae > CANKZG01. The sequence goes on along the minus strand of CANKZG010000005.1, from coordinate 67,970 downwards.
CTAATTGACTTGGTGTTGTATTCATATGGGATGGTAAAGTTAAAAAAAAAGAAACCAAACTCATCCAAAAGATATAAAGCTGTGTATATGGTAATGAGAGCTCACAAAAAAAGAATTATTTAAAAAAATCATTTCAATTTAAAAAAACAAGATCATGAAAAAAATAGTATTAATGTTTATAGGAATTGCTGTATTTACATATTCCTCATCGATTTCCGCTCAGAATAAAGACATTGTAGACGTTGCGGCATCTGTTGCAGATTTTTCTACATTGGTAACTGCGGTAAAAGCTGCTGATTTAGTAGGGGCGCTTAAAGGAGATGGTCCGTTTACCGTTTTCGCACCAACAAACGCAGCATTTTCAAAAATCGATTACAAAACGCTTAATTCTTTACTGGAACCAGCAAATAAAGATGCACTTACAGGAATCTTAACCTATCATGTAGTTGCTGGCAAGTTAACAGCATCTGATGTTGCTAATGCATTAAAAAAAGGGAAGGCAAAGTTAACTACCTTAAATGGAGCTACGCTTACAGCAGTAAGTAAAAATGGAGGCATTTACCTGAAGGATGGTAACGGCAATTACAGTAAAATTGCTAAAACCGACGTTATGGCTTCAAACGGAGTAATTCACATTATTGATGATGTGGTGATGCCGCAATAGGTTGTTTTGTTTTTCTGGGGAAAGCACCGCAGTTGCGGTGCTTTTTTATTTTAAAGGGTTACATTCCCGTATTGGTAACAAAAGAAATTTTCTTGCTGTCAGGAGACCAGCTTGGAACATTAATCGTACCCTGACCTCCATAAATATAGCCAAGTACTTTAGGCGTACCTCCTTCATAAGGCATAATGCGTAATAAACAGTGCTTATAAAACGGATGTGACCCTGGATCCATATCTTTAGGATAGGACAAGAAAACAATCCATTTTTGATCTGGACTTACATGCGGAAACCAATTGTTATAATCATCGAAAGTAAGTTGAGTCTGTTTTTTGCCGTTAGATTTCATTCGCCAAAGCTGCATCTTACCGCTTCTTGAAGAATTAAAAAAGATGTGTTTCCCATCAGGGCTGTATTCAGAACCATCGTCTAAAGTTTTTTGATTGGTTAATTGTGTTTCTTCGCCGGAGGCTACATCTACTGCGTAAAGATCGTATTGGTCATTTCGTTGCCCCGTAAAAATCATAGTTTTGTTATCTGGAGACCATCCATGTAAATATGATGCCCCAACACCAGGTTTTGTAACGCGAATTGGAATAGAGTCTCCTTCACTTGGCAAATAATAAAGTACAGATGTTCCATCTTCCTCAGGGTTATGATGACTTATACCAAGTAGCTTACCATCGAAGGTTAAAACATGATCATTATTATTTTTGGTTGCAAAACCCGTATTTAAAGGAGCTATTTTATTGGAATCCAAATCATAGGTAAAGAGAAATCCTTTAGAATTGTATATAAGCTTTTTACCATCAACCATCCAATTAGGAGCCTGAATGGAATGTGCAGAGGTATGAAGAATTTTTCGATGTCCTGTTTCAACATGCAATACTTCCAAATGACTTCCTAAATAATCCTCATAAGGGACGAGATCTTCAGGAGCTGGTTTTACAATACGTACATTACGATAGGTTGCTTTCTCAACAACATCCGGATTATGTGCACAAACATAAATACCCACATAAACTTCATTATCTAGCGTTGACATATCCAATTGAACACTAGTAAACTCCTCTCCAAATTTTGCCGTTGACATGATGTAAGTGTCCCCTCTACGTTCTAATTGAATTACATCTGGAGCGGTATCGGAGGAAGTAACTTCTTGAGTTAAACCGCCAATTTCTTTTCTGTATTGTAAAGAGGTAAGTCCATCTCCATGTGTTGTAGCATTAACATGTGGAGCATTTTTGTCTAGGTTGTTTCGAACCATCCAACCTACTTTTCGATGTGGATCGACACCATCTCCTATAAATTTAACTTCTGCTCTTAAGATGAAATCTCCTTGAATAGTTGTCCAAGCAAAATGAAACTCATCTTCCCCAAACCACATATTGGTACCTGATCCGGACAAGGTATATTCTTGTTCCGCTTCATTATAGACAGTTGCTCCTTCAATTTTACAATTACCAATATCAATTTGTTGTTTAAATAGGCCCAATTTGTCTTGACTTGTTAAAATACCTGATGATAAAAATGCACTACAAAGAAAAATACTTAATACGATGTTTTTCATTATGGTATGGATTAGAATTTAAAATTAACACTAAATTCCGTAGACAACTAATACGTTTTTTTCAACTTATTTGTAGAAAATTGCCATTGTTGCGAGAGTAGTTTTAGCTACATATTTACAAATTGAAACCCAGAAAGGGGGATCTTTCGGAGATCAAATTCTGTTTCATTTAATAAAATTCCATATTCCAAATAAGCTTTTAAATTCGTTAGCCAAAAGGTCCACCCATTACTGCATCCATAATGAATATTAAGTTTACTCTCTTCATCTGTAGGAATGTTAGCTTGTGTTAGCGTAAGTAAAGTAGCTGTTCCTTTATCTTCTAAAGAAACTGATACTTTACAATCATCGGCAAAGGAAACTTCCAAAAAATCAATTCCATTGGCCGCTAAAACTTTACCTTCTTCCGTACTATCCCAATTGTGCCATTTCCAAACGTAAGTATCGCCTTTCTGAACATGTTCCTTAGGAGTTCGGACTGTCTTTGTAGCATCAGTATAAGTTGCGTCTTGCAAGAACCATGAGCAGATTCCTTCTGCAGTTCCCCAACACCAATACAATTTGTCTACGCTGGTTTTAATATGGATTTTTTTGGTAAATGAATCAAAGCTTAATTTTTCCATGATCTTTCTTTTTTCGTTGTTTTTCCATCTCGTACAACTCGCGACCTAGTTGGGCAAGAAACGGAATTCCTATTTCCTCGTATTCGTATACGTTATCGTTGAAAACACCATTTTTATTTACCAAAAGTGATGCCGTAACCATAAACTCTATGTTGTTTTTGGTATCCAAAATATATGCACAGTCGGTTAATGTCCCATAAGCGTAACCTACTTTATTAAAAATTTTAATGTGGTCAGGAATTGCTTCCTTGCGATCTCCGAACATGAAAAATTTCACATAACTGTCATAGTAATCGTCTGATAAATAGCCCGCGTTTTTTGGTAAAGTTTGCATTGTATTTAGTAGAAAATCTCGTTGAACTTTAGTAATGTTAAAACGTTCAGAGAGTTTAAAGTGTTGAGGAAAGATCACTCTTTTAAGCACCTGATGTTGCGCTGCAATTGGGTAATAATTTTTTAAACCAAAATCAAAAGGTTTTTCCATGAGTACCTCTCCCTGGTAGAATCCACTTCCTTTTGTAATCCCTTTAAGTCTTAAAGTTTTTGGAGCCGTATTAATACTAGGACTTAAGCTAGTTGTAGTGCTATCATTTAAATAGAGTATTAGGGGAAGGGTAGTGACATCAGCCGCGTCAGGTACAGACAATCGATGCGCTATGCGCACAGGACTTATGCCTTTTTCAAGCAGTCGATTGTTGATGCTATTTGCGCCCAAAAATTCAAATAAACGATTGTAAGCAGCATTATCGCTAACGGCAAATATTTTGGATATTTCCTTAGAAAAAGTAGTTTCAACCGTGTCCCCTTCAATATAAAATTTTGTATCTCTTGTTATATTTTGTGTTTCATTTAGTTTCTCTAAAGCAAGAACGGCAATGGGAAATTTAACAGTACTAGCGGGATAAAAATATTGGTTTTTATCTACTTGAAAGTCATAATCTTTAAAATAGATACTATCATTTAAACGATGTATTTGCGTAAAACGAACCTGCAACTCATGCGCCTCTAGGTTATTGATTATTGCGCTTATTTTAGGATTCGAAGATGCTAAAACAGTGGTTAAAGGGTTTTTCTCGCTGGGTTCACAAGTGAGCATAAATATGGCTATAAAAATTACAATCACATACGATGGTATTTTTTTTAGCATAAACTCTATGTATTAAAATTAATAACTCATTTGATAATTAAGCAGGGTGGTACACTTCACCACGATGTGGTTTTAATGCGTCTCGAATAGCAAGCATATGCTGTTCTTCAATCACTAAAAAAGCAATACTGTGCATTGAAGTTATATCTGTACATCCAGTGATTTGAATGCCCATATTCTCAATGGTCATGTAGTCCTTTAAGTGTTTTTCATGATGTGCCGCCGTTTTGGCTGCAACTGGACCTCTAAAATCCCAAATCAATTTAATTTTTCTATTCAAAATAATACGGATATACTGGTTTATTTTAATGTATGTGCTCCAACACAGAAGTGCCATCTTCTGCAAAAGCTTTGAAATCTTTTAAATATGTTAAAGATTGTTTTTTAAAGCTACCAGGCATTAAAAATGCTATCATTTTCATTATAAAACCGGAAAACTGATATTCACTTTCCACAATCCATCTGGTGCTTCTCGAGTCAATTTCTTTAAAGTAATTTTTTTGAATGTTATGCACGCCTTTGGTATCGTATATGGCGTGAAATTCTTCTGGAAAGTTAATTTTTAGAATGGTTTCCACAATAACCAATCGACGTTTTCCCATAAGATAATGCAACTCCATTTTTGCTCCTTCTGCTCTTGGGTTTTCAGAAAGAAGTCGAAAATTTTGCAATCCTTTTTGCCAATGTTTCATGTGGTTTGGATTATCTAATTTCTTGATAAGTTCATCTCTAGGTACTTTAATCACAATTTCTGAAGTATAACGCATAGGAATGAATTTTACGAATACTAAAATACTAAATAATCGGGTTTGGCACTAAAAATGTGTTAATGCTTCCTATAGATTCTTGCAGAGCAAGATGTAATTGTTATTTTTGCCCGATGTATTTTTTAAGTACTTATCGTATTGTTCGTGGTGCTAGTGTTCTTTTACTAGTACTTTTGATTATTTCCTGCAATTGGTCGTTGAGAGATGATAAGGACAAAGAACCATTAGCTAGGGTAGGGGATAATTATTTATATCGAAATGATGTTGCTCCTCTTTTGCATGATGGAATGAGCAAAGAAGATAGTTCCACCTTTGTTACCAATTATATTAATACTTGGGCAGCAAAACAGTTATTGCTTTCAAAATCTAAGATTAATCTTTCTCAGGAACAGCTGGCAAATTTTGAGCGCTTGGTAGCTAACTATAGATCAGATTTATATACGACGGCATATAAAGAAGCCTTAATACGGGAAACGCAAGATACCTTAATTACCGCACAGGAATTGGCTGCATTTTACGAAAAAGAAAAGGAGAATTTTAAGTTAAAAGAAATGATCTTAAAACTCCGGTTTATTGAGCTTCCAAAAACATTCTTAAATAAAGCAGTTGTTGTGGATAAACTAAAGCGGTTTTCCAAGGAAGATATTGTCTATTTAGACTCCATTGCTGTGCAATTTAAGAAGTTGAATTTTAATGATTCGATATGGGTCAAAGCGTCTCGTGTTCTTGAAGAAATTCCTGCACTCACTGCAGATAACTTAGATAGATACTTAAAAAAATCACAATTTTTTGAAATTGAGGATTCATTAGGGGTATATTTGGGTAAAGTAACCGATTTGTTAACGGTTAATGATATTGCACCTTTACCATACATCAAGCCAACCATTACCCAAGTACTGCTAAATAGAAGAAGGCTTGGCTATATCAGAAAATTAGAAACTGAAATAATAGATGAAGCTATTAAAGAAAAAGAATTTGAAGTCTATGAAAAATAAGATTAAAACAGTTGCATTTGCAATTTTAATGCTATGTATGGGTTCAGTTTTAGCTCAGGATGCCGCAGAAAAACCCGATTCTCAGGTAGAACCTGAAAACCAAACCGTAGCCCCCGCTCAAGGAATAAGAAAAGACACTACACGACAATTTAAGCGGGTTAAGCTTGATGGTATTTCCGCAGTTGTTGGAGATTATGTGATTCTAGATTCGGATATCGAAAAAACATTAATTGATCTGCGAAGTCAGGGTGCTTCTGTTGAAGATGTTACACCTTGTGGTCTTTTAGGGAAACTTATGGAAGACCGTTTGTATGCACACATGGCTATTCAAGATAGTATCATTATTTCTGATGATGATGTGCATGCTACAAGTGATCGACAAATTCAAAGCTTAGTAGCACAGATAGGTGATATCAAAAAAGTTTTAAAGTTCTATAAGAAAGAAGATGAAAAAAGTTTCCGAGAAGAACTTTTTGAAATAAATAAATTGCGCATGCTGTCGGAACGAATGAAATCTAAAATAGTTTCTGAAATAGAGATTACGCCAGAAGAAGTGCGCCAGTTCTTTAGTAAAATTCCAAAAGATGAATTGCCTCAATTTGGTGCTGAATTGGAGATTGCTCAGATTGTAAAGGAACCAAAAGCTTCGGAAGTTGAAAAACAAAAAGTTCGAGATAAATTAAACGCGATTAAGGCAGATATTGAAGATAATGGATCTAGTTTTAGCGTAAAGGCCATTTTGTATTCCAAAGATAAAGGTCAAACTGCAAATGGAGGTTTTTATAGAGTAACGAAAGAGTCCCAATTTGTTAAAGAATTTAAAGATGTCGCTTTTAGTTTAAAAGAAGGTGAAATATCTGAACCTTTTGAAAGTTCCTTTGGCTTTCATATTATGTATTTGGACAAGGTTAGAGGTCAGGAACGTGATGTAAGTCATATTCTGTTGCATCCTGAAATTCCGGATAGTGCAATAGAAGAAGCTAAGGCTGAATTAGATAGTATTCGTATTAAAGTACTGAATGGAGAATTCACTTTTGCTGAAGCTGCTTTAAATTTTTCCGATGAGAAGGAAACTAAATTTGATGGAGGGCGATTGAGAAATCCAACAAATTTTGACTCCCGTTTTGAGTTGACGCGGATGGATCCAGAATTGTATAGCCAAGTTCGCGATTTGAAAGATAATGAAATATCAAGGCCGATTTTGGAAGAAGATCCTAGAAGTGGAGCGATAAAATATAAGATATTACGTATTACAGGGCGTTACGATGAGCATATCGCAGATTTTGCCAAAGATTATATTAAAATTCAAGAATTAGCTTTACGTGAAAAGCAATTCAATGCCATAAAGGGATGGATGAGTGAACATATTGAAGACACCTATATTAGTGTAAATTCAGGCAGAAAAGATTGTAATTTTGCCAATAACTGGGTAAAGGAATAATGCATGTCTGACGTTACGGCGATTCAAAACCTTGTAAAGAAACACGAGGAATTAAAACAGGAAATTTCTAAAGTTATTATTGGTCAGGAAGTGGTGGTAAATCAGATCTTGACCTCTATATATAGTGGAGGACATTCGCTATTAATAGGAGTTCCAGGTTTGGCAAAAACACTTATGGTAAATACCATTGCACAAACCCTAGGGCTTCATTTTAAACGCATCCAATTTACCCCTGATCTTATGCCTAGCGACATTTTAGGGAGTGAAATATTAGATAAGGATAGAAATTTTAAGTTTATAAAAGGTCCAATTTTCTCTAATATTATTTTGGCTGATGAAATAAATCGAACACCTCCAAAAACGCAAGCAGCGCTATTAGAAGCAATGCAGGAAAGATCGGTTACCATTGCTGGAAATCATTATAAATTAGAACAACCTTATTTCGTTTTAGCTACGCAAAACCCTATTGAACAGGAAGGTACATACCCATTGCCTGAAGCGCAATTAGATCGTTTTATGTTCGCTATTGAATTAAAATACCCATCAATTGCCGAGGAAGTTCAGGTAGTGAAAACAACTACTACAGATCAAGAAGTAGCGCTTAAAACTATTTTTACTGCTCAGGAGATTATTGATGTTCAACAGTTAATCCGAAGAGTACCTGTTCCCGATAATGTTGTAGAATATGCGGTAAAATTGGTGAATAGTACGCGACCTGGATTGGATACTGCACCTGAACTTGTGAAACAATATATTGATTGGGGTGCCGGACCAAGAGCTTCTCAAAATTTGATAATGGGAGCTAAAACCAATGCAGCAATTCGAGGAAAATTTTCCCCCGATATTGAAGATGTAAAAGCAGTGGCTATCGGAATATTGAGGCACCGAATAATTAAAAATTACAAGGCTGAAGCGGAAGGCTTAACAACCGATGCCATTATTCAAGAGTTGCTGTAATTTGAAGGGTAGTAACAAAAAATCATGAAACTTCTGATATTTCTTCAGAAGTTTTTTAGTTTTACGAAAACCCAGAGACTATTATGAAAGTAAGTAAAAAAACAGTCTTAAATGTTTTACTTTTTGCCTTTATCTTATCGTTTTTTGTAACTGACGTGGGGTATTATGGTAAAATTTGGTTGAATCGTATTTTTTCATTCAGTCCTCCAATTATCGAAAAAGAAGAACGAGAACAGTTGGCAAATTACAATTGGCAATTGAAAGATGCGCAATGGGATTTCTTTAGTTTTGAGAGATCTAAGGGAAAAGTGGTATTTATCAATTTATGGGCTTCCTGGCGTTTGCCTTGTGAGGCCGAATTGAGAAGTGTTCAAGAACTATATGATTTGTATAAGGATAAGATTGATTTTTATATAATTACAGATGAAGAACGCCCACCTGTAGAAGCATTTATGAGGAAAAATAAATTTACGTTTCCCATAACATATTTAATTATTGGATCTGAAACCCCGTTAGAATTGTTAGAACCTCCTGCTTCCTATATTATTGATAAAAATGGATTCATTGTGGTACAAAAAGATGGAATTTCGGATTGGACTACGACTAAGGTTAAAACAGTATTGGATGAACTTTTAGCAGAATGAAGAAACTCACAAAAGATCAGTGGACTAATCTTGCCATGATTGCCTTGCTTGTAATTATTCTTTTTACACCAATAGGATTTAAGATTAAAGTATATGTTAACAAATTAATGGCGTTTACCACCCCGAGTATCGAAACTACTACAGAGAAAATTCTTCTTCATGAGACGGCATGGAAACTCTATGATCGTAATGGGAAAAGTGTAGCGGTTAAAGATCTGGAAAACAAAGTAGTTCTTATTAATTTTTGGGCTACTTGGTGCCCTCCATGTGTTGCAGAAATGCCGAACCTGCAGGAGTTATATGATTCCTATGGAGATAAGGTTGACTTTTTATTTGTAGCTCATGATGAAGCAGGGAAAGTGGATAAATTTCTTGATAAAAACGGATATAAAATCCCCATTTTTTATGAAAAAGGTGGAACCCCCGAAAAGCTAAACTCAAGGAGTATTCCCATTACGTTCATTATTGATAAGAAGGGAGCAATTGTGGTTAGAGAAACTGGCGCATCAAACTGGAATTCTGAGAAAATAAGAACCCTATTAGATACACTCTTAATTAAATGATTAATGCGCAATGGTATTTGGATTGTGCATTTCGATGGCAAAAAGCTATTTAAGAAACGCCTATTTTTTAAAATACTTAAAAGGAACAAACAACATTCCAAAACACTCACCATCTTCTTTACCCAATCGCTTGTGATGTATTTTATGTGCTCGCCTTACCCCTTTGGCGTACCAATTGTTAGCATTTCTAAACAATTTAAAGCGCTGATGTATGAAAATGTCATGGACTACAAAATATGCAGCACCATAGGCCATAATTCCAAAACCTAAGGGCCATCCATACCAAAAGCTGGTACTATTGCCTAGAAAAAAAAGTGACATGCTTACTACGGCATAAAAAATAAAAAAAGCATCATTTCGTTCAAACCAAGAATCATGATCTTTTTTATGATGATCTCTGTGAAGACTCCATAGAAAACCATGCATAATATACTTATGCGTGATCCAGGCCATACATTCCATGAAAGCAAAAACTCCTAGAAATAGGGAAATCCAAATGACTATTTTCATATTATACCAACTGCAATTTATAGTTTACATACGATTTAGCTAATAAACCAAATTTTTGATAATTTGGAACACGAATTCGCGCATTCTTAATTTCTAAAGGAGGTGTTTTTTGTAGCTTTTGAAGCAACTTATAATAATACTTATACGCAGTGTATACCCCAAACTTAGCTTCATTGGGTAGTTGTACGATACCGGAATATCCGACCTTAAAATCCCCGAGAATTTCGTTGACAATATGATTCTTGGAAGTTTCATTCAAATCCATCAAATCTGTATTTGGAAAATAGGTTCGATTCAAACCTTCAAAATCTGCTTTTAAATCCCTTAAAAAATTGACCTTTTGAAATGCCGAACCAAGTGCTTTTGCTGGTTCTTTTAAAGCTTCATATTTTTCTTCATCGCCTTTAACAAAAACACGCAAACACATTAACCCAATAACATCGGCAGAACCATAAATATAGTCCTTGTATTCTTCATCTGTATGATATTTGGTTTTATACAAATCCATCCGCATGCTTTTCATAAATGATGCTACCAGATGATGCGGTATGCTATATTTATGATAGGTATGTTGAAAGGAATTTAAAATTGGATTAAGACTAATCTTTTCAGCTAAAGCTTTTTCTAAATCTTTTTCAAAGTCATTAAAAAGTTCTTCCTTGGCATAGTCATGAAATGTATCAACAATCTCATCCGCGAATCGAACGAAACCATAAATATTATAGATGTCATTTCGAATGGTAGACGAGAGCATTTTGGTAGCTAAAGCAAATGAGGTGCTATAAGACTCGGTAACAATCTTACTGCAACTGTAGGAGACATTATCAAAAATAGCTTTCATAGTTAATTTCAAATGTGTTTAACAATTAATTCTGATACTAATTTTCCTGAAATTAGCGAGGGAGGGACACCAGGACCGGGTACAGTTAATTGCCCTGTAAAATACAAGTTTTTAACTTTGGTGCTCTTTAGATTGGGTCTTAAAAATGCTGTCTGCGACAAGGTATTTGCCATGCCGTAAGCATTTCCCTTAAAAGAGTTGTACTGATCAATAAAATCATTTACACAGAAGGATTCGCTAAAGATAATAGAATTTTTGATAGACTGTCCTGTTCTTTTTTCAAATCTTTCTATGATGATATCAAAATATTGTTGTCGCAACACTGTGGTATCCTCCAAATCCGGAGCTATAGGAATTAAGAAAAAACCCGTTTCACAACCTTCAGGTGCCATACTATGATCTGTGACAGAGGGAAAATTTACGTAAAACAAAGGATCTTTAGGCCATTTTGGATTATCATAAATCTCTCTCGCATGTGCCTCGAAATCGGTATCAAAAAAAAGATTATGGTGTTCTATATTTTTTAGTTTTTTGTTAAATCCTACATAAAATAAAAGGGAAGAGGGAGCAAAAGTTTTTTTACTCCAGTAGGCTTCTGAGTATTGTCTGTTTTCTAGTGGTAATAAGGTTTCTGAATGATGATAATCAGCTCCGCTAAGTACTACATCTGCGTTTTGTAAACTACCATTAATAGAGACACCTAAGGCTTTGTTTCCGGTAATGGCAATACTTTCAACCGCACTGTTGGTATGAATAGTAACCCCAAGATCTTCTGCTAAACTTCGCATTGCCTTTATAATTTCGTACATACCTCCTTTTGGGTGCCAAGTTCCTAAGCCGAAATCTGCAAAATTCATGAAACTGTAAAAGGAAGGGGTCTTACTGGGTTTTGCCCCTAAAAAGAGAACTGGGAATTCTAAAGTAGCAATAAGTTTAGGGTTCTTAAACCGCTTGCGTACCTCTTGGCTAATAGTTTTGAAAAATTGATCTACTCGCATGGCTGTTTCCGGAGTGATTAGCTCTAGAGGGGAAATTCCTGGTCGATAAACCACCTTATTTATAGCAATATCATAGTTTTTTTGAGCTTTGGCGATAAATCGTTTTAAGGGAATTGAACTGCCCTTTTCTAGACGCTCAAACTCTTGACATATTTTATCCATATGATCGCCAATGGTCATAACATCATCTTCAAAGAAAATTTTATACGCCGGACTAAGTTTATCCAGCTGATAAAAATCGGAAGGCTTTTTTCCAAAATCCTGAAAGAACTTTTCAAAAATATCAGGCATCCAATACCAACTCGGACCTATATCAAAAGTAAAGCCGTCTTTAATTAGTTGTCTTGCTCTTCCTCCAACGGTGTCATTTTTTTCAAAAATATGTACATCAAAACCTGCCTTAGCCAGATAGCAAGAGGCGGATAATGAAGAAAATCCTGATCCAATAATAGTCACTTTTTTACGCATATTATTATGTAGGTTATAGCGTATTAAATATTTAGATGGTATCGATTAGCTGTTCAATTGAATTGAATGTGGTAATTGAGTCTGGTATGTTTTCCAAACTCAGATGTCTTACCTGATGTCCTAAAATCCATAGTTCAGAAGCACTTTGTGCTCCAATTTCCTTATTGAATTGCTGTATGTATTTGGTTAATTTATCTTTAGTTGGTGCTACAGTAAAATAAGACACAAAATGCAGATTGTCATAATATTTTAGTAAGTCTTTGAGACTTTCTAAAGGCATAGTTTGCCCTAAATAAATGGTTTTATAGCCGCAAGAAGTAATCTCATAATTCAGATAAAGAAGACCTATCTCATGAATTTCATTCTCCGGTAAATACAGGACAAACACTTTGTCTTTTTTTGTAGGCTCCATTATTTGGAGCTTCTCTGTATTAATAAGAATTTTTTGTTTAATTATGGCCGTAATAAAATGCTCGTGCGAAGGACTTATGGTGTCCGTTTGCCATAGAAGTCCCAGTTCATTCAGTAATGGCATAAAAACGTCCTTAAATACTTCTTTAAAAGATTTATCTTGTAGGAGACTGTTGTAAGTGGAAAAAAATAAGGATTGATCAAAATTGATCATTGCCAATTTGAAGGCGTTTATTGCATGGTTTTTAATGCTGTTATGCGCTACAATTTCTCGAACCTTAACAGGTATTTCCGTTTTTGTAATTTTAGCTATTTTAGAAATTTTATAGCCATTATTATAGAGCAATGTAATATTTAAGAGTCGCTGAAGGCTACTAAGACTGTAAGTTCTAATGTTAGTGTCTGTGCGTTCCGGCGACAGTAAGTTGTATCTTTTCTCCCATATTCGAATAGTATGTGCTTTTATACCAGATAAATTCTCTAAGTCTCGAATGCTAAAATTCTTTTTTACATTGTTCATCATTATAGATAAAAGGTTAAACAAACTTACAATTTATAACAATGTGTGCCTAGTTTAATTTCATTAAATTATAAAGAAAAGTCTACGATTTGTTATAAAAGTTGAAGAATAGTTGAAGAATATAAGAAAAACAAAACTTTTTTTATTGAAATTAATACCTTTAGAAAGATGATCAAAACTTCTATTTCTATGAACAAAAAACAATCACGGAAACACTTTTTAAAACGTTTAGGAGTAGGAACACTCGCGGTTATGGGTGCACCTAGTATAATTATGGGTAGGGAAAAGCAAGTTTCTTACCTATCACGGAAAAAATATACAGCCAACGACCATATCCAGATTGCCTTAATAGGTGCTGGTGGTATGGGGTCTCAAGACACATATACAGCATTAAAACATAATGGAGTAAAATTGGTAGCGGTATGTGATTTATATGATGGTCATCTTGAACGCGCAAAACAAACGTGGGGTTCTGATCTTTTTACCACAAAAGACTATAAGGAAATATTGGCGCGTAAGGAAATTGACGCCGTTATAATAGGGACACCTGATCATTGGCACAAGCAGATTTCAATAGATGCTATGCGAGCTGGTAAGCACGTTTATTGTGAAAAACCCATGGTGCATTCTTTGGAAGAAGGACCTGAGGTAATTAAAGCACAGAAAGAAACTGGGATGGTGTTTCAGGTAGGAAGTCAGGGAATGTCTTCTTTAGGGAATGAAAAAGCGCAACAATTGTTGGCAGATGGTGCGATAGGCACGTTAAATTATGCCGAAGGGTTTTGGGCCCGAAGAAGTCCAACAGGAGCATGGCAATATACCATACCTGAAGATGCCTCTACAAAAACGGTTGACTGGGATCGGTATTTAAGTAATACCACAAAGCGATCTTTTGATGCTACTCGTTTTTTTCGATGGAGAAATTATAAAGATTATGGCACAGGAATGTCAGGAGATTTATTTGTCCATCTTTTTTCGAGCTTGCATTTTATTACAAAATCATACGGGCCAAATCAGATTTATTCTTCAGGAGGATTGCGTTACTGGAAAGATGGAAGAGAAGTTCCAGATGTATTATTAGGTGTTTTTGATTATCCTGATTCTCCGCAACATCCAGCCTTTAATCTTTCTTTGCGTTGCAATTTTGTTGATGGTACTTCGGGAACAACATATTTAAGAATTGTTGGAAGTGAAGGGTCTATGGATGTAGAATGGGATAAAGTAACGTTAAAGCGTAATAATGAACAGTACAGTGATGATCCTTTTTTACAGGCTGCAGCTGCAAAAAGCGGGAAAAGTATAAGTAGAAAGAAAATGCTGCCACAAGAAGAGATCGTGTTTGAAGCGGAAGCTGGCTATGCCGGAGCACATTTCGATCATTTTGCCAATTGGTTCAATGCTATAAGAGGTGGGAATTCCGTTGTAGAAGACGCTGTTTTTGGCTATAGAGCTGCTGCACCTGCGTTAGCCTGTAACGATAGTTATTTTGAAGATACAGCAATTAAATGGGATCCAGTCAAAATGAAAAAAAGATAATTTTTAATAGAACTTTCGTTCAGGATCAAAACCTTCTATTGCCATGGAAGGTTTTTTTTCTGAAATAATTTCAGTTACTAATTTTCCCGTGGCAGGACCTAAACTCCATCCCATCATGGCATGACCTGTAGCGATAGTGAGATTTTTGTATTTCGATGTACGCCCGATATAGGGTAAACCATCAGGGGATACTGGTCGTAATCCACATCTGGCATTACTCTTTTCTTCTTCTGAAATTTTTAGCGTATTGTAATAGCTCTCCGCTGCTTTTGCAATTGCAGTCACCCGTTCCTTTCGTATCCTATGATTAATTCCTGAAAGTTCCATAGTCCCTGCAAAACGCGTGAATCCTTGCATTGGTGTAACCGCAACCTTAGCTTCCATTAATACGGCCGGTAGCTTTATGCTAGTTGGTCTGCTAACATTAATGCGATAACCTTTTCCCGGTTGAAGATACAATTGCAGGTTCAATTTTTTTGCTAAATGCTGACTCCAAGATCCTGATGCTAAAATTACCTCATCAGCCTTGTGACTACTTTTGTTGGTAATAACCTCAGTTACAGAACGATTTGAAGTTTTAAAACCTGTAACCGTTTCTTGCGTATAGAACTGAACTCCTTGCTGTTTTAGAAAATCCTTTAATTTCCCCATAATTTCGCCTGGTGAGGTATGTGCATCACATTCATAGTGGACTGCTCCCTCTATTTGTGAGTTTAAATCAGGTTGCAATTGTTGCAGCTCTTTCAGCGATAACTCTCGCACTTCCAATCCCTCATTTTTTGCGCGAAGCGCTACTTCTTTTTCTTCTTTTCCTGCTTTTGAGGTTTTATAGAGCATTAATAATCCTTTTTTTTCCAATTGAAAATCTCCCAATTGCCCTGAATTATGAATCTCTGTATATAAGGTTTTACTGAGTAGATTAATATCCTTAATTAAAGGGATCGCTCGCTCAACCTTTGCTTTGGTTGATGAGGTGTTGAAATACCAAGCCCATCGGATAAAATCCAGATCTAATCTGGGCTTCATATAAAAGGGACTACTACTATTAAACATCCATTTGATGCCCTTGGCCATCATTCCCGGAGAAGCTAATGGGATAATATGACTTGGTGTAAGATAACCCGCATTGACATAAGAAGCACCTCCATCTAAATTGGATTGATCGATAATTGTTACTCCATAGCCTTCCTGATTTAAATAATATGCAGTGCTAAGACCAACGATTCCTCCTCCGATAATAATGCAACTTTTCAATGCCTTCTGATTTAAGATTTAAATGTACTAATTTTTGCAGGCTTAAATATGTAGGAAACTTATAGCACCTGAAAACCAAATGCATATGGATCATCATCATCGATAGTAATTGTATTGTGTCCGTAAATTTTTGCCCATCCCTGTATAGTAGGTATTACAAAAGTCTTATTGTTCGATATGACTTCTTTTTTTAGTTTTCCTATGAATTTTGAACCGATGTAACTTTCGTGAATATAGGGTTCATTTAATTGTAATTTACCTTTGGCATAAAGTTGTGCCATACGGGCTGAAGTACCTGTGCCACAAGGAGATCTATCAATTGCCTTATCTCCATAAAAAACTGCGTTTCTTCCTGAAGATGTGGAGTCAAGTGGGGTTCCCGTCCAGAGGATATGAGAAACATCTCGTATGGTGTCATTTTCTGGATGCACAAACCGATTCTTATAAATTTTATTGATTTGCTGGCGAATAACCTGAGAGTATTGAATAAGTTTAGTTGCGGTGAAATCTTGGATACCTGAAAAGTTCTTTTGAGGATCTATAATGGCGTAAAAATTACCGCCATAAGCAACATCAAAAAAAAGTAATCCCAATTCTGGGCATTCTGCAGATAGATTTTCTGCCGCCAAATAGCTGGCAACATTTGTGAGTTTTACGGAGGTGATTTTTCCTTCCTTTTGTTGATAATAAGCCTCAACAAGACCTGCGGGAGTTTCAATTCTAATTTTACCAGGAACCTGAGGCGTGATTAAACCTTTTTCCAAGCCTATAGTTACTGTGCCAATGGTACCATGTCCGCACATGGGAAGACATCCACTGGTTTCTATAAACAAAAACCCAATATCGTTTTTTGGATCAGATGGCGGATATAATATACTTCCGCTCATCATATCATGTCCCCGTGGTTCAAACATTAATCCTTTGCGTATCCAATCATATTCTGATATAAATTGGCGGCGCTTATCACTCATAGTAGCGCCTTGTAAAGCTGGCCCCCCTTTTTTTATGAGGCGAACCGGATTACCGCAAGTATGAGCATCGATACATTCAAAAACACTAACTGCCATAATTAAGAATTAGAACTTACTGCTTCTTTTGTAGGAGTTCCATTGACCAATCGTTGGATGGCTAATGGATTACTATTTTGAAGTGCTTCGGGTAGCAATGCGTTGGGCCAATTTTGATAAGCAAAAGGACGCACCCATCTTTGGATAGCATCTGTGCCAACTGCGGTAAATCTGCTATCAGCCGAAGCTGGGTAAGGTCCTCCATGTACCATTGAAGGACATACTTCTACTCCTGTTGGTACCCCATTAAAAAGTAATCTTCCGACTCTATTTTGTAGGGCTTCGATCAATTTAGGATGTTTCCCTAATTCGTTTTCCAGACCCATTATTGTACCCGTTAATTGTCCTTCTAGTTGTGTTATTATCGCAATCAATTCCGAAAAATCATCGCATTGAACTACAATAGCATAAGGTCCAAAAACTTCCTGTTGCAAGAGCTTATTTTCAAGAAATAAAGCTCCGGAAATAGTACCTATAGCCTGATTTGCATGATTTGGCAGCACCTCGTTTTTTTGGTCTAACGTTAATTCTACTCCAGATTGGCTAAGAGCTTTTTCCTTATTAATAGCAAAGGCTTTAGCAATATTTGGATGTAGCATAGCTTCCGTTTCTTTTTCCTTGATTTTTTCAGATAAACCATGCACGAAATTGGTAAGAGCATCACTTTTAATACCTAGTAATAATCCAGGGTTTGTGCAAAACTGACCACAACCTAAAGTAATAGAATTTGCATATGCTTCTACAAGGAAGTTATGTTGATCTTCTAGTATTTGAGGAAGAATTACCACCGGATTGATGCTGCCCATTTCCGCAAATACGGGAATAGGCTCGGGTCGTTGTGCAGCAAGATCCATTAATGCTCTTCCTCCTTTAATACTCCCCGTAAAACCTACAGCTTTTACTTTTGGGTGCTTAACAAGATGAACGCCTACGTCAATTCCACTGCTATTTAGGTTTGAAAAAACACCATTTGGCATACCTGTTTTTTGAGCAGCTTTAACTATTGCTGTTGCAACTAGTTCTCCGACACCGGCGTGCATGGGATGAGATTTTACAATTACAGGGCAGCCCGCAGCAAGAGCAGAAGCAGTATCTCCTCCTGCCGTGGAATAAGCTAAAGGAAAGTTGCTAGCTCCAAAAACCACCACAGGACCTAATGGAATTTGCAATTTTCGAATATCCGGTTTAGGTATTGGCTTTCTGTCCGGTTGTGCTGTATCAATGGAAGCTTCTATCCAAGAACCTTCGATGAGTTGGGTAGCAAACGTTCGTAACTGACCAACAGTTCGGGAACGTTCTCCCGTTGCCCTGCCTTGAGGTAAACCAGTTTCTTTACAGTAAACATCAATTAATGCATCTCCCAAATTCATTATTTCGTCTGCAATTGCATTTAAAAAAGCGGCTTTTTTTATGCCTGAAAAAGTACGATATGTTTCAAAAGCAGTATGCGCGAGCGCTACAGCGCGTTCTATTTCGTCTGTGGTAGCTTCCCGAAATGTATTCTTGTTAGGGGCATTACCAACAGGATCAAAAGTGGTATAGTAAACCTCTCCATTTGCAGATTGTTCATTGCCGATGTAATTTTTTCCAGTTAACATAATTTATTGCAAGTTTTTATAGTCCGGTAATTGTGGTCTTTTTTTGAGGGAGCTGTTGATAACATTTAAAACGTGTTCACGCTCTTCACCAGAGAGCACCAAGCGTGGAGCACGAACATTTTCTGTTCCAATTCCAGTAGCAACTTCTGCGA
Organism: uncultured Flavobacteriaceae bacterium; assembly: GCA_947488435.1. Classification (GTDB taxonomy): domain Bacteria; phylum Bacteroidota; class Bacteroidia; order Flavobacteriales; family Flavobacteriaceae; genus CANKZG01. The sequence goes on along the minus strand of CANKZG010000005.1, from coordinate 49,247 downwards.
GTTTAATATTCTGAACCAATTTTGGATGAATATCTAGTTCTAAAAGGGGTAAAAACCAACGGTAAATTTGAAGTGCTTCTTGAATCCTGCCTACCCGCTGTAACTCATATATCGCAACCGTTTCTGCTGGAAAAGCATCTACTAAACCAGCAATCCAACCCTCGGCTCCCATCAATAAACTTTCTAGAGCTAGGGTATCTACTCCAGTCATAATTTTTAAACGATCTCCAAAACGGTTTTTTATGCGGGTGACATTAGAAATATCACGTGTGGATTCCTTTACGGCTTGAATATTTTCATGCTCCAGTAACTGTTCAAACATATCAAGTGTTACTTCTATTTTATAATCCACAGGATTATTATACACCATTATAGGTAAACTTGTTTGTGAAGCTACCGCCTTAAAATAAGTTACGGTTTCCTGATCCCCTGCTTTATAGCGCATAGGAGGAAGCATCATCAGACCTGCCGCGCCATCATCTTCAGCTTGCTGAGCAGCAAGAATAGCGTTTTTGGTTGTTTGTTCTGCGATGTTTATAAGCACAGGAACCTTATTGTTAACTAAATCTACAGTGGTTTGAGTTAGCAATCGTTTTTCGGAGGTGCTGAGAGTACTTGCTTCACCTAAGGTTCCGCCAAGAACAATCCCATGAACTCCTGCATCTAATTGTGCGTTTAGATTTAATTCAAAAGTCTTTAAATCCAAATCATCATCATCAGTAAATTTTGTTGTTACGGCTGGCATAACCCCCTTCCATTGTAAACTCATAATTTTTATTTTGTTAGAAAAAATATTCGATTAAAAGTACTGGGAAAAGGGGGATTAGATTACTCTGTTGTTATCCAATAATGATACTATATTAACCTATTGTGTAAGGATGATTTTCGAAATAAGAAAGGGGTAATTTTTTTTATCTGTTTAAACTTTCTGTTAAAATTGGATAAATTTTTAAAACCGGAACGTTCACTTATTTCTGCAATAGATAAATCCGCTTGCGTGGTAAGTAGTTTACTAGCTTCTTCAATGCGCAATTCTATCAAGAATTGAAAAAAAGTTTTGTTGGTGCGTTGTTTGAAATACCTGCAAAATGCGTTTGGCGTCATATAAGCAAGATTAGCAATATGCGGTAAAGAAATCTCGTTTTTAAAATTGTTGAGCACATAATCAAAAATTAACTGCATACGCTTACCATCAGTATCAGAGATTTTTCTTGGATAATTAAATGCAGTTAGTGGTGTTGTAGCTGTCTCTTCAAAGTAGTTTATAAGTTGCAATAGACAAATGTAGTTTTCTATATTATATGGAGCTTGGAGCGATGAAAAAATTTCTATGATCTTACTATCTGTATGTGAAATTTTACAACCTTCTTCGGTTTTCGCAATAAAACTATTTAAAATTTTTGGGTGTGCACTTTTCAAAAAAGAATCTTTGAATATTGTATGAGTAAAGAATAAGCTTATCATATGAGATTTCTCCCGAAATGCTTGATCACTCAAGAAAACATGGGGAACATTGCTTCCAATTAAAAATAATTGCCCTGGATTATAGGAGTGCACACTATCTCCAATTACTAAAGTCCCGTTTCCCTTAAGTATCAGAGAAACCTGTACTTCCTGATGCTGATGCAATTTGTTGTAAAAAGCACTTTCTTGATCTATCTGAAAAATAAGTTGAGCGCTGTCCGGCTTGGGAATTTTAAAAGGATATACTTTAGCGATAGTAAAAATCGATTTATGGTGAAGTACAAAGATAATGGTAATAAAGTATTGTTTTGTGTAATATGAGTAATCAATTTATTAACTTGACCCAATACCATTAATAAGGTGTGGCCTCCTTCTTTAAACTACTATTAGAGGTACTACAATTTCTAAGCTTTTACCGTCAAATAAGGTTATGGTATTTTAGAGATAATCAGCCTAGTATAGTGGCAACTATGGTTTGATTTCGACGTGATCCGCACAATCTACTCTCAGCTCATGATGTTGCAACTTCTTTTTCAAGAATGCACAGTAGTGTTTATCCCCATTTTTGGAATAGTGATAGCAGGTAAGACACATCCGTTGAATAGAAATGATAGCATTTCGATTTAAATCTGCGATAAGCTTTAACAAATTACTCAGAAATATCCCTTTATCTTCATCCGTTAATTTGTCTATAGAAGTTTCTAGAGCTTTGGTGTAACTGGACGTTTTTACCGCAATAGTTCTTCCTTTTGTGGTTAGTTCTACACTATAACTTCTAGAATCATAAGTGTCTGGAATTTTATGCAACAATTCTTTCTTTAGAAGAATTTTTACAGAATCACTTATCGTTGCCTTTGTTAAATCAAACTCCTTGGCCAGAAAACTAACCTTCAATAGTTCAGGTTTATGGGTAAGAGCAAATATTAAAATTTGAATTTGTATCGGACTTAACCCATATGTTTTACTTTCCTGCCATATAAGTACTCGAAAAGTTTTCGCAATACGTTCCAGCGCATGTGTAATTTTCTGATTTATTTCAACCTCCATCGTAATGCTTTAAAAATGACCTATTCGCTACAAAGTTAGTTATCCTAATTTTATGGAAGTATTTTTATTCAGTTTCTTTATAAAGGACATCTCTGCTGAACGAGAGAAAAAAATTAGATTAATCCATACATTAAATAAAAAATCTCAACTATTTAGATATAGTCGAGATTTTAAAATGTACCCGAGATGGGAGTCGAACCCACACGTCCTAAGACACACGCCCCTCAAGCGTGCGCGTCTACCAATTCCGCCACCCGGGTAGGTGTTTTTTGGTATTTAATGGAGGGCAAATATAGTTAAGTTTTATCATACAAAAATACTAGCTAACAAAGAAAACACTGGTAAAATTGTCAATAAAAATCGTGTATTTAAAAATTAAGGTTACTTGTGGTCTAATTCTTTGTAGAATCCCGTATAATTAAACTCGTTTTTATAATTTCTGTACTAAAGGGAGCAATGTTAGTATGCTCTTCTTCAATTCTATTAATAAGCATTTGCACTGCCTTTTGCCCAATGTATTTTCCATGCTGACTTACAGAGGTAATTGTGGGTGTAACATATTGAGGGAGCATGCCATTGGTGAATCCAATTATGGAAATATCTTCAGGAATTTTAAATCCTAGGTCTTTTGCAATCACCATAGAGTTAACCGCAGCAAACTCTTCAAAACCCAAAATAGCATCTACCTTATGATTGTGCAGTAGGGATTTAATTTCTGTGGTGAAAAGCGTTTTATCAAAATTACGGACAATAAGTTTCTCATCTATAATTATGTTATAATCTTCCAAGCATTTTTTGTACCCGGCTAAGCGTAATTTTCCAATTTCCAGATTATCTAAAATAGATACAGCAGCAACTTTTCTGCATCCTGACTTTATTAGATATTCTGTTGCATCATAAGAAGCTCCAAAATCATCTACAATAACCTTATCGCATTGAATAGCTGTTGAAACTCTATCGAACATAACAATTGGAGTACCCATATCGATAAATTTCTTAAAATGCGAGGTTTGCTTTTGCTTCTCTGTTTCTTCAGAAAGAGAGACAAGTAAACCAGATATGAGTCCATTTTTTAGTGTATTGGTTGTTGCAATTTCCTTTTCTAAGGATTCGTTTGAAATACAGCTAATAATATTATACCCTCGCTCATTAGCGGCCATTTCAACCCCACTGAAGACTTGAGCAAAAAAGTAATTAAGGATGTTGGGAATAATCAAACCAATTGCCGGTGCAGACTCTTTTCTTAAGTTAACGGCATTAATATTAGGAACATATCGATGCTTCTTCGCATAATTTACAATACGTTTTCTGGTCTTTTCACTTATTTCATGATTTCCATTAAGCGCTTTAGATACGGTGCCAACAGAAACCTTCAAATGCTTCGCAATATCTCGTAGAGTAATTTTCGATTTCATGAGTTGGTTGGCTTAATCTAGTAAATTTAAGTAAAACCTTATATATTCCACTATAGCACTGAAAAAACTCGTTAAAATCACAAGGAGATCTTGATAAAAAACGAAAACGATTTCGCAATTTAGGTTTTACTATATTGTTTTTTAAAATATTGATTATCAGAATTTTAAATTTAAAAACTTCATAAATAAAGCGGAGCCAAGAATTAACTATTTGGAAAATTTCTCAAAAGCAAAAGCTTACTCTAAACAATCTTTTAATTTTGATAGGAACATCGTTTAATTGAATGTTATAAAAAACTGTTCATGTATTATATTGGATATGATATTGGAAGCTCTTCTATTAAAGCAGCATTAGTAACTGTTAAAAATGGGAAATGTGTTGCCTTGGTTCAGGAACCTAAAGTTGAAATGGAAATTTTGGCATTGAAAAACGGATGGGCGGAGCAAGATCCGGAACGGTGGTGGAAAAATGTATGTGCAGCAACGCAAAGCCTTATTCAAAAAACAGGTATAGCGTCCAATACGATTATGGGTATTGGTATCGCCTATCAAATGCATGGTTTGGTGCTTGTTGATAAAGCTGGGAATTCTTTAAGAAATTCCATTATTTGGTGTGACAGTCGAGCTGTGACCATAGGAGAAAAGGCATATCAGGAGTTAGGAGAAGAAAATTGTAAAACAACATTGTTAAACTCTCCGGCTAACTTTACTGCTTCTAAGTTGAAATGGGTTAAAGAAAACGAACCCGAATTGTTTCAGAAAATATACAAGTTCATGCTCCCAGGCGATTATATTGCCTATAAACTTTCCGGGGTTATAAATACCACACTATCCGGGCTTTCGGAAGGTATTTTATGGAATTTCAAAACGGACAGTATCGCAAATGAGTTATTGCAGCATTATGGAATACATCAAACAATGATTCCCGATATCGTTCCTACTTTTGGAGTACAAGGAGAAGTTTCAGATGCTGCAAGTAAAATTACAGGGTTACCTTCAGGTATTCCCATACTATATCGTGCAGGTGATCAACCTAATAATGCCTTGTGTTTGAACGTCTTTAAACCTGGCGAGCTTGCAGCAACGGGAGGAACCTCTGGTGTAATTTACGCGGTAACAGATAAACTATCGGTGAAGGAAAGTTCACGTGTAAACAATTTTGCCCATGTGAATTACACCAATTCCCTAGCACGCATTGGAAAACTTTTATGTATTAACGGGTCTGGAATTCAATACCGATGGTTGCTAAATAACCTTAAGGTTGATTCTTATCAGGAAATGAACAGTTTGGCGCAAGAAGTTCCTGTTGGAGCTGATGGAGTACAAATTCTTCCCTTTGGTAATGGGGCAGAACGGATGTTAGACAATAAAACTGTGGGTACACATCTTTTAAACCTCAATTTAAATAGACATGGCAAGGCACATCTATGTCGCGCTGCTTTAGAGGGAATTGCTTTTGCCTTTGTTTATGGAATGGAAATTTTAAAATCCGATGGTATTACCACAAATGTTATTCGTGTGGGTAATGATAATTTATTCCAATCCCCCATTTTTTCAAATACTATAGCAACACTAATTCAACAAGAAATAGAAGTTTATGATACAACTGGAGCAATTGGAGCGGCGCGAGCTTCAGGACTCCATAAGGGAGATTTTGAAGCTTATGGAAAACTTGTTTTGGAAAACGATTACCTGAAAAGCTTTAAACCCGACTCAGATAGTACCCCTTATCAATTGGCATATAACAATTGGAAAAAAGAACTAATTCATCTATTAAAACCGCATTAAAATGATTATCACTGGAACAAAAGAATACTTTAAAGGTATTGGAGCAATAAAGTTTGAAGGAAAAGAATCTGATAACCCTTTGGCCTACAAATATTACGATGCCGACAGAGTTGTAGCCGGAAAAACAATGCGTGAGCACTTTAAGTTTGCCATGGCATACTGGCATACCTTATGTAATACCGGAGGGGATCCTTTTGGTCCCGGAACAAAAATTTATCCTTGGAGTACAAATAGCGACCCTAACCGTGCCGCAAGAGAAAAAGCGGATGCAGCATTTGAATTTATTACAAAAATGGGATTTGACTACTACTGTTTTCATGATTTTGATTTGGTAGACGAAGCACCAACGCTATTGGAATCAGAGCGTAGAATTCAAAAAATCACAACGTATTTGGCTGAAAAACAAAACGCTTCTGGGGTAAAGCTTCTTTGGGGGACAGCAAATTGTTTTTCGCATCCTCGATATATGAATGGCGCAGCTACTAATCCTGACTTTAATGTAGTTGCTAGGGCTGGAGCACAAATAAAAATTGCTTTAGATACCACTATTGCTTTACAGGGAGAAAACTATGTTTTTTGGGGAGGACGTGAAGGATATATGTCTTTGTTAAATACAAATATGAAAAGAGAATTGGATCATATGGGGAGATTCCTGAATATGGCAAAGGACTACGCGCGGAATAATGGATTTAAGGGCAACTTTTTTATAGAACCTAAACCTATGGAACCTTCCAAACATCAGTATGATTTTGATTGTGCAACTGTAATTGGATTTTTAAGAGAATATGATCTGGATAAAGACTTCAAAATCAATATCGAAGTCAATCATGCCACCTTAGCACAACACACCATGCAACATGAATTGCAAATAGCAGCAAATGCTGGAATGTTGGGTAGTATAGATGCCAATAGAGGCGATTATCAAAATGGATGGGATACGGATCAATTTCCTAACAACATTTTGGAAACAACAGAAGCTATGTTGGTTTTTCTTAAAGCAGGTGGACTCCAGGGGGGTGGTATTAATTTTGACGCCAAAATAAGACGGAACTCAACAGACTTAGAAGATATTTTCTTAGGACACATAGGAGGTGCAGATATTTTTGCTCGAGCGTTGTTAATTGCAGATAAAATTAGAAGTGTATCGCCATATGAAGAATTATTAGCGAAACGATACAATTCATTTGATACTGGTAAGGGAAGGGCTTTTGAAAGTGGCGAACTAAATTTTAAAGATCTGTATACAATTGCTCAAGAAAATGGAGAAGTAGCACTTCAAAGTGGAAAGCAAGAATTATTTGAAAATATTGTGAATCAGTATATCTGATCGATGAGATAAAATCGAATATATGGAATCAGTTTTAGGGCAGATGGACTGGCTAGTTTTAGGCGGTTACTTTGTAGCACTTATTGGTGTTGCAGCTTGGGTTATACTTCAAAAAAATAAAGATACCGCAGACTATTTTTTGGCAGGGCGCAATGTAGGTTGGTTTGTTATTGGAGCTTCTATTTTTGCTTCCAATATCGGATCTGAACATGTGGTAGGTTTAGCTGGAACTGGTGCTGAATCTGGAATGCCTATGGCGCATTACGAATTACATGCCTGGATTGTTTTGCTTTTGGGATGGTTGTTTCTACCCTTTTATATGCGGAGTAAGGTATTTACAATGCCAGAGTTTTTGGAAAAACGTTTTGATAGCAGATCGAGATGGTTTCTTTCCGTCTTTTCCCTAGTCGGATATGTAATTACCAAGGTGTCGGTTACCATTTATGCTGGAGGTATTGTAGTATCCGAATTGTTGGGAATCCCCTTTTGGTATGGCGCCATTGGGATCGTAATTTTTACAGGGGCGTATACGGTAATAGGCGGAATGAAAGCTGTAATATATACAGAAACCCTACAAACGGTGGTGCTAATTGCAGGTTCCTTAATAATCACCTACTTGGGTTTGCAAGAAGTAGGCGGTTGGTCTGAACTAAGAACGACGGTTGGATCAGATCATTTTAATATGTGGCGACCTATGTCGGATCCGGATTTTCCGTGGACAGGATTGTTATTTGGTGGAACCATAGTTGGTATTTGGTATTGGTGTACCGATCAATATATTGTACAACGTACTTTAGCGGCTAATAACATTACTATTGGTAGGCGAGGTGCTATCTTTGGAGCATACCTAAAAATACTGCCCATATTTATTTTCTTAATCCCCGGTATTATCGCTTTTGCATTGGCGCAAAAAGGGGTGCTAAGCTATGAAAAGGCAGATGAGGTTTTTCCGGTTTTAGTCAAAACGCTTTTACCAACAGGGTTAAAAGGACTTGTTGCTGGAGGGCTTATGGCTGCTTTGATGAGTTCTCTTGCTTCTGTTTTTAATTCCTGTTCTACAATTTTTACTATAGATATTTACAAAAAATTGAAACCCAAAACATCGGAAAAAAAATTATTGAATGTGGGACGCTTAGCAACTGGATTGGTTGTTTTGCTTGGGATTGTTTGGATTCCGATAATGAATAAAATTGGAGGTGGTGTCTTATATCAGTACTTGCAAAGTGTACAGTCTTATATTGCTCCTCCAATAACTGCCGTCTTTGTGTTGGGAATTTTATGGAAACGCGTTAATTCCAAAGCTGCAATAGTAACCCTGTTTTCAGGATTGTTTATTGCAGCTTTGCGTATCACGGCAGAGATAAGTAAAGATGCGCTCTCAGGAATAGCCTATAGCTTTGCCACCATAAATTTTGCGCATATGGCGATTTTTATGTTTTTATTCGCCATAGTTGTCTGCATTACCACGACTTTTGTGACTACCGCACCGGATTATACCACCATAAAAGGATTGGCTTTTGGAACATTAACTAAAGTACAAACGCAGGAAACAAAGGCCAGTTTTACCTGGATTGATGTTCTGCTTTCGGTACTTTTAATCAGCGTGGTTGTGGCCGTACTGGCTTATTTTACGGGATAAAGAGACTTACCTGACCAATTGTAACGAGTTTATTGCGCATCATACGGAATATGATTCCCCCATTTCCAAGGGGTATAGGTATCCATTAATGCTACTTCCAACAGTGCTTTATATATACTTTTACCATTATCGCTATTGGTCATAATCATAATACCCTTATTGGCTTCAGGAAAAACAATAGAATAATGTTGAAATCCATCACCTTTACACTCCTTAAAAGCTCCTTTTCCATACGGAGTTTGAAAAAGTCCCCAACCCAACCCGTAACTTAGTTGAATATCATCATTTAAGGTAGAATCTTTCAATGACAGCGGTCCAAATTGTTGTATGGATCGAATTTTTATCTGTGGTTTAAATAATTCGTTCCAAGAAGTTTCGGAGAGGATCTTTTTTTGTAATACGCCATGTAGAAATTTACTGTAATCGTTGGCAGTTGTTTCTAAAGTACTCCCGCCTCTGGGTTCATTATCTTTATCTTTTTTCCATAAGGTACCTTCAACACTATGCCCATAGGAAAAATTGTCTTCAAATTTGGCTAGCCATTGATAACTGGAATTTTTCATTCCAAGTGGTTCAAAAATTAACTCTTGTGCTAATTCTTCGAGACCTTTTTTTAAAATTTTCTCCAAAACAACTTGCAAGTAAACAAATCCTTCTCCAGAATAGCTGTATCGCGACCCCGGATTGCCATGAACCTTTAATTTTTGATCAGGTTCTGTCCAACGCCAATTTGGAAAACCAGTAGTGTGCGACAAGCACATTCGAGCCGTTATTTTGCTATAGTTACTATCTTCTTTTAGTGCAGAAAAATTATCATGCCATCTAGTTTCTGGAGTATACTCATAAATCTTTTTTGGGAGATAAGATTCCAAGGGGGTATCCAAGTCAATAACACCATCTTCGACCAATTTCATCACTAAAACCCCAAATACCGCCTTGCTATACGAACCTCCATAAATATTCGTAGAATCGTTAAGAGGTATTTTCTGAACTGCATTTTTGTAGCCAAACGTCTTTTTATAGGTTATACTATCCCCATTAAAAACAGTTACGGCCATTCCACTAATATGTGCATCTGTCATCAGTTGGGTGATTTTATGGGTCAGAGAATCCTTAGTTATAAAACTACCATCCAAGCGTTCAATGCGAGCTACTTCTTGATGGTTACAACTCCCCATTAACAAAAGGCTCGGAATTAGAAAAAGTAAAAATTTCAAAGCTTTCGTATTCTGTTTTCTTAAAAAAGGAAAGGCTAACGGATAATAACTTTTTTGCGAATTTGTTACTGTTATAATATTAATAAGCATCATAAGTACACTGAAAGGTATAACTATGATAAAAAGAAGAAATCCCCATTTTTCAATAGTTACCAAGGCTACTAAAGAAAAAATATAAAGAAGACTCATACTAATTTGAAAGTTAATAACTTTTCTGCCGTGAATGTCATATATTTCATTGTCTTCACGCTTATGAATCCAGAGAAACAAGGGTAGCAATATATTAGCTAAAGGAAGAATAAACCCCAAAAACGGTACGCTATGTAATAAAAGAAGCCATTTTTTTTGAATGTTTTCGGCTTTTGGGTTTTCCAGTACAAGTAGATCATCGACCTCTATTTCTAGAGCTGTAGCAAGTAACTTTACCGTTTGTAGGTGTGGATTAACATCTCCTTTTTCAATACGTTGGATTGTTCTAACTGTTACCGTGGTACTTTCAGATAATTGTTCTTGGGTGTACCCTTTTAACTTTCTATGATAAACTAAATTTTTTCCTACTGAATTTGATTCCATAATTTCTTTGTGTTTTGTGAGTACAAAGCTATATCCGAACCCCTGTTTTTGTAACGACATTTAGATGTCACCTAGATGTCATTTGCTTATTGAGATACTATAATTCCAGGTAATCTACTGTTTTTTAATCACTTTGTTAAGTCAAAAACTAAATAATATCTTGCTGTTAACACCATTGGTATCCTGTTATATAAAGAATTAAAAGCAACAGTATAGGCAGACGGAATAATGTGCAATAGATTTATGATTAAAAAAATTACATTGAGTTGCTGTAATTATAGTTCAACTAAGTATTTTGATTATGAAAATTGCAATTACCATAATACGACTTGGATTAGGGATTTTTCTTCTTTTTTTTGGATTGAATAAATTCTTTTGGTTCCTTCCCGATTTTGACTTTAAAGATGATATTGCAGCGGAAAACCTGTATCAGGCTTTTACCAATAGTGGTTATATGTGGCCTTTGGTAGGGAGCTTAGAACTAGTTGTGGGGATCTTATTCGTATTTAAAAAATGGATGGCTTTTGCAATTGTAATTTTAGTACCTCTTTCTGTTAATGTAGTACTCTTTCATGCTGTCCTAAATCCTGCTAATATTGGAGCTGCCTTAGTAGTAGCAATATTAAATGGATATTTTATGTATCGTTATTGGGGTGAGTATAGATTACTTTTTTCTTGAACTTACTTTCTTTATAAATGCAATTATAATGGCCTGATTGCATTGGCAGAAAGCCCTGTGAATGTTTCTACTAATTCAAAACTAACCTTTGTTTCCGGCTTAATGGTGCGGTAACCTTCTCCAGGAATAGCAGTAAAATTAAAGAATATGGGTTCGTTTATGCCTTTACTTTGTATATAGCCATTCCCTGTACGTAAGTTAAAAGATGTAATAACACCTTCCTTTAACCTATGCGCGGGAATATGAATTTCATCATGCCATGTTTGCTGCGGAATACGCAGCTGCTTTACGTGAGGAGAATTAAAAGCTTCATAGGAGTAGTAATCCATTTGCATCATAATGGATCTTAAGTCTTGTCGAAGTTCTTCAATGGTAGGACGCCCAACGAAATACCACCCATTGTATACCTTATATATTTCAAGATTTGGTTTTAAAACAAAGGTATAGGGAAGTGCTCTATAGGCATATTCTCCTTCGGTTTCATCAAGAATGTTAAGCTGTTTAATAAGTGCTCTTTTAATATCAGAAAAAAAAGTCCAATTGGCATCTAAACCAGAGCGAAATGCAGCAGAAATTATAGGTTCATCAGCGCTAATCGAAACTAAACTGCAAAAATTGATATTTAGTTCTTTTTGAAATGTTTGCAGCATACGAAATTGTTGTTGATCCCGAGGGCAGAAAAACCCTCTTGAAAAGACAACAATGATCGGATAACCGTCCTTAAAGCCATAGCGTTTGTCCGCTTCACTTTGTTTGGTAAAAGAAGATAATTTTTTTAATCTGCCATTGTGGTCGGGAAGTTCAAAATCTGGAAAAAAATCGGTGGGTTTTAAGGTTTTTGGCATATAGTGAAGACTTTAAAATAGGCTTTTAGATACTAATATAACTAGCAAAACTCACTATGCGATAGCAAGAACTTATTACTCAAAGTTATATTATATTTTATGAAACAAAGAATTATTGGGAAGAAATCAATGGTGTTTTTTACTTCTCAAATTTAGCTTATTTTATAACATATTCTTGTCTTTTTATAGCTTCTCATAGCTAAAATACGATCTTCTTACTTTTTTTGTAAAGCAATCCATTATTTAGAATACTATTATGAAACTACTGCAAATCGTATGGTCTATTTTTTTGATACTTCCCGTAGTCCTATGTGCGCAAGATTATACCGCGCAATTTGAAGCTCTTAAAAAATCTGTTGCTGCTAAAAGTGGAACAGCGCTAACACCTTTTATTAGTTCAACGCTTGAATTTCCTCCCTATCTTCCAAAGGAACGCTTGTCTTCCGCTCTTTTAGAGCGTGTTTTTACAGATATTTTTAAGGAGATAAATACGATTGAGCTGAAGGAAAGTAAAACTGATGAAATTATAGTTGCGTATGATTTTGTAGATCCGAAAATAACAGATAGAACATCTGCAATACTATTTGATTCGGAAGGAAAAATTACACGAATTAAAATCGTGGAAGATCTTATTCGCGAAGCTCAAGAACGTAAGCTGGGTAAAGATGCTGAGCAACCTATTGCAGACGAGTTTACTAAAAAATTCCCCGCCAAGAAAATAGTATTCAAAACCTCAGATGATAGAAGTGTTGTAGGGGAGTTATATGATATTGGAAATAACAAACCTGTTATTTTATTATGCCATCAGTTTGGGTATAACAAGTATGAGTATGCGGACATTGCTCCGAAGTTGAATGCTTTAGGATTCAATGCTTTAGCTGTAGATTTAACAGGTGGAGGAACGTTTGCAGCACATAATAACGAAACTGTTGATATAGGAAAAACTGATGCCGCCGCATCAAACCAGAAGGCTACAATGGATAGAGTAAAAGAAGAAATAAAAGCAGCGGTTAATTTTTTGCATAAAAAATACGATACAGAGGTTACACTCTGGGGAAGCTCATATTCTGCAAACTATGCCATATCCATTGCGGCAAAAAATGAAAAAGTAAATGCGGCGATTAGCTTTAGCGGACTTATTCCGGATTTGTCCAATATTTTATCAAAATTTAATAAACCTGTCTTCATGACTTCCTCAAAAGAAGAGGTTCCTCGAGTTGAAGCAATACTCAGGGCTGTTCCTTCAAAAAATCATGTTATTCATTTTATACCTAAAAGTGAAGGAGATCATGGCTCGAGTGTACTTTGGAACGGACAGCCTTATGCAGAGGAGTACTGGGCGGCGGTAGAATCTTTTTTAAATAAAATAAGGTAATTATTACAAAATGGAATCCAACACACAAAAAGTAGCATACTATCGATTTGCTTTAAGCTATGGTCTTATTATAGCTGCTATTCCTACGCTATATAATATAATACTTTTGTTATTCGACCTACATTTAGACTATAATTATTATGGAGAAGGTATTGGAGAAGCATATAGTCAAGCGAGAATTTTTCTTTTACCTGCTATTCTTTTTATAGCTATTTATAAATATAAGAAAGTCAATGCAGGGAATCTAAAACTAGGAGAAGCGATTAAATTAGCACTTTGGGTTATTCTTATAGCTTCCATTGTAGTGGTTGGTTATAACATAATTTTTCGATTGGTAATAGAACCTGAATTTAGCGCTAAATTCTATGATATAAACAGAGAACAGATTTTTAAAGAATTGACAGAAGCTTTGGATTATAGTGAGGAGCAATTAGAAAATCATGAGCAGACAAATGGAAATTTATGGAATGCTTTATCGGGAAGTGTTATTGGTAATTTTGTTTTTGGCTTAATCTGCACATTGATTATTGGTTTAGTATTACGAAAACGAAAAAAGCCTAAAGCCTAGACCGAAAAACAAAAATAGTAACCCTAGTAAAAGGAATCATGATGATTCATCTATGTAGATTTAATTTTGAATGTATGTATTACGCGTTTTTTTTAAGATCGACTTTCCCGTAACTCATAAAAAAATTGATCCAGATATTTCGTGAAATTCTAAGGATAATAGGTAAAGAAACTACCATAACCGCAACAATAATCATATAGGTTGTAATCAGGTCTAAATTAAAAACAAGATAAGAAAGTGCAAAGGCAATACCAGCAAATAAAAGCCCTACGGGATAACTTACGTACATAGCTCCGTAGAAAAAGGAAGGTTCTATTTTATATTTTGTACTACAATGACTGCATTTTTCTTCCATTTTTAGCGTTTCGGGTAAATAATAAGGGTTGGTATTGGTGTACATACTTTCATTGTGACAAACCGGACAACTACCCCTCAAAATACTATACATTTTTGTCCCTTTGAAAAATTTCATAGTACGTAATTTTTTGTTTATATAATTTGTTTTTTTTACCCCTTAATTACTACAAGTGTCAATATGGAATAAACTGATTTAATTATCTAAATACCTGTTTTTAAAGTTAAATCTTAATTTTTTAATATAGATATAGGACAAAATTAAAGTTTTTAACGCTTATTTGTTTTATAATTTTAATCCTATTATTTGTAATTTTAGGACATTGTAATATTTATGAAAAGAATACCTATTCTAAAAATTGATCAATTTGAGCAGAAAGAGCCACTGGAAGATTTTTATAGCAATGCTCTAGACAAACATCTCGAAAGAAACAAACAGATTATTCATAAACCTCATCGACACAATTTTTTTCTTTGTGTGCTATTTATTGAAGGTTCAGGTATCCACGAAATAGATTTTAACAGCTATGCTATTCAATCGGGAAGTGTATTTTTTTTAAGACCAGGACAAACACATTATTGGAAATTTGATGGCCCTGTTAAAGGATACATTTTTTTTCATACGGCATCTTTTTATGAATTTTACTTTGTGAACATAAAACTTACGCAATTTCCTTTTTATTATTCCTTTAAAAATCCGCCAACACTAACGCTATCTAAAGATGGATGTGATGATATTGTAACTTTTTTTAGGACTATGAATACAGAATATCATCAGCAAAAGGCACTAAGAAAACAAAAATTGGCCAGTTTAGTTAACATAGTATATGTAGAGTTAACACGAGTTTATGTCGATATGGATCCCATTGCCAATGAAATAACTTCTTCGACCTATCTAAAGACTTTGGAAGCACTTGAAACCTTTGTTGAAACTTTTTATAAAACGGAAAAATCAGCGAGATTTTATGCAAACAAACTGAACATAACAGCTAAACATTTAAATAGAATTACAAGAGCTACCTTAAATAAGACTACTACAGAATTAATAACAGAACGTGTTTTGTTAGAAGCAAAACGACTCATTGTACATTCTGAAAATTCCTTAACAGCAATTGCTGAAATTTTAGGTTATGAAGATTATGCTTATTTCTCCAAATTGTTTAAACTTAAAACCAAAACTACTCCGATTCAATTCAAAAAAGGGTACCGATGAGATGCCTAGAAATTGTTCAAGATTTTTGAGTGTTTAATATGGTAAAACATCAGATAAGATGCGAGTTTGGAATGGAGAACACTAAAATAAGTTGTATGCATTGAGGTTACTTTTTAAAATTATAGGTGGCTTTCCCATTCTTTTAGAATTAGTATATTGTGCCTAAACCCAGATATCATGCGTTATCCTCTCCATACCTTCGTTAGTATTATCTTTTTTTGTTTAGCATCTTGTAAAACAGCTCCCGAATCACAAGAAGTTCCTATAACTTCAGATTATGAAGACCTTGTTCATCTATTTAAAGCGTGGAGAGTATTTGAGAATCCACCAAAATTAGATGGAGTACCGGATTATACCGAAGCAACGTTTAAAAAACGCTTCCCTATATTTAAGACGCTTCAGGATAGGTTGTTAGCAATGGATACAATAGGTTGGTCCATAGCACAACAAGTAGATTGGCATATCGTGCGTGCGGAAATGAATGGTTATGACTTCAATCATCGAATTTTGCAACCGTGGAGCAGAGATCCTGCATATTATAAGTCATTATGGATGGCTCAAAGCGATGTTCCCGCCCATGAAGGACCAACAAACCATGCTACTATTGAATTATGGACTTATGATTTTCCTTTAAGTAATGAAGCTAAAGAAAAATTAAAAAAGGAATTAAGTGTTATCCCGATTCTTAATCAACAAGCCAAGCAAAATTTATCGGGAAATGCGAGAGATCTTTGGATAACCGGTATTCGGGATATAAGAACACAGTCTGTTAATCTTAAAAATATAAAAACTTGGGAAGGAATTAAGGATTCTCCGGATTTGATTGATCGTATTGATCAAGCTATTGATGCTACAGATGATCTCGTAGATTGGCTAGAGGAACAGGGAGAAACTAAAACTGGGCCTTCAGGAATTGGGAAGGAAAATTATACTTGGTATCTCCAAAATGTGCATTTGATACCACTAAGTTGGGAGGATGAAGTTATGCTGTTGAAAAGAGAATTGGCTCGGGCTTGGACGGCCTTAAAATTGGAAGAACATCGCAATCGTGATCTCCCTGAACTTAATGCGGTAGGCTCCCCGGAAGCCTATGAAATACTGGCTGAACGCAGTACAAAGAGTCTCATGAATTTTTTAGATACAAACGAAATTGTGAGTGTTAAAGATTATTTTGAACCTGCTTTGAGAGCGCACTTGGGGCAATATGTACCTGAAGAACGGCGTAACTTTTTCCTTATTGGAGCGCATTATGATCCACGCCCCTTATATTCTCATTTTTACCATTGGTTTGAATTGGCACGAATGGATATAGAACCACATCAAAGTGAAATTAGAAAAGGACCACTGTTGTATAACATATTTGATTCTAGAAATGAAGGAACCGCAACCGCTGTTGAAGAAATGTTCATGGATGCCGGACTCTATGATGAAGATCCGAGAGTTCGTGAGATCGTATATATTATGATTGCACAAAGGGCCGCTAGAGGACTAGGATCACTATATGCGCATGCTAATGAAATGACTATGGAAGCTGCTGGTGGTATACATTCCGAATATACACCAAGAGGTTGGATGAAAACCGAAAAGGAACTTTTAATTTTTGAACAGCATTTATACCTGCGCCAACCGGGCTATGGTACAAGTTATATCACAGGAAAATATCTTTTAGAAGCGGCTTTAGCAGACTTTGCACGCTTAAAAGAAGCAAGAGGGGAACATTTTCGTTTAAAAGATTTTTTGGATCAATTAAATGCAATGGGTAATATTCCGATTGCACTTGGACATTGGGAAATGACTGGAGTCGATGAACAGTTAAAAAGATGATTTGTAATATGATCCTAATAATCTGATCGTATCATCAATTTTTAAAATCAAGTAGTAATTCAGAGATTAAATATCTGAGTTCTGTTCATTCCGTAATTTTAAAAAACAAAAGTTCATATTAGGTTACTTCGGTTTTTATAAACCGAAGTAACCTAATTTAGAATACTAGCCTTTTTACTTTTTTCCGCAACTAAGTATATAAATCACACGTTTCTTATCATATTTTTTTGATTATGTAACTAAAATCAAAAAAACTAAGAAACATAATTTCACAAATATCATAGGCTTCATACCACAGTTTGCCTAATACATAACTTTAGCGCGATAGCGCCGTAACAAACCTATTCCTAGCTCGTCAAGTTGTGAGAAACAACCTAAAAAATCAATCAATGAGCACACTTAAAATAACGAATCTATCCAAAACATATGCCAATGGGGTAAAGGCTTTGGTCAATGTAAGTATAGAACTTGAGAACGGAATGTTTGGCCTTTTAGGACCCAATGGCGCTGGGAAATCATCACTTATGAGAACACTAGCTACCCTTCAGGAAGCAGATTCGGGAAGTGCTACATTAGATGATATAGATATTATTAATCAACCCACGGAATTGCGAAAAGTACTAGGTTACCTGCCTCAAGAATTTGGGGTGTACCCGCGCATCACGGCAGAGCAACTATTAACACATCTTGCAATACTGAAGGGAGTTGTGCATTCTAAAGAGCGAAAAGAATTGGTAAAGTACCTACTGGATAAGGTTAATTTATACGATAAGCGCAACAAAAATGTAAAAGGTTTTTCTGGGGGAATGAAACAACGAATAGGAATAGCCCAAGCTATAATTGGTAATCCAAAGTTAATCATTGTGGACGAACCTACTGCTGGGTTAGATCCAGGAGAGCGCAACCGTTTTTATAACCTGCTGGCTGATGTAAGTAGCGATGTGATTGTAATCTTATCTACTCATATTGTAGATGATGTTCGCGAATTATGTACGAAGATGGCGATAATGAATCTCGGCGAAGTGGTCTATCATGGAGAACCGCAAAGTGCCATGGATGACCTAAAAGGAAAAGTATATCAAAAAATTGTGACTAGAGAAGAACTAAAACAGTATGCTGAGGAATATAAAGTTATCTCCAATAAAATGGTTGCAGGACAACCTCATATACATGTGTATAGCGACCATCACCCTGAAAATGGTTTTGAACAGGTGCCTCCCAATTTAGAAGACGTCTTTTTTTCAAAAATTAATACATCAAACGTGCTCGTTTAACCTCAATTAGCAATATCATGTTTAAAACATTTTTTGTTTCAGAATTTAAGTATGTGCTAAAACAACCAGCCATATACATTTATATAATAATCTTTGCATTATTGGAGTTTTTTACCCTTGCCAATCAGAATGCAACAGCGGGTTTAATTTATCGTAACGCACCTTTTACTATTACACGTCAAATATTGCAATTGATATTTATGAGTCTTATTATAATGGTGCATTTCTTTAATAACGCAGCACTGAGAGATTATAAAAATCAATTTAATGAGATTCTTTTTTCTACCCCTTTGCATAAACACGGCTATTTTTTTGGACGGTTTTTTGCGGTACTACTGCTTTCTACATTTCCATTTTTTGGAGCATATGTGGGCTTAGTTTTAGGAAGTTTGTTGGCTCCAATTTTTGGATGGGTAGATGCCGAAAATTTTGGACCATTTTCTGTTCAAACATATATCAATAACTACTTTATTTTCATTCTTCCAAATGCATTTATTACTGGAAGTATCCTTTATTCCATTGCCAGTAAATGGAAAAATACAGTTACCTCATTTTTAGGAGTATTGGGGATTATTTCGATTTTTATAGTATCGTCAATACTCATGTCTGATCTTAGTACTCAAACGTATGCAGCTTTTATGGATGTTTTTGGTACAAACCTGTACAATGTTGAAACACAATATTATACGGCGCTTCAGAAGAACACTGTTTACCCAACATTTACAGGACTAATACTAAAGAATAGGCTTTTATGGATGACTTTAGGAGCAGTGGCTTTACTAATGTCATATCGTTCCTTTTCCTTTGCAAGCAAAAATGAGAAGCGAAAAAAAGAAAAAAAACAAGGAACAAACAGTGAACCAATTTTTGCTTTACCCGCGCTTAGGATTGTCTTTACTAGCAGTACTTCTTGGCTTCAGTTTAAAAGCTTCTTTTTGATTAATTTCTTAAATATTATAAAGAGTGTAACTTTTAAAATTTTACTTATTTTCTGTTTTATTATTTTAATAACAAGCCTTAGTCTTGGATTTGAAACACTTGGACTGCAATCCTACCCATTGACCTATAGAATTGTTGATCGTATAAATGCAAATAAAAACCTTTTTTCATTTATTATACTCATTTTTTTTAGTGGCGAACTTATCTGGAGAGATAGAGATAACAAAATTAACGAGGTTATAGATGCGACGGCGCATACGTCTTTTATTTCTATGATTGCAAAGGCTTTATCTCTAGTAGGAACAGTTTCAATTTTACATTTGGTATTGATAGGTATTGGAATCATATTTCAATTGCTTAGTGGTTTTACGCAGATAGAATTAGAGGTGTATTTCTTAGATTTTTTATACGACGGTTTCCCGAAATACGTGATTTTTGGAGGAATTATGATTCTGATTCAGGTGCTTTTAAATCAAAAGTATATCGCATATTTTGTATCTATTCTTGTTCTTTTTGTTTCAGGATTAATTTTAACTGGGCTAGATATATCTTCGAATATGTTGCATATTGCCGGAGCACCTTCAATACAATATTCCGACCTAAACGGTTTCGGACCAGGATTAAAAGGAGCGCTATGGTTTAATAACTATTGGATCTTGTTTTCAATATTGTGTTTGCTCGTTGCTGGGTATTTATGGAATCGTGGAGTTAAAAATTCGCTGTTTAAGCGATTTAAAATTGCAAAAAAACAAATCCCTAAAAGTTATAGTGGTGGTATTATTGCCTTAATTATAGTATGGACAGCAGTAGGAGGGTATGTGTATTATAATACGCAAATATTGAACCCTGGTTTTTCCAATAAAACAGTACAACAACTTAGGGCAGATTATGAGAAAAAGTATAAAAAACACGAACTTTTACCTTCACCAAAAATTACCGCTGTTACGTATTATATTGATATTTTCCCTGCAAAACAAAATGTGGATGCAAGAACTGTATTAACATTAACAAATGAAAATGTTGAAGTTATAAATACCCTTCACTTTACGGTAAATGAACCATTTTGGGATACGGAATTTAAGGTTCCGAATTCAAAATTAATCGAAGCAAATGAACCACTGGGATATTATAGTTATGATCTAAAAAATCCATTGCAATCAGGAGCTTCAATGAAGGTAGAAATAGAAGCTAAATATCGTACTGAGGGATTTCAAAATACCAGGGGAAATACGGACATAGTTGGCAATGGAACTATGATTAATTATAGGAGTGTTATGCCTCATGTAGGATACAACAGTCGTTTAGAAATAGGTAATAATAGCACCCGAAAAGAATATGATTTACCAGAAAGAAGACAAACTCCTAAATTAATTAAAAATGGAACAAAGCATCATTTGGAAAATGCGATAAGTAGAGGTAATTCAGACTTTATTAAAGTTGAAACGATTGTATCAACGGTTGCAGATCAAATCGCTATTGCTCCAGGATCTTTGGTTAAACAATGGGAAAAGGAAGGCAGAACGTACTACCGCTATAAAACAGATACCCCATCATTGAATTACCACACCTTTAATTCAGGAGAATACGAAGTTGCCAAACGAAAATGGAAAGGTATTGATATTGAGGTGTATCACGATAAAAAACATGCTGTAAACACAACAATGATGCTAAATGCCGTGGAGCGCGCATTAAAATACTATACAACACATTTTGGACCCTATTATCACAAGCAATGTCGTATCATAGAAGTTCCTCGTTATGTGCGGTTCGGAGGACAAGCCTTTCCAGGAACAATGCTATATTCCGAAGCAGCTGGTTTTGTAATGAACCTAGAAGACGAAACAAAAAATAACATCGTAGATGCGGTAATTGCACACGAAATGGCACATCAATGGTGGGCACATCAGGTCATTGGAGCCAATATGCAAGGGAATTCTATGCTAAGCGAAAGCTTGGCAGAGTATTCTACGTTAATGACACTAAAGAGTATTGCCAAAACCCCAATGGAGATTAGAGAATTTCTAGAATATGATCATGATATGTATTTGAGAGGACGAAGTCTTGAATTGGATAAAGAACTGCCGCTGTATAAGGTGGAGAACCAACGTTATGTGCGCTATGGAAAAGGAAGTATTGTTTTGTATGGATTGCAAGATTTTATAGGAGAAGAAAGGGTAAATACAGCATTAAAAGGTTTTTTAGAAGCTTATAGGTATAAGAAAGCTCCTTATCCAAGTTCTTTGAATTTTATAGAAGATTTTTTAGAACCACAAGTTCCCGATTCGCTAAATTATTTAATAAAAGATTGGTTTAAAGAGATTACACTTTATGACAATCTTTTAACAAATGCTACTTATAAAAAGCTAGAAAATGGTAAGTACTCGATTACTCTAGGTATCGAGAGTCATAAAATAAAAGCTGATAGTATAGGAAATGAGGCAGTTGTAACTATGAACGATTGGATTGATGTTGGTTTCTTTTTAGATAATGATGAAACGGAATTATACCAGCAAAAACGAGTTAAAATTAATACGTCTACCAATACATTCACTTTTGAGTTAGATACACTGCCAGTTAAGGCTGCTATTGATCCGCGCCATATTTTTATAGATAAAAGATATGCAGATAATATAAAAGTTCTTAGCGAACAGGAATAAGCGAGATACATATGGAATCCATGCATTCATTTCAAAATCTGCTGGTATTGATTATACTGCTATTAAGTATAACAATCATTCATTTTTATATAATTTATACTATTACGTTTGGAATTAATAATGAATATATACTTACAGTGTTGCGGTTTCTGTTGTTTAAATAAATATGTGATTTCAAACCCCTTGTTCGGATTTAATAACAATCAATATGCATAAATTCATTTGGTTTGTGATCCTATTTATTGGTAACTTAAAATTCAGCTTCTAAAGGAATTTAGTGGCCTATACATAGCACGAAATTTACTAATTCCATGCTTTAATCCTTAAAAAGTAGGTTTTTTTATCTCATTGATTTAAGCCTTATCTTTGAGATATCCCTGTTTTATTGAACCCCCTATAATGGCGGTATGATAAAAAACATTTGACTTATGAGGATCAAACTAATCATATATAGTTATCTGTTTATTCCTTTACTTCTTGTTGGGCAAAATCAATTCTCCAAGTTTAAACATCTTACTTTAGAAGCGGGAGTGTCGCAATCTACCATAGCATGTATAGTAAAAGATAGTAGCGGATTTATGTGGTTCGGTACCGAAGATGGGTTGAATAAGTACGATGGCACAAACTTTACGGTATACCGGAATATACCTAATAATAATAAAAGTCTTAGCAGTAGTTATATTAATGCTATTATTGAGCAAGAAAACGGTTTCCTATGGATTGGCACCAATAATGGTTTAAACTATTTTGACCCCACTACCGAAGAATTTACAAGATATCTGCATGACCCGAACGATCCTAAAAGTCTAAGTCATAATGAGGTAATTGCACTTGAAATACTTAAAAACGGAAAACTCTTAGTAGGAACTCATAATGGGCTAAACCTATTTGATCCGGAAGTAGGTTTTTTGAAATATAAACCAGAAAATACTGCAGATAGCTATCATGTGGGTGCTTTGGTTCAAGATTCGGAAGGTGATATTTGGGTGCTAAGTTCTGGAATGATAGAGAAAGTTAAATTGGATCATGGAGGTATAAGAGGAAACTATTTCAAACAAATACTAAGAGATGATTTAAAATATACGATGCTCCTAGATGGTCTGCATATATGGATAGGAACGAATAATGGCTTACTAAGATTTAACCCAAATAGTAGAACTTTTAAGATGTTTCGTTTTTATGGAGAGGATGGAACTGATGATATCAGAAACGGAGTTTTAGCTATTGACCATGGCCCTGATAACACTTTATGGGTTGGTACCAATGGAGGGGGATTAATTCAATTTGATAAAAAATTAGGAAAAATTCAAGTTATCCAGCATAACCCTTACAATCGATTCAGCTTAAATTCAAGTGCTATTCGATCGCTGTTTTTTGACGAAACTGGGATATTATGGCTGGGGACATATGGAGGAGGAATCAATAAATACGACCCAAATCAATATGGGTTTAGGCATTATAAACACTATCCCGGTGATAAAAATAGCTTAAGTGAAAATAGTGTTCGATCTATTTTACTAGACCAGCAAGGAGAGCTATGGGTAGGAACGCATGGTGGTTTAAATCGGATCAACCGCAAAACCAATCATGTTGAGGTATATTCATATAAGAAAAGCGATACTACAACGATTTCATCGAATTTGGTACGTGCCTTAGATGAAGATGCTGATGGAGTCATATGGGCAGGAACTTGGGAAAATGGACTTAATAGTTTCAATAAAAAGACAAAAAAGTTTAAACGTTACTTGCATCTACCTGGAAGAAAAAATGCGATAGGCCAAATTAGAACATTAAAAGTTGGTACTTCGGGTGATATTTGGTTTGGAGGTGATGGTGTATGGCGTTTTAATCCAAAAACTAATCAATCTAGCAGCTATTTTTATAAAGAAAAAAATAAGGGTGATCATACTCCTAAGGCTATTAATAGTCTGTATTTTACTACATCAGGAACCCTTTGGATTGGAACACAAAATGGATTAAGGGCATTAGATACGGTAACAAATACTGTAAAACGATATAACCATGACCCGGAGGATAGTTCGTCTTTGAGTCATGGTTATGTTACAAGTTTGGCACAAGATGAGAAGGGATTTTTATGGGTTGGCACCTATGGAGGAGGATTAAATGTGTTGAATATCGATAAAGGAGTTTTTAAACACTATACTACCAGCAATGGACTTAAAAATGATGTGATTTACGGTATTTTAATTGATCAACAAGGATTTGTCTGGTTTACAAGTAATGCAGGGTTGGGTAGATTTGACCCAAAAATCGAAGAATTTAAATATTTTGGAGTTGAAGATGGAATTCAAAGTGTTGAATTTAATGCAGGGGCCTATGCTAAAAGTTCAGAAGGAGAATTTTTCTTTGGAGGAATCAATGGATTCAATTCATACTACCCTCATGCCATCAATAATAACAAAAAAACAGCGAGAATTGTATTTACGGATTTTGAGTTGGTTGAAGCCAGTAAAAATCATAACAAGTTTATATTAAACAAACACATAGCACATGTAAAGGAGATAAAACTAAAGCATAACCAAAATACTTTGAGACTTAAATTTGCCGAGTTGAATTACGCAGATAAAGTAGATAATATGTATGAATATCAACTTGAAGGACTAAAAGGAAATTGGGTTAATCTTGAAAAAAAACGATTGATAACTCTTGGGGATTTAGCACCTGGACGGTACACTTTACATGTACGAATACAGAAAGATATTACAAAAAAGATTGCACTTGAAATAGTCATTTTACCCGCTATATGGCAAACAAAATGGTCATATAGTAGCTATGGTCTTATATTTCTGATAATAACCTTAATGGTATATCGAAATGTGGGAAAAATGAAGCAGGTCAGAAGACAATTTGAATTAAAACTAAGGTCTTGGGAAGAGAACGCTAAAATTCAAAATGAAAATGATAATGGAACACTGCTTTTTCTAGAGAAAGTGGAAGTCACGTCAGCCGATCAGCAATTTTTAGAACGGGCCATTAGAACGGTAGAAGCACATATAGAAAATTCTGGTTTTGGAGTTGAAAAATTTATGGATGAAATGTGTATGAGTCGATCTCAACTTCATCGTAAATTAAAAACCTTAACAGGTTATTCCACTACTAAATTTATCAGACTAATCCGCTTGAAAAGAGCAGCTCAATTGCTTAAAGGCAATACAGGAACTGTTTCAGAAATTGCTTATAAAGTTGGTTTTGATAATACAGGGTATTTCTCTAAGTGTTTTAGGGAGACTTTTGGCAAAACACCGTCGCAGTATTATAGTTAAGCCTAACCATAACAATTTTACTTACCTGACACATATCTGTAAGACATTGCAACATACGTAGTGTTTGTGAACGACTTTGCACCCTACTTTTGTTTTAAGATCGTGCTACACTAATACGTTTAGGCGGAACATAAGGTCTGTACTAAAAATCAACCAATGAAACATGTTACCTCTACTTTACTATGCTTTGCAATAACATCTTTTTGTTATGGGCAGTCAATTCAGCGTCAATCCTATAAAAAAGCCAAAATATATTTAAATGATCATCGAATCGTAAAGGTGAATAATCTGGAAATAAATGGAATTAATACCACCTTTTTAAATTCAATAAACAACAAACATGAAGAACGTTCGCTCAATACTATCAAGCTCATTCGAGTTGCTAAAGGCAATCACCTTCTAGAAGGAGCACTCTATGGTGCCGGGACCCTAGCCTTAACTGCTTTACTGATTGATTTAGAACCTGATGCATTAGGGAGACCTCAGAATAAAGGCGCAGATTTTTATCTTGGCTTAACGGCGGGCGGGGCCATTGTTGGAGCACTTGTGGGGTCAATATTTCCAAAATGGAAAGAAGTGTATTCTGGCGGAAAATTGATAGGTCTTGATCTACCCATTTACCTCGACTATGATGCTCAATTTGATCAGATTACAATTAAAATCACCATACCATTATGAACACATCTAGGTTTAAATTCGTTGTATTATTTTTTCTATTCTCCGTTGTCTGTATCGGTCAAAAATGTAAGTATTCTAAGAAAGTACTTAAAAGGGCAAAAAAACATATTTCTAAAGAAGTGATAAAGTCGACTAAACCGAGAGCAATGTTCTCGAAATTTAGTCAAGCCGCGAGTACTAGTTTTATCAGATCAAACAACGAGTATTATTTAGGATTGGTATTGGTACGTGAATTTGGAGCTCGAGTTGATATTATGGATAATAATCCGTTGGTTTTTCAATTTAAAAATGATAGTATTATTGTATTGTATCCAGACAAATCAACCCCAGGAAAATTTACCTTGCCAGTAACTACTGAAATCAACAAACCCTATTATAAGATAAATCGAGAGCAATTAGATTTGTTTGCATCACAACCTATAGTGCATGTTAAGGTCTATTTCACTTCAGACAAGGTGGCTGATAGTAAAAGAGGTGTTGACGATTTGGGAACTTTTTTTGATTTTGAAATTTTGAATGATCGCTATCAATCCAATTGTATAGAGTCTGCGAATTGTATTCTTCAGGAATGAAATTTTACAGACGATGCAGACGAAGATTGTCCTTTATATAGTCCTTATGACGTCTACTTTGTGCATAGTGTATGCACAGGGGGAAAAAGACGGGGTTTTTTTGGATATCAATTTTGCATACAACGGGATTGGAGATGGTTTTGACGGTGAAAGTGTTTTGGTAAACGCGAATAACGTTTTTGCAATACCTGAATTTAGTTCTGGTATTGGATTTGGGCTAGCCATGGGTTATAGGTATTCAGAATTATATATTGAACTAGCCTATCAACGCACGCAACACGATTTTAACTTTATAGGAATTAAGGGAGATGCTGTTCATAGTATTTGGAGTTTTAATTTGAGGAGATTACTTCTTAAAAATTCGAGATTACAACCTTTTGTACAAATCGGATGGCTTCCTGTGATGCCGATTAGGGTAAACGAAGGTGCTTTATTGGTTTCCGAGAACATAGCTAGTGATGCTATATTTATTGGTGATACCGCTAATTTCAACTTAGGTACTGGGTTAGAATTTGAAATAAAACCTAAGATGGCTATTCGTTTTAATATTTTTTATAAACGAGCCAGATATTTGAGCGTTGAAAATAGTGAAGAAAATGTCGCAATTGAATTGGAGAATGCTATTAATGCTGATGCGGTTAACCTCAGTTTAGGATTTGTTCTTGTTCTTTAAGTCTGGATAATAGGGTATGAAGAATATTATTTTGCCTGTTTTTATTGCAGAAATAGCTTTGTCACAGAAGTATTGCCGAGCCAGCAATTAGTGGTAATAATTATGAAGTATAAGAATCACAAACGAAAATAAATTTAAATGAAAGAAGATAAGCAAGAACTAGAGCTATTGGAAAAAATGAAAATAAATACGATCACTGCAACCATATTAGGGGTGATAACAGTAGGAGGTTATTGGATCGTATTTTTGAGAAGGTGGCTTATTAAAAATCAGGACTATAAAGAGTTGTTTTATACAAAAAAACTTGAGGAACCTGTACGTAGAGCTTATATAGAGCAATTAAAAAAACGGACTAAAAAAAATTTAAAGTTGATCAATATTATAGGGTTGTTACTCGCTATTGGATTAACGCTTTTTTTAATAGAAACGTTTGCAGAACTTTATTTAAGAAAGGTATTGTTTGATGAAGAACCTTTTTGGTTTTTTGTATGGGTGGTGTTTTCACTTTTTGCAGTATTACTTGCCTCAATAGCCATACAAATGCAAAAAACACTAACGGAAGAAAGTGATTTAAGCCTGGATGATAAAACGAAATTGCCTTGGTTGCTTAATGACGCTAAGACAAAAATTTACGTTTTGGTTTTTCTGAATATTGTATGTGCATTAGGACTTCTACCTTTCGTAATTTTTCCCCCGATACTGGGAACAGCTTTGAATGGATATGTTGAAAGAGAAAAAACAAAAATTTAAATATTAGGCAAGTAAAACCAAGGAGCAAACACATAAAGATTGCATTTCACTAAGTAGAGTTTGACAAAAATGTGAAGAAAATAGTAATTGATATACCTCCTGATTAGTCAATTAGAAATACGTAGCGGAACAATATAAATACCTCGTTTGAAAAGTTAAAGGGTCATTACAATCCTTTATAAACTTCTGTTATATAAGACCTTATCTCAATGGGCAATATACTTATTTGTAAGATTTTGGAAGCATCTAATTGACTATGACTATACTATTATAAATAAGTATTATAGTTTGATAATTAATATAATTAGGAATCCTAACTATATTTGTATCAGCAATTTTGCTATAACTATAAATTAAAAAAATAGAATTATGAGTAAATCAGTTTTTTACCACGCCGGATGTTCAGTATGTATTAGTGCAGAACATGATATTGTAGATTTAGTAGGAGGTGACAATGTAGAAATTGTAAATATTGGAGAAGTACGAACTAGAATAGCTGAAGCCGAACAGGCTGGAGTACAATCTGTACCCGCTTTATTAACACCTAATGGAAATGTATTACACTTAAACTTTGGAGCCTCAATGGCAGATGTTAAAGGATGATTTTTTTAACCCACTAATCATTAACAATTAAATGACTGTAAAATGAGACTTTTCAAAAACAACATTTTTGTACTGTTTTTTGCCGCTACGCTTATTTCATGTACGGCACAAGTGAAGACAAATGAAAATCCAAATTTTAAATCCACAGATGATTTAAAGATAACTAAGGTACAGGTAACCTACGATACGGATTTAGAACATCATATTTTTGCAATTGAAGTGAAAGGTAGTGCTGGTGAAAGCAAACCAAAAGCTATTAGTAGTGTTAATGGAGCTCCGGTATTGGGTTATGTTTTCCCTACTAACTTAAAAGCCACTGATGTTGGTTTCTCTTCAGTAGAAGGGGTAGTAGCCTTGGCGCTAACTTCGCATCCAGATTTTGACGATACCCCTTTATGGGATGAGGATTTTGATGCTAATTATGCAAATGATGGTATTATTTGGCATCCCCATTGGGTTGTTTTAAATAAGGATAATCGAGTAGCAGGAGGACTTAGCGTAAAAACGTATGATACTAACGATAAAAGTATTGTGCTTCCTCCAACTAATCCAGGTATGCCAATGTATATGGATTCTCCGGGCTATAATGTGGTAACCAAAGGAAATACAATTAAGGTAGTAGTACCTAAATTTCGAATTAACAATGTTACTGATTTTTCATTCGACGGAGTAACCGCATATATGCAGGTGAATACAGCTTGGAAAAAAAACAATTTACCCATGTTAGGTGTATATGCGGTTTATAGCATAGCGTCTGAAGATTTATCCCTTCCATACAAAGTTCAAAGGAAGTAAAAACAAGCAGCATGATATCAGGTGTTATGGCTTACAATGTTCTCGTACTTGGTTGAATGTGTGTTGGGTTTCAACAGGATCAATAATGATTTAAAATTTTAAATATGAAAGTTTCAGTTTACGATACATATGTGCCAAAAGATGAGAAAACAACCATGCATTTTGATATTCTTGTGGCAGATAATGATTCGATGGATAATGTGTACAGATACGGCAAGGAGTACTTAAACAAAAAAGGAGTATCCAATTTTCAACTAACTGCCAAAGAATGTAATTTTTGCCACATGGAAGCGGCACCGGAAAACATTGCAAGCGAAATCCGGACAAAAGGATATTACATCATTGAGATGGAGAATTGCTAGAACTATAGCTTTAGTTTACTGCTTCAATTTTTCAAAACAAACTAGTAACCTAGCCTTTTCTTAAAACAGAAAAACCTCTGCTATTAAGCAGAGGTTTTTAGTTTAATTGTGACCTGGCTGGGGCTCGAACCCAGGACCCTCTCCTTAAAAGGGAGATGCTCTACCAACTGAGCTACCAGGTCAAAACGCATCCCATATTCTGGGTTAGCGGGTGCAAATATAGCATCAATAATTTATTAATCAAGAAGATTTTTAAATTAATTTAGTTTTCTATTTAAAAGCAGTTAAATTTGACCTTGTTAAATAAAAAAAAGGAATGAAAATAGTTTTGGTGGGTTATATGGGAAGTGGTAAAAGTACGATAGGGAAATTAGTTGCCAAAGCGCTCGGAGCTCAATTTTTAGACCTAGATGAACATATTGAAGCTACACTAAAAACTGATATTTCTACCCTGTTTGATACCAAAGGGGAAATCTTTTTTCGAAAAAAAGAACATGAACTCCTTAAGGAGGTGTTGCAGACTCAGGATAATTTTGTGCTTTCTACAGGAGGAGGTACTCCTTGTTATAGTGGTAATATGGAGTTGATGTTAAAGGAAACATTAGATGTGTTTTATTTAAATGTTCCCATACCAGAATTACATCGTAGACTGGCTGCAGAAAAAGAAGAACGTCCGGTAATTAAAAATATAGCGGAAGCAGATTTAGTGGAGTTTATTGGGAAACATCTTTTTGAACGAGGAGCCTTCTATGCTAAGGCAACACATACTTTATTTTGTGGCGTACAGACTCCTGAAGAAATTGCGAGTACTATTTTAGAAAAGTTACGCTAAATAAACGGCGTCGTCCCTATTTTTGAAAGATACTTCAATATGCTCTTGTAAAGAGGTGGATAGTGATATTCCTTTATAATCAGCTTTTACTGGATATTTTTTATGATTTCGATTTACCAAAACAGCTGTTTTTAGCTGTTTTAGCGGTACTTCTAGAAAGTGATGTACACCATAAATTAAGGTAGTTCCGGAGTTTAATACGTCATCTACTAATACAACCGATTTATTTTTATACTCCTCTGACGGGATGGATGTAGTGACACCACTTGCTACGGGGTTTTTTTTATCCATCGAAACTTTACAAAGGCGAATTTCGGCTGTAGTGATTTGTTTAAGAATTCGCTGTATCTTTTTTGCAAACTGGAGTCCGCCACCATCAATACCCGCAATAATAATTTCAGATTCATCCACATTTGCTTCATAGATTTGATATGCAATACGCTTAATTTTATATTGAATCTGATTGTGGGAGAGGATTTTATGCTGCATAAAAGGATATTTACTTCTCAAAGATAAAAAACAGTTCCTTACCTGCACGAGGTTTTATTGAATTGTAAGCAAGGTCTAAACATTTTATCTTAAAATAGGGTTCAAATAGTCTACGGTATTCGTCGATACTACCCCCAAAGGGAGGACCTTCCTTGGTAAGTGGAAAAATAAACAATAAACCAACCAAGCGACCTCCAGGTTTTAGTAATTGAGCCATTTTTTCAACATAGTCCGTTCGCAAATTGGGATCCAATGCACAAAAAAAAGTTTGTTCTAAAATAAGGTCAAATTCCCCAAGTGTTACATCAAAAAAATCTCCTTCAATAAATCGTTCTTTAGGGAAAGTAGGAAATTGTTTTTTTAACTGATAGATAGGTATTTGGGCAATATCTATTACTACAATGTTATGAAAACCCTGCGCAATCAGATAGGCCACCTCATAACCATTTCCTGCGCCAGGAATCAGAATTTTAATGGTCTTATCTGTCAGTTGGTCAATATAAGCTTTCAAGGGAGATGAAATATACCCAATATCCCAGCCTAAGGTTTTAGATTTGTACTTTTTTTCCCAAAAAGCTTTATTTAAGGACATATTTATTTTTTTGTCTAATTAATCTAATCAGAAGATAATGTAGTGCCTTCTGACTCTTCCTCAGGATCATCATTTAAATACCCTTCGATATCTCTACGATCTTTTTTGGTAGGTCGACCAATTCCTTTTTTTCGATAATAGTCTTTGGAATATTGCAGCATTTCCTGCTGCTCGAAAGCTTCTTTAGGAGTGGTGTCTTTTCTATAAATATCAACTAATTTGGCACCCACTCGGCTTGGGGGAATATCTAAAACAGTAAAACTGTAATTGATTTGATTTTTTCGAACCTGAATAGCATCCATAGGATAAACATCACGAGCAGGTTTTACCGTTTGATTATTGATTTTAACATGCCCTTTTTTACAGGCCTCCGTAGCGATATTTCGCGTTTTAAAATAACGAATACTCCACAAAAATTTATCAACGCGCATAAATTATGAAAAATCTATGTTAACAAGATTTACAAAAATAAGGGAAAATCGTATCTTTCAACCCTAAAAAAAAATTTATGAAATTAGGAAAACTCCTTTTTGTGTTTTCTCTGCTTGTATCGATATGGGCTTGTAATAATAGTGACGATGGTTTTGAAGTGATTCCACCACGCCTGCTAGCTGAAGTCGAAATTGAGAACGATGCTGAAATTAGAGAATACTTAAGCACACATTTTTACAATTATGAAGAATTTCAGAATCCTCCTGTTGGATTCGATTTTAAAATCGTTGTGGATACGATTGCAGGTGAAAATGCAGATAGAATCCCCATGATTGATCAGGCACAAAGTGCTACAGTAAGTGTTTCGTCTGTTGAATTTGCTTTGGAAGAAACAACTACTGTGGATCATACCTACTATTATATAGTGGCCAGAGAAGGTATTGGGGAAAGTATTACGGTAGCAGATTCTTCCTTGGTGCGTTACGAAGGAAGTTTGATAAATGGCCTTGTCTTTGACGGTTCTGAAAATATTCCTATTTGGTTTGATTTGGCAAGAATTCAAGCACCGTTGCAAGGTTTTAGAGGGTTTTCTGAGGCTATGGTAAACTTCAGAGCAGGTGGAGAATTCCAAACAAACCCTGATGGAACCTTTACCGTAGATGGTTTTGGTGTGGGCATGATGATTTTTCCTTCTGGTTTAGGTAGTTTTAATGGATCACAAGCGGGAATACCACAATACAGCCCTATAATTTTTACGGTGGATCTTTTTACGGTGAATAGAACAGATCATGATGGCGATGGCATACCTTCGATCATGGAGGACGTAAATGGAGATGGTTTCTTGTTTAATGATAATACAGATGAAGAAGCCGAAACAGACAATTTTATTCTCGCTACAGCGGATTTTCAGGATCCAGATGATGATGAAGATGGCACTCCTACGAGAGAAGAAATTATTATTAATGCAGATGGTACCATAACATTTCCTGATGGAGATGGAGACGGAATACCAGATTACAGAGATCCGGATACCAATTAAGTACAATAAAAAATATACTTACCATAAAAAAAGAGCACCTAATTTGGTGCTCTTTTTTATTCTATTAATTAGTATCTAATTTTACAAATGTACCGATAAGGAAAAAATAATTTGTTCGGGTCTAGAATCTACACGACCAGAAATATTCGTGATATTGTTACCAATAAATTCTGCCTCATTAGAGGAAAATCCTCTTTCGTAACGCACATCCAATCCTAAGCGTCCTAGATTAACACCCAAGCCGGCATGAAGACCTACGGTGAATTCATTTTCAACATCTTCGATTTGAATATCACCTAAATCGTTATTTAAAATATACTGAAAAGCTGGGCCTGCAAAAACATGCAGAGGTCCCACTATTTTAACACCAACCAATACAGGAAGATCGATTTTTGAGATATCAAAATCGTTCTCGTCTCCATTTAAGTCGTAACTACTTTTGGTTTGTGTGAAAAACAATTCGGGCCGCACATATAGTTTTAAGAGGTCTATTTTGCCATATACCCCGATATGAAAACCTGCGCGTCCTTCAGAACCCTCCAGAATGTTTTCTCCGGCATTGGCAATGGAACCAATTAAATCCCCATTTTGATTGTAATTTAGACCACCTTTAAGTCCAAATCCGCTGCCCGACTGGGCAAAAGTAATACAGCTAACCAATGTTACAGCTGCACATAGAAGTGTTTTTTTCATGATGTGTTTTCTTTATGGAATAAGCTACACTTCAATATGGTGTAACTTACTTTCTTTTCAACACCTTTAAAACGCCTTCTGTTATGGCTTTATTGTTTAGTTTGTATTTTTCCATTAATTGAGCGGGGGTACCACTTTCTCCAAATGTATCTTGCGTAGCTACAAATTCCTGTGGAGTAGGTAATTGCTGTGCTAAAGTACGAGCTACACTTTCTCCAAGACCACCAAGATAATTATGTTCTTCTGCAGTTACAATACACCCTGTTTTACGAACGGAAGTTAAAATAGCAGCTTCGTCTAGAGGTTTTATCGTATGAATATTAATAACTTCTGCTGAAATTCCCTGATTTTCAAGATCTTCCGCGGCAATTAGTGCTTCCCATACCAAATGTCCTGTTGCTACAATGGTAACATCACTTCCTTCGTTTAGTAAGATGGCTTTTCCAATTTCAAATTTTTGATCTGCAGGGGTGAAATTAGCTACTTTAGGACGTCCAAAACGCAAATAAACAGGACCATGGTGCTCCGCAATAGCAATAGTAGCAGCTTTTGTTTGATTGTAGTCACAAGGGTTAATGACGACCATTCCTGGAAGCATTTTCATTAAACCAATATCTTCAAGAATCTGATGTGTGGCACCATCTTCGCCTAATGTAAGCCCAGCATGCGAGGCACATATTTTCACATTCTTATCTGAATAGGCTACAGATTGTCGTATTTGATCGTAAACACGGCCTGTGGAGAAATTGGCAAAGGTTCCTGTGAATGGTATTTTTCCTCCTATGGTAAGCCCTGCGGCGATACCTATCATATTTGCCTCTGCGATACCAATTTGGAAAAAACGCTCCGGATTTTCTTTGATGAATTCCTGCATTTTAAGAGAGCCAATCAAATCTGCGCATAGCGCTACAACATTTGGGTTCGTCCGTCCTAATTCTGCAAGTCCCGCACCAAAACCACTTCGTGTATCATTTTTGCCGCTGTCTATATATTTTTTCATGCCTTAAGTTATCGTTTTTAAATCGCTATTTAATTTTAATAATCTCCTAAAGTTTCGGGATTTTGAGCCAAAGCATTTTCCAATTGCTCATCACTAGGTGCTTTTCCATGCCATGCATGTGTATACATCATGAAATCTACACCATTACCCATAATCGTGCTCAATAAGATACAAATAGGTTTTCCTTGTCCTGTTCTATTTTTAGCGTCTTGTAATCCCTTAATAATAGCCTCAAGATTATTTCCTTCTGTAACTTCAATGACTTCCCAACCAAAAGCTTCAAATTTTGCTTTTAAATCGCCTAGCGGCAAAACGTCATCCGTAGCACCATCAATCTGTTGTCCGTTATAATCAATGGTAGCAATAAGATTATCCACTTTATTTCCGGCGGCAAACATAATAGCTTCCCAGTTTTGACCTTCTTGTAATTCTCCATCTCCATGAAGACTATATACCAGATGTGGATCATTGTTCAATTTTTTTCCGAGTGCTGCTCCAATAGCCACAGACATTCCTTGACCAAGAGATCCTGAAGCAATTCGAACCCCTGGAAGTCCTTCATGTGTTGTAGGATGTCCTTGCAAACGAGAATCAATTAACCGAAAGGTATTTAATTCCGCTATCGGAAAATACCCTTTTCTTGCTAGGACACTATAAAATACCGGAGAAATATGCCCATTAGATAGGAAAAAAAGATCTTCATCTTTACCATCCATATCAAAACCTGCTTTAAGTTCCATAACTTCATGGTAAAGAGCTACTAGGAATTCCGTACACCCTAAGGACCCGCCTGGGTGACCAGAATTTACTTTATGTACCATGCGCAAAATATCCCTGCGTACCTGAACGGTTAAATCTTGTAGTGCTGTGTAATCAGACATTGTATTATTTTATTTAAAGACCCTCAAAAGTAACTGCAATCTTTTGGGTATACAAGTGCTAAAGAGTTATTTTTTAAAGGGGTTATACACAGTAGTTAACTTTATTTTTTTGTTAAGGAAATAATGCATCCATCTTGGTTATATTTGCGCCATCAACTAGAACTATTGAAATTTAAAATACATCATACAGACAACGCTACTAAAGCCAGAGCAGGAGAAATAACTACCGACCATGGGGTTATTGAAACTCCTATCTTTATGCCGGTGGGGACAGTAGCTTCCGTAAAAGGAGTACATCAAAGAGAATTGAAAGATGACATTAATCCCGATATTATTCTCGGTAATACGTACCATTTATACTTAAGACCTAAAACGGAGATTCTAGAAAAAGTGGGTGGATTGCACAAATTTATGGGATGGGATCGCAATATTTTAACCGACAGCGGAGGGTATCAAGTGTATTCCCTATCCGCAAACCGAAAAATAAAGGAGGAAGGAGTAAAATTTAAATCCCACATCGATGGGTCTTATCATTTTTTTACTCCGGAGAATGTTATGGAGATACAGCGAACCATTGGTGCGGATATAATTATGGCTTTTGATGAATGTACGCCCTATCCCTGCGACTATAATTATGCCAAACGATCGATGCATATGACGCATCGCTGGTTGGAACGTTGTATTACACATTTAAAAAAGACACCCTTAAAATACGATTACCAACAGTCCTTTTTTCCTATAGTTCAAGGATCCACGTACAAGGATTTACGCAAACAATCAGCAGAATACATTGCAGGAGTAGGAGCAGAAGGAAATGCAATAGGAGGTCTGTCTGTTGGAGAACCTGCGGAAGAAATGTATGCAATGACCGAGGTTGTTTGTGATATACTTCCAGAAGATAAACCCCGTTATCTTATGGGCGTAGGAACTCCCATTAATATATTAGAAAATATTGCCTTGGGTGTTGATATGTTTGATTGTGTAATGCCCACTAGAAATGCCAGAAATGGAATGCTGTTTACAGCGCATGGCACTATTAATATTAAAAATAAAAAGTGGGAAGCTGATTTTTCTGCTATTGATGAAATGGGTCATACTTTTGTAGATACGGAGTACTCTAAAGCATATTTAAGACATCTTTTTGCAGCTAAGGAGTACCTGGGGAAACAAATTGCAACAATACATAACCTTGGTTTTTACCTTTGGTTGGTTCGCGAAGCAAGAAAACATATTTTAGCAGGAGATTTTGAACCGTGGAAAACACTGATGGTAAACCAAATGAATAAGCGTTTATAAATTGACGATTTTAGATAAATACATATTAAAGCGTTATTTAGCTACTTTCAGTATGCTATTGTTACTATTTATTCCTATAGGAATTATGGTAAATTTAGCAGAACAAATTGGTAAAATGATTGACAATGATGCTCCCTTAAATGAGATCTTGATCTATTACCTTAATTTTACAATTTATATAGGCAATTTATTATTTCCAATCTTTCTTTTTCTATCTATTATATTTTTTACTTCTCGACTTGCCAGTAATACCGAAATTGTTGCAATTCTGAGCTCTGGAGTTTCTTTCAATAGATTTCTTAGACCTTATTTAATAGGCGCGACTATAATTGCAATACTCATGTTTTTTATGAATATGTTTATTGTTCCAAAGGCTAGTGAGGGGTTTAATGAATTTAAATTCAAATACCTTCGCAAGGGCAGAAAAGACAGAGAAACAAGCAATATATATAATCAACTAAACGAGCGTGATTTTATATATGTGAGTAGTTTTGAACCTAAAAGACAAATAGGGTATGATTTCACCTATGAACATTTTAACGCAAATAACGAATTAGATTATAAGATATCAGCCGCCAATATTCGATGGATCCCTAAAGATAGCACCTACCGCTTAACATCTTATGTGAAAAGAAAAATAAGAGATAGTATTGAACTTATAGAAACCAAGCGAAGGCTAGATACCGTATTCAATTTTAAAATAGACGACCTTACCCCAGTTTCCTATATTGCGGAGACTAAAAACCTGTTCGAACTGGATGATTTTATAGAAAATCAAAAGCGTAAAGGGGCTGCGAATATTAATAGTTATGTCTTGGTGAAGTATAAACGCTGGGCCTTACCTGTTGCAGCGTTTGTGTTAACACTTATTGCTGTAGCGGTTTCTTCTATGAAACGACGTGGAGGAATGGGTATAAATTTGGCTTTTGGAATGCTGGTGGCCTTTGTTTACGTATTTTTCGACAAAGTCTTTGGAACCTTGGCCGAGCAGTCGGGCTTTTCTCCTTTTTTAGCCGTAACAATACCTAATGTTATTTTTGGAATTTTAGGGATCTATTTACTTCGAAATGCCAAACGCTAAACTTAAAAACTACGCGCATTTACATTTCATTATTTTTATTTTAGGCTTTACAGCCGTATTAGGTAAATTAACAAGTATAGCTGCATTTCCTTTGGTTTGGTATCGAATGGCCATTGCTTCTGCGCTGGTATTACTTTTTCTTGTTATCGGAAAAAAAAGACTTCGAGTTTCTAAAAAGGTATTAAAATGGGTAGTTGCTGCTGGCATCCTGATAGCCTTACATTGGTTTACTTTTTTTAAAGCGATCAAAATATCCAATGTGTCTGTTACCCTAGCTACACTTTCCTCCGGAGCTTTTTTTACTGCTATCCTAGAACCTATATGGTATCGCAGAAAAGTAGTATGGTATGAAATTGTTTTTGGGATATGCGTTGTAGTTGGGTTGTATATTATTTTTAGTGTTGAAAGACAATATGCGGCAGGCATGGGATTGGCTTTGCTGTCTGCCTTGCTGATGGCCATTTTTTCCTTAATTAATGGAAAATTAATACAAAAAGAACGAGCAACAATTATTTCTTTTTATGAACTTGGAGTGGGTGCGCTTTTCCTCACCGGAATAGGGTTTTTAGTCGGAGATTTTAATAGGAGTTTTTTTGAAGTAAGTATGAAAGATTGGATTTTTATTGGAATTTTAGCAAGCTTTTGTACGGCCTATGCATTTATAGCTTCCATCCATGTTATGCGTTATTTAAGCCCATTTACCGTAATGTTAAGTATAAATTTAGAGCCTGTATATGGCATTCTTTTGGCTTTTTTCATTTTAGGAGAGCATGAAAACATGACACCTGGATTCTTTTTTGGCGGGGTAATTATTTTACTAACGGTGATTGCAAATGGGATCCTAAAAAGTAAGTTGAAGTTAAAAAAATAGGTAGATACGAACAATACTACTTTAAAGTTTTATATTTGTCTGCTGATATAAACCATACCTAATTAGATTCATGGAATACTTGGATTTTGAACTTCCCATCAAAGAGCTAGAAGAGCAATTAGATAAATGCAAGATTATTGGAGAAGAAAGTGAAGTTGATGTTACGGAAACCTGCAAGCAGATAGAGAAGAAATTATCGGAGACTCGTAAGGAGATATATAAAAATTTGACTGCTTGGCAGCGCGTACAGCTATCTCGTCATCCAGATCGACCCTATACCTTAGATTATATAAGAGCCATTTGTGGAGATACCTTTTTAGAACTTCACGGAGATAGGAATGTGAAGGATGATAAGGCAATGATCGGTGGACTTGGAAAAATTGGCGATCAAAGTTTTATGTTCGTAGGTCAACAAAAAGGATTTAATACCAAAACAAGACAGTATCGTAATTTTGGTATGGCGAACCCAGAAGGCTATCGTAAAGCACTGCGCCTGATGCGTTCTGCAGAAAAGTTTGATATTCCAGTAGTGTGCTTGATTGATACTCCGGGTGCTTACCCAGGAATTGAAGCCGAAGAACGTGGACAAGGAGAAGCTATTGCACGAAATATTCTTGAAATGACGCGTTTAAAGGTTCCAATTATTGTAATGATTATTGGAGAAGGCGCTTCGGGAGGAGCCTTAGGTATTGGTGTTGGAGATAAAGTTTTAATGTTAGAAAATACCTGGTATTCCGTCATATCTCCAGAATCATGCTCTTCCATACTTTGGAGAAGCTGGGAGTATAAGGAAATAGCGGCGGATGCGTTAAAGTTGACAGCAACAGATATGAAAAAACTGAAGCTCATCGACGAAATTGTAAGAGAACCTGCTGGTGGAGCTCATAGCAATCGCGCTAAAACTTTCGAAATTGTAAAAAACAAAATCATTACCCATTATACCGAATTGAAAAAGTTATCACCAAAAGAATTGGTGGAAACCCGTATGGATAAGTATGCTAATATGGGAGTCTTTAATGGCTAACTCCTTTTCTACTTCAACTTTATAAAATCCGGAATGTTAAATTGCCGGATTTTTTTTGGTTATGAACAAGATTTTTTAACTTATAAACAAGAGGCGTTAATATTGCCTGCATGTTAACTAAAGGTTAATTACATATTTTAGCACCCATGGAAAAACCGAGCCCAGTTATTGGTAGAAAAATAGACAAAAGTACGATCATTAACCTTGAAAGAGGTAAGATACCACCTCAAGCAGTTGATTTAGAGGAAGTTGTACTGGGTGCAATGATGATCGATAAGAAAGGAGTAGATGAGGTAATTGATATTCTCCATCCTGAAGCTTTCTATAAAGATGCTCATAGATACATTTATGAGAGTATTTTTAAACTTTTCGAAAGTTCTGAACCTATTGATTTATTAACCGTTTCAACGCAATTAAAGAAAGAAGGCCATTTAGAAAGTATAGGAGGAGATTTTTATTTAATAAAACTTACGCAAAAAGTAGCTTCTTCAGCGCATATTGAGTTTCACGCTCGCATTATTCTACAAAAGTATATTCAACGCAGTTTAATCAAGATTTCAAATGAAATTATTGAAGAGGCCTATGACGAAGGTACTGACGTTTTTGACCTATTAGACGCAGCAGAATCAAAATTGTACGACGTAACGCAAGGAAACTTAAAACGTTCAGCTGAAACTGCGCAGAATCTGGTTATTCAGGCGAAAAAACGTATTGAAGAAATTGCAAATAAGGAAGGTTTAAGTGGTATTCCTTCTGGGTTTGACAAATTAGACAAACTTACCTCCGGATGGCAGCCAAGTGATTTGGTTATTGTTGCGGCAAGACCAGGTATGGGTAAAACGGCCTTAACGTTATCCATGGCGCGTAATATAGCGGTGAATTCTGAAATTCCCGTGGCTTTCTTTTCCTTAGAAATGTCTTCTGTGCAATTGATTACGCGTTTAATTTCTTCTGAAACGGGATTATCATCAGAAAAACTGCGTACCGGTCGTTTAGAAAAACACGAGTGGGAACAGCTTAATGTTAAAGTAAAAACTTTGGAGAAAGCTCCGCTATTTATAGACGATACACCTTCATTGTCCATTTTTGATTTAAGAGCAAAAGCCAGACGTCTAGCTTCGCAACATGGCATTCGAATGATCATCATTGATTATTTACAATTAATGACCGCGGGTACCAGTCAAAAAGGTGGAAATAGAGAACAAGAGATCTCTACGATTTCAAGAAACCTTAAAGCATTAGCAAAAGAATTAAATGTGCCCGTTATAGCGCTTTCTCAATTATCGCGTGCTGTTGAAACAAGAGGTGGAAGCAAAAGACCAATTTTATCAGATCTTCGGGAATCTGGAGCTATTGAACAAGATGCGGATATTGTATCTTTTATATATCGCCCAGAATATTATAAGATTGACGAATGGGATGATGAAGAACGTACACCTACAGCAGGTCAGGCAGAATTTATTGTTGCGAAACACCGTAATGGAGGATTGGAAAATATTCGATTGAAATTTATTGGACAACTCGGGAAGTTTGACAATTTAGACGATTTTGATTCTCCCTTCGAATTTCAATCCAAAATGAATGCAGATGCAAATAATCCTTTTGCCACCGGAAGCTTGCCTGATGCGGATGAAGCTTTTGGAAGTTCAATGAACAATGATATCATACCAGAGGATGATAATGATGTCCCATTTTAGGGTTACTTTTTTAAAAATTAATACGTTAAAATCTTCTCAATATAATACGGATTACTAGAAGAACAGGGCATTTAATTGTAACTTTAACTAGTATTATTTAGTTATTAGATGTCTTTTTTTTGCCTATGAAGAATGTATTGTATCTCTTATTTTTTATAATCTCCGCTAACGCATTTTCTTCTAGTATTCTTATTCCGATGGATGCTGAGACCCAAAAAAATCACCTCAAGGCCTATGGTATTACCTATTGGGTGTTAAACAAGCAACAAAAAGTACAATGGTTGCTAAATTATCGAGGAGGTTCTTTTTTACTCCCAGATGGTGAAAGTATTCGCCGAGAATGTCAAATTCGAGGGGTTTCGTTTGAAATCTTATCCGATGGACAGGCACAATCCATTCTAGCCGAAATTAGTAGTCCTTCTCAAAATCAGGATGCTGTTATTTTGGAAAAAGCGCCAAAAATTGCAGTGTATTCTCCAAAAGGAAATCAACCTTGGGATGATGCTGTAACTATGGTCTTATCATATGCAGAAATACCTTATGTAACAGTATATGATGAAGAGGTTTTGGAAGATAAATTAGCGCTATATGATTGGTTGCATTTACATCACGAAGATTTTACCGGACAATACGGAAAGTTTTATGGAGCATATAGAGCTGCCCCATGGTATATTGACAACAAGGAAAAAGCAGAAGCTTTGGCGACTAAATTGGGATATGATAAAGTATCTGAGGAAAAAAGAGCTGTAGCACTTAAGATTCGAAACTATGTGATTGGTGGAGGATTTATGTTTGCCATGTGTTCTGCTACAGATAGTTTTGATATTGCTCTTGCTGCGGATGGTGTGGATATTTGCGAACCAATGTTTGATGGAGACCCTTCGGAACCTAATTATCAGGGGAACTTGGATTATCGAAAAACCTTTGCATTCACAAACTTTTTATTAGAACGAGATCCTTTTCGTTATGAGTTTTCCTCAATTGACATGACGAATAAACGAAATAATGTGCCTAAGGAATCAGATTATTTTTCATTAATGGATTTCTCTGCAAAATGGGATCCAGTACCAACCATGTTATGTCAAAATCATACTAGTTTGGTGAAAGGTTTTATGGGGCAAACCACATCATTTACCCGAAACGAAATCAAACCTACGGTAATGATATTAGGTGAGAATAAAATAAATGGAGAAGCTCGTTACATTCACGGAATCAAAGGGAAAGGTTTTTTTACCTTTTATGGGGGGCATGACCCAGAGGATTACCAACACCGTGTTGGAGATCCAAAAACGGAATTAGAACTGCACCCTACGTCGCCGGGATATCGATTAATATTAAATAATGTGTTGTTTCCAGCTGCTCGGAAGAAAAAGCAGAAGACCTAAGCTTTACTTTCTAAGATTTTTTCTAAAATAGATTCTACTCCAAAATCATTATTGCTTGTGGTGGTATAATTTGCGGCTTTTAATACGTTAGGATGGGCATTCGCCATGGCGAAACTATAATCTGATAAAGCAAGCATTTCTAAATCGTTATTGTAATCCCCAAAAACTACAAGTTCGTTGGTACCAATTTTATAGGTCTCCATTACTTGTTGCAAAGCATAACCCTTGTGCGCATTGGTATGCGATACATCAACCCAATTAGATCCTGAAACTTTCACCTTCAACTGATCTTCCAATTGTTGTACGGCGGGGTATACATATTGCTCGGAATTTTCAAAGTGGTAAATAGCAATTTTTAAAACTTCTCCTGTTGCCAGAGTTCTATCTTGTATAATTTCAAATTCTGAATAATATTCTCCAAGAACTTTTAAAAATTTATCAGAATTCCCATCCACATAGGCATTATCTTTTGTGCAAAGTACGGGGTGAGCACCTTCCACGTTCAAAATATGAGAAAGCACAACATCAATATTAGCTGCACCAATAGGAGTAGTTAATAACACCTCGTCTTGTTTTTTTGCATACGCTCCGTTTTCAGCAATAATAATAATGTCATCTTTAATCGGAGCTAATTTGGATGCCATACTATTGTACTGTCTTCCGCTAGCAGCCACAAATAAAATGCCTTTCTTCTTGAGTTCACGATACAATTTAAAAAAGCGATCGCTTACTTCGTGGTTGGAATTTAAAAGTGTTCCATCCATGTCACTAACTATCATTTTAATACCCGATAAATCCATTAGCACAGTTTAGGGTGCAAATGTATCTGTTATGTGTCGATTTCAGAAGACAATCTCCAAAAGTTTACAGTAATTTAGCAAGGACCAGTAACAAAATTATAAAACATGAAATGCTACCAAACCGAAATACAGCTTCCAGCATACCAGCGGGGGTTTCATTTGATTACATCAACCATACTGCAATCAATTCCAGAATTGATACACATACAAAAGGGAATGTTGCAGGTGTTTATAAAACATACATCTGCAAGTCTTACGATCAATGAAAATGCTGATCCCACTGTGCGTAAAGATTTTGAAAGCCATATGAATATTATGGTACCTGAAAATGCATCTTATTACCAGCATAATGATGAAGGACCAGACGATATGCCAGCGCATATAAAAGCAGCGCTATTGGGAACGTCAATCCAAATTCCGATAACGAATAGCAAATTAAACCTTGGAATCTGGCAAGGGATCTATTTATGTGAGCATCGAAACTACGCTTCGGGACGTAAACTAGTAATTAGTTGTTTTGGGGTTTGAATACACTTATTTTTACTTAAATTAAAAGAATATCACTTGAAACAAAATGTAAAAAGGTTTATAGAAGTACTCATTTTTGCCATTTTCTTTTGGTCCTTTGTGTTTTGTCTCTTCATCATAATACGGTATACTTCTATTGGAGAGGAACAAGGAATTGTATTGCCTTCCAACTTTGAAGTGTCTATTTTACAATGGCTAGATTTTGGACTGATTCTAGGAACTATTGTGGGTGTTTTTTATGCAATTATTGAATGGTTGTTCGAAAAGTATGCTGCTAAAAAACTATATCTTGGTCTTTCGGTCTTGATAAAAACTATACTTTAT
The DNA here is from genome assembly GCA_947488435.1 of uncultured Flavobacteriaceae bacterium. Classification (GTDB taxonomy): domain Bacteria; phylum Bacteroidota; class Bacteroidia; order Flavobacteriales; family Flavobacteriaceae; genus CANKZG01. The sequence goes on along the minus strand of CANKZG010000005.1, from coordinate 4,368 downwards.
ATTTCCCTGTTAATTCTTTCCTTAAGTTTTATTATGCATTTGGCAGAATATCGCATGGATCTAAATTTGCCAAATCAACGAGGTTGGTGGAAAAATAATGAACTATTCTGGATTACGGTTGGCTACTTTTTAGTTTGGTCCTTGGTTTTTTCATTTATAAAAATTGCAACCGAGAGTTTTGGGAAAAGTGTTTTTTTTAATATGATGATTGGGAAATATAGAAAACCAACAGAAGAACGACGAATTTTTATGTTTTTAGATTTAAAATCTTCTACTACGATAGCCGAGAACCTAGGACATTTTAGATATAGTCAACTTATACAGGATTGCTTTATTGATCTCAATCAGACGTTAATCCCTTATGATGCTGAAGTGTATCAATATGTTGGAGACGAAGCTGTTTTAAGTTGGGACTATAAAAAAGGTTTAAGACGTAACAATTGTATAAATCTGTTTTTTGCTTTTCAACAACGCTTGGAGAAACGCGCCAATTACTATCAGAAAAAGTACAATTTACTTCCTGAATTTAAGGCTGGTTTGCACGGCGGAAAATTAATTGTAGTAGAGGTCGGAAGTATTAAAAAAGAGCTGGCATACCATGGGGATGTGATTAACACAACCTCAAGGATACAGGAACAATGTAATACCTATAAAGAGAAGTTTCTGATTTCAAAGCAATTGTTACAACAATTACGATTAAATTCCCAGTTTGACGCCCTAGAATTGGGAAATCTTACCTTAAAAGGAAAGCAAAAGAAGTTTTCAATTTTTGCGCTAAAAAAAGTATAAAAAAAACCGGTTCCATGGAACCGGTTTTTAAGCGAGAATAGTTTTGTGTTTATTTTACTTTATCAATAATTGCTTTAAAAGCATCAGGATGGTTCATAGCTAAATCTGCTAGAACTTTACGATTAAGTTCTATGTTGTTAGCTTTCACCTTTCCCATAAATTGAGAATATGACATTCCATGAAGCCTAGCACCGGCATTAATACGGGTAATCCATAGGGCACGGAAATTTCTCTTCTTATTTCTGCGATCGCGATAAGCATATAACATTGCTTTTTCTACCGCATTTTTAGCAACTGTCCAAACGTTTTTACGTCTTCCAAAGTATCCTTTGGCTTGCTTCATAACCTTTTTACGTCTGGCTCTTGACGCAACTGAATTTACTGATCTTGGCATAACTTTTAAATTTTTTGTAGTAGGCGTCTTAAATTGTATTTAAGATCTTTTAAAGGCCCAACTCCAGGGTTAAATTGAATTTTACCGAAAAGAACGTTTACTTTAAACGTAATTGTTCTTTAATACTATTAACATCATTGTCATGGACTAATCCTGCATGTGTTAATTTAAGCTTTCGCTTTTTCGATTTCTTAGTCAAAATATGACTTTTAAAAGCGTGCTTTCTTTTAATCTTACCAGAACCTGTAAGCTTGAAACGCTTCTTGGCACTGGATTTAGTTTTCATCTTAGGCATCTTCTCCTATTTATATTTAATCTCGCTTACTTACTTTTTGTTTTCGGAGCAATAAACATAGTCATACGTTTACCTTCCAATTTGGGCATTTGTTCAACCTTGCCCAATTCTTCCAATTCCTGTGCTAAACGCAGCAAAAGAATTTCACCTTGATCTTTATAAACGATGGAACGTCCTTTAAAAAACACATAGGCTTTTAGTTTTGCTCCATCTCTCAAGAATTTTTCCGCATGCTTTTTCTTAAAAGCATAATCATGATCATCAGTCTGCGGTCCAAATCTAATTTCTTTAACGATAACTTTAGTGGCTTTGGCTTTCATCACCTTTTCCCGCTTTTTCTGCTCGTAAAGAAACTTTTTGTAATCTATTATCTTACATACTGGTGGAACAGCTTTGGGTGAAATTTCAACCAAATCAAGGCCAAGTTCATCAGACTTTGCTAATGCATCTCTTAATGAATATACACCTATTTCCACATTATCTCCTACCAATCGTACTTCAGGAGCAGTAATCTTTTCATTGATATTATGCGGGTTTTTATTTTCCCGTCTAGGTTGGGGCCTAAATCTTTTTCGAATTGCTATGACTTTAGTTTTTTAATTATACATTCAATTTTTAAAACGACTTTAAGGTACTATTTATTTCTGTAGTTACCAAGCTAGCAAAGTCGTTTACCGTTAAGGAGCCCAAATCCTCACCTCCGTGCTTTCGAACTGAAATTGTTTGGCGTTCTTCTTCATTCTCTCCAACAATCAGCATAAATGGAATTTTATTCATTTCTGCCTCTCGTATTTTTTTGCCTACAGTTTCATTTCTCTTATCAACGAGCGCGCGAATGTCGTAATTTTCTAGCGAATTCAAAACTTTTTCCGCATATTTTTCATGCTTCTCGCTTACAGGTAACACGATTGCTTGATCAGGAATTAACCATAATGGAAAATTTCCGCCCGTATGTTCTAGTAATAAAGCTATAAAACGTTCCAAACTGCCAAACGGCGCTCGGTGTATCATTACAGGTCTGTGAAGCCCGTTATCACTGCCTTTATAAGTGAGATCAAAACGCTCAGGAAGGTTGTAATCTACTTGTATAGTTCCCAATTGCCAATTTCTTCCTAATGCATCTTTTACCATAAAGTCAAGTTTGGGTCCATAAAATGCAGCTTCTCCGCTTTCAACTTTAAAATTCAATCCTTTTTCCTTTGCTGCATTGATGATGGCTTGTTCCGCTTTTTCCCAATTTTCAACACTTCCAATATACTTTTCCGGTTTTGATAAATCGCGCACCGATACTTGAGCGGTAAAATTTTCAAAACCTAAAGAACCTAAAACATAAAGCGAAAGATCAATTACATTTTTAAATTCTTCATCGAGTTGATCCGGTGTACAGAATATATGAGCATCATCTTGGGTAAAACCTCGCACTCTGGTTAGTCCATGAAGTTCTCCACTTTGTTCATAGCGGTAAACTGTGCCAAACTCTGCATAGCGTTTTGGAAGTTCACGATAACTAAAAGGTTTAGCGTTATAAATTTCACAATGATGAGGACAGTTCATAGGTTTCAATAAAAACTCCTCTTCAGCTTTAGGGGTTTTAATTGGTTGAAAACTATCTTCACCATACTTCGCGTAGTGTCCGGAGGTAACATACAATTCTTTTTGTCCAACATGAGGTGTTACCACCATTTCATAACCCGCCTTTTTCTGTGCTTTTTTCAGAAATTGTTCCAGTCGTTCTCGCAAAGCGGCTCCTTTAGGTAACCATAACGGTAAGCCTTGTCCAACTTTTTTTGAGAAAGTAAATAATTCGAGTGTAGCACCCAGCTTTCGATGGTCTCTTTTTTTTGCTTCTTCTAATAAGGTAAGATAAGTGGTAAGTTCCTTTTGCTTCGGAAAAGAAATTCCATATACACGAGTCAGTTGTGCATTCTTTTCATCGCCACGCCAATAAGCTCCTGCTACACTTAAAATTTTAATGGCTTTGATGATTCCTGTATTTGGAATATGTCCTCCGCGACAGAGATCAGTAAAAGTATCATGATCACAAAAAGTTATTGTTCCATCATCTAAATTACTAATAAGCTCTACCTTATAGTTATTGCCTTGAGCTTGATAAAAATCCAAAGCTTCAGCTTTAGAAACAGCACGCATTTTAAAATCATGCTTTCCACGAGCAATTTCTAAGGCCTTTTTTTCAATAGTATCAAAATCCTTTTCAGAAATAACACCTTCCGGTAATTCTACATCATAATAAAAACCATTCTCTATAGCAGGTCCTATAGTTAACTTTATCCCAGGATATAATATTTCAAGGGCTTGTGCTACGACATGAGACGTAGAATGCCAAAAAGCTTTTTTACCATTATCATCATTCCAAGTATAAAGCGTTAATGTGCCATCATTATATAATGGAGTTGTTGTTTCAACTGTGGTATCATTATACAAAGCAGAGATAACATTTCTGGCAAGGCCTTCGCTAATACTTTTTGCAATTGCCATTGGAGTTGTCCCTTTGGCATATTCCTTAACGCTTCCGTCAGGTAAGGTGATTTTTATCATTACTAATAGGGTATCAATAAGTGCGCAAAGATAATATCTTGAGATGATGCTAGCAATAAATATAAGCTGTCATTTTTAGCAATGCAAAAAGTTTTTTTAGTGCCTAAACTATTCTATATGAAGAAACTATAATGACTTTCGTTTTTTTTAAGCGATAAAACGAGCGTTTTTTTGTTGTAAATAATGTTTTTTTCGAAGTTATATTGTTGTAAATCAATATCTTAAAATAGTTTTGTGTATTTAGATTAAAAAAATACATTCATCTATTGGTGGGTTAAAAAAAGGGTTATATATTTGCACCCGCAATTGGGGGTAGTAAGATATGTGATGATGA
>CANKZG010000004.1 GCA_947488435.1 uncultured Flavobacteriaceae bacterium | reverse complement strand
ACAAATCTAATCCTTACCGATAGTGAAAACAATACCGTAACTATTCCATTGGCGGATATTAATACCGTAACCGATACAAATACAACTAATGCTACGCTAACAGAAAATGGAACAGATCTAATTCTTACCGATAGTGAAAACAATACCGTAACTATTCCATTGGCAGATATCAATACCGTAACCGATACGAATACAACCAATGCTACGCTAACGGAAAATGGAACAGATCTAATTCTTACCGATAGTGAAAACAATACCGTAACTATTCCATTGGCCGATATTAATACAGGGGCTGATGCAAATACAACCAATGCTACACTAACTCAAGATGGAACAGATCTAATTCTTACCGATAGTGAAAACAATACCGTAACCATTCCGTTGGCGGATATTAATACTGTAACCGATACGAATACAACCAATGCTACGCTAACGGAAAATGGAACAGATTTAATTCTTACCGATAGCGAAAACAATACCGTAACTATTCCGTTGGCGGATATTAATACAGGGGCTACAGTTTCTTCAGCTGCTTCTTTAGGCGCCGTATTATTTTCAGATGGATTCAGCAATATTCAGACAGATGAAAATGAACTATTCTGGGACACAACAAATAACAGATTGGGTATAGGAATGAATAACCCAAGTCGAAAACTAGATGTAGATGGTGAAATTCGTGGTAATCAATTCTCATCAACAAGTGGCACTGCCAATGAGCCTGCTTATAGTTTTAGCACAGGAAATGATAGTAACACTGGTATGTATCGAGCTGCGGCAGATCAGTTAGGTTTTTCCACTTCAGGAGTCGAGGCAGTGCGAATTGATGCAAGTCAAAATGTTGGTATTGGAATTATTCCTACAGAAAAACTTCATGTAAATGGAAACATTCTTGCAACAGGAACAATTACACCTGATTATGTTTTTCAAAGTTATTTTGATGGATTTAGTTTGTTAAAGCCAGACTATAAAATGATGTCATTATTTGAGGTCGAAAACTTTGCAAGAAAGAACAAACATCTTCCTGGCGTTCCATCTATGAGAGATGTTAAAGAAAAAGGAGGAATTATTTTAAATCGAGCAACGGAAATAAACCTTGAAAAAATAGAAGAGTTATTTCTGCATACCATTCAGCAGCAAAAGGAAATTCAGGATTTAAAAGCTGAAAATGCAAATTTATCTAGAGAGTTAGATACCATGAAAAAAGATCTTGCCGAAATAAAAGCGCTCTTAAAAAAATAATCCATGGAAAGTAATAATACGTATCGAAATACCAAACGATTCCTACAAAATATGGGGTTGTTGGTGCTTGTAGTTATCCCATGGATAATTCATGGACAAACTGCACTCTATAATAGTGGAAACATTCGCATTCATGAAGAGGGCGCCATAGGGTTTCATACTAACCTTATTAATAATAGTACTTTTGATCAAAACATGGGTTTAGCTGGTTTCTATGGTACATCTGGTTTAATTGTTTCTGGAGCTTTTGCACCAATCTTTTTTGACTCCGAAATTGCTAATGAAAATGATCTTTTTTTAAATACAGGCATAGTCGTATCTAATAATTTTAATTTTATCCTTGGTAACGTCTTAACACCCAGAGGTGATCCATCCGCGTTTTTTAATTTTATCGATGATGCCTTTTATGTAGGCGAAAGTGATGAAAATATAATAGATGGTTATGCCGCTATTACGAACAAACAAAATTTCATTTTCCCTGTTGGGGATTTTGGTCACTTACGTTCCTTACGCCTAAATTCTAACGGGATAAATACATTGGCCACTTGTGCTTATTTCCATGAAGATCCTAATAGTCCTACTTTTTTTAATACCAGTTTTAACACTGCAGTCAAAGTTCGAGATATCGAAAACATAAGTACCTTAGAGTTCTGGGCTTTGCAGGGAAGTGTCACTTCAAGAATTACGGTAAATTGGAATGCGGAAAGTAACATTCCCGCATTAACCGATACTATCAATGCCATAACCTTAGTAGGATGGAACAAGTCCTTAAACCAATGGGTAATTTTAGGTAATTCAGCTTTTGGCGGGGATTTAAATGAAGGATTTATAACTTCAGCCAGCTTTGTTCCCGACGATTACGCTATTATTACTTTTGGGAGTTTAGGGATTGCAAGCGAGGTATTAACCCTAGATAATTTTTATTTAACTCCAAATGGTGATGGTATAAATGACACGTTGATTATTGAGGAACTAGAGGCCTCTCCAAACAATAGTGTTCGAATTTTTGATCGTTTTGGTCTAAAAGTTTTCGAACAGCAAAATTATACCGACCAATTTGATGGTACCCCAAATATCAACAATCTTGTTATAAAAAAAGAGCAAGGACTCCCAGTCGGTGTTTATTTTTACTTAGTTAATCTAGACGATTTAGGGTTAGAATTTCAGGGCTTTCTGTACTTAAATCGCTAACATTCGTCTCTTTACCATCCATTTCCCAACAAGGATCAAGCACTTCACAACATTTTATTCGTAGGGCATACACTACATTCTATCTTTACAATCCCCCAAAATGGTGTTATGCAAATGCTTATAAAAACAATAAAGCTCTTTTGCTTTTTAATTCTCCTTCTTAATACGAGCCTGATCTTAGCGCAGGTAAAAATAGGTGACAATCCCAATTCGATAGATTCAGCTTCCATTATAGAATTGGAAAGTACCGATAAAGCTTTCGTTCTTACCCGAATAACAAACGCTCAGATGTTGGCAATTACTCCGATACAGGGAGCTATGGTATATAACACGGATACGCAATGTATTCATTATTATAGAGGCACGCAATGGATAAATCTTTGCCAAAATACAACTCAAAATACTTTTTCATTTTTAGATAATAATAATGGAACCTTTACCATCAATTACTCTGACGGCACCTCTTTTACTTCATCAGATTTAACGGGACCGCAAGGACCTATTGGACTAACTGGTGCAACTGGACCACAAGGTGACACAGGACCGCAAGGACCCATTGGATTAACTGGTGCACAAGGAGATGCAGGACCTCAGGGACCTATTGGACTTACCGGAGCAACTGGGCCGCAAGGTGATGCAGGACCACAGGGACCCATTGGACTTACTGGAGCAACCGGATCTCAAGGAATACAAGGTGATGTTGGACCGCAGGGACCGATTGGATTAACTGGTGCAACTGGACCACAAGGAGATACAGGACCACAAGGAATACAGGGTGATGTTGGACCGCAAGGACCTATTGGATTGACTGGAGCAACCGGACCACAAGGAGATGCAGGACCGCAGGGACCCATTGGATTAACTGGTGCAACTGGACCACAAGGTGACACAGGACCGCAAGGACCTATTGGACTAACTGGTGCAACTGGACCACAAGGAGACACAGGACCGCAAGGACCCATTGGACTTACCGGCGCAACCGGACCACAAGGAGATACAGGACCACAGGGGCCTATCGGATTAACTGGTGCAACTGGACCACAAGGAGACACGGGACCGCAAGGACCCATTGGACTTACTGGGACAACCGGGCCACAAGGAGATACAGGACCGCAGGGACCCATTGGACTTACCGGAGCAACTGGGCCGCAAGGTGATACAGGACCACAGGGACCCATTGGACTTACTGGTGCAATCGGGCCACAAGGAGATACAGGACCGCAAGGACCTATTGGATTAACTGGTGCAACCGGACCACAAGGTGACACAGGACCGCAGGGACCCATTGGATTAACTGGTGCAACTGGACCACAAGGTGACACAGGACCGCAAGGACCCATTGGACTTACAGGTGTAACTGGTCCACAAGGAATACAGGGTGATGTTGGACCGCAAGGACCCATTGGATTAACTGGTGCAACCGGACCACAAGGTGACACAGGACCACAGGGACCTGTAGGACTTACTGGTGCAACCGGACCACAAGGAGATACAGGACCGCAAGGACCCATTGGATTAACTGGTGCAACTGGACCACAAGGGGATACAGGACCTCAGGGACCCATTGGACTTACCGGCGCAACCGGGCCACAAGGAGATACAGGACCACAAGGTGACACAGGACCGCAAGGACCCATTGGATTAACTGGTGCACAAGGAGATGCAGGACCTCAGGGACCTATTGGACTTACCGGAGCAACTGGGCCACAAGGAGATACAGGACCACAGGGACTTATTGGACTTACAGGTGCAACTGGTCCACAAGGAATACAAGGAGACACGGGACCTCAGGGACCCATTGGATTAACTGGAGCAACCGGACCACAAGGTGACACAGGACCACAGGGACCTATTGGACTTACCGGCGCAACTGGGCCACAAGGAGATACAGGACCGCAAGGACCCATTGGATTAACTGGTGCAACTGGACCACAAGGTGACACAGGACCGCAAGGACCCATTGGACTTACCGGCGCAACCGGGCCACAAGGAGATACAGGATTACAAGGAGACACAGGACCACAGGGACCCATTGGATTAACTGGCGCAACCGGACCACAAGGTGACACAGGACCACAGGGACCCGTAGGACTTACTGGTGCAACCGGACCACAAGGAGATACAGGACCGCAAGGACCCATTGGATTAACTGGTGCAACTGGACCACAAGGAGACACAGGACCACAGGGACTTATTGGACTTACAGGTGCAACTGGTCCACAAGGAATACAAGGAGACACGGGACCTCAGGGACCCATTGGATTAACTGGAGCAACCGGACCACAAGGTGACACAGGACCACAGGGACCTATTGGACTTACCGGCGCAACTGGGCCACAAGGAGATACAGGACCACAAGGAATACAGGGTGATGTTGGACCGCAAGGAGACACAGGACCGCAGGGACCCATTGGATTAACTGGTGCAACTGGACCACAAGGTGACACAGGACCTCAGGGACCTATTGGACTTACTGGTGCAACCGGACCACAAGGAGATACAGGACCGCAAGGACCCATTGGATTAACTGGTGCAACTGGACCACAAGGGGATACAGGACCTCAGGGACCCATTGGACTTACCGGCGCAACCGGGCCACAAGGAGATACAGGATCACAAGGAGACACAGGACCACAGGGACCCATTGGATTAACTGGCGCAACCGGACCACAAGGTGACACAGGACCGCAAGGACCCATTGGACTTACTGGAGCAACCGGATCTCAAGGAATACAAGGTGATGTTGGACCGCAGGGACCTATTGGATTAACTGGAGCAACCGGACCACAAGGAATACAGGGTGATGCAGGACTACAGGGACCTATTGGACTTACTGGTGCAACTGGACCACAAGGAGACACAGGGCCTCAAGGACCCATTGGATTAACTGGCGCAACCGGACCACAAGGTGACACAGGACCGCAAGGACCCATTGGATTAACTGGTGCAACCGGACCACAAGGAATACAAGGTGATGCAGGACCACAGGGACCCATTGGACTTACTGGAGCAACCGGACCACAAGGTGACACAGGACCACAGGGACCTGTAGGACTTACTGGTGCAACCGGACCACAAGGAATACAGGGCGATGTTGGACCACAAGGACCTATTGGGTTAACTGGAGCACAAGGAGATACAGGACCACAAGGAGACACAGGACCACAGGGACCCATTGGATTAACTGGCGCAACCGGACCACAAGGTGACACAGGACCGCAAGGACCCATTGGACTTACCGGAGCAACTGGGCCACAAGGAGACACGGGACCGCAGGGACCTATTGGACTTACCGGCGCAACTGGACCACAAGGGGATACAGGACCGCAAGGACCCATTGGATTAACTGGCGCAACCGGAGCACAGGGAGATACAGGACCTCAGGGACCCATTGGACTTACTGGTGCAACTGGACTACAAGGAGACACAGGACCCCAGGGGCCTATAGGACTTACCGGTGCAACTGGACCACAAGGAATACAGGGTGATGTTGGACCGCAAGGACCTATTGGACTTACCGGAGCAACTGGGCCGCAAGGTGATACAGGACCACAGGGACCCATTGGACTTACTGGAGCAACCGGATCTCAAGGAATACAAGGTGATGTTGGACCGCAGGGACCTATTGGACTTACCGGGGCAACTGGACCACAAGGGGATACAGGACCGCAGGGACCTATTGGATTAACTGGAGCAACCGGGCCACAAGGAGATACAGGACCGCAGGGACCCATTGGACTTACCGGCGCAACCGGACCACAAGGGGATACAGGACCACAAGGATCCATTGGATTAACTGGCGCAACCGGAGCGCAGGGAGATACAGGACCTCAGGGACCCATTGGACTTACTGGTGCAACTGGTCCACAAGGAATACAAGGAAACACGGGACCTCAGGGACCAGTCGGACCTACTGGATCTGCTGGACCACAGGGAAATGTAGGGCCACAAGGACCTGCTGGACCACAAGGTATCCAAGGTGAAAAAGGGGATCCGGGAGATCCTGCCACAGACGATCAAACTCTTGCTACTAATAGCAATCCAGGAAATATTTCCATTACAGGAGGCAATTCCATCACTATTAATGTAAATGATGCTGATAGTGATGCTTCTAATGAAATTCAAACACTATCTAAATCCGGGACTCAAATTTCTCTTAGTAATGGAGGTGGGACTATAAATGAGACGAATACAAGTTTCAATCAAAACACCACTTCAGGAATTATTACTCATACAAACGAATCTGGAACATCTTCAACGGCCAATGTGGTTTCAACAGATACTGACAATTCTATTACAATCGGTTCCGATGGAGGAGCATATTTGGGGGTTTACGAAAAAATTGTGATCTGGGCTGAAGAGAACGGAGGTTTAGCAGACAATCAATTGGAATGGTCTTTTGGAAATGGGGCTACCGGCAGAATTGGGATTCCTTTACCTGAAGATTGGGAGGCATATGCCGTAAGTTTTAATGCAGACACAAATGGTGCTTCTAATACTGTTCAAATGGCAGTAGTTGATTCTAACACCGATACCAATCTTTTTACTTTTACAGCTTCTGGAAACGCCAATAATATGGTATATACAGAAATTTTGGCAACTCCTGTTGCAATTCCTGCCGGAACTAGTATTGGATTTAGAACTGTTAATGAAACAGGAGCTGTTACGGATGCAAGAGTTGCAGTGTTTTTAAGAAGAAGACCTTAAATTTATTAGAATCTATATATGTCTGTTTTTAGGTGTAGTCTATTTTTATTCATATTGGGCAGTGTTTTTTGTTCTGCTCAAAATGCAATACACAATTATGGTTCAATAAAAATTCATGAAGGTGTAGCCGTAGGTTTTCATTTAAATCTCATTAATGATGGGGCATTAGATGGAAATCAAGGATTAATTGGTTTTTATGCTGATAATTCGGCTCTTACAATTTCCGGACTTAGTAGTCCTACTTTTTTTGATACAGAAATTGCAGTAGAAAATGATTTATTCTTAGAGGTTCCAATAAACGTAATAAATAATGGAAGTTTTGTCCTTGGTAATATAAATACTCCAAGACAGCGATCCGATATCTACTTAAACTTCGCCGAATCGGCTTTTTACGTTGGAGATAGAAATTTTAGCAAAGTAGATGGATATGCGGGGAGTACAAATCAAAATGCATTCACTTTTCCTATAGGAGATGTAAACAGATTAAGACCACTCTCGATACGCATTGAAACCCGAAGTTCTCTTACAAAATGCGCTTATTTTAACGAAGATCCCAATACTCCCATAAACCTTTCCGGTTCATATGATACCACAGTTACCGCTGATGATGTATTTGGCGTAAGTACTCAAGAATTTTGGAGATTAGAGGGGGATACACCATTAATAGCCACACTAACCTGGGATGCTGGAAGTGCAATTAATTTACTTGGTGAACGCCTTCAAGATTTAAAGGTAGTTGGATGGAGTAAAATAGAAAATAGGTGGGTAAATCTAGGAAACACCGCGGTTGAAGGAGAATTTTCCTCTGGTTCTATAACCTCAGATCAATTTATACCTAATGATTATGAAATAATCACCTTTGGTGGAAATGATAATGCATTACAGGTGCTGGAGACCATTGATTTGGACAACTATTTTCTAACTCCGAACAATGATGGGACAAATGACTTTTTAGTTATTGATGGATTAGAGAACTCTCCCAATAACGTCCTAAATATTTACAATCGATATGGAGTTTTGGTGTATTCCAAAACCAACTATCAAAATGAATTTGATGGTACTTCCAATAGGAATTTGGTGATTGCGCGAGATGATAAATTAACTCCTGGTATTTACTATTACATTATTACGCTGATAGATCTTAGAATAAAACATCAGGGTTATCTATATCTCTCAACGGTCCAATAAAATTTAATGCTTAATTTTAAAGCGAAAATATAGCATGACATCCGTTGATAAACTTTGGAATGAAAAATGCTGTACTTTAATAAGGAGTCAGGAATTCTTGAAATCAAAAAATGACATCTAGTGAAAAGAAGATCTTTTATTAAAAAAAGTGGGTTAGCAAGTACAGCGCTTACCTTGCTACCTAAACTTTCATTTGCAGCACAAGAAGAGTATTCAATTTTGGAGCTTATGGGGAAGATTGATATTGAATTATATGGCGAAGGAATCAACCTTAGAGCTGCAGCCCATGATGCATTTATTGAAATGAAAAAAGCAGCTTACAAAGACGGTATTGCAATCAAAGTGGTATCTAGCTATCGTAACTTCGCACGACAAAAATCTATTTGGGAAAGAAAATATATCAAGTATACTGATGCCGGTATGGAACCATTAGCAGCCATTGATAAAATTATAGAATATTCCACAATTCCAGGAACAAGCAGACACCATTGGGGCACCGATATAGATCTTATTGATGGTTATCCGGAAGTTGAAGGTGATGTATTGGTTCCTGAGAAATTCGAAGCTGGAGGACCTTTCGAATATTTTAAAAAATGGATGGACGATAATGCGACCACTTTTGATTTTCATCTGGTGTATACAGACAAGGCCAAACGAAAAGGGTTTAAATACGAACCCTGGCATTATAGTTATGCACCTATTTCCGTACCTATGCTAACTTCATTTCGGAGAAAAAACATTCTCCAGCTTTTGGAACAAGAGGATTTTCTAGGTGCTGACGAATTTACTTCTGGTTTTCTTAAAAATTATGTTCAAGACAATATTTTGGATATAAACCCTAAACTTTTATAAGTCTTTTTGTAACTTGAGGAGCAAACACCAAGTTTAAACTCCATGAGAAGAGGCAGTTGGAAAATACGCATACTTATTGGTTTAGCTATTGTAGCTTTTGCTTTTATACAACGCTGTAATAACAAAGAGAAAAATCAATATACAGGAAGAGTCCAAAATATCAATATGAGTGCGGATCAAGAAATTGCAATCGGTTTGCAAAGTGCTCCGGAAATCGCACAGCAACACGGTGGACTTTATCCAGATGAGCGGATGCAAACTTTAGTAGATGCTGTTGGAAATAAGTTGGTTCAAAACAGTATCGCTAGAGAAACCCCTTATGAATATAACTTTCATTTACTTGCAGATGATAGAACCATAAATGCTTTTGCGCTGCCAGGAGGACAAATATTTATCACTTATGCACTTTTTTCACAATTGAACGAGGCGCAACTTGCTGGAGTCTTAGGGCATGAAATTGGTCATGTAATAGGAAGACATTCGGCAGAACGGATTGCTGAAAGTAATTTTTGGAAGACCATTTCTATGGGAGCTAGTGTGGGTGCAGATGCTGGAGGTATTGTTGGCAGCATTGGACAAAACACCCTGCTCAAAAATGGTAGAGGGGATGAATTAGAAAGTGATGATCTTGGTGTATTATTTATGATACAGTCTGGTTATAACCCTAGTGAAATGATACGAGTTATGGAAATTTTGAAAGCTGCCGGTGGTCCAAATAGAGCTCCAGAATTTCAAAGTACACATCCTGATCCCGATAATCGAATTCAAAAAATAAAGGAAGCTATTGAAAAATACACTGGTCGGCAATAAACGTATTTTGCCCGAAAAATTTTTTCAACACTAAGTAATTTGTTAGTTTTGAGGGTACCCAAATCGAAAAATACCTAAAACTTGACTCTTATAGCTTTGAAAAATCAAACTATATGGGAACAATAGGAAATATTAAAAATATTTATTTTTCGGCATTTGAAAATTGTAAACCTGAAATATTAGTAGTATTACTTAAAGCGTACGCGATTTTCTGTTTACTACTATTATCAATCACATTTTATGCATTCGTGTATAGAGCTTTTACAGGTTTTAATTTTTAGTTGTATTTATCGTTAACTCTTTTACCCGAGCACTAATTAACTATTTGGTAAAATAAATTGTAACAAAAAACCCTTTGGTGATTATCCAAAGGGTTTTTGATTGATAAATAAACCCCTCTTAACCTTTCTTAGCAATCTTAATATAAGCTAACGCTTCCTTAGCATTTGAAAGTTCAGCATATTTTTCTACAGTGTACCCTCTATCACAACGTAAGGATAAATCAGCGCCATTAGCCACAAGTAATTCCAAAATTTCCACTTTGTTGTATCGTGCTGCAAAATGCGTTGGGCGCATTCCCAGAGATTTTTGATTTACATCTTCTCCAAGTTCAATTAAACGCTTTACCGTTTCAGTATCACCCATTACAATGGCTTTGCAAAACGTACTAATTTCGGCTGTTTCCAGAATGGTTGTGGCATTAATTTTTTCATTTAGATCTGAAGTGTACGATGCATGCACACTTCCTACTGCTAATGCAAGCATAGCAGTAAGTGTTAGGATTGTTTTTTTCATGATGAATGTTTTATGTTATAAGTTTTGATTATACATAAATAGACTTCACCTATCTTTTTTTGTTTCATGATTGTTAGCTAAATAACTTAAGTTTAACAATAATAATACCATATATGTTAAATTTTTACGATTATTTAAGAATTTGAGAAAAATAGAAAAAGAAACCTCAATTTTTAGTAATACTTCTTAATTCATTTTATTTTTGGGGTCGAAATAAAAAAACATGAATAAAAAAGTAATCTTGATGATTTTAGATGGTTGGGGAAAATCACCTAATCCCGAAATATCAGCCATTGACAACGCACATACTCCATTTATTGACAATCTATATCTTCAGTATCCGAATGCAAATCTGCTCACAGACGGAATGCATGTAGGGTTACCCGAAGGTCAAATGGGAAATAGTGAAGTGGGCCATATGAATTTAGGCGCAGGTCGCATTGTATACCAAGATCTGGCTAAAATAAATTTAGCACTAAAAGAAGATACGTTACAGGAGGAAATTGCTTTGAAAAATGCATTCAACTATGCAAAAACAAACGATAAAGCTGTTCATTTTTTAGGACTTCTCAGTGATGGTGGGGTACATTCTCATATTGACCATTTAAAAGGTTTAATTAACGCTGCCGAAGCAAATCATCTTAATAAAACTTTTATTCACGCATTTACCGATGGTAGAGATGTAGATCCAAAAAGCGGAAAAGGATATTTAGCCGATCTTTCAGAGTTTTGTAGTACTAAAAATGCCAAAATTGCTTCTGTAATTGGCAGGTACTACGCCATGGATCGTGATAAACGATGGGAACGGGTAAAATTAGCTTATGATCTATTAGTTAATGGTATTGGTGAAAAAAGCGTTAATGTTTTAGATACTGTCCAAAAAAGTTATGACGCCGATATTACAGATGAATTTATTAAACCTATAATAGCTACCGATGAAAACAATACCCCATTAACTCAAATTAGTGAAGGAGATGTAATTATATTTTTTAATTTCAGAACGGACAGAGGACGAGAATTAACCCAGGCTTTAAATCAAGAGGCATTTCCTGAACATCAAATGCACCCCCTTGATTTGTATTATGTTACCATGACCAATTATGATGATTCTTTCAAAGGAATTCATGTGGTATATGACAAAGAGAATATCAAAAACACACTGGGTGAAGTTTTGGAAAAGGCGGATAAAAAACAAATTCGTATAGCGGAAACCGAAAAATACCCACATGTAACTTTCTTTTTTAATGGCGGTCGAGAAACTCCTTTTAGTGGGGAAGAACGTCTGCTTTGCCCCTCCCCTAAAGTGGCAACTTATGATCTTAAACCTGAAATGAGTGCTTATGATATTCGTGATGCAATTATTCCGGAATTGGAGAAAGAAAATCCAGATTTTGTTTGTTTAAACTTTGCAAATCCTGATATGGTAGGACACACTGGAGATATGGATGCTGCGATTAAGGCTTGTGAAGTGGTAGATTCTTGTGCAAATGCGGTAATAACTGCAGGTTTAGCACATGGTTATACAACAATAGTGATTGCAGACCACGGAAACTGTGATACGATGCGTAATCCTGATGGAAGTCCAAATACTGCGCATACCACGAACCCTGTACCATTAATTATAGTCGATTCGGAAGTTAAAACGGTAAAAGACGGTGTTCTAGGAGATATTGCCCCAACAATTCTAAAATTAATGGGTATTCCACAACCGGATGTAATGACACGAACTGCTTTAATTTAAAAACAAAGCAGTTCTTACAGAGAAAGTAAAAACCATTCAAAGAATAGCATAATTTGTATTCATTCTTGGGTGGTTTTTCCGTTTTAGTTTATATAATTATGAATTTTTTTTAAAAGATTGTAACGATTCTTCTTTTCGTTCATCTATAGTTTAAACTATAGATAAATGCGAAAAATAACTCTCTTCCTATTTTTTCTAATAGGTTGTTGTTCACTGCTAGCTCAGGAACCTGCAACCCTTAATATCGGTCAAAAATCTATCACTTTAGTAGACAACTCCAGAAATAGACCGCTTTTGACCGAAATTTGGTATCCGACCCATGATAAAATAACACCTTCCCAATCCAAAACAAATAATAGAGCCCTTTTTAAGCCTATTAAGACAATTCCTGACGCAACAATTATACCTCGTAAATTTCCATTATTATTGGTTTCACACGGAACAGGTGGCAATAGGTTTTCACTAACTTGGTTCATCGAAAATATGGTTAAAGAAGGTTATATGGTGGTGTCTATAGATCACTATGGAAACTCAACATTTAATAAAATTCCCAGAGAGTTTGTAAAATGGTGGGAAAGAGCTATAGACATTAAATATGTTCTAAATGAAGTTCTTAGCAATAACACATTTAAACCATATATTGATATCACAAAAATTGGAGGTGTTGGTTTCTCTCTAGGTGGCTATACCAATATTGCCTTAGCAGGTGGCTATGTGGACCGAAACGCAGATACTGTTAATGCCGCAGAAAACACTCCTGCACTTCCTCCAGAATTTCCTGAAACTGATGAAGTCATTGATTTCGAAAATGACAGTTTGATTGTTGCATCCTATAAAACCTACAAGGATCAGGTAAAAGATGAAAGAATCAAAGCTTTCTTTGTAATGGCGCCGGCCATAGGTTTTGGATTTTACTCCCCCGAACAAACTAAAGAGATTGCTGCGCCAATTTTTATTGTTGCTGGTAAAGGAGATACTAATACGCCGATTGCAGCTAACGCCGAAAACTACCATAAGCTTATTAAAAACAGTGAATTACATCTTTTTAATGAATTTGTAAATCACTACATTTTTTTAAATGAAGGCACAGCTTTTGGAAAAGAGGTTATCCCTAATTTAACTATTGATCATCCTACAGTAGTTCGAAAAGAAATCCATAAAAAAACTGCGGCTCTAGCCATAGATTTTTTTAAAAAACACCTAATCTCTGATTAGTAAATAACGTTCTATCCATAGAACCTTACTAGGTAGCTTACGTTTGTATACCAGTCATTTTTTTGATAGTTTTAAACGTACTTAAAACGATCGTATAAAAAATAAAAGTTATTTGTCTCCCTTTAGGCATTATGTATCGTTATTTAAAAAAGTAATCTATTTAATAATCAAAAACATTTAAGTATGAAAGATTTTATGATGATTTTTATCGGAGCCGATTATGGAGACTTAGGACTTTCTCCCGAAGAAATTCAATCAAGAATGGGGAAATGGTTTGCATGGAACGCAAAGATGGAAGAAGCCGGTATTGTAAAGGGTGGAAATGCATTGCATGCCGAGGCCAAATGTGTTTCAGGTCCAAACAGAACTGTATCGGATGGCCCTTTTGCAGAGAGCAAAGAGCTGGTAGGCGGGTACTATATCGTACAAGCTAAGGATGCCGATGCAGTTGTTAACATAGCTCAAGATTTTCCAGATTACGACTTAGGAGGCACGGTCGAAATAAGAGAAGTAATGGTGTTTGATCAATAATGTCTAAAGAACCTTTAATAGACCATCTTTTTCGACATCAGTACGGAAAGATGGTCTCTATTCTTACACGAATTTTTGGGCTTTCGCATTTAGAAACCATAGAGGACGCCGTTCAGGACACCTTTATAATGGCTTTATCGAAATGGCGGCATAAAATTCCAGAAAACCCAGAAGCCTGGCTTACCAAAGCAGCCAAAAACCGAACTATTGACTTATTTCGAAAATTAAAATCAGACTCAAAAAAAAATCTAAGTTTTAATCAAGGTGCTGCTGCAATTCGAATTAACGAACTCTTTTTAGATCATGAAATAGAAGATAGCCAATTACGAATGATTTTTACAGCCTGTCATCCAAAACTAAACCCAAGAGATCAAATATCTTTTGCCTTAAAAACTATTGCCGGATTCAGTATTCATGAAATTGCCTCTGCCTTATTACTTAAAGAAGCTACTGTAAAAAAAAGATTAAGTAGGGCTAGGCAAACCATAAGAGATCAAAAAATTTCCTTTACATTACCCGATGGAATTCATCTTAAAAACCGCCTTGATCGTGTACATGAAATATTGTATTTAATTTTTAACGAAGGGTTTCATTCCAATCAAAAAGAGTTACTCATTCGAAAAGATTTATGTGGAGAAGCGATACGTCTTTGCAAGATGATACTGAACAAAGAGCATTTCAGAACTGGGAGCGGTTATGCCTTATTTGCGTTGTTTTGCTTTCATACTTCTAGATTAGAAAGTAAAATTTCGCCTAAAAACAGGATTATAAATCTTAAAGACCAAGATCGATCTTTATGGTATTTCCCGTTGATAACTTTAGGAAATAATGCAATGTACAAAGCAATGGAATTTTCCGATTTTTCTACCTATCATTTAGAGGCTTCCATCGCTGCAGAACATTTAAAAGCTAAATCTTTTGAGACTACAAATTGGAAAGAAATACTAAAACACTATAAACAGTTATATCAATTGCATAAAACTCCGTTTACGGCATTGAACATGGCTATAGTCTATCTGCAGCTACAACGAAATAAGGAAGCATTAGCAATCCTAAAAGAAATTAACCCCAAACATTTAGAACAACGAAAGTACTTGTATTTTGCAACTATGGGAGAATATTATCAGAATTGTAACGCCTTTCTAAAAGCAATAGATTGTATTGACGAAGCCTTAACTGTTGTAACCAACGATGCAGAAAAAGAATACCTGAAAATCCAAAGACAAAAACTGAAAGCAAAATTATAACCGCTGTTTTTAAAATCGCAACATCGCAAGCACAATGGTAGCAGCAAAAACAAGCTGCCTTTCCAAAAAAATGCAGCAATATTTATTAGTTTAAATCGTTTATCAAAAGTTAATTAAAACTTGAAAAATGATTAAAAAATATTCTTTATCTCTTATTTGCACTTTGTTTTTAACACTAATATGTTGGTCACAAAGTTGTTTGCCCCAGGAATTAGAAGTAGAACGCTTTGATCGCAATGGTAAATCTGCAGAGCTTTCTAAGTATCAATTCACCTACGATGATAAAGGGAAAATACAAAAAATACAAATTGAGGCCGATGAAAGTGAACAAATACTAAAATTTGAACAAGTAGATCTAGGAAA
This sequence comes from uncultured Flavobacteriaceae bacterium, assembly GCA_947488435.1. Lineage (GTDB taxonomy): Bacteria > Bacteroidota > Bacteroidia > Flavobacteriales > Flavobacteriaceae > CANKZG01. The sequence continues at coordinate 117,250 of CANKZG010000004.1, read as the reverse complement.
GAAAATTACATGGCTATGGGATGGTGAGTATGATAGTCATTACGTAATAACATCTTCCGATTTTTTGGTTTTTGAAGATGAGAATGATCTGAATCCTGAAAATGCTGAAAAACACAAAATCGTTTATGAAAACGGAGCGCTAAAACAAGTATATTTTAGTGACACCACTAATGAAACATTTACACAAGAAAATGGCGTTGTTATAAAGTCTGTGGTAAAAGAAGTAAAACTAACTAGACACACCAACTACACGTATAAAGACGTTTCAAATCCATTTTTTAATTTACAAGAACTTGGGCTTATTCAACTGTATGCAGATAATTTTATACCGCTGTTCCTTACCTTATCAGAAAAAGTACTGACATCCGAAAAGTCTACCATGTTAAAGGATGGTATCGAGACGATTCAAGAGCGCAACAATGCCTATGACCATACAACAAATACAAACGGATGTCTTTCTGAATTTACCATACAAGAAAAATTTGATAAGGTTGTATATCGCATATCGTATAAGTAATTTCAGATAATAGCAATACTAGAAAAAGTATCATTTTTTATTAGAAGTGATTAGGTTATTGCGAATGGATTAACAGTTTTAAAACTATTAGTTTACCTTTGTCACATGGTAAAACTAAAGTCCTTAGAAGAAATAGAACTATTGCGAGAAAGTGCTTTAGTAGTATCTAAAACTTTAGGCATGTTGGCTTCAGAAATCAAACCTGGGGTAAGTGCATTAGATTTAGATAAGCTCGCAGAAACGTATATTAGAGATCAGGGTGCGGAACCAGGATTTCTAGGAATGTATGGTTTTCCGAATACGCTTAATATGAGTCCGAATGCCCAAGTAGTTCATGGTATTCCAACTTCTGAACCTTTGCAAGAAGGAGATATTATTTCGGTAGATTGTGGTGCCCTAAAAAATGGATACTACGGAGATCATGCGTATACTTTTCCAGTAGGAGAAATCGCTCCTGAGACTCAAAAATTACTTGATGTAACCAAAGCTTCATTATATATAGGAATTCGTGAATTTCGTGTGGGAAACCGCGTAGGTGATGTAGGCTATGCGATTCAAAAATTTTGTGAAGATCATGGTTATGGCGTAGTTCGAGAACTGGTTGGTCATGGCTTGGGAACGAAATTACACGAGGGTCCCGAAATGCCAAATTACGGTAAACGTGGTCGCGGCAAAAAATTTTCAGATGGTATGGTTGTAGCTATTGAGCCTATGATCAATATGGGAACCAAAAATATCAAACAACTAAAAGATGGGTGGACCATTTTAACGGCTGATGGAAAACCCAGTGCTCATTTTGAACATAATATTGCTATTATTAACGGAAAACCGGAATTGCTTTCTACTTTTCAATATATCTACGATGCGTTAAACATAAGTAGTACAGAAGAGGATGAGTTTCGACAAAAGAAACTGGAGGTGTAGTTCAAATTCGTGATTATACCATGAAACGGATTTTTAAATTTATTCTTAACGCTATTCCAAGACCTTTATTAATTAAATTTAGCTATTTAGTTAGGCCCGTGTTGGCTTTTTTCTTGCAAGGTTCCAATCATACAGATCCCATAGATGGCAAAAAGTTTAAAAGTTTTTTACCCTATGGTTACGAAAACCCAAGAGAAAATGTATTATCGCCATCGACACTTTCGTTGGAGCGGCATCGTCTTCTCTGGCTTTTTTTAAAAAATGAAACGGATTTTTTTAGAAATGCACATAGAGTACTACATTTTGCTCCCGAACAGGCATTTTATAAGCGATTTCGAAAACTTAAAAACTTAAAAGATTATATCACTACAGATTTAAACTCTCCTTTGGCAGACGTTAAAGCCGATATCTGCGCACTCCCTTTTGAAGACAACAGTTTTGATGTTATTCTATGCAATCATGTATTGGAGCATATCCCAAACGACACCCAAGCAATGTCTGAACTTAATCGTGTATTGAAACCGGGAGGGTGGGGTATTTTTCAGATTCCACAAGACTTAAATCGAACCATTACTTTTGAGGATGATTCAATAACAGATAAAAAAGAGCGCGCACTAATCTTTGGACAATATGACCATGTTCGCATCTATGGACGCGACTATTTTGATAAATTACGGAGTATTGGATTTGTTGTCGAAGAAATAGATTATACGGCACAATTATCGGCTTCAAAAATAGAAGAGTATCGCTTAGCCAAGGGAGAAATCATTCCTTTAGTAAGAAAGTAAATTATGGAACTATGAGTTTCTTAAACCCCTCCGTTGTATATTCGTTAGTAACATTATTCTCGTCGATATAAATAATATAAGCGTCTAAATCGCTTCTTTTTTTAAGTAACGCTTTTGATTTTGTTAAATCCATTGCCATAAAGGCCGTAGCGTAAGCGTCTGCTTCGGCACAGGTGTTGGCAAGAACAGTTGTAGCAAGAATTTTCGAGTTTTTGGTAAATCCTGTTTTTGGGTCTATGGTATGTACATATTTTTTTCCTGAAATACGATCTATACGAAACTTCCGATAGTTCCCTGAAGAAGCCATAGCTTTATCGCTAAGTCCTAGTTTTAATTTTGGTTTACTTCGGTCTTCTGTTTCTGGATCATCAACACCCACTAACCAAGTTTTATTTCTAATTTTGTTCATTCCCTTAGTGACTATCTCTCCTCCAACCTCAATTAAATAATCTGTAGTTCCTTTTTTATCTAGCAATACGGCTAACCGATCTATTGCATATCCTTTTGCAATCGCATTAAAATCTAAATACAATCGCACATCTTCTTTTTGTACTATTTTTTGCTGGGTAAGTTTTACTTTATTCAACCCGACAAACTGCAAGATACTATCTACCCTTGTGCTATCCATTTTTATCGCTACTCCTGGACCAAAACCCCATGCGTTCACTAATGCACCCACAGTGGGGTCAAAATATCCTTCAGTTTCCTGATAAACTTCCTGTGAAAGTGCTAAAACATCCTGAAACATGTGATCTACAGCAATAGTATCCCCTCTATTAATCTTGGAAATATCCGAATCAGGAATGTAAGTTGACAAAGACTTATTTAAGACATGAAAAACAGAGTCAACTTCACGCTGATAATCTTGAGCTCCATTAGAAAGGTATATTATGGAATATGAAGTTCCTAAAGCCCCCCCTCCAATTTCATTTCGTACTAGCTCTTTTGTTTTAGGCTTACAAGATATTAGCGCAATACTTGCAATGAATAGGTATATGTATTTCATTTGCTAAATTTCAATGAGTCCTTCGTAGTCTACAGTATATGCTTCGTTTAAATACACAGGCAAACTGCCATCTTCTGCATTAGACAAACCTACTCCAGCGTAATAGGTTTTGGCCTCAAATTTCAATGCATGTTCCTTCATTTTCTTCATCAATGCATTATCGTACTGTTTGGGATCCTGTGGAAAGCTTACACATCTAACGATTATGAAGTGTAACAACTTCTCTTTGAGACAAACAAATTGTGGGTTCTTTTTAAGTTTACTATTTACACCCATAAACTCATACCCTTCTTCTTCTAATTTTTTCCCCACAATATTCATAGCTAAATTATGGAGTTCTTGTTCACTAAGTGCTTTCATTTTTTTAGATAAAAAAACCGATATGTAAATATCGGTTTGACTATATTCTTTTAAAAAAAATTATACGGATTTAACCTCCAAAATCATCAAATCGTATACTTTCATCTGGAATACCGAAATCTTCTCCCATTTTTTGTACTGCTTTATTCATTAACGGAGGTCCACAGAAATACAATTCAATATCTTCAGGTGATTCATGGTGATTCAAGTAGTTATCAATAACGCAATTGTGAATAAACCCAACAAAACCATCTCCCGGAGCATCTAAATTTTCTTTAACTTTCCAATTATCTTCTTCCATTGGTTCAGATAAAGCCAAATAAAATTTAAAATTAGGGAAGTCTTTTTCTAATTGATAAAAGTGATCTAAATAGAATAACTCCCGTTTAGAACGTCCACCATACCAATAGGTAACTTTTCTATTTGTTTGTAATGTTTTGAATAGATGATATAAATGAGAACGCATTGGTGCCATCCCAGCGCCACCTCCAACGTACAGCATTTCTGATTCTGATTCGTTAATAAAGAATTCACCGTAAGGACCAGAGATAATTACTTTATCCCCAGGTTTTTGAGCAAAAATATAAGACGATGCAATTCCTGGATTTACATCCATCCATCCATTTTTAGAACGATCCCAAGGGGGAGTTGCTATCCTAACATTCAACATAATTTCACGTCCTTCAGCAGGAAAAGAAGCCATAGAATAAGCTCTTTCTACTGTTTCCGTATTTTTCATGGTTAATGGCCACAGGTTAAACTTGTCCCATTCCGTTTGAAATTTATCTGGAGTTTCGTGCTCTTCAGGATGCGCTGTAATATCAATATCTGAATACTTGATTTCACACTCAGGAATTTCTATCTGAATATATCCTCCAGCTTTATAATTCATATCTTCCGGAATTTCTACCACAAATTCCTTAATAAATGAGGCTACATTGTAATTTCTAACTACTGTACCTTCCCATTTTTTAATACCAAAAACTTCCTCAGGAATGGTAATATTCATATCCTGTTTTACCTTAACTTGACAGGCTAAACGTGCACCGTGATTTAATTCTTTTTTTGAGAAATGCGGCGTTTCAGTAGGCAACGCTTCTCCTCCTCCGGATAGTACATGACATTCGCATTGAATACAAGTTCCACCTCCACCACAAGCCGAAGGCAAAAATATTTTTTGATTTCCCAATGTAGATAATAAAGAATTTCCAGAAGCTACTTCTACTTCCTTCTCTCCATTAATGGTTATCGTTACCGGACCTGATGGGGATAATTTTTCTTTGGTAAAAAGTAAAAGCGCTACCAAAGCCAATAACAAAAGCATAAAAGCTACTACAGTTATTAAAATGGTACCTAATGTACTTGCTGCTAATATCATTATTGTTCGTTTATAGTATTAAAAGAAACCGTTTTTTCGTCTAGTTTTTCCTCTGTTTCCTGTTCTTTATCTATTTTTTCAGCAGTAACCTCTTCAACAGGCTCTACTGCTTCATCTCCGCCAGTAAGCATACCTCCAAAACTCTGAAAACCTATTCCCATTAATCCCGTAATTATAAAGGTGATTCCTAATCCTCTTAAGGGAGCAGGAACATTAGAATAACGTATTTTTTCGCGTATTGCTGCAATAGCTAATATAGCCAAGAACCATCCTATTCCAGAGCTTACACCATAATTAAATGCCAATCCTAAGGTTTCTATTTCACGTGCTTGCATAAATAAGGAGCCTCCCAAAATTGCACAGTTTACTGCAATAAGTGGCAAAAATATTCCCAAAGAGTTATACAGAGAAGGTGAAAACTTTTCTACTACTATTTCTACCAATTGTACCATTGTTGCAATAGTAGCAATGAATAGTATAAAAGATAAAAAACTCAAGTTATAATCTGCATATTCTGGACCTAGCCATGCCAATGCACCATCTTGAAGTAAATACTGATCCAACAACCAATTTAGAGGTACGGTAACCGCAAGTACAAAAATTACGGCTGCTCCTAAACCAACCGCAGTAGCTACTTTCTTAGATACTGCCAGATAGGAACACATTCCCAAAAATACTGAGAACACCATATTATCAATAAATATGGATTTGAAAAAAAGCTCTACGTGCTCTAACATATTATTATTTTTTATCTACTATTCTAATTCTCTTCTATTAATGCCTTATTTCTAGACCGCTGCACCCAAATAATGATTCCTACAACAATTAAAGCGGCTGGAGGGATAATCATAAATCCATTGTTTTCGTAACCTGTGGCATACAATCCTGTTTTTTCTACAGGATCTCCTAAAACAGGAAAACCTAGTAGCGTACCTGATCCCAGAAGTTCTCTAAAAAAACCTACAATCACAAGAATTACGCCATAACCTAAGGCATTACCAATACCATCTAGGAAAGATTTCCACGGACCGTTTCCTAAGGCAAAGGCTTCAAAACGTCCCATAATTATACAATTGGTGATAATTAAACCTACAAATACTGCAAGTGTTTTGCTTAATTCATAGGCAAAGGCTTTTAATACCTGATCTACAATAATTACCAAAGCCGCCACAACGACTAATTGTACAATAATTCTAATTTTAGATGGAATAATGTTTCGCATTAATGAAATAACAACATTACCCGCACCCAATACAAAGAGTACCGAAATTGCCATCACAATTGAAGCCTTTAGCTCTGCTGTAATTGCCAATGCGGAGCAAATCCCTAAAACTTGAATCGTAATTGGGTTATTATCTGCTAATGGGTCTGTAATCAGACTTGCATCTTTTTTTGTAAGTAATGCCATAGTTTAATTTTTTACTCTAATAGTTTCCAAATAAGGTCTATATAGATTAACACTTTCCTTTATCATTGCCGACACACCGTTTCCTGTAATCGTAGCTCCTGCAAGTGCATCTACCTCGTTATCATCTTTAATATTATTTAAAGGATCATTGTTTCCTTTTGCAATAGAAACACCTACATAACGAGTACCACTTAAAATAGATTCTCCTTCAAAGTCATCCATAAAGTAACGTTGTTTGATGTTAGCTCCAAGACCTGGAGTTTCTCCTTTATGATCGAAATATACACCTTGTACTACCATATTCGCATCAACTGCAACGTAGCCCCAAATAATATCCCATAATCCTTTACCATACATGGGCATGATATAAAATTTCTTACCATCTTTTTCCCCTATAAACAGAGGTAATTTTCTAGTCGCTCCTTTCTTGGCTAAATTCCCTTGTTTTCTAACGTCGATAAGATATGCTTCATCATCGCTAGAAATATCATCTCCCTCAATAACCAACTGATCTTTAATATATTTTGAAAATTCTCCTGCCACTTCGGTAGTTGGAACGAAGTTCACACTTCCTCCATCACCATTTTCATTAACGCCCATAGCGTAAAGAATATTCTGCTGTTTTTCCAAGCGCTCATTTTCTTTGATCTTCCCACTTAAACCGGAAGCTAAAAAAGCGAGTATAGATCCTACTACTACAACCATTGTTGCCGCAAAAACAACGGTATAAATATTTTTTTCTGTATTGATAGCCATAACTAAACGGTTTCTGCTTTTAATTCTTCTGCTTTATTATCGGTATCTTTTGGAAATATCGTAGCATTTTTTAAACGCTTTAATCTTCGTTTTACGTTACCTCTTATTACATAATGATCTATGGTAGGTGCAAAAACGTTCATTAATAATATTGCCAAAAATACACCCTCAGGATATGCTGGGTTAAATACTCGAATCATTACGGAAATAAAACCGATGAAAAAACCATAAATCCACTTTCCTCTATTTGTTTGTGCTCCGGTAACTGGATCTGTAGCCATATACACGATACCAAATGCTAATCCTCCAATAATAAGGTGTTGCCAGAAATCAAGACTCATTAAGCCATAAAATTTACTCGTTTCAGTTATCCAACCAGCATCAACAACCATATTAAATACAAACCCCATAACCAACGATCCCAGCACTGCACTAAGCATAATGCGCCAGCTGGCAATTTTGCTAAAGATCAAAAACAAACCTCCTAATAGTATTAATATCGTAGAAGTTTCTCCAACCGAACCTGGGATAAAACCCAAGAACATGTCTGAAATTGAATATGAAAATTCAGCTCCTTTGTTGGCTGCCAAATACCCTAATACTGTTTCTCCCGAAATAGCATCCGGAGTACCGGCCAAATCTACCGCTTGATGCACCCATACTTTATCACCGCTCATCCATGTAGGATAAGCAAAAAACAAAAATGCGCGTATCGTTAATGCAGGGTTTAGAATATTCATCCCCGTTCCTCCAAAAACTTCTTTTCCGATAACCACTCCAAAGGCAACCGCAACGGCCAACATCCATAAAGGTGTATCAACAGGAATAATTAAAGGGACTAACATCCCTGTAACCAAATATCCTTCTTCCACCTCATGTCCTTTAATTACCGCGAACAAGAATTCTATTCCTAATCCTACACCATAGGAAACGATTACCAATGGTAATACTGTAATTGCTCCAATCCAAAAATTATCGAAAGTAAGGAAGTGCTCGAATAAGGAGAAATCGGCTGGAAATCCATTTATTGCTGAATAATGCTGATATCCAGCATTAAAGATCCCAAACAATAAAACCGGAATTAAGGCCATAATAACCGTATTCATGGTTCTTTTTAAATCATCTGCTGCCCGTACATGAGATCCGGAATGCGTAGTTTCATTGGGCATGTATAAAAAGGTGTGCAATGCATTGAATGCGGGTGCCATTTTTTTCCCTTTATACTTTTCTTTGAGATTGTGCAGTTTTTTCTTCATGCTCATCTTTTATCCAATTTCTTTATACAATAAATCCAACCCTTCTCTTATAATTTCCTGATGTGGTTGTTTAGAGATACAAATGAATTCTGTCAATGAAAAATCCTCAGGAGCAACTTCATACAGTCCTAACTGTTCCATCTCATCCAAATCTTTCACCATACAAGCTTTTAACAGTTGCATCGGATAGATATCCAATGGAAATACTTTTTCATAAGCTCCAGTTACAACAAATGCCCTATGTTCTCCATTGGTATTCGTATTTAAATCATATTTCTTATTTGGAAAAAGCCACGAAAATGTAAGTGCTCGGGTAGACGATATTTTATTAAAAATCGGTTTATTCCATCCAAAAAATTCATAATCATCTCCTTCTGGCAATGCAGTAACAACATTCGCATAAAAACCTAAATAACCATCAGGTGCAGTTTGAGTTCCTGTAAGTGCATCTCCATTAATAACTCTAAAGTTATCTCCATTAACACCACTAGCATATAAAAAAGTAGCTATCTCTGCTCCTATTTTCGTTGTATAATATTTTGGTGTTTTCACAGAAGAACCTACCAATGCAATCGTTCGTTCCGGGTTAAATTTTCCAGTAAGCAGTAACCCTCCTATGAGAACAAGATCTTGCGGAGCAAGTGTCCAAACCGTTTCACCTTTATTAATAGGATCTACTTTATTAATCAATGTTCCCACCAAGCCTGCCGGATGTGGTCCGGAAACCTTATGCAAGGTAATTCCTTTAAGGCTTCCAAGAGGATTGTTGGATGATTTTCCAACTGATACATGCACCTTTCCAGGAGTTAATTTTGCTAAGGCAGTTATAGCAGCCTGAAGTTCAGCCTCCTTACCCTGTAATACATAATCTAAATCCGCCGCCAAGGGTGCCGTAGCATATCCCGATATAAAAATCGCCTTTGGTGTGGCATCAGGATCCGCTATAATATCATACGGACGTTGTTTAATAAAAGGCCAACAACCTGATTTTAACAAAAGTTCCTTAATCTCTGAAGCGCTTGCTCCTTCAATATTAGGTACTTTGTGCTCCAAAGATTCTTGTTTTTTATCCGCAAGAATTTTTAGTGATAAGATCTTTCTTCTTTCGCCTCGTTCAATCTCTACGAGTTCTCCGCTCACAGGAGAAACAAACAACATATCTTCCCTATTCTTATTATAAAAAAGAGCATCGCCAACTTTGACCTCATCTCCTTTTTTTAATAACATTTTAGGGGTAATTCCGTGAAAATCATTAAGATTTAAAGCATATACATTGCTTAAAACGGCTTTTGTTGTAGTATGTTCTGCGGCGCCGACGAGCTTAATATTTAAGCCTTTTTTAATTCTAATGTCTGTAGACATATTATGGTACACCTTAGGTTAACAAAATTAGATGCAAATTTACTACTTAAAAAAAAGTTTTCATAATAATTGTGTATAAATTTAGGCTTCGTAGTTATCTAACTATTTTAGGTACACTTTTTGTTTACCTTTGTTAAAAAAAATATCCCTTTATGGGTTTTCGCGTTAAACAAATTTTAATTTTTCTCATTGCCCAAACGGTTTTTGCACAAGTGCAAGAAGAAGTTAACCCTCCTGAAAACATTAAATCTATAATTTTTAGAGGTCCTACCGAAGATCAATTTCCAATTGTTCGTTTTGGAGAATCCATTCAATTAGAATTTGACGACCTTTTGGCTAATGAACAAGATTATTATTATAAGATTGTGCATTGCAATTACGATTGGACGTTATCTGATATTCTAAAATCTCAGTATTTGAGAGGAATGGACAACCAGCGTATTATAGACTATGAAAATAGCTACACAACTTTACAACCTTATTCGAATTATAGATTACAGCTTCCTAACGACAATATAAAGTTTAGAGTAAGTGGTAATTACCTTATAGAAGTGTATAATAGTAATGATGAAATTCAATTTTCAAGGCGATTTGTAATTTATAAAAACCTTGTTCAAGTAGGTGCTCAAATAAAACGCACTAGGGATTTCAATTTTCTCAACGAAAAACAAGTAGTTCAATTTAGTATTAATACCGCTAACTTTCCTGTTGTAAATCCTAAAAAAGAAGTAAAAGTTGTCCTACTTCAAAATTACTTTTGGCCCACTGCCATTTATGATGTTAAACCACAATTTACTTTGGGTAGAGAATTGGTATACAAATATGATCAGGAAACCAGTTTTTTTGGAGGTAACGAATATTTTAATTTCGACAATAGCGACCTAAGAGCGCCTAGTGCGTTTATTTCTTCCATCGATTTGAAAGATATCTACAATCATTACTTGTTCACTAATACATATCGCTATCAAGAGCCTTATACTTTTTTCCCTGACATTAATGGTGATTTTCAAATTAGAACCTTACAAGGAGTCGATAGTTCTAGAGAAGCAGAATACACTAAAGTACATTTTAGTCTTCCCTATACCGATTTATTAGGACTGGACAATGTTTATATTTTTGGAAAGTTCAATAACTATGCAATAACGGAGGAGAATAAAATGGTCTACAATGAGGAGAATGGACTTATGGAGGCCACGCTTATCTTAAAACAAGGCTTTTACAACTACAAGTATGTTATTGAACGTGATGACGGAACCATTGATTTAAACATGGTAGGAGGTAATTTTCACTTTACAGAAAACAATTACCAAATTTTAGTGTACTACAGAAACTTTGGAGATATGTATGATAGCCTTATTGGAATTGGTAATGCAAATTCAAGAAATATCACAAATTAAAGACTCATAACAAAAGTGGTAATCCCAAAAATTTTACAACCTAAAAACAGGATTACACCTAAGGAAACGCTTTAAGTAATACTGTATTTCAGCGGATATCTTTAGACATATATCCAAAAAAGATGAATTATATCGATCATATGCTTTTTAATTTTTTCAGTAGTAGTTAATTACTTATCTTGCTTGCGTTTAGCACGATACTAAATTGCATTTTACCAGTTATAGTATGTAATTTTTTAATTTTTTTTACGTCTTATATATAGTAGTAATGTAAAATAGTTTCACTAGCACAAGAACAAACACTTCTTTAATAAGAAGTTTATAGTTATAGATTCGCTCCAATATGATTACCCAAGTAACCAAAGGCATTAAAATCTCGGTAGATACAAGTTTTGAAGGTACTTTCTTCAAAAACTATAAAATGCATTTTGCTTTTGGCTATACTATCACCATTGAAAATCAAGGTAAAGATTCCGTGCAATTAACGTCACGTCATTGGCAAATTTATGATTCCCTAAATGAGCTAGAAATTCTAGATGGAGAGGGCGTTATTGGTAAAAAACCGGTGATACGGCCGGGAGAATCGCATACGTATAGCTCCGGATGTTTATTAACCTCACCAATAGGAGCAATGAAAGGTCATTACAATATGGTTAATTTTAGCTCATCTGAGAAGTTTAGAGTTTATGTACCTGCCTTTAAATTTAGTGCTCCTTTTGCCCTTAACTAAGGGTTTCATTTCCTTCTTTTTTATTGAATACCAATATTGCTTTTAGTACCTTTGAATTAATTTTTAATTCATAAAACACAGATCATGGGTAAAGGTTTCTTTCAGGTTCCTGCAGCATACAACGAACCAATAAAAAGTTATGCTCCTGGAACATCAGAACGGGAAGCTGTTTTACAGCAATACAAGAGTTATTTTAATGGTAACGAGGATATTCCAATGTATATCGGAGCCGACGAAATTAGAACTGGAAATACTAAACCGATGTCACCTCCACATGATCATAATCATGTTGTTGGGAATTATCATATAGCAGAAAAAACACATATAGAAACTGCTATCTCAAATGCTTTGGAAGCACGAACGAAATGGGCAAATTTAGCTTGGGAGCAGCGTGCTGCAATCTTTCTTAAAGCTGCAGACTTATTAGCGGGGCCTTATCGTGCCAAAATTAATGCAGCAACAATGATAGCGCAATCCAAAACCGTACACCAAGCGGAGATTGATGCAGCATGTGAGTTTATTGATTTTTTGCGATTTAATGTAGAATTTATGGCTCAAATCTATGAAGAACAGCCAGATTCTGCAGAAGGTATTTGGAATCGGGTTGAATATAGACCTCTAGAAGGTTTTGTGTATGCCATAACTCCGTTCAATTTCACCGCAATTGCTGGAAACTTACCTGCAAGTGCAGCTATGATGGGAAATGTTGTAGTTTGGAAGCCTAGCGATAGTCAGATTTTTTCAGCAAAGGTAATTGTAGATTTATTTAAAGAAGCAGGTGTTCCCGACGGTGTTATTAACGTGGTTTATGGAGATCCTGTGATGATCACTGAAACTGTTTTAGCAAGTCCTGATTTTTCCGGAATACATTTTACAGGATCCACTTTTGTATTTAAAGAATTATGGAAACAAATTGGTAATAATATTCACACCTATAAAACATACCCAAAAATCGTAGGTGAAACAGGGGGTAAAGATTTTATAATCGCACATCCTTCAGCAAACACCAAGCAAGTGGCTACGGCGATAACAAGAGGTGCTTTTGAATTTCAAGGTCAAAAGTGTAGCGCTGCATCTAGAGTATACCTTCCCAAATCTACAGCTCAAGAAATACTAGAATTTGTAAAAGCAGATATTGAGTCTTTTAATAAACCTGGATCTCCTGAAGATCTTTCTAATTTTATTACTGCCGTGATTCATGAGGGTTCTTTTGATAAATTAGCAAAGTATATCGATCAAGCAAAAAATGATCCTGATGCTGAAATAATTGCAGGTGGTAGTTATGATAAATCCAAAGGTTACTTTGTGGAGCCAACAGTAATATTAGCTCAAGATCCGAAATATACAACAATGTGTACAGAACTTTTTGGCCCCGTAGTTACGGTTTACATTTACGAAGATGCAGATTGGTCTAAAACCCTGGAGCTTATTGATAGCACTTCGGAATATGCGCTTACAGGAGCTGTTTTATCTGCAGACAGGTATGCCATAGAAGAAGCCACCTTAGCACTGCAAAATTGTGCAGGTAATTTCTACATTAATGATAAACCAACTGGTGCTGTTGTAGGTCAACAGCCATTTGGTGGAGCAAGAGCATCCGGAACGAATGACAAAGCTGGTTCTGCTCAAAACTTAATGCGTTGGGTTTCACCAAGACTTATTAAAGAAACCTTTGTTACACCTGAAGATTATAGGTATCCATTTTTAGGATAGTTAATACATATAATTATGAGAATAGGAGTCTTTTTTTTAGCGATTCTTTTAACAACAATACTTGTTAAAGCCCAATCTAAAGAGACTCCTATTCCAATACTGAATGCGCCAGATGATTGGCGTACAGAAATTATTCCCTTTCCATTAGAATTTGCTCCCGAAATAAATTTTGTTGGAACAGAGGACATTCGTTTCTCACCTGGGTGGGCAAAAACAGATAGCGAAGCATTCTGGACTTATGCTTTTATCTGGTATTTGGATGAAGATCCCAAATTAAATGCTGAAAAGATTGCGGAATTATTAGTCGTTTATTTTGATGGTTTAATGCATAATGTGGCATTGAATGGCAAAGATCCGGACGCAGTTAATCTTCAAAAAACGGTGGCATTATTTATTGATAAAGAAGAAAAAGGGGATTTTATAGGTAAAATTAGTGTTTATGATGCGTTTTTTACAAAAAAGACTATTGTCCTAAATGTAAAGGCTAATCATTCTTTTTGTGAGCAAACAAGGAAGTACAGTACTATCTTTCACCTATCACAACAGCGTTATGATCATAACATATGGAATACCCTAAACACAATTCAGTTAAAACAACTTTGCTCAGATTAACGACATTGTGTTAAAAAAAATATTTCTTAACAATAGCATTCCCGTTTACAACTGATATTTCCTTTCAAATAACTTTATTGTTTAAAGCAACTTTTTTGAGATTTTACATCTTTATAAAAAACCGCAACACCAAAGTAATGAAAAAAATTATCGTAATTCTCTTAGGTTTTTGTCTGCTAAGTTGTGATTTAAACAACGATGACAATAACACTCAATCTCTTATTTCATGTGGCGTAGACAATGTATTAATCGAGCTAGATTGGTTACGTCAAGAAGTTGAACGCAGAGAACTTAGCACCTCATCTGATATCCGATTTTGCTTTATTACTCAAGCGATTCTTAATGGCAATACGGTGTTTATTTACCAGGACTGTAATCCTGTAATAAATAAAACTATACCAATTTTTAATTGCGAAGGCATAAACTTAAACACTCCTGATAACCCCATCAATTTCAATGCACTGCGTAACCAACGTATCATATGGCAACCTGATGATTTTGAATGCATCGTGGTTTTCTAAAAGGTAAGGTATCTAGCTTTTTATGATGCTAATTTTTCTTCAAATACACAATTCATATTGTGTTAAAAATCAATATTTTACAATTTCAATGTAAATTTAACGTTAATTAATTGTAAATTAATTAACTTAGATCTAACAAAAAATCATTTATGAGAAAGCAGACCACAACCACATGTCAAAAAAAATCCAAAAAAAACTTCATTACACGACTCTCTAGTTATGTAAAAGGGTATGCCAAAAAGTACAATAATTCGTATAGAAGAATGCTTAGTATTTAGCAAAGCTACCCTTTATATTTCAGCGGCAAATAGACAATCTTTTTAGTTTCGTAAAAAGGTTCTGTGAAGTAGTTGGACAACTCATAAATCTGAGCGGTTTTATAAGAACTTAGTTCTTCCGTTAAATCCCCTCCTTTTAAATAAAGTATTCCATTTTTTCGTTCGTGAATCGACTTCTTTTTTATTCTTCCTTTAACCCAATGCACAAATGTGGGCATTGCAGCTACTGCCCTGCTCACAATGAAATCAAATTCCATATCTAATCCTTCAACTCGAGAATGTATAGCCGTAACATTAGACAACTCTAATCCTTCCTTTACTTCTTCTACCACCTTAATTTTCTTTCCAATAGCATCTACTAAGGTGAATTTCACTTCAGGGAAAAGAATAGCCAAAGGGATTCCTGGAAATCCTCCGCCAGTACCTACATCTATTACAGTAGTCTCCGCTTTAAACTGTTGGATTTTAGCTATTGCCAATGAATGAAGAACATGCCTTACATACAATTCGTCAATATCTTTTCGAGAAACCACATTTATTTTTTGATTCCAATCTTGATACAATTCTTCTAACAAGGCAAATCTACTTTGCTGGACAGCATCTAACTTAGGGAAGTATTTGATAATAAGATCTAAACTCATTCTCGAATTTTTACGCAAAAATAGTACATTACCTAGAAGAATTTAGTTGTTTTTTAAGATAGTTAAAATATCAAAATCGCGTGCTTTTACGTTATCTTTACAAAAAAATAAACACCATGAATACGGAAAGTATACGGTTTTCCAGAAAAGATTCGGGACAGTTCTTTAAAACTTTAAATAAAAGAGTTAACCAATATTTTAAAGAAAATCGTATTAAAAAAACTGGAAATTGGAAATTGCATTTAAAAACAGTGATTATGTTCACCTTGTTTTTTGGTCCGTATTTCTTAGTACTAACACTCAATCTTCCCAATTGGGCTAACTTACTCCTTACTATAGTTATGGGGATTGGTATGGCTGGTGTTGGTATGAATGTAATGCATGATGGGAATCATGGATCCTATTCTAATAAAAAGTGGGTAAATAAATTAATGGGAGGTAGTATGTATGTGCTTGCAGGAAATGTATACAACTGGCAGGTACAACACAATGTTTTGCATCATACCTACACCAATATTCAAGATCACGATGAAGATCTGGATGCCGGAAGAGTTTTGCGGTTTTCGAAACACGCAAAATGGAAAAAACATCATCGTTTTCAGCATTATTATTCTATTTTCTTATACGGTTTGATGACCTTTAATTGGGCTTTAACATCCGATTTTAAACGTATGGCTCGGTATATGAAAGGAAAACTAGCCTATGGTAAGCTACCGAGTGCTTTTGTAAATTGGAGCACCTTAGTAATGACCAAGCTGCTATATGTTCTTGTCTGGTTGGTTATTCCTTTTATTTTTTTAGATATCGCATGGTATAAAATTCTCCTTGGCTTTTTTATCATGCACTACGTCGCAGGAGTCATTCTAAGCGTAATTTTTCAGTTGGCACATGTTGTAGACGATGCGCAAACACCGTTACCGGATAATACGGGTACTATGAAAAATTCTTGGGCGATTCATCAACTAGCTACTACCGTAAATTTTGGCACTAAAAATCGTATTATGAATTGGTATTCTGGTGGCCTGAATCACCAGGTTGAACATCATATATTTCCGAATATCAGTCATGTACATTACACAAAAATCTCCAAAATTGTTAAACAAACAGCGAAAGAGTTTAATTTACCTTATAATGAATATAAATCTACAAGAAAAGCTATAATTTCGCATTTCAAACATTTAAAAGAGCTTGGTAAAAAACCGGCTTTGCAATACCAATAAATTTGTTTTTCAAATGAGCAACCACTTATCCGATAGAATTAAAAACATGTCTACTTCGGCCACATTAGCTATGGCTGCAAAAGCCAGAGAATTACGTGGACAGGGAAAAGACATAATAGGACTTAGTTTAGGAGAGCCAGACTTTAATATTCCTGAGTTTATTAAAGAGGCTGCAAAACAGGCAATTGATGATAATTACAGCAGCTATACTCCTGTTGATGGTTATGCTGAGCTAAAACAAGCTATCGCTCAAAAGTTTAAACGTGATAACAATCTAGTGTACAAGGTCTCACAAATTGTAGTTTCTACAGGAGCAAAACAATCGCTAGCTAATGTGGCTATGACTATCTTAAACGCAGAAGATGAGGTTATCTTGCCAGCACCTTTTTGGGTAAGTTATAGTGATATTGTAAAAATCGCCGAAGGGGTTCCTGTACAGGTTCCTACTAGTATTGATACCGATTTTAAAATGACACCGGATCAATTGGAAGAGGCAATTACCCCTAAAACGCGAATGTTGTGGTTTAGTTCGCCTTGCAATCCTAGTGGATCCGTATATAGCAAAGAAGAATTGGAGGCTCTGGCAGCTGTTCTTGTTAAACATCCAAATATTTATATTGTTTCGGATGAAATTTATGAACATATTAATTTTGCAGGAGATCATGTAAGTATTGCAGGAATTGATGGTATGTATGATCGCACTATTACGGTAAATGGTGTTTCCAAAGCTTTTGCCATGACGGGGTGGCGAATAGGATACATTGGAGCTCCAGAATGGGTAGCCAAGGCCTGTACTAAATTTCAAGGACAAATTACAAGTGGTGCAAATGCCATAGCTCAACGAGCTACTATCGCCGCCTTAGAAGCGCCTAAAAGTAAAATTCAGTTCATGATCGATGAATTTCACCAAAGAAGGGATTTGGTATTGCAGTTGTTAGGAGAAATACAGGGGTTCAACTTAAACGTTCCTGAAGGTGCTTTTTATGTATTTCCAGATATTTCAAGTTTTTTCGGAAAAACACTTCGAGGTACGGAAATACAGAATGCTTCAGATTTTTCCTTATACCTTTTAGAACAAGCAAATGTTGCTACTGTAACAGGAGAAGCATTTGGAAACCCCAATTGTATTCGTATTTCTTATGCGGCGTCAGAAAAAGAGTTACGAGAGGCAATTTCACGGATTGCTGCGGTGCTTTAATTTTTTTCTCACGAGGCAAGACATTACTCGGACGCCTATATCCGCTTCCAAAAATAGGGAGTAAACAAAATTAAAACAGTAAAAAGTTCTAATCGCCCTAGAAGCATTAAAAAACCACACCACCATTTTCCCATTGTAGGTAATTCGCTAAAATTACTAACTGGATTAAGGGTACCCAATGCAGGGCCTACATTTCCTAATGAGGAAGCGGCACCACCTATTGCAGACGTGAAATCTAGCCCTAAAAAACCTAAAACTAACGCTCCAATGATAAAGGAAAGCATATACAGCACAAAAAAGGCTATAATATTATACACGATATGTTCCTGAACGGTTTTATTATTATAGCGAACAGGAATTAAAGCATTTGGGTGTAAGGTTCTTTTAAACTCCAACAAACCATTCTTTACAATAAGTAAATGGCGCATCACTTTTATACCTCCTGCGGTGGAACCTGCCGATCCCCCAAGAAAGAAAAGCCCAAAAAAGAAAACCGTTAAAAAAGGAGTCCAACTCGTAAAATCTGAACTAACAAAACCTGTTGTTGTAACCACTGCTACCACTTGAAAAAGTGCATGTCTAAAAGCACTTTCAACCTCACCAAAGATCATCGGGTGGTAAGTAGACACAGCGACATCCGCTTTAAAATAAATCACAAAAGCAGCTATGACCGTAAATACGAGAATAAATCCAGCATAGAATTTAAATTCTTCATCCTTCAGAATACGCTGAATCTTACCTTTAAAAGCAAAATAACTAAGCACAAAATTACTACCTGCCAAAAACATGAAAAAGATAACGATATATTGAATCAGGGGTTGATTATTCCAATATGCTAAACTCGCATTTTTTGTAGAAAAACCTCCGGTAGATAAGGTAGCCAATGAATGATTCATCGCATCAAAAAAAGACATCCCTGCTAATTTGAGCAACAATGTTTCTGCCGCCGTATAGCCTACATAAATTAACCATAAACGTTTAGCTGTATCTGTAATTCTTGGGTGTAATTTGTCAGCATTAGGCCCAGGAGCTTCAGCGGCAAAAAGTTGCATTCCGCCAATACCAAGTAACGGAAGAATTGCAATAGCCAAAACAATAATACCCATCCCGCCAATCCAATGCGTAAGACTTCTCCAGAAAAGTATTCCTTCGGGTAAAACTTCAATATCCTCTAAAATAGATGCTCCTGTAGTAGTATATCCCGAGATTGTTTCAAAAAAAGCATTGGTAACATCGGGTATCGCTCCCGAAAAAAGATAAGGAAGTACACCCGAAATTGACATTACTAACCAACCAAAAGTAACAATAATATATCCTTCCTTTTTCTTAACCTCTTTTTTATGTCCTCGTGTATAAAACATGGCCAAAACCCCTACCAACATGGTAACAATTGAGGCTAAAGAAATATCTAGGGTTACTCCGTCTTTATAAATTCCGCTTACAAGAGCAGCAAAGAGCATAAAAAAGCCATTGCAAAGCAATAGCAATCCCATTAAGTGTATTATTATTTTGGAATTTAATCCCATTTACAAAAATAACTTTTCAACTTTCGATATGGAACGCGGCAAACAACACACAACCACCCGATCACCTTCGCTAATTTTATATTCACCAAGCGCAATAACTCCTTCTCCATTTCGAACTACACCGCCTATAATAGCCGATCTCGGGAAGTCTAATTCTCGAATAATTTTTCCATTTACAGCTGAAGTTGGTTTAACAATAAACTCTAATATTTCAGCATTTAGATTATTTAAACGCGTAAGTGCAACCACCTCTCCTTTTCGTATATATCTAAAAATATTGTTAGCAGCAAGCAACTTTTTATTAATTAAGGTATCAATTCCAATAGAGTGTGACAGTTGAAAATAGTCCATATTTTCCACCAAAGCAATCGTTTTTTTAATATGCTTGGACTTAGCCACTAAACAAGACATAATATTAGTCTCAGAATTCCCAGTAACTGCTATAAACGCGTCCATAGACTCCAAACTTTCTTCATCTAATAACTCTACATTTCGCCCATCTCCATTTATTACCAGAGCATTGGGCAGATCATCTGCTATTTCAAAAGCTTTTTCTTTACTCTTTTCAATAATTTTGACATTAAACTTTTTAGTACATAAGTCCCGAGCCGTTTTAAAACCTACCTTACTACCGCCCAATATCATTACATTCTTAATTTCCTTTTTTTCTTTTCCAGTTAATTTATAAAGTTCATCAACTCCTTCTTTTGAAGTAATAAAATAAACTTGATCTCCTTCCTTAAAAACAGAATCTCCTCTAGGGATTAATGTATATTGGGTGCCTAAACGTTGGATGGCAATGGGCATAAAATGCAATTCGGGAAATATTTTGGCGGCATCTTTAACAGCTTTTCCAACAAAAGGTGCAGATTTAGGTAAGGACAGTCCTACCATTATTAACGCTCCCTCCTCAAATTCATAAGTATCATTGAAAGCAGATTGATTTAACAACAATTGTATTTCCGTTGCCGCAAGTTCTTCAGGGGAAATCAGCTCGTCAATACCCAACTGCGAAAACCGTATCGTATCCTTATTATCAATAAATTCTGTATTTGAAATACGAGCAATAGTTCGTTTACTCCCCAACTGTTTTGCCAATAAACAAAGGGTTAAATTTGTAGTCTCAGAAGAAGTTACACCAATTACCAAATCAGAATTTTCCACTTGAGCATCTTTTAAAACAGAAACAGAGGTAGCATCTCCTTTTAAAACACGTATATCTAAATGCGTATCCGCATACACCAAACTTTCTTTGCGCGTATCGATAAGTGTAATATCCTGAGATTCATAGGAAAGTAACTTTGCCAGATGAAAACCTACCTCACCGGCTCCAGCTATAATAATTTTCATTCGTCAATATATGTAGTCATTAATAAGGAAGTCCAAACCAAAAAACTATTTGTTTTGACCAGAAACTCTTAGAGAGAACAATTGCTTGCATAAAGCCTATTTCAAGAAAAGTTGGTGGCAATTACAACGCAAAATTACATAAATTTCTATTGTAACTTCATAAATACTGCTAAAATGAATGTATTATCAGTTTTTGACCTTCAAAGTAAACATATGGTCAAGAGCTTCAAGCTTTGTAGTATCTTTACCGAAATTTTGCTTAAATGACCAAAAAAGTAACGCCATATCGTGATTCTGATCTAGGAAAAAAAGAACAGGTTACACAAATGTTTGATACCATTTCTGGAAATTATGACGGTCTAAATAGAGTAATCTCTTTTGGTATAGATGTGAGGTGGCGAAAACGTGTGGTAGCACTACTTCGAAAGAAAAAGCCTCAGAATATATTGGATATTGCTACAGGTACCGGAGATCTGGCCATCAATTTAGTAAAAACAGGTGCTTCGGAAATTGTAGGTTTAGACATATCTCCAGGAATGCTAGCAGTAGGCGAAAAAAAAGTTCAAAAGAAAAAACTGCATAATACTATTAAAATGATTGTGGGAGACAGTGAAAATTTACCTTTTCCTGATAGTTCCTTTGATGGTATCACTGTTGCTTTCGGAGTTCGAAACTTTGAAAACCTTGAAAAGGGTCTTAGCGAAATTTATCGAGTGCTTCGTCCTTCAGGCACTTTTGTTGTTTTAGAGACATCCGTCCCATCAAAAAGCCCATACAAACAAGGATATGCATTTTATTGCAATCAAATACTCCCTCGTATTGGTAAATTCTTTTCAAAAGACGATTCTGCATATCAGTATTTATCTGAATCTGCAGCTGTTTTTCCACATGGAGAAAACTTCAACAATATTTTACAAAAAATCGGGTTTATAGGTATACAGAATAAACCGCAAACGTTTGGGGTAGCCTCTATTTACATTGCTACAAAATAGGAAACATCGTTTTCTTTTTAATCATGTAGCCTTGTAGTATAGCATAAGGCATTAAAATTTATGCATGTGAAGAAACTATTTTTTCTAATTATTCCACTTTTGTTGGGAGGACATATTAGTAATGCTCAGTTTAATGAAGACCCTATTTTAAATATAGAGAACTACGATCAAAAACTGCTGAATTGGGGGTATTATCTAGGTTTTAATCAGTATGATTTTATTTTTGAATACAATGATAATGTGCCACAGGATGTTCTGGTAGATAAGAGTCTTGGGTTTAATGTAGGACTTATTGGAGAATTGCGTTTAAACAAATTTTTGGATCTCCGTTTTGAGCCAGGTCTTTTTTTCAATTCCAGAACTTTAGGATTTCCTGGATTTACCGATCCTATTGATGCTATTAGGGAAGTTAGATCAACCTATATCAACTTCCCATTACTTTTAAAAGTAAGCACACTTCGGCTAGGAAATTGGAAACCTTTTATAATTGGCGGTGTTTCCGCTTCGCTAAATCTAGGGAGTAATGAAGATAGTCTTGATGATAATAGCAGTGGAACTTTTCGTTTAAAATCCAATGTCTACAATTACGAAATAGGTTTTGGCATAGAGTTTTATACAGAGTATTTTAAGTTTTCTCCTTCTATTCGCGGAGTTTTTGCAATAAGTGATGAACTTGTGCCAGACAATGACCCTAATAGCCCTTGGACGGGTAATATTGGCAGTTTAAAAACTCGGGGAATCTTTATCAACTTTACATTTGAGTAATTAATAAAGGGCGTCATTTTCTGCGTAACTCGCTAAGTAAAATTCCGGCAGCCATTGCTACATTTAAACTCTCTGCTGTTTGTGAACCATATTGTGGAATACTAATCTTTTGTTGCGCAATCAAGTTCACATTGTTAGAAATTCCATTTGCTTCATTCCCTAAGATCAAAATTCCTTTTTTAGGCATCTCTATAGTATAAACACTCGTTCCAGTCATATAAGCACCATAAATTGGAAGCGGATTTCCGGATAAGAATGGCACAAGATCCGTATACGTAATATTTATTCTGGCAATAGAACCCATTGTTGCTTGAAGCACTTTCGGATTGTATGCATCAACTGTATCTGGAGAGCACACCACATGTTCAATACCATACCAATCTGCAAGACGAATAATGGTTCCTAAATTTCCCGGATCTCTAACACTATCCAAAACTAAAATCCAATCAGAAAAATGTATTGCTGAAGGTTTTGGGGTATGAAATACCCCTAAAATTCCGTTAGGAGTGTGCATGCTGCTCATTTTTCGTAACACCACTTCAGATACTAAAGTTGGCTTCTTTTTCAGTTGGGAAAGAAATTTAGCATCAGAACAATACAGTTCAGCAATTTGCATATCGGCATTTAAAAGTTCTTTTATGACTTTAATTCCCTCCACAACAAACAAACCGTGTTCATTTCGGTACTTTTTTTGCTGTAAGCTTTTTATTAATCGTATTTGGCTTTTAACAACCATACAAAAAAATGTATTTTTGACCTCTATGGGGATTCTTCTAAGTTTGAATAAGAATGTTGCAAAAATAGGAGTATTATTTCTAGGTATTGCAATTACTTCCTGTAACGCTCTCAAAAGAGTGGATGATGATGAACTTTTGCTTACCAAGAACACGATATATGCCGATGACAAAAAGATCAAAGATGACAATGTTCAAAATCTCATTTCCCAAAAGCCAAATAGTACTCTTTTAGGGTATCCTTTCCGATTAAATATTTATAATCTCGCTAAAGAAAATCCAGAAGCTTCTTTCAACGATTGGTTGCATAGAAAAGAAAAAAGAGAACAACGTTTAAACAATAAACTTTCGAAAAAACAAGTAGACCGTTTGGGGCAATCATTTGTTGTAAAAGGATTGAGCGAATGGTTGAAAAAAATTGGAGAAGCACCAGTAGTTATTGATACGGCAAGAACGCGAAAATCTTTAAATCGATTATCTACGTATTACAATAATAGAGGATATTTCAACAATACTGGCACTTTTGATATCAAACCAAGTACTAGAAAAAAAAGAGCAGAAATCACCTATCAACTCAATCTTGGAAAACCCTATAGTGTTGATTCCATATCCAAAACCATTTCTTCAAAGGCGATCGATTCTATCTATGAATCCACCAAAATCGAATCTTTTATTAAAGAAGGAAATCAATTCGATCTTGCCGATTTTGAAAAAGAACGGAAACGTTTAACAACCCTTTTTAGAAATTCTGGAGTTTATAATTTTCAAGAAAGCTCTATCACCTATGATATTGAAATTGATACAGTGGCCTCTAACAATGATCAAAAAACAAATGTTGAACTTCGAATTGATAATTTAAAGCGACGCGCAGAAAATGCACTTACAACCGCGACCTACAAAGTACATTCTTTTGATAAAATTAATATTTATGCCGATTATGCTTTCGACCTAGATAAAGATGCGTTAGAATCCGTAGATTACGAAAACTACACCATCTATTTTAAGGACAAATTACGCTACAAACCCAAGGCATTAACAGATGCTGTTTTCTTTGAAAAGGATAGTATTTATCGAGATATTGATCGATTACGAACGAATAGACAAATAACAAACCTCAACACTTTTCGGTATCCTAATATTGAATTTATTGAGGATAGCACGCAAACTAAACTAATTTCTAATATTTATTTGAGTGCGCGCCCTAAATATTCTTTAGGAATTAACACCGATGTAACGCATTCTAATATTCAACGAGTTGGAGTAGCGTTTAGCTCTTCTTTAATCACCAGAAATATTTTTGGGGGCGCGGAGAATTTAAGTCTTTCGGCTAGAGGTTCTATTGGTTTATTAAGCGATGCTTCAATCTCGGACGAAGATTTTGTGTCAGAAATAGGAGCAGATTTAAACCTAACCTTTCCCAGAATTTGGTTCCCCTTATTCAATGTAGAAAAAATCATCCCCTATTATATGCTTCCGGAAACTCGAGCTTCCGTAGGAACTAGTTTTCAAAAAAATATTGGGCTGGATCGTCAGACTTTTAATACGGTTCTTGCTTATAGTTGGTCTCCCACCGATTTCAAAAAAAATACCCTGGAATTAATAAACGTAGAATTTGTTCGGAATCTGAACCCTGAACGTTTCTTTAATGTTTTTCAAAATACATTTGACAGATTGGATGTTATTGCTGATAATTTTGAAGATGATCCTATCTTAACCAATTTTTTCGAACCTTCGGATGAACCTGACAATCCACAACTAACTATTCCAGATGGCACTACTGGTTTTACAAATGCAATTCTAACCAATCAAATAGTTGCTACACCTGATGAGTTTAATACGGTAAGAAGTATTGAAGAAAGGCGGCAACGACTCACTCAAAACAATTTAATTTTCACTAGTAATTACACCTATTCTAAAAACAACAAAACAGGAATTACAGACAACAATTTTTACCAATTTCGGTTAAGATTAGAAAGTGCCGGGAATTTACTTTCAGGGATATCAAAAATTATCGATTTCAATGAAAATGACAATGGGAATTTGCTGATCTTCGATGTTCCCTTTTCCCAATATGCAAAAACAGAATTGGACTTTATCAAGCATTGGGATTTATCACGATCTAATGTACTAGCGTTTCGAAGCTTTTTTGGTATTGCTATACCCTACGGGAATTCGGACAACATTCCTTTTGTACGTAGTTATTTTGCAGGTGGATCAAATGACAATAGAGCCTTTAATGCATATTCTTTAGGTCCTGGAAGAACAGAATCCGTTGATGACTTTAATGAAGCTAACCTTAAAATTGCTTTTAATCTAGAATATCGATTCCCTATTGTAGGCAATATTAAAGGAGCTCTTTTTGCAGATGCTGGAAACATTTGGAATGTTTATGACAATGTTGATGATCCGAATGCAAATTTCAACGGCTTTGAGTCTTTAACAGATATTGCAGTCGGCACGGGCTTTGGTCTTCGCTATGATTTTACCTACTTTGTATTTCGTTTAGATACTGGTTTTAAAACCTATAACCCTTCCATAGCTTCTAGAAGATGGTTTACCGAATTTAATTTTGCAAATGCTGTCTTTAATGTGGGGATAAATTATCCTTTCTAGACCTAATTATTTTCTTACTTTTGTGCCAATATTAAATTAACTACTGACAACTAACACTATGGCTCACACAATTAAACCTGGCGTTGCTACTGGCGATGAGGTTCAAGATATTTTTAATTATGCAAAGGAAAAAGGTTTTGCCCTACCAGCAGTAAATGTAATTGGTTCGGATACCATTAATGGTGTATTGGAAACCGCGGCTGCTTTAAATGCTCCTGTGATTATCCAATTTTCTAACGGTGGAGCACAATTTAATGCAGGAAAAGGGCTTTCGAATGAAGGTCAAAACGCTGCTATTCACGGTGCCGTTGCTGGAGCTAAACACGTTCACCAATTGGCAGAAGCCTATGGTGCTACGGTGATATTGCATACGGATCATTGTGCAAAAAAATTATTACCATGGATTGACGGGCTTTTGGACGCAAGTGAAGCTCATTTCGCCGCTACAGGAAAGTCACTATTTAGTTCGCATATGATTGATCTTTCCGAAGAACCAATAGAGGAAAACATAGAAATTTGCAAGCAATATTTAGAGCGCATGAGCAAGATGAATATGACCTTGGAAATAGAATTAGGTATTACGGGTGGAGAAGAAGATGGTGTTGACAATACCGATGTAGATGATTCCAAACTATATACACAGCCAGAAGAAGTAGCTTATGCATATGAAGAGCTTTCTAAGGTAAGTCCCAGATTTACTATTGCAGCTGCCTTTGGAAATGTACATGGGGTATACAAACCTGGGAATGTAAAACTAACTCCTAAAATTTTAAAGAATTCTCAAGAATACATTTCAAAGAAATATGGTGTTGAGGAAAATCATATTGATTTTGTATTTCACGGAGGATCAGGATCAACAGTTGAAGAAATTAGAGAAGGTATAAGCTATGGAGTTATAAAAATGAACATCGATACTGATTTGCAGTATGCCTTTTTAGCAGGGGTACGAGATTATGTGCAGGATAAAGGACCTTATTTACAGGCACAGATTGGGAATCCAGATGGAGCTGATCAACCAAATAAAAAATTCTACGATCCTAGAGTTTGGTTAAGACATGGAGAGGTTTCCTTTGTAGAGCGGCTTAAAAAAGCTTTTGAGGATCTCAATAACGTGAACACATTGTAAGCATACGTAAAGTTTCATTATAACATTAAGTTTATGGCATCTTCGTGGTTTAAAAGAACAGAAAAAGGAATACAAACTGCTACAGAGCAGAAAAAAGACACACCTAAAGGGCTTTGGTACAAATCTCCAACAGGGAAAATTGTAGAGTCTGAGGAGTTAGCAAAGAATTTTTATGTTAGTCCAGAAGACGATTATCATGTGAGAATTGGTAGTAAAGAATACTTTGAAATTCTTTTTGATAAGAACTTTAAGGAATTAGACAGTAAATTGTCTTCCAAAGATCCACTCAAATTCGAGGACACTAAGAAGTACTCAGATCGTTTGAAAGCTGCACAGCAAAAAACAGGATTAAAAGATGCTGTTAGAACAGCAGTAGGAAAATCTCAAGGAAAAGATTTGGTCATTGCTTGTATGGATTTTTCCTTCATTGGAGGATCTATGGGAAGTGTTGTGGGAGAAAAAATAGCGCGGGCAATTGACTATGCGATCCATAAAAAGTTACCGTTTGTAATGATCTCAAAATCCGGAGGAGCTCGTATGATGGAAGCAGCACTTTCATTAATGCAATTGGCAAAAACATCAGCCAAATTAGCCCAATTAGCGGAAGCTCGTTTACCATATATATCATTATGTACAGATCCTACTACGGGAGGAACTACAGCTTCTTATGCAATGCTTGGAGACATTACAATTTCTGAACCGGGAGCACTTATTGGTTTCGCAGGCCCCAGAGTAGTTAAAGAGGCTACCGGAAAAGAATTACCTGAAGGTTTTCAAACCTCCGAATTTTTATTGGAGCATGGTTTCCTAGATTTTATTACGCATCGAAGTAATTTAAAGAAGAACATTAATCTTTATATTGATTTAATCCAAAATAATCCTGTAAGAGTTTAGGCCTTTGTTATGCGATCATTGTTATCTTCACTACTCTTAGCATCAATTTTATGGCTTAGTTGCTGTGCTTCTAATACAAATGATGCAACAACTGTAGTAAATGCTGACAGCAATAGCGATCCGCAAGCCAACGGCCAGATTAATGTAGCTGTTACTGCAGTTTCTGTTAGCGGAACAGAAGGTAATTATACTTTTAGTGTTACTATTGCTAGTACCGATACAGGGTGCGACCAATATGCTGATTGGTGGGAGGTTATTTCACCTGGAGGTGAACTCATTTTTAGAAGAGTATTAGGGCATAGTCATGTGGACGAACAACCTTTTACGCGTTCAGGAAGCGGTATTTCAATTACCGAAACACAACAAGTTTTTATAAGAGCCCATATGAATCCTAGCGGTTATGGTGTTCAATCTTTTGAAGGTAGTGTATCGGAAGGTTTTTTTGAAACTACACTAGATGCTGATTTCTCTATAGAATTGGAAGAGGTAGAACCCCTTCCTGAAAATTGTGCCTTTTAGTAAACAAAAAATTACTCATTAAAAGTCGCTTAAAAATTGATTCTTAATAATATTATTAGATATTAAAAAAAATAGTAACTTTGCGCCCTGATTGAAAATCAATCGATACATAAAAATCATTAAATAAAATATTGGAATGTATTTAACCAAAGAAGTAAAAGCCGGGATTTTTAAAAAACACGGTTCAAATGAAAAAAATACAGGTTCGACTGAAGGTCAAATAGCCCTTTTCACGTACCGTATTAACCATTTAACAGAACACCTAAAAAACAATCACAAAGATTTTAATACGGAACGTTCACTAGTAAAATTAGTAGGTAAAAGAAAAAGTCTTTTAGATTATTTAAAGAAAAAAGATATTACACGTTATCGTGCGATTATAAAAGAATTGGGTATTAGAAAATAAGCCCAAGACAAAAAAAGGGGGAAGCAATTATTGCTTCCCCCTTTTTATAATACCTCAGATGTTTTTAATTCATCATTTGAGATGCAAATAAAAAGCTTGCAATTAGTTTTTCATTGGTCACACACAACAACACAACCCAGGCCGTCCGGTAAGACGAAAGACTAATGTTTAACAAATACCTGTGATTAAATTGATACAGGTTTTTAATTCGAATTTATGATTCCAAAAGTTTTTAAAGAGGTCATAGACCTTGGTGATGGTAGAGAAATCTCTATCGAAACTGGAAAATTAGCAAAACAGGCACACGGTTCTGTTGTTGTTCAATCTGGCAAATGTATGCTACTATGTACGGTTGTCTCTAACTACAAGCAAAGTGATGTAGATTTTCTACCCCTTACGGTAGATTACCGTGAAAAGTTTGCTGCCGCAGGTCGTTATCCTGGTGGGTTTTTCAAAAGAGAAGCAAGGCCTAGTGATGGGGAAGTATTAACTATGCGTCTTGTAGACCGTGTTTTACGTCCATTATTTCCAAAAGATTACCATTCGGAAACTCAAGTGATGATTCAGTTAATGTCTCATGACGAAGATGTTATGCCCGATGCAATGGCAGGTTTAGCTGCATCTGCTGCTATACAACTTTCAGATTTCCCATTTGAGTGTGCTATTTCAGAAGCTCGTGTGGGGCGCGTTAATGGCGAATTCATTATCAATCCAAGTAGAGCGCAACTGGAAGAAAGTGACATTGATATGATGATCGGAGCCTCTGCAGATTCAGTAATGATGGTAGAAGGTGAAATGAGTGAAATTTCTGAAGAAGAGATGGTAGAAGCCATTAAGTTCGCTCATGAAGCTATAAAGGTACAATGTGCTGCTCAGTTACGTTTAGCTGAAGCCTTTGGTAAAAAGGAGGTTCGTGAATATGAGCCTGAAAGAGAAGATGAAGCATTAGCGCAAAAAATTCATGATATGGCCTATGATAAGGTGTATGCAGTTGCTAAAGCAGGTTCTTCAAAAAAAGAAAGAGGTCTAGCTTTTTCTGAAATTAAAGAAGAAATAAAAGCTTCTTTCTCAGAGGAGGATTTGGAAGATTTTGGAGACTTGGTTTCCAAATATTATGGTAAAGCTGAAAAAGCTGCCGTTCGTGACTTAACATTAAACGAAGGTTTACGACTTGACGGTCGTAAAACGGATGAAATTCGTCCAATTTGGTGTGAGGTAGATTACCTACCTTCTACGCATGGTTCTGCAATTTTTACTAGGGGAGAAACACAAGCGTTAGCTACAGTAACCTTAGGAACCTCGAGAGAGTCTAACCAAATAGATATGCCATCCTACGAAGGAGAAGAAACATTCTATTTACATTATAACTTTCCTCCTTTTAGTACTGGAGAAGCCAGACCAATCCGCGGAACTTCACGGAGAGAAGTGGGGCATGGAAACTTGGCACAGCGTGCTTTAAAAGGGATGATCCCTGAAGATTGTCCATATACTGTACGTGTGGTTTCAGAAGTACTTGAATCCAACGGCTCTTCTTCTATGGCAACAGTTTGTTCCGGAACAATGGCACTAATGGATGCTGGAGTACAGCTTAAAAAGGCAGTATCAGGTATCGCTATGGGATTAATCTCTGATGCGGATACTGGAAAATATGCCGTATTATCCGATATTTTAGGTGATGAAGATCATTTGGGAGATATGGATTTTAAAGTTACCGGTACAGCGGATGGTATTACAGCATGTCAAATGGATATTAAAGTTAAAGGACTTTCGTATGAGATTTTAGTAAATGCACTAAAACAAGCGCAAGATGGGCGCTTACATATTTTGGAAAAATTAACTGATACCATAGCAACTTCTAATGAAGATGTAAAACCACATGCTCCAAAAATGGTAACCACTACCATTCCTGGAGATTATATTGGGGCACTTATTGGTCCAGGTGGAAAGGTAATCCAAGAACTTCAAAAAGAGACCAATACAACTATTGTAATCAATGAAGATCCCGTTACTGAGGAAGGACTGGTAGAAATTCTAGGAACGGATCAAAGTGGAATCGATGCCGTTTTAGCTAAAATTGACTCCATAACATTTAAACCAAAAGTTGGAAGTGTTTATGAAGTAAAAGTAATTAAAATGCTAGATTTTGGTGCGGTTGTGGAATATAATGAAGCACCAGGAAACGAGGTATTACTTCATGTTTCTGAATTGGCATGGGAACGAACAGAAAATGTTTCAGATGTGGTAAACATGGGAGATGTTTTTGATGTTAAGTATTTTGGATTAGATTCTAGAACACGTAAAGAGAAAGTATCGCGAAAAGCCTTGCTACCCAAACCAGAAGGATTTGTTGAAAGACCTCCTAGAAATGATCGTGGAGGACGCAACGACCGAGGTAGAAATGATAGAAGCGGAGGTAGAGATAGAGATCGAAAGCCTAAACGAGATTAATTATTTTTTCTAAAAATAAAACCCTAATCAGATCTGGTTAGGGTTTTTTTATGATGGAAATGGTAAGTTTTAAGAGTATCATACGAATGTAATATCTCATCTTTTAACGCAAGAAACTGTTGATTGCAAGTTTTATTTGATGAAACAGCCGTATTTGAACCTTCTTTTTGTTGTTTTAACAGAAAAATCAAAAAAAAATAACCTCTTTGTAACATTTCTGGTTTTTTTACGTACAACTATATGCAGTTCATTACGATGAACGTAATCTAGAAAAGGAAAAAAATTACATGAGACAGTTAAAAATTACAAAACAGGTTACCAATAGAGAAACCGCTTCATTAGATAAATACCTTCAGGAAATAGGAAAAGTAGATCTTATTACAGCTGATGAAGAAGTTGAATTGGCACAGCGTATTAAGGCAGGAGATCAAATAGCTTTAGAAAAGCTTACAAAGGCCAACTTACGGTTTGTAGTATCTGTAGCAAAACAATACCAGAACCAGGGATTAACATTACCTGATTTAATTAATGAAGGAAATCTTGGTTTAATCAAAGCAGCACAACGTTTTGATGAAACACGAGGATTTAAATTTATTTCATATGCTGTTTGGTGGATTCGTCAATCTATACTTCAAGCATTGGCAGAGCAGTCCCGTATCGTGCGATTGCCTTTAAATAAAATTGGATCGATAAATAAAATAAATAAAACGTTTGCTTTTTTGGAGCAAGCACATGAACGTATTCCTTCTGCCGAAGAAATTGCAAAGGAATTAGATATGACTGTAGAAGATGTGAAACAGTCGTTAAAAAACTCTGGTCGTCACGTATCTATGGATGCACCATTAATTGATGGTGAAGATTCTAACCTTTACGATGTACTGCGCAGTGGAGAATCACCAAATCCCGATAAGGAGCTTTTACATGAATCATTACGCACAGAAATTGAACGTGCTTTAGAGACTTTGACCCCTAGAGAAGCAGACGTTATTCGGTTGTATTTTGGGTTGGCTGGACAACACTCCATGACTTTAGAAGAAATTGGTGAGACTTTTGATCTTACAAGAGAAAGAGTTCGCCAAATAAAAGAAAAAGCAATTCGTAGATTAAAACATACTTCAAGAAGTAAAATTTTAAAAACCTACCTCGGATAATTTCCAAAATTATAAATGTTAAATTTTATATAAATTGGATTTTTGGTTTAAAAATTGTACTTTGTGACCGTACAACAGTTTATCATGACTGTTCGTTTTTTGATTGATGAATAAACTCCGGCTGATTACCGGAGTTTTTCAATTTTAGAGCTTCCCTAATCATATCCTTATGTTCCTGCGATTTTGGTAATTCAAAACGAATTATTCCTAGCCATTAAACGTTCCTAAAAAAGGAGTTCAGGTTTCTATTTATTGAAAGAACCGAATCATATCAATTGATTACTTTTGCAATTATCTATAGACAAATTACATGAGTGAAAGAAAAATAGCTCCTTCTCTACTCGCCGCAGATTTCGCAAATCTTCAGCGCGATATTGAAATGGTAAATTCGAGCAAGGCAGATTGGTTTCATATTGATGTTATGGATGGCGTTTTTGTTCCCAACATATCCTTTGGAATGCCCGTAATAAAGGCAATCGCTAAACATGCCAAAAAAACTCTCGATGTACATTTAATGATAATTGAACCAGATCGTTACATTCAAGCCTTCGCAGATTTAGGAGCCGATATTTTAACTGTTCACTATGAAGCTTGCACACATTTACATCGCACATTACAAGCCATAAAATTAGCTGGCATGAAGGCTGGTGTCGCATTAAACCCCCATACCAATATTGCTGTTTTAGAAGATTGTATTACAGATATAGATTTGGTTTGTCTAATGAGTGTTAACCCTGGTTTTGGAGGGCAATCATTTATTGAAAACACTTATTCTAAAGTTTCGGCATTATCCAAACTTATTAAAGATAAAAAAGCAACTACCCTTATAGAAATTGATGGAGGTGTAAATGATGAAAATGCAAAGCAACTTGTTGAAGCAGGAGCACATATTCTGGTGGCTGGCAGTTTTGTTTTTAAAAGCACAGATCCGTTAAAAACTATTCAGCAAATTAAAGATCTCATCTAGTCATGCAGCATTTAGATATTATTATTGTAGGTGGTGGTCCTATAGGTATTGCTTGCGCACTAGAGGCTAAGAAGAAAGGACTCACGTATTGCATAATTGAAAAAGGAGCTATTGTAAACTCTTTATTCAATTATCCAATTAACATGCAGTTCTTTTCTTCCTCCGAAAAATTAGAAATCGACAATATTCCATTTATAAGTAAAGAAGCCAAACCAAAAAGAAATGAAGCGTTAGAATATTACCGACGAATTGTAACCTCAAATCAACTCAACATTCATCTTTTTGAAGAGGTTACTACTATTTCAAAAAATCAAAACCTATTTACGATTACCTCCTCTAAAAGAAGTTATTCTGCCCATCATGTTATCGTTGCTACAGGATTTTATGATCTGCCGAATACATTAAACATTCCAGGAGAAGATTTATCAAAAGTATCGCACTATTATAAAGACCCGCATTTTTATGCTAGACAAAAACTTGCCATTATAGGTGCAAGTAATTCTGCAATTGATGCAGCTTTAGAGTGTTATAGAAAAGGAGCGGAAGTCACTTTAGTCATAAGAGGTCCTGAAGTTGGTAAACGGGTGAAATATTGGGTAAGACCTGATGTAATTAATCGAATAGAAGAAGGTAGCATAAAAGCATATTACAACGCTACACTCAAAGAAATACGCGCTACTTCCATAGACATATCGACAGCTAAAGGAATATTAACTATAGAAAATGATTATGTATTGGCGCTGACAGGATATATGCCCAATTTTGACTTTCTGACTAAGATTGGAGTGTCGTTATCCAACGATTCAAAACGCTTGCCTTTTTATAGTCCTAAAACCATGGAAACTAACGTTTCAAACTTATATCTAGCAGGTGTAATTTGCGGTGGTATGGAAACGCATAAATGGTTTATCGAGAACTCTCGAATTCATGCTGAACTCATCATAGAAAATATTGCCGCCAGTTAATTTGACATTTCTTAAACTTTTAACAAAAAACATACGACTTTCTTAAAGCTTTTTTCTTTTTAAAAGATTTTATAACGACAATTATTATTTTTAACAAAATAAAATTACTCTTACACTTTTGTCTTTTTATCCTATTTTTTTCATAAACCTCCATGCAAAAAGAACAAATATTCTTCATTTGAGCCCAGCAAAATCAACGATTGTATCAAATTGCTAAAATAGGGTCTATAAATTTTGATATTGACAATTTTTTAACACCCATTGTTTTAAATCTCCATATTTAACAAGTGCACCACTAATTTTATAACAAAAAAATTGGATTATTAACTTTTTATTATGATTTTCGCTTTAGCTAATTCAAATAATTATAAAATGAGAACAAAGTTAAGTGGAATCTTAACGCTACTTCTGGCGTTTGTTGTGCACATATCTTTTGCACAAGAAAAGACGATTTCCGGTACGGTAACCGACCAAGATGGTTTACCATTACCCGGTGTAAACATTGTCGTTGAGGGTACTACCAATGGTACGCAAACAGATTTTGACGGAAATTACTCCATTCAGGGAAGTGAAGGGCAAACCTTATACTTTACCTATATTGGACAAAAAGATGTTAGAGTCGTCATTGGTTCAAGCAACACCGTTAATGTTCAGATGGTGGAAGATGCTCAGGCCCTTGAAGAAGTAGTTGTTACTGCACAAGGTATTCGAAAGGAGAAACAGGCTCTTGGTTATGCTGTTTCTGAAGTAAAAAGCGACCAGTTAGAACAACGTGCAGAGGGAGATATTGGTAGGGTACTTACCGGTAAAGCCTCTGGGGTTAATATTACCGCTCAAAGTGGTTTATCTGGTTCGGGAACTAGTATTATTATTAGAGGTTTAAGTACTTTTAGTGGAAGTAACCAACCTTTATTTATTGTAGATGGTGTTCCTTTTAATAGTGACACGAATTCTGCTGGTGGTATTGATGGTAATGGCGCTGATGATTTTATCGATGGTAACAATGGTTCCAGTCGTTTCTTAGATTTGGACCCAAATAACATCGAAAGCGTTAACGTACTTAAAGGTTTGGCAGCAGCTACACTTTATGGTACTCAAGGACGTAACGGGGTAATTTTAATTACAACGAAAAATGGCGCAACTTCATCTGGAGGAGCTAAGAAAAATGAAATTACGATAAGTAGTTCTATTTTCTTTAACGAAATTGCTTCTCTTCCTGATTATCAAAATCAATTTGGAAATGGTTTCGATCAAGCTTTCGGTTGGTTCTTTAGTAACTGGGGACCAAGTTTCGATAGAGAAGGAACAGCAGGTTTTGGCACTCAGGCTGCCATTGATGACAATGGTACGTTAGAACATCCATATTCTACAGCAAACGCAGCTACAGGTATTCCAGCAGCATTTCCAGAGTTTGCTGGTGCTCGCTACCCTTGGATTCCTTATGATAGTACTGCAAACTTTTTTAGAACCGGCGTTGTGCAAAGTAATTCCGTAAACGTTAGAGGGGCTTCAGAAGATGGTAAGCTTTCTTATAACGCTAATTTTGGTCATTTAGATGAGCAAGGATTTACTCCAGGCAACAATCTTTTACGATATACTATAGGAATTGGTGGTAGAGCAATTCTATCAAATAAATTCACCGTTTCAGGAACTTTAAATTACTCAAGAACTGATTTTGGTTCTCCTCCAGTGGCGGCTAGTGTGGGTAATAATATATTTGGTACTGGTTCTTCCGTATTCGCAAATATCTTCTTTACTCCTCGTAGTGTAGATGTTCAAGGTTTACCATTCCAAAATCCAATTACGGGTGGAAGTGTTTATTACAGACAGAACAACAGTATACAGCATCCTTTATGGACGGTTGCTAATGCAAGAACAAGCCAATTAACTAACCGTGTATTTGGTAATATGGCTATGGTTTATGACATTAATGACAATCTTAATCTTACGTATAGATTTGGTTTGGATCAATTTACCGAGTCTAATTCAAACTCTCAAAATAGAGGTGGAATTGGTGGAGGTGCCGCAACAGTAAGTGGTCTTTTACAGACTTGGACTAATATCAATACAATTAACGATCACAACCTTATCATTTCAGGACAATATGAGTTTACGGAAAAACTTGGATTTAGTTTTAATGGTGGTGCTACTACGCGTAGAGAAGTTTTCGATCAGAATGGTGTTGCCAGTTCAGGACAACAAGTATTCGGTGTCCTAAGACACTTTAACTTTGCATTGCAAAATGAGATTCAAGCTACTCAAGAGCGAAACATTGCTGGAGTCTATGGTCAATTAGATTTCGATTGGGATCGTAAAGTTTATTTAACACTTGCAGGTAGAAATGACTGGGTATCGAACCTTTCACAAGAAAATCGTTCTATATTCTATCCTAGTGCAAGTTTCTCTGTAATTCCTACTAAAATAATTGAAGGATTGCAAAGTGATAATGGGATTAATTATTTAAAGCTACGTGCTGGTTTTGGTACTTCGGCTAACTTCCCAACAGGATTCCCAATAGCAGCCACACTAAACCTTAACACACAAGGTTTTCAGGACGACGGAGGAACAGATGTGGTATTTAATACGAGTGCGAATCGTTTAGGAAATCCAAATTTAGAGCCAGAGCTATTAGAAGAAATCGAAGTAGGTTTGGAAGCTCGTTTATTTAATAGTAGAGTAACACTAGATGTTTCCTATTACGATAGAACAACAGAAGATCTTATTATAGACAGACCGTTGGATCCTTCTTCTGGTTTTACCACTACGCAGACCAATATTGGTCAGATTAGCGCTTATGGAGTAGAACTTGATTTAGGCTTGGATATATTCAGAGCTCAAAACGAAGGTGATTTCAGCTGGAACGTTAACGCCAACTGGACTACCAATGAATCTGAAGTAGATGATTTAGGTTTAGATACCGATCAGGTTGTTTTTGAAGGATTTTCTAACCTTGGAAACGCAGCGATCGTTGGAGAGCCTCTAGGTGTGATTGTAGGTAGTAGAATCCAAAGAACTGCAGATGGTCAATTTATGATTGATGCGGCAGGAGAATTTGTTGAAGAAGAAGGAACATTTGTAATAGGGGATCCTAATCCAGATTGGCAACTAAATGTTTCCAATAGTATTGGTTACAAAAACTTCAACTTAAACTTTTTATGGAACTATACGCAAGGTGGTGATATTTATAGTAGAACTACAGCGGTATTGTTAGGTAGAGGTTTAACTACAGATACGCTGGATCGTTTGAATACTTTTGTACTTCCTGGGGTAGGTCCAGATGGACAACCGAATACTACGCAAATTAACAACTCAACTTTCTATTTCTCTAATGTTTTATTTGGACCAGATGAAGTAGGTATTTGGGATGGATCTGTTGTACGACTCCAAGAAGTTTCGTTAGGATATTCACTTCCTAGCAGCTGGTTAGATAGAACTCCTTTCGGTTCTTTAACTTTTACCTTATCTGGATTTAACCTTTTTTATGAGGCGATCAACATTCCAGAAGGAACAAATTTTGATCCAAACGTAGCAGGTATTGGTGTTGGTAACAGTAGAGGTTTTGACTTTTTGAATGGTCCAAGTTCAAGAAGATATGGACTAAGTGTAAAAGCATCATTTTAATAAAAAAGCAATTTGATTATGAAAAATATATTTAAATATCTACGCTTGGTTTTAATAGGGGGGATTCTTATTACTTCCTGTGAAACTATAGAATTAGACCTCGCGGAGAACCCGAATGCGCTTTCGCCCTCGCAGGCAGATCCGGATTTCTTCTTAAACGCTGCACAGGTTACTTTTGCTCGTGTTGCAGAGACTTTAGGTGAGATAGGAGCGGATGTAACCCGTATTGAAAATATGGCAAGTAGAAATTATCCAAATGCTTTCTCTCCTGCCGCTTTCGATTTAACTTGGGAAAGAGCCTATCAAGAAGTGATTCAAAACATCCGTTTGATGAATGTTTTAGCTATGGAAGGTGATTTAAATTATCACTTAGCTATAGGGCAAATGCTTGAAGCATATACCCTTACCCTACTGGTAGATTATTTTGGTGATGTCCCTTTTGCTGATGCACTTTCACAAGGAGAAACATTAAATCCAACTTTAACTCCCGGAGCAGACGTATATGCTGCCGCATTAGGATTAATAGATCAAGCTATCGCTAATTTTGGAGGTGATGCTGCAGCAGAACCGCAAAATGATTTTTACTATGATG
Organism: uncultured Flavobacteriaceae bacterium; assembly: GCA_947488435.1. Lineage (GTDB taxonomy): Bacteria > Bacteroidota > Bacteroidia > Flavobacteriales > Flavobacteriaceae > CANKZG01. Next base: position 78,516 of record CANKZG010000004.1, on the reverse strand, counting down.
GCGATTACGACCAATGGATTCTTGCATGTAATACGCTGAAACTTCGTTTGTATTTAAATACAGGCAACATTACAGCATTCAATGCTTTAATAGCTACTGGTAATTATATTCAAGATTCAGACGATGATTTTCAGTTTCAATGGGGTACTAACGCTGTTCAACCGGATACTAGACATCCAAACTATGCACAAACGTATACCACAACTGGTGTAGGTGGTGAATACCAATCTATTTGGTTAATGAATTTGATGGATACTTCTGATGATCCTAGAACACAATACTATTTCTACAGACAAACAGATGAGGTTCCTGGTGCAGAAGGTGTTCCACCCAATGAGGAAACTTTAGCATGCTCACTAACAACAGCACCGGCTCAATATGTTGCTGGAGGTTTTCCTTTTTGTGCATTGCCAAATGGGTTTTGGGGAAGAAATCATGGAAATGCGGAAGGTATTCCACCGGATGGTTTCTTAAGAGTAGCTCCTGGAGTTTATCCTAACGCTGGTAACTTTGACGATAGCAGACTTGTTGGTATTGGCCTTGGTTCTGGTGGTGGTGGAGCTGGAATTACTCCATTACTTCTTTCTTCTACAGTAGAATTTTGGCAAGCAGAGATTGCTATGTTAGGAAGCACGGCAGCTGGACAAGCATTTGTAACTAACGGAGCAAGTACTTCAATAGCTAAAGTAATGGCTTTTGGAGATGGGTTAGATCCTGCTGCGGATATGTCTACAGCACCTATGCAATCTGATGTAGATGCTTTTGTTATGGCTACTGAAGCAGCATTTATGGCTGGTAGTGATATGGAACGTTGGAACATTATGGCGGAACAATTCTTCATTTCGTTAAAAGGAAATGGGCACGATGCTTATAACTTTTATAGAAGAAGAGGGTTCCCAACAGATATCGAGCCTGCATTAGAACCTGATCCAGGTCCGTTCATTCGCAGTCATTTCTATCCTGCTAATGCGGCAACGAATAACGCGAACATTACTCAGAAGGGCGACGTAACAACGCAAGTTTTCTGGGATACGAATCCAGCATCACCTACTTTCCCCGTTGGGAATTAATAAAAAGAGAAAACAATGAGAAAAATAAGTTTATATTTTTTAGCAATGCTCACCGTTTTTATGGGAGTAACCTCTTGTGATCAAGACGATCAAATCGTTGATGAAGTACTAGCTTCTGTTACAAGTGGTGCTATTCTTAGAACACGAAGTATTAACAATGGTACGTTCAACCGATTTGACACTAGTTCTTTATTCTCTGTTACCGTTGAGGAACAAGATGAAGAAAATGGAGAATTATTATCTTCTGTGGACGTTATGATCGCGTTCAACGATAATCAAGATGACGGTGTGGATAACGGCGTAGCAGAACAAATGTTAACCAGTATTCCAGCGGCTGATTTTGGTCTAAGTGAAAGAGGTCTACCGGAAACTACCTTTAGTATTACACTTGCCGAGGCATTATCTGCTGCAGGTTTGGTAGCTGGTCAATTTGATGGAGGAGACAATTTTGTTTTCCGATTTATTATTAACCTCACCGATGGAACTACTTGGACAACTACAGATGTAAGTTCGACAGTTGCAGGTGGATCTTTCTTTAGTACGCCATATCAATATACTGCTGGTATAGCATGTATCCCTGTGGCTCCGGTAACAGGAACGTATACCTTAAACCTTGAAGACACTTTCGGTGATGGATGGGATGGAGCATTCCTTACGGTAACCATTGATGGCGTTAGTGAAGATTTTACTATTGATGATGGTTCGGAAGCAACTTTTGATGTGATGGTTCCAGCAACTGCTACTTCTTTAGTATTTTCATATACTCCTGGAAACTTTGAAAGTGAGCATATTTGGGAAATAATTGCACCAAATGGAGATACTGCTGCTGCAGGTTCCCCTGGTCCTGGTGGAGATATTACCCTTAATATATGTACCTAATGGTAGTTAGAAGGATATTTATTTAAAGTTTACTAATTACATATCCTTATATAAATAACAAATGGCTACCAATATTGGTAGCCATTTGTATTTAACAGTAATTTTATCAAAATCTTAAAGTTCTATTTCTAAACGGAAAACGATGTACAAAAATTATATAATAATCACGCTCTTATGCTGTATTGCATATACTCCACTAACCGCTCAAAATCTAAGTTCCGCGCCAACAGGGGAAGCCGCTTTATTTGGAGGTGCGCAAGGTGGAAATCCTACACTTAACCTAGTTTTATTGGAGTTAAGAACAAACAAACCTAATATTTACGATGGAGAAATTTTGGGTTCTCCTTACCTCACAGAAAAGTTTGTGAAAAGTAAAGTTTATTATGCAGATGAACTTATGGGCGATTACTATATGCGATACAACGCGCTTAATAGTGAAATTGAAGTAAAACAAACAGATGCAGAAGAAGAAAAAGCTAAACGCCTATTACCAGATAAAAATCTACGTATTGAATATCAAAATAAGGAGTTGAGTTTTATGACCTATGTAAATAAAAAGAAGATAACCAAAAATGGATATCTTACGCAGATGGTCGACGGAAAGTACAAATTATTCCACCGATTGGCTATTAAATTTTCGGAAGGAAAAGCAGCTGCTAATTCACAAGTAAACCCAATTCCAAGCAGATTTGTGCCGTTTACAGAATACTATTTTCAGAAAGAAGGTATAAATCGTATCGATCAAATTGCTACACAAAAAGGGAAATTCTTGAAACAATTTGACAATCCGCTTAAAGAAGAATTGAAATTATTTTTTAAAGAAGCTAAAATAGATTTAGGAAAAGAAGAAGATTTAGTCGAAGTTTTTGAGTATCTTAATAAGCGTTAATTTATAAAGTTATGAAAAATTATATCCTTTTATTGTCCTTAATCATAGTCGTTACTAGTCATGCGCAACTGCCACAGCAACCAGTAGGGGATGCGGCCTTTGCTGAAAATAATCCCTTTTCAAATTCCTTTCAGCAGAGAAATCCAATTTTAGATCAAATTTTCAGACAACTTAATCAAGTAAAAGAATTTAATACACAATACGTTAGCGCCGACAAAGGTTCTGCTTATGAAAATGAAAGCTTTCAAAAAGCCAAAGTCTTCTACAACAAAGAACTTCTAGGTAACTTATACTACCGACATAATGCTTTTACCAAAGAAATTGAGGTTAAGAAAACCCAGCTAGAAGAGGAAGAATTTAAGGCACTTTTAAAGAATGAAGAAATAATGCTGATTCCATCAAAAGGTGGAGAAAAAAGATTTCTTCGTTTTCGCAACAAAAAGGATCGCTATGAGGAAGATTATTTAACACAACTCTCTAAAGGGAAATCTTTTGAATTGTATAAACGCTTTGTAGTCAAATATACCGAAGCGAAACCTGCAGCTAACTCATTAGTAAAGGCAACTCCAAGTCGTTTCACAAATTTTAATGAATATTATCTTAAACAAACCAACTCAGAAACCATTTTTGAAATCTCTACTAAGAAAAATAAGTTGCTTAGTGCTTTAATGACAAAAAAAGAAATCGCTAAGACTTATTTAAAAAAGGAAAAATTAGACCTCGACAACGAATTAGACCTTATTCGTTTGTTTGACTATTTGAACACCAATTAATTGAGAAAATTTTAACAATATCGCCTAAAAACTGAGAATTCAAAAAAACGAAGTCTCATATCTTTAATTTATAGATAATCAGGACTTTAAATGGATGTTTTTTTCTATCTTAATGATGAATTTAAAACATACCATTATGAAAACCAAAGCAATCCTTTTCTCTATTTTACTCGCGGGTGCCAGTTTGTCTTTTGCCCAACAAAGAGTCACTTCAAGTTTACCTAGTACCGGTGATATTTTGGCTACCGCTCATACATGCGGAGATGCTGCCTATTTTGGCGCTCAAGGCCGAACAACTATAGGCGATTTTGCCACAGGGGAGTTAAGAGGATCAAGTAAAGCGATCCCATTTACTCGAATTCAAGGTGCAAAAGGTTCGGCTTATTTGGTAGATAATTTTGAGAAAAGCACCCTTTATGATAATGATGAAGTAGTGGGTACTTATTATGCAAGATTTAATGCATATAGCCAAGAATTAGAAGTCAAGAAAACCAATTTAGAAGAAGAGGAATATAGAGCTCTTGTTAGGAATGAAAATTTCAAACTTGTTTTTGCAGACAAAGAGATACAATATGCTAGTTTCATTGATAATAAAGGTAAAAAACAAGAAGCGTATTTGATTTCCATGACAAAAGGGAAAAAATATGATTTGCTACAACGCTATAAAGTTCGTTTCATTGAAGGGAAAGATGCAGAAAATTCTATGGTAAATGCTGTTCCCGATCGGTTTTCAAATTCTACAGAATTTTATTTAAAGGATATGAATACCAATTTGGTGAGTTATATTCCTTCTAAGAAATCTAAGCTTTTACAACTTTTTAAAGAGAGTGACAAAATTCAAGTTGCTTCCTTAATTAAGAAGAGGTCTTTAAATGTTAAAGATGGTGCTGATCTTGTAAAAATATTTGATTTTGTAAATACTATCAGCGATGGATATGTTGCTAAAAACTAATAACACTCAAAACATTATGAAAATTAAAGGAATTATTTACGTCTTTGCATTACTAAGTGTTGGTTTTATATTTGGCCAAGAAAATACCTTAAGTTCAGCTGCGGTGCATACTTGCGGTACTCCACCATTGGCTGGACCATCATCCTCTGCGGATTTAGGCAGAATGAATCCAAGTCAGGCAGCTACTATAGCCGTTTCCCAAGGATCCCCATTTTTGGCTTCAAATTTTCAAAAAGCTGGGCTATATGTAAATAATGAACTGGCTGGCACGTACTATGCTAGATATAATGCGTACAACCAGCAAGTCGAGGTTAAAAAAACCAATTCTGATCAGGAGGTTCCAGAATATTTGGTTAAAAATGAGGATTTTAAACTTGTTATGGGCGATACAGAACTGCAATACGCAAGTTTTATTGATGATAAGGGCAAAAAACAAGAAGCTTTTTTAATTGCACTTAGTGAAGGTGCCACTTATGGCCTTTTTCAAAGACATAAGGTGGTTTTTTATGAAGGCAAAAAAGCAGAAAACTCTTTTAAAGCTGATACACCCAGCAGGTTTGTTGCTTCTACAGAATACTATGTAAAAGAAATGAATACCAATTTGGTAAGCTATATCCCATCTAAAAAATCTAAACTTCTTAAACTTTTCAAAGAAAGTGATAAAATTCAAGTTGCTTCTATGATTAAGAAAAATGGATTAAATCTTAAAAACGCAGATGATTTGGTAAAGTTATTCGATTTTGCGAATACCATAAGTAAGGGGTATGTACTTAAAGATTAGATATTACAATTAGCTAATTTAGATTTTATAAATACGGAAACCATCTGTTTATTAAAGACAGATGGTTTTTTATTTACCTTTGCTGCCACTAACAAGAGGATATAGTTATTCTGACACCTACTTTTAATGAAAAAAAACACTCAAATTTATGGCATTCGTGCTGTTATAGAAGCTATTCATGCCAATGAAGCAATTGATAAAATATTCATTCAAAAAGGATTACGCGGAGATTTATCCCGCGAATTAGAAGGTCTTATTAGAAAAAAAGGCATCAGTGCATCTTATGTTCCTGTCGAAAAACTGAATCGTCTTACCAAAAATAATCATCAAGGAGTTATTGCTAACAGCTCCCCTATTAGTTTTCACGATTTCGAGCAACTGGTGGAAACTATATCTTCAACTAAAGAACATCCGCTTTTTCTATTATTAGATGGTATTTCTGACGTTAGAAATTTTGGAGCTATAATTCGTACGGCCGAATGTACTGGTGTTGATGCGATTATTATTCCAAAAACGGGCTCCGCCCCTGTTACAGCAGACACCATAAAAACATCTGCTGGAGCCGTTTTCAAAGTTCCTATTGCAAAAACAACACATATCAAAGATGCTGTGTTTTATCTGCAGTCCTCTGGTGTCTACGTAGTCGCCGCAAGTGAAAAAACCACCGATTCTATCTATAATATTTCTTTTAAGGGAGCTACAGCAATTGTAATGGGTTCTGAAGATGTTGGCGTTACAGCAGGAGTCTTAAAAATAGTAGATGCTGTAGTAAAAATACCATTATTGGGAAGCATTAGTTCTTTAAATGTTTCTGTGGCATGCGGAATATGTTTATATGAAGTTGTTAGACAACGGCAACATTAACTTTCGCTATTATCTGCTTTGTTTGGTTTAGGCGTATGGTGATAGTGATAAGTTACTTTAATTTCTTCATCACTTGACTGCTCTTTTTCTGCTTCAATAAAATTACCCTCAGCATCAAAATGTTTTAAAAAAATATCTTCAGATTCATCGTAATCTTCACGTTCCCAATCAAATTTTTTGGTCTCCAGTGTTTTAGATTTCATAAAAAACGCTAGTATTATTCCAGTCACAAATCCTCCCAAATGACCTTCCCATGAGATCCCCTCCTTTATTGGAAATATATACCACAACAAACTTCCATAGATAAAAACTACAACAAGTGAGAGCGCTATTAATCTAAAATGACGACTTATTATTCCTTTAAAAAAAATAAAACTTGCTAGAACGTAGATCAAACCACTAGCTCCGATATGAAAAGAAGGCCTTCCAATACCCCAAGTTATCAATCCGGAAAGAAAAATACCTCCAATAAGCACTTTAGCAGATATACCCCTATACACATAAATTAAGATTGCGGTTAAAACAAAAAGCGGTATTGAATTATTGTACAAATGTTTTAACGATCCATGTATAAACGGACTCAGAGCTATTCCTCGTAACCCTTGCAATGTTCGTGGATAAATACCATAGCTATTAAAGTTGACTCTAAAGCTAAGTTCGATCCAAAAAACAATCCATATGGCTAAAACCATCAGGAAAGGAATCAGAATAACCCGATTTGAAAATTTAAAATGTTGATGATTCGCCATACACGATTAAATTAGTAATTTCATTTTACAATATCTGAGCCATAAACTAGAAATCTGATAAATTGTCATCCATATAAATAGCTTAATTTTATAGTATGAATCAACCTCTTGCAGAACGGGTGCGCCCTAAAACCCTTTTAGAATATGTAAGTCAACAACATTTAGTAGGAAAAAGTGGCGCGCTAACCAACCAAATTAAAAAAGGGATTGTACCTTCCTTAATTTTTTGGGGACCACCAGGCACAGGAAAAACAACTTTGGCTAATATTATAGCTAATGAGAGTGAAAGACCTTTTTACACGCTAAGTGCCATAAGTAGTGGCGTAAAAGATGTAAGAGAAGTTATTGCCAAAGCAAAACAAAGTGGAGGTTTGTTTACTACTAAAAACCCTATTCTTTTTATAGATGAAATACATAGATTTAGTAAATCCCAACAAGATTCTCTTTTAGCCGCAGTAGAAAAAGGATGGGTTACTTTAATTGGAGCTACTACGGAAAATCCAAGTTTCGAGGTGATTCCCGCTCTTTTATCTCGGTGTCAGGTTTATATTCTTAATTCTTTTAAAAAAGAGGATTTAGAAGCATTGCTAGTACGCGCTATAGAAACGGATCCGATTTTAAAAACAAAAAAAATAGTGCTGAAGGAGACCGAGGCACTTCTACGCCTTTCCGGAGGAGATGGGAGAAAATTGTTGAACATTTTTGAATTAATAACGCTTGAAACGGAAGAAAATGGAAAGATCGTTATAACAGATAAATTGGTGTTATCTAAGGTTCAAAAAAACACCGTTTTATATGACAAAACAGGGGAGCAACATTACGATATTATATCAGCTTTTATAAAGTCCATACGTGGCAGTGACCCTAATGCCGCAGTATATTGGCTGGCTAGAATGATAGAAGGAGGAGAAGATGTGAAGTTTATTGCTCGGAGAATGCTAATTTTAGCTTCAGAAGATATTGGCAATGCTAACCCCACTGCGCTCGTAATGGCCAACGCAACCTTTCAGGCGGTATCAACAATTGGGTACCCAGAAGCCCGTATTATATTAAGTCAGTGCGTTGTTTATCTTGCTACTTCCGCCAAAAGCAACGCCAGTTATATGGCAATAAAAAAAGCGCAACAATTGGTTAATGAAACTGGAGATTTGTCAGTTCCTTTGGCTTTACGCAATGCTCCTACGCAACTTATGAAGGATTTGGACTATGGGAAAAATTATAAATACGCCCATGATCATCCAGACAATTTTGTAGCTGAAGAATTTTTACCTGAAGAAATATCAGGAACTTCCTTCTACGAACCAGGAAATAATCAACGGGAAAATGCGTTAAAAGATTTTTTGAAAAAACGATGGAAAAACAAATATAGGTTCTAAAATTTAATCGTTAGTTGCTGCTTTACCTGTTCTCCATTTTCATAAAACTCGTAAATCCAAATAGCTCCTTTTTTATAAACAACGCCACTTTTATCATCACTTGTTGCTATAAAATGATCTGCTACAGAAGTTTTAAAAATTCGCAATACAATTTTAGGAGTACTATCTACTAACTGAAATCCATTTGGGATTTCTTGTGCATATAATAAAAGACCTTTTTCAGCAACTATTTCTTCTTTCACTGATGTCTCCATCATCGAAGTTTCTTCCTTTTTTTCCTCAACTATTTCCTTTTCTTTCTCCGATACCTCCATCGTTGCAGTCTCCTTCATTTTTTTCTCAACCACTTCTTTCTCTTTCATTGATGTCTCCATCATTGGCGTTTCTTCTATTTTCTCCTCAACTACCTTTTTTGCAGTTTTTGTTTCTGCTATCGTAGCTTCGGAAACATCTTTAGTAGTATTGCTTGTTTTGGTTTCCACTTCAACCATTTCCTCAGTTTCCATTTGCTCAGCTTTCTTTGGACTATAATTATGTGATATCCCATCCAACGATCGCAAAGATCTACGCATCGCTTCCGCATAACCAGGTTTAAACTCTTTAAGTTTGCTCCTCCCCTGTTCCGTTGCAAAAACTACCTGATCATTGCAATCTGTCATTACTACATTAACCTTGATGGTGAACAAGGAGGAATCGTTATTTAATTCTGCTTTTAGCCCTAAACATCTATTTTTCCTTAATTCTTCAGGAAGGTTATTCTCATAGACTACATTAAACTCTCGTTGTGTCAATAAATGTTTTAATAATGTACTTGTTTGATGTTGATTTTCCTTAGTAAAATCTTCAAACTGAGTAGGGACAATTATGTATTTATAAGGTTCAAACTGAGCATGTAATGTAGTCAGGAAACCCATGCTCAAAAAGACTATTAACGTTAATTTCTTCATTATCTTGGAACTATCTATTATTCCCCCAAGATATAATATTTAATCCTAATTGAAAAGAAGCATAGCGACTGTCTGGAATATTACGATAAGACAATAGATTATCTCCAAGAATATAGAAGTTTACCGGACCAGCCCTTAGGTTTAATCCTAACCCAATATTAGTGAATGAAAATGAATCTATAGTGTATGAGGTTCTAACATTTAAAAATTTGCCCAACCTCCTTTGGTAAAATGCTGTTATCGCTGCTTGCGGACCTCGAGGCCTATTTATTAGATACACCTGTCCCCCAACACTATTTAAATATCCTTCATAAATTTCATTGTCTTTCACACGATAATCGCAGTTACAATCTTCTTGATTTTGTGAAGGTTCTCCAAAATCGTAACGAATAGCTCCATAAGCTTTTGTTGGTCTGAAGGAAATATAATTATCGTCATTTTCTTCAAAAGGGATGAGTTCTTCAATTTCATCAACTATCTCTTGAAAGAAATCACCACTGGTATTTACCAAATCTCCAGGGAGCACAATTTCTACACCTTCCGTAGTAGCTGCTCCATTTAGGGTAAAAGTTTGAACATCTTTGGTATGATAAATAAATCCGATATCCAGTATACTTCCAGAAATAGAGGTTTGCTTGTTTAAATTATAAGTAAACCCTACATCCAAGCCTAAGCCCAGGTTACCTCCAAAAATGGCTCTCTTAATGAGCAAGTCACTAAGGTCGGTATTATCGTCGTTTATCGATTGAATCCCTGAAGTTCTTAATTCTATATCAGCATCTAAGGTACTAGAGAGTATATTATTCTGTCCAGGGTTGGTTACGAAAGAACCAGAATTCCTAGAGGAATTAAAATCCAAAATACTTGAATATAGTTTTCCTCTAACTCCGATTGTAAGCTCTTTACTTATTACTTTATTAATTCCAATATGAGATACGCTAACGAGTTCTCCTCTTGTTTTTAAATCTCCAATATTAAACCTACGTCCAAGTTGATTGGCATTTCCATCTAAAGCTAAAATTGCTAAATCCTCTGGCCAGTATAAGATAAAGTCCCATTCTAAATATGCTCCAATCGAGTAAAAATCTTGTGGTTTGTTTGGGTTTCTAAAACCTCCATTAAAAACATCTATTTGAAACGATCCTGTAAAGAAATCTCGCCTGCTCAGTCCAAATACCGCTCTTTCTCGAATCTTTGTATTAATATCAATGCCATCATTGGCAAAAATATCATTCACACTAATACCACTGCTTCCAGCATTAGCATAAATGCCTGAAAACACTGGAACTCCCACATGCCATTTATGCTTGGTCTTCATACCAGGGTTCAGTAGTAACGATTGTGGAATTTCCAGAAAATCATACAGTAATTGCTTATTCTGTGCGTGCACAAAAAAAGAACCTAGTAAAAGAAAGATTATAAATTTTTTGGGGTCGATCATTCTACCAATTGAACCTTAAATCTGCCACTTGAGCGCAATACAACTTTTGGACTTGGAAGGCTAGAAACACTCGAATTATCCCCGAGATTCGTAGCCGATATTCTTATATTGGTGGTCATTTTTATCACGTCAATACTTCGTCCTCCATCTCCATATGTCACCTCTCGCGTTAACACCGCGGTTGGCGCCGGAACCAAAGAAAAATTCTCAGTATCTAAAATATTATCCCCAGCATCCAAAAAATCAACCTGAATCACTAGAGGTTTACTAGTGGTATTTTCAAGCTCATAAGTAATTACTCCCTCCAATACATTATCGGCAAAAAACTGTTCTTCAAATGCAGTGAATGTAAAAGTTTGCGAATAAAAATTAACCCCTGTCACGAGGTTTATAAGTTGCTCTGGGGTCTCTAAAAAAAATAAGCTAGCTTCAACGGTAGGAATAACTTCAAGGTCATTTATTTGATCAAAATCCTGTTCATCTGCGCAACCCACAAAAAAGATTGGCAAGAGCATAACAAAGCTCAGAAGTTTTATGATTTTTTGCATTTGATGATAGTATTAATTTTCTAAAAAGAAAAACAAAGTAAATACCTACTATATATAACTCTATAAAAAGGATTTTATTTCATTCAAATGATTGATCATTGGACCATAATTGTGTGAAGATTCATTATGCGAATTAAAATGTAAGGTATAAAAACCCAATGCTCTTGCTCCTTGAATATCTGCTTCTAAGCTATCTCCAATCATGACAGATTTTTTCGGCGTCGTTTGCGCACGTTTAAGAGCTACATTAAAAATAATTGGATTTGGCTTTTTAACTCCTGCTGTTTCCGAATCGATTATTTGATCAAAAAAAGGACGTATTCCTGAATTTATCATTTTCTTTTCTTGAACTTCTTGGAATCCATTAGTGATAATGTGCAGGTTGTAATTAGGTTTTAAATGGGTAAGAATCTCCAAGGTTCCTGGAAATAAATGATTGAATGAAGACAGGTATTCAATATACGCATCTGCCAAGCTATGAATGGTTTCATCTTTTATGGTTATTCTCAGATCATCAAAGGTTTGTTTTAACCGTTGATAACGAAGCTCTTCTTTGGTAATTTGTTCTTCGCGATACATTTTCCAAAAAGCTAGATTTTTTGGTACATATACCTGTAAAAAATCCGATAGCGGTATTGTAATTTTGTGTTTATCTAGAATATAGGAAAAGGTTAAGGCTGAATTTTTATCAAAATCCCAGAGGGTATGATCCAAATCAAAAAAAATATCGGTCACTAGTCCCTTATACATTACACATTTTAATTACATCATGGTATAAATCTTTCCACTTCACTTTATGCTTTTCTCCAATCAATTCATTTGAAAAAATAGTTATAAACTCTCCGTTCACACTTTTAACTAACTCAAAAAGCACTTTGATTTTTGCTATAATTTCTTCTTTAGATTTTAAAGACCTTAAGGCATAATCTTGAATTGCGAAAGGGTGAACTTTTAACGGTTGTTGAACTTCTAGGTTAATATCATAGAAATAAAAAGGAATACTAGTTCCTGCCCTAAAACCAAGAGCCGTAGAATAACCCATGGTAAAATCGTCAATAAATTCTGCCTCCACCAAATTTCTATAGGTATGTGGAATATCCACTCTATTGTATCGTAATCTAGAATAGTTGATGGGTTTATGGATTACGTTAGATAGGTTCTTTTTTTCTTGCTTAAGCAAGTGTGTGTTTCGAAAAGATCCGTAAGAAGCAGAGAGCGACACCTCACTATAATCCGCAACTGATTTAATTAAGTATTTAAACCTATTATTGTTTGGAGACACGTTTTTATCATAGGTAGAATAGGACGCAAATTGAAAGAAAAACATACTTCTAACTCCCGTATTTTTATGCATTTCAATAAGATCTCCAAAATTATCATAAGGGTCTTTTCGCACATTAATATGAACTAAAAAACGCTGTGCCAATCGCCTCAACCTAAAAGAACCCAAATCGAGAATTAACCCTGCAAAACTGCGAACTAATCCCCTATGTGTAAAACAATGCGACGTAGTTACATCTACGATGGATGTATATCTATAACGTTTCTTTTTGTGCTTTATATCAGGAAAACGTTCTTGCAATTTCTCTAATAACTTATACGCCCATAAATCTACCACTGGCAATTCCAAAAAACCGTGTTTATAAGCTATACTCTCAGTAGGAGGAAATCGACCGTGCATATCTTTAATATGGGGCAAGTATTCTTCATACCTACTTAACATATAAAATGTTGCCGAAAAAATATCAAAGGGAATATTACTGCGCTCACCTGCTCCAAAAAAACAAGGTATTCCTCCCCAATCTCCCACGTGCAATAGAATATCATTAATTCCTTGTTCAAAAAGCAAATCATTACTTCGGATAAAAAATTCGTTTTGTAAGGGCTGCTTCGTATATGTTATCTTAGGGCCTTTATGTTTTATAAAATCCTCAATTTTTGTAGTATACCCCACTTCAATCCCTAAAATTCTAGTGAAAATTTGCTTTGCTGTATAGCTAAAGCGTGCCGTGATTTTATGGGTATAAATTAATAACATTAAAACTTCACTATAAATTGCATTATTTAAATTTAAAACACTTTATGATCTGCAAAACTAAAATAATCTTCACTAGTAATTATGATATGATCCAAAACTTGGATATCGAGCGTTTGTGCAGCTCTTTGCAATTTTGCTGTAATTTGTCGATCTGCCTTGCTTGGTTTTAGTATTCCTGATGGGTGATTGTGTGCCAAAATAATAGCAACGGCGCCTAATTCTAGGGCATATTTCATCGCTAAACGCACATCAACTAATGTTCCGGTAATGCCACCTTTACTCAATTGCACGGTATGTAGTACGGTATTTGCATTGTTTAAATAAATAATCCAAAACTCTTCATGAGGAAGCTCTCCTATAATTGGTTGTAACAATTGGAATGCACTTTTACTATCAGATATTTTGAACTGTTTTTGTGGAGTTTCTTCTCTCCGGCGTTTTCCAAGTTCCAAAGCCGCAATTATTGCTATGGCCTTTGCATTTCCTATACCCTTAAATTGAATTAATTGCTTTAAAGATAACCGCCCAAGCTTGTTCAAATCATAATCTACCGCGGCAAGTATTTTTTTTGATAATTCAACTGCACTTTCTTTTTTGCTCCCAGATCTAATAAGAATAGCTACCAGTTCGGCATCAGACAAAACCGACTTTCCTTTTTGCGCTAATTTTTCTCGAGGTTTATCATCATCCGACCAATCTTTTATCGAAAAGGATTCTGTAGTTTTAAGCATAGGTTAAAGATAGTGAACTAAAAAAATTATCGTAAATTTCCTTAAGAATTTAAGTTGCCATTTTTATGAGATCCATTTTCGAAAAAACTGCATACGAGGAAATTTTAACTAGAGTTGAACAGTTAAACGAACAATCTGAGCGCCAATGGGGTAAAATGACTGTAGGTCAAATGGTATGGCATTGTCAAATGCCTTTAAATTTAGCTATTAAAAATAAGGCAACAACTAAAAAAGGAAATCCGTTAATTCGATGGTTCTTTAAAAAATCACTTTATAATGATACCCCATGGCGAAAAAATTTACCTACTGTTCCTATTGCGAAAACAAAGGAAGACAAAAATTTTAATCACGAACGTGAAAATTTGGTGAAGATGATTAAAGAGCTTTATGAACTGAAAGATCGAAAAAGTTGGAATCCACATCCCATGTTTGGAACTTTTACTCCCGAGCAATGGGGGAAATTAGAATACAAGCATTTGGATCATCATTTGAGACAGTTTGGAGTTTAAAAAAGTATGCTAAGATTGGTCCTTCAACCCTTTGTCTTGATCTTCTTTAAGAACTACTTCCTTTTTGGTATCATGAACAGTTCTGGTTTCTTCCAAAATAACGTTTGATATACCTAGCATAAAAGCGATAAGAACAATCGAGAGCTTTCTTCTAAAGAAAACACTGATGCAAATTAATGCGGTTTTAAAAGATTTTATGCACATACTTATGGAATACCAAAGAGTATTCCAACTGTATTGTAGCTGACATTTTTACAGATACCTAAATCTTTATGCTATCAAAGTCTAATCCTCCATAGTTTCCAGAACTCATGAGTAGTAAAACAGTATTTTCCAGATTCTGGTTAAAAAGAAAGTCTTTAAAGCTCATTGCGTTTGTATATACCTGAAGTTTATCCTTTGCAAATGCTTCTGAAATTTGAATTTCTGTTACTTCTTCCAACTGTTTGATTTTAACGGCATCTGGAGAATAGTATACAACTGCTATATCGGCGTATTCGAGTGTTTTTTTATATTCTTTCAAAAATTCGGCGTTAAGACTGCTGTAAGTGTGCAGTTCCAGACAAGCCATCAATTTCCTATCAGGATATTGTTCTTTTACCGCCTTAGTGGTAGCAGCCACCTTACTAGGAGAATGTGCATAATCTTTAAACACGACGGTTTTTTCATTTTCTGCTATTTTTTCTAACCGTTTAGCAGCACCTTTAAAGCTAGCAATAGCCTCATAAAAATCCAATTCATCAATTCCCATATGTTGACAAATCCACTTTGCTCCCGCCAAGTTATTAAGATTATGACTCCCAAAAATTTCAAGTGGCATTTCCCCATCTGGGGTATTGATCAGCGTTTCTCCATTTACCACCTTAAATGTCGGGGTTTGATACGGGAATTTTCGGATGGTACGTTCTGAACTATCTACAACATCCCTTAAAACGCTATCTTCCTCGTTATACGTTATACTGCCACCTTGGACGATGCTTTCTACAAAAATGCTGAATTGCTCTTTATAATTCTCAAAAGTTGGAAATACATTAATGTGATCCCAAGCGATGCCACTTAGCAAGGCTATGTTGGGTTGATACAAGTGAAACTTCGGTCTGCGATCTATAGGGGAAGACAAATACTCATCTCCTTCTAAAACAATAAAATCATTAGTTTCTGTAAGATGTACCATTCTGTCAAATCCATCTAACTGAGCACCTACCATATAATCTACTTCCTTGTTATAATAGTTCAACACATGTAATATCATTGAGGTAATCGTAGTTTTTCCATGACTTCCACCAATAACAACCCTAGTTTTATACTTAGACTGTTCATATAAAAACTCGGGATACGAATAAATTTTTAATCCTAGCTTTTGTGCTCTTTGCAGTTCAACATTATCGGGTTTAGCGTGCATCCCCAAAATAACAGCATCAATTTTATGGTCAATTTTTTCTGGAAACCAACCAAAACTTTCTGGTAATAAACCTTTATCAGCTAATCTACTTTTAGAAGGTTCAAAAATAACATCATCACTTCCACTTATCTGATAACCTTTATGATGAAGTGCTAAGGCTAAATTGTGCATTGCACTACCACCTATTGCAATAAAATGAATACGCATCTCTTAGAATTTTTAAAGGTCTAAAGATAGGAATTGCAAGTGCTACTAAAAAGCACCGTATTCTAAAAGAACGAATATCTTTTGTATCCATTTTTTTTAGCGTTAAAAATATTCTGTCTTCTATTTTTAACTGAAAGAATACTATCTTATTTTTATATTCGTAAAGAATATAGCGCATTATGGATATTAAGCTTTCAGAAGTACCCACAAAGGAGATTTTCCTTGGTTATCAAGGCAAATTAATTCATACGGAACAAATGAGTATCGCTTTTTGGGATGTCGAACAGGGAGCTACCGTTCCTGAACATTCGCATATGAATGAACAAGTAATGGAAGTTTTAGAAGGAGAATTTGAATTGACTGTCGATGGGGTTACGAAGGTATACAAACCAGGAACCTTGGTCGTTATTCCTTCATATGCCAAGCATGGTGGAAAAGCATTGACTTCTTGCAAGCTCATGGATATTTTTAGTCCTGCAAGAGAAGAATACAAATAAAAAAGCATATGAAAATTGTTTTAAAGGGTAAAAACGCCTTAGTTGGTGGAAGCAGTGGCGGCATAGGTAAAGCTATTGCGGAGCAACTTGCTGCTAGTGGTGCAAGCGTCTTTTTGATGGCTCGAAATGAACAAAAACTTCGGGAAATTGTAAATAACCTGCCAGTTACCGATGGGCAAAATCATGGGTATTTACTTGTAGATTTCAACGATTTTGAGTCTTTTAAAACTCAAATAAATCTTTTTTTTGATTCGCACACTATAGACATTCTGATAAACAATACACAAGGACCTAAACCTGGAGGGGCATTAGAAAAAAGCATTGATGACTATCAAGAAGCGTTCAACTTACTATTCAAAACGGTTTGTTATACTACCGAACTAGCCTTGAAGCATATGAAAGATCAACAATGGGGTCGTGTTATTAACGTGGCATCGGTTTCTGTAAAAGAACCTCTTTCTTACTTAACATTATCGAATAGTATTCGAGCTGCCGTAGTTACGTGGGCTAAAACTTTAGCTACGGATTTGGGTACTTACGCGATAACTGTAAATAGTATTTTAACCGGTTATTTTGATACGGAACGTATACAACAGCTTAATGAAAGTAAGGCAAAGTCTTTTAACGTACCTGTAGCTGAAGTACGAGAAGAAATGCTTTCTAAAGTGCCTTTAAAAAGGTTTGGAGACCCTAAAGAGTATGGATATCTGGTGAGCTTTTTAGCGTCAGAGCAAGCGGCATTCATAACTGGAACGAACATTCCTATCGATGGTGGCCTCTTGAGAGCATTGTAAGGTTTATAATGCCCTAATAATTTCTTGTTCTTTTAATGCTGGCTTAAAGTTAGGCTTATTAATCAGAGCCTTATTTACCCAAACCAAAGCCTGTTCTTTATCCTTCTTTTTGCGGTAAAGTTTGGCCAATCGATAATACGCCCATTCTAACGGCACGCCATCCATTACGGAATAATTTGCAATGTATTCTTGCATATGAAAAATACCTTTATCAAGTTTCATCGCATATTCTGCACAGACTTTTCCAATTTGATAATGCAATTGATTTCTATCAAAATCTCCTTCTTCCAAATACGAAAGTGCTTTTAAATAACTTTTTTCAGATTTCTCTGGCTCATCGTCGTATTCATAAATGTATCCTAGTGCTAAATATCCGTCTAAAGGAGATATCTTTTTCAGTTTTTCCGCATACTGATATGCTTTTGCTTTGCTACCCCCTGCTATTCCCGGCAAAGTAACATATAAGTCTATAAGTGCCCAATGGGCTCCTATATGGTTCGCATCTAAAGTTATTGTTTTTCGGAAACCATCCTTTATTCTACCCAGTAGCATAAATGCTTTAAACTTTCCACTACTTTGCGCCTTTTTTGCTAAAGCTCCAGAATAACGAAACTGATATTTTACACTTTTGGGAGCTTCTTTTGTAAGCTCTTGGTAAATTTCAATAGCATTGTCCCATTTTAGTTGATAACTGTAAACTACGCCTAATTTATCTCGTAACTCCAGACTAGGATTGACTTTGATTGCCTTTAAAAGAATATCTTGAGCCTTTTCATAAGCTCCTTTCGCTACATAACTATCTACTTCTTTTACTATATTTCCCTGTGCAAAACTCAAAACAGGTGCGATAATAGCCAGAACAACAATGTATAATTTCTTTAAATTCAAGGGTTGAAAATTTACAATTTAGTCGTTTCCTCATCTGCTTCCTTAACAGCAAATACGAACAATTTTGTTAATTAAAATTTCATTAACAACTAAACGTTAATTCCTTAAGTTTATGATATTCCATATTCTTAAAAAATTATCAGTTTTATAGCATAAGTTCATGAAATCGGCATAATCCCCAATAAATTAAGTCTTACTGTAAATTTTTGTAAATTTAGAGACTAACTGACAAAATTTTATATTATGAATTCAAAAGTAGTTTTAGTAATTAGAATAATCTTCGGATTGTTTATTCTAACCTTTGGCGCTAACAAATTTTATGAGTTTCTACCTCCTTTTGAAGGGCTTTCAGAGGCGGCAGCAGGATATTTTGGTGGTTTGGCCAGTGCAAAAGTTCTGTATCTGGTTGGAGCTGTTGAAGTATTATCGGGTTTATCGCTATTGTTTAATAAGTACAATGCACTTATGATGGTAATACTTATGAGTGTTTCGGTAAATGCGGTATTATTTCATGCAACTCTTGATCCGGGAAATATTGCACCGGCGCTAGGGTTATTAATCCTAAACATTGTAATGCTTTATGTAAATAAGGAAAAGTATTCTGATATTTTAAAGGGATAACAATCCAACACCACATATAAAAAAGGGTCTTGTAGTACTACAAGACCCTTTTTTTATGAAATATGCTATATCAGGAATCATATACTTAATCGATCCTTAAAAATATATGATTGTCTTCTGGAAACCTCAACCTCTTCTCCATTATTCATGGTAAGTTTTAATTTTCCATTAAACCAAGGAACCACATCTTGAATATGATTTATATTAACAATTTGTTGTCGATTCACCCTAAAAAATTGATCTTCTGGCAGTTTTTCTTCAATTTGATTTAAAGATTTATACAGCATTGGTTTTTTATCTTCAAAGAAAACCCTTGTATAGTTACCAGCGATTTCAAAAAGTATGATATCTCCTATTTGCACAAGCCAACAGTTTTCCCCTTCTTTAATAAAAATACGACTGGAGCTTCTTAATTTATTATTGGTTGCACTTTCCTTAAGTTCCTTTTTTACGGTATCTACAAGCTGCGTTTTTACTTTTTCTATTGCGATACTAAAGCGCTTTACGCTAATAGGCTTAAGCAGATAATCTAGCGCATTATACTCAAAAGATTTTATGGCATATTCGTCGTAAGCAGTAGTAAAAATTGTAAGCGGTATCTCATCCAACATTTCTAATAATGCAAATCCATCTTTTTCGGGCATGTTAATATCTAAGAATAACAGTGTTGGACGTGTTGCAAGAATTAGTTCAAATCCTTGATCTACATTTTCGGCTTCCCCAACTAGTTCAATTTCCTGATGTTTTTTAATAAGCTCTTTTAATTCGCTACGAGCCAATCTAGAATCTTCTACAATTACCGTTTTTATTGTATTCATCCTAATGGAATTAAAATTCTTGCAACCACCTTATTTTCTTCTTCTTTCAGGGTAAAGGTAGCACGATCTCCATAAAGCAAACGCAAGCGTTGTTTTATATTTTTTATTCCCAACTGCGTAGAATTCTTAGCAATATGTAGTTTTCCTGTATTAAAAACTTTAATACAGACTTGATCCGTCAACAATTGTATTCTTAAAATAATTTCACCTCCATTTTTCAAATTAGAAATACCATGTTTTACTGCATTCTCAACCAATAATTGTACAATCATAGGAGGAATAGCGATAGATAAGGCTTCTGGGCTTACTTTTTTAATAAATGTTAGGCGGTTTTCTAATTGAATTTTAGACAAGTCGATATAATTCTCTACCATTTCTAATTCCTCTTCCAAAGGAATGGCATTTATATCGTTCTTCATCAACGAATATCGCAACATTTCGGATAGTTTGGTCAGCATTTCCCTAGATTTTTCAACATCTTCTAACATCAACCCGCGAATATTATTAAGACTATTAAACATAAAGTGCGGGTTAATTTGCCCTTTTAAAGTGTTCAATTGCGCCTGTCTTAATGTTGCATTGAGTTCGGAACGCTCCAAGCGATCTTTGTTCAATTTAAAAACTACTTTTACAGCCATATAAAATACGGTCCATCCTAAAATTGTAAAAAAGGAACTAAACACTAACAGCCCTAGACTATATTCTTGACGGTAGATCTCAGGAATTTCAACCGTTTCTTTTTCAAGAAAAAAGTCCTCCAAAAAACCTACTGAAAAATTCAGCAAAAAATATATTCCGGAAGCTATAAGAATAGCTACAAAAATTTTAGTTAATTCTTTTACTCCAAAACCATCTAAAGAAACATTCTTCTTAAGATAATATCGCAATAAGGCGGTAGAAATTATACCAGAGACCAAAGACATGATCATGGAGAGTTTAAACAACCTACTTTGCTTAAACCCATCGAAATCAGGAGTAACAATATAACTGAATAGCAGTAACCCAAACCAGCTCGTAACTTGTATAGTCCAAAAGGCTATACTCCATTTATTTTTTCCAGAAAATACCGTCATCCGTTACCTTTGATTGATTTCAAATACAATCTAATCCCTTCAATGTTTGTGAACTAAAGATTGTACTCTTACAAAAGAATATTTATGATCAAAGTAAGGGCTATTTTGGCTAATGCGATCATGTTGCTTCGTGTTTAAGAGTTTATTTACGGTAAAAGTATACAGAATTACTACCTTAAAAAACAAAAATATGATTAGCGGTAAATAGCAAAGGGTAGACGGTAAGATTCTTTTTTTTTGTTGTTAAAGAGCTATGTAGCGAATCAAAATTACAGATTAACTTGAGGGTACTTTTCAAATACTTTTTCAACCAATATCTTTAATTTTTCTTCTTTTGCTTCGGGGGACGCATTGGCACTAAATTTCGTTCTCCCTATTCCTTGCCAAAACAAATTGTTTTTTCGACTGTCAACAAATTCAAAAGTGATCGATCGAATTAGTTTAGATTGACCCACAGGTAAACCAACAGATACACCTCCTCCAACAGATCTTCCAGTGCCGCCAATACCAATACCAACATTATTTCGTACCGGATTAAGGTAATCTACGCTCAATATGTTAATCAAAATATCTGGATCTTCAGTAAGTAAAAAGCCTTTCATTCGCATTGTGGCATCAATTGCTTTAATAAGGCGTTTATCATCCAATTCGTTAAGTCCTGTATTTAAATCCCCAAAGTAGTTATAGGTTGTGTAACTAGAGAAATCGGTATCTTTATCATAATCTTGCTCAACTTTAATTACGGAACAAGAAAAAAACAAAAGCGTAATCAGTATGAGTAGTAACTTTCTCATTTTAGCACCATTTTACCTACTAAAAGTACTTAAAAAAAAGAGGCTACTAAAGAAAATAATACTTTAATCGTTCAATGACTTCCAAAGAATATCCTTTAGCTCTTGAAGCCCTTCCTGTGCTACAGACGATATAAAAGTATAGGTAACGGATGGTAAATTTAGATCAAGTTCCGCTTTTAGCTCTGCCTTAAGTTCTGCATCTAGCATATCGCTTTTTGAAATTGCAATTAATCGCGCTTTATCCAATAACTCTGGATTGTACCTTTTAAGTTCATTCAAAAGTATATCATACTCTTTTGCAATATCTTTACTATCCGCCGGAATTAAAAATAAGAGTATTGAATTACGCTCAATATGTCTTAAAAAGTAATGTCCTAGACCTTTTCCTTCTGCAGCACCTTCGATAATTCCAGGGATATCGGCCATAACAAAACTTCTAAAATCCCTATATTCTACAATTCCTAAATTGGGTTTTAAGGTTGTAAATTCATAGTCCGCGATTTTAGGTTTTGCAGAGGTCAAAACAGATAGTAGTGTCGATTTTCCTGCATTGGGAAATCCAACCAAACCTACATCGGCAAGTATTTTTAATTCTAAGGTGAATCGCTGCTCCTCTCCTGGAACTCCAGGTTGCGCATAACGTGGAGTTTGATTCGTAGCGCTCTTGAAATGCCAATTTCCTCTACCTCCCATACCACCTTTTAACAGTACTATTTCCTGTCCATCTTCGGTAATTTCAAAAAGTATTTTGTTCGTTTCTATATCTCGTATTAACGTTCCCAAAGGAACATCCATATATACATCGGTTCCGTCCGCACCTGAACTTCTATTTTTACTACCGTGCTCCCCATGACCGGCTTTGAAGTGCTTTTTAAACTTAAAACCAACTAAGGTCCATAAATTTTTATTTCCTCGTGCAATAACATGCCCTCCTCTTCCACCGTCTCCTCCATCAGGTCCTCCTTTTGTAATATACTTTTCACGATGTAGGTGCACAGATCCCTTTCCTCCATTGCCAGAAGCCACGTGAATTTTTACGTAATCAACAAAATTTCCTTCCGTCATTTACTTTACTATTTCTCTGTGTATGTCTATCCGCGTAGTGAATTTTCGCGAATCTTTTCTTTCTTATAGTGTATCAATTACAGCTCCTAATCGCTCAGTAATCTCCTTAATTTCACCAATACCATTTATACTGTGAAACTTTCCTTGAGTTTCATAATAAGCTCTCAACGGTGCCGTTTTTTGATTGTATTCCTGAAATCGGTGTTTTATTTTGGTGACATCTTGATCATCAGATCGTCCACTTACTTTCCCTCTTTCCACAAGCCGTTGCGTAAGAATATCATCACTAGCCTCCAACGCTATTGTTGCATTCAATTGCATTTCCTTAGATTCCAAGAAATTATCCAAAGCTTCGGCTTGAGCTACTGTTCTTGGAAAACCATCAAAGATAAATCCATTGGCTTCGGGGTTTTTTTCAACTTCTTCTTGAAGCATTTTAATCGTTACTTCATCAGGTACTAAATCTCCTCGATCCATATAGGATTGTGCCAACTTCCCGAGCGCAGTTCCATTTTTCATATTATATCGAAACACATCGCCTGTTGAAATATGTTTAAGATTATATTTTTCTTTTAAATAATTGGCTTGTGTTCCTTTTCCAGCTCCTGGTTTGCCGAACAATACAAGGTTAATCATGTGATCTTGATTTAGTTGGTATACTTCTTTGAGATTTCTTCCCAATTCTTTATAATCGAGCCCATACCCTACGATAAATTTATCCGGGATTTCTATTCCGAAATAATCTATAGGATACTCTCCATTATACACAGATGATTTATAAAAAAGCGCTGCAATTTTAAATTCTTTAACATTAGACCCTGAAAAAAGATGCACTAGTTTTTGCAAAGTTCTTCCAGTGTCCACAATATCTTCCAATACTATAACACTTTTCCCCCCAATTCCTTCGGGAATATCTAAAAGCGTTTCTACAATACCTGTTGAGGTAAGTCCTTGATAAGAACTTAGTTTTACAAAAGAAACTTCGCAAGGGTGTTCGTACGATTTTAAAAAATCTGCCACAAACATAAAAGCACCATTTAAAACCCCTACAAAAACCGGAGTTTCATCTTTGTAATCCGCCGCAACAGCCTTAGCAACTTTTGCTACTGCATCTGCTATTTCCTTTTCGTTTAAAAAAAGCTTAAACTGTTTGTCGTGAAGTTTTATCAAGGTCCAAAACTTTTATAGGATCGCAAAGATAGTATTTTGATTGTGTTTTTGGATATTGCCAAGGGGTTTATAAGATTTAACCGTATTTTTACGGTTTAATTTAAAGCTATTGCGTGGACTAATACAACAGGTATTCATGAACTATTTTTCATCAACTTTTAAACTTGGTATTCTTGGAGGTGGTCAATTGGGAAAGATGTTATTGACCGAAACTCGAAAATTTGATATTTACACTAAAGTTCTCGACCCTTCAAAAGAAGCACCTGGGCGTATGGCCTGTAATGAATTTCATGTAGGCGATCTTCTTGACTTTGATACGGTATATGAATTTGGAAAAAACACCGATGTTCTTACTATTGAAATCGAAAATGTAAACATCAATGCATTAGAAAAATTGGAGCAAGAAGGAATTAAGGTTTATCCGCCATCAAGAGCTTTGCGTATAATTCAAAACAAGGCTACCCAAAAGTTATTCTATACCGATCATAATATCCCTACCGCCGCTTTCACTAGATTTGGGTATACCAATGAAATACCCGATAGTCTTACCAATGGTGGAATATCATTTCCATTTGTTTGGAAAGCTGCACAGTTCGGTTATGATGGTCAGGGAGTTAAAGTAGTTAAAAAACTAGAAGATCTTGATAATCTTCCTAATGTTGAGTGCATTGCAGAAACCATGATTCCTTTCAAAAATGAGCTAGCAGTGATTGTTGCAAGAAATGCTTCAGGAGCCATGCAGACGTATCCTGTGGTGGAAATGGAATTTCATCCAGAAGCCAATCAGGTTGAATATGTACTATGTCCTGCAAGGGTTTCACAGGAAATAGCTGAAAAAGCAACTAAAGTTGCATTAAATGTTGCTGAAAAAATTGCTCATGTTGGACTTCTAGCCGTAGAATTATTCTTGACTCAAGAAAATAATATTCTTGTGAATGAAGTTGCTCCCAGACCACATAATAGCGGACACTATAGTATTGAAGCCAGTTATACCAATCAGTTTGAGCAGCATATTCGTGCTATTTTAGGACTCCCCCTTGGAAACACTGAGAGTAAATTGGCAGGTATAATGGTAAACTTAGTTGGTGAAGAAGGGCATATTGGTGATGTTTTATACAAAAACATGGACACTATTTTGGAAATGGAAGGTGTAACCCCTCATATTTATGGGAAAAAGAAAACCCGACCTTTTCGAAAAATGGGCCATGTTACCATTGTAAATCAACATATGGAAGAAGCAAGAAGTATTGCGGAACAGGTTAAAAATACTGTTCGAGTAGTAAGTACAAATCAAATAGATAAGTAAAATAGCATGAGTAAAGTAGCCGTAGTAATGGGAAGCACTAGTGATTTACCTGTAATGCAAGACGCCATTGATATATTAAAAGGGTTTGATATTTCTGTGGATGTTGATATTGTGTCTGCCCACAGAACCCCAGAAAAACTTTTTGATTTTGGCCAAAACGCACATACAAACGGATATTCGGTTATTATAGCTGGTGCCGGAGGTGCTGCGCATTTACCGGGAATGATTGCCTCACTTACTCCGTTGCCGGTCATTGGTGTACCTGTAAAGAGTAGCAATTCTATTGATGGATGGGATTCTGTGCTTTCTATACTTCAAATGCCAGGAGGCGTTCCAGTAGCGACTGTAGCTTTGGATGGTGCCAAGAATGCCGGTATTTTGGCTGCTCAGATTATTGGGAGTTCTGATAAGTGCATTTTGGATAAGGTTGTTTTATATAAAGAAGGCTTAAAACAAAAAGTTATTCAAGGTGCTAAAACAGTTAAAAGTTAAATCAGAATATCCATTGTAAACCGAATTAAGACACTTTCTTTTATGAGTAATCCTTTATTAATTCCCTTTGATGCTGCACCATTTTCAAAAATAGAAAATAAACATTTTATGCCTGCATTTGTTGAAGCTATTGCAACTGCTAGGAATGAAATTGATCACATAACAGCATCTAAAGAAAAGCCCTCTTTTCAAAACACAATAGAGGCTCTGGAATTTTCAGGGCAACAACTCGATCGAATTTCTAGTGTTTTTTTCAATTTGAATTCAGCAGAAACTAATACTGAACTTCAGCAAATTGCACAGGAGATATCTCCACTTCTATCTGAATTTGGAAATGATATTATGTTAAATACGCAGCTTTTTCAAAGGGTTAAAAGTGTATACAAACATAAAGATGATTTACAACTTAACACAGAGCAGCAAACCTTACTGGAAAAAAGATACAAAAGCTTTAGTAGAAATGGTGCTAATTTGGCTGCTGATAAAAAAGAACGATTGCGTGAAATTGACACAGAGCTTTCGCAATTAAAGTTAAAATTTGGGGAAAATGTGCTGGCTGAAACAAACGCCTACGAATTGCATATCACTTCTAAATCTGATTTAGAAGGGCTTCCCGATGGTGCTATTGAAGCCGCAGCACAATTAGCAAAATCTCGAAATAAGGAGGGGTGGCTGATAACTTTAGATTACCCAAGCTATATTCCTTTTATGAAATATGCCAAAAAGAGAGCGCTTAGAAAAGAGCTTGCTTTGGCCTTCGGAAGCAAAGGGTTTAAAAATGATGCCCTAGATAATCAAGAAATTGTATTAAAGATTGCTACACTTCGCTATGAACGGGCTAATTTGTTAGGTTACGATACTCATGCCCATTTTGTTTTGGAAGAACGTATGGCGAAGCGTCCAGAAACTGTAATTTCTTTTTTAAATGAGTTATTAGAAAAAGCGAAACCTGCCGCAAAACAAGAGTTTAAAACGCTCACTGCCTTTGCAAAAGAGATGGATGGAATAACGCAACTTCAAAAATGGGATACGTCTTACTATTCCGAAAAACTGAAGCAAAAATTATTTGATCTTGACGATGAGATTTTAAAACCATATTTCGAATTAAAAAATGTTATTAACGGAGTATTCCAAGTGGCCGAGAAGCTTTTTGATTTAAAATTTGAAGAAGTTTTCGATGTCGACAAGTACCATGATGAGGTAAAAACGTATAAAATTTATGATGGAAACAACAACTTCCTCGCCTTGTTTTATGCTGATTTTCATCCCAGACCTGGCAAAAGAGGTGGAGCATGGATGACTTCTTACAAACCTCAATATCAACAAGCAGGAAAGAACATACGTCCACATATTTCCAATGTTTGTAATTTTGGTAAGCCTACGCCGAGCAAACCATCACTACTTACCTTTAATGAGGTAACCACTTTATTTCACGAATTCGGACATGCATTACACGGAATACTTGCAAATACTACCTATCCAGGATTATCTGGAACATCTGTATTCTGGGACTTTGTAGAACTTCCTAGTCAATTAATGGAAAATTGGTGTTACGAAAAGGAAGCGCTAGAATTATTTGCAACTCATTACGAGACAGGAGCATCTATTCCTATGGATCTTATTCAAAAAATACGGGAGTCAGCTACTTTTCAAGAAGGTATGGCTACTTTACGACAACTTAGCTTTGGGTTTTTAGATATGGCTTGGCATGGTAAAGACCCTTCTTTAGTAGCTGAAGTCAAAGCATATGAAAACCAAGCATTTGAAAATACTTCACTACTTCCAGATACTCCTCAAACTTGTATGAGCACCTCATTTTCCCATATTTTTCAGGGAGGATATTCGTCAGGATACTACAGTTACAAATGGGCAGAAGTATTAGATGCCGATGCTTTTGCATACTTTCAGGAAAATGGGATTTTCAATACCGAAGTTGCAAAGAAATTCGAGGAAAATATCTTGTCCAAAGGGGGCACAGAAGATCCAATGATATTATACAAACGTTTTCGAGGAAGTGAACCTAAAATTGAAGCTTTACTCATTAGAGCCGGATTACTTAAAAAAACAGGATAGAGGTCATTTATAGGTATAGTTTCTTCATTTTTTTAAGTTAAAAGTCTATATATCTGTAGTATTTCATCCTAAAACACCAACAAAAGTGTTTTAATCTTCTTAAAATCCTCTTAAAATTCACTTCTGTGAAATTTTCGTGATATGTTTTCCATTTATTTGTTTGACCAAGAAAGCAATCGTTGTTTGTAGTGTAACAAAACCTTTTTGCTTTTCCAAAAAACAAACACAAACATTAACAAAAAATCTTTACTTTTGACACATTCTGAAGAGTATATGACAGATCATAAATTGAATCCAGACACCTGGATAGATCTCTACGCGGATTACCTATTTAATTATGCAGTAGCCCGTGTAAATAATGCTGAAATTGCTAAGGATCTTGTGCAGGAGACTTTTTTTGCTGGCTTAAATTCGGCGAAAAATTATAAAGGAGATGCGGCAGAACGCACATGGCTTATCGCTATTCTCAAAAGAAAAGTAATTGACTACTACAGGAAAATTAATTCTAATAAAGGAAAAGCAGAAGTTCGGATTAATTACAACGCTAATAGCGATTCAGAAGGAGATTGGCTGGAAGAACGAGTTGCTGACCCTTTCAGTAAATCTGAAAATGATCCCATAGAAAATGAAGAATTAGGGTTGGCTATTCAAGAATGTATTTCTAAATTGCCGAAAAAACAATCTTTAGTATTCACTATGAAAACAATTCAAGGAGTGAGTACAGAAGATATTTGTAATGAATTGGGTATTAATCCATCCAATTTATGGGTAATGATTCATAGGGCAAGAACCGCTTTGATGGGATGCCTTAACCAAAATTGGTATTAAATGTTAATTTCGTGTGATAAAGCTTCAATAATTTGCAATAAAGTTCAGTATAAAGAAGCTTCTTGGTGGCAAAAAATAAAATTAAAATTACATCTCAGGTATTGTGGCTCATGTGCTGAATACACTGAAAAAAATACAGCATTAACCTCACTTTGCGATAAGGCAAAGCTTAACAGCTTATCTGAAGCTGATAAAGAAAAGATGCGAAAATTGTTTGAAGGGCATCAATAAATTAATCAAGATTTATTTGACCAAAAAACAGTATTATTCTAGTATTTCTTTTACTCAATAAAAAGGGCTTCCTTAGTTATCGAGAAATCATTTCGTTGCTATTTTTTAAAAAATGTGTAATGAGTTTTAGTTTTGTACGTCTAAAACTTCACGGTCTTGATTATGAAAATATTCGAGTCTGTGATTAATATAATACATTTTTACTATGATTTCTTGTGAGCAAGCGCGTAATATCTGTGACAAAGCCCAATATGATGAAGCGCCTTTAAAAGATAAAATTAAGTTGAACTTGCATCTGATGTGGTGTAAGGAATGTTCCGGATATACGAGGAAGAATCAAGCACTTACTTCCTTGTGCGAAAGAGCAGGACTTAATAGTCTTTCGGAAAGTGAAAAAGAAGAGATGAGAAAACATCTGGGTCAAAACAACGACCTTTAACCTACCACATTTCCAAAATAAATTATCCCCCATAAAACAATAGGTATTGCCTCTACCCAAAAAGAGGCATAATATTTTCCCTGGGTGATTTGAGCCTTATAAACAGAGAAGGTAAGCAAGATAAATGCTATACCACGCCACAAGATAGCCTGATTATAAATGCTATCCAGGAAAAAAGTAATTCCAAAAAATAAAATACTTAAAAGTATTCCTATTTGTTTTGTTCTTTTAACGCCATAACGCTGGGGCATCGTTTGCAATTCAACCGCATCATTTGCCAAATCTCTAATTTCGAAGGGAATTAGCAACACAAATACTATTAAAAAGCATTGCAAGCAGTTTATCGTTAAATCCCAAATTCCTACTTCCATTTTGGAGCTAATACTAGGAAGAATCAATACTGTTCCGGTCCATACCGCCGCTACAATGATCATTTTAACCCCACTTAAACTTCTTAAATTTTTAGGTTTAGCCAAGATGGGCAAAGCATATACACCTGTTAAAAGCATTAACACTCCAATTGTCATCCAAATTGCAGGAGGTAAAAAATAAACATGATAGGCTGCTACCGCTCCTGCTATAAAACTCAGAATCTGAATTTTTCTATGGTAATGTACAATTACCACAAGATACTTTTTCGCTTCAACACCATATTTTACAAAATTGTAGCAGGTTATCGTCCCAAAAAAAACGGCATTTACCAAATGATCGTCTACGGTAATGTTTAATGAATATGTAAATACCTTCATCAATGAAATTACCGCCAACGCCACATGAATACTGGCATCGAGATAAAAATTAAACAACCACTTAAGAAGCTTCATTAAACAAAAATAACCAAACTGTTCATAAGCTCCTTTTTTGGTTAAAAACTTTAGTGCTTAGAAGTTATTATTCGCTTTTTTTCATGAAATTAATCAGTAATTTTGAGCACTTTTGTAAAGTTTAAAATTGCTTTTTATGCAGACAGATTTATTTGCGTTACGTCACATTGGAATTCAAGATGAAGATCTTAATCAAATGTTCGAAAAGGTTAATGTTGAGAGTTTGGATCAACTTATATTAGAAACTATTCCTGATGATATACGCCTAAAAAAACCACTGGATCTACCAAATGCTTTAAGTGAGCACGAGTTTTTAACTCACATTCATAAGCTTTCTCAAAAAAATAAAGTTTTCAAAACTTATATCGGCTTGGGGTATCATGAAAGTTTGCTCCCTGCTGTAATTCAAAGAAATATATTGGAGAATCCTGGCTGGTATACTGCTTATACACCATATCAAGCAGAAATAGCGCAAGGACGACTAGAAGCTTTGTTAAATTTTCAAACCATGGTTTGCGATCTCAGTGGCATGGAATTGGCAAACGCTTCCCTTTTAGATGAGAGTACTGCTGCTGCAGAGGCAATGACAATGCTTTTTGATGTACGCAGTAGAGAACAGAAAAAATCAAATTGCCTTAAATTTTTTGTGTCGGAGGAAATCTTACCACAATCTTTATCACTACTCCAAACAAGATCAAAACCCCTTGGAATAGAATTGGTAGTTGGAGATCATCAACAAGTACAGTTAGACCATTCTTTTTTTGGTGCTTTATTGCAATACCCTGGAAAATATGGTCAGGTTTATGATTATGCTGAATTTACAACTAAGGCTAAGGAAATTAATATAAAAGTTGCTGTAGCTGCAGATATTTTAAGCCTTGTTTTGTTAACACCCCCTGGAGAGTTTGGAGTAGATATTGTTGTCGGTACTACACAACGTTTTGGAATTCCTTTGGGATATGGCGGACCACATGCAGCTTTTTTTGCTACAAAAGAACAATATAAGCGAAGTATTCCGGGAAGAATTATCGGAGTTACAAAAGATATGGATGGGAATGCAGCGTTACGAATGGCGCTACAAACCAGAGAGCAGCACATTAAACGAGATAAAGCGACTTCGAATATATGCACCGCACAAGTTTTGCTAGCTGTAATGGCGGGAATGTATGCGGTATATCATGGTCCAAAAGGTTTAACTTATATCGCAAATAAGGTACATACTGCCGCTCACACATTAGCAGATGCTCTAGAGCGAATGGGCTTATATCAAGTAAACACGGTTTATTTTGACACTGTTACCGTAAAGGCTCCGGCTAACGAAATACGAGAAATAGCAGAAAAAGAGCATGTAAATTTCCTTTATGTAGATGATCAAACAATATCCATTGCTTTAAATGAAGCGACGAGTATTGACGATTTACAGCATATACTAACAATTTTTGGTAAAGCCCTTCGTAAAGAACCTGCTGTAGTTACCGAATTATTAGAAGCTTCCGTGATATCAGGTAGTTTGACACGTAATTCTGCTTTTTTAGAAAATCCTGTTTTCAATTCTTATCATTCCGAGACAGAATTGATGCGATACATAAAACGCTTGGAACGTAAAGATTTATCCTTAAATCATTCTATGATATCGTTAGGATCATGCACAATGAAACTAAATGCTGCTGCCGAAATGTTACCTTTAAGTTCACCACAATGGGGAAACATACATCCTTTTGTTCCTATAAATCAGGCAGAGGGTTATCAGGTTGCACTTAAAGAACTTGAATCTTATTTAAATGTTATCACAGGTTTTGCAGGAACTTCGTTACAGCCCAATTCCGGAGCTCAAGGAGAATATGCAGGTTTGATGACCATTAGAGCCTACCACGAATCTAGAGGTGAAGGACATCGAAATATTTGTATCATTCCAGCTTCAGCCCATGGTACAAATCCAGCCTCAGCTGTGATGGCCGGAATGAAAGTTGTTGTTACCAAAACAGACGAAAAGGGTAATATAGATGTTGTTGATCTTGAAGAAAAAGTGAATTTACATCAAGAGGCTCTAGCCGCACTTATGGTAACTTATCCATCTACACATGGTGTATTTGAGTCTTCCATAAAACATATCACCAAATTAATTCATGATCATGGAGGACAAGTGTACATGGATGGAGCAAACATGAATGCGCAAGTGGGACTAACAAATCCCGCTACAATTGGAGCAGATGTGTGTCATCTTAATTTGCATAAAACCTTTGCCATTCCACATGGAGGTGGTGGACCGGGTGTGGGTCCAATTTGTGTTGCTCCTCAGCTTGTTCCGTTTTTACCAGGAAACCCTATCATAAAAACAGGTGGGACACATGCTATAACTGCTATTTCTGCCGCTCCGTGGGGAAGCTCACTTGCCTGTTTAATTTCCTATGGTTACGTTAAGATGTTAGGTGAAAAAGGACTTACAAAAGCAACCAAAATTGCTATTTTAAATGCGAATTATATAAAAAACAGCCTAAGTGGGAAATTCGATGTTCTTTATACCGGAGAAAAAGGAAGAGCCGCGCATGAAATGATTATTGATTGCAGACCTTTCAAACAAAAAGGTATTGAAGTGGTAGATATTGCAAAAAGACTTATGGATTATGGTTTTCATGCACCAACAGTTTCTTTTCCTGTCGCTGGAACTATTATGATAGAGCCTACGGAAAGCGAAGGTTTAGCAGAATTGGATCGGTTTTGTGAAGCAATGTTAGCCATAAGGGAAGAAATAGATTCTGTAAATTCTGAAGATGAAAACAACATTCTAAAAAATGCGCCACATACCTTGGCTATGGTTACTAACGACAATTGGGACTTTCCGTACAGCAGGCAAAAAGCTGCTTTTCCGCTTCCTTACTTGTCTGAAGCTAAGTTTTGGCCAAGCGCACGACGTGTAGATGATGCCTATGGCGATCGTAATTTAATCTGTACTTGCGCGCCAATTGAAGCGTATGTAGAAGCGTAAAAACTACCAGTAAATAGGCGTATACTGGCTATTTTAGGTCCTTTTGATCCTCTTTTCAATTTTTATTAAAATTGGAATCAGCAGTTTGAACGTCGTATCTAAATATTATGCATGCATAATATTTAGATATTGATCATTATATTCGAACACCATACTAATACCATTAACTTATGAATATTGCCATTACAGGTACCGGATCTTACATTCCTTCTATTGTTACTCCTAATTTAAATTTTGATCAACACGAGTTTTTAAACGCGGACGGCACCCCTATTAATGCATCCAATACTGTAGTAATTAGAAAATTCAAAGCCATTACTGGTATTGCCGAAAGGCGTTATGCTAAAAAACAATTCAATACTTCAGATTTGGGTGCGATAGCTGCTGAGAATGCTATTGCAGATGCGGGTATTGATAGAGAGGAACTAGATTATATTATTTTCGCTCATAATTTTGGAGATATCACCTACGGAAAAACACAAAGTGACACCTTACCCAGTTTGGCTACCCGAGTAAAACATTTACTTCAAATTAAAAACCCAAAATGTGTTGCTTATGATATTCTATTTGGATGCCCAGGTTGGATAGAAGGTGTTATTCAGGCGAATGCTTTTATTAAAAGTGGTCTGGCAAAAAAATGTCTGGTAATCGGTGGAGAGACACTTTCTAGAGTTATTGACAAACATGATCGTGACTCTATGATCTATTCTGATGGAGCAGGGGCAACTATTTTAGAGGGTCTTCCGGATTCAGGAAATATATTAGCACACGAGTCATGTACACATGCCAACGGAGAAGCTTATTATTTGTTTTTCGGAGATTCGTATAATAAAGATTCAGATAAGGATGTTCGATTTATAAAAATGTATGGTCGAAAAATCTACGAATTTGCACTTACCCATGTTCCAAGTGCAATGCAAGTTTGTTTGGATAAAACCGGTATCTCTATTGATGCCGTAAAAAAAATATTCATCCATCAAGCAAATGAAAAGATGGATGAAGCTATTGTAAAACGTTTCTATGAGTTATACGAAAAAACTCCACCTCAGGATATTATGCCGATGAGCATAAACGAATTGGGAAATAGTTCCGTAGCTACCATTCCTACTTTATTTGACCTAGTTAAAAAAGGAAAAATAGAAAACCAACATATTCAAAAAGGAGATATTGTTATCTTTGCTAGTGTTGGCGCAGGCATGAATATTAATGCCATCGTCTATAGATACTAAACTTATATGTACGAAGGTAATTTTCCGAATAAGCGTTATAAACACACACTTAATTTTCTTGAAAAACACGTTCCAAAAACACATCCCATATTAGATTTAGGGGTTGAAAACCCTTTTTCTGATATTATGAAGTCTCAAGGATATAAGGTAACCAATACTTCAGGAGAAGATTTAGATATAGATTTTAAGTCTGTAGTGCATTCTGAAGCAGAAGTTATTACGGCATTTGAAATTTTCGAGCACTTAGTAGCCCCTTTCAATGTTCTTAGCGCCATTAAAGCACAAAAATTAGTGGCAAGTATTCCATTAAATCTGTGGTTTGCTGCGGCCTATCGAAGTAAAACAGACCTCTGGGATCGCCACTATCATGAGTTTGAAGATTGGCAGTTTGATTGGTTACTTGAAAAGTCAGGATGGAAAATAAAGGATAGCTTAAAATGGACAAACCCTGTAAAGAAACTGGGTATACGTCCTTTACTTAGAAGCTTCACTCCTAGATACTATATTGTTTATGCCGAGCGCAATTAATACAATACGTTGTAACATTCTATTTCTATTCTAAGTCCTATTACAATTACGTAATTGGTATGTAAAATTCATAACTTTAAGGTTTATAATCGTTTTATGGAATATTATATTGTTGTTCCTGCACATAATGAAGCTGTCTTTTTACCCGGCGCTTTAGACGCCATATTAAAGCAAACTTTATTGCCAAAAAAGGTAGTGTTAGTTAACGATAATTCTACGGATACAACAGAAGTAATTATAGATGCCTATAGCGCTCAAAATAAAATTTTTCAGAAAGTAAATTCAACATCATCTAACTTACATTTACCTGGAAGTAAAGTAGTTAATGCATTTTATAAGGGGTTTTCTATTTTAGATGCGAATTATGATTTTATTGTTAAGTTAGACGCAGATGTTATTTTACCTCCTAATTATTTCGAACAAGTTTCTCAGATTTTTAAGGCAAACCCGAAAGTCGGTATTGCCGGAGGCTTTACGTATGAAAAAAATGCACAAGGGGAATGGAAGTATACGCATCCCATGAACAAAGATCATGTGCGTGGAGCATTTAAATCATACACAAAACAATGTTTTGAGATGATTGGAGGATTAAAACCTGCGATTGGATGGGATACAGTTGATGAACTTCTATGTTATTACCATGGTTTCGAAACTTTTACAGCACCTGAATTACAAGTAAAACATTTACGCCCTATTGGCAAGGCTTATAATAAAAAAGCGAAGCTCTTACAAGGTAAGGCAATGTATATTATGCGTTATGGCTTTGTGATTTCCTGCATTGCATCTCTTAAAATGGCCTTAAAAAAAAGAAATATTAAAGTATTTTTTAATAATATTAAAGGCTATCTAACAGCTAAAAAACAAAGCAATTCCTTCATTGTTACTCCCGATGAGGGGAGTTTTATTAGAAAACTACGTTGGAAAGGTATCCTAAAGAAGATTATTTAGCAAAACCTTTTTAAGGTTAAATCTTATTTATGCAATAATTTACTTATTGGTGTTCCTGTGGTTCCATTTGGAAACGCAATTCCCAAAAGAGTTGCAATAGTCGGTGCAATATCAGGAATTTCTGTGCGTGCTACTGTACTGCCTTTTTTTATCCCTTTGCCATAAAATAACAACGGTACATGCGTGTCATAAACCTGGGGAGATCCATGTGTCGATCCGGTTCTGGGATAATCCACATAGCCGGGTTTTAAGGTATATAATATATCCCCTGAACGTTTTTGATGATATCCATTTTGTAAAATATGTGGAATTCCACTAGTATATTCATTTTGCCACATCTGATAAGCTGTATATACTCGATCTATAGGTGCTTTGTTTAGCAATTCGTAAGCTATAATTTCCTGAGCCTCTTGAATTTTGATGTCCAAATTCTTAATAACACTATGGTCTAAAAAAACCTGATTATAATGCATTTTTTTTACTACATCAGTTGTTCCAAAATTGTATTTCAAAAACTCGTTAAAACTTTCGGAGTCATATGAAATTTCTAAATAACCTCCCGGGATTTTTTGATCTTTCAAGTAAGATGGCACTTGAATAGCCCCATGATCAGCAGAAAGAAAAACCGTATATTCATTAACTCCAACTTTGGCGTCTAATTCCGAAAACAAACGGGCTAAATCACGATCCAAACGCAGATAGGTATCCTGAATTTCCTTTGAATTTACCCCATACTTATGACCGATATAATCTGTGCTTGAAAAACTAATTGCTAAAAAATCTGTAATATCATCAACCCCTAATGACTCTCCTTCCAAAGCTGCCAATGCAAAATCTGTAGTAATACTATTTCCATAAGGGGTATATTTCAAAATCTCAAAATCCCTATCCTTGCTCAATAAATTTGGAGTACTATGCGGAAAAGTAGGTGTAGTTTCATCTTCAAAAAGTCCTTCATACGCATTGTTATCCGGACCACTTTCTACATAGAGATTAATATCTTTTATTGTTGTCCATGGTTTTTTATATGCCTCAATAATTCCAGAGGCATTAAAATCAATCACCCATTGCGGTAATTCATTTCTATAAAAAGAACTTGTTATCCATTTGCCTTCATCTGCTCCATGAAACCAATATGCTCCGTTCGCAGTATGTCCTCCAGGTAAAACTGCACCTCTATCTTTTACCGCTACAGCAATAACCTTTCCTTGCATTTGTGTGTGTAAACGCAATTGATCTGGCAGCGTAGTTACTGTCATCCGATGTGGAGACATTTTTCCTGCCGCTGAAGCAGTTCCTATTGAATTATATTTATCATCCCCCGCACAATATACTATTGTATCCAATTCCTTATCATACCAACTATTCCCAATAATACCGTGAGTGGCAGGAGTAGTGCCTGTATAAATTGAGGAATGACCAGGGCCTGTGCTGGTTGGAGCATAATTGTAATGATTGTTTTTACAATTAAACCCATCATTCACCAAGCGCTTAAAACCTCCCTCTTCATAATGATTCCAAAAACGCGTTAAGTAATCATATCGCATCTGATCTACAACAATGCCTACCAC
Organism: uncultured Flavobacteriaceae bacterium; assembly: GCA_947488435.1. GTDB lineage: Bacteria > Bacteroidota > Bacteroidia > Flavobacteriales > Flavobacteriaceae > CANKZG01. Next base: position 41,185 of record CANKZG010000004.1, on the reverse strand, counting down.
CAGTTTGGGATTTTCAAAAGGTGTAACAGCGGTTGTACTTTTATTTTGTACCTGTGTTCTATTTTTTGAACGTTTTTGTCCTAGTACAGGGATGGTTCCCAAAACACAAAAGAGGAGTATCAGAGATATTCTGTTCATAGTAATGTCTTAAAAAAAACAAATGTAAATAAATAACTCTCGAAAAGTTTAATTCAGAGTTAAATGATAGGTAATATTGTTATTTTTACAACTGAAGTTTATTTTTTGTTCATGAACTATATTGCATCTATAGGTAATTATTTTTTGATGATTAGGGAGGTTTTTAAGAAACCTACCAAATGGCCTATAATGAAATCTCTAATATTAAAAGAAATCGATGAGCTAGTATTTGGTTCGTTGGGGATAATCATCTTTATCTCTTTTTTTATTGGCGGTGTAGTTACTATACAAACAGCTTTAAATCTAAACAACCCTATTATTCCCAGAAGTCTTATTGGTTTTGCAACCCGACAATCTGTTATTTTGGAATTTGCACCTACATTTACCTCTATAATAATGGCAGGTAAAGTTGGTTCTTATATTACTTCAAGTATTGGCACTATGAGAGTTACAGAACAAATAGATGCTCTAGAAGTTATGGGAGTAAACTCATTAAACTACCTTGTTTTTCCTAAAATCATTGCCATGCTTATCTATCCTTTTGCCATTGCCATTGCAATGTATGTGGGGATCTCTGGTGGATGGATAGCTGGAGTCTTTGGTGGTTTTACTACAAGTTCTGATTTTATTACAGGATTAAAATTGGATTTCATTCCTTTTCATGTAACCTATTCTTTTATCAAATCTTTAGTATTTGCGCTTGTAATAGCAACTGTTCCCTCCTTTCATGGTTATTATATGAAAGGTGGTGCATTGGAAGTAGGTAAGGCTAGTACCACAGCATTTGTTTGGACTAGTGTTGTAATCATTATATTAAATTATCTCTTAACACAACTATTGCTAGGCTAATGATAAAGGTAGATCAAATAGAAAAATCTTTTGGAGACACTCATGTATTAAAAGGGGTTTCCACCTGTTTTGATAAGGGTAAAACCAATCTAATTATTGGTCAAAGTGGTTCAGGAAAAACCGTATTTTTAAAGTGTTTATTGGGTCTTTTTACTCCAGAAAAAGGAACCATAAACTATAATGGAAATATCTATTCTGAACTTAGCGTTGGTGAACAAAGAGATTTACGTCAGGAAATGGGTATGGTATTCCAGGGCAGTGCTTTGTTTGATTCTATGACTGTGGAAGGTAATGTAATGTTTCCTCTTAAAATGTTTACCAAACAATCACCTACTGAGATGCAAGAGCGTGTAGATTTTGTATTGAAAAGGGTTAACCTTATTGATGCCCATAAAAAATACCCTTCAGAAATCTCTGGAGGTATGCAAAAAAGAGTTGCCATTGCAAGGGCTATTGTTATGCGACCAAAATATCTTTTTTGTGATGAACCAAATTCAGGTCTGGATCCAAAAACCGCTATTTTAATAGACAATCTAATTCAAGAAATCACCAAGGAATTCGACATTACTACGGTCATAAATACGCATGATATGAATTCTGTAATGGAAATTGGAGAAAAAATAATTTTCCTGAAGGATGGTTATAAAGAATGGGAAGGTACCAAAAATGAAATTTTTAAAACTGACAATGAAGCAGTTACCAATTTTGTGTACTCTTCAGAGTTGTTCAAAAAAGTGCGTCAAATGTATATAGAGGAACGCAACTGAATTAGTGTTGTTGTAACTGTAGCGTAGAATCCTGCAACCTTATTTTAAGCCATTCCGTAAGCCGCTTAGTATCCTTTGTGGTTTGTTCAATACTTGTATCTTCTTTCCATTTTATTTCAAAAACAGGTATCGTATCAATTTTTTTGAAATCCAATGTTTGAATTCTACTGGAAAATCCAATAGCCTCTAAATTTTCATAATTTGTTTTAGCTTCTTGACTAATCGCATCAAAGGGAATTTGCTTTCCAGCTGATTTACTCAATTTTGCAATCTCCTCTTCGAGGAGTTGAATACGTCTGTCTTTATTTACCAGTTCCGCTTTTTTGGACTCATACAATTCGCTGACATAATTAAACTTCTCTTCAGAATCATCTCTCCCAGCTTGCACCACTCGTAAAGCGGTATTTTTTAATTTGGAATAGTTATTTTTCTGCACTTGCCAAGTATTAATTACATTTTCAGGAATCAATTCATCACCCATACAAACCAATTCTATGTATGAAGTTTCACCTCCATTAACAAATTCTATTTTAGTTAAATCATCTAAGTATCTTCCTCCTTCATTAAACTGATATATCTCGATAGTTTCATTAATAAGTTGTTGTGCCTGTCCTGTGAATCTAGATTCTTGATACACATTATAGAAGATATAACCTGCCGGAATCATTACCGATAACGCTACTAAAGAAACCAATCTGGCAATAAGTCGTCTTCGTTGCGAATTGGCATAGCGTACCATTGGAAAACGCAACACCTTTAACACTAAAAAAGTTGCTAAGGCTATAAAAATAGTGTTGATCCCAAACAATAATAACGCTCCTCCAGCATATTCAAAGTTTCCGATTGCCAAACCAAAACCCACAGTGCATAAAGGTGGCATTAATGCTGTTGCTATTGCAACACCAAATATTACACTTGCAATAGTTCCTTTCTTAGCTCTAGCAATAACTAACGCTAATCCTCCAAAAAAAGCAATTAGCACGTCTCTAATATCTGGTTTTGTCCGTGCTAGCAATTCAGAAGATTCACTTTTGAGTGGGAAAAACTCAAAAAACAAAAATGCGGTTAAAACGCTTAACACAACCATAACGGCCAAATTTTTTAAGGAGCGTCGCAAGGTGTCAATATCATTAATTGCTAAGGACATTCCCATCCCCAAAATAGGCCCCATTAAAGGAGAAATTAACATCGCTCCAATAACAACCGCTGTAGAGTTCGCATTTAAACCAATGGAAGCAATAAAAATAGAGCAAATTAAAATCCAAGAGGTATGCCCTTTAAAAGGAATATCCGCAATAATAGAAGCCTTTGTTGCTTCTTGATCGGTATTTTTTCGAATATCCAATAAATCAGAAAGAAACCTTCGAGTGCTTCCTAAAAGTCCTTGAAAATCTTTTTTAACATTTTCTCCATTACCTCCTTCTTCCACAGAAGAAGCATTATTCTCGTTTATATTTTCGTTCATAACTAAGCGTACTGATCACCAAATTTATTTTTTACATTGCCTAGCATTTTTTTTATGTCCTGTTCTTTTGATTTAGGGCAAATCAATAGAACTTCCTCTTTATCTACAATAATATAGTCTTTTAAACCATCAATTACAACAATTTTATCTTTTGAAGATCGTATCATATTCCCAGAAGCATCCAGTGCCAAAACCTTGCTATTTACAATAGCATTTGCTTCTGGATCTTTCTCAAGTTTATCGTAGAGCGATCCCCAAGTACCTAGATCGTTCCAGTCAAAACTTGCGGGCAACACAAAAATTGCCTTCGAATGTTCTAGTATTGCATAATCAATGGAGATATTATCCGCCTTTTCGTAATGTTCTTCAATAAAACTACTTTCCGCATTGGTGTTATATACATCAAATCCAGTTTCAAACAAAGAATATTGCTCTGGCTGAAATTTTTCAAAAGCATTAATAATAGTGCGTACACTCCAGATAAATATCCCAGCATTCCATAGAAAGTTTCCACTTTTTAAAAAGCGTTTTGCCGTTTCATAATCGGGTTTTTCTCTAAACTGAGCTACCTTTTTTATTGCATTATTATCGCTATTGTCATACTCAATATATCCAAACCCAGTATTTGGAAAAGTTGGTTGTATTCCCAAGGTGCATAATACATCTTCTTCCTGACACTTTGCAAAACATTGTTCTACATCAGCCGCAAAAGCAGCTTCATCCTCAATCCAATGATCACTTGGCGCTACAATCATAACGGCATCTGGATTCCTTTTTTTAATCTTCATCGAAGCGTATAAAATACAAGGCGCAGTATTTCGCATAGTGGGTTCCAAAACTACCTGTTCCTGCTTAACCATAGGTAATTGCTCCAATACTAGATCATTATACCTCTCATTGGTTAGAATAAGAATATTTTCGGTTGGTATAAAGGTATTTAAGCGCTTAAAGGTTTTTTGTATCAATGTACTACCAGCACCCAACATATCATGAAATTGTTTGGGATAACTTGCTGTGCTTACAGGCCAAAATCGGGATCCTACTCCTCCTGCCATTAAAATTGCATAATAGTTTTTATTCATACTAAAATTTTAGTCCGTTATTAATTCTACTTCCGCATTGGGTTGAAAAAGATATATTTTACCAGTCGACAACTCTTCACATTCAAAGCGTTTTATTCGTTTAGATCCTTTTTTAAAAAGTTTTCCATTATAGGTTCTAAAAACACTGCCCAAAGGTAATTCAAAAACAAAGGTTCTATCTATTTTTTCGTCAAACTGTTTCAAAGCTAGGGACAAGTTAGCGTCTGTATCACTGCTTGCCCTTGGATTTTTAAAATGTCTAGCCAATACAGGTAATATTTTACTGGGAAATATTTCTGGACGAATAAATGGAAGCATTAAATATTGGAAAGTCTTTTTCCATTCGACACCATGAGGTTTAATGGAACGCCCGTATTTCTCAAAAGCAACCAAATGAGCAATTTCGTGAATTAAGGTTATTAGAAATCGATACCTATTTAAAGTTGCATTGATCGTAATTTGATGCAATCCATTAGGCAGTCTTCGATAATCACCATGTCTGGTGACACGTTCATTTACAATTTTAAGATTTACGCCATATTCCTTAATTAATTCAAGGGAAGCAGAAACCGCTCTTTCTGGAAGGTATTTTTTTAAAATGGCGTCCATTAAGGCAAAAATAGCGTTTTATAGGTGCTATCGAATTGAAAAAGTCAGATTTTAAATTAATAGCAATACTTCTCTTTCAGTTTTATATTAAGGTGTACTATTCGACACCTGCAATAGTTTTCCATTATATAACTGCTGTCCGGTTAAGGCAAAACCCTTAATATAGTTCGCCATTTCAACCGCAGTTACTGGAGCCTTATATCCGGGAAATGCTTCTGCCAACATTTCCGTTTGCACGGCTCCCAAAGCCAAAACATTAAAAGAAGGTCCTGTTTCCTTATACTCTTCCGCCAGCAGCTCGGTTAATGTAATCAGAGCACCCTTGGAAGAACTATAGGCTGAAAGCCCTGCAAACTTAACACTTCCCTGTACTCCTCCCATACTGCTTATATTGACTACATGACCATTTTGAGACATCAACGGCAGTACAGTTTTCAAGAGTTTGATAACGCCTAAAACATTTACATCATAAACCTCTTGAAAATCTTCTACTGTGGTTTCCGCAAAAGGTTTAAAGACTAATCTCCCCGCATTATTAATTAAAATATCTACAGTCCTAAATGTTTTTGTAATGCTTGCATTGCGTGTTTCATTATCGGATGGCTTTGCAATATCAAACGAAAGACTTGTAACATTTGGAAGTTCAAGTTCCGACACGGGGTCCGAATTTCTAGACAGCGCAAGTACTTTATGTCCTTCCGCTGCAAAAAGCTTTACTAACTCAAAGCCAATACCTCTGCTTGAACCTGTAATTATAACATTTGCCATTAGTTATATTTTATTTCTTTTTGAGATGCATTAACAATTCCGTTTAAAACAGGTATCATTTTGTTTACTACTTCCGCCATATGTGTAAAATCCATTAACGAAACCTCATCGCCTACTTTGTGATAATGATCAAAATTGGTGAAATCAAAAGTACAATAGGTATGTGATGGCACTCCAAAAGTTTCATGAAATGGATAATTATCAGATCGTTTAAATAAGTTAAACTCTTTCGCTGTAGGCAAAAAACCTATAAGTTTTTCTGACGCGTATTGATTACTGACTGCAGCTAGGTTAGACATTTCATACCCTGTAATATACATAAAGTAGTCCTTATTTTTTAATGGAACACCCGTCATCTCAAAATTGAGCATTGCATATAAATTTAAATTTTTGGTCTTTAATTTCTTTGCCAGATGATCTGACCCCAAAAGACCTTTTTCCTCAGCGCTAAAAAGTGCAAAAATTATACTTCTTTTATTTGTTTTGGCATTTCCAAAATAACGTGCCAATTCTAGTACCGTACTTGTTCCCGATGCATTATCATTAGCACCATTGGCAATTACATCTCCATTTTCTGAACTAAGAAGTCCAATATGATCATAATGTGCTCCCAAAATAATAAACTCATTTTTTAGACTTGGATCGTTTCCCTCTACATAACCCACCACATTGTAAGTGGTAGGATTAAAATTAGTCAGCGTATCTTTATATGAATTAAAGTAAGGAGCAACGTTATTTTCTTTAAAAATTGCTTCGATATATGTTGCAGCTGTCGCAATTCCTTCGCTACCGGAATCTCTTCCTTTAAGTTCATCAGAAGCTAAAAAATTCATCAAAACACTAATTTCTTCGCTGCTTGAAAAAGTACCTTCTTCACCACTTTTTATAGTAACCAATTTCTTAGCTTCATCTGCTTTAGATGTCCTATACTTTAACCCTTCAGGTCCCTGAGGAATGGCGTTTACATCAGAACTTTCTTTTTTTGTAGTACCACATCCAAAAAGCACAAACAAGAATACAAAGGTTAGTATTTTTTTCATTTCAAATTATTTTAGTAGCCATAAAAAAACCTAAGTTCTATGAAAAATTTAGAACTTAGGCCTTTTACATTTTTAACATTATTTAATTAAGCCAACATTGTTACTGGGTTTTCTAAAAACGCTCTTAGCGTTTGTAAAAATTGTGCTCCTGTTGCACCATCCACTGTGCGATGATCACAAGCCAAAGTAACTTTCATCGTGCTTCCCACAACAATCTCTCCATTTTTTACTACCGGTTTTTCAACGATAGCTCCGACAGATAATATTGAAGAGTTAGGCTGATTGATTATTGATGTAAATTCTAAAATACCAAACATCCCTAGATTAGATACCGTAAATGTACTACCATCCATTTCGGCAGGTGTGAGTTTTCTATTTCTCGCTCTTCCTGCCAAATCTTTTACAGATGCACCGATCTGCGTTAGGCTCATCTGATCTGTAAATTTTAACACCGGAACAACAAGTCCTTCATCTACAGCTACCGCTACCCCAACACTAATATGATGATTATACTTGGTCGTATCACCCTTCCATGTGGTATTTACCTGTGGGTGTTTTTTTAATGCCATCGCACATGCCTTAACCACCATATCGTTAAAAGACACTTTGGTATCCGGTAAGCTATTAATCTGCGCTCTTGAGGCCTTAGCATTATCCATAGAAACCTCGATGGTCAGATAATAATGAGGCGCTGAAAACTTAGATTCCGCCAGACGTTTAGCGATTACTTTACGCATTTGAGAGTTTTTAACCTCCTCACTACTTTCTTCACCAACCGGCAGTATTATTGGCGCTGCCGTCGCACCGCTTGTTTTTGAAGAAGCTTCTACGGTTGCCGTTTTTGTTGTTTCAGCAGAAGGTTTATAATTCTCTACATCTTTCTTTACGATACGACCGTGATCTCCACTTCCTTTTATTTCAGAAAGATTAATTCCTTTATCTTGTGCAATCTTCTTTGCTAAAGGAGATGCAAAAATACGTTGCCCATCTCCAGTCACCGCTACATTTGATGCATCTTTCGATGGCGCTACCATTTCTTTTTCTACAGCAGGTGCTTGTTCAACAGTGTTTTCTGTTGCAGGTTTTGCACTTAAAACACTGGCAACATCAGTCCCTTCAGGGCCGATCACGGCCAAAACGGTATCAACTAAAGCGGTTTCACCTTCTTGAATTCCAATGTGTAATAAAGTTCCCGAATAAAAGGATTCAAACTCCATTGTAGCTTTATCCGTTTCAATTTCAGCAAGAATATCTCCTTCTTCAATGTTATCTCCTATTTTCTTAAGCCAAGTAGCCACCGTTCCTTCCTCCATGGTGTCACTTAAACGAGGCATATTAATAATCTCTACCCCTTCAGGTATAGGAGCACTTACCATCTCAGTTTTAGGTTTTTCATTTGAGTCTGAAGCCGGAATCTCTTCTTTAGTGTTATCTTCTGTTGCTGCGGTCGCAGATCCATTTAATACTCCTGAAATATCTTCTCCCTCTTCTCCAATAATTGCTAATAAAGTGTCTACAGGTGCACCATCACCTTCCTCAATTCCAATATGTAAAAGTGTTCCTTCATGAAAAGATTCGAACTCCATAGTAGCCTTATCTGTTTCAATTTCAGCTAAAATATCTCCCTCTTCTATTTTATCTCCAACTTTTTTAAGCCACTTTGCAACGGTGCCTTCTTCCATCGTATCACTAAGCCGGGGCATGTTGATTATTTCTGCCATCTAATTATAATTTATGTTGTACAAAAGGAAAATTTTCTTGCTCATATACCATATCGTATAATTGTTGCTTGGGAGGGTAGGCAGATTCTTCTGCAAACTGTTCACATTCTTTAACCTTAGCTTTTACACCTTTATCAATCTTCTTAATTTCGTCTTCTGTAGCATACTTATTCTCCTTTATAACATCCAAAACTTGCGTAATTGGATCTATTTTCTTGTATTCTTCAACCTCGTCCTTGGTTCTATAATGTTGTGCATCAGACATCGAATGACCTCTATAACGATAGGTCTTCATTTCTAAAAATGTGGGTCCTCCTCCACTTCTTGCACGTTCAATAGCCTTAGAAACTTCTTGTGCGACATTTACCGGATTCATTCCATCCACCGGACCACATGGCATTTCATATCCCAATCCAAGCTTCCAGATTTCAGTGGAATAAGACGTTCTCGCTACAGAGGTACCCATAGCATATCCATTATTTTCACATATAAACACTACCGGCAATTGCCATAACATTGCTAAATTGAAGGTTTCGTGTAAGGAACCTTGTCTTACCGCTCCATCACCCATATAACATAGAGTAACCGCATCTCTCTTAAAATACTTATCGGCAAAAGCTAACCCTGCTCCCAGAGGAATTTGACCTCCAACAATACCATGTCCTCCGTAAAAGCGATGTTCTTTAGAAAAAATATGCATCGAACCTCCCATTCCCTTGGATGTTCCTGTTACTTTACCATAAAGTTCAGCCATTACTTTTCGGGGATCCACTCCCATTCCGATAGGTTGAACGTGATTTCGATAAGCTGTAATCATTTTATCTTTGGTCAAATCCATTGCATGTAATGCACCTGCCAAAACAGCTTCTTGTCCATTATATAGATGTAAAAATCCTCTAACTTTTTGTTGAATATATACAGCTGCAAGCTTATCTTCAAACTTTCGCCAAAACAGCATATCTTCATACCATTTCAAGTAGACTTCTTTTGTGATTTTTTCCATTAATTTCTATTTTATTCAGGTTCTCTAATATGAGAAAAACAAAAATACACATATAAATTAATAGCGGAAAAAAAATGCAGAAAAAGCTTTGTAGTGTTAGGGTTTCGTTAAAGTGTCAAGCTTTTCCTCTTGTTTATGTGAAATTCGCATCAAATCTATGATATAAAGCAATTATTTTGAAGATTCTTTAGCGATGACTTATTTCCGCTAAAGATATCATCATCATAAATAGGAACTATTAAAAGCAATAGGCAAAATATCTGCTAAAGATTTACATTTTAACACTTCTCCTGTTTCTCCCATCAGTAATAATGTTATCGGAAATTCCTGACGTTGTTCATATTCTGCGATTGCTTGCCTGCAATTTCCACAGGGCGCGGCAGGAGTAGCTACCTCATGTAATTGTGAGGCTGCGGTAATAGCGATTGATCTTATTGGTATTCCAGGGTAGTTAGCTCCGGCATGAAATATTGCTACACGTTCTGCACAAAGTCCAGATGGGTAAGATGCATTTTCTTGATTGTTTCCAATAACTACCTCTCCATTATCTAGTAGAATAGCAGCTCCAACCTTAAAATTAGAGTATGGTGCATAAGCATTGGCTCTAGCACTAACTGCCCTTTCCATAAGTTTTTTATCTGCTTCAATCAATTCGTTTAAATCATCAAAAACCTGCATCTCAAAGGTAACCTGCACTTTTTTCACTTACATCAAAATTTAAATTAGCAAAGGCATTCGAAAAAAATAAAGATACATAAAGCAGATCATACCCGTAAATAAAAACTTGTAATATCCTATTGGAGCCATTAGCATCGTATAGGTTTTATCTTCGTTTACATAAAACAAAAAAGACCTGTCTAATGACAGGCCTTTTAGCTATTGTATTTTATTTTTTCTTAATCGTTGAAGTATTGTTGCCCTAAATTAAAGGTTAAGGAAAAACGCAATGTGTTTTCTAATGGATTTCGAACTTGAGCTGTAGAAAACAAGTAAGATAAATCTATTTGTGCAGCTTTAAATTTAAAGCCAGCTCCCAGGCTAAAAAACTTACGAGATCCTTTATTTTCGCTTTCATTAAAATAACCTGCTCTTATCATAAATGCCTCACGATAAACATATTCTGTTCCTAAAGCCCAGGTAACTTCTTCCAACTCCTCACTAAAACCGTCAGGAGCATCCCCAAAAGATTCAAAGACACCGCTAAAAAATCCGATATCTTGATATGCATCATTATCGTCTGAATCAATATCCCCATCTCCGTCAAAATCTCTAGGCGTCGGTACCAATAACTTATTAAACTCTGAAGTTACTGAAACTACATTATCCTGATCTAAGATAAAATCAAAGCCTGCTCCAAATCTAAGGTTGGTTGGCAAAAAGTTTTCCTGTCCTCCTTCATCATATTGAATCTTACCGCCTAGGTTAGAGATATTAAATCCTGCTCTCCATCGACCATCAAAATTATTATAAGCAATTTCGCGAGAACGATAGAATCCAGAAACATCTACAGCAAAACTATTAGCTGCCTGAGAATCTGTACCCGAATCTTGAAACCTAAGGTTAGAACTGATAAACCTACCTGCAACTGCCATTGAAAAAGTTGGACTTAATTTTAACGCATAAGATCCATCAATTGCAAATTCATTGGGTTCTGTTACTGTTCCATTAATATCTTCTATGGATTGACGAAGTACAATCTCTCCTAAGCTAAAAAAACGTAGACTCACAGCAAATGCACTGTTATCATCAATTTTATTGTAAAAATTAGCATTTAACAACGCAATATCAGTAATAACACTTTGTAAAAAAGGAGTGTAACTTGCAGAAATCCCTATTTTTTGGTTTGCAAAAGCGTATTTCGCAGCATTCCATTGCTGAGAAAAAACATCGCTTTCAGTAGCAACACCTAGATCTCCTAAACCAGAAGCTCTAGCATCACCTGCTATGGTTAAAAAAGGGACTGCCGTAGTAATTACCCTATCTTCCTGCGCTGTCAACTTGCAGGCAAATAAGGTTACCATGGAAAGTATTAATAATTTTTTCATTTCGTGAGTTAAAATTTAGTTGAGTGCAAAAATCAAAAAATATAGTGATCTTGTAAAAAAAATTAGTTGTATTACATGTAAACGGTGTTTTCGGTAATATCTTGTGTAAGAATTCAACATTTTCGATAAAGATCCACATTACGATTAAAGAATTTTAAGGAATGATCATTTCACTTCACTGGAATTAGGCATTTTTACTTAAAAATCTTACTTTAAATAAAGTTGAGTACACCTGATACTAGATTGAATTTTCTATCGTTATGCTATTAGATATCCTGGTGTAAAAACACTAAATGCTTTTTGTCAAATATTTTTCATTTAAATAAAATATTATGACCAAAAGTTCGTTTAATAAGCCAAAAGTGATAAAATAAACTTTAAAAATATAAATATCGAAGCTCGAAAACATGCCTAGGTATTGAAATTAAGTTCTCATTATGAAAAAACAGTTAATCAAAGTTATCCTTTCTTGTATAGTAATTGCAGGAGGTATTACAAGCTGTAAAAAATCTTCTTCTTCATCCAAAACCGTATCTAGAGGAACAGGGTGGAAAATAAATGCCAAAGAAGGTGGGTTTCAGCACAATTCTAGTTTTAAGGAACAGGAAACTGGTCCTGGACTTGTATTTGTAGAAGGTGGTACTTTCACAAAGGGTAAAGTGCAGGATGATGTAATGCATGACTGGAACAATACCCCTACACAACAACACGTACAATCGTTTTACATGGATGAGACGGAAGTAACCAATGTTATGTACATGGAATATTTGGATTACTTGAAAAATGTATATCCTCCTGAAAATCCGATGTACGCAAATATTTATAAAGGTGCTTTACCAGATACGTTAGTATGGAGAAATCGTTTGGGTTTTAATGAAACGATGACTGATAATTATTTAAGACACCCAGCTTATGCAGAATATCCTGTAGTAGGTGTAAATTGGATTCAAGCTGTACAGTATTCGGAATGGAGAACAGACCGCGTAAATGAAGCTTTACTTGAAAGAGAAGGTTATTTAGCAAAAGATGCAAAATACAAGGCTTTAAATGGCGAGGTAGAAGGAACTTTTAGTACTAACGCTTACCTTAATAAACCGGGAAGCGTTTATAACGGGCAAATAGATTCCCTACAAGGCAAGCAAAAAAGAGATTCGGTTCCGGCTTATGCTAAACGAAGTTCAGGAATTATTTTACCAGAATACAGATTACCTACAGAAACAGAATGGGAATATGCGGCTCAGGCATTAGTAGGATCCAGAGAATATAACAACTACCGAGGTAGAAAAAAATACCCTTGGGAAGGTGATTACACTCGCAATGGTCAGCGTGTAGGTAGAGGTGATCAGCTTGCTAACTTTAAGCAAGGAAAAGGTGATTATGGCGGAATAGCAGGTTGGTCTGATGATGGAGCAGATATTACCGCTGAAGTAAAATCGTATAAGCCTAATGATCTTGGTCTTTATGATATGGCTGGAAATGTTTCTGAATGGGTGGCGGATGTATATCGTCCTATAGTTGATGATGAAATTAGTGACTTCAATTACTATCGTGGAAACATTTACCAAAAGGCAGCTATCGATAAAGATGGAAAAGTAAAAGTTTTAAGAGATGATGTCGTTTTTGATACCCTACCAAATGGAAAAGTAGTGGCCGTAAATTTACCTGGTGAAATTGAAATGGTTGCGGTAGATGAGCAAGAAACTTACTTGCGAACCAATTTCTCTACAAGTGATAATAGAGGTTATCGCGATGGTGATGCTAGCTCGTCTAGATTTTTAGACAGGTTTAGCGATGAAGAGGAAAAAGACAAGAAAAAAATGTACAATGCTCCAAAACATCGAGTTGAAAGAGATTCATTGGGCAATATTATTCGAGAATACGATAAGTCTAATAATAGAACATCTTTGATTAACGACGAAGTTCGAGTATACAAAGGCGGTTCGTGGAGAGACAGAGCGTATTGGTTAGATCCTGCTCAAAGAAGATATATGCCGCAATATATGGCTACAGATTATATTGGATTTAGATGTGCAATGTCTCGCGTTGGCTCTAAAGCAAAAACGAAAAACAAAACTGTTCGAGGAAAAAAGAGCAGAAAAAAATAATCTTTCATAAGATCAGAAAAAAGAGCCCTTATTAAAAGGGCTTTTTTTATATCTTAGTTTTATGACAATAGCAAAACTCCACGAACTTTTTTTAGCATTTCCTGAAGTTTGTACCGATACTAGAAAAATAACCAAGAACTGTCTTTTTTTTGCTCTTAAAGGAGCTAATTTTAATGGTAATACTTTCGCGCATGATGCATTAAAAAAAGGTGCAGCTTATGCCATTGTAGATGAAGATATAACCCCAAGATCTAAACAGCTAATTCATGTTCCTCATGTTTTAGAAGCATTACAAGCCCTTGCCAATTATCATAGAAATTATTGCAATGCAAAGGTAATTGCACTCACAGGAAGTAATGGAAAAACTACAACGAAGGAACTTATTCATGCCGTATTGTCTAAGTCTTACAGCACCATAGCGACAATTGGGAATTTAAACAACCATATTGGTGTTCCTCTTACGCTACTTTCGATAAAACCGCAAACCGAAATTGCAATTGTTGAAATGGGAGCAAACCATCTTAAGGAAATTGAATTTTTATGCACATTAGCAGAACCCGATTACGGATATATTACCAATTTCGGTAAAGCTCATTTGGAGGGGTTTGGAGGGCCTGAAGGCGTAATCGCAGGAAAAAGTGAATTGTACCATTATCTTATCGCTAATAATAAGTTTATTTTTTTGAATGCCGATGATCCTATTCAGGAGGAAAAACTAGCCCATCACACAAAGAAGATTGGATTCAGCAAACACAATCACCTCTACTATACCATAGGTTTTTTAGGCGCCAATCCTTTTGTTCAACTTCAATTTGAAAAACAGATAATTCACTCTCAGCTCATTGGCAAGTACAACTTCACCAATTGTTGCGCTGCCCTTATAATGGGAAAATATTTTAATGTTCCCACCACTGAAATCAGTAAAGCAATCTCCAATTATATACCGGATAATAATCGTTCGCAAATACTGAATAGAAATGGACATCGCATCATTTTAGATGCCTATAATGCTAACCCCACCAGCATGTTAGCAGCTTTAGAAAATTTTAAAGCAATTGAAGCCGATTGCAAAGTTGTTTTTTTGGGTGATATGTTTGAGTTGGGGGAAACCGCAGCAGAAGAACATCAAAAAATAGCTGATTTAACGCAAGAAATGAGTTTTGACCATAGCTATTTAATAGGCGTTAATTTTGAAAAAACCCAAACAAATGGCATTTTAAAATTCTCTAGTTTTGAACTACTAAAGACATACTTAAGCGAACATCCATTGCCAAAGGCCACCCTATTAATAAAAGGTTCCCGAGGCATGGCTTTAGAACGTATTTTAGCATTATTGTAATCGCAAAATAAAAACCCCGACCTAATCTTTATGTTCAACGCCCTCGTAAATAAGGTTAACTTTTTTATTGCCAAACAGCATCTTTTAGCGCGAAAAAAGCAAAGTTTTTTGGCAATACTCGGGGTGTTATTAGGAGTTACTACCTTTATTGTAATGGCTAGTTTTATGACAGGGGTCAATCAGTTTTTAGATGATGCAGTTTTTAATGGAAACCCAGACATTACCATCTATACCAATAATAAGTCCTCGCAAAGTATCAATACTATTCCTGCAGACACGGTAGCAAAAATAGCCAAGACCCTAAAAAAGCATGAGACTGTTAAGGCTTTCTCGCAGCAATTTGCTGCCCCAGCGATTTTGATTAGTAATGCACAACAATTACCAATACGGCTGAATGGAATTATTCCAGATCAGGAAGATCAAATGGTCGATCTAGATCGCAGGCTTCTTTCGGGAACCGGTTTTCAAAGTCTTAATTATAGTACAGATGATAAATCTATACTCCTAGGAGTAAGCCTAGCAAAGCGCCTTAAAGTAACCGTTGGGGATTCTTTAAAAATAATTTTACCGAATGGTAGCAATAGTTACCTTGATGTAAAAGGGATTTTTAGTTTTGGGATTACTACTATTGATAATATAAGAACATATGTACATGCAGAAACCTTACGGAAACTTTTAAAGCAACCTGAGGATATCACAGCAATTCACATCAGACTTAACCAAAGAAATCAATTACAATTAAAAGATGAACTCATACATAGTTTTGATAGCATTGAAGTAAACGATTGGAAAGAACAAAATAAAACGATTGTTATTGGTAATAAAGTACGTAATATTCTAACCTGGTCCGTATCTTTTGCCATTTTACTGGTAGCAGGTTTTGGAATGTATAATGTACTGCATAGCGTAGTATTGAATAAACGCAAAGATATTGCTGTGTTAAAATCTATCGGGTATCATGAAGAAGATATTATTGCTATTTTCTTGATTCAGGCCTTTGTAATTGGTCTTATTGGAGCTGTGCTAGGATTAGCAATGGGTTATTTAATTAGCTTATCTATATCCACTACACCAATTGGAACTTCTGATTTTATAATCGTTGATACTTATCCTGTTAATTTTGATATTGCATTTTATATATTTGGTTCTCTTTTTGGTCTTTTAACCACACTCTTAGCAACCTATTTTCCGACTAAAAAGGCCAGTGCTATAGACCCTGTAAAAACGCTTCGAGGACTATGAGCATCATTGCAGAGAATATCTATAAAACCTTTTCAATGCCACATGAGCATACTGTGCTCAACAACATCTCTTTAACTATTGAAGATGGGGAGCTTCTATCCATATTTGGGGAATCGGGAAGTGGTAAATCTACCTTACTGTATATTCTAGCAAGTCTAGATCCAGAGTTTAAGGGAAAGCTATATATCGATCAGGAAAATATTGCAATAATGCCCAGAAAGCGTGTCAATCAACTCCGAAATAAAAAAATTGGATTTGTTTATCAATTTCATCATTTACTTCATGAATTTACAGTGATTCAAAATATTATGCTTCCCGCTTTAAAACAAGGTTCCAAAAACTGGGAAGAAACTCGCAATAAGGCAATTTCAATTCTTGAAGAAATGGATCTAAAATCGTATCAGGACAAACCTATCTATGAACTTTCTGGAGGGCAACAACAGCGCATTGCAATTGCTAGAGCTTTAATTAATGACCCCCAACATATTATAGCAGATGAACCCACCGGTAGTTTGGATTTAAAAAACACCAAGGTGATTTTCAGTATTCTTAAAGAAATAGCAGAACAACGGAAAAAAACAGTAATTATAGCAACGCATAATGCTACTATATATAATAATACTCATCGCGCAATTGAAATGATTGATGGTTCGTTACGACTATAATTGTAGTGAAGTTTTACAATTTAAATCATGTATAAAAATGTTATAATTTTTGACGGTGAATGCAACCTATGTAACGGGGTTGTAGGATGGCTGCTAAAATTTGCTCCAAGCGAATTATTCGTTTTTGTACCTTTTCAATCCCCTATGGGACAACAGTTTTTAAAGGCTAATAATTTACCTTCTTCAAGCCTAGACACTGTAATCTTATGGGACTCTAATGGACATTATACTCATTCCGATGGGTTCCTAAAAATTGTTTCCAAAATACCCAAATTTAAACGCATTGCTACACTTTTAGGGTATGTTCCTAGAATACTTCGTGATAGCATCTATAGACACGCTTCAAAAAATCGCGTAAAATGGTTTGGAAAATCTCAAAGCTGTTCGCTAAGCCTCTAATTACAAAAATAATAAACAAAATAGTGGGATATACTGGATTCGAACCGGTGACCTCTGCCCTGTCAAGGCAGCGCTCTAAACCAACTGAGCTAATATCCCCTAAATTTATTGGCACGAAGTTACTATTATTCTAGCAATAAATGCCTTCATTTCCCGGGGGTAAAGCTATTTCTATAATGTTTTGTTAAACCTTAACTCTAAAACTAATTTCTTATTTACATTTATTCCAAATAAGAGTTTTAATGGACATCATCACCAAAGCCAAACAATATGAGGAAGCTAAGCTTTCTCCAAAAACAACAAACGAACGAATTATAGCTTCTCGAGAAATTAAAGAACTTATTCTTTCGTTAAATGAGATCTACAAGGAAAATAAAGATAGCGACATCATGGATTTGATGAAAAAACTTACTGCCAAAAAGAAAAAAGTAGAAAAAAGATTAAAAGGCGTACCCACCGTTTAATTTAATACTACTCATAGTGCATTACTTGTTTAGTAAGCCTGCATAGATAGCAGCGTTGTAATCCACACGATAAGGGATGAAAAAAAGATTCCTATAACATTGGCCAAAAATGCTTTAGAACGTTCCATTTTCAAGAGATAAGTAGCAATACTTCCGGCATATACGCCTGTTCCAGGCAAAGGAATCATTACAAAAAACATCAATCCCCAAAAGCCATATTTTTTAATTTTATCCGCTGAACCTACCTTGGCCCTACGTGCTACAAACAATGCTGATTTCTTATATGCATTCCATCGCAAAAGATAACGATTCACGTTTTCCAAAAAAAACAACATTAACGGAAACACTAGTATATTAGCCAACAGACATGCTATAAAAACGACATAGATATTAACTCCTCGTAACATGCCATAGGGAATTCCCACTTTGGCCTCGCCAAATGGGGATATACTCCATAACATTGATACAATTAAATCCAGAATCATTATACGATTTATATGAATCTGCGAAGCTACGTCTGAAATTGTTTTTTAACACCTTTAAAAATCATAAAAATTAATTAAAGTATGGCAGGCATCTTTTTACAAATAAATTTGCTTCTATTTTGTTAACTTCATCCCTCCAGACGATATGAAACACGCTTCTTTATCAAATTATAAATTGAATCATGGATAAACATTAATGAAGCAACTACGCCTTAGAAACACTTCTGATACATATTTTAATCAAGCTTGGCAGCTCTATGAAGACGCATTCCCACCCGAAGAGCGAAGATCGCTAGATAATCAATCTCGAATTATGAAAAATGCGAATTATAATTTTGACGTGGTGCTGAACCAAAATCAATGCATCGGGTTTCTTTTATGGTGGGATCTGAAAAACTACAAATACATCGATCATTTTGCCACGTCCATATCACAGAGAAATAAAGGATTTGGAAAGTCAATTCTTGAAAAATTTATCGGTAATACCGATAAAACCATTCTATTAGAAGTGGAACTACCGAATACAATAATTAATAAACGTAGAATAAAGTTTTATGAACGTATTGGCTTTAAACTTAACCAACAGTATTATGAAATACCACCTTCGATAGAAGGTCAGCCTTCTTTGCAACTATTGCTAATGTCGTATCCATTCTATCTTACTGAAAAAGATGTGGAACAATTTGTAAAAACATGCCACCCAATATTATTTAAACATGAATAACTTAAGTAAAATAAAGTTTAGAAAAGCTTACGAAAAAGATGTCTCAAAAATTGTGGCAATGCTCGCGGATGATGCACTTGGAAAAACTAGAGAAAATTTCAAAGAACCATTGCCTGATGATTATGTAAAGGCATTTGAGCAAATTAATGCTGATCCAAATCAAGAACTTATAGTTCTAGAGAATGAACAATTAGAAATCATTGGAACACTACAGCTTTCATTTATACAATATCTCACGTATCGCGGTGGAATTAGAGCGCAGATAGAAGCGGTGCGCATTAGAAAAGATCGAAGAGGTCTTGGTATTGGAAAAATTATGTTTGAATGGGCCATTAAAAGAGCACAAGAACGCCAAGCACACTTGTTACAATTAACTACAGATAAAAAAAGGCCCAAAGCCGTCAAGTTTTATAAGGATTTAGGATTTATAGCCACTCATGAAGGAATGAAAATGCATTTTTACTAAAGAATTTATGCCTAAACAATTCAAACCGTTAAGAATATTTATTGCTGTGCATCCCTTTGCCACTAGATTGATTTCAATGAGAGTACCTCTCCAGTGAGATTTGGAAAACACAAAGAGAGATTTGGAAAACAATGCACTGTTACCTATGCCCATCTTTGTACTGTAATTTAAAACCATAAAAATGAATCAGAAAACAGCAATTATAACAGGGGCTAGTCGCGGTCTAGGAAAAGACATGGCACTTAATTTAGCTAAAGATGGAGTGAACATCATTTTTTCGTATCATACCAACGAAGAAAAGGCGAAAGAAGTTATTTTAGAAATTGAAGCCCTTGGTCAAAAAGCTATCGCTTTTCCATTTGATGCCAATGATTTTAAAAGCGGTCAACAATTTATAGCCAAAAGTATAGCATATTTGGAAAATGAAAACGGAGACCCAAATTTTGATTTTTTGATCAACAATGCTGGCACCGGAACCTTTAACCTCATCGCCGATACTAGAGAAGAACAATTCGATGAGATGATGAACATACACCTTAAAAGCATCTATTTTCTAACACAGGCTGCTCTACCTTATCTTAATGAGTCTGGCAGAATTATCAATATTTCTAGTGGGTTAGCACGTTTTAGTTTACCGGGAATGTCGGCTTACGCTATGATGAAGGGAGGCTTAGAAGTCTTCACTCGGTATTTGGCCAAGGAACTGGGAACGCGTAAAATAACAGCTAATGTAATCGCTCCAGGAGCAGTAGCTACCGATTTTGCAGGAGGAAGTAACCGTGATAACGAAGATAAAAGGGCTATTATCGCAAATATTACTGCACTTGGTCGCGTAGGAGAAGCTGAAGATATTGGAGGTACTGTAGCTTTCTTATGTTCAGAACGCGCACGATGGATTAATGGACAACGTATTGAAGTTTCTGGAGGAATGCTCGTTTAAAATCTTCTTTATACATTTATACTAATGAAAGCTTTAAGACACTTTAAGAAAATAAGTGATTATCACAAGCTGGCTAATATTGCTTCTCCAGAACATCCCTTAATAAGTTTAATAGATTATAGTAAGGTGCAATATCCATCGGATATAGAAGATCTCAAATGGAGGCAAGATTATTATACAATTGGATTAAAACGCAATGTTGCCCATAAATTTTTTTATGGGCAACAAGCCTATGATTTCGATGAGGGTGTAATGACCTTTGTTGCACCAAATCAGGTGATAAGTTTGACCAGTAATCCTAACATAAGGCACACTCCCTCAGGTTGGCTATTGCTTATACACCCTGATTTTTTGTGGAATACATCATTAGCCAAACGCATAAAAACCTATGAATTCTTTGGCTATGCTATTAATGAAGCGCTTTTCCTTTCGGAGAAAGAAGAACTAATGATGGTAGCTCATTTAAAAAATATTCAAAAAGAATATCATGCAAATATTGACAAGTTCAGTCAGAAGATAATTATTACGCAATTGGAATTACTCCTTAATTATGCAGAACGCTTCTATGAAAGACAATTTATTACCCGTAGGATCTCTAATGATGTATTGGTAAATCAACTGGAAGAAGTTTTATCCGATTATTTTAGCGGCAACAATTTTATCGAAAAAGGTTTACCCTCAGTTATATGGGTTGCAAATCGTTTAAATCTTTCTCCAAATTATTTAAGCAACATGCTAAAATCCCTTACTGGGCAAAGTACGCAACAGCATATCCACAACAAATTAATTGATAAAGCTAAGGAACAGCTGTCAACTACCCCCCTCTCCATTAGTGAAATTGCTTATGGTTTAGGTTTTGAATATCCTGCATCCTTCACAAAACTCTTTAAACATAAAACAGAAATGTCACCATCAGAATTCAGAAAGAGGTTCGGTTAATTTTTTCGACGTCTGTATGATTCATATAAGGTTTTTTAAGGGGCTTTTAATAATTTATTACTATAACTATAGTTATAGTAATAAATTATTGTATATTCGCTTTATGAACAAACTCACTAAACCTGAAGAACAAATAATGCAATACTTATGGAAACTTAGAAAAGCTTTCCTAAAAGACATTGTAAAAGAATTCCCAGAACCAAAACCTGCATATACTACCATATCTACTGTAGTCAGTGTCTTAGTGAAAAAAAAATATGTCAATTATAGAACCTTTGGCAAAACTCGTGAATACTATCCTACTGTTACAAAAAACAATTATTTTAACGAACATATGAAAGAAGTTATAGGGCGTTTTTTTAACGGTTCTATACATAAATTCGCTTCTTATTTCACTAAAAGTGATCACCTAAACCTTACGGAGCTTGAAGAAATAAAACAGGCAATTGAAGAAAAAATTGAACTTTTAAAAGATAAAAATGAATAGTTTTTTCTTTCATCTTATACAATCAAGTGTTGTATTTATAGTATTCTATATAGGATATCGACTGGTGTTAAGCAGATTAACTTTTCACCAACTCAACAGGTGGATTTTACTATTTTTTATCCCCATATCAATCCTCATTCCCTTGGTTGAGAATCTTTTGCCCATAGTACCTCGCGAAATGGTAGAACTTCCTATTTTCGAAGGTTTCACTTATGAAACAACGACTGCCTTAAATCCTGCAGCAACAGCTTCTGTGCAAACTGATTATTCCGAACTTATTATATGGACATACTGTATGGGGGTTCTTATTTGTTTGATTAGAATAGTTAGTTCCATACTAAAGCTTGTTGTTTTAAAAAATAGATCTCTTGTTACTAAAAAAGAAAATTACAAACTAGTCATAACAAAAGACTCTGAGATCTATTCCTACTTTAATTGGATATTTGTTCCCGAACATAGGATGCGTAATTGCGATGCTCTTATATTAGCGCATGAAAAGGCACATATTAAGTTAAAACATTCTATAGATCTTCTAGTTACCGAAATTTACTTTGCGTTCTTTTGGTTTAATCCTATAGTTTACTTCTATAGAAAGTCTTTGAAATCGATTCATGAATTTCAGGCAGACAAGAGTGCACTGCGCCATGAAAAGGTAAAGATTTCCTATTATATGGAACTTTTGCTTGATAATATTAAAGCTAATAATACAACCCATATCTGTAGTTATTTTAAACAACCAATAATCAAAAAAAGAATAGAAATGATGCTTAAAACAAAATCAAATCCGTTGCTAAAAATAAAATACCTGATTTTTATCCCAATAGGTTTCTTTTGTTTGGTTTCCTTTACCAAGACCAAAATTAATATCAACAATAGATTGGATGTTTTACAGGCTGTTGTCTCCACCCCTTCTTTATTTCCAATTCAAAATGTGACAAAAGAGGATATTACTTCTCCTTATGGTGCACAACGAAAAGATGCTCAAGGTAAAAGAGGGCAACGGCATAAGGGAATTGATTTTAAAGCCGAAATCGGCACTCCTGTTATTGCCACAACAGATGGAGTAATAACCAACGCCTCTAATCAAGGAAATTGGGGTAACTTAGTCATTATATCTCACGCCAACGGTTATGAAACAGGATATGCGCATTTAAGCAATTTTAATTGCAAAAAAGATCAGGTGGTAAAAAAAGGTCAAATCATTGGATATACAGGAAACTCTGGTCTTTCATCTGGACCGCATTTACACTACATGATAAAGCATCATGGCAGTTATGTTGACCCCATCAATTATTTAGAGTAAGCTGCTTTATAATGTCTTTAAAATGCTCTTCTTTATTGCAAAATCTATATTGTGCTATTAAATTAGCATGTTCGCATTGAATTTTTAGAACCTTATACGTTTTATGAAAACCACTGTTTTAGTTTCTTGTTTACTTTTTATTTCATGTCATATTTTTGGTCAAGATATCACCAGATATGTGCTTAAAATAGACTCCGTTCCCAATTTAAAAGCACAAGATTCTATACATTCATCAATAAAAAAGGATACGTTACTTAAAAATGTTATGCTAGAAAATTGGGATACCATTAATTTTAATCCTTTTAAACACGAAACCAAAAAACTTCCCTTCCTAATTACATTTACGGATAGCACTTATAGTGCTCCTATAGAAAGAAAACAGGTAGTAACTTCAAGATATGGCTGGCGAAACAGAAGACCGCATAGAGGTATCGATATTGATTTAATTACTGGGGATTCGGTTTTTGCAATGTTCGATGGGAAAGTACGTTTTGTCAATTACAGTTCTGGCCATGGAAAAACGGTAGTTATTAGACATTTCAACGGTTTAGAGACGGCGTATGCTCACTTATCCAAATATTTAGTTAATGTAAATGATACTATTAAAAAAGGGCAAATTATTGGTAAGGGAGGTACAACAGGAAATGCGCGCGGAAGTCATCTACATTTGGTAGTTAGTTATCGAGGGATAGCTATTAATCCAGAATATCTCTTTGAATTTAACTCAGGTAATAAAATTAGAGCGCAAAACATATGGGTTACCAAAGAATGGGTAACCCCTTATATGCATAGCTCT
Source organism: uncultured Flavobacteriaceae bacterium (assembly GCA_947488435.1). Lineage (GTDB taxonomy): Bacteria > Bacteroidota > Bacteroidia > Flavobacteriales > Flavobacteriaceae > CANKZG01. The sequence goes on along the minus strand of CANKZG010000004.1, from coordinate 17,344 downwards.
AAAAGACAGAGCGATATTATACCGTTAGACACCTATGAAAAAGTAGTTGCCAACCAGAAAAAACAAAAGCAGGTTTATATTATTAAAGCGGGAGATACGTTGTCTGAAATATCCAGTAAGTATCGCATTCCCATCCGAAGAATTTGTCAGACCAACAAGATCTCCAGAACAAGCACACTTCGCATTGGTCAAAAACTTATTCTTGCCTACTAAAATAACTATCTTTAAAGAGCGATATAAGAAAAGGTTCATAGCTCAATTTGTTTCTCAGATAAGTATCATGTTTGAAAGTCTATCAAGGCCTTAATTAAATTATAGATAGTTTTTTCTTAGATTTAATCCATACTGCGTTCTTAAAATGACATATATTCTTAAAAACAAAAATCTGGAAATTCATATTGATGATCCTCATGAAAATTACAATTTTTCCAGATTCGACTGGACTGGAAAAATCACCTCTGTAAAATTTCAAAACAAACTGTTGTCGAGTATTGAACAAACTAACCCTCAAAATGAGAATTATCTTGGAAAAGGGTTTTATAATGAATTCGGTATTGACAGTGCTTTAGGCTTTGAAGAAACTGAAGTTGGCGGTTGGTTTCACAAAATAGGGGTGGGTTTATTAAAAAAAGATAGTTCGCAATACGCATTCGATGCAAATTATGAGATTACGCCTGCTGAATTCGAAATCTTTCCAAAACCGAATAGCGTTTTAATTCATTGCAAATCTGAGGCTGTTAATGGTTATGCTTATGTATTAAAAAAGGAAATTAAACTACTTGAAAGTGGTTTTAGCATTACCTATCACTTACAAAATACTGGAAAAAAAGATATCGCTACAGAGGAATACAATCATAACTTTATTGCCATAAACAAAGCATTAATTGGAACCCAGTACTCCTTAAAATTTCCATTTCAATTAAACTTGGAGTTGTTTGATGAGTTTGTTAACCCAGAACATAAAGTTAGTATTGGACAACATACAATTCAATTCAATAGCACCCCCAAAAAACAATTCTTTTTTAGCAATCTCACAGGTAGTAAAAATGTCAATGCAGCATGGGAGCTGGTGCACCATAAAAGTAAAATTGGAATACAAGAAATCGGAAATTTTCAAACCAATAAAGTAAATCTTTGGGGATGGAAACATGTGATTAGTCCGGAGTTATTCTTTAAAATAGTTGTTGAATCCGGTCAATCAACCGAATGGTCTAGAACTTATAACATATTCGAAACCAAATAATTACAAATGGGCAAGCGTTTTATTTCCGCTATTTTTATATATTTGTTTTGTTATGAAAAGAGCGCTTAGTTTTTTTATCATTTTACTTATTTTATCCTGTACTTCGGAGGAAGCTGTTGTAGAGGAGGTAAGCAATGATGATGTAGTTGAATCTGCGATAAATCCGTCGGGCACTTATAATCTTACACATGGCGGTCAGAGTAGAACCTACCATTATTATCAGCCCTTAAATCTTCCCGAAAATGCACCTTTGGTTTTTGTACTACATGGTTATAATGCAAATGCATTAGATTTTATGGATTGGCTTCCCATGAAGGAATTGGCGAAAGAACAAGGTTTTGCGGTGGTTTATCCTCAAGGTTTTGCTGACGATACAGGAAGGACACATTGGAACGCTGCACTTACGATAAGTACTGTTGACGATGTTGGATTCCTTAGTGCATTAGCATTACATCTTCAGAATACGTATAAGCTCAATCCTGCACGAACTTTTATTAGTGGCTATTCAAATGGAGGATTCATGAGTTATGAAATGATTGTACAAAGACCAGGTATTTTTAAAGCGGCAGCAAGTATTCAAGGAACTATGAGTTTGGAAACCTGGAACAACCGTTCTTTAGCAGCACCAATTTCTATTTTACAGCTTTCGGGCGGACTGGATAGAACGGTTCCTATTCACGGATTGCTTAGCACTTTTGGAGGCTGGGGAGGAGCCCCACCAATTCTAGACATTATGGAATTTTGGGCCGAATTGAACCAGTCCGATACTCAAGAATTGACCGAAATAGGTGATACAAAAATTACAAAATACAGCAATTCAGAAAATGATACCGAAGTTTGGTACTATCTGCTCGAAAACTTAGAACATAATATCCCCAGAGGAGAAGATTATAATGTAGATGCCCCGTCCTTGATTTGGGAGTTTTTTGGTAGTCGCTAGTAATTTGGTGTTTTCTTATGCTGTTTTATTCATTATGCTAATATAAAGACCGCTAAGTTTATAACTTAGCAGAGCTGAATTAATTAGTAATTGGTCGTTTAGATCAACTCTTTATAAATTACATGCTTCTAAAAAAGCTCATTATGTTCTAGTATTTTTATTATCTTCCTTAAAAGTTTAAATAAAAGATTTTACATGAATATAAAATCTTGCCTATATCAATTGACTTCATATTTATTGACAATCTTTATCCTTGCTGATATTCTAATTATTTTGAATTATTTCTTAAAGGATTATGGCGAACCTATTAGCATAGAAAATATAAATAGGACAATCTTCATTTTTCTACCTATTACTATAGCTTTATTTATTTTTGAACGAATACTTAGAAAAATATAAAAAATTTCGCGCTTTTATATAAGGAGTGCGAAGCACAGGTAAGCAAGAAGTAAAGAGCAACGGTTTAACTACAGTAGTTCTTTTACTTTCACAGTAAACTTAAAGTCCAAACAAAAAACAAAAATCCCGATGAAAATTCACCGGGATTGTGCTTGATGTGGGCCCTACTGGATTCGAACCAGTGACCCCCTGCTTGTAAGGCAGGTGCTCTGAACCAACTGAGCTAAGAGCCCTTATAAAGGAGTGCAAATATAGGATAGTTTTTAATTCTCCAAAAGAAAAAATAAGAAAAATTTAAACTACTTCCGCAACCGTAAATGTACTGCCTCCAATAAAAATAAAATCTTTACTTGAACTATGCTCCAATGCACTATCCAAAGCAGCTTGAACCGATGCATATGTTTTGCCTATTAAACCCCGCTGATGTCCTTTGGCAGCTAAATGTTCTACCTCCAATCCGCGATGCACATTTGGACTACAGAAATAGTAATGTGCCGTTTTAGGAAATAAAGGTAAGATAGCTCCTAAGTTTTTATCCTTTACCACGCCAAGTACAATATGCAATTGTTTAAAATTTTGATCCTGTATTTGCTGCAATACGATTTCAAGCCCCTCCCTATTGTGTGCACTATCACATACTACCCTTGGATTTTCCTGAAGAACCTGCCACCTTCCCAACAAAGAGGTGTTTTTTACCACATTTTTTAACCCATTCACTATCGCAGACTTAGGTACTACAAATCCGTCCAACACTTTCAGAGTCGCTACTACTCCCTTCACATTTTTAGCTTGGTAACTCCCTAGAAGATCCGTTTTATAGGTCTTAAGTTCAATTTTATCAGCAAATACCAAAGGACTGTGTTGTTCCTTGGCAATTGTGCGAAAAACAGGAGCCGTTTCCGTTTGATATTCACTAATTACAGTAGGAACGCCTTTTTTAATAATTCCTCCTTTTTCATAAGCAATCGCTTCCAGCGAATCCCCCAAGATATCCATGTGGTCATATCCAATATTGGTAATTAAGGCAACTTCGGGTCGAATAATATTGGTAGAATCTAAACGTCCTCCCAAACCCACTTCAACAATTGCAATATCAACTTTTTGCTGGGCAAAGTAAGAAAACGCCATGCCTACTGTCATCTCAAAAAAAGATAGGCTATGCTGCGCTAAAAAAGGTTTGTTTTTTTTAATAAAATTCACCACAAATCCTTCTTCAACAGCAACACCATTAATACGAATGCGCTCTCTAAAATCTTTTAAATGAGGAGAAGTATACAATCCTACGTTATAGCCCGCTTCTTGTAAGATAGAAGCTAACATATGACTGCTCGATCCTTTTCCGTTAGTTCCGGCAACATGGATGCTCTTAAATTCATTTTCTGGGTGACTAAGATGGGCACAAAAATCTAAGATGTGATCTAATTTTCCTTTAAATGCAACTTTTCCCTTTTCTTGATACATGGGAAGTTGAGCAAACATCCAATCCAAGGTTTCGCGATACGTCATGCGATTTATTCACCCAATTTAAAGTTCACCACCACAAAACCAATTTGTTGTGTAGGAGCGTCAGCATCTAAATTCCAGCGATGCTTAAAAGCGGTTTTTTTTGCAGGATCCAACAAACAAGGATGATTATTAGTGGTGCCACGAACACCTGGGGTTGCACTTACGACCTTACCATTCTTATCCACTACAATTTTTACTACAACACGGCCTTCTTCATTGCACTCTTGCTGTACTTTTCCTTTACTAACTAGGGATCGTCCATTTAAACCATAACCCCCAACACCTCCATTTCCGGCACCTGGGCTTCCATAATAACTAGTTGCATAGGGATCTCCTTCTGGCGTTCCTTTATCTCCAGCCTGACGATCGTTCCCTTCACCTCCAGTAGTTTCACCTTCAGCTTTATTGATTCCTCCAATAAGCGCATCTAATTTATTTTTTTTAGCCTCCTGTTCTTTTCGTTTTCGCTCTTCGGCTTCTCTTTTTTCCTGCTCTAGGCGCTCTGCTTCGGCTTTTGCTTTTTTTGCCGCTAACTCTTTCTTGCGTTTTGCCGCCTCCTGTTGTTTAATACGAATAGATTCTTCACTCTCTTGGGTAAGTACTTTTTCTGCAGGTGTTTCTTTTACCGTTACTTTTTCAGGTGTTTTTTCTGGTATATCCTCCACCACCTTTTCTTCCTTAACAATGGGTTGTTGAGGTTTATTTACAGGTTCGGATCGCACCTTTTTTTTAGGTTGTACATTTCCCGAGCCAAACTCTGTAGTTCCAAAATTTATAGCTATTCCTTTTTCTTCAGGTGGGTCCATATAGGTAAGTCCAATATAAAAAAGCAATAGCAATAGCACACTTAACAAAGCAGTTGTAAGTGTAAAAGATTTTTTCTTGTGTCTCGTATCTAAAAAGGACATTAATTTGGTCGCACCGCAAGAATCACTTTGTAATTATTCTTATTTGCTATATCCATAACGTTTACCGCTTCTTTAATAGCAACAGTTTCTTCTGCTCTAAGAATAATGGTTGGTTTTTCTTGACCTTCCAATGCTTTTTTTAATTCAATTTCAATGTATTCTCCGTTAATTTTCTGATTGTTTACAAAATATTCTAGATTCTTATTAATACTTACCGAAACATTTTGTTGATTGGTGGATTTCCCTTTTGCTTTTGGCAATAATAAATCCAATGCATTTGGCGCATTCGATGTCAACATGAAAAAAACCAATAACAGAAAAACGATATCGGTCATAGACGACATGCTAAACTCCGGACTTACTTTATTTCTTCCTTTAAGTTTCATGAGCGCTTAAACAGGTTCATTCAATAAATCCAAAAACTCCACGGCATTGGCTTCCATCTTATGTACCACCTTATCTGTTCTATTGACTAAATGGTTATAACCGATGTATGCTATAATACCCACTACTAAGCCCGCAACAGTAGTTGTCATCGCGGTATATATTCCTGATGCCAACGAACCCATTTCAGCTTGCCCTCCGCTTGTAGCCATTTCATGAAAAGCCAAAATCATTCCGATTACGGTACCTAAAAAGCCAATCATTGGTGCCGCACCGGCTACTGTTGCCAAAATGCTCACATTCTTTTCAAGTTTGTAAACTTCTAATGTTCCTGCATTTTCTATTGCGGTATTAATATCATCCAGTGGTTTTCCAATTCGGGAAACTCCCTTTTCGGTTAGTCGTGCCACAGGTGAGTCCGTCTGTGCACATAGAATTTTTGCAGCTTCCAATTTACCGCCTACAATATGATCTCGAATCTGATTCATAAAGTTCTTATCGATTTTGGATGCAGCTTTTATAGCAAAAATCCGTTCAAAATAAATGTATAGCGCTACAAACAAAAGCACAAATAACACGGAGATAATAACGATACTTCCTGTACCACCATTAACAATTAAATCGACTACAGAAAGCGTTTTTTCTTCGGATAAGGCTTCCCCAAGTTCTGCCCCTTCGACTGGGTCCTGAAATACTAGCATATATTTTAGTGTATATAAGTTGCCTTAATAACGGTATTTTATCGATAAAATTATGTGTGAAGCACAAAATCACGCAATAAAACAAAACAAATTCCACCTGCTAAAAATCCAACAAGAGCTAACCAGGCTATTTTCTTAAAATACCAGAAAAAATCTATTTTTTCCATTCCCATAGCAACCACCCCAGCAGCAGAGCCAATAATAAGCATACTCCCACCAGTTCCAGCAGAATATGCTATAAAATGCCATAGCGGATCATCAATAGTTTCAGAAAACATCCCCATACTTGCAGCTACCAAGGGTACATTATCGATTACCGCCGATCCTACTCCAAAAAGCAAGACCACAATATCGGTATTAGGAATTGCTGCATTTAAGCTTCCTGCATAATTAAATAAGATTCCTAATGATTCTAGTGCTGCAACGGCAAGTAGTATTCCTAAAAAGAAAAGAATACTTGGTAACTCTATTTTAGACAAAGATTTATGTACAGGGCTATGATGTCCCTCAGTATCATGTCCTTCTCCATCAATATTGCTGATACTGAATTTAGAATTCGTATATATCTCTGCAAAAGTAGCCACAATTGCTAAAGATAGCATCATACCCACATATGGCGGCAAATGCGTAATTGTCTTAAAAAAAGGCACAAAAACAATTGCTCCCAAACCTAAATAAAGCATTGTAGAACCAAATTTAGATTTTGGTGCTTCATTTTCAAAATCTCCTTCAATATTACCTTGAAAAGCTTTAAACCTCCCTGCAATTAAAGTTGGTATTACCATACATACTATAGATGGTATTAATACATGTACCACTAACTGTCCTGCAGAAACCTTATCTGCGATCCAAAGCATTGTTGTAGTAACATCTCCAATAGGCGACCAAGCACCTCCGGCATTTGCCGCAATAATGATCATACCTGCAAACCAAAGACGTGTATTCCGATCTGAAATTACCTTTTGAAGGATCGTTATTAATACAATTGTTGCGGTTAAATTATCTATGATAGCAGATAGTATAAATGCCAAGATGGAAAATAACCATAATAATTTTCCCTTGCTACGCGTTCGTATATACCCTTTTATCGTAGCAAAACCATCAAAGTAATCAATAATTTCAACAATAGTCATTGCACCCAACAAGAACACCAAAATCTCCGCAGTTTTTCCCAAATGATGCAGAAGAATTTCATCGATATGTGAAGGTTCCAGCTCCCGAAGTTCTGCATTGACCTCAAATACTGGTAAATGAGCCAATGCAATTACAGCCCATAAAATTGCCATCATAGCAAGAGCAGGGATCAATTTGTCCACTTTTAAATTATGCTCTAAGGTTATGGCTAGGTATCCCAGTAAAAAGACAATAATGATAACGGTTTCCATAGTCAGTTGGTTTTATTTAAGTTAATTAGTAGTCTATATGTATTGATTTTTAAGCTTAAATAGCTTCGAATGAAATTTCACTAAAGATATTCATTTTTGATGCTCAAAACTCTTTTTTCTTGTATTCCAAGTAGAATTTAACACCTAAAAGAAAACTTTTTGAAGAGGTGTTCCTTCCGCCATATCCTAACAAATATAAAAATATTGATGAGGTTTTAAAGTATTTGTTGAAATCTATAACAGATTTCAAAAAAAAGTCATTTCAAACGAATTATTATATTCTCATTTTTAAAAACCTTTTGATTAAAAATTGCTATTATCATCATATATTTGCAATAGTTTTTTATCAATAATTTATTATTATGGATTTTACATTATCAGAAGAGCAATTAATGATTCAGCAGGCGGCGCGTGATTTTGCGGAAAACGAATTACTTCCCGGTGTAATTGAACGAGACGATGAGCAACGGTTCCCCGCGGAACAAATAAAAAAAATGGGGGAACTCGGTTTTATGGGAATGATGGTTAATCCTAAATATAATGGAAGCGGTTTAGATACTTTATCCTATGTGTTGGTAATCGAAGAACTGTCCAAAATAGACGCATCTGCTTCTGTAGTAGCTTCTGTAAATAATTCGTTAGTATGTTGGGGCTTAGATACGTTTGCCAATGAAGCTCAAAAAGAAAAGTATTTAACAAAACTTGCATCAGGCGAAGTAATTGGCGCCTTTTGTTTATCAGAACCAGAAGCTGGTAGCGATGCGACATCTCAAAAAACCACAGCTATAGATAAGGGAGATCATTACCTCTTAAATGGTACAAAAAATTGGATTACTAATGGTAATACGGCTGACATCTATTTGGTAATCGCACAAACAGATATAGAAAAAGGACATCGAGGTATTAACGCCTTAATTGTTGAAAAAGGAATGCCCGGATTTGAAGTGGGTCCAAAAGAAAATAAATTAGGAATTCGAGGTAGTGATACTCACTCTCTATTATTCAATGATGTTAAAATTCCAAAAGAAAATAGAATTGGAGAAGACGGTTTTGGTTTCAAATTCGCTATGAAAACCTTAGCAGGAGGGAGAATAGGCATCGCTGCACAAGCGCTAGGTATTGCCACTGGTGCTTATGAGCTTGCAAAAAAATACTCTAAGGAACGAAAAGCCTTTGGCACTGAAATTAGTAATCACCAGGCTATAGCATTTAAACTGGCAGATATGCATACCCAAATTCAAGCAGCCCGACATCTGGTCTATAAGGCTGCCTGGGATAAAGATAATGGTAATGACTATACACTTTCAGGAGCGATGGCTAAATTATATGCATCTCAAGTTGCAATGGAGACGGCTGTTGAAGCCGTACAAATTCACGGAGGCAACGGTTTTGTGAAGGACTATCATGTAGAACGTTTGATGCGAGATGCAAAGATTACTCAAATTTATGAGGGTACATCCGAAATACAAAAAATTGTAATTTCACGAAATATTTTAAAAGCATAGGGAATCATTTTTTTAAAAATGCGTTTTTACACCCCTTTACAACTAAATTTCTTGTTTTTTTGTATTTTCTAATCAAAAAATAGGGGGTTGAACGGAAAATATAACTTTTTTAACAGCAATAATCTTCAAATTTTAGACCTTTAGCCTTTTTACGAAGGTAGTTTTAGCGTAATCGTAAATATGGTTTGCAAAAAAAAGAAATATGCATTTTTTTCAAATGTTTATTCCTTACGTTGAATTTATTTCAACATACTAACTTAATCCTTGTTGATAATTTACATAAAATGATATTTTTGAATAAATATCGCAATTTATGAGATTGAAAAAACAAGGTTTGTACCTTCCAGAGTTTGAGCACGACAATTGTGGAGCAGGGTTTATTTGTAGCCTTAAAGGCAAAAAATCAAATACTATTATCCATAAAGCTTTGGAGATCCTAGACAAGTTAGAACACCGCGGAGCTGTTAGCGCAGATGGTAAAACTGGAGATGGAGCAGGAATTCTAATCGATATTCCCCACGATTATTTTAGCGATGTTTGTGATTTTGAACTGCCAAAATCTGGAGATTATGCGGTTAGTAATGTCTTTCTTCCTCAAAAGAAAAACCAACGTGATTATTGCATTTCAATTTTTGAGGAAAATATCAAAAAACAAGGACTTCGATTATTAGGCTGGAGAGATACTCCGGTTAACAAATCTGTCCCGGGAAGAATCGCTGCAGAAACAGAACCCTTTGTTAAACAGTTGTTTGTTGCTAAAAGCGCTGAAGAACAGACGTATTTCGATTTTAATTTAAAGCTATTTATTGCTCGTAAAATTACCGAACACACTATAACAAGCTCTAAACTATCAGAGCATCAGTTCTTTTATGTACCCAGCTTATCTACCAAAATAATCATCTTTAAAGGCTTACTAATGCCTAACGATATTAGTTTGTACTATAAAGATTTAATGGACCCAAGGGTAGTTACACGACTAGCGTTAGTGCATCAACGATTTTCTACCAATACCTTTCCTACCTGGGATTTGGCACAACCTTTTAGATATATGTGCCATAATGGTGAAATCAATACCCTGAGAGGTAATGTAACCCGCATGCATTCCAGAGAAGAGTTATTGAAAAGTGATTGGTTTGGAGATGATATCAAAAATATTCTACCTATAGTACTTCCAGGGAAGTCAGATTCCGCTACAATGGATATGGTTGTGGAGTTATTGCTAATGACAGGACGTTCCTTACCGGAAGTCATGATGATTTTAGTACCTGAAGCTTGGGAGAAAAACATGGAAATGTCGGAAGCAAAACGTGCTTTTTACGAATATCATTCCTGTATGATGGAACCTTGGGATGGTCCTGCTTCGATTCCTTTTACCGATGGAAATTACATTGGAGCGGTATTGGATAGAAATGGATTGCGTCCTTCCAGATACTCAGTAACTAAAGATGGTTATGTAGTGATGTCTTCCGAAACAGGAGTAGTAGAACTGGAACCAGAAAATATTGAGTTTCATGGCAGACTAGAGCCTGGAAAAATGTTCTTGGTGAATATGGAAGAAGGCCGTATTGTCAATGATGAAGAAATCAAAGAAAAAATTGCCCAGCAACACCCGTATAAAACCTGGTTAAATAATAACCTCGTACACCTTAAAGATATTCCTTATAACGATTGCCCTCTTTTCTTGAATGAAGCTTCCTTAGAAAAAAGGAAATCTGTTTTTGGGTACACCCTAGAAGATATTAACACCATTATTCTACCCATGGGAAAAACGGCCAAAGAGCCCATTGGTTCTATGGGAGCAGACACACCAATAGCTGTTTTGTCAGAGCGACCACAACTGATTTATAATTATTTCAAGCAGTTGTTTGCTCAAGTAACAAACCCGCCTTTAGATGGGATACGAGAAGAGTTGATTACAGATATTAGTCTTACGCTTGGCAGCGATCACAATATCTTCGACTTTTCCAAATTGCACTGCAGAAAACTTAAGATCCAAAATCCTGTGATTTCGAAAGAAGATTTGGATAAAATCAAGAATTATGATGCCAGCCCAGACTATAAAGTACTTTCGCTGCCCATGCTATACGATATTTCCAGAGGTCACAATGCATTGGAGGAAGCTTTGCATGAAATGCTTAACCAAGCATCTAAGGCAATAGATAATGGCGCTAACATCATTATCCTTTCGGACAGAAATGTCAATGCAGAAAAAGCGCCAATTCCAGCATTATTAGCCTGTTCTTTTATTAATAGCGGATTACAACGTTTACGTAAACGTTCAAAACTTAGCATCATTATAGAATCTGCCGAACCTCGTGAAGTACATCATTTTGCCTTATTGTTTGGTTTTGGTGCAAGTGCTATTAACCCTTATTTGGTTAATGAAATTATAGCGGAGCAGATCGAAGCTAACGATATCACAGAATACTCCTTTGATGAAGCCATAAAAAACTATAACAAGGCCATTGGAAAAGGGATTCTTAAAGTAATGAACAAGATTGGAATTTCTACTTTAAATTCGTATCGAAGCTCAAGGTTATTTGAGTGTATAGGTATTAGCACCAAAGTAGTAGACAAGTACTTTCCCAACACTCCTACTCGAATACAAGGCATAGGCTTGTACGAAATAGAAAAAGAGATTGCAAAACGCCACCAAAAAACTTTTCAGAAACAAGAAATCGCTGCAAACTTAGATGTAGAAATTGGCGGAGAATACCGTTGGCGAAGAGATGGAGAAAAACATATGTTTAACCCATTATCCATAGCAAAATTACAGCACTCTGTACGTACTAACGACCCTAAATCCTATCAGGAGTTTTCGAAAATGGTCAATGAGCAATCCAAAAACCTAATGACCATTCGTGGGTTATTTGAATTTTCCAATTTCGACCCGGTTCCCTTAGAAGAGGTAGAACCATGGACAGAAATTGTAAAACGTTTTAAAACAGGAGCGATGTCTTATGGTTCCATTAGCAAAGAGGCTCATGAAAATTTAGCTATCGCTATGAACCGTATTGGTGGTAAAAGCAATTCTGGAGAAGGAGGCGAAGATGTGGAACGTTTTTATAAGAATGCCACCGGGGATTGGAAAAATAGTGCTATCAAGCAAGTTGCATCAGGTCGTTTTGGGGTTACTTCAAATTACCTAACTAATGCCAAGGAAATACAGATTAAAATGGCTCAAGGAGCAAAACCCGGAGAAGGGGGACAACTTCCAGGACCAAAAGTAAATCCTGCAATAGCAAAAACACGAAATTCAACACCGTATGTAGGTTTAATTTCACCCCCGCCTCATCACGATATTTATTCTATTGAAGATCTTTCACAACTAATATTCGATTTAAAGTCAGCAAATCGTAAAGCAAGGGTTAATGTAAAATTAGTTTCCGAAGTAGGAGTTGGAACGGTAGCGGCAGGTGTTTCTAAAGCAAAGGCCGATGTTATTCTTATTTCCGGTTTTGATGGAGGTACCGGAGCATCGCCGCTTACTTCACTAAAACATGCCGGTTTACCATGGGAACTGGGTATCGCAGAAGCACAGCAGACTTTAGTCATGAACGATTTAAGAAATCGAATCGTATTGGAATGCGACGGCCAATTAAAAACAGGTCGAGATGTGGCTATAGCCTGTTTATTAGGAGCTGAAGAGTTTGGTTTTGCCACTGCACCTTTGGTTGCATCCGGTTGTGTCATGATGCGGGTTTGTCATTTAAATACCTGCCCTGTGGGTATTGCCACACAAAATCCGGAATTGCGTAAAAAGTTCAAAGGGAAACCGGAGCATGTAGTGAACTACATGTACTTTGTTGCGCAAGAGCTTCGTGAAATTATGGCAAAATTAGGTTTCAGAACCGTAAATGAAATGGTTGGTCAGGTACAGAAATTAGATCGAAATAGAGCCATAGATCATTACAAGTCTGCCGGAATTGATTTAACTCCTATATTACATGAAGTAGAAGTTCCAAAAGGGACAAAGTTTTACAACACCACAAAGCAAGAGCACCATATCGAAGATTCGATAGAATTCGAAATCATTCAAAAAGCTAATCCTTCCTTATTTCGAAAAGAAAAATTGAGCTTGGATTTTCCAATTAAAAACACCGATCGTGCTGTTGGAGCTATAATTAGCAACGAAATATCCAAGGTATACGGTGCTCAAGGATTACCTATCAATACACTTAAACTAAACTTTACCGGGTCTGCAGGACAAAGTTTTGGTGCTTTTGCCACTAGAGGTTTAACCATGATTGTAAACGGAAACACCAATGATTATCTAGGAAAAGGGCTTTCTGGAGCGAAGCTGGTGATAAAAGTACCGGAGAAATCTACCATTATACCCGAAGATAATGTTATTACGGGTAACGTTACATTGTATGGTGCAACCGCTGGCAGAGCATATATTAATGGTAAAGCTGGAGAACGCTTTTGCGTACGTAATTCTGGTGCCAAAACAGTTGTCGAAGGCATTGGAGATCATGGATGCGAATACATGACAGGTGGTATAGCTGTTATTCTTGGCGAAGTGGGTCGTAATTTTGGCGCAGGAATGAGCGGGGGAATAGCTTATGTTTACGATACGAAAAAAACGTTTGAAAAGAAGTGTAGTAAAGAAGGCCTAAACCTGCTAAGTGTAGAAGAAGATAACGATATTATTCAATTGAAAGAATTAATAACAAGTCATTATAATTTTACCATGAGCCCATTGGCACAGCGTATTTTGGAAGATTGGAATTCTGCGCTGCCTAAATTTATCAAGGTATTGCCAGAAGAGTATAAACAGGCTTTGATTCGATTGGAAAAAGAAAAATTACAAACCATATAACTAGTAAGTTTTGGGAAAGATAACAGGTTTTTTAGAGTTCGACAGAAAAGTAGAAGCATATAATGCGGTTGATGATCGCATTCAAAATTACAAGGAGTTTACGCTTCCAATGCCAAAAAAAGAATTAAAAAATCAAGGAGCTCGTTGTATGGATTGTGGTATTCCATTTTGCCATAGCGGATGTCCCTTAGGCAATTTAATTCCGGATTTCAATGATGCTATTTATCGTGGAAAATGGGAGAAAGCTGCAACAATTTTACATTCTACAAATAATTTTCCAGAATTTACAGGAAGATTGTGTCCTGCTCCTTGCGAAGAGGCTTGCGTTTTGGGAATTAATGAAGATCCGGTTTCAATAGAAAATATTGAAAAAAATATTGTTGAAATTGCCTTTGAAAAAGGATGGATCTCGGCTCAAACACCTGAAATAAGAACAGGTAAGAAAGTCGCTGTAGTGGGCTCAGGACCTGCAGGTTTAGCTGCAGCTCAACAACTTAACAGAGCTGGTCATTCAGTTACCGTTTTTGAACGCGATGAAAAAATTGGAGGCTTACTTCGTTATGGAATTCCAGATTTTAAAATGGAAAAACACATTATTGATCGTAGAATTGATATTTTGACTGAAGAGGGAATCGTTTTTAAAACAGGAATCCATGTCGGTGTTGATATTACCGCGAAAGCACTAAATAAAACATTTGATGCAGTCGTATTATGTGGAGGAGCCACCTTAAGAAGGACATTACCTATAAAAGGAGCAGAGCTTAAAGGAGTGGTACAAGCCATGGATTTTCTAAAACAAAACAACAAACGTGTTGATGGCATAACCGATCTGGGGGAAGAAATTTTAGCTGCCAAAAAAAATGTTATTGTAATAGGAGGTGGAGATACAGGGTCTGACTGTATTGGAACATCTATCCGGCAGGGCGCTTTGCAAGTTTCAAATTTCGAAATTATGAGCAAAGCTACTGAGCATCGACCAGAGGAACAACCTTGGCCTTTTTGGCCTATGCGCTTGCGAACAAGCTCTTCACATCAGGAAGGAGCAGATCGTTTTTTTAGTATTACCACAAAGGAATTTTTAGGTGATGCAGATGGAAATTTAAAAGGTCTTGTGACGGCAGAAGTAACTTGGGAAAAAATTCCAGGACAACGACCTCAATTAAAAGAGGTTCCCGGCTCGGAAAAAGAGTGGAAATGTGAATTGGCACTTCTTGCATTAGGGTTTACAGGATCTGAAACTAATTTGGCAGATCAATTTGGACTGGAAATTGACCCAAGAACCAATATAAAAGCATCAGCCAAAGACTATAAAACCAATATTGATGGTGTTTTTGTCGCTGGAGATCAACGCAGAGGACAATCATTGATTGTTTGGGCAATTTCTGAAGGCAGACAAGCAGCATATCATGTGGACACCTATTTAATGGGCGTGTCTGCGCTACCGCTTAAAGGGGATGGAGATTTACCCAGAGTATAAGTATAATATATTTATTTTGAATTAGTCAGATAGGCCTTTCCCTGAGTTGGAAAGGCCTTTTTTTTCTCTAAAACTACTGAACAATTAATTGTCTAACATAAGTCTCTCCTCGGGTCCATAGGGTAAGGATATAAAGTCCAGAATCGAGCTCATCTATATTAAATTCAGTTCCTATTTTATATTTCCCATCATAAATTATCAGACCAGTATTAAACTCCATAATGGTAAGTTTTGCGCTATTTTTAAAATGTTCATTTGTAATTATAAAATAAGTGTCAGCAGGGTTTGGCGCAAGTATAATTGGATCATTAGGATCTTGTATCGGAATACTTATATACTCCAATTCATAAGCTCCAACGTCAAAGCCATTTCCAAAGGGTCTTAAATCGTCATTTAAATCAAAGGTCACACCATACGCGGATACGTCAGAACCTGAATCAACTAGATCAGAAGATTGATCTGCAGGACTAAAATAATTATTGGTAATATCACTTAAACCCAATGTATCCATTTGGCGAGTTGTAATATTTGAAAAAATACGAGAAAGTGTACTATCCCTAGTAATTCTCTTATTAAAATCAAAATAACTTTCTTGATCTCCCTTCCATGTATTTCCTGAGGCATGATCACTACCCGGATCAACCACTAAATTATTCACCATATAGGTTTTTACATTTTCTTGAGTGGTAAATTTCTTGGCTAAATCTTCGGTGATAGTGATTACTGTATTATAAAATACTCCTGAATCTTCTGGTTCTATAATTGTATTATTCAAAACAAAATACCCAGTATTAATATCATCAAATTCATGCCGATTATGCATGAAAATTCCATGAAACTTGGGTCTAACGATAACATTGTTATAAACTTTAGTACCACTTTCTGCGCTAATAAATTGCATTCCTTGTCCTACTCCAGTTATTGGAGTTTCAATATAATTATTGAAAACATCGTAAACTCCTCCCCCAATACTCATGGCAAAGTTCTGAGCAAACACATCTTCTGTTCCGCTATTATAGATATAGTTATTTCTTATTTTTCCATTTTGGCGAACCAAATTTAGTTGTATTCCATCCCATTTCGTATCTTCTATAACATTATTATGAATATCAACATCTTCAAGCCAGTGTCCAAAAATAGGCACCCCATTGCAGCTTCTATTCGAATTCACTTTATAACCTCCTGTATACCCAACATAAATGCCTTCAGCACCAGTGTCATGAATGAAATTCTCATGGATATTTAGATTTTTAAGAACGTAACCGTTAGATCTCCAGGTATTTGGATTACTACAGCTAGGATCAGTTTTAGCCATAATTCCTGCGAAACCTGTATTTTCAATCTCTACATGATCAATTTCGAAGTCTGAACTAAGATCTTCTATACCAATACCAACAGAACCTCCATTACTAACTTCTTTTATATGAATACCATATACTAAGCTTGAATCTCCTGTTCCTGTTATCCTTATGTGTTTACTTCGTTTAAAAGCAATTCCCGTATACTGATGTTCTGTTATTTCAACTTTTCCTCCACAATTAATAAAGGTAACTGGAGCGGTTGTTGTTCCTTCAAAATCGAAAAAACGAAAACCAGCGTAATTGCCGGCAGGAATACATATGGTATCTCCAGGTGAATAATTAACTTGAGATGCTAAAATTATATTTAGCGATGTTGTCTTTAAACCTGTCAGTGTTACGTCACAATTACAGGACTGACTGTAAACAGCATGTACAGTCAATAACATAATAAAATAAAAAAGTAGTTTTCTACGCATATCATATAGTTTTAAGTAATTACAACACTATATCCTATAACCTTTAACCAAGATCATTAGGAAATGGGGGAATCTTTTGGGGAAACTATATTAGGGGGAAGGATTTAAATAACAAATATAAATGTAGTATTTTTCTTTCATATCTAAGAATTTTTATACTATAATTATTAAGATACTATAAACAAGCTATGGTTAGCATCTTTTATGTTCTTCGTACTAAAAATTTCGGGCATAAAAAAAGGTTCTATGCATGTTGCAAAGAACCTTTTAAAAAGAGGCGGCGGCCTACTCTCCCAC
>CANKZG010000003.1 GCA_947488435.1 uncultured Flavobacteriaceae bacterium | reverse complement strand
TGCCAGACCAGGTGGGAGAGTAGGCCGCCGCCTCTTTTTAAAAGGTTCTTTGCAACATGCATAGAACCTTTTTTTATGCCCGAAATTTAATCAGACAATTCCCTGTAATCCAGCGACTGCTTATTAACAATTTTTAAATATATTTAGGTCGACCAATCTATTCCAACCATGAGTAACGATCCCAATACCAAGAAATTTAAGAAATGGCTCGATATATTACAGCAGGAAAGCTGGCAATTAGAGCTTATTATTTCTGGTTTTGCTATCTACGGGTTATTCTCTATTATAGATCCTATAGAGATTGCAATTGTAGAAGCAGAAAATGATAATAATTTTTATCGGGTAGGTATTGCACAAGGATTATTAGTGTCTTGGTATATACTTACTATAAACTTATTAGTTCATGTAATTTTAAGAGGACTATGGATTGGAGCAATAGGATTACGCTATGTTTCGGGAGATATCGATTATGATGAACTAAAATATAGTTCGAAATTTACAAGACACCTTCAAAAAAGAGTAGGCTCTTTTGATAATTATGTTGCCACACTCGAAAAATATTGCAGTATTATTTTTGCGATTACTTTTCTTCTTGTTTTTTATATTCTTGGACTCTTAGTTCTTTCCTTTACCTTCACCTTTATTGGCTTATGGATAGATAGTGAAAACACGCATGAAATGGTTCGCTATTGGATCGCAATTCCTTTAGTTGTTTTTTTAGGAATAGGCACACTACTGACTTTTATTGATTTTGCTACTCAAGGATGGTTAAAACGGAAAAAATGGACAACTTGGTTCTACTATCCCTTCTATTGGATTTTTAAATATATTACCTTATCCTTTTTATATCGTCCTATTGTTTACAATTTGTTGGATACTAAATTTGGGCGTCGTTTAAGCTTTTTACTAGTACCGCTATACCTCGGAATTACTATTTTGGCGCAAACCGGATTCAGCACTTCCAATTACCTTGAGAAAGACCTAGATACTGTATCGTATATTGCTAATAAAGACAACTATCATGATCTTATTGATGATCAGCTCACTATGGTAGATAGAGCGTCTATTCCATCCAAAGTAATTACCGATCCATATCTAAATGTTTTTATCGAATATGGTAGCTCTATAGAAGATGATGTTTTTTATTTTAATGAAGAGTTAAAACCTGAAAAAGATAAACGAGGATTGTATTCTCTTTTTGGTGAGGGTACTGTAGGATTTAGGACACGTGATAATTCACTAAAAAAATACTTGACTACCTTGGAAGAAATGTACCGTCTAAAAATAGATAGCACAGCTTACGATTTTGAATTAGTGCTTACCGAAAACAAACGCAAGCAACAAGGTTTTGAAACTTTTTTAGATATCTCAGAATTGAATAAAGGGAAGCATGTGCTTCAGGTAACCCGAAAAGATCATAGACGCGATAGTATTTATTACAGAACAATTATTAATATTCCATTTTGGTATTATAAAAATTAGAAAGATTTAAAAAATAATACAGAGTTTAAAGGCAAATTTTATTTTTTCACCTTTGTTAAAACACATTATTATGAAACAACTTCTATTCCTTTGCTTCGCACTCCTTATAGGAAGTATATATGCGCAAGAAACGAAAATAAAAGCGCTAGTAGGTGGTACTTTAATTGACGGTTTTGGGAGTGATCCTATAAAGAACAGTGTTATTATTATTGAAGGAGAAAAGATAAAAATGGTAGGTACAATCGATACTACACCAATTCCTGCGGATGCAGAAGTTATTTCTACGGAGGGAATGACCGTATTACCAGGACTTTGGGATATGCATGTACATACTATGATTACGGGACATGCGGATTACACCTACTGGGACAAAACCTACCCTCCACTTTTTAAGGATGTTATTATGCCCGCCTCAGCACATCAACTGTTACTTGCCGGAGTTACCAGTGCTCGGGATTTGGGAGCTCCGTTGGAAGAAAGTATTGCCGTTCGTGATGCCATAAACAACGGGGAGATTCCTGGGGCAACTTTATACGTATCTGGACCCTTTATACAAAAGAAACCATACCCAGGAACAGAGGATTTTAGATGGGGAGTGAATGGCGCTGAGGATGGAAGAAGAAAAATCCGTAAACTGGCCAAGGCGGGAGTTGATGTGATTAAGTTGATTGATCAAGATCAGATGACCATGGAAGAATTAACAGCTATTGTTGACGAAGCCCATAAGAATAGCTTAAAAGTGGTAGCCCACGGACATCGTCCTGAGGAGATACGTAGGGGTCTTACGGTTGATGTAGACTGTTTTGAGCATACAGGTCTCTCATCAGCTCCGCGATACCCTGATGACGTCATGGAAATGATAAAAGAACGCACGGCGCAGATGAACAAGGGCCCCTTATTTTGGTGTCCAACAGTAGAAGGTTTATACAATTATGAATATGTTAGAGATAATCGCGAAAAATTAGATAATGACTCATGGCATTTAGGTTTACCTGATAGTGTCGTGACGGATATTAAAAACAGCATCAAGAACCCTGATAGACTTCCGTATTTTCAGCTAACTCCTTCGCGGAAGCCAACATTACAAACAAAAATAAATCAGTTATTAGATGCCGGAGTAGTACTAATGATAGGTACTGATAGTGGTATTCCTATGAAATTTCATAGCCAGTCTACTTGGAATGAATTGGATGTTTGGGTAAACGAATTTGGAATTGATCCGATGTATGCTATTCGTGCGGCTACATATTGGCCTGCTTTATGGATGGGTGTTGCCGATGAAGTAGGTACAGTAACGCCTGGGAAATATGCAGATATTATTGCCGTAGACGGTGATGTTTTACGATACATAAGTTTGCTTCAAGATGTAGATATGGTAATTAAACACGGCAAACGCTATAAATAAACTCTAAAAACTTGAACCAGACAAAAGAAGAAAAATGGAATGCAATTTCCCATGCCGTTGGCATTCCCTTAGGTATCATTGGTGGGTTTATGCTGTTGGCAAAGAATGGAAATAAAAGCACCTATGCTCTACTTAGTATTTTGATTTATATTTTGTCGGTGGTGTTGTTGTTTGCGGCGTCCACCTTATACCATGCAGTTTCCAAACCTGAATTAAAAAAAAAATTACGAATTCTTGACCACATTAGTATTTATATTTTAATTGCAGGAACCTATACTCCAGTATGCTTGATCACACTAAACGATAAGAATGGATGGCTCATTTTTTATGCAGTATGGGCTATTGCTGGAATTGGAACAATACTAAAATTATTTTTTACAGGAAAGTTCGAAATAGTATCTCTTTTACTTTATTTGGTGATGGGATGGCTCGTTGTTTTTGATTTTGAAAACCTTCTTGATAAAATGCCTACAGTAGCACTTCAGTTTTTACTTTTGGGAGGAATCTTTTACACCGTTGGAACGGTCTTCTATGGCATAAAAAAAATTCCTTTCAATCACTTTATTTGGCATTTGTTTGTTCTGGGAGGAGCCATGAGCCATGGGCTTTTGGTTTATTCCATTGTGTAATTAGTTAATAGTAAAATTACGGTTTTAAATAATCATCGTAGTCTTCATAAAAGCGCTCAAAATCTGACATCGTTTTATCAAGAAATACCATCGCCTGTTGCCAGCTATCTTTATTGTGAATTGAAACACCTTCTTTGCAAATGAATACCCGAGAAATTTCCTTACCATTTGCTAAAATACAAGTATCTAGAAAATCGGCCTCAGGAACATAATCTTCTTTTAAAATAGCCTTTACCGCAGTTATTTTTTCCCATAGAACAATACGATCCTCTAATAAAGAAGGAGCTATATCCATGGAGACCATAGCATGTTTGGTGGTAAAGTGAAATTTGAAATGCAAGCCTTTGATTTTTGTTTTATATAACACCCATTTTCTTGGGAAGGATTTTCCGAAGGCAATCCAAAAAGATTCTCGTAATTTTTTAGACTCTTCTTTACTAAACATATTACAGAAAATAGGCAGCTATAACTCCTAGAACAATTACTAGTAATTTCGTAAGATTAAAAGAATGTCCTTCAGAACTTTCAAACAAAATTACTGTAGAGATATGCAAGAAAACCCCAATCACAAGTGCTGTAAGTTCAGTATGATATGGGTTCAAAAAATCTAAATTTTCAGATAGATAAGTGCCCAAAGGGGTCATTAAAGCAAATAATAACATAAAGATAATTCCAAATAAGGGTCGGATTTTAGAACCTACTAAAAAAATACTTAATATTACTGCAATCGGAATTTTATGCACCAAAATGGCAAACAGTAAGTCATGGTGCTGTTGTATTGGAATGCCTTCCAGCAGCGCGTGCAATGAAAGGCTTATAAATAAAACCCAAGGAAATTTCCCTTCATGTATAGTAGTATGCATATGACCATGTTCAGCACCCTTGGAGAAAAATTCAAGAAATATTTGAAGTAATATGCCGATCATTATAAATAAACCTAGGCGTTTAGGGTTGGAATAATGATATACCTCAGGTAACAATTCAAAAAGTGTAAGGGCTAATAAAAAAGCTCCGCTAAATGCTAGAATTAATTTAAAAGCTTCTTTCTTTTTTGGTTTGGTAATTACAACGAAAATATAGCTTAGTAATACAGCTAGAATAAGAAGTGTATAGGTCATTAATGCAAAACGTTGGTCAGATGAACCGTGAATTAATAATCCGGTTCCTTTACGGGTTAAATTTAATGTATTTTTGCGGTATCAGAGAATTACTGTATGAATAATAATTTTAAAATGCTTGCTAAAACCTTATTTGGTTTTGAAGAAATATTGGCCAAAGAACTCCGAAACCTAGGCGCTATAAACGTTCGTCCAGGGGTGCGTAATGTTTCTTTTGAAGGAGATACGGGATTCATGTATAAAGCAAATTTATGTTTGCGCACAGCTATCAAAATTTTAAAACCTATAGCTTCTTTTGACGTTTATGATGAGAGAGATTTGTATCAAAAGGTATATGAGTTAAACTGGGACGAATTTTTAACACCCGATACTACTTTCGCTATAGATGCAGTAGTGCATTCTGAAAGTTTCACACATTCACTATATGTTTCCCAAAAAGTAAAGGATGGATTGGTAGATAAAATTAGAGATGATCATGGTCGAAGACCGGATGTAGATAAAAACTCCCCCGATATTGCAATCAATGTGCATATTTTTAAAAATAAATGCACACTTTCTTTAGACAGTTCAGGTGAGTCGTTACACAGAAGAGGGTATCGTGTAGCAACTAATATCGCTCCCATTAATGAGGTTTTGGCTGCTGGACTTTTGCTTTTAAGTGGATGGGATGGGCAAATGGATTTTCTTGATCCTATGTGTGGTAGTGGTACTTTTTTAACGGAAGCAGCTATGATTGCATGTAATATCCCGGCAAATATAAATAGAGCTTCTTTTGCCTTTATGAAATGGGGTGATTTCGATACTGCGCTTTATGAAAAGATAATTGAAAGTAGTTTAAATAAAGCTCGAGAGTTTCATTATCATATTTACGGTTATGACAAAGCCCCTTCTGCAATACGGAAGGCTCAGGAAAATATTGATCAAGCCAACTTAGGAGAATACATAAGCTTAAAACGTGAAAACTTTTTTCGCACCGAGAAAATAGAGAGCAAACCCTTACATTTGGTTTTTAACCCTCCGTATGGAGAACGTTTGACGGTTGAGCTGGAGGAGTTTTATGAAAAAATTGGCGATACCCTAAAAAGAAATTACCCAGGTACAGCCGCTTGGATGGTGACAGGAAACTTGGAGGCTTTAAAGTATATCGGTTTACGACCTTCAAGAAAAATTAAAGTTTTTAACGGAAAGTTAGAATCACGTTTTGTAAACTATGTCATGTATTCTGGAAGTAAGAAAGGGAAGTATTTAAATAAGAGCTAAAATTGTGACAAATAAAACTAAAGCACTACTATTTAATTTTATTGGTTTTGCCGTTTTTTTTCTGGGAATTCGTTTACTATTAGGATTTTACTTAGATATAAGCACCATCTTTTTGGCCGTAATTTCAGCAATATTGGCGAGTATATTAGCGCCTAAATTTGGCGTGGTAAAAAAGGAAGGTGAAGCGAAAATATTTATGAAATGGCTTTTTTTAAAAGGGTTTCGAGAACTATAATTTATTCCGTAATTCTAACTCTTTCAACCTGTTTCTTTTTCTGTTTTTTATAGAAAGGTAAGAAATAGGTCAAAGTGTAATTATAACCTATCCCAAATCGACTTCCATCCGTTACTCTATTAAAGCCAGGAATCCATAGGTCGGGAAACACGTCGTCGTCACCTCCAGTAATAAGCGCACCCACTCGAATGCTAGCTCCCATAAAAATATTCGCAAAAAGCTCTGCTTTAAAACCAACCAAAAATTCTAGCCACGATGCACTTCTGCCACCGAACTCTTGAGGTTCAATAGGGGGCTGAGCAAACCCATCTGGATTGAAAAAACGATTCGAGTTAAAAAAACGAAAAGAATTTACGGTCTGACTATGAGTACTAAAGGCATACCTACCACCAAAAAAAATGGAGTTGTTTTCGCCAAACCAATTATCGTAACTATTTACATCTACCCCTAATTTAATATAACTTCCATTAGTGGTAAAATTGTATATCGGTTCTTGGGGAGTTTCTGAAAGTACTTCTTCGAAGGTGAAATCTTCATTTCCAATTTCTGCAGCTAAATACAATTTGTAGGTGAGTCGGTAATCGCCCGCAATCTCAAAACCGGTATAACCATCATCATAAAAGTTCCGGGCAAGTCTCCCTAAATCGATGCCAACACGAAGTCCATATGGTTCTAAATATTGAATAGAATCCTTAGGTTGCTCTGCAGCAACAGTATCCTGGGCAAACGTTAAAATACCCAATAGTAAAAAAATGCAGCTAATGAAATATTTTAACATGAGCACTTAATTGATTTTGCACTAAAGTATCATTGATCTCAATTCCCAAAATCCAGTTATCAGTATCTGCGGTTAGATTATCTGCTAACTCATCAAAGTTGGCGACAAAACCACAAGCTCTGGAAACAAAAGCCTCCTGAACTAAGTAATTAAACTGAAGCATATCGCTATTTCCTATTTCCATACCATCCGCATCATCTTCTGAGTTTATAATGAATATAAAATCCGTAGCATTGGCTAAAGTTCTTAGCGGAATACCTATAGAATCTAAGGTACTAGAACGATCATTAAATGTATTTACTGGGCTGTCCGGACCTACACCTATAACCCGCAAACTTGGAACAGCTTTAGGGCTTTCCATATCTGCTGCATCATAAAAACGAATGATTAACAGCGGAGTGTCTCCATCTACACAAATATCATCACGGGTACATCCTAAAATCAAAATTAAACCCAATAAAAGAAAGAATACAGTCCTGATGTTCTTCATTAAACAATGTTCATTTTATAGGATGGATATGGATTTGGATTCATTTTCGTTCCAAAAGTACAACATTTTCTACATGATGTGTTTGTGGGAACATATCTATTGGCTGAATTTTAGCAATCTTATAACGTTCCTTTAGGAGGCTTAAATCTCTAGCTTGGGTAGCGCTATTACAACTCACATATACGATTTTTAAGGGCGCTATTTGAAGGAGTTGCTCAGTAACAGCTGCATGCATACCATCTCTAGGAGGATCTGTAATAATAATGTCTGGAGTTCCATGTGTTGCGATAAATTCTGGGGTAAAGATCTTTTTCATATCCCCTGCAAAAAAACTAGTGTTGTCTATTTTATTTCGAGTTGCATTTTCTTTAGCAGCTTCTATAGCTTCGGGAACGGCCTCGATACCAATAACCTTCTTGGCTTGCTTAGCAATAAATTGAGCAATAGTGCCCGTGCCCGTATACAAATCATATACAAGTTCATTTCCTGTAAGCCCTGCAAAATCTCTTGTTACCTTATAAAGTTCATAAGCCTGTGCAGCATTTGTTTGATAGAAGGATTTGGCTCCAATTTTAAATTGCAAACCTTCCATTTCTTCAAAAATATGATCCCTTCCAGCATAGCAATAAATTTCCTGATCGTAAATGGTGTCATTAGCTTTTTGATTAATGACATACAGTAGTGCTGTTATTTCAGGAAAGGTAACCTTAATATGCGCTAGTAATGCTTCTCTTTTAGACACATTTTCTTCACGAAATTGCAATAAAACCATAACTTCTCCTGTACTGGAGGTTCGGATCATAAGGGTTCGTAAAAAACCGGTTTGATGTCTGGGATTAAAAAATGATAGATCGTTTGCAATAGCGTACTTTTTTATAGCCAAACGAATTGCATTAGAAGGATCCGCTTGCAGATGACACTTCTTAATATCTAGAATTTTGTCCCACATGCCAGGAATATGGAAACCTAGTGCGTTTTTATCCGAAATGGTATGGGTAGAATTAATTTCTTCCAAAGTAAGCCATCGGCTATCCGAAAAGGAGAATTCCATTTTGTTACGATAAAAATATTGTTCTTTAGAGCCTAGAATGGGTTGAATTTCAGGAATTTCGAGATGTCCAATACGTACGAGATTGTTTTCGACTTCCTTCTGTTTATAATACAATTGATGTTCATACCCCATATGTTGCCATTTGCATCCCCCACAAACTCCAAAATGGTCGCATTGCGCAGTGGTTCTCTTTTTAGAAAGCGAATGAAATTTAACTGCGGCACCTTCATAATATGCCTTTCTTTTTTTTGTTGTTTGCACATCAATAACATCCCCGGGAACCGCATTATTTATAAAAATAACCTTACCATCCGGAGCTTTGCCAATGGTCTTTCCTTTGGCTCCTGCATCGATCACCTCGACATTTTCAAAAACTCGTTTTGTTCGCTTTTTCCGCATGTCGCAAAAATAGCTATTTTGTTTGTAGTTTAAATGAAGGTTTTTTGGATTAAAAAAATAAAAAGGAATTTCAGGAACCTTTTGTGATTTATACAGTCTAGAAGGTATATAATGAATAAATCAGATAAAACAGTAGATGCATGGCTGGTGTTATCATACCAATCTGGTAACGATAAGGCGTTTTCGTTATTGGTAAAACGTTGGCACCCCAAGTTATGCAGACAAGCATTTTGGTATACCAGAGATATGGATGTAGCGAAGGATGTAGTTCAGGAAAGTTGGAGTACTATTTTTAGAAAAATACACACCCTTAGAGATAGTAATCGGTTTGGAAGTTGGGCTTTAACTATAGTGACACGAAATGCTGTAGATTTTTTAAAACGAAAAAATAAAAATATTACGGAACTAAAGGATTATTATAAGTGTAATCAAAAGACTCAGGAAATAGGAGTAAAAACCGATAAGGAAAGGAAAATTGCTAAACTCCTTAAGTCGATTTCAAAGCTTCCTGAAGATCAAGGTATTGTGCTGCGATTATTTTATTTAGAATCCTATTCATTGCATGAAATTAGTACAATAACGGGCGTTTCGATGAATACTGTTAAAACACGATTATTTAGAGCAAGAGAAAAATTAAAAAAGACAATTAAATCAGATTAATTATGAAAAAAGATATGGAAAAAATAGATGAACTTATTAAAGAAGCATTAACAGAGGAAGAAGCTGCATTTTATGATGAATTAGAAGAACAAGGATTGCTAGGAAAAATATGGGGTGCATATCGAGGGAAAGTAGGTTGGATGGCCATAGTAATGACTATTATGCATTTGGTAGTATTTATTGGGTTTTTATTTTGTGCAATTCAATTTTTTAATAGTGAATTAACTAAGGATCTTATTAAATGGGCTTCAGGTGGTTTTATGTGCTTGATGGCATTAACGATGCTAAAACTTTACATCTGGATGCAAATGGATAAAAACGATGTTCTTAGAGAATTAAAGCGTGTTGAACTTCAGGTAGCAGCGCTTTCTTCAAAGGTAAATGAACAGGAGTAAGGAGTATGTTCTATTAAAAAAAAGTCTTTTGTAAAGCCTGCAATGTTGCAAAAAAATATTTACTATCCAGCTTATTATTTGTAATTTGCAGGTTCTACAAAAGGATGATTTCTCTCCTTAAGAAGGAATCGGAGAAGTTTTATTTAAATCATCAAGATTATGTCAGTTTTAGAACGATTGACTTCTGAAGATGCAATAGCATTGGAAGATAAATACGGAGCTCACAACTACCACCCTTTACCTGTTGTTTTAAGTCGCGGAGAAGGAGTATATGTGTGGGATGTAGAAGGTAAAAAATATTATGACTTTTTATCGGCGTATTCAGCAGTAAACCAGGGGCATTGTCACCCAAAAATCGTTGGTGCAATGACCGCACAGGCGCAGACCTTAACTTTAACGTCCAGAGCATTTTATAATGATATGCTAGGGAGGTATGAAAAGTATGCGACGGAAACGTTTGGTTTTGACAAGTTGCTGCCAATGAACACTGGTGCCGAAGCTGTTGAAACAGCACTTAAGCTATGCAGGAAATGGGCTTATGAGAAAAAAGGAATTCCTGAAAATAAGGCAAAGATTGTGGTTTGTGAAAATAACTTTCATGGACGAACTACAACTATTATTTCGTTTTCGAACGACCCAATAGCGCGTAAGAACTTTGGGCCTTATACCGATGGTTTTATTAAGATCGCTTATGATGATCTCGCTGCACTGGAAAACACTTTAAAGAATCAAGAAAATGTTGCAGGGTTTTTGGTTGAACCCATTCAGGGTGAAGCGGGAGTTTATGTTCCTTCAGAAGGTTATCTGAGGAAAGCAAAAGCGTTGTGTGAGCAGTATGGTGTTCTTTTTATCGCTGACGAAGTTCAAACCGGAATTGCGCGCACTGGAAAGTTATTGGCAATAGATCATGAGGAGGTAAAAGCAGATATCTTGATTTTAGGAAAAGCACTGTCTGGCGGAGCTTATCCTGTTTCTGCGGTTTTATCTGATGATGCCATTATGGGCGTAATTCAACCTGGTAATCATGGGAGTACATTTGGTGGAAACCCTATCGCTGCAGCAGTTGGAATAGCTGCACTGGAAGTAATAAAAGAAGAAGGATTAGCGCAAAATGCGGATGAATTAGGTGAGTTGTTTCGAAACGAGCTTAATCGCTATATTCAAGGAAGTGATTTGGTTACTTTAGTAAGAGGTAAAGGCTTGCTTAATGCTATAGTAATCAATGATACAGAAGATAGTAGCACCGCTTGGGACATATGTATGGCATTAAAGGAAAATGGGTTATTGGCAAAACCTACGCACGGCAATATTATACGTTTTGCACCACCTTTAGTTATGAATAAAGAACAATTATTAGATTGTGTTGCAATCATAACGAAGACTTTAGTAGCTTTTGAATAGTAAAAAACCCCAGAGAATTATCTCGGGGTTTTTTTATTTTAATAAAAATTTTAAAAGTTAGAAATCTCCATTGAGTCCTATAAAGGCAATTATAAAACCAAAATAAACAATGGTTAAAATAATTGTAATTAAGGATAAACCTAGCCCAATATAGGAAAGAATTCGCCCCGTTCTTATATTTTCAGATCCGGAATATCGATCTGGATCTTCATTGTACAAACGTTCTGCACTTTTAGCTTTAGATAAACCAATAATGCTAAAAATTATTGCAAATGGTCCACAGCAAACAAAATTTCCTACTATAGATATGATACCCATGGTAAGTGCTGTGCTTGCTCCTGGAAGTGGTTCGTGTTCCATGATTTATAGTTTAAATTATTGTGCTCCTGCTTCTAACCCTTCTTGATAAGCTTGCTGAATAGTTTCAATCAATTCATCCCATCCTACGGTAGCAATAACATAAATAATACGTATAATAAATAAGATATTTAAAATTACAGCAATAATAGCAACGATTTTACCGGTCTTGATCTGACTCATATTATCATATCCCTCAGGATTTGCCGCATAAATTTTCTCCGATTTACGTGCCATAAAAAATGCTATTCCAGAAGGGATGATACCCAAACCTGCAAAACAGCAACATAAGTACCCGAAGATTCCGAGTACTATGATCAGAGTTCCATTAGGTAGTTTTTCTTGTTCCATAATTTGACTTTTAATGAATGATGTTAGTTATTTTTAAGATGTAGTTAATTAAAACGGTAACGACGCTAGCTATCATAAAAAATATTTTAAGCTTTATTAAAATTTTATTTTTAAATAGGACACTTAAAACAAGAATAAAAAGAAGCATAAATAATGGATATATGGCAGGATACATATGAAACGCACCAACAAAATCCCCCTGAAACAATAAAGCAACAGATCTTTGAATTCCACATCCTGGACAATCTATTCCAAAAATCCTTTTGTTTAAACAGGGAAGCATGTATTGCTCACTAATATCTGTAAAAAGAAAAA
Organism: uncultured Flavobacteriaceae bacterium; assembly: GCA_947488435.1. Classification (GTDB taxonomy): domain Bacteria; phylum Bacteroidota; class Bacteroidia; order Flavobacteriales; family Flavobacteriaceae; genus CANKZG01. The sequence continues at coordinate 199,555 of CANKZG010000003.1, read as the reverse complement.
AACTCATTTTATACGCTTCGCTTCGTTTGCCAAAAATTACCATTATTTTTGAGGAATGAAAATAAAACGGACTATTTATTTTGTAATGCTTGTTTTAGGAGTTGTGGTAATGTTGATTGGAGAACAATTCGAAGTTAAAGAATATGCCTATATAGTAGGGATTATTTTTTTGATGTGGGGCATTTATGGGAGTACAAGAGTATGGATTCCTGAAGCAGAAGATGAAGACGAAAAAAAATAGTGTAAAAATAAGAATGGTAACTTTTAGTATTGGTGATAAGGTCGAAGTAATTGATGACACAACAAAAGGTGAAGTGGTAGGTATTGATGAAAGTATAATAACTATAGCGATCGAAGAGGGGTTTCAACTCATATATCATGCCTCAGAATTGGTTAAAACCTCTTCCGAAGTCATTGCAGTTACTAATTCTGAAATCGCCGAAATAAAAGTGCAAAAGGAGATTCCCAAGAGGAAAAATACAGTTGCTGTAAAACCAAAGGAGCGAAGTGCCCCGGCAATGGAAGTAGATTTGCATATTAACCAGCTTGTAAAATCAACTAAAAATTTAGGGAATTATGAAATTTTGACAAAACAGATGGAAGTTGCAAAATACCAACTAGAGTTTGCTATTCGTAAGCGTATACAAAAGGTTGTTTTTATACATGGTGTTGGTGAAGGCGTGCTAAAAGAAGAATTGTATTATTTATTTAAACGCTATGATAACATAAAATTTTATGATGCAAATTATCAGAAGTACGGACTTGGAGCTACTGAAGTTTACATTTATCAGCATACGCAATAACGCTAATTAATACTAGTGGTTACCGTTCCAAATTCATTTATTCTTAAATCCGTAATTCGCTCTCCACTTTCCGCAACCAACGAAATACCGCTTAACGCGATACTATGCGTAAATGTGATGTCGTCATCTGTTGTAGAACTGATACGAACTTCACCATCTTCGGCAATGATTTCTTGAGTAACAGATGGAACAGCTGGAGGAATGGCATCACAAAAGTAGTTCGCTGTAACGTTGTCCGAAAAAATTCTAAAACTTACCTGCGTTTGTCCGCTTGCCGAAACAGTTAAAGTATTGTCACCTACTTCATTTGCAAATGTATTATCCGGTAATTCTAAAATTAAAGCGTCTAATCCATTTATTTTGAATAAAAGGGTGGTGTTTTCTGCAATGGTACCACAGAATTGTATGGCACTATCATCAAAATTTAAGGTTTCTATTTGAAGGTCTCCATCGTCGCAGGAGTGTAGCAGAAGTAAAATGGCAAAAAATAGAATTCGATTCATTTTTCAAATTTAAATGAAATAAGAAGATTACACTAGAGGTTTAGCCGGATTTTAGGAGAAATTAACGTAATTTACTTTAAATTTGATGCTATAATAAACGCCAACCATCCCTATGCAAAAAGTTTATTTAGATAATGCTGCCACTACGCAAATACGAGAAGAGGTAATTGCAAAAATGCAAGAAGCTTTGCGTGATTTTTATGGGAATCCATCTTCAACACATAGCTTTGGTAGATCCGCTAAGACGGCAATAGAAAAAGCGCGAAAAACCATTGCAAAACAGCTAAATGCTAAGCCATCGGAAATTATTTTCACTTCTGGAGGAACCGAAGCTGATAATATGATTTTGAGAAGTGCGGTTCGGGATTTGGAAGTAAAGACATTAATTACAGCCCGAACTGAACATCATGCGGTTTTACATACAGCTGAAGAGTTAGCTCTAGAATATGGTATCGCGCTGCACTATGTAACGTTGGATGCATTTGGCAATCCGGATATTTCGCATTTGGAAACGTTACTAAAACAAGATACTACGAAGAAGCTGGTGAGTTTGATGCATGTAAATAACGAGATCGGAAATATAATCGATATTCAAAGCATTGCCGAATTATGTTCCGAAAATAACGTGTTACTGCATTCAGATACGGTACAATCCATAGGGCATTTTGCTTGGGATGTTCAAAAAACACCGATTGATTTTATGGCAGCTGCGGCACATAAATTTCACGGACCGAAAGGTATAGGTTTTGCCTATGTTAGAAAAAATAGTGGTCTTAAATCTCTTATTTTTGGAGGTTCCCAAGAGCGTGGGCATAGGGCAGGAACAGAATCTTTTCACAATATTGTAGGTTTAGAAGAGTCTTTTGTTTTAGCCTATGCAAGTATGGAAGAAGAGAAGCGCTATGTCACAGATTTAAAACAATATTTTATAGATAGATTGTTGACCCAGATTCCAGATGCCGCTTTTAATGGTCATTCTGGGGATATCAATAATAGTACCTATACTTTGGTAAACGTACGACTCCCTTTTAGTGAGGAGAAAGCAATGCTTTTATTATTCCATTTAGATATAAAAGGAATAGCATGTTCTAAAGGTAGTGCATGCCAATCTGGAAGTTCGTTAGGGTCACACGTGTTAACTGAAATTTTAACTGAAGCTGAGATGAAAAAACCATCCCTGCGTTTTTCATTTTCTAAATACAATACCAAAGAAGAGATAGACTATGTAATTGAGGTACTTAAAGTATTTAGTGAAGAAGATTAATCCCTTCGTTTTCGTTTAAGTCGCTCTTTTTCATAAGGGAATTTTCGTGCTGCTCTTTTCATCATATCTTCAATAAGCGCCAAGGTATTTTTACCCGTTTTTTTTGTTATTTCTTTTTCGTATTTCCACAATAATTTCCCGCTTTTGCCGTCGCTTATTTTAATTCCTATTCTACCAAACGTAGAATTTCCCATAAAAAAGTCAACAAGATTGAAATTTGTAGAAACTCCTTTTGAAAGTAAAATATTTAAATCTAAAGTACCGCTAATAATACCATCAACTTTTAAAATTTTGGACAATTCCTCAATGGTATAAACATCCATGTTTTTGTAGGTAATGTTATTCTCTGCTAAAATGGCATTAGTCCTTTCTACATCCTGAAATGCAATAGTGAATTTTTTTCTTTTCTTTCCTCTTGAAAAGTAAGTTTCCAGTGCATTTTGTACAGCATATCCCTCTTCTTTTTCTAAAGTGCCCAATTCTTCTTTGGAGGAAGTGTCATCCAAATCAAGATTGGTTAAAAAGGGCACAATTGCAAGTATTCTATGAGTTTCGCTCAATTCGTCAAATCGAATACTTTCATAAATATTTTTTTGACAATAAACACCTGAACTTATAATTAAACTTAGTAAAAGAATGTATTTTTTCATTTTTATTTAAAATCGCACATTAACCCTAAGATTTAAAACACGGGTAGTCATAAAATTTGGAATTGCAAATTGCTGTCTGCTATCCACATCAAATACCCAAGTGTTAGTTATACTATTTTGATTGTTGAAGAGATTGAAAATTTCTGCTCCAACGCTCAGTTCCTTGAAATAATGCAACCAATGATTTTTAGGATATTTTTGATTTTCATCTACAAAAATATGAGAAATTCCTAAATCTGCCCTTTTATATGCCCTTAATCTATTTTGAAATTGATAAGGATCGGCATAACTAGGGGATCCTCCCGGTACCCCAGTATTATAAACAAGGTTTAAATACATTTTTAAGTTTGGAATTGTAGGAACGTAATCTTGAAATAAGATACCTAGTTTAAAGCGTTGATCGGTAGGCCTTGAGATAAACCCTCTATTGTTTATATTTTCTTTGGTGGATAAATATCCTACGCTAACCCACGATTCTGTACCTGGAACAAAAGCACCATTCAACCGAAATTCAGTTCCATAAGCAAAAGCCTTAGCTTCGTTATTTGCCAAATAGCGGATACGAACATCTTCTAAGGTATACGGATTAACGCGATCTAAATCCTTATAATAAGTTTCGCTGACTAATTTAAAAGGTCTTCCCCAAAGAAAAAGCTGATATTCATTACCAAAAACCAAATGGGCAGCGCGTTGTGCTTTAACACCTACTTGCACAACTCCATTTTGATCCCTTAGTTCTCTATAGAAAGGTGGTTGTTGATATAACCCACCTGAAACCCTAAAAAGAACTTTTTGCTTCCAATATGGGAGTACCGATAACTGCATTCGGGGACTAAAAATGGTTTGGGAATTGGAACCACTATTTTTACTTCGAATAGTCCAATATTGTGCTCTAAGCCCAATGGTATACTGTAGATCGAAGTGTTTAGTAATTTCAAAGCCATTGTATTGTAGGTAACCAGAAAATCGTTCTGTCTTTACAAAGTTAAGTGCGGAAATACTTTCAAAAGGTACTAAAGGAGTTTCAAAAGGTTCCTGGGGCTGATTATTTATGAATTCAGGTAGCGGAGGTCGAATTGAAAAACCAGCAGAATCAATAAACTCCGATTCTCGAATTTGATCTCGAATGTCTTCATGAGTATATTTAGCACCCCATTCCAGGCGAGTTTTTTGCAGCTTATACGTTCCCTTATGCTCAATATTAACAATTAAAGCATCTAGGGTGTTTCTGGCTCTATTGAATTGCGAAGCTACGCCCTGAGATACAGTTATATTGCCTGGGTCATTGTTTTCAACTGTAGAATTTGCCGCACCTAATTCATATTGCGCAATTACATCTGAAGATTCAACTTCTGCAGTATGATAAACTGAACCTATGATTTTAAAGTTCAATTTTTCATTCGGAAAAAAATCAGCTTTTAGTGCACCTAATTCTGTAGTATATGTATTGTTTTCTTGTCCTTCATAAAAAACAAAAAGCGCCCGAGGGTCATTCAAAGTACCAAAGTTTGTTTGTCGGGTTAAAGGTTCGTTTTTATATGCGTTACGTGATACACCGCCTAAGAAATTCAGTTGAAATTTCTCTGAAAATTTATAGGAAAGATAAGTTTGTGCATCGATAAATGTGGGATTAAAATTTGTTTTTGTTTGTTGACTATTTACCAATAAGCTATTATCTCGAAATCGCAAGCCCGAGACGGAAGTAAATTTTTTATTTTGCGAAATGGTTGCCACGGCGGTACTTGCTCCTAGAAAACTAGCAGTAGCTTTAATATCAAGAGTTTGAGGTTTACGATACGTTATATCCAGCACTGAGGAAAGTTTGTCTCCGTATTTAGCCTGAAAACCCCCAGCAGAAAACTGTAAGTTTTGAACCAGATCACTATTTATAAAACTTAATCCTTCTTGTTGTCCCGATCGTATCAGAAAAGGGCGATAAACCTCAATTTCATTAACATAAACTAAATTTTCATCGTAATTTCCACCTCTCACAGCATATTGCGTGCTGAGTTCATTGTTGGAGGCAACTCCGGGAAGGAGTTTCAAAATATTTTCTACCCCCGCATTTGCCCCAGGTATTTTTTGCGCTAATTCCGAAGAAATAGTAGCAGTACCTGATGGATTTAACGCTTCTTCAGAACTAATAATTACTTCATCCACTTGTATCGCAGTAGGTTTTAGCACTGGATTGAATTCAAAAACCTCATTAGATTTAAGGACTAATTCATTTAATACTACTTTTTTATAACCTAAGTAAGAGAATGTAAGCGTTAAGGTTATACCCGCAGGAACATTTAATAAGTAGGTGCCATCCGCATTCGAGATAGTCCCCTTTGCAGTAGTGGAAATATTAACATTGCCCAAAAGTGTTTTGTTTTCGTCACGAACAACACCTCGAACAGTAGCTGTTTGAGCCATTATCCATAGTGGGGCACTGCTTAAAATTAAGCATAAAAAAAAGGTGATACGCTTCAAATTGTCTACTTTCTGTAGAAAGTACTACTAAATGTACTTTCATTTCCTACATTATCAGTAACGACAACTTTGAGTTCGCATTGTTTTTTATCTAAAATAAGATCGTCAAAATTATAGGTAAGAGTTTTGGTTTTAGGCTCATACTCCATTAAGATCCAGCTTCCGTTAAGTGTAGCATAATACGTGTCAATACCACTTAAATCGTCGGATATTGCAAGACTGAGATAACGATAGTTATTTAACCACTGATTCGATTTAAAATTTTTCGCTCTTATTTTTGGCGCAATTGTATCTTGAGCTAAAGTATAGGTGCCTAAGTTTCTTGTTCGTGTAGTAAAAATAGAGCCTCTTTTATAAGTATTGCTGTAATTCGGTTTTTTTCGTTTGTCTAATCGAGCAATAAATAATTTTTTGCGTTGATCAGGAGAGTATTTAGATACGTCAAAACTCAACGTAAAATTCTTATGTGCGGCTATGGTATTGTTATGAATTTTTACGGTGTCCTTCCCTTTTTCCAAGTCAATATAAAAATTCTCATAAAATGTATTTGCTGGGAAGTACACTTTTGCCGCCTCCAAGTCATAATTATTGGGTTTTTTAGAAAGCACAAAATCTTTTGTTTTCTGGACAACTTTTGGCACTTTAATCTCTTGTTTTTTCCCCTCAACCGGAATACGAACTAATGTGGTATTCCCTTTCAGGTCCATTAGCTCAATCTCTATTTCATAGGATGAACCTTCTTTAATGTCTATTTTTCCATCATTGTAAATAGTATTATATAAGCTAAGTTTGTTACTTGGAATTTTGAAACATCGTTGTATACGCTGTTTATATTTTCCAAAATGTTGATAATCAATTAAGGTGTTAATATATCGTGTTTCGGAAAAAGAAAAGGTTTCAAAGTCATAATCTGTATATACCTTTTTGTTTACAAGTTGTCTTAGGCGATATATGCCATTTTTATTAATTGCCCGATCCTGCCTGTCAAAGGTATTTACTCCGAAACCAATAGTGCCTGAGGCGGTAACCTCATCGGATAAAAATGTTCCGTCGGCTTGTTTAAAAAAATTCAGTTGAATCTTTTCTCCACTCTGATTTATTTGTGCTCCTTTACTTAAAGGGTATGCATAAAGCCCCAGTAAGGCTGGAGGGGACGCATCCTTAACATCTATACCATAAAGCAATGGGTTTTCCGGTTTTTCAGTAACGCTATTGCGAATTTCAAAATGTAAATGTGGACCTGAAGAACCTCCGGTATTACCAGTATAAGCAATGACCTCTCCTTTCTCTAATTTTAATGCTCCGAAATCTGGAAAAACTTCTACCTCATAGGACCTTTTCTTATATTGAACCTCCCGAATGTAAGCTTCGATTTTAGGAGAAAACTTTTGTAAGTGACCATAAACAGATGTGTTGCCATTAGGGTGTGCTACGTATATCGCTTTACCATACCCCCATAGTGAGACCTTAATTCGAATTATTGTGCCTTCAGCAATACTGTAAACCGGAAGTCCCTGTCGTTGCTGTGTTTTGATATCTATTCCCGCATGAAAATGATTGGACCGCAATTCTCCAAAAGTACCCGCCAGAATAATGGGAATATCCAAAGGAGATCTAAATGTATCTTGGGGGTATTTGGTTTGAGCCATTGTAATGCAGGAAAAAGAAAGCAAAAGGTATATAAAAGGTATTTTCATATGGGCTCGAAAGTGAATTACGAAAGTACTTAATTATTTAAATTGGTGAAACTCCTCAGGTGTAAAAAATCAACTAAACGCGAACAGAAAGATTAAAGTATTCCTTGAAGATAATTGCAAAAAGAATTGCGAAGTCTGCTTAGGTATGTTAACTTTGTGTAAATGCATTGAATTTTGCATATGAGTGAATTGGTTGAAATTGTAGATTCTTTAGAAAACAAGATTAGTAAGTTATTGCACGAATTAGAAGTGCTTCATCAAACAAACTATAAGTTGGAAAATGAATTGAGTACTTTAAAAAAAGATCAAGAAGTACAGACACACTCGGTTTCAGAGTGGGAAGAAAAATACAACGCACTTAAATTAGCAAATTCTATGCTTGGCAGTAATACAGATAAAACAGAAGCTAAGCTTAAAATAAATACATTAATACGGGAATTGGATCATTGTATTGCCCAGTTAGCCGAATAATGTTCTAAAAATACTATGGCTGAAAAGCTCAAGATAAAACTTTCAATAGCGGATAGGGTGTATCCATTAACGATTGATCCTAGCCAGGAAGAAGGGCTGCGCAAAGCAGCAAAGAATATTGAGCAGTTGGCAAAAAAGTTTGAACAAAACTATGCGGTAAGAGATAAACAAGATGTATTGGCAATGTGTGCCTTACAATTTGCCTCTAAAATTGAACAGCGCGGTATTGATCAGACTGAAAATACGAAGGAAGTCTTGTTGCGCCTTAAAGCGTTAGATGAATTGGTAAGTAGTGAGCTCAGCACAAAATAAGTTCTTTTAAATAAAATAATGTTACTGCCCACATTGGTAATTATTTTTTGACAAACTCAACACTATTGTTTTAAAAAAGGGTGAGTTTAGGTTGTAAAAGCAGGCCTTACATGTATAAGGATCCTTGAGCAGTCTGTTAGCCCTAAACCTGTTTATTGGAGTTTGTACAAAACTTCCACCAATGTGGGTTTTTTTATTCTAAATTTTGAATTATGGATTATACAATATCGATCATAGTGGGGATTGCCGGTATAATAGTTGGCTTTGTAGTTGCAAAGATTATGGAACGAGGAAAAGCGTCCAGAACTATTGGAAATGCGAAAAAAGAGGCAGCTAGCATCCTAAGAGATGCCAAAGGAGAAGGAGAGCGAATTAAAAAAGATAAAATTTTTCAAGCCAAAGAACGGTTTTTAGAGCTTAAAGCTGAGCATGAAAAAGTAATTATAGGAAAAGACAAAAAGATTGGGGAATCTGAAAAAAGAACAAGGGATAAAGAATCACAAGTAAGCAACGAATTAGCCAAGAACCGGAAACTTAATGAGAAATTAGAAGTTAAGCTTAAGGAAATAAAATACAAGAGTGATTTTTTAGAGAAAAAACAGTCAGAGCTAGAAAAACTTCACAAAAGTCAAGTACAGCAGTTAGAAGTGATTTCAGGTTTGTCTGCAGAGGATGCAAAAAGCCAATTGTTAGAATCTTTAAAGGAAACAGCAAAATCCGATGCCATGGCTTTTCGCCAAAATGCACTCGAAGAAGCTAAGCTTACCGCGCAACAGGAGGCTAAGAAAATTGTTATTAATACAATCCAAAGAATAGGTACTGAGGAAGCGGTAGAAAATTGCGTATCCGTATTTAATTTAGAATCTGATGATGTTAAAGGCCGTATTATAGGAAGAGAAGGGCGAAATATTCGAGCAATAGAAGCGGCAACGGGTGTTGAAATAATCGTCGATGATACTCCCGAAGCAATTATATTATCCTGTTTTGATTCTGTTCGAAGAGAAGTTGCACGCTTATCGCTACATAAATTAGTTACAGATGGAAGAATTCATCCGGCACGAATCGAGGAAGTGGTTCGTAAAACAGAGAAGCAGATTGAGGAAGAAATTGTAGAAATTGGAAAGCGTACCATTATCGACTTAGGGATTCACGGATTACACCCTGAATTAATTAAAGCCGTAGGACGAATGAAATACAGATCATCCTATGGACAAAACCTGCTACAACATTCAAGGGAGGTAGCGAAGTTATGTGGTGTAATGGCAGCTGATTTGGGCTTAAATGCAAAACTGGCAAAGCGTGCTGGATTGTTACATGATATTGGTAAGGTTCCAAATACCGAAGCTGAAGTAGAAACGCCTCATGCTATTTTAGGAATGCAATGGGCAGAAAAGTATGGTGAGAAAGCTGATGTTTGTAATGCAATTGGCGCACACCATGACGAAATTGAGATGAAAACACTAATATCACCAATTGTACAAGTATGTGATGCGATTAGTGGTGCAAGACCAGGTGCAAGACGTCAGGTGTTAGATTCTTATATACAGCGACTTAAGGATTTAGAAGACATCGCCTTTGGTTTTGGAGGGGTACAAAAAGCTTATGCAATTCAAGCGGGTCGGGAGCTGCGCGTTATTGTAGAGAGCGAGAAGGTAAGTGATGACAAAGCCGCAGAGCTTTCTTTTGAAATTTCTCAAAAAATACAGACAGATATGACCTATCCTGGTCAGGTTAAAGTAACAGTTATTCGAGAAACCAGAGCGGTAAATGTTGCTAAATAAGATTTAGATTTAACATGATTAAGATTTTTAATCTGTAATCAGCGACTTGATAGGGCTTCCCAGGATTTTACAAAAGGTTGATTGTATCGAATTTCTTTCGGTGTTTCTGAGTTTTTTAATTGCTTCAACCAAGCTAGTTGCTTTGGGCTTAGATACTTCTCCGCAGCTTCCCTTTGACCAATAGCGCTGTTTATTTTGGTACGTTGAAGCTTACTTAACGGCAGGTATTTGTAAATGGTATGTTGTAAAAAATAATCTTCGTCTTTTGAAGCTATTCTATAGGAATTATCTTTGGAGAGTGGCAACATATTTTGATCTTTTGCAAAATCTTCTAAAATACTTTCCCCAAGAACACTCTTGTCATAAGTAACTTTTACAACTTCGTGACCCTTCATGAAACCAGCCTCTGTATTTAAAACACCTTTTGCCGAACCTAGGTGTTTTTCTCCAGTCCAAAAACAATACATTTTAAAGTACTTTTCTGATATTGTATTTTTAGATATGGCAGATAATTCCTCACCAAGCAATTGCATATATGGCGGGATGGTCTTATTTTCCAGAAGCAATACATTCTCCATAGCTTTATAGAGACCCGCGGCAGAATAGTTTCCCGCAACACGTCTAGTAAGGTCCTCCCCATGCTTGTTTACAATTCTCACTACGGGATTATTCCAGCTCGGTTCTCTGAATTGCTTAAGAACAACTGCGTCTTTGCCTTTTTTGTTATTATAGATCGCTAGAGGAATGAAAAGATCTTCTATAACCTCTGCCATCAGCGGATTGCTTAAAACATCATGACCATAATTTCTACAGGTAGCACAGCCTGGTATTTCCTGAAACAGTATGAGTACGGGTTTCCCTTCTTTTGCTGATAACGCAATTGCCTGGTCATAATCTCTGTACCAACTTACCTTTCCCAATTCAATATCCTGATGGGAAGCATCTGTACGTTTTTGAGCAGAAGAAATAAAGAAAATTAGTACCAGTACACCTAAAAGTGCATTACGTGATTGAATATATTGCATAGCTACTTTTTTTAGATGAGTCGTCACCAGCGCATGGAGCTAACAGTAGCTATGGTCTATCAATCTTATTTTAACATATGAGATGTGTATATGGATTACTCTTCCTCACTAGATGATGTATCCTCAGCTGCTGCTTCAGTTGTTATACCTTTTTGACGATTATGCTCTAGAATATTCAAATTTTTGAGCTTCACTTTCCAGGTTTCTAAGGCTGTTTTTTGCTGATTTATATTTTTAATTACATCCTGTACTACAGGGCTATCTTCAGAAGCATTTGAGAAAAATTGCAGATTATTCTCTAGTTGACGGATCTCATTTTTACTTTCATCTATTTTTCTACGTATAAAAATACGTTCATTAACGATGGCTCTATCATCATCCGTATTTGCTAATTGTTTTAATCGATTGCCATACTTCAATAATTCTGATTCCTGTTTGCCAACATCCAACTTACGAAATAGCGCATCCAAAATTTTATTAAACTTTAAATTAATGCTTTTTTGATTGTAAGGCACGTTGCCATAAGATTTCCATTCAGCAATAAAGGCCTTTATTTCAGTTAAATCCTTGGCGCGATCTTTACTAAGCTCAAAAGCTCGTAAGCGTTTTAAACAAGCATTCTTTTTATCAAGGTTTTCTAATTCTTGTTTTTGAGATTTGTTCTTACGCGCATGCAAACGATCAAAGTAATGATTACAGGCATTCTTAAATTCATTCCAAATTTTATCAGAATACTTTCTTGGAACATGACCTATTTTTTTCCAATCGTTCTGAATACGTTTCATCTGAGGAGTAATACTATCCCAATCCTCTCCGTCTTTAAGCGAAACCGCGAGTTCTAGAAGTGCTCGTTTTTTTTCTAAATTTTCTTGCTGCTCTTTTTTAAGGCTTTTATAAAAAGTGTTTTTTCCTTTATTAAAGGTACGTACGGCTTCTTTAAAAGCTGCCCATGTAGATTCATTCGATTTCATAGGAACTTTACCAGCGCTAAAAAAATCTTCCCGTAGTTTTTCTATTTCTCGAATCTGTTGTTGTAAATTTCGATGACTAGTGGCGATTTTAGTAGAAATGGTATGTATCGCTGCTATGATTTCCTTTTTGCGTTCCAGATTTTTTTCATAAACGGCATCCTGTTCTTTGTAATAGTCCTGTCTGCGTTGATGCAGCGCTCTGGTAGCATTGCTAAACCTTCCCCAAATCTCTTCTCTATTTGCCTTGTCTACAGGACCAATATCTTCCTTCCAAATTTTATGCAGCGTTTGTAACTCGTTAAAGGCTTTCATTAAATCTGGCTCTTCAACCAATGCTTCCGCTCTGGTAATGATCTTTAACTTTTCTTCCAGATTATGTTTGAAATCTAAATCTCTCAGTTCTCTATTTAAATGCAGAAAATCGTAGAAAATTTCAATATGATGATGGTAAGTTTTCCAAACGTCATTGTAATTGTTTCGCGGAATTGGACCGGCATTCCGCCACCTTTCTTGAATATCTTTAAAGTTTTTATAGGTGGTATTTATATCCTCTTCAACATTTACCAATCCTTTTAATTCTTCGATAATTTCTAGTCGATTGTTGAGGTTGTCACCCAGAGAGCGTTCTAGACTCTTAAAATATTGATCTCTTTTTTCACGATAATCTGCGTAGACCTCATTAAACTGTCTTTTGGTTACTGAATTGTAACGAAAATCAATTTCATTACCACCTTGACTGACGAAATCTTCTTTTTTGTGTTCAATAAAGTCCTGAAACTTAAGATCAAACTCTTGTTTAATACTATCTACATGCCTTTTTATAGCTTGAATCTTTTCGTTCCGCACGAGCTTTTGCAATTCACCAACTAGGTTTTCCATGGACATGGAATGGTAATCTAACTCTGGAATATGATGTCGTTGGTGGTTGTCCTTGTCTTCAGCATCTTCGGCATTGTTTTGCTCAATTTCCTCTAAGACTTCTTCCTTCTTTTCTTCTGGTGTAACCGATTTGCTGGCCGTAGTGCCTTCGGTATCTTCAGTAGAATCAGATATGACATTGTCTGTGTTATCAGCATTATCAAAAGAAGTTATTTGTGCCTCGTTTGGCATTTCCTTCGATGATGTTGTAGTTGTTTCTGTTGTGATTTCTTCTTTGCTTTCTTGTTCAGAAACAGGTGCGACATTGTTGGTATCCGAGCCTCCTTCACTTTCTGCATTTTGCTGCAGCTCTTGATCGTTATCTTCCAACATTCCTTTATATTAATTTATTGATTGATGTTCAATTATAGGGTAAGATACTAACAACGTGCCGAACAGCAAAGCTAAAGAAGCTTCTTTTTAAATAATGCGGAAGGATTAAATTGCTTTTTTTGGTTTAGAGAAGACTGACAGAATACTATTACCTTCCAAAACCCTTATAAGCGCTAGGAGTTCCAGATTTCCCAAGACCGCTCTGCCTGCAATTCTAGCATTGATAAACCATTGCAAATTTTAGCTCCTTTATCTTCACCTTCTTTTAGAAAGGCTGTTTTTTCCGGATTATAGATTAAATCGTACAATAAATGCTGTTTGGTAATAGCTAAATATGGAATCTCCGGCTTATCGCTGATATTGGGATGTGTACCTAAAGGCGTGCAATTAATAATAATTAAATGCTTTGAAATAGTAGTTTCCGTAAGATCGGTATAAGCAAGTTGGGAGTTATCAGGATTCCTGGAAACAAATTGATACGAAATCCCTAATTTTTCAAGCACAAAAGCGATCGCTTTTGACGCCCCTCCGGTTCCCAAAATTAGAGCGTTGTTATGCTCTTGTTTTAAAAAAGGAGTTAAAGATTCTTGAAACCCATATGCATCCGTATTGAACCCAACGGGACCATTAACGGTAAATTTAATCGTGTTGACCGCCCCTATTTTCTGAGCTTGAGGATCAATTTGATGTAGAAATGGTATAATTGCTTCTTTGTAAGGGATAGTAACGTTAATTCCTAAGATATCAGTAGTATTTAATTGTGCGAATTCTTGAATATTTGATAACTCAAAATTCTCATACGAATGTGATTTCAATCCCAGATTCAGGAATTTTTTCGTGAAATATCCTTTGGAAAAAGAATAGGAAATATTTCGTCCAATTAGACCAAACCTAAATCTTTTGTTTTCTGTTTTTTCCATACCAATCTAAACTTAGTAAAATCCCAATTCCTATGGAGATATAAAATATGGCCCACCATGTTTCCGCATTGGTTATATCGGGAAGGTAACGCTGAAAATTGGCCACAATTTGTTCCCCATTTGAATCTAATATTTCATTCCCAAGATCATCCAGTTTATACATTTTCCGCTTCCAAGGCCAAACTGTTCCCAAAGAACCTGTTATGAAACCCAAAATTACCGCCGTGGTAATGTGCTTAAAATGCTTTAATACATAGCCTAAAATATGGGAAAGTGTAACAAGACCAGTCGCCGAACCTAGCGTAAATACTACTAAAATCCGAAGGGTATTTAATCGTACTTTGTTTTTAACAAAACTGAAGTCACCGCGAATCATTTCAGCCATGGTATCGTACAATGCATTGACAGAGTCTACAAGAAGCAACACATAATTTCCAATAAGTATTAAAATGAACGATCCAGAAAGTCCAGGTAAAGTCATTCCAGAAACACTTATGATTCCGCAAAAGAAAATGAAAAATAGATTGTCGTTCTCTTGGGCAGGACTCAAAAAACTTATAGAAATACCAAAAATTAAACCAATAATTCCAGCCGGAATAGTCTTAGAATTCCAATGTTTAAAATCTTTCGCTATATAATAAATTGATCCAATGATCATCCCAAAAAAAGCTGCCCAAACAAATAACTCCTTTTTTACCAAAAAGTAGTCTAATATTTTGGATACACTAAAATAACTAACCAACATGCCCATGATCAGAAGAAATAGAAACTGACCATTTACATAGCGATAGAAACTCTTAAATCGTCCGCTAAAAAGTAATTTAAACGCGTTGATATTTACCTTTTGTAACGAGTAGATGAATTCTTCATAGAAACCGCCTACGAATGCTACAATTCCTCCAGAAACACCGGGAACCTTATTTGCGGCACCCATGCACAGGCCTTTAATGACTAGAAATAATTTATCCCAAAATGTACGAAGGGGCGTCATGTAGCGGAGCTTGAGCTATTATTTTTTGAAGCTATTCTTTCTAGTATAAAAATAAGTAAGAAACCTGTAAGTGCTATTACAATAGCATAGCTTAATTGCGGATCTCCATCAAAAATAAATGGGGAAATATTTTTCTCCTTAATCGGAATTACTTTGTCCCCATAATCTCGATATTCTAACACTTTTTTCCAAGGCCATATTTTGTTTAAAGATCCTAAAATGAAGCCCGTTAATAATGCCAAAGTACTGTTCTTATAATTTTTAAACATCCATTTCAATAGACGAGCAAAACTTAGTAATCCAAAAATTGCACCTAAGGCAACCGTAATTACTATTTTAAAATCACGCTCATGCACCGCATCTAAAACGGTTTTATAGGAACCCAAAAGGACTAAGATAAATGCTCCGGAAACTCCAGGAAGAATCATAGCACAAACCGCTAAAGCTCCTGAAAGAAATAAAAAAGGAAAACTGGCGGTATTTTCAGCTGGGGGAAGAATAGTAATAAAATAAGCAACTAATGTTCCCAATAGGAGGACTAATACAACACCATAGTTCCATTTCTTAATGGACTTACCTACCAAAATTATACTTGCTAGAACCAATCCAAAGAAAAAAGACCAGAGCAAAATAGGTTGATTAGTTAAAAGCCAACTTATAAGTTTTGCTAAGGAAAATATACTAATGAAAATACCTGCAAAAATGGACAACAAGAAGTTACCATTTAACTTTTTCCAGAAAACACTGAACCCCTCTTTACGCCAAGTAATGAATAAGGCAGGCTTTATCTGATTTATGGAAGTAATAAGTTCCTCATAAATTCCGGCAATTAATGCAATAGTACCTCCAGATACTCCTGGAACCAAATCGGCAGCTCCCATAGCCATTCCTTTAAGCGTAAGAAGTAAGTATTGTAATAAAGTGCGTTTTTCCATAGGATAAAGGAACAAAAATAGTTCTTTTATCTCGAAGCCTTATCAAATTTTAAAATAATGTTCTGAACCCATGAAGCATTGCTAAGCACGGGAAATTTAGCTTTAAAAATGGCGATGTTCTTAGGGTTAATGGTCAATCCTTTAATCAAAAATTCTTTGGCCATCACCTCGTTCTGTTGGGCAGCGTAGATTCCTGCAATTTTGAAAGGGATTATACATTCTTCAGGGTAAAAGTCGTATCCTTGAAGTAGAATTTGAAGCATAGATTCCGAATCATTTACCGCCTGCATTACTTCAGACCACTGCAACCAAGTATCCATTTCGTAGTTGCCTAGTTCTACTGTTTGTTTGAAAGAAAAGTCAGCTTCATCATAATTCTCTAACATTGTATTTATGATTCCGCTTTTTTTCCAATATAGAGGATTTTCACCATCAATATTTATCGCCTTGTTGATATAGTAAAGAGCCTTGGTGTATTCTTTGTTTGTTAGATATAAATCCGTTATTGCCAACCAACCTTTATCTAAAAGCGGATCCTCATGAACGGTTCGATAGAAATAGTATTTTGCTAATTCATCGTTTTTTAATTTAAGATAGCATTTTCCTAACCGCAAATATGCATGTGACGTAGGATCTTCGATTGTGATTGTAGTCTCGTAATTTTCAATAGCCTCCTTATAACGCCCTAAATTTTCTAAGACTTTCCCTTTCTCAAAATAAGCACCAATAAACGTATCATCTGCAATAATGGCAAAATCAAATGCAGTTAAGGCCTCGTCATGCATGTTTTTAGCAACATATTGCTTGCCAAGTTGATGCCAAGCTACCTCGCAGTAGGGGTTGCGTTCCAGATAGTCATTAAGATAGTAAATAGCACCCTCATAATCTTCTAAAAATTCAAAGCAATAAATTACATTATACAACGAAGAATAATCATGATCGTCAAAAGATACGCACATCATAAAATTCTCTTTTGCCATCTCAAAATTATCCATAAAAAGATATTCCATTCCTAAGAGGGAATAAATATCAAAACTCTCTTCTGATATTTCTAATGCCTTTTTTAGCAGATTTATTGCCGCCTCATGATTGTCTTTTTTTGAAAAAATATTAGCACGTTGGATGTAAATTTCTTCATTAGAACTATCTAATTGTTGAAGCTCGTCTAGCATTTGCTCTGCAAGATCCAAGTTGTTCTCAAATACCATCACTTCAACATTCAGAAGTTTTAGATCTATTACGTCAGGATGTTGTTGTAAACCAATTTTTATTGCTTTTTTAGCCAAACCAATTTTTCCATTGTTGAGATAATGGTGTATGATATCTTCGAAATCTTCTGCATCAAAGAAATAGATGTCATCAGTTTTAAGCATAGATTCGAACTTGATGACAGGTTTATTGGATCTTTCGTTAGGGTTTAACGCCATAGCAATGTAGTTGTCTAAACTATGGAATTAAAAATAATCTTTTGCTTCTTTCCATAAGTTCCTTTTTGGCGATATTATTAACAAAATAGTTAACATAGCTTACAATTATATGGGCATTAGCTGTTTTGGATGAAACGCAGGTTAAAGTGATTTGCAAGATATTTTTCAAGAAAAAAAGCAAGGAGAGACGTTTTTTAGGAATCTAATGTGTTCAAGATAGACAGTATTATTTTACATCCATCTTCAATTTCTTCTTCTGAAATAGTTAGTGGAGGGGTAATTCGAACTGCGTTAGGTTCGAAAAGTAACCAGAATAGAATTAAACCTTTTTCTGCAGCCTGTAAAACAAGGTTGTTTGCCTGTTCTTTACTTTGTAGTATGAGTGCCAGCATTAGCCCTTTACCCCGGATTTCCTGAATGTGTTTATGTTTTAAAAGATGGCGGAAGAGTGCCTCTTTTTTTTGCGTATCGGTAATTAAATCCGTACGTATGAGTTCTTTTAGGGTCGCTAGAGCTGCGGCTGCAATTACTGGATTTCCTCCAAAAGTAGTAATATGCCCTAATTGTGGTTTTGTTTGCAGTTTTTGCATGGCCTTATGCGAAGCTACGAACGCTCCTACAGGTAATCCGGAAGCCATACCTTTCCCTAAAACCAGAATATCAGGAATACACTGATATTGCTCAAAAGCAAATAAAGTCCCCGTTCGTCCGAACCCAGGTTGTATTTCATCTAATATTAATAAGGCTCCCATAGCGGAGCACCTTTTCCTCACGGCTTTCAGATACGCTTCATTTGGGAGGATAAAGCCTGCTCCGCCTTGAATAGTCTCTAAAACAACCGCAGCTGTGTTTTTAGTGATTTTTTGTAAATCCTTTACATTGTTGAATTGAATAAATGCGATGTCGGGGATTAATGGCCTAAATGCGCTTTTTCTTTCTTCATAGCCCATAAGACTAAGACTACCCATCGTATTTCCGTGATATGCTTTATCTGCCGCTATGAGTTGAGATCTTCCTGTAATTCTTCTTGCTAGCTTTATAGCGCCTTCTATTGCTTCCGTGCCCGAGTTTACTAAATAAGTAGTTTCTAAAGATGCAGGTAGTAAGCTTGCTAATAGTTTTGTATAGGTAACCGCAGGTTCTTGTATATATTCCCCATAAACCATTACATGCATGTATTGGTTGGTTTGGGTCTGAATAGCCTCAACGATTTTGGGATGACAATGTCCTAATCCGCAGGCCGATACACCTGCCACGAAATCTAAATATTTTTTTCCTTCGGTATCATAAATATAGCAGCCTTTGGCGTGTGAAACATGTAAAGCAAGTGGGTGTGGAGTGGTCTGTGCTTGATATTTAAGAAAATCTTCTTTCATTTTGTAAAGATCTATTGTGCTTTCTTTACTGTTGATTTTTCGTCAGGTTTACGTGCTTTTTGACTTGCTTTAGTGGCGTTACCGTTATCTTGTTGCTCTTTTTCTTCTTGTTTTTGCCGTTCCAATTCTTCCGCATCAATATCAATTGGATTATCGATACCTCTAATGACTACCAATTCTATATTATTATCATCCTCATCAAAAATAGCATCCTTAGAACGAATACGTTCATCACCCCGCCAAATGAAACCCCTTAATTTTCTGGATTGCTCTGGAAAATCAGCTTCAGGATAAATTTCTCCGTCCGGATTGGTATAAAACGTAATTTCTTCGATATCATTTTGATTCATTATCATGCGTATTTTGCTGCAAATAGTTTTATCGATACCTACAAGTTCGTTGTCGTCATTATACAGGTAGTAGATTACTTCCGTATTTTTAACTAAATCAATGATTTTTAATTCGTTTTCAATAAATTTTCCAAATAAATCTTTTCCTTTTGCCTGATTGTATCCCTCTTTTCCAATCGAATCTAAAGCAATCACAAAAGCATTTTCCAATACCTTAAGGGAATCTAATTTTTCCGTTTCTAAATCCGAAATGAGATGAATACTATCACCTGTCATCTGATTTTCACCACTCCATAAAATGGGATTTGTAATAAGCTCCGTAATTCCGGTCTTTTCATTAAAATGTATAGAATCACATTTACCACTAAGATCTGTTTTATAAAATTTAGCATTCCTGAATGCTCTTAGAATTCGTGATTCGGGTTTTCCTGTAATCATTAAGGTATCTCCATGGATGTATACCGAATCTTGTTGAACTTCATTAACAGCAACTGCTCTTTTGGTTGCAAAAACAGAGTCTTTCGCTTTAAAGACCTCAGCATAGTGCGCCCGTATAATACCTTTGTTAATGGTATCTATTACAGTGATATTGTTGGTGGCGGAAGCAAATTCTGATAATTTGTCAAAAAATAAACTATCGCCTTTAATTATACGATCGTTATAATCGATTCGCGTATTTTTAATGCCGTATCCACGTTCTATTTTAGTGTCATAAAATCCGCGTTCACAATAAATTTTATAATCCTCACCAGTAATCGTAGAAGGACCATACATATATGCATTTTTCGATACCCGATAGTAATCGAGTTGTTCTGATTCTACCGTCCATTCGGGATTAACGATAAATACATCTTCTAAAAATTGTACTTTTTTTTGAATAAGAAAATACTTTCCTACATCACTGGTTAAAGTGCTTGCCGAATCTACCACGGTGCCGTAACTCGGATAATACGATTCCTGCTTTTCACGATCCAGATACAAAGTATCCGTAGTAAGCGTAAAATCATTATCTGTAAGCACAACATGCTCCCAAGCTTTAGCTAACCGAGTATCGCCATCATAATTAATTTTTCCACTAGTCATTTGAATAGAATCTCCTTGCTGCATTCGAATATTTCCAATGGCTCGGAGTTTGTTTTCCTTTAAAATGGCATAATCACACCAAAGATCAGCACCTTGATGTTCGAAGCGTACTTGTTGATCATCTTTATAAAAAATGGAAGCGCCAGGGTATTTTACCTCGTCCTTAATCAAGCTTCCTCCGTGAACAATATTAATTAGCTTTTGTTCCCCATTTTCATTTATGGCAGTTGTTTGAGTATAAACAATACTGCTAAGAAAAAATAATAAACCAAAAAGTTTTGCGGTATTCACGGAACTCATTTTTTTCAAAAATAGCATATTTCAGGGGAGCAGCTAAAAGATTAGTATAGTTTTAATATACCTTCTAAAACGTAAAAAGCCGCTTTTACGCGGCTTTAATTATCTGTGAATCGTTTGTACACGATCAGGTCCAACCGACACAATCTTAATGGGTACCTTCAACTCTTTTTCCAAATAATCAATATAGGCATTTAGGTTAGGAGGAAGGTCATTAACATCATTTAACTGCGTTAAATCCTTTTTCCACCCCTTCAACTCTTTATAAATAGGTTCAATATTGTGTGTTTCTATATTGTAAGGCAAATGTGTAATTGTCTCTCCCTTATATTTATAGGCAGTACATACTTTTATGGTCTCGAAACCGCTTAATACATCAGCTTTCATCATCATAAGTTCGGTAACACCATTTACTTGAACAGCATACTTTAGGGCTACTAAATCCAACCATCCACAACGTCGGGGTCTCCCCGTAGTTGCTCCAAATTCATTTCCTACGCGTCCCATGGTTTCCCCATCTTTATCAAAAAGCTCTGTAGGGAAAGGACCGCTTCCAACTCGAGTGGTATAGGCTTTGAAAATACCAAATACACCGCCTATTTTATTGGGTGCAACACCTAAACCGGTACAAGCTCCCGCGGCAGTGGTATTTGAAGAAGTTACATAAGGATAAGTGCCAAAATCAATATCCAACAATGATCCTTGCGCACCCTCAGCCAATATTTTTTTGCCTTCTTGCATCGCGTTAAATAAAAACTCTTCACTATCGATGAAGGTTAATTTTTTGAGAGTATCAACAGCTTCAAAAAACTCATTCTCCAATTCCTGTAAATTGTATTCGATGGCAACACCATAATAAGCTAACATGGCCTCATGCTTATTTGCAAGTGCTCGGTACTTTTCTTTACAATCGTCAAATTCCAAATCCCCAACGCGCATACCATTACGTCCGGTTTTATCCATATAGGTAGGTCCTATACCCTTTAGGGTTGAACCTATTTTAGCTTTGCCTTTTGCAGTTTCTGAGGCAGCATCTAAAAGTCGATGTGTAGGGAGAATTAAATGTGCTTTTCTAGAGATAAGTAGTTTTGCGCTGAAATCCAAATTGAACTTCGCCAAATTATCCAATTCCTTTTTAAAAATAACAGGATCGATAACTACACCGTTTCCTACTATATTTAATGCATTTTTATGAAAAATACCTGAAGGTATGGTATGTAAAACATGCTTAATACCATCAAATTCTAGTGTGTGTCCTGCATTGGGACCGCCTTGAAAGCGGGCAATGATATCATAATCTTTGGTCAGTACGTCAACGATTTTTCCTTTTCCTTCGTCTCCCCACTGAAGCCCTAGTAGTAAATCTACTGCCATAGGTTGTGTTAAATTAACTGTTGGTTTCTTTTTCCGAATTTTTAGTGCCGTAAAAATAAAGTGAATGATTACTAATCTTAATATCGAAAACTTCTTCTATCGTTTTCTTAATGGATTGAATTCGCGGGTCGCAAAATTCCATAACTTCTCCGGTATCTGTAAGGATTACATGATCATGCTGGCGATCGAAATACGATTTTTCATATTGCGCCTGATTTTTGCCGAATTGATGTTTTCGAACCAATTTACAATCCAATAGTAACTCAATTGTATTGTAAAGTGTTGCTCGACTAACACGATAATTCTTGTTTTTCATATTGATATAAAGTTCCTCTATATCAAAATGATCCTCACGATCATAAATTTCTTGAAGTATAGCATATCGTTCCGGTGTTTTTCGGTGTCCGTTGTCTTCTAAAAAAGAAGTGAAGACGTTTTTTACGATTTCCTGATCTTTATTCTCAGCCATTGCGATTAATGCTCCATTATTTTGCAAATGTACAGTTTAAATTTAAATTCTGGATACTTTATCAATACCGTTAATACGCTTAATATTGTTTATTAATTTTTTAAGAATAGCGTTGTTTTTAACCACAACTTTAATTTTACCTGAGAAGGTGCCTCCATCTGTACTAAAGTTGAGGTTACGCATATTAACATGCATGTTATCTGAAATCATTTTGGTGATTTCATTCATTAAACCTAGGTTATCTATTCCAGCTAATTCTATATCGGCAGTAAACTCTTCTTGAGAAGAATCAATCCACTTCGCTCCAATAATTCTGTAAGCATAATTGGATTGAAGACTGATGGAATTCGGACAATTTTTTTTGTGAACTTTAATACCATCATTAACACTGACGAATCCAAATACTTCATCTCCGGGAATAGGATTGCAACAAGGGGATAATTTATAACTTAACTTCTCTTCTTCTTTTCCAAAAACAAGAGTGTCATATTTTGTTGTTATCTCCTCATTGTTTATACCTTCAGGAATGGGATTTCTTCGAATCTTGTTCTTAAAGAAACTGATAAACGCATTGTTATACGTTGACGCAAAATCTTTTATTTTTTGATTGTCAATTACACCAATCCCAATTCTATAAAAAAGATCAAGACTTGTTTTTAGTTTAAAGAAGACTACCATTTTATTAATGCTATCTTCATTGAAACTGATTTTTTGAGATTTTAACTTTCTACGTAAGATCTCTTTGCCTTCTAAAGCAATGCTCTTTTTTTCTTCGCGTAGGGAAGATTTTATTTTCGCTCTTGCTCTCGCAGTAGTTGCATAATCCAACCAATTTTGATTGGGTTTCGCATTTTCTGAAGTAATTATTTCTACTTGATCTCCACTATTTAGAATGGTATTTAACGGAACCAATTTGCCATTTACTTTCGCTCCTCTAGTCTTCATACCGATTTCGGTGTGGATATGAAAAGCAAAATCTAAGGGAGTTGCGCCTTTCGGTAAAGACTTTAGTTCTCCATTTGGAGTAAAGACAAATATTTCCTTGGAATAAAGATTTAACTTAAATTCCTCTACAAAATCTACCGCATTAGCATTTGGATTCTCCAGTGCCTCTTGCAGTCTATTGAGCCATACATCGATACCCTGTTCTTTCTGATCGCCGTGTTTGTATTTAAAATGTGCTGCGTATCCTTTTTCTGCAATTTCATGCATTCTTTCGCTGCGAATTTGGACTTCTACCCATTTCCCTTCCGGTCCCATTACGGTAATGTGCAAGGCTTCATAACCTGTTGACTTTGGAGAGGTAATCCAATCACGTAATCGTATCGGATTTGGAGTAAAGTGATCAGTAACAATGGAATATATCTTCCAAGCGAGAAATTTTTCATTATGCCGATCCGATTTATAAATGACTCTTATGGCAAACTTGTCATAAATTTCATCAAAGGATACATTTTGTGCGAGCATTTTTCTTCGGATAGAAAAGATCGATTTCATTCTTCCTTTCACCGAATAATTCAAACCTTCTTGATCCAATGCGCCTTTAACAACAGCTGTAAAATCGTCGATATAGTTTAATTGTTCTTCCTTAGTATTATCAATCTTCTCTTGGATGTCATGATATACTTCTGGTTCGGTATATTTTAAACTAAGATCTTCTAGTTCGGTTTTAATATTATATAAACCAATACGATGTGCTAACGGAGCATAAATATATAAGGTTTCGGATGCAATTTTCACCTGTTTGTGCTCTGGCATGGAATCCATGGTAAGCATATTGTGATAACGATCCGCAATTTTAATAATAATTACCCGTACATCATCATGTAAGGTAAGTAGCATTTTTCTAAAATTTTCAGCCTGTTGGGATATGTTCATATCCTTTTTCAAGTGAGCAATTTTAGTTAATCCGTCTACAATGCGAGCTATGGTTTCTCCAAAAGTTTGCTCGATATCATCTAAATTGTATTCTGTGTCTTCAACAACATCATGCAGTAATGCGGATGCAATTGAAACTGCATCCATCCCTATTTCAGAAGCAACTATTTTGGCAACAGCTAAAGGATGAAAAATATACGCTTCACCAGATTTTCTACGCTGATTTTTATGCCCATCTAAAGCCATATCAAAGGCAGCGCGGATAAGTTTTTTATCTGCATTACTAAGCAGTTGGTAACTTACGCGAAGCAATTCTTTATATTGCTTTTTTATTTCCTTATTTTCCTGTTCTATGGCAGCTTCCGTCATCATATATTAAAAATAGCATAAACTTTTAGTAGTAGCACAAAAATTATGCCTTTAAATTCCGAATTCTAGCAATTAAAGGAGGATGTGAATAATGCATAAATACATAGGCTGGATGCGGAGTAAGATTACTTAAGCTGTTTTTCGATAGTTTTTTTAATGAGGTAATTAATGGCTGTGAGGCAAAAGTGTTTTTAGCATAATCATCCGCTTCATATTCAAATTTTCTCGAAAAGTAATTCATGAATAGACCTGTAATTTCTGATATCGGACTATATAAAATGGCAAACCCAATTAAAGCAGCATGAAAACTGGGGGTTACTACGCCAATAGCCATGGCAACCTCTGGGTTGTTAACAAATAGCGATAAGAGGAATAAGGTCAATCCTGTTAAAAAAATAGAAGCTATTAAATTGTAGATGATGTGTTTGCGTTTATAATGTCCTACCTCATGTGCTAGAACAGCTACTATCTCCTCTTCATCGAGATCTTTGATTAACGTATCGTAAAGAGTAATCCGCTTTTCTTTGCCAAAACCAGAGAAATAAGCATTTGCTTTGGTGGAACGTTTGGAGCCATCAATTACAAAAATATTCTGAAGTTCAAATCCTACCTTCTTAGCATAATGTTCAATACTATTTCGTAAACTCCCTTCTTCTAAAGGCGTTTGTTTATTGAACAATGGTACAATTAATTTACTATAAAAGAGGTTCATAAACAGTGTAAAAAATGCAATTAAACCCCAGGCATACAACCAAAAGTTAGCACCCGCCCATTGATAAAACCACAATACAAGCGCTAAAATAATACCCCCTAATATTAGAGTCATTAGCCATCCTTTTATTTTATCCAAAAAGAATAGTTTTTTAGTTGTTTTATTGAATCCAAAACGTTCCTCAATAACAAAAGTTTGATAATACGAAAAAGGGGTATTAATAAGGTCACTTCCGATCATAATAATTCCAAAAAACAGCAATGCTATTGCAATAGGATCTTCGGTATAAGATCGCGCTATCCCATCAACCCATGCGAAACCTCCAAAAAAAAGAAATGCTAACATAAGTATAAAGGAAAAAGAAGAGGATATAAGATTAAAGGTATAGTTGGTTGCTTTATAAGCTTGGGATTTTTCGTATTCTGATGAATTAAATACATCCGAAAGCTCTTCGGGGACAGGATCTTTAAAGCGTTTGTAATTTAAATGATCTAAAACAATTTCTATTAAGAACTGCAGGGATAAAATGCTAATAATACTATAAAATAATACGGTTGTACTCATACAATTAATTTCTACTTGAGGGCTGATTAATCCTCCTTTAGTTTTCCAATTCAAAATGCTTAATATTGACTGGAAAATGTACTTAGAACAATTTAAATTTCTCTTTGTCGAATAGCTTCAAAGATAAGTATTGCTGCCGATACAGATACATTTAAGGAGTCTAGTTCTCCTTTCATAGGTATTATTATATTTTGATCGGATTCTTTTAGCCAATCTTTGGATAAACCTGTTGCTTCCGTTCCTACAATAATCGCTGATGGCGTGTTATAATCAATTTCGAGATAATTTGTAGCTGCAGAAAATGCTGCACAATAGCGTTTGATTTGGTTAGTTTTTAAAAATTCAATAATCTCCGCAGTGGTTCCTATACCAATGGTAGTGGTAAAAACACCTCCTACGCTTGAGCGTATAATATTAGGGTTATAAACATCGGTTTTAGGATTAGCAATAATAAAAGCATCAATCCTGGCTGCATCTGCAGTGCGCAATAAAGCGCCAATATTTCCTGGTTTTTCAGGAGCTTCGGCTACTAATAGTAAGGGCTTAGAAGAGAGTTTAAGTTTTTCTAAATCATGCGTTTTGCAATGAGCGATACTAAGAACACCTTCTGTAGTTTCCCGATAGGCCATCTTTTTATAGACTTCTCTAGAAACGCAAATAAATTCAGGAGTAGACACAGAAGATTCAAAAATTTCGAACAAACTGGATTGAGAAATGAGATCTGGTTCAAAAAAAACAGTTTCAATAACGTAATTAGCTTTTACTGCTAATTCGAGCTCTCTTAATCCATCAATTACAAAACGATTGGTCTTTCTTCGTTCTCGGGATTTCTCTTTCAGTAGTAAAACTTTTTTTACCTGAAGATTTTGTATACTACTTATATATTTTGTACCATGCATCAACACAAAAATAATGCAATTGCGTAAACCTGCTGAATAGATTACGACAAATGCAAAGAACACTAAAACAAACTTATGAAACACAGTATTTTAGCATTGCTTTTATTGGCAATAATTTCATGCAAACAAACAGGAAAACAAACGGAAAAGGTTGTTGAGGTTGTAGAAACGGAAGTTGCAGTTAAAAAAGAATATCCTCAAGCACTGGAAAAAGTTTTTGCAGCACATGGAGGACTTGAAAATTGGAAGTCGCAGCGTACCTTAGTATATACCAAAGGAGGGGATAAGCCAGAAATCCATACCATCGATTTAGTCAATAGAAAAGATAAGGTAGAGGGAGAAGGTTTTTCTATGGGTTTTGATGGAAACCAAGTTTGGTTGCAGAACGCTAATGAAGCTTATAAGGGAGATCCGGTATTTTACCATAATCTTATCTTTTACTTTTATGCAATGCCTTTTGTTTTGGCAGACGATGGTATTCGTTATGATCAAACTGAAGATCTGGTAGTAAATAATGTGCATTATCCCGGAATACGGATTAGCTATGGCGATGGAGTAGGTACTTCACCTAAGGATGAGTATTTTATTCATTATAACCCTGAAACCCATCAAATGGCTTGGTTAGGATATACGGTAACCTACCGAAGTGGTGAAAAATCAGATCGAGTAAGTTGGATTAACTATAATGATTGGACTACTTTAGACAATGTGGTATTACCAAACTCCATTACTTGGCATTTGTATGAAGGTAGAGAGATTAAAGAAGCCAGAAATACATTAACTTTTGAAAGTATGAGTATAAGTAAAGCCGCAAAAGCGGCAAGTTTTTATGCCAAACCCGAAGCGGCTAATTTTGTAGCTAAAAAGGAGCAATGAAATTAACGTTGATAGAACTAAAAAGCATGTAATCGTTTAGATTACATGCTTTTTTTATAATTACTTCAGAACTATTTTACTTTCCACTATATTTCCCCATATAACGTTTCCATAACTTTGTTTGATGGG
Organism: uncultured Flavobacteriaceae bacterium; assembly: GCA_947488435.1. Taxonomy (GTDB): domain Bacteria; phylum Bacteroidota; class Bacteroidia; order Flavobacteriales; family Flavobacteriaceae; genus CANKZG01. The sequence goes on along the minus strand of CANKZG010000003.1, from coordinate 171,703 downwards.
TTTCTAGAGAAATCTGACGACCATCGATAAAAGCATGTGTTAAAATATTTCCACGCATATCCAAAGCATCTCCTTCTGAAATAAATAAGGTAGCACTTTTACCAGGGGTTAGTGTTCCATAGTCGGCATCAATACCTAATATTTTAGCCGTATTGCCGGTGATAAGCTGTAGCGCCTTTTCTTTATCTAAACCCTGACCGACAACTTGTCCAGCATAAAAAGGTAAATTTCTGGTTTGAAAGTTGGAAGCATTTGCATTTTGTAGTCCTACTAAAAGTCCTTCATCTATTAGTAACTTGGGGAGTTTGTATGACATATCGTAATCATCGTCATCCAATGCTGGTAAATTATGCGTAAAGCCAACAAGAACAGGAATATTGTTTTCCTTTAAAAAGGAACTGATCTTATGTGCTTCATACCCTCCTACAAGAACAATATCTTTTACACCAGTAGCTTTAATTAAGGTTATGGCATCTAATATTTCTTTTTCACCATTTGCATAAACATAAAGCTTTTGATTTCCATTGAACAAACCTTGCGAGGCTTCATATGCAAGATTTGTTATAGTAGCATTACTTTTACCATATGCCAATGCGTTTTCGAGAAACTCCCGAACTTCCTGAATTTGATTTTGATAATTTTTGCTTGGACTAAACCCTGCCGGTTCTCCCAACCACCAACGCCCTCTTCGAAAGGAATTAGGCCAATTTAGGTGAATACCGTCGTCTGTTTTTACCGCCGCATCTTCCCAATTCCAAGCATCAAATTGTACAATAGATGAGGTGCCTGAAACTCTTCCTCCACGTGGCGTAATTTGCCCCAAAAGAACCCCATTTGGGCGCATGCTTTCTACAACTTTAGATTCGGCATTATAAGCAATTATACTTCGAATGTGTGGAATGATGTTTCCTATTTCATCTTGATCGTTACTAGCGCGAACGGCATTAACTTCTACAAGGCCTAAAGATTTATTCGGAGCAATAAAACCGGGATAAATATGTTTTCCCGTTGCGTCAATAACAGTGCCTTTAGTAGTTATACCGGTAGTTCCAATGGCTGTGATTTTACCAGCCTCAAAAACTAGTGTACAATTGTTAATAATGGTACCATCTCCGATGTGAGCAGTTGCTCCCGTTATTGTAATCGCCTCCTGTTGTATCGCAGCAGGAGTTTGCTGTCCAAAAAATGTGGTTGTCGCAGTTAATAGAAGTGCTGCAATATATATTTTTATGATTTTCATATTTTGTTTTTTAGAGTGTGTTACATTGAAAATGTTTCTTTTCCTTACGTTTTGGAGCTCTTGTTTTACCTCCACCTTCTTTTTCTTGTAACATCATATGAATAAGGGTGTTGCGTTCTTTTTTAATTGCAACTCTTTGTTGTTTGTCTTTTTCTAGATCGAAGTAGGTTGCTCCTTCAATAATTGTTTTTTCTGCTTTAGCATATACAGACATCGGATGGTCACTCCATAAAACAACATCGGCATCCTTTCCTTCTTTTATACTACCTACTCGATCATCAATATGCAGTAACTTAGCGGGGTTTATCGTTACCATTTTCCAAGCTTCTTCTTCAGAAAGCCCTCCATATTTAATAGTTTTAGCTGCTTCTTGATTTAATCTTCTCGACATCTCTCTATCATCACTATTAATGGCAACCGTAACGCCCTGACTATGCATAATTGCCGCATTATATGGAATTGCATCATTTACTTCGTATTTGTAAGCCCACCAATCGCTAAAAGTAGAACCGCCAACACCGTGCTCTGCCATTTTATCGGCTACTTTATACCCCTCAAGAATATGAGTAAAGGTGTTTACCGTAAAGTTGAATTTATCTGCTACTTTCATTAGCATATTAATTTCACTTTGTACATAAGAATGACAGCTTATATAGCGTTCTCCTCGGAGAATTTCGGCCAACACTTCCATTTCTTCATCATATCGATAGGATTGACCACTTCTTTTCTTGGCATCATATTCCTTAGCTCTTTGGAAAAAATCTACGAAAACTTGTTCAACTCCCATACGAGTTTGCGGGAAGCGATTGAAGCTTTGCCAATTGGATTGCTTTACATTTTCACCTAATGCGAACTTGATAAATTTGGGGGAGTTATCATAAATCATATTTTTTGCAGATTCTCCCCATTTTAGTTTTAAAATGGCCGACCTTCCTCCTATAGGATTTGCCGAACCATGCAATAGCTGAATAGAAGTTACTCCACCTCCAAGATTGCGATAAATATTAATGTCTTCAGGATCTACAACTTCTTCCATTTGAACTTCTGCAGAAGAATTATGTCCTGCTTCATTAACTGCTAGAGCTGCAATATGCGAATGCTCGTCGATAACACCTGCGGTTAGATGTTTATCGGTAGCATCAATGATTATGGCACTTCCTGCTTTTAGATTAGTTCCGATTTTAGCAATTTTTCCATTCTTAATTAAAACATCAGTATTTTTTAGAATACCTGCTTCTTCACCAGTCCATACTGTTGCATTCTTAAAAAGCATGTTTTCAGATTTTGGTTTTTCAACATAACCGTAACCTACATTTGGAAAAGTAACGGGCATTATTTTCGGGGGAGTCGCCTTTTCCTTATCATCTGATTTTTCGGTAAAACTTTCTGTTTTCGTAGCCGTAAACCTAGTTTCACTTCCATTCAGCAACACTAGTTTTCCTGAGATATTATCCGATGTTTTATTGGTTAACCCAGTCATGCGATACACTTTAGTATTGGAATCCGGAGCAAAAGAAAGTTCCATCCAATTGTTTTTAAAACTAAATTTGGACTTGAATTTTAAAGTATCTCTCTGAACAGAAGCACTAGGTTTAACAGGGCTGCCCTTTATTTTCAATTCATAAGTTAATCCATCAATAGTAAGGCTATAAGATCCTCTAATATCTTTACTATTTTTATCATTAATAATATGTTGTTCTCCCTGAACCCAATTCTCATATAAGGTGGTTTCCTTTTCAAAAATATCCCCAGAGGTAATTAAGAAATTGGCATAACGGCCAACTTGAAGCGTTCCTATTTCATTAGATTTACCTAATAGCTGTGCCGGAGCACTAGTAAGCGCTTCTAGTGCCTTATTTTTTGAAAGACCGTAGGAAACTGCTTTTATAAGATTATCTCTAAGTTTTTTTGGAGATTTTAGGCCATGCATTGTAAAAGAAAAGGGAACCCCATTTTCTTCAAGTATTTTGGGATTAGCTGCAGCCTGATTCCAACTCCTCATATCTTCAAGAGAAATATATTTAGCTTGATACGGATCTGAAACGTCGTAAGGATCAGGAAAATTAATTGGAATAATAAACTGTGCTCCTGTGGCTTTAATTGCAGCAATAGTTTCATATTCATCTCCCCCACCAACAATTGCATAATTGATGTTAAAAAGGTCACCAATTTTATCTGCTCTTAGGACATTTGTTTTGTTTTTTGCTTCAAAAATCTGAGGCAAGTTTTTATTTTCGATTAAAGCCTCTATTGAACGATCCTTAGTTGATACATTACCTTTAGCATACCAATCCGTATCGTAATACAATTGTCGCAACAGCGCCATTGCTCCCATCAGGGAAGTCGGATAGGACTGCCTCTTTGCAATACTTTTAGTAAATGAAAAATGTTGAGAAGATTTATCCTCCAGAACTCTATCGGCATCATTTCCTTTTCCATTTAAAGCGATCAACACTCCTGTACCTCTTGCGATGCCATCTTGTATATGACTATTTACAACGCCAAAACCAACATTTCGTAGTTCTTTAGCTTTTTTATCATCATAGTTAAATTTGTCAATCGCATTGTTCTCGGGCATGATATGATCATTCCAGTAAAACCCTTCACGCGTGGGTTCGTATTGAGGTGACCTTCCTTGACCCGGAACACGTTTCGGTTTTTCGACACCAAAATTGGAATACGCATCAATAAAAGAAGGATAAATAGAGTTCCCCTTCATATCCATCACTACTGTGTTTTTCGGAATGCTTATAGACCTGCCTACTTGAATGACTTTTCCATTTTGAATTAGCAGTGTGCCATCTGTAATTACTTGATTTGGTGTTACATAGATTTTAGCATTTGTAAGGGCAGTAAAGTTGTTGTTTTTAGCTACTATACCATCATTTTTAGGAAAATAATCTTGTGCAAACACGAAGGAAGAACACAAGATCATGGCAAGCGCCAGAAGTCTCATTTTCATATAAAGAAATTTAGTGAATTAGTCATCCTAAAGGTAACGGATAACAGCAGAATTTTTAATACGTTAAGATTTTTTTAACATATCAAAGAAGTACACGTTAATACTTTGATTTATAACCAATGAAACTAGGAAAATCCGTTAATTTGATGCTGTAATTTTAGTTATAAAGGATACTTCTGGTGATAGGTTACCAGTAATGAAACTACGGCATTGTAACTTTGAATTCCCTGCGATTGACTGTTTGCTTTCAAAAAAGAGCTAAATACTGCTTTGAATATAGGTTCAGTTGGATTCTCGTACTGTTCCCAAAATAGAGCAATTTCTTGGTAATTTTTCTTAATGCCAACATTCACTTGAGCGTAGAGTTCGTTAAACAAAACTTCATCCTTTTTTCGAATATCAGATAAGCAGTAACTTAATGCATAAGTATATCCAGAATATTTAAAATAGGGATCATCGAGATGTATGGTGGCTAAAAAACCAATAAAGTTCGTCTCATTTTCGGCGGAATATCCTACTTGATGCCCTACTTCATGACCACTAACAATAGGAAATCTAACCAGAGGTAATTTCGAGTTGACCTGAGCCTCATGAGTAAATGGGTTAAGATAACCACCATACCCCATATAAGTGAGTGGAATACTTAAAAGAGACTTTTTTAGACTCGAATACTGGTAAGCGAAAATGGGAAATTCATATTCTAAGTTTTGATAAGCTGTTCTAGTTTTGCTGAAAATTTCCTTTTTTGAGTAGGGAATATGAACAATCTCATTACTATCCTTAGTAATTGTCAAATGTATTTCATTTGCCTTATGAATTAGCTGTTTGGTGAAAAAAACCAATTCATCATTTTCATGACTTTCCTTTAAATTGAGTGCCTGCCCAATAGGTGTTCTGTAATAATTAAGTCCCCAAAACAAATGAAAAACAAAGTAAACTATTGATAATACGGTTGCAATATCTCTTAAAAAAGAACTGAAGTTTTTTTTTATTTCTTTTCTGTTTTTTAGCAGATAGCGTAGCGTAATGATGATTAGTATAATATAAATAAGATCTCCGATAGAAAAAGGAATCCATCCGAATAGAAGGCGTAAGAATTTTGAAATTATGAGGTAAATACCATTACTATAATAATGTTCTATGATCTCTGGGTAACTCCCTATCCACTTTACGAGCACAATTTGAGGAAGTAGCGAAATGGCAAAACCATTTTTTATTTTTCTATGCATAGGATTCAAAAATAGCCAATTATTGAACGTACTTTTTTTTATGACGTAAGAATTCTAAAGGTAAAATTAAAAAAAGCCCTAATACAATATTCATATGCTTATTTTTAACACTTAAAATGGAATACCCATGAGTCAAGAAATAAGAAACTTAGAACCAAAATTAGTTTGGAAAAATTTTGCTGACTTAAATGCAGTGCCAAGACCTTCAAAAAAAGAGGAGCGAGTTATCGCCTTTATGGTAGACTTTGGAAAAAAATTAGGTCTCGAAACAATAACGGATAAGGTAGGAAATGTTATTATTCGAAAACCTGCTACTCCAGGGATGGAACATAAAAAATGTGTTACCCTGCAGTCACATCTGGATATGGTACATCAGAAAAATACAGATACCGTGTTTGATTTTGATGTTGAAGGTATTGCAATGTTTGTCGATGGAGATTGGGTACGCGCCAAAGGAACTACATTGGGCGCAGATAACGGACTAGGAGTTGCTGCGATTATGACCCTATTAGAAAGTACAGCGATACCTCATCCTGAGTTGGAAGCATTATTCACTATTGACGAGGAAACGGGAATGACTGGGGCAATGGGATTGGAAGGTGGTATTTTAAAAGGAGAGATACTTTTGAATCTAGATACAGAAGAAGACGATGAATTGGATATCGGCTGTGCGGGAGGCGTTGATGTTACTGCCTCAAGATCTTATGAGGAAGTAACCGCTTTTCCTGACAGTATTGCATACCGTATTGAGGTAAAAGGACTTCAAGGTGGACATAGTGGGATAGATATTCATAGGGGTTATGGAAATGCCAATAAAATTATGAACCGGCTTTTATTTAATGCAACGGAGGCATTTCCAATTGAAATTGTAGAAATTAATGGTGGAGGATTACGGAATGCAATTCCAAGAGAAAGTTATGCGATAATTAGACTACCTGTAGCGCAGGAAGCAATGTTCAAAGCAGAATTTAAACTTGATTGTAGCACGCAAAAAGAGGAATTGAAAGTAATGGAACCGGAGCTGACTATAGATTTGATTGCTACAGAAGCTTCAGATCAGGTTATGAACAAAGAAGTTCAGTTACTACTGCTCAGGTCAGTTTATGCTGCCCATAACGGTGTTTATGCTATGAGTGCTGTAGTTTCTGATTTGGTTGAAACCTCGAACAATGTAGCGAGAGTATTGGTAAAAGAAGGGGCTATTAAAATAATGTGTTTAACTCGATCGTCTGTAAATTCAGCAAAAACTGATTTAGCAAATGGGTTAAAAGCTACTTTTGAACTTGCTGGTTGCAAAGTTATATTTAGTGGAGATTACCCAGGGTGGACGCCAAGATCTGATTCTGATATATTGAACGTGCTCCTAACCCGATACGAAACTTTATTTCATGAAAAACCTAAGGTTGCGGCTTGTCATGCGGGATTAGAATGTGGTATTTTAGGACAAAATTATCCAGAAATGGATATGATAAGTTTTGGACCAACTATTGAGGGAGCGCATTCTCCAGATGAGCGTGTGCAGATTTCGTCCGTTCAAAAGTTTTGGCGTTTTCTTTTAGAAATTCTACAACACATACCAAATAAATAAAATAGTATTAAAAAAAGTCCGCAAACTGCGGACTTTTTTTAATGTACTGTAATGACTTTTAATTATTGCTCAGGCGTAGGATTGGAAACCGTACCTGTGATCTCAAGATCAAAAACTAGATTAGCATTCGGCGGAATTGGTCCACTTCCGGATGCGCCATACCCTAGATGGGGAGGAATAAAAACTCGCACTTTATCTCCTACACTCATGGATAAAAGTCCTTCTCTAAAACCTGGTACTAGGCGTGCTTCAGGGCTATAGCCCATAGGGGTAGGTGCAAAAATCCCTCGATGTCTTGCATTAATTTGAGCAAAGTTGTCAGCTTGTTCCGCGACTTCTTTTACACAGGTATCAAACAACGTTCCATCTTCCAACCAACCTGCATAGTTCACCAAAACATTTTCTCCTAATTTGGGTTTTACACCTGTTCCTTTTTCAAGTGTATATATTTTTAATCCTGAAGCAAGTTCCTGAGCAACTGCTTGTTGTTTTTTAAATTCTTCTACAAAGGCTAATTTCTTTTCTTCCTTAGCTTTTATAAGCTCCTCTTCCTCGGCAAAATAATCTGTCATTACCTGTACTGCATCAAATTTTCGGGCTTCCTTTCCATTGCGTATAATTTGAATCGTATTCATAACGACTTCACTTATAGGACGGTTTGGTGTACTAGGATCAGTCGACACTTCTGTTTCGGCAATGGCATTAACAACTTCCATACCTTCAACTACTTCTCCAAATACGGCATGACAACTTACTCTAGGGTTTGCACAAGGCTTTAAAAATCCATTTTCATCATAAGCATCAAGAAAAGGAGTTTCTTTATGCGTGATAAAGAATTGACTTCCATTTGTTTTAGGGCCGGCATTAGCCATAGATAAAATTCCTGCCTTATAATGTCGCAACGAATCACTAAACTCGTCCTTAAATCGATACCCTGGATTTCCTCTTCCGGTACCCGTTGGATCTCCGCTTTGAATCATGAAATCTTTCATAACGCGATGGAATATGACCCCATCGTAATACTTTTTTCCTTTAAGACTATCTGTTACAAAGGGGTTTTTACCTTCCGCAAGCGAAATAAAATTAGCGACCGTGATGGGCGCTTTTCCATGTTCTAATTTTAAAACAATATCTCCTTTATTGGTTTTAATATCGGCAAAAATACCGTCACCCAAATCTGCACGTTGACTGGATTTACAACCTAGAAGTACGAATAGTATTGTAAAAAACAATACGTGTATTTTTTTCATGTTATTATAGTTTTAATTTTGAATGCTATCTTTTTTACGTTCAATAGTTAATATGTTAATTGTTGATTTTACAGGCACATTAGCTCCTATTTTATCATTGTCGCCATGATAACCATAGGCTAGGGAAGAGGGAAATAGGAATGTTGCAATTTCTCCCTCTTTAAGTGTTTTAATGCTATTTCTTAAGCCTGGAAAAAGTTCCTGTTTATCTACTTTATAAACCAGTGTTCCAATTTCTGCTTGCGAGTAAATTGTATCGTTGGAAAAAGAGATAAGATCGTAAGTTAATGTGACCATGTCATCAGTTTGGATTAACTCGCTACCGTCTTCGTTTTTTTGTTGATAGAAAAACCAAGAACCACTGGCGGTGCTTTGATAACTATGCGCTGAATCTTGTGCTATAAGCTGCTGTATAAGTTGTTGTTCTTTTTCTAGAAGGGCTTTACTACGTTGTACAGATTCTTGAATAAAACTTCCCGATCTCACTTCTTTCGGCCTTCGTGCCTCAGGACCAGCACATCCAATGAAACTAATACACCCTAAAAAGATAAATAACTGTTTCATGCACTTAACTTTGATTTATACCTTTCCAATAGTTTTGAAAAGTGTTCGGTTGTTTCTTTCATGTTCATATCACTTTTTCCTCCTGCCGCATTAGTGTGTCCTCCACCGCTGAAATGTGATCGAGCAAATTCGTTTACGGAAAAATTTCCTTTTGATCTAAAAGATATTTTGATAATTTTTTCCTCCTTATTCTCAATGAAAATAACTGCAAAAATGATGTTCTCCATTGTTAAACCATAATTAACAAAACCTTCGGTATCTCCTTTTTTATAGTTATAGGTGTCTAACTCTTCTTGACTTAACGTAATATATGCGGTATGATATTGTGGTAAGATCACTAAATTTTTTAAAGCGCACCCTAAAAGTTGTAAACGGCTGGGGGAATTGGTATCGTAAACGCGATCATGAATTGCTGTATTTTCAGCTCCTTTTTCAATAAGATCGGCTATAACTCTATGCGTTTTACTCGTTGTACACGGAAATTTAAAAGAGCCTGTATCGGTCATTATTCCCGTATATAAACAATTGGCAATATCTCGGGTAATACGATCCAGACCGTCTAAATAAGCTATAAAATTATAAACCATCTCGCAAGTAGAACTCATCTGTACATCAGAGTATGTTACTTTAGCATAAGAGGCAGGAGCTTGATGATGATCAATCATTACAAATGTAGCATCGGAAGCCTCCAATAGCGGTTCTAACTGTCCAACCCTTGAGAAATGATTAAAGTCTAAGGTAAAAATAACCGAAGTTTGTCTAATAAGGCTATCGCAAAGTTTATGTTGTTTTTCAAAATTTAAAATAGCATCTGTTCCTGGCATCCATTTTAAAAATTTAGGATAGTCATTGGGTGCAATTACCCTCGCATCCTGTCCTATTGCAATTAAATAATGATATAAAGCCAAGGTGGAACCAATAGCATCTCCATCCGGATTTTTATGAGGTAGAATTACAATTTTTTGGGGTGTAGAAAGAATTTCTTTTACTGCCTGAATATCTGCTAAATTCATGCATGCAAAGATATGATTTTATAACATAGACTTTACGTACAATTCAGTAATTTTAAAACCCCAAAAGAATGTTGTCTCGAAATTGAATACGATACAATTGTAAACTATAGTTTGAGTGCTAAATTTGGCACTAAAGCTGATCGTAAAATGTTAATTTATAAAATGAAAAAACTACTATTTTGCCTGTGCCTTTTGAGCTATAATTTTGGATATGTGCAAGAAAATGCTAAAACTGCAGGAAAGACCCTCAATTCAAAATTTACCATTGCCTTTGGTTCTTGCAACAAGACTCAGATAAAAAATATGCTATGGGAACCTATTGTTGCAGAAAATCCGGATTTGTGGATTTGGGGTGGAGATAATATATATGCTGATACCAGTAATATGATTAAACTCGAAAAGTTATATCAACGTCAAGACGAAGTAAAAGCCTACCAATATTTGAAATCTTCGATACCCATTATTGGTACTTGGGATGATCATGATTACGGCTTGAATGATGGTGGAGTTGAATTTGCCGCAAAAAAAGAAAGCCAACAGCTGTTTTTAGATTTTCTTGATGTTTCAGATGATGATCCGATTCGTTTTCAAGAAGGAATTTATGATGTGCATGATTATAAAATTGAAACAAAAAAAGTGCGTGTCATTGTTTTGGATACGCGATACTTTCGCTCTGGGTTGACCAAGGCCGAAAATGGATCAAAGCGTTTTCAGCCTAACACCTATGGCAAGGGAACCTTATTGGGAGAAAAACAATGGCATTGGCTTGAAGAACAACTGAAACAATCAACAGCTGATTTTAATATTGTTGTGAGTAGTATTCAATTATTATCAAAAGAACATGGTTTTGAAACTTGGGGAAACTTTCCGCATGAAGTGGATCGATTTAAGAAGATAGTACAGAATTCAGCTGCTAAAGGAGTTATTGTTTTGTCGGGAGATCGTCATATTTCTGAATTCTCTAAAACCAGAATTGAAGGGATGTCCTATCCATTAATTGATTTTACAAGCAGCGGTTTAACCCATGCATATACTAATTTTTCTGGAGAGGCAAATACCTATCGTATAGGAGAGGTTATTGCTACCGAAAGTTTTGGACTTATAGAATTGAATTTGAATACCCGAAAAGTAATTTTTAAGATGATTGGAAAAGAAGGGGAGGTCCTGCAAGAATTATGGCAAGTATATTAAGTTGGGTTAGGGTAAAAACCGTATTTTTGCCGAAAATTTTTACAAATGACAGAAAACAAAACATTTACTATGATTAAGCCGGATGCGGTTGAAAATGGTCATATAGGTGCTATTTTAGAAAAGATCACGGCAGCAGGTTTTAAAATAGTAGCGCTAAAATATACGCAGCTTAGCTTACGCGATGCTAAAGAGTTTTATGCAGTACATAAAGAGCGCCCATTTTTTGAAGAGTTGGTGACATTTATGACACGTGGACCTATAGTGGCAGCAATTTTAGAAAAAGAAAATGCTGTGGAGGACTTTAGAGTGCTTATTGGAGCTACCAACCCTGCGGAAGCTGCAGAAGGAACCATACGCAAGTTATTTGCAACATCAATTGGAGAAAATGCAGTACATGGTTCAGATAGTGATGAAAATGCAGCTATTGAAGGCGCTTTTCATTTTTCAGGAAGAGAAGTGTACGCTTAGAAAAAATAGGAATATGGGAAAATAGTTTTATCGCAAAACCAATTTGTGAATAAGCTCTTTTCCCATATCTTCATTTAAAAGCTTTATAATTTTAGATTTCCCAAGGCTCAGTTCTTCTCTAAGAACAGAAGAGGATAAGGAAACAAAAAGGGTAGAATTTCTAAGTTCAACACCCGTAGTGTAATTATTAACACCTTTTCCCATTATTCTTTTCCATGACTCACGAGCATCTACTTTGTCAATTCCTTTTTGCAATTTATTGCTAGCAATGAACTTTTGCAGGGCCTTACTTATCGATAAGTTTTCATGTTTAGTTTTATCCATTAGTTTCCTACATTAATTGGGTGATATCGTCGGTACTTGTATTGAACGTTTGCTTCGTTAATTAAAGAAAGGTTCGTTTCCGATACCAAAATTAACTGTTCTATACGTAAAGAACTAACGTCCTTATATTCAATTTTAAATGCCCCATCAATCTCGTTGATTTCGAAAAAAGTAGCATGATCAGATGTGGTATAAGTACCATCGAATTTTGGTTGCATTTTTTTCCGAAAACCTTCTAAGTTTTCCGAAACTTCAATATAATCTATCATCGGATTTACGCCAAAAGATTTGCGGTTTCCATCTGGAAATAGTACTTCTTCAATTTCCCAATACCCGTTTAGCTGCTGCAGATCTTCTCTTGTTATTTTATGGGAACAAGAAGTTAGTAAAAATGTTAATGATAACAGAATAACACTGCGCATATTACAATTTAAAAATTTTATACGATTGGTGAATGTTTTTTACTACTTTTTCCGTGCGATCTGCGTGAGTATCACTTATAAAAATCTGACCAAATTGCGAATCGTCTACGAGTGATACAATATGAGAGACCCGACTTTCATCCAGTTTATCAAAGATGTCATCTAATAGAAGTATCGGGGTTGTCTGTGATTGCGTTTTTATAAAATGGAATTGTGCAAGTTTCAAAGCAATGAGAAACGATTTCTGCTGCCCTTGACTTCCAAACTTTTTAATGGGATAACCATCAATCTCAAAATTGAGATCATCTTTATGAATACCTACACTGGTATACTGCAAAGCTCTATCTTTTTCTAATGCATTTTTTAGTAAAATCAACAAATTACTTTGCGATAGTTTGCTATCATACGACAAGGATATTTGATCAACTCCGTTTGAAATAAGAGCATGCTGCTCTTTAAATATAGGAATAAATGCTTCTAAAAAAGCAATTCGTTTGCTGTGTATGCTTGTTCCTAAAACATGCAATTGTTCGTTGTAAACTTCTAGGGTATCCTGGTCAAAAGTATTATTTACAGCAAAATACTTTAACAAAGAGTTGCGTTGGGCTAAAACTTTGGTGTACTTTATTAGATTTTGAAGATAGTCTTTATCAGATTGTGAGATAACACCATCCATAAATTTTCGTCTCGTATCGCTTCCCTCGGTAATTAAATCGCGATCTGCTGGGGAAACTATGACTAGCGGTAAGAATCCAATATGATCGGAAAATCGTTCGTATGCTTTTCCATTGCGTTTTATAATCTTTTTTGATCCCCTTTTTACACTACAAATTACCTTTTCATCGCGATCATTTTTGAGAAACTCACCGTCAATTACAAAAAAATCTTCGCCATGCTTAATGTTTTGTGTTGTGATGGGATTGAAATAACTTTTTCCGAAAGAGAGATGATAAATAGCGTCTAAAACATTAGTTTTTCCAATACCATTAGCGCCAACAAAACAGTTAATTTTAGTATCGAATTCAAAATCTTGAGTATCGAAATTTTTATAATTTAAAAGGGCTAGTTTTTTAAGTAACATTAGATTGGTATGGGTATTATAATTAGGGTATTTGTTGATTTTTTAATCCCTTTTAAACGGAAATACGCTATTTGATTTACGGTTCAAGATATAGCTTCATCATACGTTAAAGCCGAAGATAAATCTTAGCTCTGGAAGACGAAGCTGCAAAATATTGAAAAATAACGAATAAATACCCTTTTGGTTTTGGATAAAAACTTTATTTTTGCGCGATTAATTAAATAAAAAATGGCCACATACAAGAAGAGAGGGCATAAGCCTAAGGGTAAAGTTGAAGTAGAGGAATTTGACCAACATGGAAGTACTACTGCTGAGGTTTTTAGTACTTTGGATGAAGGGGCTTCAAAAACAGAAGAGTGGGTTTCTAAAAATCAGAATTATATTTTAGGAATTATTGGAGTGGTAGCCATAGGCGTATTGGGATATTTAGGCTATGCACAGTTTATACAAAAACCTAAGGAAGCCAGTGCAGCAAATGAATTATACTATCCGCAACAGTATTTTGATCAAGCCATTGCAAGTACAACAGAAAAAGATTCGCTATTTACACTGGCGCTCAATGGAGGTGAAGGTAAATATGGTTTTCTTGATATCATTGATGAGTATAAAGGCACAAAGGCTGCCAACTTAGCGAATTACGCAGCTGGGATGGCATACTTAAATATGCAAAATTATCAAGAAGCTATTAATCACTTGGAACAGTTTTCTTCAGATGATGCAATTTTAGGTGCTATTGCTAAAGGAGGTCTTGGAGATGCTTTTATGCAGTTAAATCAACCTACAGAGGCATTGGAATACTATGAAGCTGCCTTTAAAGAAAATACTAACGATTATACAACACCAAAATTTTTATACAAAGCAGGAGTTACAGCTTTAGAATTGGATGAAAATGCAAAAGCATTATCGTATTTCCAACGTATAAAAGACGAATTTTCAGCGTCAGAAGAAGCGAATTCAATCGATGCATTTATCGGAAGAGCTCAAAAAACAAATTAATGGCTACGGCTAATAAAAATTTATCGGTTTACGATAAGAATACAATCCCAATTGCGAATACGTTTCGATTTGGGATTGTTGTTTCAGAATGGAATACTAAGATCACCGAAGGTCTTTTTTCCGGTGCCTATGCTGCGCTTATAGATTGTGGTGCAAAGCAAGAAAATATTATACGCTGGGATGTTCCTGGAACATTTGAACTTGCATTAGGATGTAAAAAGATGATCGCATCTAATAATTTGGATGCCGTTATTGCCATTGGAAGTGTAATCAAAGGGGAGACAGCACATTTTGATTTTGTTTGCAGTGCTGCTGCTCAAGGAATTAAGGATGTGAATATGCAAACCGATATTCCTACAATATTTTGTGTACTTACCGATAACAACCTACAACAAGCGATTGATCGTAGTGGCGGAAAGCATGGCAATAAGGGAACGGAGGCAGCTATTGCAGCTATTAAAATGGCAGCTTTAGGGGACATATAAATTCCCGTTCCATACCGCACGGAAGCTGTTAACAATTTTTAGCATCTTACGACGCCAATTTTACCCTATTTTCAGTACATTTGAGTTAAGCAGCAATACTTATGAGACTTCCTACACTCTTTAAGCAAAATAGAAACAAATCATATAACTATACCCCGCGTTATTATGATGAGCGTAAAGAGCGTATTGAAAATTTAAAAAAAGCAAAAGCTGCTAGATCCGATAGTGAATATTTTAAAGGATATCGTAGGAAAAGTTTTAGAGAAGATTGGAAAACCTTAAAAAGTATGGATCGCAGTCAAAATACAAGACTACGTTTTATTGTAATCCTCATTTTTTTATTTGTTTTTGCGTACGCCGCGGTCAAATATGGTAAACTAGATTTCTTGATTTAATGGCAGATATTATTCAACTTTTGCCAGACCATGTTGCTAACCAAATTGCAGCGGGGGAGGTGGTACAGCGGCCTGCTTCGGTAGTAAAAGAACTGCTCGAAAATGCAATTGATGCCGGAGCTACTTCAGTTAAATTAATTATTAAGGAGGCCGGAAAAACACTAATTCAAGTTGTTGATGATGGTATCGGGATGAGCACTACAGATGCGCGATTGAGCTTTGAGCGACACGCAACATCGAAAATAAAAGATGCCAAAGATTTATTTCAATTACAAACGAAAGGGTTTCGGGGGGAAGCATTAGCCTCAATAGCAGCCATTTCTCATGTAGAAATGCAAACTAAAACCGAGCAGGATGAGGTAGGAACACATCTTAAAATTGAGGGGAGTAAGTTTATTTTTCAGGAAGTAGTTGCAACCCCAAAAGGAACTTCGATCTCTGTTAAAAATTTATTTTATAACATTCCAGCACGAAGAAACTTTTTAAAATCCAATCAGGTAGAATTACGACATGTTACTGATGAATTCCATAGGGTGGCCTTGGCACATCCAAAAGTTCAATTTGTGTTTTATACAAACGGTTCTGAACTTTTTAATTTACCAAGTTCAAACTCGAAACAACGTATTGTAAATATTTTGGGAAGCCGGACACAGGAAAAGTTAGTTCCGGTACATGAAGAAACAGAAGTAGTTAAAATCTCCGGATTTATTTGCAAACCCGAGTTTGCTAAAAAGAGTCGAAAAGAACAGTTTTTCTTTGTAAATAATCGCTTTATAAAAAGCCCTTATTTGCATCACGCGGTGGTTGCGGCCTTTGAAGGTTTAATAAAATCAGATACCTATCCTGGTTATTTTCTGTTTCTGGAAGTAGATCCTGCTTCAATAGATATTAATATTCACCCTACAAAAACAGAAATAAAGTTTGATGACGAGCATACACTATATGCATTATTGCGATCTACAATAAAACATAGCTTAGGTCAGTTTAGTGTTACTCCTATTTTGGATTTTGAACAAGATCAAAATTTGGAAACCCCATATGCATATAAAGATAAACAAGCAGTGCTACCTAAAGTAACTGTTGATACTGCTTTTAACCCTTTTAAGGAAAAACCGAATACATCAGGAGGTAAATCAAGTTATATCCCGAAGAACAATGCAGGAAGTTGGGAAGGTCTCTATGTAGGATTGGAATCACAAGTTGGGAAAAATGAAGATTTAAATAGTATTAGTTTTGAATCGGATGCCATTACGGGTTCCATATTTGAAGACGAAGAAAAGCAAGCAGATTATGGTAGCACAACATTTCAGTTTAAACGTAAGTACATCGTAACAACGATAAAATCCGGGATGCTGATTATTGATCAAAATAGAGCGCATCAACGGGTATTATATGAGAAGTTTTTACGGAATATTACTATTAACGAATCTATTAGTCAACAATTACTGTTTCCGTTAAAACTTGGATTTTCAGAACCTGATATTGCTTTTATTGTAGAAATTCGAGAAAGCCTAGAAACAGTTGGTTTTGTTTTTGAGAAAATAACTAAAGATACTCTGGAGATTGTTGGGATACCTCCATTACTTTCGGAAAGTGAAGTAGGGACGGTTTTGGATCAGTTGATTTCAAATCACCAAGAAGAGTATCAAATCGATGGTTTTTCTCAGAACGACATCTTAGCAAAAACATTAAGTAAATCATTAGCAGTTAAAACAGGCGTTGTATTGGATAGTGCTTCACAATTAGCATTGGTAAATGATTTGTTTGCCTGTAAAGAGTGGCAGGTGAGTCCTTTTCAAAAATCTATCTATATTACCCTAACAGAAAATAATATTGATAAAAAATTTAATTAAATGGGGAGAATAACAGAAACAGTTAAACACTTAATTATTATCAATGCCCTATTTTGGATTGCTACGCTAACCATTGGTGCCAATGGTCAGGTGTTTAATGATTTGTTTGCGCTTCATTTTCCATCCAATCCTTTGTTCAAACCTTGGCAGGTATTTACTCACATGTTTATGCATGCTTCTTATGGTCCTGGGGGCAGTATTTATTTTCAGCATATTTTGTTTAATATGTTTGCCTTATGGATGTTCGGAAGCCCTGTAGAACAAACCTTTGGCCGTAAAAAGTTTATTTTCTTTTATATTTCTGCAGGTTTAGGGGCTGCATTGATTTCTTTAGGAGTTAGTTTTATACAATACAATTCTGGTTTAACTTCGTTACATGAATTAGGGTTTACTACGGAACAAATACAGCAGTCATTTGTAAATGGTGTACCTCCTCCTGGTATTGTAGACGAGAGTTTCAATACATTGCAAGGAATGTACAATATAACCGTTACCACAATGGTTGGCGCCTCGGGGGCTATCATGGGAGTTTTGGTTGCCTTTGGGATGTTGTTTCCGGAATCTAAACTCATGTTGATTTTTTTACCAATTCCTATAAAAGCTAAATTTTTTATTCCGGCAATTATCGGTTTGGACTTATTCTCTGCTTTAACAGGAGTCTCTATATTTAGTCCAAACAATACAGCCTATGTGGCGCATTTGGGAGGGGCATTTATTGGTTTTATTATGATGTGGTATTGGAAGAAAAATCAGTTTAATAAGAATCGTTGGAATTAAGAAATGGCTAGTGAAAATTTAAAATATCAATTTGCAAAATTAAGTTTTGCCGAAAAGCTAATAGCGGTTAATATATTGGTTTTTTTAATCAATGGCCTCTTTCCATTTCTCTTGCAATGGCCAAAGGATAGCATTACCAGTTGGTTTTGGTTACCTCAAGATTTGTTTACCTTTATTTCTCAACCATGGTCTTTGGTTACTTATTCCTTTTTTCATGGTAGTTTTTGGCATCTGTTTGGAAATATGTTAATCCTATATTTTGTGAGCAGAATTTTTCTAAACCTTTTTGATACTAGACGATTTGTAAGTGTTTATTTTTTAGGAGTTATTTTGGGCGGACTCTTTTTTTTAGTGAGTTACAATTTATTTCCGGTGTTTTTTAGGGACAATGCTATCTTAATTGGAGCTTCGGCAGGCGTAAGAGCAATCCTTATTTTTGTTAGTGCTTACATTCCAAATCAGGAAGTACGTGTCTTCTTTTTTAATGTGAAACTGTGGTATATTGGTGTTTTTGTTGTTTTAATGGATTTTATTCAGATACCAATAAGTAATGCCGGAGGTAACATTGCGCATCTGGGTGGTGCATTGTTAGGATATCTATACGCGAAACAATTATTTAACGGAAGGGATATTGGAGAAGGGTTTTCGACATTACTGGATGGCATAGGCGCTATTTTTACTAAAAAAGAAAAGAAAGCACCGATGAAGACGGTATACCGAAAAAAAACTGCGACAGCAACGCAAAAGACGCAGCAAGATTATGATAAAGAAGCTAATCAGCGAAAAATAGATGCCATCTTAGATAAGATCAGTAAATCTGGATATGAGAGTTTAAGCAAAGCAGAAAAAGACTTCTTATTTAAGGCGGGAAAAGAAAGTTAGAAAAATTGAAATCAGCCAGTGTTTTCTTTTTAAGAACGATATGCTTTGGACTTAACATACTATTTTCAGTAGCCCTAGTACTATCTTATTTTGCTTCATATATTTCTGCAGAAGTAATGATAGTGCCTTCTTTTTTAGCACTTTTTCTACCAGTTTTGGTTGTAGTCAATATTGGATTCCTTATCGTTTGGGTTTTTGTTAGAAGCAAAAAAGCATTGGTTTCTTTTGCGACACTTATTATAGGGTTGTTTTTTTATGATTCGTTTTTTCAATTTAGATTTTCAAAGGATACAAATCAGCAGGGAGAGCTTAGTATTATGAGTTTTAATGTTCGCTATTTCGATAAAAGCAAGCATTTTAAAAATCCGAATATTTTTAATGATATTAAAGTGTTGATTGACGAAGAAAAACCGGATATTATTTGTTTTCAGGAATTCAATTACAAAAAACGTGATGATTTTAACGAATACCCACATAAATATGTAAACTATATTTTTAGGAAAAGAAGAAGAACTGTTCAGGCAGTTTTCTCTAAATACCCCATAGTTTCTAGAGGATCGCTTGATTTTTTAGATAGTGGAAATAATGGTATTTATACAGATGTTTTATTCCAAAATGATACGATAAGAGTTTACAACCTGCATTTCCAGTCTTTCAGAATTGAGCCAACAGAAAAAGGTCTTTCAAATGAAACTTCTAGAAAACTATATCAAAGAATGGGAGAAACCTTTGTGAAACAAGAGCAACAAGTGTTGTTTGTAAGAAAACATATGGATAAAACTTCTTATTCAAAGATTATATGTGGAGATTTTAATAACACACAATTTTCACATGTGTATCGAAGTATCGGACAAAATATGAACGATAGTTTTTTGGAGAAAGGAAAAGGCTTTGGGCGAACCTTTGATTTTAAATATTTTCCAATGCGTATTGATTTTATATTATCGGATGATAAGTATGTAGTGAAATCGCATAAAAACTTTGATCACAAATTATCGGATCATTTTCCTATAATGGCTTCTTTTAACCTTAAGAATGAATAAATAGACAGTCTATCCAATCGGCAAAAATGTGTAGCAATAAGGCTATCCCCCATAGACGGGTTTTCTTAAAAAGAAGAAGTACGGTATAAACACCTATGAATCCGTAACTATGAAGTAGATGAAAACCAATACTGCACCGTGTACTATCGTAAATTGGAGTTGCCCATAAGTGATCCATATCGATCATGATTCCTGCAAGCAAGATTAGAATAACATTTCTAGTATTTTGCTTAAAAAAAAGAACACCGATTAAAATGGGAACTAAAAAGTGAATACCATAATGAAGACTAAAGCGTAACATCCAAAAAATTGAGATTATAGTTTTTAAGATAATTTAGCGCATTAGGACCTTCATTAAATAGTAGATCTAACATACTCGTATTTGCAACAAAACCATGCTTACTTCCAAACACCTGCGTGTACTGTTCCTGTGGATGGAATAATTCTTTTTTTGCATTTACCAAAAAACGTCCGTCAACTAAATCATTGTTAACGGCCTTGGTATAGTTGATTGTTTTTTCCTGAGGAGTAGATAACTCCAAACAATTGCACAGTATTTCAATAGATTTTAAATTAAAATCTAAAAGATAATCTGTGGGATCTTTAAACAAATCCACAATATCATCTTCATAAAACTCAAAAAATGGAGATGTTCTATAAGCAGTCTCAAGTGTACGCCAATGTTGCCTTTGCCAAGAATAGGTGCGATCTAATTTAACCTCTTTATACTTTTGTCTTCCTTGCGCTCCCCCGACATGTTGTATGGGTATGGTAAGCATGTGTTTGCCCTGATCCGTGCAAATATAGCAACGATTACGATAGGTTTGTTTTTGAAAGTTATCTTCAACCTCCCAACAAACATTGCTTTGTATTAAAACAGCAAAACTCTTAATATTTGGAAAGTAAGTAGGGTGAAGAAGCGTTTTCATTCGTATAACACTATTTCTGTATTTTATACATCGCTATGGTATAGGACGCCTATTGTTTTGCTTTCTTACGACGCTTCCTGAAATAATCGAAAACAAACCAGCCCGCAAGAAGCAGTAGAAAATATTTAAATAATGACTGCGGTTCTCCACTTCCACTAACCGTAGTAAAAACGCGATTCCAACGCGGTTTCCAATTGGCTACGCCATCATTAATACCTTCAAGGCTCATCCAAATAAATATAGGTTTTCCTACTATGTGATTGGCCGGAACAAACCCCCATGCACGGCTATCTTCAGACCGATGTCTATTATCACCCATCATCCAGTAATAATCATATTGAAAAGTATAGCTATCTGTAACCTGACCGTTGAGACTTATTTGATTTCCTGTTACCGAAATCGTATTGTTTTCGTAATCTTTAATGATTTTCTTGTATAAGGGGAGGGTTTTGAGCGTTAAAGGAATCGTAGTTCCCGCTTTTGGAATATATAGGGTTCCAAAAAAATCATTATTCCATTGATAAGAAGGGTCGTGTGGAAAAATACTAACATCCCTAACCCCTGAAGCACTTAGTTGCCTAACTACAGAATCAATTGCCGAATTTCGAGATAGTTTCGCTGCGTTTTCTTTGGTAAGCACTACCGAACGCTGTCGTTCTGTGACTTCTTGCAAGGACAATCGGTATTTTTGGATAACACTGGCCGGAATACCGCTATACTTAGTATACAATTCTAATTTTCCGTCAGGCGTTCGATTAGCACCTAAAATATGTTTGTTAAGAGCCTTAATTTGTTGTTCGTTTATTCGAGAAGTAATATACTTACGAGTAAAATCGTCTGCTCCCGCTTCCAAAAGCACTCTGGAAGAAACTCCTTTTTGTCCATATACAGTGTAAGTATATTGTGGTTTTGCTCGATCGGGTAATACGGTTTGTTTGCCGTTAATGTGAACATATCCATCAATAACAGCTAAGGAATCTCCAGGGAGACCTACGCAGCGTTTTACATAATTTGATTTTTTATCGATCGGTTTTTTTACTCCTTTTTCTGCAATAAAGAATTGACGCACCGTATCAGCAGGCCAGCTGAAAACAACCAAATCGTTTCGCTTTATTTTTTGAAAGCCCGGGAGTCTAAAATAAGGGAGTTGCGGTTTTGTCAAGTATGATTTTACTTTTGCGACGGGAATAGTGTCATGAACCATTGGAGCTGCAATTGTTGTCATGGGAGCACGAGCCCCGTAGTGGAATTTACTCACGAATAAAAAATCTCCAATCAACAAGGTTTTTTCTAGAGAGCCTGTAGGAATTACATAAGGTTGAATAAAATAGGTGTGCACAAAAGTTGCTGCAACGATAGCAAAAACAATAGAACTTACCCATTCTCCTAGTGCGCTTTTAGGATGCAAACTGCGATCTTCAACATAGGTTACGTCCATACTATAATTTAGATAATAGGTGTAAAATCCAAGAGTTAGAATCACCAACCAGGTATCTTTTAACGTGTTTTGACCAAAACTACGTATAGTTTCTACCCAAACAACTGGGAACATGAGTAGATTAATAATAGGAATAAACAATAGAAATACCCACCATTTGGGTCTTCTGATAATTTGCATCAATACGATCGCATTGTAGATAGGAATTGCTGCCTCCCAAGCTTTTCTACCAGCTTTAACATATAGTTTCCAAGTACCTAGAAAATGAATAAGCTGAACTGCAAGTATAAAAAGGATCCACTGTGATGCATTCATTGGTTTCGTTGTTAGTTTATAGGAATCAATTGTTTAAAACGTGTCTTACTTCATACAATTGATTACAAAAATAATACAATAACTTTCTTCTCTTAGACTTTTAATCGGTGATACTGTTACAATTATTAACCTAGGTTTAACACATCTTTCATTGAAAAAACACCTTTCTTACCTAGTATCCATTCTGCTGCAATAACAGCACCTAAGGCAAAACCTTCTCTATTGTGAGCAGTGTGTTTAATTTCTATACTGTCAACTCCACTGTTATAGGTAATCGCATGCGTACCGGGGACTTTTCCAATTCTTTTGGAATGTATCGGAATTTTTCCGGTTTCGGTTTCAGAAAGTTTCCAACCATCGTAACTCGAATTTGCAACTATACTCTCAGCCAATGTAATAGCCGTGCCACTTGGAGCATCTATTTTTTGCGTATGATGGATTTCTTCCATAACAACCCTGTATGCATCCAGATTAGCCATCATTTTCGCCAGACGCTCGTTTAATTCAAAAAATAAATTTACACCCAAACTAAAGTTGGAAGCATAAATAAATGCACCTTCTTTCTCCTTACATAAAGCAACCGCTTTATCATAATTCGCCAACCAACCTGTTGTCCCTGAAATTACCGGTATTCCTGAGTTTAAACAATTGCTTATATTGGTATAAGCAGCATCTGGAGTGCTAAAGTCGATAGCTACATCGATCGTATCCAAATTAATTTCATTGGTTCCAACATCTACCTTTAAACCAATGGTATGTTTTCGTGATTGCGCTATTTGCGCGATCATTTTCCCCATTTTTCCATACCCAAATAAGGCAATATTCATGCTTAAAATTTTATAGTGAATGTCATTCCAAAATCTATATTTGCCGAAATAGGATTTTGATTTACAAAAGGAGTAATATCCAGATCTAAATTATTGTCAATATTAAATTGTTTCAAGTGCGCATCAACATTAGCATCTACCACATTTAGAGCATACAATAGTATTGTAACAACTAATGCCAAATCACGATCACGTTGAAAACGCTCCTGAGCATCTTCTAAAGCAGCGGTACTAAATTCGGGATTTGCAGGAGGCGTATCTTGAAGTGGTGGAAGATCAAAAAATTCGTCATCCGTAAAACCAGCTCTTCGCCGTTTAAAAGCATCTCTGAATCTATTGTAATTACTGTTGTTATCTAAATAAACTAAAACTCCTGTACCAATTGCGGCATATACAATAGGCACTTTCCAATAGCGACGATTATAGATTTGCCCTAAACCCGGAAGTATGGCAGAATAGAAAGCTGCTTTGCTGGGTGCTAAAGGATTAATGCGTTTCCTTTTTTCAAGAAAAGCCCTATCCGCCTTGATACCTTTACCTTCGATAACGGTTTCTACCGTATCAATTTGCAGTTCAGGCCTTTCATCCTGTGCCTGGGTTGCAACTACCGAAAGTAAAAAAAAGAATAAAAAACTTAGATTTCTATTCACCGGTAATCAATTTTCTTAAACGTTTAAACTCTTCTTTAGAATGAAAAGGGATTGTTATTTTTCCATTACCTTTTTCAGAAGTTTTAACTTCTACTTTTACGGCAAGGTGTTCCGTAAAACGTTGGGCACCTTTTTTAGCAAATTCAGGAACAATAGCAATTTCTGGTTTTTGGGCTGATACTTTTCCATTTTTGCTATTCTGGTATTCTCGTACCGTTTTTTCAGTTTCCCGAACAGACAAATTGTGCTCGACAATTTTTTCGTAAAGCGCTATTTGATCTTTTTTCTTATCAATATTTACCAAAGCTCTACCATGTCCCATACTTAAAAAACCATCACGAATTCCGGTTTGAATTATTGGGTCTAATCGAAGTAAACGCAGGTAATTGGTAATTGTAGAGCGTTTTTTACCCACACGATCACTTAATCTTTCTTGTGTTAATTGTATATCCTCTATTAATCGTTGATAAGAAAGTGCAATTTCGATGGGATCTAAATCCTGACGTTGGATGTTTTCCACCAAGGCCATTTCTAAAGATTCTTGATCATTAGCAATGCGAATGTAAGCAGGTATTGTTTTTAAGCCAACAAGCTTAGAAGCTCTGAAACGACGTTCTCCAGAAACAAGTTGATATTCGTCAAAGCCCATTTTACGAACGGTAATGGGTTGAATTACCCCCAACTCTCTAATAGAAGTAGCCAATTCAGTTAAAGCTTCTTCATTGAAATTGGACCTAGGTTGAAAGGGATTTACAGCAATCGAATCGATATCTAACTCTACAATACTCCCCACAACTTTATCCGCGTTCTTATCTAATGCAGATTGTATATCATTATCAGGGTCTTTCAATAAAGCAGATAAACCTCTTCCCAGCGCCTGTTTTTTTGTTGCCTTCGCCATTATACTTTCTCCTTATTTTTTTTCAAAACTTCATTAGCCAAATTTAAATAATTGGCAGCACCTTTACTACTAGCATCGTATTTAATAATAGTTTCACCATAACTGGGTGCTTCACTTAAGCGAACGTTTCGTTGGATGATGGTATCAAAAACCATATCTCCAAAATGTTTTTTTACTTCCTCCACCACTTGATTAGAAAGTCGCAATCTGGAATCGTACATCGTTAATAGCATCCCTTCAATATCCAAATCGGGATTGTGTATTTTCTGGATACTCTTTATGGTATTTAAAAGCTTTCCTAAACCTTCTAAAGCGAAGTATTCGCATTGAATAGGAATCATTACAGCATCTGCAGCTGTTAGTGCATTTAAGGTAAGCAAACCAAGGGAAGGAGCACAGTCAATTAAAATAAAGTCATAAACCTCTTTTAAATGATTTATAGCCTTTTTCAACATATACTCTCGTTCATCCTTATCAACCAATTCTATTTCTATGGCTACCAAATCAATATGCGACGGAATTAGGTCAACATTTGGAGATGAAGTATTAATAATTGTTGTTTCAGCCTTCTGCGTATGTTCTAGCAATTGATAAGTGCCACTTTGAACATTGTCAACATCAATCCCTAATCCTGAGGTAGCATTTGCCTGGGGATCTGCATCAATCAGCAAAACCTTTTTTTCAAGAACCCCTAAAGCAGCGGCAAGGTTAACTGTGGTAGTGGTCTTTCCCACCCCACCTTTCTGATTGGCGATAGCAATAATTTTGCCCATGGTACAAGTAAGTTAGGGGTTAAAAATACAATTATTTATGGTGCTAAAAAATGTATTTTGTTAACACAAAGTGAATAACAGAAAGAATAGGTGTTAAAGTCAGTTAAACTTGTCCTTGTCAATTATGCAGCACCACAGCGTCTCGTTCTAGAAATTATATAAAACCTCCCTTTAAGTTAAAACAACCTGTATTAGATTACTCGTCTTCCGGTAACTGAATACCAGTAATGAAATCTTTAGCTAAATATTTTTTTGCTACTTTTTGAATATCATTTTTAGTAAGCGCATTTACTTTAGTTTCATAGGAAGAATAATCCTCCTCTGATCGCTGTAAATAATCATTGGAACGTAAACTTGTAAGCCAAAAACGGTTCTTTTTTATATCTTCTTTACGTTTTAAAAGTTGTGCTTCTTTAATTTTTGCTAAATCCTTATCCGTAGGGCCTTCATTAATCAACCGCTTAACTTCCGTTAATGCAGCTTCTTTAAGTTTTTCTACATTTTCTGGTCCGCATGGGAAACCAATACTAAAACTGTACGATCCATAAGGTATTTTACTAAGTCGTCCATTAGCGCCAACCCCGTAAACACCAGATTCTTCTTCCCGAAGTTTTTCTACCAATTTAATTGTTAATATCTCACCCAAACTTCGCATATAGTAACTTTCTTTTGCATCGTAAGCAGTTTCTCCATTCCAGATAAGACTTACAAGACTTTTGGGATCTTTTCCTATTTTTACAATTTTCTCATGGTTTCCAGTTAAAGGTCTGAAATCATGAACTTTATAATTTTCCTTATTTTCTGATGCCGGCAAGCTTCCAAGGTAAATTTCTGCGAAGTCACGAAGTTTAGTCTCGTCTATATTTCCAACAAAATAAAAATTGAAATCTCCGGCATTTGCAAACCGTTCCTGATATTTAGTGTATGCCAGATTATAATCTAATTGATCCATGGCTTCAGCAGTTGGAAAACCAACATATCGAGGATTTCCTTGGTTTCTAAATTTTCCCAGTTCATTTTGAAAGTAGAACTGCGGATTCAATAGAAAGTTAGAAAACAACCCCTTTTGCTTACTCACAAAAGCATTAAAAGCATCTTGATCTTTATTGAGCTTAGTGAAGTATAGATGTACCAATTGAAACAAGGTTTCTAAATCCTTTGGAGAAGACGAGCCTCTAAATCCTTCGCTCAATCCAGTAATATAGGGAGAGACATTTACAATTTTTCCGGTCAGTATTTTAGAAAGATCGTTTTTTGAAAGCCCATCAACGCCAGCTTCTGAAAGCCCTCCATTTCCGAATGAAGTACTTTTTAATTCGGCTGCAGAGTAAAGGGAAGTGCCCCCATAGCTAAAAGCATCAAACAAAACCTCATCATTTTTGAAGTCTGTTTTCTTATAGGTAACCGTAACTCCGTTGCTTAATACAAACTTGGTATACCCTAGTTTTTCATTAGTAGTAGTTTCAACAATTTTACCTTTATTCGGTAGCTCTGTCATTAAGGCGCTGCGAATATTTGAATCTTCATAGGGTTTAATATTGTCATCCGTTTCTACTTTCTTTAAGATGGTTAATATTTCGTCTTCAGTTACTTTTTTTACCCCTTCCTTTTCAATCCCTGTAAAAACAATAGTTCTATTGTCTTCATGTAAAAAATTGGTAATAAGAGCATTAATCTCTTCAATTTTTACATTAGGAAGCTCTTTTTTATAAAATTCATAATTCCATGCGGTACCTGGAATTGGAGTTTCTTCCAGATAATTATTTACGTAAGCTCCAATGATACGATTAGATTCTTGTTTCTCTCTATCTTTATAAGCACGTTCAAGACGAGCCATGACGTCTTTTTTAGCACGTTCAAATTCTCCTTGTTGGAATCCAAATCTTTTTACACGTTCATTTTCGGTCAAAAGCGCTTCTAAAGCTACGAGCTGTCCTGTTTCACTTGTAATAGCCGTTGACTGATAAGCTTCTTTAGTTCTGGAAAAAGTTCCTCCATGAAAAGAAAATCCAAATACAAAAGGCGGGGTATTGCCATTGCGTAGTTCATTTAAACGGTTATTGATCATTTGCGAAAATAGCCCTTCTACCATCTGATCTCTGTAATCTGCAATAGTTCGGGTTATTTTTGCATCCTCTTTATCCTTATACATAATTTGCACACGGGTAAAACTAGCTTCTTTATCCGTTTCAACTGCGACTAAAGTTTCCTCATGGTTTGGAAGACTAAATACCTCTCTTTGTCTTGGATTAGCAGGAGCCGTTTTACTTTCGAAATGTGTTTTTATTTTTTGTTCGAGGGTAGCAACATCTAAATCTCCAACAGCAATAACCGCCATTAAATCGGGTCGATACCAGTCATTTCGAAAACGCTTAAGACTCTCATACGAAAATCCTTCCAAACTTTCTTTAGTTCCTATAGGAAGACGTTGAGCATATTTTGCGTTAGACATGATTTTTGGAAGATAGCGCTGTCGCATACGCTCTTCAGCTCCTAGACCCAGGCGATATTCCTCCAGAACAACCCCGCGTTCTTCATCGATATCGGTATCTTCCAGAAGGGTGTTAAATGCCCAATCTTCTATAATTTGAAATCCTTTTTCTAATTTTTCAGGATCGTTGCTAGGAATGGGTAAAATATAAACCGTTTCATCGAAACTTGTATATGCATTCAAATCCGCCCCAAATTTAACTCCAATACTTTGCAAGTAATCTACGAGGTCATTTTTTTTGAAATTGGCAGTACCATTAAAATTCATATGCTCCATAAAATGTGCAAGACCTAATTGATCATCATCTTCGAGTATAGAACCGGCATTTACAACCAATCGTAATTCTACTTTATCTTCTGGCTTTCCATTATTGCGAATGTAGTAAGTAAGACCGTTCGATAGTTTCCCAATTTTTACATTAGGATCTATAGGTAAAGGTTCATCTACAACTGTTCCAGAAACCATTTGGTCGGGTTCCGCAACTTGAGCATTTATGCTTGAGAGAAAGATAAAAAAAGTGAAAAAACAACTAATTTTTTTTACTATAGTAGGATGTGTCATAATGTTCTGTACTTTTTAGAAAGCGTATATTGAATTAGTCTATTAAAATTTCTAATATTTGAATAGCAGCTTCGCTAATTTTAGTTCCTGGACCAAAAATGGCAACAGCGCCTGCATCAAAAAGATATTGGTAATCTTGTTTTGGAATTACGCCACCAACAATAATCATAATATCATTTCTATTGTATTTTTCCAATTCCTTAACTACTTCAGGAACCAAAGTTTTGTGACCTCCTGCAAGCGATGATACACCCAATACATGCACGTCATTCTCTATTGCTTGTTTTACCGTTTCTGCCGGTGTCTGAAAAAGAGGACCAATATCTACATCAAAACCAAGATCTGCATAACCTGTTGCAACAACCTTAGCCCCTCTATCGTGACCATCCTGCCCCATTTTTGCTATCATTATTCTTGGTCTTCGCCCTTCATTTTCGGCAAATGAATCGGCTAACGCTCGTGCTTTTTTAAAACTGCTGTCGTCTTTTATTTCTTTCGAATACACCCCGCTAACTGATTGTATTTTTGCTTTATATCTCTTGAAAGCGACTTCCATAGCGTCGCTGATCTCTCCTAAGGTTGCTCTGGCTCTTGCCGCCTCTACCGCTAAAGATAGTAAATTTTCGCTGGGGTCATTATTTTTTTTACTCAATTTTAAGATCGATAAATCGGTTAGTTTTTTCAATGCTTTTGTTACCGCAGTACTATCCCGATCATTTTTTATCTGTTGTAGGCGATTGACTTGTTGTTGTCTTACTTTAGCGTTATCAACTTCCAAAATATGAAGTGGATCTTCTGAGGCTAAAGCATATTTATTTACACCAACAATAATATCTTGATTACTATCAATTCTGGCTTGCTTTTTTGCTGCAGCTTCTTCAATTCTCATTTTTGGAATACCCGCATCAATAGCTTTTGTCATACCTCCCAACGCTTCTACTTCTTCAATCAGTTTCCACGCCTTTTGAGCAATTTGATCCGTTAAGGACTCCACATAATAGCTGCCTGCCCACGGATCTACCGTTTTTGTTATTTTGGTTTCTTTCTGAAGGAAAAGTTGCGTATTTCTTGCAATACGCGCAGAAAAATCGGTGGGTAAAGCAATGGCTTCGTCCAATGCGTTGGTATGCAAACTTTGAGTACCTCCAAATACGGCAGCTGCTGCTTCAATAGTAGTTCTTGCCACATTGTTAAAGGGATCCTGTTCAGTTAAACTCCATCCACTAGTTTGACAGTGTGTTCGTAATGCTAAGGATTTTTCATTTTTTGGATTGAATTGTTTCACCAGTTTTGCCCATAGCATGCGACCAGCACGTAATTTGGCAATTTCCATGAAATGATTCATTCCTATTGCCCAAAAGAAAGAAAGTCGCGGAGCAAAGCTATCGATAGATAAACCACTCTGTAACCCTGTTCGTATATATTCCAAGCCATCAGCCAATGTATAGGCAAGTTCAATATCGGCCGTTGCACCAGCCTCATGCATATGATACCCGGAAATACTAATACTATTGAACTTGGGCATGTATTTACTGGTATATTTAAAAATATCAGCAACTATTTGCATAGATGGCCTGGGGGGGTAGATATAGGTGTTGCGGACCATGAATTCTTTTAAGATATCATTCTGAATAGTACCTGCAAGTTGCTCTTTAGAAACACCTTGTTCTTCCGCTGCTACAATATAAAAAGCCATAATAGGCAAAACAGCACCATTCATGGTCATAGAGACCGACATTTCATTTAATGGAATACTGTCAAACAAAAGTTTCATGTCTTCTACAGAATCAATGGCAACCCCCGCTTTTCCAACATCCCCTACAACTCGGGAATGATCACTATCATAACCCCGATGGGTGGGAAGATCAAAGGCAACGGAAAGTCCTTTTTGACCCGCAGCTAAATTTCGTCTATAAAAGGCATTACTTTCTTCAGCGGTTGAGAATCCTGCATATTGCCTTATGGTCCATGGTCTTCGTACATACATTGTGCTATAGGGGCCTCTGAGATAAGGAGGGATTCCAGCAACGAAATTAGCATGTTCTAATTCAGAAATATCGTTTTTTGAATAGATCTTTTTTACCGCTATGCCTTCTGCAGTTTCAAAGTTAGCATTATCAGCGTTGGCTGTTTTTTGATCTGAAACTACAGCGGTTTTTAAGGCAATATTTTGAACATCTTTTCGCATATTACTTTTTAGCATTGGTAGGGTTATATGGTTGCGGTTCTTTTTTTAGTCGTTCCTGCTCCCATGCTTCAGACAACCGACGTTCAATAATTGGTTCTATGATCGTTTTTTTAGGCTGCTTTTTTAGGAAAGGATAAAGCTCAATAGATCCCGACATTTGCTCGGTGGTATCTTGATAGCTATTGCTGCCAACAAGAATCTCATTTTGAGCATCATAAGCATCCTGTTCTTTTTGTGCACTCTCTTTTATTTTTTTCTGGATATGATGCGCTTTTAACTGTGCTAAAAAACCATCCCCAGCTTCAATAATTTTAAAAAGATCTAAAGCTTTTTGAGCGAGCTGTTGTGTAATACTTTCAATATAATAAGAGCCATCTGCTGGATTTGATACTTGATTCAAAAAACTTTCATGTTGTAAAATTAAAAGCTGATTTCGAGCGATCCGTTCTCCAAACTCATTGTCTTTATGATAAGTATGATCATAAGGTGTATTGCAAATGGTATTTGCACCTCCTAAAATGGCTGACATGCATTCTGTTGTTGTGCGTAACATATTTACATTATAATCATATAATGTTTTGTTTCTTCTGCTAGGAACGGCAGTAATAAAGCAGTCAGCATCTAGATTATAAACATCGATAAGTTTGCTCCACAATATACGTAGCGCTCTTAGTTTTGCGATCTCAAAAAAGTAGTTAGATCCAATTCCTATTTTAAAAGTAAACTGTAATTTCTTTGCAGGCCCTTCCTCTTGTGCATTAAGATATTCATTGGCATGTGCCATAGCATATGCTAACTGTTGTACGATTGTAGCACCGGCGTTTTGATATAATGTAGCGTCAATTGCTAGTATCTGCACGGTATCATTTTTAGCAGTTTTAACAAGAATTTGTTCAATAATTTCAAAATCCTTTTTTTGGTTATAATACCAATTACCGGTTTTTGCGAGTTTTCCTATAGGATCAATTTGTAAAGTACAATTGGCTTTGTATTTTGAAAAAATTAGCACTAAATTTTCAACATAAGCAATCGACAAGAAGAGAAGTTGAAAATGAACCGTAATATCTTTTTGAAGAATACCATTAAGTAATCTTTCCGGATCAATAGTTGCTGCAGCAATTATAAAAGTTACACTTGTAGCACCGCGATCAATCGCATCTAGTGCCTTAACGTTTGTTTTTTGTTCCTCGGTAACGTAAAATTCCTGACCAATAGTCCAAGATGTATTTTTTTTTCGGATGGGAGAAATGGTATTAAGCAAATCATCCTCATTATAAAAAGGCTTAACTTTTATCCCCTCAGGAGATTCCCAAATTAGGCTTTCTCCGTAATCTGCACCTTTAAGATCGAACTGAATTTTCTGTTTCCATACTTTGGCGGAAATTTCTTCAAATTCAGAAAATAAAAGAGTTTTACTCATTTGCTTTGGCAATTTTTAAACTGTCTTCGTATTCAATAAGGTAAATTTCTTCATTCTTCTTCTTCATATAATATTTATCTCGAGCAAATTTTTCAAGTTCTTTTGGATCGGATAACTGATCTAAAATCTTGCGGTCTTTTGCAATTTCAGCTTCCAAAAATTCCTTTTGCTTCTCCAATTCCTGAACTTGCTTATTTAATTCCCAATGGATAAATAGCGAATTAGTATCAAAAAAGATCATCCATACTGCAAAAATGGTAAGCGTAAGAATGTATAATCCTCCCACAGCGCCAACAATGGTGAACCATTTATTTTTCTTAAATTCTTTTAGCCCCATAGCTAGGTAATTTTATCATTTATAATAGTTCTTACGATATCCACCGCAACGGTATTGTATTTATTATTCGGAATAATAATATCTGCAAACTCTTTGGTGGGTTCAATAAATTGATCGTGCATCGGCTTTAAGGTGGTTTGATAACGATTTAATACTTCTTCCAGATCGCGCCCTCGTTCATTAATATCACGTTTTAATCTTCGTATTAATCGCTCATCGGAATCTGCATGAACAAATATTTTAATATCAAACATTTCCCGAATCTGTGGATTCGTCATAATTAAAATACCTTCAACAATCATTACTTTTCTTGGATGCGTGGAAATCGTGTCTTTAGTTCGATTATGCTGCACAAAGGAATAAATAGGTTGATGAATTGTTTTTCCTTTTTTTAATTGACTTAGGTGTTGTGCCAATAAATCGAAGTCGATAGCCCTGGGATGGTCGAAGTTCACTTTTGTTCGCTCATCATAGGATAGCTGCGAAAGATCGTTGTAATATGAATCTTGAGATATTACACCCACTTCATCATCAGGAAATTCATTTACAATCTGATTTACCACTGTTGTTTTTCCACATCCTGTGCCACCCGCAATACCAATTATGAGCATAGCTATTCATTTTGTTCAAAAATACGGATTTTGGGGTGAAAAAATTGAAATTGAAATTAACGGATTTTATAATCAATTTTTCGCCTTGTGTTTTCAGGAAAACTAAAGCGGTAAATAAACTACTCCACTAGAAGAATCCGAAGTTGCACCCGTTACAGAAGCTAAAACATTAGTTTCTTGTTCAATACGCAATACCCCCATCAGTGCAAAGACCAAAGCTTCTTTAAATGCTATTAGGGTAGGTGAGGGGAGGGTTACAAGAGCAACTGTACCTAACTTTTCCTGCAGCATATCAATTAAAAAGTGATTTAGTGCACCACCCCCGGTAATCCATAGGGTAGCGTTATTTCGAGAGCTATTTTTTGTAATTTGAATTGCGATTTGTTCACAAATATGATGAATGCTAGTATGTAACAGATTCTCAATAGTATCTTCGGTTGCATCTACTATGGGGATGACCTTTTCCGTAAACCATTCATAACCGGTAGATTTTGGAAAATCCAAACGATAGTAGTCCAACGCATTTAGTTGTTCCAACATTTTAGTATTCAACTTTCCACGTGAAGCCATTGCTCCGCCGGCATCAAATTTTAAATTTATTTTTGAGCTAATATGATTTAAAATCATGTTTGCCAATCCAATATCATAGGCTTTTCGAGTGCCTTGATGATCGAAAGATACATTACTAATTCCTCCCAAGTTCAAGCAAAAATCATGAGAACCAAAAAACAGCTGATCTCCAATGGGAACTAATGGAGCACCCTGCCCACCCAAGGCAACGTCGTTGGTTCTAAAATCACAAACAACTTTTTTCTTGCAATTGTTGGCTAAATGTTGTCCAGAGCCAATTTGAAGCGTAATACCCTTATCCGGTTGATGGTGTACCGTATGGCCATGACTTGCAATAAGATCGACTTCCAATTGCTGTTCTTCTACAAAATAAGATACCTGTTCTCCCAACCATTGGCCATAGGAGTTATGCAATTGTAAAAGCTTCTCAGATGGCAGGGTAATAGCATGCTTTAATTGTGCTGTCATTGCAGCATCATAATCGACGGATTTAGTAGCATTAATTTCAAATTGCCATTGATTTAATTTTTTCCAAATGGTACAATGCACTAAATCTAATCCGTCCAGAGAAGTTCCGGACATTAAGCCGATTACTTTATACTTTTTCATAAGGTGTTTTTAAAATAAATATAATGGAAACGGGTTCCTGATTTTGATTTAATATTTCTTTTACTTCAAGAATCTGCAACTTACTTTGATTAAAAGTTAAAATCCAATCACTTAAAACTCTAGCATACCACGGGTGTCCATCTTTAAAATTTCCTGAAAGCCCTTTCCAGGAATCCTGAAGCCATTGACTTTGATACCCTTTTTCATGCTGGATCAAAAAAAATGGATGTAAAGTTTGAATAATGAAATATCCTGATGGTGAAATATGCTGCTTTAAAGCGTTAAAAAGTGTGACCAATCCTTTTTCTTGATATAAAGAAAAGTTAAATATAACTCCATCAAAAGGTTCTTCTTTTATAGAAGTACTTAAACTTATTTGGGAGTAATCTAGAAGATGGTAAGATTCAGGCCCTTCTTGCCTAGCTGCCTTAAGTAAATCAGCCGTAGCATCGATACCAACAGCAGTTTTTTTCATTGCTGAAATAGCTCTAACAAGCCACCCTTCTCCGCAACCAACATCTAGAATTCTTTTTAAGGGTAAAGTTTGGATGGTGTCTACAATTGCTTGGTTTGTATATTTTCGAGAGGAAATGGTGTTGTTTTGAATTGCGGAAACCCATTCTTTTGCATTAATTCGCCATGTTTTTAAGATAGGATCTTCCATATATTGAGTACTTTCAGATAAGATTTACTGGCACGATGCCTTTTGCTTTTATTTTGCCTAGAAAGTGTTGCGCAGCATTTTGCTGAAATGCCTTGAAATCTTGATAAACTAAGACGCAACTTTCTAAAGTTTCTATCCCGATATGTTGTACACAGTATGGATTTCCAAATAGATATAGGATCACATTTTTAGTGGCTGTAGTTTTATTTAAAAACTGAATTTCTTGATCACTAAGTCCAAACTTGTTGTTTGGTTTTATATGCCTTGGGTATAAGGCAATTACAAGATTATCTGTGGAGGTAATAGCTGCTTGACAGGCATCACCATTCTCATTATTAAAATGTAATTTCGGAAAGTCTATGGTGTTGCTAATTTCTTGAAAGAAATAGTTCTCGGTATTTTTTCCAATGCTTAGGCCTACAAATTTTTTAGAACTAATGGTATTAACTGTGGTTTCATCTCCTTTTAATAGCGTAAGACTATTGAGGGCAACGGTCTTCTGAATTTCAGCAACATTACTGAGTTCAGAAGGTCTTTGCTGTTTGTTTATCTTTTCTTTTAACCGCCATACGCGTTCAAAGCTATCTTCAATTTGTGCAGGTGTAGCATTTTGCATGATTTTATGTATTCCAGCTTCACAATTTTCCGTAAAACATAAGATATCATTTCCAGCATCGAAAGCAGTCCATTCTAAATCTCCATTTTCAGGAAATAACTTTGAAATTGCGTGCATATTTAATGCGTCAGAGACCACTAAACCCTTAAACCCTAATGTTTTTCGAAGTGTTCCTTTGATAATACGAGCTGATATTGTTGCGGGTATTGCTTCACCATTTGTTAAAGCAGGAATAGCAAGGTGTCCTACCATTACCGCTTCAACCCCCTCTTTAATAAGTGCTTTAAATGGAAAAAGTTCTTCGTTAAACACTTCAATTTCTGATTTGTCTATAATTGGCATGCCAAGATGTGAATCCGTTGCTGTGTCTCCATGTCCTGGAAAATGTTTAATACAACTTAAAATTCCTTGACTTTGAGCGCCTTTCAGAAATGCTTTTGAAGCAGCTAACACCTTGTGTTTATTAGAACCAAAAGAGCGGTACCCAATGACCGGATTATTAGGATTACTGTTAATATCCACCACAGGAGCAAAATTCCAATGAATACCTGCGTGCAAACAATCTTGGGCAATACGCTTCCCAACTTCATATATAAGTTCCTCTTGCTGGTTCATTGCACCTAAGGTAATTGCATAGGGGTATTGTGGTGTTTCTTCAATACGCATGGCAAGACCCCACTCTGCATCTATACTAATAAGCAATGGATATCTGGCACAAGCTTGGTAGCGTTTTATAAGACGCTTGAGTGTTGTAAGGCTTTTGTCATTGTAAATTACTTTTTTCTTTCCTTCGAAATTGGTGGCAGCACTTGCTCGGCTATGAAAAAAACAAATTCCCCCTATGCCTAGCGTTCGAATTTGGTGTTCTAAATGCTGAATCTCTGCTTCGGTATCATTAATGAAGGCGGCTGGCATAAAAAATTGTCCTATTTTTTCGCTTTGCGTTAGGAGCTCACTTGCCTGCTTATACTGAGGAATTTTAACCATCTGATTTTTTAATTTTCTTCCCAAAATCTGCGGGATAGGTAATGTATTTTAGCAGAAATAATGAAGGTAATGCCGCTATTACCACCCAAATAAAAAAACCATCATAGCCTAGCCATTTTTGTACATAACCGCTAATCATTCCTGGGAGCATCATACCCAATCCCATAAAACCGGTAGCGATGGCATAATGTGAGGTTTTGGATTTTCCTTCAGCGATATATATCAAATAGATTAGAAAAGCTGCAAAACCAAATCCATACCCGAATTTTTCAAAAGCAACAGTAGCTACAACAGCAATAATATTTGTGGTTTTGGTAAAAGCCAAAATAGCATAAAGTACGTTTGGAATATTTAATGAAAGTACCATGGGAAGCATCCATTTTTTGAGTCCATCACGCGAAATTAAAATTCCTCCGAGAATACCGCCTAAGGATAGCATAATAACTCCTACAGTTCCAAAAATTTTACCTAAAGCTTCTGTGCTGTATCCCAAACCACCTTTTTCTATTGGATCTAGTAGGAAAGGGGCAGCCATTTTAACCAATTGCGACTCTCCCAAACGATAACAAAGTATAAATGCCAGTGCAATACCAATATTTTTCTTCTTAAAAAAAGAGGCAAAAACTTCTCCGAAACTTCCTGGTTTATCTTTAACTGTTGGATCAGCAGATTCAAACTTCGGAGTCGAGAAGAAATTGGAAACTGTAAGTAATAACATTAGCGTAGCTGCACAAATCATTGTGATTGACCATGCCTTTGAATTATCCCCATAATAGTTTTCAAGATAACCGGCAAAAATTACAATCAATCCCTCTCCGGTTACCATAGCGAGTCTGTAAAAAGTACTTCGCATTCCAACGAAAAATGACTGTTTTTTTTCGCTTAATCCAATCATATAATAGCCGTCTGATGCAATATCATTTGTTGCGGAGGAAAAAGCTGCCATCCAAAAACAGGCTAGGGTGGTAATAAAAAATTGATTCGTAGGTAATGTAAGGCCAACACCCAATAACGATAGCGCAATCAGAAGTTGCATTCCCAAAAACCAATTGCGTTTGGTGCTTTTTAAATCAACAAAAGGACTCCAAAGAGGTTTCAACACCCATGGTAAATACAACCAACTGGTATACAAACCGATGTCTTCATTGCTAATCCCCAAGCGTTTGTACATAATTACGGATACCGTAACTACCATAACGTACGGTATTCCTTGAGTAAAATAAAGTATTGGTACCCAAAGCCAAGCATTTTTATCTTTTCTGATCATATTTTAAATGTACTACAATTGGCTCACTTTCTCTTTCATACCGGTCTGCAAAAGTTAAGGCAATATGCTTTTTGTTTTGAAATTCTCTTTTCAATATGCGATGCTTGTTTTCAGCATTTAAGTAAACCTTTGCAATGGGTTTTTTGTTGGTAAGGACTACGGAGTTATCCTTCTTCCGGATTCTATAAATTAATGCAAAATGAACTGTGATATCTGAAGCATCAATATTAAAAGCTATGGCTTCTTTTGTTTCCGTAAAATCTGTTATAAGGGTTTTGAAAGGATCATGATTCTGTACATCCATGGAAGTTGGAGGTAATGCAATGTTCCTGTAGTACTTACGCTTCATATAATTTACTACGTCCTTATGGTCTTGCATTAGGGATTTTGCACTAAAAAAGATGTTGCCGTCTATGTTTGAAGTTTGTCTTGAAAGCTTTAGTTGATTTGGAACTTCCTTTTTCTTCTTCCAAGCTTTATCTGCGTTATTTCGAATTTTATAAACGCCATTCCCAACATATAAATTCGTTAACTTGGGTTGACCTCCCCACCATTTTATGAGCTTACGATGGGATGCTGGAGGGTATTCTAAACTCCAGTAGATTTGAGGTGCTAGATAATCTATCCAACCTTTTTCCATCCATAAAATCGGATCTGCGTATAAATCTTCGTAGGTAGTTTGCCCTGCACGGGTATCAGAACCTTTAGGGTCGGTATTATTATTCTTCCAAACTCCAAAAGGACTAATTCCAAATTGCACCCAGGGTTTTGTACTTTTTATAGTTGCATGCACTTTTTTTACTAAAGAGTCTATATTAGCTCTGCGCCAATTATCTACGGATTGATTTGGTCTTGCATACGTTCTATAGGCTAAAGAGTCTTGAAAAATTTCTCCCTTAATTTTATAAGGATAAAAATAATCATCAAAATGAATGGCGTCGATATCATAATTGTCTAAGGTTTCTTTAATTATTGCAGCTAAATGATTTTGAACTTTTGGTAAACCGGGGTTGTAGTAATTTTTTTTGCCGTATTTAAGCATCCATTCAGGATGTTGAAAATAATCATGAGAAGCGCTTAAAACTTCTATATTTTCATCAAAAGTGGCCCGATAAGGATTAAGCCAGGCATGGAATTCAAAGCCCCGTTTGTGCGCCTCTAAGATCATCCAGGATAGTAAGTCCGGATGGTCTTCTTTTGCTTCCCCTTCAGTACCTGTAAGAAAGCGAGACCAAGGTGCATAAGCTGAAGGGTAAAAGGCATCTCCTGCGGTTCTTATTTGAACAATTACGGCATTAAAATGTAATTTATTATAGTAGTCTAAAATATTGAGATAATCCTCTTTTTGTTTTGCAACTGCATCCGCACCATTTTTTGGCCAATCAATATTTGCGACTGTTGCAATCCAAACCCCTCTAAACTCTCGCTTAGGTTGTGGAATAGCTTTGGTAAATACCGTACATGATGTCATTATAACCAGAAAAAATAACGTGAAATAGGTTTTTGTAGACATCTATGGTGTTAATTTACAAAAGATTTAATTTTTGGTAGTCATCCATATAGGTTTGAGTTTTGGCTGATGCATTTTACCTAATATATGACCGTATATTTCTGGTCTTCTAGCATTTTTATAGCGGTACCCTCCAGACAACGGGATTTTATCTTTAGTGAGTTTAGCAAGGGTAATACAAGCGTCAAAACTTTTGATCTCCGATAAAACTTCTCCGTAAGGATCGATGATCATCGCGTTGCCGTTTTTTAAATGTGTCCCGTCATAGCCTATGGGATTGGTAAAAATATAGTAAAGACCATTATCATAAGCTCTTGCCGGCAACCAGCGCATAAGCCATTCGCGTCCTTTTGGTCCATCAAACTCTGAACGAAGTGCTTTGGGATTCTTTACACGGTTTTCCCAAAATGAATGATCAACAAACCCTCTTCCAGGCATTGCAGAAGGGGTACATCCGGTAACATGAGGAGCAAAAATAACTTCAGCACCTAAAATACTTACTGCCCTTACATTTTCAATAATATTATTGTCATAGCAAATTAAAATACTACATTTCCATCCAAAAAGATCAAAAATCACATAGTCATTTCCGGGCGACATATAATCACTTATAAATGGATGTAATTTCCGATATTTTGCCAAAACGCCATCTTTAGATACACATACATAGGTGTTGTAAAGTGCCTCTCCTTCCTTTTCAACTAAACCTGCCAAAATAGGAATATCGGAGCTTGCTGCGATTTGAATAAGCTTTTGAATACTTTTTCCATCCGGGATAGGTTCGGCTAAGGCAGTCAATTCCTCACGACTTAAGTCTTTAGTAAATGTATATGCCGTAACACACATTTCGTGAAAACTAATCACATCTGCACCTTCAGATTTTGCTTTTTTCGCAAGCTTTTCTATAATCGCTAGATTATAGTCTTTATCTCCATCTTTGGGCTCAAATTGTGCTGCGGCAATATACATTTGGAATTATGTATTAGGTTACTCTGAGGTGACATTAAACTTATAACGAACAAAACCTTCTAGTGCTTCATATTCTGCCATCCCTAAGGCATTATATTTACGAGCAGTCGCTGTATTTCGCTGTTCAGCCCTTTGCCAGAACTCTCTCTCATCATTTCCAGGAAACATGGCTGCATCCTTTTGAGATTGATGCTTAAAAATAGCATTTTTCTTTCGCGTCATATCTTTTGGACCAATAGGTACTGCCATTTCCATGTCGGCAATATCCCATTCTTGCCATGCACCACGGTATAGCCACACATAGCAGTCATTGACCCATTCAGCTTTTTCAGCTACAAATTGATCCAAAGCGGCATAAATAACCTGTAAACATACCCGGTGTGTTCCATGTGGATCCGACAAATCTCCCGCAGCAAAGATTTGATGCGGTTTAACTTTTTGCAGCAAATCATAGGTGATTTTTACATCCGCTTCGGAATACGGTTTCTTCTTTACAGTACCCGTTTCATAAAAAGGTAGATTTTGAAAGTGCGCGTTTTTTTCATCAACACCACAATATCTACATGCCGACAATGCCTCGCCCTTTCGAATAAGCCCTTTAAATTTTTGTATCTCAGCGCTATCTACTTCTCCTGGTTTTTTGTTCTGAAGAAATTTTCTAACCTTTTTCACCTGTTCTTGTAGCGCTTGGTTATTCGGTTGCGCATCTAAAGCAAAATCTAAGAAGCGTATTACTTCGTCATCAAATACCGCAATATTTCCTGAAGTTTGATAGGCTACATGAACTTCATGACCCTGATCTACCAATCGTAACAGCGTACCTCCCATAGAAATTACGTCGTCATCTGGATGTGGGCTAAAAATGAGCGATTTTTTTGGAAAAGGATAACGTCTTTCGGGTCTAGAACTATCGTCAGCTTGAGGTTTTCCGCCAGGCCAACCGGTTATAGTGCGTTGCAATTGATTAAATACAATTAAATTAATATGTTCTGCAGAGCCAATTTCGGCAATAAGACTCCCCATTCCATACTCATTGTAATCTTCATTGGTAAGTTTTAAGATCGCTTTTTCTAATTTTTCAGATAACCAAATAGTTGCTTTTTTAATTAGACTCTCATTCCATTCACAATCGCTAACTAACCATGGCGTTGATACTCTGGTAAGTGCAGAACTTGCGGCATGATCGATTATAAAATCACAATTCGTATGTTGTTGCAGGAAGGTAGCAGGTACAGATTCTCTGATGGGTCCTTCAGCTGCCTGTCTTATAATATTGGCTTTTCCTTCACCCCAAGCCATTAAAATAATGCGTTTAGCCTCCATAATAGTTCCCACCCCCATGGTTATAGCTCTGGAAGGAACATTTTCTAAACCAAAGAAATCACTTGCAGCATCCAATCGTGTTACACGATCTAGACGCACCAAGCGGGTTTTACTTTTTATTGAAGACCCTGGTTCATTAAAACCGATATGTCCGGTTCTACCAATACCGAGTACCTGAATATCTATTCCTCCGGCATCGCTAATTTTTTGTTCGTAATTCTGACAAAACTCGCGAACATCTTCCTTGCTAAGATCTCCTTTTGGGATATTTATATTTTCGGCAGGAATATCGATATGGTCAAAAAGATGTTCGTTCATAAAACGAACGTAACTATGAATTGAATCCGGTTGCATAGGAAAGTACTCATCCAAATTAAATGTTATTACATTTTTGAAGCTCAACCCTTCTCTATGAAACTGAACAAGGTAATCGTAAACTTTTGTTGGCGTAGAACCCGTTGCCAAACCTAAAACCAGTTTCTTACCTTGTTTTTGTCGTTGCTTAATTAGATTCACAATTTCGGTAGCGACATAATGTGAAGCCTGTTCCGAATTTTCATGTATCACAGTTGAAATTTTCTCAAATTTTCGAGAGGCTTCATCCGTTGGGATACTTAAAGTATTTTGCTCAGTTACCATTTTTTGCAATTTTAAAGTAATAATGATCTATTTGAACTGCAAATGTATGCAAAAAATATATATATTTGCTGTTTTTTGCTTTTTATATTGCAATAAATTGCAATATTTAATAATTTAATAACATGAAACGGTAAAAAACAGCAATCTGTATTATTTTAGTATCTTTGCAATCGTTTATATAGATATAGGGTTTTGAATCATGTTAAAAGAGGAGCGTTTTCGTGTTATATTAAATGAAGTTGCATTACACAATAGGGTATTGTTAACCGACATTGCTGAATCATTAGATGTCTCTATTGATACTATTCGTCGCGATGTAAAAGAATTGGATGCGGAGCAGAAACTGCGAAAAGTACATGGTGGGGCAATATCGTTGGGCTTCGTCAATTTTAATCCTAAGAATCAGAATATTTATGCAATTGAAGAGAAAACCAAGATTGCCGAAAAAGCAGTAAGTTTATTAAAAGAAGGAAGTGTATTGCTCATCGATGGCGGAACCACTTGTGTAGAATTAGCACGAGCAATACCACATGAGTTGCAGCTTACTTGTTTTACCTTAAGTTTGCCAGTTGCTCTGGAATTGTTAACAAAGCCTAATATTCAAGTAATATTTATTGGCGGACAGCTGTCTCGTGATGCACAAATTGCCATTGGAGCTAATGCTATGCATAACCTTTCTGGAATTACCGTAGATTACGGATTCATAGGCACTGGTTATGTAGATGCCGTATACGGTCTAACAGAGTTTGATTGGGATATTGTTCAGGTGAAAAAGGCGGTAATAAAGGCATCTAAAAAAACAATTCTTTTATCAATTTCAGAAAAATTAAATTCAAATCACCGGTATAAAACCTGTGACGTAAGTGCAATCAACACTATGATTACAGAGCTAGACCCTGATAATAACGCTCTCATTTCCTTTAAAAACCAGGATATACAGTTGCTATAAATATGTCGGATTATATTAAAATTACAGAAACTCCTTCGCATTATGACCATTTGGAAGAAATGGATACGCTTTCCCTTTTAAAAAAGATGAATGCTGAAGATCAAAAAGTGGCTGAGGCGGTTCATGCGTGTATTCCCGAAATCACAAAACTTGTTGATGCTATTATTCCTCGTTTTACTAAAGGGGGGCGGCTTTTTTATATAGGGGCAGGAACAAGTGGTAGATTAGGAATTTTAGATGCATCGGAAATACCACCAACTTTTGGAATGCCGTTTGATCGGGTAGTAGGATTGATTGCAGGTGGAGATACTGCAATTCGAAAAGCGGTGGAGTTTGCGGAAGATAATAGCAAACAGGCTTGGAAAGACCTACAGGCATATGATATTAATAGTTTGGATACGGTAGTGGGTATTGCCGCTTCAGGAACAACGCCTTATGTTATTGGTGGCATTGAAACTGCCAATGCGAATGACGTTCTCACGGCTTGTATTACGAATAATCCAGGTTCCCCTTTGGCACTTGCAGCGACCATACAAATTGCAGTAAATGTAGGTCCCGAGTTTGTCACTGGTAGTACTCGAATGAAAAGTGGCACATCTCAAAAATTAGTATTAAATATGATCTCTACAGCATTGATGATTAAAGTTGGAAGAGTGAAAGGGAATAAAATGATAAACATGCAATTAAGTAATACCAAATTAGTAGATCGCGGTACCCGTTACTTGGTAGAAGAATTGGGACTGAACTATGATAAAGCGCAAGCCTTACTTAAAAAACACGGTTCTGTAAAGAAGGCAATAGATGCTTATACCGGTTAAAAAAGGAATACGATATTATTAACTTAGATCCGGATCACCCTTTAGGGATTAATTTGTAAATTCCTTTTCTTTCAATAGCCACATAAATATAGCCATCAGGTCCTTGACGTACATTACGAACACGCCCCATGTTTTCTAACAACTTTTCCCGATAAACCACCTTCTTATTTTCTAAAATTAAACGCTCCAAATATTGGAAAGAAAGTGAGCCTACCAATAAGTTTCCTTTCCAATTGGGATATTTATTTGATGTTACAAAAGTCATTCCGCTAGGGGCAATTGAGGGAACCCAATAGTGCAAAGGCTGTTCCATTCCGGCCAAACTGGTTTTATTGGTAATGGGCGTTCCGCTATAATTTATACCATACGTGACTACAGGCCATCCGTAATTTTTTCCCTTCTTTAAAATATTAATTTCGTCGCCACCGCGAGGTCCATGTTCATGATCCCAA
Organism: uncultured Flavobacteriaceae bacterium; assembly: GCA_947488435.1. Taxonomy (GTDB): domain Bacteria; phylum Bacteroidota; class Bacteroidia; order Flavobacteriales; family Flavobacteriaceae; genus CANKZG01. Next base: position 127,126 of record CANKZG010000003.1, on the reverse strand, counting down.
ATAGCTCCAGTTTCCGGATGTTTTACCAAACCCTGCGGATTGCGATGCCCATAACTGAAAATAGCCTTCTTTGCATTTTTTTCATTAATAAAAGGATTGTCATTGGGAATACGACCATCATCAAGAATACGGTATATTTTTCCACCATCTCTAGTGATATCTTGTGGATTTACATCTCTATTTCCACGATCTCCAATAGAAAAATATAAATAACCTTCGTTATCAAATTCTAATCTAGACCCAAAATGTTGAACTTTAGTAGTATTAGGAGTTGCCTTGTATAGCAATTGTTTTTCTACTAAAGTGTTGTTTTTCAACTTTGCTCTCATAATAGCCGTATTTCCACCTTTTCCTTCTCCTTCTGAAGAAGCAAATGAAAAATACAACCATCCATTATTGGCATAATCTGGATGTAATTCCAAATCTAAAAAACCCCCTTGACCTCTGACATAAATTTCAGGTAAATTCCCAATAACTACTTTTTTTCCGTCCTTAAAAAGGAGTAACTCCCCAGATTTTTCAGAAATCAATAATCCCCCATTTGGAAGGAAAACCATGCCCCAAGGGTTAATTAAATTATCAACATGCATTTCAACGATGAAATCCTGGTTTTCCTGGACTTTTGCCTGATTTTTATGCTCTTGCGCACATGACAGCGATGTCATTACAACGAATAAATAGGTACATACAACACTAATTTTCATATTTTCACGTTCGAAATTAATATTAGGTGGGAATTATATAAGTATAAAAATAAATAGAATTTTATAAGTTTAAATAATTACACTAGAGAAAGTTTCTGATCCCAAATCTTAACCTTCTCGACCAAATGCGACTTAACCTATGCTCCAAAAAAAAACAAGGCGTCTTTTGTATGCTGTGCTTTTGATTGTGCTCTCAATTTTTGGCACTTCAGCAGTTGCAAATACAAAAGTTTACCATTTAATCTCGGAATTTACGGAAGTAATACGAGAAGCCACTTCAAAAAAAGAAGCGGTTGGTATAGTATCCCCTGCAATAGTTCACTCCAAAAACTCTACAAAAGAAGCAGCAGGTCTTGATAGTGCTTTTCTTTTTATGACTATTATTCAAGGCGCCGATGAAGAGGTTGCTTGTAGTAATGATGGAAGTACAGTAGCTCGATTTAACTTATGTGGTGATTTTGATGATAGAACCATAAGTTTGAGTCAGAGTGGATCAAGTTATGAGTGGCAACAGTTCAACGCTGGAGGTGGATGTAGCTTTGATGTTGATGAAGACTGTCCTGATACTACAAATTCTTGTTGGACTACTGTAGCAACAACAGCCACCTTCAATTTAGATGCCAGTACCATAAACGCTTCAACGGGCGCTGAATTTAGAGTGCGTGTAAATAGTGGAGCATATAGTTATTTTAAGGTTAAGAAAAGTACCATAACACAAACAACCATTAAAAGAGATTTTATCTGCGGTGTGCCCGGAAGAATCCAAGTAACCAATCTTTCAAGTGCCTATGAGTATAGTATTGATGACGGTTCTGGGTTTGGACCATGGCAAGGTGCAATTTTCGATGGACTTTTACCGGGAACATATATTGTAAGAGCACGTTTACAGAATACTGCAAATACCTGCGAGTATCCGTACGAACCCATTGTAATAGAACAACAGGATATTGATATTGCACTTACCTTTACAGATGCGCAATGTTTTGGCGATACTGGAAGTATTGACGTGCAGGTTAATAATGTGCCTGGACCCTATAAATATACTTTATTGGATGCTTCGGGAGTGCCTCAAGAATTTACTTCATTTATTGCAAGTGACACCTATACATTTAGCGCTGTTGGTTTTGGGACTTATGGTGTTCAGGTAGAAACACAGCAGTGTAATGGAGATCCAGCTAATGGAATACTTCCGCCAAGACAAGATATTGATATCAATGGAAACCCTATTATTATCGGGGATGGCTTAGTAGCATTAGCTGCCTCCACCGAGGTAAATAATAGTTTTGGATGTAATGTTACCGACGTGGATATTATCGTACGAACCTCAGGAGGTAATCCTCCATATACCTTTACGGTGAGCGATGGGGGTTCTTCTAGCGGCTCATACACCGCAGACACAACATACAACGTAACAAGTCCGGGAACTTATGACTTTTTAATTACTGATGCGAATGGATGTACAATAACGGCTTCAGCAAATGTGGAGGAATTAACACCTCCCGATGTTACCGTTGCGGGAATAGATGGGACTTGTACTAATGGCGGAGCTAAATTAGATATCACCGTGGTTGATGCTAAAGGATATAATTTATCGTTTAGAGCGCAACCTTCCGATCCATGGAGTTCAGCGCCTTTGCTTTCAGTTCCAGCTGGTACTTATAATACTATTCAAGTACGTTATCAGCAAGGAGGGTTTGATTGTATTTTTGATTTACCAAGTTCAATTACCGTAACTACAACTGATGTTATTGTTGGTACAGCTGTGAAACTATCTGATAGAACTTGTAATGCGTCTGGCGGTGTAGATGGTGGAGTTATTGAATTTCAAGGCCCATTTTCTGGTGGTTCTGGAAGCGGTTATGAGTTTAGTATTTCCGGTGGAGCCCCTTCAAACTTCAGTACACAGACTACCTATACAAATCTTGCTCCAGGGACCTATACTCCTATTATTAGAGATGACGGAGGCTGTCAATTAGATTTAACACCAATAACAATATTGGACGTAGATCCACCTACTGATCTTGATTTTGCACAAAGTAATATCAATTGTGCAAGCGGTACTACCGATGTACAGTTAACACCTACGGCAAATGCTGCTATTGTTTTGTACGAAATTATAAACCCTGTAAGTGTTAATAATGGCGGAAATGACACCTTCACAGGCTTAAATACAAATACATCTTACGAATTTAGAATTACCGATGCTAATGGCTGTATGTATACGGAAAGCTTTACGCCTGCAGTAATAAGTTCAATACGAGCTCGTGTGCGATCTGGAGGAGACTTGCGTGTTTGTAATGGTGCTTCTGATGGTACAGGAACTTTCCTTATTGATGGCTTTGCCAATAACTATACTTTTAATATTAATGGAGGACCTGAGAGTGCTCCACAGAACGATTTAGAGGTTGTATTACCGCCTTCAGGACCGGGAACCTATACGATTACAATTACTGATGCAGATACGGGTTGTACAGATACCGCATCATTTGATATTCAGGAGTCTGCCTTATTAAGTTTAAATGGAATTATCACTCCAATGACTTGCGAAAATGGGAACATAGGAAGAGTAGTAGCAGATCCTTCAGGAGGTTGGGGTGGAAATCGATACACGCTTGTTTTTCCTGATGGAACAACTACGATTGGTCCAAAATCAGGAACTACTTTTGGTGGTCTTACACAAGCTTCTTCACCAGGAAATCCATATGTGCTTACTGTTGAAGATAGTGAAGGATGTACAGCAAGCTTTAATTTTGATTTAACTCCTCTACAAGCGCCTACCATTAGTTTAGATGCTGCAGCTTCCGATTTTTGTTTTGAGCCAACATCTGGCGCAAGTATTGTAGTCACTGCCACTGGTGGACAAGCAGGATATCAATATCGAATTAATGGAGGGAGCTTACAAGCAGGAAATACGTTTAATAATCTATCTCCAGGAAATTATAATATCGAAGTCGTAGACGCAAACAATTGTACAGATCAGTTGAGCGTTGTGGTGCGACCGCAATTGCGCGTAAGAACGAATATTGAAGCAGAAATTCCTTGTGGAGGTGCACCAGGAACTATTCGAGTGCGAGTAGATCGAGGTTATTTAAGTGGCGCAGGTCCAAAACAATATGAAGTAAGTGATGACGGAGGCGGTACTTTTGGCGCTCCTGTTGCATTAGCAACAAATACTTTTTTCTTCGATACAAATGTGCCTGGAGATTATGTGTTTAGAGTAACCGATAATGAAGGCTGTGTCCGCGAATCAGCTCCAATAACCTTAAGCCCTCCAGCAAACATATTAGCTAATGCTACGGCCATTCCTTCAAGTTGCGGTGAAACGACCAATGGTATTGTAACCATTACACCGGATGCTAGTAGTGGAATACCTCCCTTCGAAATTAGCTTTGATGGTAGCGGATTTAGTTCACAAACTGTTTACTCAAATTTAACCGCTGGAGTAACTTATCCATATGTGGTGCGAGATGCACGTGGGTGTGAGACCTTAAATTTAGATATTACAGTTCCTTTGGATGGAACATTACCACCAGATGCAACTGTTGTTCCTGCACTAGCAACATGTTTGTCAGGAGTTGTTGAAGGGGAGATTGCCATAACAAATGTTACCGATGGCACGCCGGATTTCACTTATATTTTACAGGATCAATTTGGTGTGGAAATAGCAAGTATTGGTCCTACATCTAGCACCAGCGAGACATTTACAAATATACCTGTTGGCACCTATAATGTAGTAACAATAGATGCAAATGGCTGTAGAGATGACGACCTTGTAACGGTAACTCAAACTAGCTTAGATGTTGTTCCCGATCCGATTACGCCTTTGGTTTGCGATGCCACAGGTTTTACCAATACTGTAGAAATTGTTGGAGGCGTTGGTCCTTTCTTAATTCGTCTAGCCACAGATCCAAACCCCCCGGTATCTCCAAATGCAGGGTTGAGACGACATACCTTTACAGGACTTCAGTTTGGCGTAACCTATACGGTAGAGGTTACGGATTTAGGTACAGGTTGTATTTACCTAGATGAAATACCTCCACAAGACGGTCCTTCCACTTTAGACGTCACAGCAACATCGACTCCAGATTTCTGTGATGTAAACCGGAATGGACAAATAAGTTATGAGGTTACCGGATTTACTTCAGGGGCTGATTTAATTATTGAATTGTTGAATAATGATGATGGAACTAGAATTACGATTGCCACACCTACTAATGTAACAACAATTCCATATGCAGATGTTTATGAAGCACTGGCAGGGAATTATCAAATTATAGTTACGGAAATAGGCAGTTCTTGTACAGATGCTGTAGGTATTACCATCGATCAGAATTTACCATCAATTGCGATAATTAACGAAGAACCAGCTAATTGTAATGCTTTTGGTCAAATTACAGTACGTGGTTCTGGAGGAGACGGAGGGCCATATACCTATGCTTTTGTAGATGATGGAATTGTACCAACACCGGCAGATTATACTACAGAAACGACTTTTATTGGTCCGGCAGGAGCCTATGATGTATATGTTATGGATAGTAGTGGTTGTACTTCCTTTGATATTGCAACAATTATTCAATTACAACCAGATCTACCTACACCTACCTTTTTGGTAAACAATCAGTGCGATGTTACTACAACTACTTTTCAAATAGAAGTGAGTATGCCAGCATCCGTAGATTCTCCAGCTTTTACTTTAGGTGGTGTTACCTTATTTACCAACCCTGCTATTTTTACCGTCAATTCTCCGGGTCAGTATCCTGTGGATGTTGTAGATATCAATGGATGTACTAGTTCTGGTATTGCTGAAGTATTTGAATTTTTGGCTGCCTCAGGAGACTTTACAACTGCACCAAACTGTACAGATGCAGATGGTGAAATTACCATAACAACGTCGGGAGGAAGTGGAGATTTCACTTTTGAATTACAAGACAATACAGGTACTTTTATAGCTACGAATACTTCGGGGGTTTTTACTGGATATGCAGCAGGTGCTTATCAAGTAATGATAACGGATAACTTAGTTTCTGATGCCGGAGGACCCTGTACTACATTGGTTGAAAATATTGTACTTACACCTGCAACATTACCCATAATTAATCCTATTGTTCCTCAGGATATAAGCTGTAATGGGGCTAATGATGGAAGCATAGATGTAAGTTTACAAGCCGGAACCGATACAGACAATCCTATTACCTATACTTTATTTGATGGGGGAACGAGCACCATTGTACAACAAAACGGATCAGGATCTTTTTCCAATTTAGGACAAGGGACTTATGATGTAGAAGTGCGTACTTCTCGAAACTGTATAGCTCGAGTGGATGGATTATTAATCAATGAGCCTCCTGTATTTAGTATTTCTGCAAGTGCTCCGGACTTTGCATGTGAGCCAAGTGCGAACAGATTTCCATCAACGATTATAGACGTAACTGTTGTCGATCCCGGAACAGCGGTTGGAGGTTATGCTTTTAGTATTACCGGTTTCGAAAATTACCAAACAGGCACTCAATTCGAAATTGTAGATAATGGTGCACCACAAACAATAACAGTATATGCGATAGACGGAAATGGATGTCAAACACAGTCCCTTCCAATTACACTTAATCCTCCAACTGATGTTGTCCCTGCACTTAGTGTTGTAAACGTTTTAACTTGCAGCGATCCCGAACGTGTTCGTATTGATGTGGTTGGAACTACAGATTTTACTGTAGTAACTGCAAGTGGTCCTGTGGCGGTAGCAAATGTTTCTAATAATCCAGGAGATTCCTTTGCTTTAGTTGATTTACCAGCTGCTGGAGGTTATTTATTTGAGATTGTAGATAATATTGGTGGATGTACCTATCCAATTCCATTGCATGAAGTAATAGCACCAATAACTCCAATTGTCACTATAAGTGAAGCCAATCCTATAATTTGTGAAGGCGATAGCAACGGAGCGCTGTTTATTGAAGTTACAGATTATACAGGACCCTATAATTACACGGTTTACAACGTAGATAATACAGGTGTGCGAATACTACCAGCGATAACTACTGGAGGTTTTGATACTACAAATTTCCCAGATATTAATGGTGATCTTGCACGAATAACAGGTTTGCCAGGAGGAAACTTTATTGTTGATATTACCACTAGTGTAACCCCTGAATGCCCTGGCGAAAGTAACGTAGCTACGGTCCGTTCGCCTAATGGTCCGCTTGTTGTTACGGCAATAGAGGTAGGCAATGTTAGTTGCAACGATAACCTAGGGATTATTGAAGCTACAGCTAGTGGTGGATGGAGCACATCTCCATACGATTTTCAATTATTGCTAGATGATGGTTCGGGAACATATAATGAAATTGTAGCTTTTTCATCGACAAGTAATTTTGAGAACTTGTCTAGTGGTAACTATAGAGTTGTAGTAAGAGATATCGAAGGTTGCGAGAACAGCTTTGATATTCTTCTAGATGCCATTACCCCAATAACAGCAGGAATACGAGAACCACAATCCTTAGTTTGTCCTGGAGGTAATAATGCGGTATTAGAAGCTTATGATCTTACTTCTGGCGATGCAATTACCGCTGTTGCTGGAGCAAACGGCGGTGTTGCAGGAGCTGGTTATCTATACCAGTTAATTTATTTGGGAAGTAACGATATTACGGATGAGTTATCACGAAGTGGTTTACAAGATTCTCCTACATTCGTAGGTACTGCAGGGGCAGGTTTTATTAGTGCAGGATGGTATGCGATAGAGATATCTTCAGGCTTTGATTGTGTAGGAACTACAATACCCTATTTTGTAGATCCTCCTCCAGCGATTATCCCCAATCTGGTTCAGGTGCAAGCCCCAGGTTGTGGAGGTGCTGGGGAAATGCGTTTAAGTATTGAAAATCCAGAGCCTGGCTTTGTCTATGAATATCGCGATACCAATACTCCAGATCCGATAAACGATCCATTTATTTCTATGGGTAATGGGGTTACTTCCGTATTAATTAGTGGGGGTCCAGGGTTCTATCAATATGACGTTCGCAAAGTGAATGCAGTAAATACTTGTGATGTAGTAACCTCTAACGGTCTTACCTTAGTGGACGCTCAGAATATAGATTTGGTAGTTAATTTACCGGATGATATTTCTTGTGCCTCAGAATTAGACGGAAGAATAGAATCATTTGCCTCTGGAGGTATTGGAGTAAATCAATTTACCTTATATGTTGGGGATCCTGTAGACCCTTTTAATCCTAGCCCCAGTGCAACGGTATTTAGACCAGCACAGAGCGATGGTACTTTTGAAGGACTTCCGGAAGGAACACAATACTATGTTGCTGTTACTAGCGGTGCAACTTGTGGAGATATTGAAGGGCCTTACGAAATTGTTCGCCCTGCGCCAATACTATTCGATACAGTTACGAATCCGGTAACCTGTAACGGAGATACCGATGGAAGTATTGCTATTGAAATTTTAAGTGGAGGAGAAGGGTTAATTCAATTCGCTATTTCACCGAACTTTACTGAGTTTTTTAGTGATGTAGCCACTCCAGGAATTTATATTTTTGAAGATTTAGCGGCTGGTAGTTACGATATTTTAATTCAAGATGAACGAGGTTGTTCAGAATTTACCACCTTGGTAATTAGCGAGCCTGCGGTTTTAGATACATCCTCTATAGAAACCCCAGAAACTTGTTTAGGTTTTGCCGATGGTACCACACAGCTTACCATTACGGGTGGTGTGCCTTTTGTAGCCCTGGATGGTACGGCTTATTATGAAACGAGTTTAAATTCATCAGATGACATAGATTTTGTGCGTAACGATGCCTTGTTTTTTGATAATTTACCAGCGGGAGATCATGTTGTATTTATAAGAGATGCTAATGGTTGTGCTACAAATGCAATAGTTTCCATACCAATAGGAGTGGATCTTACTGCTGAACCTATTGTTTCTTATGGTTGTGATGGTATTTTTCCAAACAGTACGGTTACCGTTCAATTACAAGACCCAAGTTTGTTGCCAGATGTTTTATTCGCTTTGGATGTGGATGATATAGCACAGGCCAATACGGAATTTACCTTTGGAGATTTGCCTGCTGGAGATCATACGGTGTATATGTATCATCAAAATGGTTGCACCACTTTTGTGGAATTTACTATAGATGCTTTCGAACCATTGATGTTGGAGTTAGCCACAACTGGTCCTGATGAATTGACCGCCACCGCTACCGGAGGATTTGGAGATTATGAATTCTTCTTTCAAGGTGATGCGGTAGGAGATGTCAACGTTTTTAACCTTAATCAAGATACTCTTGTAACAGTACGCGTTAGAGATCACAACGGTTGTGAAGTTGAGGTTACCGTACCTTTCGATTTTACGGGAATGTTAGATATTCCGAACTTCTTTACACCCAATGGAGATAATTTAAATGAAACTTTCTTTCCAGGAAATAGCGAGTTTTTTCCAAACCTTGAAGTTAAGATTTACGATCGTTATGGGAGGGTAGTGGCGATATTGAATAATGTGCAAGGTTGGGATGGAACTTACGATGGAAAACCAGTCCCAACAGGTGACTATTGGTATGTTGTAAATGCGAACGATTTTGAAAAACAACAATATGTAGGGCATTTTACCCTATATCGTTAATTGCTATGCGAAAAAGAGATAAAAAAACAGGGATTCCCCTGTTTTTTTTATACCTAAAAATAGGCTTCAGGATTATTGGCGATTTCTTGTATTAGTTCAAAAAACTGTCCTGTATGTCTTCCATCCACAACGGCGTGGTGCGCTTGTACTGCAAGTGGCATAAATGTTTTATCGTTAGCTTTAAAAAACTTACCCCAGCTAATGCGGGGTACGCTATCAGACGGATTAAGCGGTATAGCATGCTGAATGCTTGTAAAACTCACCCAGGGGATAGCAGATAAAAATAAATAATCATCGCGACCAGGTTCGTCTTCAAAACTTGGATTTAATCGCATTTCTTCACTTTTTTTTGCGGCATTTTTAATAAAAGTTCCTGCATGCTTTGTGTACGTGACCGTGCAAAAACTAAACACATCGGCTACCTCTGTATATACGGTAAAGGAAGGGTGTGCTGCTTGGTGTTCCACTACAGTATTTCCGCGGATACGCCAGCGAAATTCTTTGATATCGTTTGCCGTTCTTGAAATAGCATATACAATCCCCGGAGAAACATTGTACTGGTTTGTCTTTAAAAATGGTAGTAAAGCACTGATTTCAATATTTCCAGTAATATTAAAATGCGGTTGATCTAGTCCGTTAAAAAGGTTGAAATGTTTTTGACGATGTGGGTGATTAAATTTGATTTCTTTCATTTTATAAGAAAAGAGATTATAAGTTTAAATATAGTTGAATTTTTATAGGTACAATACTCAAATTTTAGTATTTTCGCGCATAATTTTTGGAGCAGCAGCAGTAGTTTTTGGAAATTATTTCGGAACTTCGCCTTCCAAAATAAAATTGGTCGCATAGCTCAGCTGGATAGAGCATCTGCCTTCTAAGCAGACGGTCGCAGGTTCGAATCCTGCTGCGATCACGAATAAATCAAAAAAGCAAGCAAAATAAATAGCTTGCTTTTTTATTTTGTGATTTTTTTGATTTTCAGCACGGAGTGCTACGGGAAAAAGGAGCGAAGCGAGTTAATCCTCTAAAATATATGGAATAGTGTATGGGCTTCCTTTTTTAATTTTCAATATATAGTGCAGCAGGAAAAAATAGGTCTTTTTACATTAGAGAAGTTTCAATCCTATTTTTTAAAATAAGATCTAACTTTTCTAGATTAATTTAAAAATATGATTCTATAGAACTGTCCTAAGCGTACTACTAAAAAATGCTTAGCTTTGAGTAAAAAGTATCTGTAGCTTACCTAATACTAACTATGAAAGAAAATATTGAATTTTATAAAGACATAAGTATTCAAAATTTTCCATTAGAGACCATCTATGAAAAAAATGATATTTTCGAAAAAATACCTGGAAATTGGTATGTTATTGTTGCTGATGTAGAAAACTCAACTATCGCGGTTCAAAATAACCAACATGATCAGGTTAACCTTGCTGCAACAGGAAGTATTATTGCCGTTCTAAATCTTTTGAAGAAGGGAAAAAATAAAATAAAGATTCCCTATTTTTTTGGGGGAGACGGAGCTACTTTTATCGTACCTGAGTCTATAAGAGATTTGGTGCTTCGAGAACTTTTACTTCAAAAGAATCACGTATATAACCAATGGGGTTTACGATTACGAGTAGGAGCCGTTTCTGTTTCTGAAGCTAATGCGCAAGGGCATGATTTACGCATTGCCAAGGCTAGACTTAATGATTTCATGATTATTCCACTACTATTAGGAACAGGATTGAATTATGCTGAACAAAGCATTAAAAAAGCTGCTAATGCAGAAACTGAAAATAGCCAAACTATTGAAATTCCAAATCTTCAGGGGATGGAATGTCGGTGGGATAAAATTGAACCAAATACCAAAGAAAAACGTATCGTATGTTTGTTGGTATATACCGACGACAATAAACTACAGCGAAAGGTTTACCAAGAAGTATTGACTAAAATGACTGAACACTTTGGTACTTTAGAAGAAAGACAGCCTATTACGGTAAATAAAATGAAATTGGATACCAGTAGAAAAAAAATCCGTAATGAAATGTTTGCCGCTATTGGGAGAGATGACCTTAGTTATTGGTTGAAGAACTGGATGGTAACCTATATCGGGAAATTTTACTTTAAATATTTTGATGGAGGCAGAGCTTATTTAGATAGAATACGGAAACTTTCGGACACCCTTATGATGGATGGTTCTATTAACACTGTATTTTCTGGAACTCCCGAAGCAATAGCTAAATTGACGGATTTTTTAGATGAAAAGGAAAAACAATCCGAACTGGTTTACGGCTTACATGTAACACATTCCTCTGTTATGAGTTGTTATGTTCGCGATAGAAATAACAAACATATCCATTTTGTAGATGGTACAGAAGGGGGCTACACTTCTGCTGCTGCACTGCTTAAAAGTAAGAAAGCAAAATTAAATACCAGTTCTTAAGTAGTGGTTTAATATTGTCAATTCTCCAAAAATCATAAGCTTTAATATAGCAATGGAAATAGTACTTTTCTAGCTTTTGGATACTCAGGGAATTTTTGACAATACCAATCGTGATGGTTTTTTGCACGCGGAACTAAATTTGCATACGTCCAAATAGCAAAGGTAAGTGCGGGTAAATTCCATGCCATTATGGCAAAGCCAATCCATTCTAGTATTTCACCGAATAGGTTAGGAGAAGAGATATAATCAAATAAGAATCCTTTAGGAATTTTATACCCTTTTTCACCAGGTTTTCTTAAATGAATAAGCAGATGATCCGTTTTCCAATTGATACATAATCCAATAAAAAACACAATGAAGCCTATTATTGTTGTGGGCGCTATGAGCCATCTATGGTCGTAATGAGTTGTGTTGGCAATTTCCGCTAAAAAATAGCCATTCAAACCTGCGTTAACGCAGTTAAACACTATACCACTTAGCATAATAATCAAAGGCATTTTTTTGCCTGTAGTACGTATTCGTAGTGGATATACAAATGTTCTATTAAAATAGTGTAACAACCAGAGGGCAAAGGGAATCCAGACATACGTAATCAAACTATGACTCCCAAAAATCAAAAAGTAACCCATAATTGCAAAGGAGGGAAACTCCATTAATATCCATGCCCATTTGTTGGGAATCATAAGACCCCATTTATCGGAGCTATGCCTTCCAAAAGGAGCAGTAACATAAAAAAGAATAATATGGGTAATAACTGCAAGGCCCAGCCATATATAACAGATCATATTAAAAAGAGTACTATCCATGCAACTTGTAACTTTGTTGAAGGTCGCTATAAATTTTAACTTATGCCCTGCAATTAGAGAATAAAAAACAGCCCCATATAGAGGCTGTTTCGAATCGTATTACTGTTTGATATTACTTTACTTCATCCAGAGCGTTACCAATGAGTGTCTTAAGGTGTGATTTGTGTGCTTTTGAAGAAACATTACCACTTCCGTTAGCAACCATTCTATTAATAGCTTTTAAATTATAAAGTGCCATGGATTTTGTAGCATTGGTATAACGTGCGTTAGTTCTTCCATTAAGTACATCAATAAGCATCTTCGTATATTCCACTTGCAGGTTTTGGCGAAAAGAATTTACAGAACCGTAAATGTCTGCTGCAAAGATCCCTTTGTTTAATTCGCTCATATATTCTGCAAGGTCATAGCTATTTCCATATAACTCAGAATCTGAAATACGCTGTAGCGTATTGGGATGTAAAATATGTCGTAGCACATTACGTTGAAATCGTAATACAGTGGCATGAATTTTTGGATCTTCAGGTCCACCAAAGAAATTATAACCTCTACGTTGTCGTGCTAGGTAATTGAACAGTTCATCTGGAGTTTTAAAAGCGTCCTTACCAAAAATATGCGTATTTAGGGCGGTCATTGCTCGTTTCTGATCTGCATAACTCACAGGAGTATATGGTTGTGTGGCTCCGTCTTGTCCGGCCATTGCGCGATCTACATAAACACCTCCAATAAAGCGTGATATTACATTTCCGGCCTGCGCATACTGTCCCATTAAAATGGCATGTGCAATGCGAAGATCGTTGTAGCTTTCCCCTTCTTTTGTATAGCGATCTTTTAGTTTCCCAAACATTCTATTTACCAGTTTTATCCGATCTATAGAGTAAGTGATTTGATCGTTAGATAAATCCCCAGTATTCACCCGCGGGTCGATAGCCTTACCAGGAGCGCGCATGTCATCTGCATCATTTCCAAAAGTAAGTTCTGGCTTTGTGGACTGTTCTAGCAAAGATTGCATCTCTGCATCGGAGGCAAACGGTTGGTAGCCGAATTGAATGGCCCATTCGTCATAAGGACCAACAGTGGTGCTGTAATAGTGCCCCTGTTTTGCAGGATCGTTAGTTACGTTAATAGCGGTATAATCCATTACAGAGCCTACCAAGGCTTTTCCTCTAATGAAATCAGGATCGCTTAATTGCTCAGGACTGAAAATCTGACTCGCTTTCATATTATGGTTCAGACCTAAAGTATGTCCCACCTCATGCATAATCAATTCCAGCATTGCCTCTTCGCGAAGTCCTTCCATAGCCAGGGGATTAGCGTCAGATAATGCTAATGCCGTGCGTCCAAACTGGGTGTTAAATTGCATCATACTGCCGTAAGAACAAGTAATCTGATGATCTTTATTTCTCCAATCCAAATTTGTTTCTTTTGAAGTGCCTGATATATCCTCGAAAAGTTTTTCTACCCGAACCCTGTTGGTGTGATATACAAATTCCAGCATAATATCCGCTCCTAAAATTTGACCTGTTCTTGGGTTTACAAAACTAGGACCATAACCTCCAAAAGGTGGATTAGGAGAGGAGGTCCAACGCAAAACATTATAGCGAATATCTCCAGCATCCCATTCAGCATCGTCAGGTTGCACTTTTACGACAATAGCATTTTTAAAGCCTGCTTTTTCAAAAGCAATATTCCAACGAAGAACCCCTGCTTTAATAGTTTCTCTAAACTCCTCAGGAGTTGTATTTTCAATCCACCAGGTAATAGGCTCTACTGGCTCAGAAACGGCAGCATTCGGATCTTTTTTAACCAGATTCCATCGGTGTATTTTGTCTTTGTAATTCGTTGCACTTACCGATGTCATATCATTAGCTTGAGAAAAGAAATAACCTACTCTAGGGTCATCATATCGCGGTTGATATCCATTTTCTGGTACTTCAATAAAACTATGATAGATATTAATGCTTACGTTTCTTCCATCAGTAACAGCCCCACTTCCACCATTCAATACCGAAGACTTAGAGTATACATAAGTTACTGCAATATCTGTATTTTCGGGGTAGTTACGAATCTCCTTAATTTTTGTTTTGACTTTGTCTAAATTCCCCAAGGTAAAATCTGTAGGTCTGGTATTTGGAAATCTTGGTGGTTTTACCTGCGATAGAGTCTCTTTTAAAAATAAATCATTTGCCTTAATAAGGTATTCTCCTTTTTCTTTATCGTAGGCTTCGATTTTAAAACTCGCTAAAGGTGCTTCACTAATATTGGCTTCACTAGATTTAGAAAGCGCATTATTGGGATCAAAATAATAGGATGTATTTTGATAGGTGAATTCTACCTTATCATAAAATTTTTCAATCTTAAAAATTCTAGCATTCCCATAAGCACCTCTAAAACTAAAGGCATCAAGAACACCATTGGCAATTTGATTGAAATAAATAAATTCTTTGTTCAATTGATCTTCTTTTACCAGTAATTGTACCGATCCATTTACGGTATCTCTATAAATGGTAAAAAGACCTTCTATTTTCTTACTTGATTTAACTAAATCTTTAATGCTTTTCTTTTTAGCATCCTTTTTAGGGGCAGCAGCAGCTGTCGCTGCAGGTTTTCCCTTCTTTTTTTTACGCTGCGCTTGTAAATCCGTACCAGTAAAAAGGGTGACGCAAAATACAAGGAGCAACAGTTTTGTCATTCTTGACGCGTTTTTCATTTTGATAAATTTTTTAGTTGTAGAATAGTGTTAGTATTTGTGGCAATACAAAGCTCATAAATATAAGAAAAAAGACCTAACAAGAGTTAGTTAAAGTGTTTTTGCGATAGATTGTGATATTTTTATAGGAAATTTAAATCCAATTTAAATTAGAAATAATGCTACAAAACACAAATTTCTTGATTATTCTACTTTTCTGTGTGACAGGGATACAAAGTCAGGAACAAGCACCTAAGACAGATTTTACCCGAATGTACCTTCCTGTTTGGTTAGAGGCTAGCGCCCATTGCATAGCTGTGGCTGAGGCAATGCCCGAAAACCTTTATGGTTATAAACCCAATAAAGAGAGTAAGAGTTTTGCGGAGCAGATGGTGCATATTGCTAGCGCCTCTAAATTACTTACGCAACGCTATGTTGAAGGAATGGGGGTAAAACCAAATACTCCTGATGCGAATAGTTTAAGTAAAACAGAAATTATACAACTGTTAAAGGAGAGTTTTCTGTATACCACAGCGGTAATAAGAACCATTGATCAAGAAAAATTGGATGAAACCTGTGTCATGTATCATAGTGGAAATACAGTTAGCAGGGCATTTGCCTTATTTTATGTACAGGATCACCTTACCAACCATCGGGCAAAAGCTAATCTATATGTTCGTATGCAGAATATTCAACCTCCAGAATATACGTGGTGAATTTAGCGAATCTAACATATTACCCCAAAATACTACTCAGTTTAAACATTGGTAAATACATAGCCACTAAAATTACTCCTACCAAGACACCAACGATTACAATGATTAAAGGTTCCAATAGGGTAGAGAGCATCTTGGATTTTTGCTGTACTTCTATCGTATATTGTTCGTTAAGACGATCAAATATAAATTCGGTCTGATTGGTTTCTTCTGCGACTTTTACCAAGGAAATCATCCGATTATCAAATATTTTTTTTGTTTTCAATCCCTGACTCAAAGATTTACCTTGCAGCACTTCTTTTTCGATAGCAATTAATGCAGTTTTTAAAGGATAAAATTCAATCATTTGCTGCACCAATCGAATGCTGTTCAGTAAGGGTACTTTTGATCGGGTTAATAAACTTAGGGCTTGCGTAAACTGTGCTAAGTACACCGCCTTAATAAACTTCCCGAGATAAGGTGTTTTTAGTAGAAGTAGATCCTTATTCTTTACGAACCACATTTTTTTACGATAGGTTTTTTGCAAAGCCAGTACTCCAGTAATTAGCAACATCATGTATAAACCATAGGCGCCAATAAAATCGGAGGCAATAATAATGATTCTTGTGATAAATGGGAGTTCTACTTTATTTTGTGTAAAAATATCTTGAAACATTGGTACTACCATCCGTAACATAAAAATCACCACTAAAATGGCAGTCGATAGTATAATTACTGGATAGGTAAGCGCATTTATCAATAAACGCCGTTGCTCATTCTTACGTGCAAAAAAATGTCCCAACTCTGTTACAATTTGAGCCAATGTACCTGATTCCTCTCCAATTTTTATAGCGTGATACTCGTAATTGGAAAATACTTTTTTTTCTGCAATTATGTCGGAAAAGCTTTTACCAGAGACTAAGGTGTCTACCATAGTTTTATAAAAGACTTTTTCCTTTGCCTTCTTCTGATTTTCTAAAATTAAACTTAACCCCTCTTTAAGTGTAATACCCGCCTTAAGCAAAACTGCTAATTCCATATAAAACTGCTCTTTCTTTTTAGCTGAAAAGCCGGAATCAAAAAGGTGTATTTCTTTTTGTAGGATATTCGTAAACTGCGATTCTTTTTTCTGAATCGTTACGGGTACAATCGCTTCCTGTTCCAGTTTAAATCCCATTATTCGATGAAATTATGCGCACTATTTATTTTATAAATAAAAAGAGTTTGAGCCCCGTACTTATTTGAAGTTTTTAAGCGTATTGCATCAACGGGACCATTATTGGTGCTAATACCATCGAAATAGATGGTTTTTTCTGTGATTGTAATTCTAAACGTATCAATTCCTCTACTTATGTATGATGCTCTAAAATTATACTCACGAACGCCCATTTCGTTTTTTAATATAAGTTTTTGCTTTTCTGAACTAAAACTAACATCCGAAAAAGTGCTAAAATCTGTCCATAATGCCTGTCGTAATAGTCCAACTTCTGTATTGCGTTCAAAGTTTTGTTCCATACCCAACATTTGCTTTTGAATAAGATTTAAAACGCTAAACGCCATACCCACAACAATTACGGTAATTAGTAATACTACCATAAGTTCACTTATAGTAAAGGCTTTTATTTTAGCGTTGCGCTTCATGAATTATATAAGATTTTGTTTTCTTTTTAGACTTTAAGTCTATTACTTCGATACTCACATATACGATACCTTGAATCTCTTCAAGATAGGCTTGCGTTTCTAATTTTTCATCTGTATGTAGATACGGTAAAGAAAGTTGGTTAGTGCTACATTGATATTCCATTTGTAATAGTCTTTCCGTAATATGTTGCGTATTACTTTTAACGCTATTCGAAAAAAGATTATTAAGCACTAAACTGGCGATCATAAAAATAATTACAATAAGTGCCGTGGCTACCATGGTTTCCATGAGGGAGGAGGCTTTTATTTTTTTTAATATAGCCATTTCCCTACCGTTTTGTTATTGTCATCCTGTAGTGTAATACCGGCATAAGAGTGATGCAAATCAGCACTACTTATAGTACCATTAAATAAATGATTTTGATAAGTGTTTCCATTTTCTCTGGCCATGAAGTAATGGGTATAAACACTACCGTTTACATGCCCCTTTAACTCTGTAGTTTGCTCGCAATACAATTCCCCATTTATCTGAACATTAGGTGCAATTAAAATTTGAGGATATTGTGATGCGCCTTCTTCTTTTTGAGAGCTTAGATAAGCGATGATGCCTCCGAAATAGGTGTTTTTTTGAACTTCGATTTCTGGTTTGAAAGTAGTACTTGGAGCTTCTGTATTTTTTTTTGATTGCACCACCACTAATGCGGATGGATAGCTAATTCTACAAGATTCCCCTACCGAAATTCTTTGGCTCGCTATAGCTTGAAAAGTACCATGGACCCCATTTTTTAGTTCAATTTCTGGAGCGATTAAAAGGATATCTTTGAGATTGCTATTGGGAAATACTACTATTTTTTCTGTGGCTCTTACCACAATATTTCCGATCAACTCAACACCTTCTAAAGCAATAAAATCTCCTTCTAGTACTAAGGTGTTTTCGAAAAACGATTGGTGTAGTGGTTTATGATGATAAAAGGTATAATCAATCCTTGAAGCGCCTACAAATTGAGCTTGCAAAAGCTTTTGCAAGGAAGCTTGAACTACTGGATGTATTAAAGGTAATTGTTCGGCACTTTGTCGCTCCCTACCATAAAAGAGATGTCTGTTGTAATAGGAATTGCCACCAATGTTTCCAGCTCTTATACCACGTTTTGGAATAAAAACATCACCATTTAACTTGGCTTTCCCTACAACGATAAGCGGACTGTTATGATCTGCTAAGTATAGTGCGGGCCTGTCCGTAGGGATGTTTCTGCCTACCAGCCCAGTTTTAGAAAATGTCTTTTTTTTAGCTTTTGTGGTAACGCTATACCGTTCGTAGATACCCCAGAGATCTTTCTTTCCCTTTAAAATGATATTATTTGCTTCGGGTAGCTGCATTCGCAGGGTATCAGAGGTTGAGGTATCCCGTTTTAATAATAATGCCATTCCCGTATCTGCACTTTTAAGCGCATTTACATGGAAGGTCGTTTTTTTTGCAAAAAGACGATGGACATGACTTAAAGAAATAAAGGCCAATAGGAGTATCGCTATGGCAACGCCCATAAACAGCACAAACTGTAGTGCTCCGCCCGGTATTTTTGTTCGCCATTTCATAATGAGATTGGGATGTTTTTAATTTGGGTTCCTATTTGTACAGTAATCTTATTTTTATTACCGCGTATCAGTTTTAAAACATCGTTTTTTTCTCCAGCTGATAACATATAGGATTGTCCATCTACGGTAAGAAAAAAAACAGTGTCTTTGGCGTCGTTCGCTGTAATTATTCCGGTATAACGTATGGTAATCTGAGGTGTTTCTGGAACTTTGGTTTTATATTTCTTTTTAGTTTTGGTTGTTGGCCATGTGCCCAAAAAGGGATCGCGGTAATCTCCTACAATACTAAAGGTATCTTTTGCTTTGAATGGTAGTGGGTTAAATGTGGTTTCTATAACTGGGCTTGTTGCTACTTTTACCTCAGGTTTAAAAGCTTTTAGCATGCGTATACCAACAATACCCCAAATCAAGAAAACGAGGGTCAACAAAATATATGTTTTGGTATTTTTTTTCATGACTGCAAACTAATTGGTAGTAAAATTAGATGTAGCACTTGGCATACCTATGTTTCCAGCACCATCAAAGCCTTGAACTACCCAAAAATAGGTTGCCGCATCTAAATTTGTAGTAAATATTTTGTTTGCGCCTAAACCCTTTACCACAAGAGTTTGCAATTCCTGATCGGAGAAGATAAAAATACTGTCACGTTCAGGACTACCAAAGCTGTCTTCTCGGGTCCACGAAAAATTTACCGTTCCTGCAGCTACGCTACTATTGGTTGCAGGAAATACCAATTCAGGCGTGTTCGGTGGGGTAGTGTCAATATTATCACTACCCGATACCTCAAAATTCGCTTGGGTATAGGCGGTAGCAAATCCGCTATTAAAACCTTTTACCCGCCATTGGTAACTGCCATTGGGTAGGCTAATATTGCTAATGGTAGTATTTATAAAACCGAGTGTATCCAGAAGTACTATACTATCGAGGACTAATTGTTCAGCATTTTCGAAATTCGGTTGTGCCAGTTGAACTTCATAAGCTGTAGCTTCAGGGATGGTTTGCCAATTTAAATTTATAGTATTGCTAGCAAGGGTAGTTGCATTGCGAGGAGCCAAGAGGGTAATTCTCTCTGTAGTAATATCTTGTACTTCCAAAATATCTTCACAAGCGATGAGGGTAATTAGAAGTGAAATTAAAAAACAAACAGTAGCAAATCTCATATTAAAATTTTAAGTAGGTTTTATTGACACTTATTTTGGACACCTCTTTAAAGGTGTTTTTAGGACACTTTTCCCCCTCGGCTAGTAGCGCTTTTACCATAGGTTTCCCAAACTGATTTTTACCCCAACAAAAGCTTGCCATTTCCACCCCAAAAAAATCTAATTCAGAAAGGAGTATTGTACTCCGCGCATTATTTTTTTGGAGTTCGATATAGACCTGTTGTGAAGCATCTTTCTTTAAATGAATTTTTTTTGCTTCCAGGAGTTTGGTTCGCTCGCTATCTGGAATAGTAAGGTAAACCGATGTAATTATTCCGTAACCCGGATCTTGTTCCAAATAAGCTCTGGTTGTTGTATTGTTGGTATTATTTATAAGATGCGTAATTCCAATTTTATCACGTAACTGCAATTGTATGTATTTGGCTTTATGTCCTAAAGAATCTTTATAGGCGATTGCAGGTTTGTTGTCCAATTGTTGTTGATAATTGACATAGGTGCCGTATGTTTTTTTGGTAAACGGAATTTCCTGAAGATGGATAAGAAGACCTTCGGCTTCCCATTTGGGAAAACCAATTTGTTCTGAAGTTTTTGTCCATAAGCTGTGTTTGGCTTTGGCAAAACTCCCTAATTCGGGTAGAATCGCAGTTGCTTTTGATGATTTGGTTTTTGTAAGTGCACAGGCATAGAGTAAGAATACACATATAAAAACAAAGGTGTAGGTTAAAATTCGCATTAATCACCGATTTATTACTATAAAAATACATAAAATAGTAATTAAAAAAGATTATTTTATCATAAATATAACATATAAACGAAAATTAAATGTTTTTGTTAAGCAGTTAGCGTAAATACACTTGTAGGTGATGCTAAAGTTGGTAATACTTGCGCATCAAAAAACCACAGCTTTTTAAACTGTGGTTTTCCTTGTTATTACCGCACAGAAAACATTTCTGCGCTATCATATCCGCGCCATCGGTGGGCTATCTGGGTGGCTCCGACGTTTTCAATTGAAAGGTAGCATTTTCTTTTATAATCGGATCTTTTGATTTTTTTAATAACTTCAATTTTTCAAAAGATTCAACAGTGTTAATTGCCTTAAGAGCCCACATACACTTTTTTGCCAAAGCTCGCATATCATCATAATTAGGAACATTAATTGCTAAATCGTATAGTTTATTAATGCTCCTCGGATCTTTGATAATTTCTAATACATTAACAATGTCTTCCTCAGATGTATGCCATTTTTCATCCAAAAGAGATAAAAGAATGTCAGTATAATCTTTGTCTGCGCCATCTCTATATATTATAGCTAGAATACAAGATAATTCATTAGAACTTTTCCTCTTAACACTTTCTTTTAAAATTAAAAGTGTTTCTTTTCTAAATCTCATTAAATTTCCATGAGGAAAGGATTCCCAGTAATTATCAAAATAGTTAGTTCTAGTTAGTAAACCTCTATAGAATTTATTTATATCAAACATTATTTTATAATTTGAAAACTTTTTAGTTGACTATTAAAAAGTCTTGTGTTTTGTTGAATTCCTAAATTTAGCGTCCCGTTTTCCATTTTCCATAGCAAATTTCCCTCGCTGGCGCTCGTCTGTGACGAGTGCTTATATAAAATGCATCAACATTCATTCTAAAAACTCAATAGCATCAATATAAAAAGCTGGATCTTCTCCTGCAATATTTCTTGCACTACTATATTTCCATTGCGCAGGTTCAGTTACAAAACCTGCTTCGACAGGATTGTTGTGAATATAATCTAATTTTTGTTTGGTAACCGCTGTGCTATATAATTCTATGGGTTTATTATGATGTTGCCAAAACTGATATTTTGAAACGTTACCCTTATTCTTACCTGCGTGCTTGAACATTCCCAAAAGCCACTCTTTCCTACTTTCTTGGGTATTTTCTTGAATAACCTCAAGTATTTTCTTTGAGGTATATTTTTTAAAATCACGCAACAGACCTGAAGGGTTTTCATTAGTAGAACGAAATATTAAATGCACATGACTAGGCATAAAACAATAGCCATAAAGTTCCATGCCTTTTTCTTTTCGGCAGAACAAAACACTATCTTCCAAAACATCTAAATATACTTGCCTAACAAATAGATTTATCCAGAATACGGTTGCAAAAGAAACAAAATAAATTCCTGATGGATTATGAAATTTGTACTTTCTACTCATAACCTCTAAAATACAAAAACAATAGTTTATTTACTATGGTTTTTTGTACTCTTGTTATTAGCACCCGTCACAGACGAGCGCAGCGGGGGGTAAGTTTTCTACAAAATACAATTTATAGTGTAAAGCATTATAAAGTTAAAAAGTTTATCCATAAAAAACCACAACTTTTACATTGTGGTTCTTACTTCTATTACCGCACAGAAAACATTTCTGCGCTATCCACTCTGGAGCTATCCATACCTGACTACCGTTAGGCAAGTTCCGCGCCATGGGGGTTTATCATTTTAATCTCGCACGGATGGCATATCCGCGCTATCTGGGAAACATTTCTGCGCTATCATATCCGAGCCATCTGGTGCTAGCTATACCTGACTGCCGTCAGACAAGTTCCGCGCTATCTGGTCATTTTTTTTCTAACCAGTAAGGTATTATTTCGTTATCGTTAGCTTTTTTTTGTTTTTTCAGGTCAATACCTTTTGCATTGAGATAAAGTACGAACCTTGTAAACCCTTCGGGATAACTATCGTCATATTTTAAAATAGTCCCTTTTTTAAGATTACCTACTTCACTAATATAGACATCTTCTGTTAATTCAAAATAGGTCTGTTCTTTTCCCTCTGATTTATTAGACAAATAAAAGTAACTGATTACACAACCTAAAACTAAACCTATTAAGGCTGATACTACATTGTTTTTTTTCATTCTTCTGGGTCTTTTACTCTTGGTATTGGTCTTTCATCATACTTTTGATTACCTGACTTACCACTACTATTTGGTTTGGCAGGTTCGTAAGTTGTTATAGTTATGCCTCCTTTTTTATATACCGTTCTTGTTAGGCCTAACTTTTTATAGTCCTTTTCTAAAATTCTCAAAGCATCTCTTGGGTCATATTCATCGCCCAAAGGGTTCTTCTCTATCTGGTCTAAACCATCGGCAGATATTGTGCAACAATTGTTATCAAAAATACCATAGTCATCTAATTTATAAGATTTACTATTTTTTGTGTTTCTTTTTGAATAAGACTCCCCTTCAGCGATTTGTTTATTATAATAATCTATGATCTTTTTGTCTTGTGCTACAGTTGTAGCTTCTGTATAACCAATTGATTCTCGAATACTTTGTTCTGTTTTAAAATATGCTTCCGAGTTATTATAAACATTCAAAATACCATCGCCTGTTTGACCGAAAACACCCCTTACGGCTCCATACCTACCAAAATCATAAACGTAGTCATATCCTTCTTCTGCGTTAAACACTCTTAAAGCAACATGTCCATAAGGATGCTCTTTTCCTTTATAATCAGTATAAGGTTTTCCGATTATTAACTGTATGGAATCGCCTTGTACTTCTCTATATTTTAGTGGATTACTTGCAATAAAAGAATAAGGTGATATAGGTGTGTATTTTTCAGCGAACCTATCCAATTTATTAAATCTACCAATTGCTGGTTCAAAATGTCGCCATTTGTATTCTAGCATATTATAGTCAAGGTCTTCAGTTAATTCTTGTCCTTGATACTCAAAGGTATGATCTCTTCCGCTTATATTCTCATTATACCCTTTATGTTTGAGTCCAAAGGGATAGTAGTTATTTTCTTCTCTTATTTCAGAAGTTGTAATACTACCATTATCATTGGCATCACTGTAGGAGAGTCGTATATTCCCTAAATGGTCCTTACATTGAAAAATATAATCATATCCTCCACTACCATCGGGTTCTACATAACCTTCAGCGGTATTAAAAAACTGTAGGGTGGCTGCACTAGTACCTAACTGCTCATACACATAATTTCCTGCATATTCAGTTGTTGTTAAAGAACTTCCCTCCGAAACAATTTTCTTTAACTTTACTCCGGTGGCATCGTAAATATAGGTAATTCAATTTGTATGTTATTTATGTAAATTACTTACAAATAAGACTTTTATTATAAATATTAAACGTTTTTATCGCTAAACTTAAAGTGTAAAAACTCATACATCAAAAAACCACAACTTTTACATTGTGGTTTCTTAACCCTTTTTATTTATTACTTAGTATAGCACTCGTCATAGACGAGCGCCAGCGGGGGCATCCGTCACAGACGAGCGCTAGCTAGGGTTAAACGTTTTTATCGCTAAACTTAAAATGTAAAAACTCATACATCAAAAAAACCACAACTTTTACATTGTGGTTCTTACTTCTATTACCGCACAGAAAACTTTTCTGCGCTATTATATCCGCGCTATCGGGATTTACATATCCGAGCGATCTGGAAGACGGGTTTATCATTTTAATCTCGCGCGGATAGCATATCCGCGCTATCGGGGTTCCAAGCCATCTGGTCAGGACTTAACTTTCTTCTTTCCTGACAAAAATCATTATATCATCAAGAACATCTGATACAGTCGATTTTAGTTCGATTTTATCTATATTCTCTAATTCTTTATAAACTCTATCTAAGCTTATTTTACTATGAACTCTTGCTAAATTGCCAAGCGAATTAATTGCTGTTTTTGCAACCCAAAAATCATCATGATTTACATATCGTAAACACAACTCCTGAACCCAATCAAAATCGGTTATTCCATTAACTGCACCTAATAAAGCAGATATAATGTTTTCATTTGAACCATTCAACAATAGGCTATTTACTTCCTCTTTATCAGAAAATGAATACTTTTTATATTCCATAGTTTAATTTTTGTCACTGTTGTCAATAATTCTGCCTTTTTTATCCGCGAGACCAGCTTTTCTTAAAATTGCTTGCATGGTTTGAGTTAATTCTGACCATGACCTTACATGACCATGAAAGACTCCTTCTAAATGTTCATCAAAAACAACAAACTCATTAGCACTAGAGTCAGCTCCGATTCGCCTTGTGGTATTACCAGGTAGTTCTATCGATGTTTTTAAAACTTCTTCAGGGTTTGTTGGTTCAGCACCAACATCGCCCCTCTTGACTACTCCATGTTTAAGATTTTTTTCATATCTCCTTATTGGACTATCACTCTCACCTTCAACTTCAACTTCTAAATTATCTAGACGAAGTTTTTCATCAATAGGAGAGCCTTTTAATGACTCTGTAAGTTCTTCCAATGACATTGTTCCTGGAGGTAATTTTGGTTGTCCAGTGGGAGCATTGGCAGCGTTTGAATATAACAGAGCTGTAATTACTGTTCCACCTCCTTTGACAATATTCCCTAGCAACCCTAAGGCTTTTTGTGCGATGGTTTTTTTTGTAGTTTCTTTTACTACTTCTCCCGCAATGACAGGTCCTAAACCGCCACCAGGAGCCCAAGCATTATTTTCTTTAGGAACCATCTTGATGGATTCATGGCTTGTCGTGTCATCATTACCTTCTCCTGTTGTGGTTTTTCCTTCAAGGCCTTCCAACTCTATTTTCCATATTGGACTATTGTGAGCAAATTGGTAGTTAGATATTGAATAATATTGTTCTGAAATAGGGTCTGATCCAAAGAATCTTCCGATTTCTGGAATATAGTTTCGATAACGAAAAGTAAGCCAATTCAACCCAAGTTCACTTTGTTCTTCCTGACCTAGATAATCCCAATTATGATCCCTTCCGTTTAGGTTTTGATTATACCCTTTATGTTTCAGTCCAAAAGGATAGTAGTTATTTTCTTCTCTTATTTCAGAAGTTGCAATACTACCATTATCATTGGTGTCACTGTAGGAGAGTCGTATATTCCCTAAATGGTCCTTACACTGAAAAATATAATCGTATCCTCCACTACCATCGGGTTCTACATAACCTTCAGCGGTATTAAAAAACTGTAGGGTGGATGTGGCTGTATTGGAATTTAGCTGCTCGTACACATAATTACCACAGTATTCTGTGGCTGTAAAAGAACTTCCCTCCGAAACAATTTTCTTTAACTTTACTCCGGTGGCATCGTAAATATACTGAATATTTCCATTATTTCCACCACCACTTACTACAACTTGTGTAGGAAGATTTAGGTGGTTGTAGCTAATACTACTGATATGTTTATTACTATCAGAAATCATATTACCATTAGCGTCGTAATTGTATTCGATAGCGGTAATGGCTTGATGCATATCCTTAAAACCTTGACTTGTACTAGCCTCATCCAAGACGTTTAAAAGCTTATTGCCACTATCATAAGTATAGGTCAAGTCATCCATAATGCCGAAAGTAGTAGCAGTTGTGTTGATATGTCCTTTACGATTTAAGCTGGTAATATTTCCATTTTTATCATAGGAAATAGCAGTTAAATTATAATTGCTATTACTACTGATACCTGTTTTAATACGATTTAAAGCATCATAAGTATACCTATAATCGCGTAGTACATTATCATTGGCTGTTTTCCAGGCGGTTTTAGCAATGTTACCATTGTAAAGCGCATTAGATCCTTCGTTATAATCAATTTCAAAAGCAAACAAATCATTCCCTAAACTGCTTGTAGGGTCGTTAATGCTTTTCAGCCACCCCCGCACATTGTAACTATAATCCACGGTTTGTAAGGGAGAGGTATAGGTATTGCCTACCTCTTTGGTGACTAACTGTCCGATACCATCATAGGTATTGGAGACTATAAGCTCGGTTTGCCCATTGAGCTCCTGATGCTGAGTAAGCAAACGTGCCGCATGATCGTAGGTAAAGGTATCTTTAGTTATTAGTGGTGCACTATCACCTTTAACAATACTGGATACCGTCTCAATAGTTTTACCCGCAAAGTCTAATATCGAAGCTACTATATATCTTGTATTTAGGTACTCATTATCAGTGATAACACAAATGGGCCTTCCTTTTACATCATAGAGGGTAACGGTAGTGATCCAATCATCTGTACCCAATACTCTCACCTTACTCCCTGTTGGTAATCCTTTTACACTGCTAGCTTGCGCTTGCCCTAGAATATTTCCGCCAGGCAGAGCGATATTTTCAGTGTCAGCAAATGCATAATCATCATAGTAATTGATGGTATACGCCTCATCCATTACAATAGGTATCGCATTATTGGAATAGTAAACATTTACCTGATTAACAACGGTAGGGTTATTTGCAACCTGAGATTCATAATGTACTCCACTTGTTGGATCATCGGCTACGCTCTGATAAACGGTTCTTGAGAGATTCGCATTTTTAAGCCCCGTATAAGCCACTCTACCAAAGGCGTCGTATTTGGTAAAAAGCCATTGGTTATTCGCTCTAAGGTTTGGATCTTGTGTAAGTATAGGTTGATCCAATTTATTGTACACAATATACTCCCAATCTTTTCCTGGTATTTTCTTTTCGATAAGGCGATTGCGATGATCGTATTTGTACTGATAACAAAGCTCGTTGAGCTCTGAAGGACTAACGTTATTTGCAGTTACCTTAGGAGGAATCACAAAAGAAAGGTTATCAAAATCATCATACACATAATAGGTGTCATGGGCTACACTTGCATCGAAAGTACGTTTTAGTACCACTCTTCCATACTGATCGGTAAACTCCTGAGTGGTATGATCATCTCCTGAGCTCCAATTCTCATCTTTGGTTACCGTTTTAAAAAGCTCTCCGGCATTGTAATCTCCATCAGGGATTAATTGTGGGTTGTCTGTATCTCCGTTTTGAAAGCTAACTTTAAAACGAAGTACTTCCCCACTACCATTGGACTCATAGGCGAGTGCTATTTCATGTCCTCCCCCCATACGCCAATCATGTCCCGGGGCAGCTTGGCGGAGTGTTCTATTAAGTGGTGAAGCCTCATAGTCTACTTCCGAGTACGGATTTAAGGTTCCCGAATTCATGTCTTCCGGATAGTTGGAAGCATAATATGTATTGGTATTGCTAATGGTATTCCCTCTATAGGATCCTGATGTTCCTGATGTCGGTGCAGGCAAATAGGTTTTGAGCTGTCTTCCGTAAGGGTCATAAACGCTTTGGGTGACCAGATCTTTACGATCGTGACTGGCCTTTAAGGCCAATTGCTGCTGGGGACGCCCCAAACCATCGAGGTAACTTAAACTTTCAATGACATCCTGTTCGTTAATAACGTCTCCAAAATCATCAAGCCGTTCCTGATAGGTACGTTGCAGCACATAATTTCTGGAGTTATCCAGACTTATACTGGTATACGGTTCCGGATCTGGCAATTGAATTGGTGCCTCTGCGATTTGAGCGGTAAAGGTAGCTCCTGCCTGGATATGCACTCCAGGGTTTAAAATAATAGCGCCACTACTTTGCAGGTTTGCACTGTTCCCACTGGTAATAATATAGGTCGATTGTCCGGATTCTGGTTTGGTTACGGTTTCTTGCCCTTGTAAGGACACCGTTGCTGCCACAAACAATATGGGTATGAGGTATAAAAATAGTTTATTCATGGCTTTTAGTTTTTATAGTTATATTGGTAATCACTTACTAACTTATTTTCATCATCCCGGACTTCCATTAAGCGATTCAGGTGATCATAGGTATAGGTCATCGTATACCCTCTGGGGTCGGTCACTTTGGTTACGCCAATAAGGGGATCGTATGTAAAGGTGGTCACTAGGGTATTTGCCAGACCTCTAAGATTGGTTTCTTGCGTTGCAGATAAGCCACCAGTTAAAGAGAAATCGGATCCAAAACCACCAAGGGCTTCAATCTGATCATAGGTAGCATTCTCAATCTTGGCTACCGGATATTGCCCATTATAACCCCATACATAACTTATGGGAGGCCCATCAGCTTGTTTGAGTTCCAGAGGATTCCCACGATCGTCGTACTTGGTATAGACCACACGATCTTCTGTAATGGGACTTCCATCTTCTTTGGAGGTATGAACTGCCTTTAGATCCATACGACTGGTTAAGAAATTGTCGTATTCATTATGGATCTTCGAACGTACCGAACCGTTTCTGCTGATTCTGGTATATACCGGAGCATTGATCATATTAAGATTCTCCAAGGTATTTACATCGGTATTACTCCCTACGTAATCGGAAGGAATGCTTGGTCCTACAGGAAAAAAGATCTCTGTTTTAATGTGCTGATCTGCGCCATTTTCTTCAAAATAACGATCCACAACATTTTGTTGGAAGTTCTCCGTATTATAATCAAAAGTCTGCCGGTCTTCCACTACGGATTGTGCACCTGAGCTGGTATAGAAATAGCGTTTGTTCACCGTTTCTGTGAGCTGTGCCCAATTGGTAGTTAAATTATCAGTTAGGGCAAAGATGGGGATATCACCACAGGGTAGAATTGGTGCTAATTGTATACAAGGGGTCCCTCCGCAATCCGGAACGTTGCTGAGATTTCTGTTGACATAATCTTGATATTGATCATAAAAAGGTTTCCATTCGCAACCCTTATTATCATAGACCTGAAAAGATGGGGCGATAATCTCATCGATATAATTGTAAAGCGTGTTTTCTGTTTCGGAGAGGATACGATTGGATTGATCGTATACTTTTTGTGTAAGCAATAAGCCTCTTCTAAAATCGATATTAGGTGCTGGCGGATAGGGGTATAAGAAAACACCAGAAGGTGTTGGGGCATCCTGTGGGGAAGTATAGGTGTATACCGATTTTCCATTACCTGTTTCGGCAACCGTAACGGTTTTATAGCCTACATAACCACCCTTGGTAAGTTGTGCAGTGTTTCCTTTACTCTCTACCGTGTACTGAATCTGCCTAGGATTGAAAGTATTGGAAGCCTGAAAAACATCATTAAATAAATAACGTTCTACATTACTATCATACCTGCGCAGGAGACTTCCCAATTTGGCATCCGCACTTCCTGAAGAACGATTGGCGTTACCGCTATCATTGTAGGAGTAGGTCATCACTCGTTCGTTTGTAAAAGGATCACTGGAATCATTATCATCAAAGCGAATTTCTTTAATACGTACCCCACCGCCTATAGCTTCTTCTCTAAAATTTGCTGTTGCCTGAACATAGTGCACGCTTAATGAGCGTGCTAAAGTATAAGAGCTTCCTACATTTAGATTTATGGTTCGCAACCAAATATCATAAGTGTCAGCGGGTAAGGTAAGGGGATAACAACCTTGGTCCACTTCATTTAAAGGGATCATGGTTTCAAAATCCACGCCATTTGAAATGATGACATAGCTATTTGCTACCTGTGCTGTCGTTGCAGTATCGCTATTAAGATCTGCGGCAGATAATTGTACTTGTTGCATACAACCCAGGGTAAAAGAGGAACCAGGAGTACTATTTTGTTCCCCTCCAATACTATTTATAGTATGCTGCTCATTAAATCCAGTGGATGTAACATTGTTAGGGTTGAACGTAAAGAAATCTTCCTGACTTAATAGCGTTGCACCCTCATAGGAAAAGGTATTGTGCTCGTATTCAAATTCTTTTTGCCCCCCTGTGGGATAGGAAATAGACGTTAAAAGCCCTGCTTTGATGGCATCAGCATCAAAGCTTAGATTCTGTACACAATTCGAGCCTGTAGCAGCAAAACCATCATTATACCCCCAGGCGTCACTAGGGGAATCAAAAGTTGGAAGGTCGGTTCTATCGTGATAGCTTAAATCGTAAATAAGAGTTTCATTGGAAGTCACTTCCCGTACTTTGTCTAACCACAGTCTACCTACAACAGTTTCATAATCTAAGGTATAGCGTTTGTTTTCATTGCCATTGGCATGTTTTACAATCACATGCTTTAATGTTGTGCCACTATTATCTAATTCTGGATGCGTTCCCGAGGTTACAAATTCAATAGTGGTACTATCGGGAAAAGAAATATTGGATAACTTTTTAGTACTTGAGGTGGTTGTAAGATAAGTAACCGATTGTATGGACTCCATTATTCCTTGATTGTAGCTATTCGATAAAATACCGTTGATATCTCCGGGGGGATTGATGATGCGGTTATAGGTACGACTTATAGAGGCGGTATAATCTTCTCCAACATCTTGGTAACTAAACGTAGCTAAAGCAACTGCATTACTAGTTTGAACATTACTTAAATGCCATGCAGAATTATTGGTGTAATCACTCCCAGCACCGGATGCTGAGATAGTACCACTTCCTGGATTTCCTTGCTGAATAGACCCTGTAGCAGGTTGAGATATTGTACTTTCTACAATTCCAAAATTATAAATGTACCCCATAGGATCGGTAAGCTTAAAACTGCTAATGGCATAGGTGGTGGAATCATAATTAACCTCTATTTTAATATTCTGATTGGTGGTCAAAAGTTTAGGAACTAACGCATTACCCTCTTTAACAATGACAAAGCGTCCAGAGACCCCTAAGAAATTAAACTGATAGAGATCCAATTGACTGTCCCATTGATCAATAGAGGTGCCATTTACTGTCCAGTTAAAAGTTGCTTTTTCACTTGTTGAGAGCGCATTGTAGTTCCAAAAATCATCATTATGCAATACACCTGTTCTGGTACTGTTGCCATTTGGAAAACCAGGCGTGAATTCATCAGGTAATCCCCGTACGGTTCTAGAGATGGAACCTCCTGCAATAAGGGACCAACCAGTACCTGTCCATCCCGAGATATTATCGATCTTTACTCCAGCGCTGTGGTATTTCAAGGCTACACTAAGTCCTAAAGAGGAATTTAGTTGCTTGGAGAATAGTGGAATGCCAATATCTGGTACTCCGGTATAATAGTCTACCGGAACTTCCTCAAAGCTCATTAGGTTTGCAACGGTGGGCGAGGGTGGGGTTACTTCAGGCAATTCCTGCCCATAGTGTGTCGTGGTCCATAAGAGGATCAGTACGATATATAGGTGTCTCATAATCTTAGTTTTTAAGAGAATTGATTTGTTCTTGTAGCTGTAGAAGCTGCTGTTGTAGCACTACAAACTCCTTCTTGAGGGTTTTATAGACTTCCAGTTCTTTCTGTTGTTCTATAGTATATAGCGTTAGTTCTTCGATTTTTTCCAGAAGCTTCATTTCCATAGTTCCCAAATCCACTCCATTGGTTTCCATTTCTTTGGCCGAAGGAATATTAGGTAAGTGTCCATTTTCTTTAATGTAGCGTTGCACCTCTTCTAAAGACTTTAGCTCATAATCTGTTTTAAAAACATAATCAGGACCGGGAACAGAAAGATCTACTTTTACCTCTTCTGCATGGATTCTGCCGCTAACAGCAAGTTTGGCATCGGGCGCCGTAGTTCCTATGCCGACGTTACCATTGTTTTTAATTACCATGTGTGATGAAGAATTATTTACTACAAAAGTCATATCATTAATACTGTGGTTATATCGAATACCACCAACATAATTGTCATTTTGATCACCGAAAGCGAAATAGCCATTTTTGGAGTTTGGAGTTAAAATAGAAATCATAGCATGATCATCATTCTCCATGGTAATATCAGAAAAACTATGAGGAGATACTCCAGAAGTTCCCGCTGAGACATGCAATTTACCTGCGGGGGTTGCAGTACCTATCCCTATATTCCCAGCATTGTAATAGGCGTTATTACCAGATACCGCCCATAGACTAGAAGTGGATCCGCTTCCTCCAGAACCTGGATCTACGGAAGTAGTTACTTGTTTCCCGATGCTTGCAGTTGAATTTCCAGCAGCGTCAAAGGCAGTCACTGTAAAATTATAGGTTGTTGATGGTGTTAACCCGGTAACTGTTCGATTTAAATTTGTTCCTGCATTGATGGTGGTTACTCCTGATGCTGAGATAGTATAATGATCAATTCCCACATTATCTGTGGCAGCACTCCAAGTTAAAGTGGCGGAATTATGCGTAAAGGAGGTAATATCGTTTAAACCTGGTGCCGAGGGAGGGGTAGAATCTCCACCTCCGCCAGTGGTATAGGATATAGCTAACTTAGGATGAATGGAAGAGTTCGAATTTCTAGTTGATGCCACAGCCAAATCAGGACTAGAACCTTGACCTGTATCTGTGTGTACTATTATTATAGTAATAAAATTACCATTGATTTGGGATACGTCAAGATTTACCGAAAAAGTATCTCCAAAGTTAAAAACTCCTGAAGTATTCCCAAGATTACCATTTAAATCGGGCCTATTAGCGGTTGTAATGGTGTTAGGCACACCTTCTGTATCAGTCCAATTGTTATGACTACCTTTATAAAAATCCAGCTGACCACTTCCATCATCGTTATTTACAACTAATTCTAATGATGCAGAGGTAATAGTACCATTAACAGCTCCTAAATCAAATTTTAAGTAGCCCACACGTTGCCCTTGATCCAGCCTAATATATTCTCTATTCTGAAGGATGTCACCCTTAGTTACATCCATATATGTATTGTCTATAGGGTTTAAGTTTATAGTTTGCCCAAAACTAGCTACAGTGATCATTAAAAAAAGCACAAGTAGTAAGAGTTTGGTTAGAAAGGGTATTCTAGGTTCTCCCATGGAATTGGGTAAGCGATTGCTTAAAAAGTTGAGCGGATTTAATTTTTTCATGATCTTGGATTTTTGCATTGTTACATAGTTTCGATAATTGTGTTCTGACATTTTAAAATAGACATGCAACATTCTGATCAACATAGATGTTTTATGCCAAGTGTATTCGAAAATTGTTACTATAAATTTTCAGTTTGAGTGTTCCAAAAACTTAAAAGAGGGAATCAGTAGTTTATGCTAAAGCATTCATAAAACTATCGTGATTCTCAAACGGAAGTAAGCAGAATTTTTAATTTCATAGGAGTCTGAATTTTGGATTAAAATATATTATATAGAATAAAAACGACATAAATATAGAATTTAATTATAGTATAGAAAATATATAATTGTTAAATTTTAAAATAAAATATAAACGCTATTATTTAAAAAACGAATAGTAGTATTATTTAATTTTCAGTTAAAAAATAGTTATATGTAGAAAATTTATATATTTTTAAACAATGGAAAATTGAAAAAACTAAGTTTTAAGTAATCATGAATAGTGTAAAGGCTTAAAAATCATTCAAGTATGAGAATATATAGAAAAATACCTGCAATAAACCTTCAAGAAACACTAATTGTTTTAGCTATTATTGGAATTTTGTTGCTTTTAGCACTTCCTAATTTAATGCCTTTAATTACCAAAGCGAAAAGTGTGGAGGCTCAAGCACAACTTAAAGCTATACATAATGCGCAAAGCACGTATCGCTATATGTATAGTAAATTTAGTACCGACTTTTCCACACTAGATTTTGAACCGCCACGGACGGTTAAAGATAACGGGACGGCGAATTACCACTACCAAATTATAGCAGCGGATAATATTTCATTTAAAGCAAGGGCGGAAGCCATTACCGATTTTGATGGAGATGGTATTTTAAATGTATGGGAGATTGATCAAAATGGAGTTCCAAAACAAGTTGTGCAGGATTGATACTAATCATAAACATTTTAATTATGAGTTGTTTGCTGCTTATTGCTTTACAGGATATAAAGGAACGCGCTGTGTACTGGTTTCTTTTTCCAATCTTAGGGATTTGTCTAGCAATCATGGGGATGCAATATCATTTGTGGGAGCAGTATTTCCTATACAGTGTGCTCAATTGTTGTATTGTTAGTATCGTTTTAGGGATATTATACCTCTATACATCTAAGCTGCGTAAAAAACGATTTTTAAATCATAGTTTAGGATTAGGAGATATGTTGTTTTTTTATGTTCTAGCAATAGGTTTCCCCACCATAAGCTTTGTTATTGTATTTGCATTTTCATTGCTGTTTTCCCTAGCGATTTACCTCTTTTTTAAAAAAAGCTTTACTCTTAGTACCATTCCCTTAGCAGGATTTATGGCTATTTTTTTAATGATGCTATGGGGTTATACCATTTTTTTTGACAAACCCTCATTGTACTTCATATGATAACTGCTTCCCCATTGGATTATAAGATAGAAACTGCATTGATTCAAAAAATTAATGCCGAGCAAGCCTTTTATTATCGCATTGTTCCTGTGCGTAAAATTGAAGAAACCCTACTATTTAAAACAGATCATCAACAAAAACAAGAATTATTAGATGAACTTCGAATTGTTCTAGATTTTCCTGTGGATTTAGAGGCTTGTTCTTCTGAGGTATTAGAAAATTATTTGATTACCAATTATAGAAAAGTTAACGGGACTTCGGCTAAAGAATTAGGGTATACCCAAGATTTTTTGGAGAAAGTAGTACAAACTGCGCGAAATATTGGCAGTAGTGATATTCATTTTGAACCGTATGAAAATCAATGTCGAATTCGATTTCGAATCGATGGAAAATTAAAGGAACATTATATCATTCCCATAAGTGAGTATCCGATCATTATAAATAAAATAAAAATCAAAGCAGATTTAGATATTGCAGAAAAACGTTTGCCTCAGGATGGTCGAATAACAATGAAATCCGTAGCTGATGAATTTGATATTCGTGTATCCTCATTACCCACTTTATTTGGTGAAAAAATAGTTTTAAGAATACTCAATAAAGATACGAGTACTTTAGATCTTAATGCATTGGGATTTGAAGTTGAAGAACTAAAAAAGTACAAAGAAGGGGTTCAAAAAACGAATGGAATCGTGCTAATTTCTGGACCTACAGGTTCTGGCAAAACCACCACGCTTTATGCTACTTTAAAACTTTTGAATACAACAAACACTAATATTCTTACTATTGAAGATCCGATTGAATACACCTTAGAAGGTATAAATCAGGTACAACTTCGCGAAAATATTGGAATGGACTTTGCCAGCGCTTTGCGAACTTTTTTAAGGCAAGATCCTGATATTATTATGGTTGGTGAAATAAGAGATGTTAAAACCGCAAATATGGCGATTAGAGCTGCTCTTACCGGACATTTGGTTTTGTCTACGATACATACCAATAATGCTTGGGCAACAATATCTAGACTTGTAGATATGGGAGTTCCTCCCTTTTTAATTGCTAGTACCTTAAATATTAGTGTAGCACAGCGACTAGTTCGCAAACTTTGCATGCGTTGCAAACAACTTTCTAAGGTTAAAAAGCAAGATTTTCCTGAAAACTTTGAGATACCAAATCGTTTAAAAGAAGTGTATTTAGCAGTCGGATGTCCGGATTGTCATTATACAGGTTACATGGGCAGGAAAGCAATTTATGAGGTTATTCCCATAACTAGGGATCTGGCTCCTAAGATTAAAAACAACGCTCTGGAAATTGATGATTATTTAGCGACAAATAATGTTCGCTCGTTGCAGACCAATGCTATCGATTTAATTAACGAAGGAATTACTTCTGTAGCGGAGGTTTACCCCTTATTATCAAAATAAGAAACTATGAGAAGAAGTTTGCTTACATTTTTAATGTGTTTTTTTATGATCGTGCTCGTCGCGCAAGAAGAACAGCGTATACTGCAAATTGAGAATAATTTAGAGGCATTAGCCACAGAGAACTCTGGTTTGACAGAACAATTAAAGTTAGACATTAATGTAACCGATGTTAGTTTGCCAAATTTCTTAGTTGCCATCTCCAGAGTGCATAAGATTAATATGACTATTGATCCTAACCTAGAAGATATAACAATAGTAAACAACTTTTCAAATGTTATTATTTCTGATCTTCTTATATTTCTATGTAAAACCTATTCCCTAGATATCGCTTTTACTGGGAATATTTTAGCTATTCAAAATTATACTCCGCCAAAACTCCTTCCGATAAAAAAAGAGCCTATTATTAATTATGAGGCCATCAATAATTTAATTACTCTAGATTTAGATCAGGTTCCTTTAGAATCCACGTTTAGAAAATTAACAGATCTTACAGGAAAGAATTTATTGTATAATAACGGGATGGAAAATATACCCCTAAATTTATACCTAAGAGCTATCCCTTTGGAAATTGCCTTAAAAAAGCTGGCAGAAACCAACAACATGTCTTTTTCTAAATCTAAGGAAGGTTTTTATATTTTTGATCGCCTGATAGTACCTGCCGATACGCTAAAAAATGGCAACACCAATACTGGGTTAAGATCAAAATTTGGTAATGCTAATGAAAATTTTAGTTATGAGATTTTAGATGCTGAACGTAAAATGTTACGTGTAGATTTTGAAAATGTTCCAATTGCTGCAATTATTGATGAAATTAGTCGTGATCTTAATTTAAACAATTATACAGCTACTCCTTTAACTGAAGCCGGAACAGTTAGCTTTAAGGCTGAAGAAATATATTATGACAATTTATTGGAGCGTATTTTTGAAAGTCAAATTCAAAATGCCGGTATAACACCTACAACCAGTACCCAAAGCTCAAATACAAGTCAGAATAGAGGATCAAATTCTAGACAGAATGCAACTATTGATCTTACTACTACCTCTACTCATTTTACCTATAAGAAAGAAGATAACATCTATTTTTTTGGAACTGCTGATCAATTAAGTGTTCGCAAAATAGAGGTAATTCAGTTAATGCAAAGATCTATTGAACTATTAGGAAACCCAACGCCCTATTCCAGAAGTGCAAGAGCAGCTGGACGAACATTGGGAGGAAATATAAATTTTGCGGGAAATAATAGTTTTCAAAACGGTATTCAAAACAATCAAAGTTTTGGAAATAATCAGCAACTCAATACACCCAGACGAATCAATAATCAATCGAACAATTTCGGGAGTTATGACAATGATGCTGAGGCGCTAGTAAATATTCTTCCGGATGATATTAAAACCGATTTGGACATTAAAGTGGATTTTGAATTAAATAGTTTTTTAGTTAGTGGCCCCGCCACCAATATAAATCGTTTCAAAAAGTTTATTAAAGAGATTGACAAACCAGTACCTGTAGTCCTAATTGAAGTAATGATTTTAGAAGTGCGAAAATCTGCTACTGTAGAAACCGGGATAAGTTGGGGTATAGGAGATGCTCCTGTACGGACGCAAGGAAGTGTTTTTCCAGAAACGAATATTACCCTTGGTGCAAATACTGTTAATAGAGTGATAGGAGGCTTTGATGGTTTTGGTTCATTTAATATTGGAAAGGTAGTTCCTGAATTTTTTGCAACTATTAAAGCATTAGAGCAAAACGGAAATGTAAAAATAAAATCTACACCTAAATTGTCTACTTTAAATGGACATAGAGCCAGTCTGTCGATTGGAGAAACTACCTATTATGTCGTAACAAATCAAAGTTTTTTTGGAGTGCAAACGCCAACAACATCTGAAGTAAGGAATTTCCAACCTGTAGACGCTGAACTGGCTATAAGTATTAAACCATTAGTCTCAGGAAATGGACAGGTAACACTGGATATTAATGTAATCCAATCTGATTTTAGCGGGGACCGTATTGAAGATGAGGCGCCACCAGATTTGACTTCAAGAGAATTTAGTTCTATCATAAGAATGCAAAATCAAGATTTAGCAATTTTAGGTGGTCTAGAAGAAAAGGTTAAAAACGATAGTGGTAGCGGGGTACCATTTTTAGCACGAATACCAATCATTAAATGGTTTTTTAGCAAAAGAGTTCGGGAAGATTCTAAGCAAAAACTTACCATACTTATAAAACCTACAGTAATTTATTAATGTTTAAAGACATCGTAACATATATTAAGGAAGGTTCCCTTTATGCAGCTTTAGAGGTGTCAGAAATAGATGGTGTTCTTTATTTGTTCCTTTTGAAGGTAAGAAAATCTAAAGGAGAACTGAGCATTTTAAGTTCCGAAAAAATTGAGGATTGGAAGTTTTTAAAGAATAAAATTGGAAATCAGACACCTTTATTTTTAATAATTAACACCGCTCAGGTAGTTGCTAAGAAGGTTCTTAATACCAATGATCGTACACCTGAGGTTTTACACAAGGCATATCCAAATTTAGAAGTCAATCTTTTTTTTTATCAAATACATGTTGCATCTAGTTATTCTTGGGTTGCCATTGCGAAAAAACAGGATGTAAATCATATTTTAGAGCGATTGAAAGCTCAGCATATAACTCCTTTTGGTATTGCGTTAGGCTTTTCTAGTGCGGATTACTTTTCCAATTATTTGGATGATACCGTGATGTATATTTCTAATGCGAAAATTGAGTTTAGAGAAAAGAGTATTAATGAAGCTACCCGAATAACCATCCCAGTAGATACATCATATACGATTAAGGGTTTAAAGATAAAAAACGACTATATACTGGGATTTTCAACAATTGTAGGTTATCTTAATGGAAAATCATCAATTGTTAATTATCAAAGTACGCTTAATAAATTTCATAAAAGCCTGACCGATAGACGGCTATGGAATCTTGGTCTTAAAGGATTGATTCCTCTTTTCTTAGGAATTCTGATCATTAATTTTATAGTATTTGATCATTATTTTGAAAAAGTACAGCAAGTAAAAGTACTTTTAGAGGTTAATGCTAAGGAACGCGAAGACTTACAAAAATTACAGAAAGAAGTAAGTAATAAAGCTGAACGCGTGACTATCTTAAATGGAATGGCTAATTCAAAAGCTACCTATTATTTGGATGAGATTGCGCAAACAATACCGGAAAGGATTGTATTAAATGAGATCTCTTATCAACCGCTTTCCAAACCGATTCAGCCCTTAAAACCCATGTTGGTTTCACGAAATGAGTTATATGTTTCAGGGAAAAGTGGGGACGGAAATGAATTTTCGAATTGGATAATAGCATTGGAGAAGAAACCCTGGATATCTTATGTAGAAACACAAGATTATGATTTCGTTTCATCAAAAAGTTCGCAATTTTCACTAAAAATAACTATTGATGATGCACAGCACTAAAATAAAATTGCTTCCGATTGCTGTTATTGTGCTAGCCTGGTTCTGTTTCACACTTGCGATAAAAAAGACCGTGTTGTTAAAGAAGGAATATAAAGAGCTTTCAACTACGTTAGCTCAGGCGGATGGAATACCAAGAGAACTTCGGCTTTTGTCTCAAAAGAAAAAATACTATGACACCATTCTTAGTCAATTGGATCAGGAAGATACTTCTTTGCAAAATATTTTGCTACGTACAATTAATACCGGAGCTCTAAAGTATGAAGTGAAGATCATGGATTTTAACGAGCCACATCGTTATATTACTGCAGAAAGCGAAACATTCACTTTTATCTTTGATTTAAAAGGAGATTTTACGGATATCTTAAAAGTGGTATATATCTTAGAACAAGAAAAAAACTTAGGCGAAGTTGTTCATCTTAAGTTTTTAAAACAAAAAGATTACAGTAAAAGAAAAGATTACCTAATAGCACAAGTCTTTTTAAGACATATCAAATAAAATTTAAAGTTGTTAAGGAATTTATTGCTAGTTCCTATAACTTTACTTTGAGGAATATGAATTTTGATATGAAATCCACTACAAGTATCTTTTGGTGTAAATTTTTATTTACTGCTTTTCTGATTTTTGCAACAACGAATTGCAGGAATAAAACACTCCCAAATAAAAATAATAACACCAAAGAGGAGGTAAAACCTAATATAGGAAGGCTTTTAACTAAGGCACCTATTGATGTTAGAACTCCTGAGGGGATGCTTTGGATACCAGGAGGAACTTTTACTCAAGGTGCAGTTCCTCATGATAAAGAGGCAATGGCACACGAAAAACCTTCATACGATGTTGCCGTGGATGGTTTCTATATGGATATCACTGAAGTTACCAACGCGCAATTTGAAAAATTCGCTACAGCAACAGGTTATAGAACCGTAGCGGAACGACCCGTTGATTGGGAAGAACTAAAAATGCAATTGCCCGAAGGAACACCTAAGCCAAACGATAGCATTATGCAACCCGGTTCTTTGGTTTTTAAAAAATCGAAAACACCACTACCAAACTTATACGATTTTTCACAATGGTGGCAATGGTCTATAGGAGCCAATTGGAGACATCCTGAAGGTCCAGACAGTAATTTGAAAGGTAAAGAAAATCAACCAGTCGTTCATATTGCTTACGAAGATGCCTTGGCTTATTGCGAGTGGATAGGGCGCCGATTGCCTACAGAGGCAGAATGGGAATACGCAGCTCGAGGAGGAAGTTTACATACTATTTATCCATGGGGAAATGATACCCAAAAACTGGCTGAAAAAGTGAATTCTTGGGAAGGTGATTTTCCAATATCAAATACCAAAAAAGATGGATTTGAAAAGAGAGCGATGGTCAAATCTTATCCTTCAAATAAGTTTGGATTATATGATATGACAGGGAACGTATGGGAATGGACTTCCGATTGGTATAATTCTAATTATTACAAAAAAAACGCAGCTTCGCAAACAATTTTGTTAAATCCAGAAGGTGCTAAAACTCCTTTCAATGCCAGAAGCCCTTATGCTAAAGAGCGTGTTATAAAGGGAGGATCATTTCTATGCAGCAGCAGTTATTGCGCTAGTTATAGGGTTTCGGCACGAATGGCATGTAGCATTGATTCTGCTATGGAACATCTGGGTTTTAGAACCGTTGTGAGTGCGGTAGATTTGCGAAACTCAAACTGAGGAACTTTCATTTTGCTAAATAAAATGATATCTTGTAGACCATGAGGAACATCATGATTTTGGGCTTATATGCTTGCTTGTTTAGTGTTGTAAATGGATGCAGTGCGCAAACGAACTTAGTGGCCGCAGAATTAGAAACAGTCCATAGTGAAACCTTTCTATACTACTTGTATTACCCGGAGGATTATGATGCGAAGACCAACCATAATTTTCCTATACTATTGTTCTTGCATGGTGGTGGAGAAGCGGGAGCAGCAGATCTGGAGGCGTTAAAATCTGGAGGTCCACCGAAATTAATAGCTGAAGGAAAACAATTTCCTTTTTTAATTCTTGCGCCTCAAAATCCGCATAAGAAAAAATGGTGGAATACAAGTGCTTTAATGGAATTGTTAGATACCATCGTTGCAGAAAATAGGGTTGATAAAAATCGAATTTATATTACCGGTTTAAGTAGAGGGGGAGGAGCAGTTTGGGAATTAGCAGCGCAGTACCCTAATAAATTTGCTGCCATGGCGGTGGTATGTGGAATGACGCCTAAACCCTATGCTAGTTGGATTAATAGAAAGCTACCAATATGGGTTTTTCATGGAGAAAATGATAAATCCATTCCGATTTCTGAATCTGAAGAAATGGTAAAGTTATTGCGGAATTTAGGAAATGAAGTGAAGTTTACTAAATACCCAAATACAGGTCATAATGCCTGGGATAAGGCGTATACTACTGAAGAACTATACGATTGGTTTATGGCACAAAAACGTCAGAATTAAAACTAAAAGAATTGAATTATGCATACCTTAAAAATGCTTTGTTGTATTGTTTTTGGAACATCTTTACTATTTGTTTCCTGTAAAAACCCATTGCCATTACCATTAACGGAACAAGCCTATAATGATCAAATTCGTTTAAACCAGATTGGATATTATCCCGAATCCTCTAAGAAAGCAGTTGTAGTAGACACTTCAGGTTATACCTATTTTCATATCGTAGATATCAATAAATCAGAGGTGATTTTTAC
Organism: uncultured Flavobacteriaceae bacterium; assembly: GCA_947488435.1. GTDB lineage: Bacteria > Bacteroidota > Bacteroidia > Flavobacteriales > Flavobacteriaceae > CANKZG01. Next base: position 84,259 of record CANKZG010000003.1, on the reverse strand, counting down.
TGGAAAATTATCGGAACCACAACAATGGGATTTAGCTGGTGAAAAAGTTAGGATCGCTGACTTTAGCGAAGTTACCAAAACAGGTACGTATTATATTTTAATAGATGATATCGGTTATTCCTACCCTTTTGAGATTAAGCCAAATGTTTTACGTGATGCATTGGTAGGCTCTGTTAAAGGTTTATATTATCAACGTGCAGGATTGGCTTTGGAAGAACAATACGCGGGTCAATGGAATAGAGCTGCCGGACATCCGGATGATGAAGTATTATATCATCCATCAAGTGACAGAACTACAGGAGTTCGATCATCACCAAAAGGATGGTATGATGCGGGAGATTATAATAAATATGTTGTAAATGGCAGTTTTCCGCTGGGACAACTTCTTTTGGTACATGATCAATACCCTAATACCTTTAAAGATGGAGATCTCGATATACCTGAAAGTGGAAATAAGCGCAATGATTATTTAGATGAATTGCGATATGAAATGGATTGGTTGTTAACCATGCAAGATGATGACGGAGGATTGTTTTTTAAGCTTACAGCCAAAAACTTTGAAGGCTATGTGTTACCCAAAGATGCTGAGAGTCCGCGTTATATTGTTGGGAAAAGCACAGCGGCAAGCTTGGATTTTGCTGCGGTTGCTGCGCAAGCCTATCGAATCTATAAAAATGAAGATGCTGATTACGCTAAAAAATGTTTAGCTGCAGGGAAGAAAGCATATCAATGGGCAGTAGAGAATCCAACCAGGGTATTTAAAAACCCTGAAGATATACGTACTGGAGAATATGGGGATAACGATTTTAGTCAAGAATGGTTATGGGCTAATGCAGAATTATATCTTGCCACACAGGATACTACTTATCTTGAGATGTTGGTGAAGGAAAATTGGAGTTTTAGTTATAAAACAGGTGATGGATGGGCATCTTTTATGCGATTTTCGGCCGCGTTTAGTCTTCTGGAACATGAAGATACTATACCAGAGAATTTGTATAAAAATTTAAGAAATGGCATTTTAAAACTGAGCGATGAGTTGGCTATTACAACCAAAACTAATGATTATTTTCAGCCTATAAGTGATTTTCAATGGGGATCTAATAGTGATGTTTTAAATGCAGCCCTAGTGTTAGCTCAAGCTTATCGTTTGGAACCTAAAGCTGAATACCTACGAAGTGTGCAGTATGCTATGGATTATATATTGGGAAAAAATGCAGTAGGATATAGCTACCTTACTGGTTTTGGAGATCGTACGCCAATGCATATTCATCACAGACAGAGTGCTAGCGATACTGTTGATGCACCAGTGCCAGGCTTATTATCTGGAGGGCCAAATAATGGTAAGCAAGATGCAGCTAGCGGGGTTGTCTATCCCGAAAATGCACCCCCAATGAAAAGTTGGACGGATCATGTTGATAGCTATGCGAGCAATGAAATTTGTCTGAATTGGAACGCTCCTTTAACTTATGTGCTGGCCTTTTTGGAAGCAGAGTCAAAATAAAAATTTTATAACGTCCAAGCGTTTCCGATCTCAGCTAAGGGCACACAGCCTAAAAATTTACCGGGAACGGGATCGTAGTTTAATACATTTTTGCCAATAGTTTCGGAACTAAAATAGCCAAATAAACAAAGACCTTTAAGTTTACGATAGAAAGGGACCTCTCCCGCATCAGAGACTGATCTTCCCCAAACTGATCTAGTCGGAGTATTCGGTAAAGCTTCGTGATGCCTTAGAATTTCGTCTTTTTCATCTTGAGAACAAGCTTCAAAGTTTGCTCCTCCTACGGAATTCGCAAAGCGTTGAAAAGCTTCTAAACCATCGATAAATTCCTGTTTTTGAGCAGTAGTAAAGCAATTAGCAATGAACGAATCTATAAATCGATCTACAAAAATATCTTTGGCTCCTGGAATATCTGTTTTAGGAAGAATATGCTCAGCAATTTCAGCAATGCCAATGGCTTGTTTTCTAGAAAAAAACTGTGGACTCCAATCATCACTAGTATCAATTTTACACCCTTCCAACATCCCCCCAAATACAACTCCAGAAAGACTATACCCCATGAAGGAGGCACTTAATTTTAACGCTCTTCTTCTATCCATTTTTTGATACTTTTATTGCATGATTAACTGCTCTTGCTGCCAACGCCATATAAGTTATGGATGGATTTACACAGGCAGATGAAGTCATAGCAGCCCCATCTGTAACATATACATTTGATACCGCATGAATTTGGTTGTTTTTATTTAATACTGATGTTTTGGGATCTTTTCCCATACGTGCAGTTCCCATTTCATGAATACCTTTCCCTAGTGCACCTAAAACATCAAAAGTTTTAACATTTTTAATACCTCCGGCTTCCAACATTTCTGCTGCATCAATCTGCATTTGTTTTCGCATCTGAAGCTCATTTTCCTTAAACTCACAATCAAAAACAACTAGAGGTAATCCCCAAGTATCTTTTTTCGTGGGGTGTAAATACATCTTATTTTCGTGATACGGAAGACATTCACCAAAACCATTCAGCATAATATCCCATTCTCCAGGTTTTGTCATAGCGTCTTTAAATGCTGCACCAAAACCATTGGCGTCGGCGCCACGGCCCCAACTCTTTCTGGCAGCTCCTCCTTGATATCCATAACCTCTTAGAAAATCCGAAGTCTTAGTTTTAGCATCAATATTGCGATATCGTGGAACATATATTCCATTGGGTCTTCGACCTTCATAATATTGATCCTGCATACCATCAAATGTACCGGCAGCACCTGCATAATAATGATGATCCATCATATTATGTCCCAATTCGCCACTATCATTGCCCATGCCGTTGGGAAAACGATCAGAAATTGAATTTAAAAGAATAGCTGTGCTGCCTACGGTTGAGGCATTACAGAAGATTAGATCCGCAAAATATTCAATGGTTTCCTTGGTTTCCTCATCAATAATACGAACTCCCGTCGCTTTGCCTTTAGTAGCATCGTATATGATTTCCTGCACAATAGCATGCGGACGCAATGTCATATTTCCTGTTTTTTCGGCGGCAGGAAGCGTTACAGCATTTGCACTGAAATAGGCCCCAAACGGACATCCTCTACTACATCGATTTCTATACTGACAAGTGCCTCTACCATTTAAAGGTTCCGTTAAATGTGCAGCCCTTCCTATAGTAATGGTGCGTCCAGAAAACTTCTTTTCAACCCGTTTCTTTACCTCGGCTTCTAAACAATTAAGATCCATAGGTTTTAAGAACTGTCCATCAGGAAGTTGTTTTAACCCTAATTTTTCTCCACTTACTCCGATGTAACGTTCCACATGATCATACCATGAGGCAATGTCTTCATATCCTATAGGCCATTCTACCCCAATGTTTTCCTTAGCATTTGCTTCAAAATCTATACTACTCCACCGATAGCATTGCTTTCCCCAGGTTAAAGACCTTCCACCAGTTTGGTACCCACGAATCCAATCGAATCTTTTATCTTCGGCATAGGGGTGTTTTTGATCGTCAACAAAAAAATGACTATTGGCAAAACCTACGCTTCCATGTCTATTTTGAATGGCATGTGCTTTTGATTGTTCAGGTGTTAAAATTCCCTTATTTTCCATATCCCAAGGATCCATATTAGCGGTGGGGTAATCTTCAATATGCTTCACTAATCTGCCTCGTTCTAATACTAAGGTTTTTAGACCATTCTCACATAACTCTTTGGCAGCCCAACTACCGCTCATTCCGGACCCTATGACAATGGCGTCATAGGTATGTTGCTCTTTTCCTTTTCCTTGGAGGAATATGTTTTTCATAAGTTATAAACTAAGTTGGTAAAAGTTAACCAATTTTAAGAGCCCAACAAAATGGATAATATAAAAAATGTATATGTTACGTATAATGTATGCATTGGTTCTATCAAATACAGCGTTTTGTTAACAGAACGGAACGCCTAATTATAGTACTTTTACAGAACATTATATAAAAGAATAATTATTTTGAGTACTACCTTCAGAACTGTCTTAGTTTTATTTTTTTTTACCTGTTTATGGTCTTGCAAGGAAAAGTTTAATAAAGATAAAACACACAAGCATACCAATGCTTTAGCAAGTGAAACCAGTCCGTATCTTTTACAACATGCACATAATCCGGTTGATTGGCGCCCTTGGAGTCAGGAAGCTTTAGATGAGGCGAAACGAGATGAAAAATTGGTACTCGTAAGCGTTGGTTATTCCTCTTGCCATTGGTGCCATGTAATGGAGAAAGAAACATTTGAGGATGAGGAGGTTGCAAAAATGATGAATGAGAATTTCATCAACATTAAAGTAGATCGGGAAGAAAGACCTGATGTAGATCGTGTATACATGACCGCGCTACAATTGTTTGGTAAAAACCCGGGTTGGCCGCTCAATGTGATCACACTTCCAAATGGAAAACCACTTTACGGAGGCACGTATCATACTAAAGCGCAATGGAACGAAGCGCTGTCAGAGATAAGTAGATTGTTTAATGAAAATCCGGAAAAAGCCTATGAATATGGCGATCAAGTCGCTGAAGGTATTCAAGAGGCAAATATTATCGAACCTGCAGTGGATCATAAGGGTATAACGAAAGAAATTTTACAAGATAATATAGAAAAATGGCGTGTAAATTGGGATTTGGAATGGGGTGGAGATCTCGTCAATCAAAAATTCATGTTCCCGAGTAGGTTAGATTTTTTAATGGATTATGCTGTTGTCACCGAAGATAAAGCAATGAAAGTTCACGTAAAGAAAACCTTAGATAAAATGTTGTTAGGTGGTGTTTATGATCATGCCGCTGGTGGTTTTTTTAGGTATAGCACAGATAAATATTGGAAAGTACCACATTTTGAAAAGATGTTGTATGACAATGCACAACTTATAGGGTTGTATGCAAAAGCATATAAAGCCTTTAAAGATCCGGCTTATGAAAATCTTGTAATGGAAACGGCAAACTTCCTTAAACGTGAAATGAAGCATTCAGATGGGGCTTACTATGCAGCTTTAGATGCTGACAGTGAGGGAGAAGAAGGGAAGTTTTATGTATGGACTTCTCAGGAGCTGAACGATATCATGGGAGCAGATTTTGAGCTTTTTTCCGAATATTACAACATAACCCCGGATGCTCTTTGGGAAGGAGAGCATTATATTTTACACAACGCGGTCTCAGATTCGGAATTTATTGCAAGACATAACCTTAATTTGGAAGCCTTTCAATCTCAAAAAGAAAATTGGAAAAGTCTTTTGCTAGAAGCAAGAACGAATAGGGTACGACCTAATTTAGATGATAAAATACTCATATCATGGAATGCGCTATTAATAGATGGATATCTTGAGGCTTATAAAGCCTTTAAAAATGTTGATTATTTGAACGAAGCGCGAACTATTTTTGGAACATTGATGAAAAATGGCTTTGACAATGGAAATTTATTGCACTCCTATAAGGAGAATAGTAGACCTATAGCTGGTTTCTTAGAAGATTATGTATATTTAACTGCTGCCGCGTTGAACTTATATACGGTTACCTTAGAACCTAATTATTTGGAATTTGCAACAGAATTGCAAGAAACTACAGCGGAGCAATTTATAGATATATCTTCCGGTATGTATCGCTATAACAGTAGTAATGAGTTGATTTCAAAAATTATAAAAATTGATGATGCCGCTACGCCATCACCCAATGCTGTAATGGCTCAAAACCTATTTTTAATGGGACATATACAGTATAATACGGAGGCTCTGGAAAAATCAAAACAAATGCTCTCTACAATGTTGCCGCAATTAAATGAGAGCGTGCAACATTATGCAAAATGGAGTACGGTTTTTTTACACACGGCTTATCCATTCTATGAAATAGCTGCTGTAGGAACTGATGCTCAGGAAAAGGTGCGTACACTTCAAGAACTCCATTTGCCCAATACCCTTATTATTGGTAGCGCTATAGAAAGTGAATTACCCCTATTTACCAATAGATTTGTTCCGGATGAAACCTTTATCTACGTTTGTCAGAATAGTACCTGTAAACTACCAGTTACAACTACTAATGCTGCGCTTGAGCAATTGAAGCATTTTTAGGATTTGTTGTATTATTTACCTTTATGAACTGGAGATAGTCACTATTTTTAGCTACCAGAAGATATTGTTCTCCTTGAATTTGAATAGAAACCATGTCCTTAACATCTCCGGTTGCCAGTAAACCACTATGATAGGGTTTGACTGCTTGGAAATTACCGGTACCATCTCCTTTTAAAAAGAGTCCTGTACCTGCATCATTTCTAGGAGTTTCTACTTCAGATGCATGCAGGTTACCTGCAATGACCACATCCAGATGCGAATCTTTATCGAAATCTTGCACAAGAATCTGATTTATGCTTGATATTTGTGCTAGATTCGGTAATGTGTGCTTTTTAAAACTACCATTTTCATTTTCTAAATAAATACTTTCAAAAGATTTCACCTGATAATGTAGCGAGCTTTCCAGCAACTCTTCGGTATATACATCTTCTAAGGTTGCAGTAGAAAAAGAGGCATAATTTTCAAACTTTTTCTTTATACCGGGAATTTGCTGTGAAGAACATTCTCGTCCCCGTAAGGGGTATTTTTTGCCGCCATTGAAATAACTTAAAACAATGTCGTCTTTGTTATTGTTATCAAAATCTCCATAATAAATATCAAAAGTTTCCTGTTCAGTAGCTTTGTATTTATAATTAAGCCCTAGATTTCCAACTATAAAATCACTATCTCCATCTTGGTCAAAATCCCCTTCTTTAATACTAAACCACCATCCTGATGTATCTGATAGAGCCATGGTTTCCGTAACATTTTTAAATGTTCCTGAGGTATTTTTTAAGATGGTAATGGGCATCCATTCACCTACTAAAACAAGATCTGTCCAACCATCATTGTCATAATCGGTCCAACTAAAATCGGTAACCATTCCTATTTTCTTAAGCGCAGGAGCTACTTTGTCTGTGATATCTACAAATTTCGGATTTCCCGGTGTGCTTTTATTTTCCAAAATATAACTATCTGCAGGAGCAGGGTAATTTTGAGGAACTAGTCTTCCGGCAACAAAAAGATCTAGGTCTCCATCTTTATCAAAATCAAATGCTTTTACCCTTGAACCACTGGTAATCATTGGTGGTATTGCTTCTTTTAATCGGGTAAAGTTCCCTTTACCGTCATTTTGATAAAAACGATCTTGTAGGTAAGGTGAAGTGGGTGTAAACTCATTTCCCCCACTTACCATATATAAGTCATTATCCCCATCCATATCAGCATCAAATATAAGTGCTCCTAAATCTTCATAGATACTATCGTTTGCGATTTCCCGAATCTGTTGCTGTGTAAAACCATTTTCACTTTGTAAAAAGATACCTGTTTGGCGAAAAGAGGCACCTCCGACCACAAAATCGTCTATGGAATCTCCGTTTAAATCCCCAACAGCCAAACCTGGTCCAAACATGGAAGTTTGGTGCGGCAGTAGTACTTCTGTTTTAAAATCGTCAAAAAGATTTTCAATATGTCGATGATTTACATTTAACGAAGTATCGATGGCAGTGATAAACAATTTTTCCTCATCAGGAGCTTCTATTTCCGAAGTTGTCAGTGTCGCGTCGGCGTAACTGATTTGCTTCAACTGATTTACAGAAACTTGAGAAAGCAGCTGTTCTTTGCCATCGGGCCAGCTAATTTTTAAATTTTCAATTACCGTATCTTTTCCTACCCCAAAATGAAGTTGTGGCGCTACGGAAGATTGAAACCCTCTACTAAGCGTTAACTCTTGAAATTGGCTGTTGTTATTAGTAGTAACTTCAACCTTAACACCGATGCCAAACGGATTGTTTTTAGGACCCGTAAAACGTAAAGTAATATGATTGTTTTTTTGCGAACTAGTATTTTCAAAAAGACTTACCGGATCGTCAATATTATTTGTTAGAATTTCTAAATCTCCATCGTTATCCAAATCCACATAAACACTTCCATTGGAGAAACCTTTAAAGGAAATTCCCCAATCCTCGTTCATTGGTGTAAAAGTAAGGTCACGATTGTTTTTGAAAGCAAAATTATCCACCCGTTCCGAAGGAATAGCTAAACTCCGTTGTAAAGTGCTATCTATAGGACCTGTTCTATTTTCTAATTTTGAAAAATAATCCCGATTGTTGATTTCCCGACGTGTACCATTAGAGATAAAAATATCTTTCCACCCATCATTATCCAAATCAGCAAATAAAGGTCCCCAACTCCAATCGGTAGAGGAAATTCCTGCCAAACGAGATACATTACTAAAATCAGGTAAACTATCTGGTCTTACGCCATTATTTAGCTGAAGGCTATTTTGCATGTACTGATAATGAAATCCAGAATTCACGGTACTCCAAAACAACACAGGATTCATACTAGCCATGTTGGCTTTTGATCTTCTATTATCTTGGGCGGTCATGTCTACCTGTAAAATATCGAGGTAGCTATCATTATTAAAATCAGCAATATCTACGCCCATTCCATAAAATGAGGTGTTTTTAGTAGTGTTTTTTACCTGTTCGGTAAATGTTCCATCTTGATTGTTTATAAAAAGATAGTCCGGAGAACTAAAGTCATTGGAAACATATAAATCGGGCCAGCCATCCGAATTTACGTCACCGACTGTAGCACTTAAAGAGAGTCCAAAATTCCGAACTCCAGCCTCTTCTGCTACATTGGTGAAGGTATCCCCATCATTTCGGTATAATTTATCCATTTCAATTTCCTTCGGAAATTTAACTTTAAAGCGATAAAAACTATTGGGTGCATTAAAGGCAGTAGGAGGGTAGTTGGCTAAATACATATCCAAATCCCCATCTTTATCGTAATCGAAGAAAGTAGATTGTACGCTATTACTAATATCTGCAATGCCGTAATCAGCTGCTTTTTCGGTAAATGTATTGTCTCCGTTGTTGATAAAGAGCTGATTTTCTTTAGGACCGAATTTTCCACCTACAGAGCAATAAATATCTAAAAAACCATCGTTGTTTACATCGGCCATAGTTGTACCTGTATACCATCGGGAATCCCCTAAAACACCTGCTTTTTCGGAAATATCTTCAAACTTTAAATTTCCTTTGTTGAGATACAAGCGATTCGATACCATATTACCGGTAAAGAAGAGATCGATTAATCCATCATTATTGATATCTCCTGCAGAGATACCACCCCCCATATAGAGGTACGAATACGTAAAGTAGTTGAGGGAATCGTTTTCAGTAAGTGTATTTTCAAAATCTAACCCTGTTTGTGTAGCACTTAGTTGACGAAATATCTTTTGATCATTTTTTGGGTTAGTTGTACAGGCAACAATGCATACAAGGCCCAAGGCGAGTATCAAAATCCTATTCATTATTACAATTTTAATTTAAAGATAGAAAAACGCGATTTGCATTGCGTTAAAATAAAATAAAAATTTCAAGCAATTTTTGCAAAAATAGTAGTGAAGTGTTGTTTTATGTAAAAAATACAAGTATTATAAATTTGTAGGTTAAAAAAACGGGACATTTTTAAATGTCCCGTTTTGTTTTTAGGTCAAAATATGTTGTAACCCCTCGATTTAGTATCCAGGATTTTGTGTTAATATTCCTTGACTTAAATCAATAGCGTCAATTGGAATAGGTAACATATCAAATCTTGCTTCATAAGCTCTTGCTTTCTGACCAAAATTTTCAATGGTACGCGCTTCATCAGCGATATAACCATTAATTTGATCAACAGTAACACCCCATCTTCTTAAATCAAATAGGCGGTGTCCTTCCATACCCAATTCTATACGACGCTCAAAACGAACTGCCATACGTGCCGAAGCTTGATCTGTAAATGCAGGATATAGGCCTACCTGATAGTTTGCAGCAGGTCCACTTCCATCTACGGCTTGAACAACAGCTGTACTAGCAGCTCTTGCACGTACTTGATTGGTTAAAGTTAAAGCTAAAGCTAAATCATTAGTTTCTACCGCTGCTTCAGCAGCCATTAACAATACATCTGCATAACGCATAATGTTATAGTTTACACCAGAATGTTGTTGTCCCCAAGCACCAGTTCCTTGGTTAGCACCCAATTCATCTGCCTGATAAACATTCTTCTTAGGTAAATAAGGTCCAGAAATGTCATTAAAACCAGCTCTAATCCAATCTTTACCAATATGCTCTCCAAAACCATTATAATCTATACCTCTACGACCTACAGTGAAATCTAACCTTGGATCTACAGGTGTAGTAGTATCAGGAGTAAAAGCATCAGCACTGTTAACTCCATAATCGTTTAAGAAATCTACAGAACTATCCATTAAAGGCAATCCAGTTGCACCATCTACGATAAACGCATTCGCCAAATCGATCGTTGGTTGGTAAAAACCACAACAAGATCCGAAAGGTCCTCCACCTGGAAAATTCAACGTACTTCCTACATTCCCATTAAAAGATAAACCACCATCTGCAGCAAATTGAATTGCGAATACTGATTCTGGCCCATTCTCACCAGCAGCGTTAAAATTATCTAAGTAATTAGCAGCTAAAGCAAACTCTCCACTGTTAATAACCGCTTGAAACTGCGTTAAAGCAGCAGCCCATTCAGACTGATATAAAAGTGCTTTTCCTAGGAAAGCTCTAGCAACATTGGCCGTTGGTCTTCCTGGATCACTTTGTGTATCAGGCAAGTTGTCGATAGCAAATTGAAAATCTGCTTCGATCTGATCCCATGCTGGACCAGGGTTAGGTTGATTAAATTCGAAAGCAGCAAAATTCTCTACTGAAATAATAGGTACATTTCCATAAATTTTGGTTGCTTCAAAATAGAAGTGTCCTCTTAAAAAACGTGCTTCTGCCTCTTGACCAACAATTGCAGCAGCTTCAGCTGCATTCAAAGCAGAAGTATCAATACCTGCAATAACATTAAGTACCGCATTGGCTCGATTTACTCCAGCATAAATAGACGTAAATGGCCCTCTAAAATACCCGTTAGACGTTTGCCAATCCAGAGTTTCCAAAGAAAACAAATCAGCTTGATCCCCATCGGTACTTCCTTTATGCGCATCATCAGAAACAACATCAAAAATCCAACGGTCACCACTTACAGAAAACCCATTTCCCGCTTGGTTGTTTCGAACCCCATCCAAAACGGAGTACGCTCCAGTTAATAGTAAATCTACACCTTGTGGATTAGCCAGTGTTTCATCACTTAGTGCCCCCACCGCAGGGGTAGTGGCAAATTCATCCCCGCACGAATACGCGGCGAATAAAACAATTACAAAATAAATTAATCTCTTTTTCATTTTTTTACAATTTTAAATTAGCACCAATAGTAAATATTTGTGATAGTGGAAATGTGTTTTGGTCTACACCAATGGTTAAAGCATTTCCGCTACCACCTGTTGGTTGGATTTCAGGATCTATACCTTCATAGCCGGTAATAGTAAATAAATTGCTGGCATTCACATAAAGCCGAAGCCCATCAATACCCCAATTATCCGTTATTGTACTTGGGAAGTTATACCCAATCGATAAGTTTTTAAGACGCATAAAAGAACCATCTTCTACTAAGAAGGAATTCGGTGCAGTCTCATTATTCTGAAGTGTAGCACTTAATGCTGGATGTGAACCATTTGGATTGGTTGTAGGATTAAAAGCATCTAACACTCTTTCATTTCTGTTTCCGTTAAAGAAGGTTGGGAAATCGGTAAAAATACGATCATAGTTGTAAATATCGTTTCCAACAGTTCCTGAGAAAAAAGCACTGATATCCCAATTTTTATAGGCACCTGTTAAATTTATACCGAAAGAGAAATCTGGGTGTGGAGAACCAATAAAGTCTCTGTCGTCATCATTGATAACGTTATCTCCATTTAAATCTCTGTAACGCAATCTCCCTACACCAGCAGCGTCAGAAGCAAATCCTTGATCCGGACCTGCAGCAACCTCTGCTTCACTTCGGTAAATACCATCTGCAACTCTTCCAAAGAAAGAAGATAGTGGCTGACCTACTTGAGTTCTTGTTATCGTACCACCTCTAAAACCAGCACCACTCTGGAACTCACTAGCCAATTCCGTTACTTCGTTGTCAAATCTTGAAAGATTAACATCAATACCATATCTAAATCCACTTTTCGTTTCATTACCATAAGATACGCTAAAATCAAAACCTTTATTTTCAACAGAACCTAAATTTACAAAAGGTGCAGAAGCATCAATTGCAGTATCACCAATTACTGTTAAGTCAGGAGCAATTAGGTCGTCCGTAGTAATATTAAAGTATTCAATAGAAAAGTTTAAGGCATTGTCAAACAACCCTAATTCAAAACCTACGTTAAAACTTTCACTGATCTCCCAAGTTAAATCTGGATTTCCTACCTGACTTAAAAGTGCTCCAGTTTGTATTCCTCCAGCACCATCAAATGGAAAATCTGCCAATTGGTTGTTCAAGTTAGAGATATTAATAGTAGGATTGGAAGCCGGTAATTCCTGGTTTCCTAATTCCCCCCAAGACGCTTTAAATTTCAAACGATTTACAATGGCGTCTTGTGGAAAGAAATCTTCATTACTGATTACCCAACCAGCACTAAATGCAGGAAATACGTCACTTTGGTTATCTCCTAGGAAACGTGAAGATCGATCACGACGCAATGTAGCGGAAGCTAAATATTTGTCATCAAAAGAATAGCTCACTGTTCCAAAGAAAGAAGATAAGGTATTTTCAAAATCGAAAGTATTTGCTGGATTTACTACTGGCACTCCAGAAGCGTTACTTAACAAATAGAAATCGGGAGTTTCAAAAAGGAAACCGTTTGCAGCAACCTGTAAACCTTTACCAGTTTGTTCCGTAGCTTCAACACCTACTAATACATTTACATTGTGCTTTCCAAATGACTTGGCATAATTTAAAGTATTGGTCCAAACCCAGCTATAGGTTTGTTGATTACGTTCTGTAAGTGTGTTTGTGCTTCTAGCCTCAGAGTGTTCTGGGTTTAACGCTAAAAAGTTTCTAGAGTTTAATAAGCTTATATCACCACCAATGGAAGTCTTAAATTTTAATCCATCCGTAATATCTGAAAGATCTACGATACCATAAAGATCCCCAATAATTCTGGTTTGCTTGAAGAAATCATCGCCACCTCTTACTAAATCCGCAACAGGATTCGTTGAATTGGAAAGACCAATAGCATTATTATAGGTTCCTGCAAAGCGCCCTTCGCTATCTCGTACAGGCACTAATGGGCTAATACGTGTTGCTAGTTGCGTAACGTTACCAAATCTACTATTGCTGAATGATGCATTAAAATGCTCTCCCACTGTAATTCTTTTCCCGATCTTGAACTCAGAATTTAATCGAATTTGTCCTCGCTTAAACTGCGTAGTTAACTGAATTCCTTGACGATTTAGATACCCTAAAGTTAAGGAATATTTTGAAGACTCACTACCGTTAGCAAGTGTTGCACTAAAATTCTGTGTTGGTGCATTTCTAAAAATCTCATCCAAGAAGTTTGTTCCACCTGGTGCTACATTAGCAGTAACAGCTTCACCTGTACCTAAAAATGCTGCTCCTAAAAGCTGCGAAGGTACGGTTGGCGCTCCTCCGCTAGGGAAAAATTGTGGATGTACTAAAGCTGCTCCATCGTTTTGTAAACTTTCAAAAAACACCTGTCCTAATTCCGTAGGGTTCAATAAGTTTGGAAGGTTTGTTGCACTGGCAAAACCAACATACGTATCTACAGAAATAGTAGCTTTATCTTGGTTATAACTACCATTTTTAGTAGTAACGATAATTACACCGTTAGATGCTCTTGCTCCATAAATCGATGCTGCACCATCCTTTAGTACGTTTATTTGAGCGATATCATTTGGATTGATCGCATTTAAAACACTTCCATCTAAAGTTTGTAACCCATCAATAATATATAAAGGGTTATTATTGTTAGGCGTACCAAAACCACGAATACGAACCACAGGAGTACTTCCTGGAGAACCATTATTCGTAATACTTACCCCTGTAACTCTACCTTCTAAAGCTTCAGCAACGTTCACAATAGGTTGTTTGTTTGCTTCGCTAATATCTACAGACGCAACAGCACCTGTAAGTGAACCTCTTGCTTGAGCCGTATAACCCACAACAACTACTTCATCCATTAAAGTAGCACTTTCTTCTAAGGTTACATTAATTGTAGTTTGCCCGTTTACTGCAACCTCCTGGTTAGCATAACCTATATAACTGAATACTAAAGTTGCTGTATCTAGAGCCGAAATGGTATAATTTCCATCAAAATCAGTTTGCGTACCATTTGTAGTGCCCTTAACAACTACACTTGCTCCAGGAAGGGGATTTCCATCTGGATCAGTTACTGTACCTGTAATGTTAGATTGCTCTACACGACTAAGCACATCAACGGGAGTATCCCAAGGAGTTGTAGCAAATGTTGATTGAACCGATAAACCAAGGCACAGAATAAGTACCTTAAGTTTTACAGAATTCAACAATAACTTCTTTCCCAAAAATTTAAGAGAAAGTAGACTAGTTTTTAAATTCATAATCATTCTGTTTTTGTTAGTTTAAGTGAATTTTTGAGTCGATTGTAACTTTTTCTACGTTTTGATTTAGACATCACGAAAACGTTTGAAATCGAAATAATCGCAGTAATATTACTAAAATTATTTTAAATATTTAACGCGAATTTGTGAATTTTAAGAATATGAAAAATGATTGCTTTTTTATTCTATTCGTTTTAAATTCTGGTTTACTTTTCTCTTTTTCTTTAACTTTTTTTTATAATTGATACTATTTTATCATCTTTAATTTCAGGGTCACCTCGAATTCCTATTTTTTATTTTTTAACTAAAGTGTTGATATATAATGTTTTAAATTATAAAAAGTTGAATTAAAATGATTTAAAACAGAATAATTATACATTTCAAAACCTTAATATTTTAAAGCTAATATTTACATTACGAAAACCTTTGAAATTGTAGTATTTTGTCATATTATGATAGTATCAATAAAATGTTAATTTTAGTGGGAAACTAAAAAAAAGATGTATTGGAAGTTAAAATTCTTGATTATTCCTACAAGATTCTCTAGAATAACTGCATTTAATGAAATTGAAAATAACAAATATAAAGCCGTAATTGCATACAATCTTAGGAGATTGTAAAATGTGATAGTAATATTTTGTCATTTACTTCTTGTTGAGCTAACCTTTTTGCATTCAGCACCTTAAATACTCACCAAATTATAGTGTATTTTATCGTAATGTTGATGAGACGCATTTTAACTTAGTTTATTTTATAATAAATTGAGGTTTAGTTGTTATGAGAATCTTTTATTTGGTGTTTAATTTAATCGAAATGTATATTGATTAATTCCCTTCCAAAATTTGCAAAGATGGTTCATGGAAATATCTTATTGTGGTTGCTTTGTAAATCATCATGTTTAACTGCTATATTTGAAATATGTCTACTTTATTGTTTTAATATCCTTTAAAAAGAGTACATGAGGTAGCTTTTTAAATTCCTTAAAATCGTTACTGCTAATTTGTCCGGGGTAGGGGCCAAAGAAATGACTAGGCCTTGCATTACGCCAAAAAAGTGCCCAAGCAATTCCAGAATCTGCTATATTTTGATCTAAAACCCGTGTCCACCAATCTTTTTTGGAAACTTTATTTAACCCCGCTTCAGTTAAAGCATAGGGTTTGTTTTTTCTGGTAGCGATCGTTTTTAATAAGGTGGTATTTGATTTTAAGTCTTTTATAAAACTGGCTGTGGTCCAATGTTGGTAAATATCCACGCCCAAAATATCTACAAAATTATCACCTGGATAGTATTGCAGATATTCTTTTTCACTTGCAAATGTATTTGGGGAGTACGCGTACAGAACATTTTGGACGCCAAAATCTTGATTTAAAATAAAAACGGTTTCTTGCCAAAGTCTAATATATTCTTCAGGGCTACAATGTCCTTTGCCCCACCAAAACCAGCCTCCATTCATTTCGTGATAAGGTCTAAATATTATGGGTATAGCTGAACCATTGGCTGTCTTTAAGTCCTTTAAAAAAGCCGCCAATCGGGATAACCATAATCTGTATTTTTTATGATGTTTACCGCCACTGAGAATGTGTTTAACTGTTTTGCGAGTATTCCAAGCGCTTTTGTTAGAAGTTGGATTATTGGGATGCCAACTTATCGTTATAATTCCACCATCTTCATGTGCTTTTTTTACAAGCTTTGTAATTAGTTTAAAGCTTACAGTGTCTAAATTCTGCTCTTTAGCTAACTCTATATGGCCAATTTCAAAACCGTAAACAGCAGGATGATCGCCAGAAACATCCTTAACATCGCTTCTATAGGTGATACCATCGTTTTTCCACCCAATACCATAAGCTGTAGCGTCCTGATGTCCAAAAGCATACCCTTTTTGAGAGATGGTTTGTATACGTTGCAATAATGCTTTGTTGGCGAAGCTTTCTTGCGTATTTACACGCAGAGTTTCTTTTTGTATAACAGGGGCAATCGATTTGCAGGATCCCATAAGAAATAGTATTAGTATAATAAATACATATAAGATTCGAAATTCTTCATTTTTTCGTTTTAAATATTTACTTTGCATGCTAAAGTAGTTTTAGTAATTCTAAGAATTTCAATCAAAATCGTTGTTAAATTAGATTTTTTTGAGATTTCATCAATTTTTTGAATGAAATAATGTTACAAAGGTAAATTTTGAAAGATTGCAGAATTGATACTATTTATTCAAAATAGAATACAAAATAAAAATAATGAGAGTTCCTAAGAAAAATGTGCACCGTGAAATCACCTCTTTGGCCGTTTATGATAGTTTTTTAGTCTTCGATCGGCACAAAGACCTCTACGACTATCCAATTCATTTTCATCCAGAAATGGAATTAAATTTTATTGTAAATGGTAAAGGTATTCGCAGAATTGTAGGGGACAGTATGGAAGAAATAGATGATTTAGAATTGGTTTTTGTGGGACCAAATCTCAATCACGGATGGGAGCAACATAATTGCCCTAATGACGGAATTCATGAGGTTACCGTTCAGTTTAGTCAAGAACTTTTTCATAAAGATTTTTTGAGTAGAGCTGTTATGAAACCAATTAAAGATATGTTTGAACGATCTAATAGAGGTATTTTATTTGCCAAAGATGTCGTGGAGACCTTAAAGCCAAGATTATTGAAGGTTTCAAAGCTTGATGGAATGGATTATTTCATGGAAATGCTTTCTATATTATATGATTTGGCGATATCAAGAAATCAACGTCTCTTATCTACATCAACCATTCATTTTGAGAATTTTGAGAATAGTGATAAAGTAAAATTGTTGTACGATTATGTCCAAAAAAATTACTCTTCGAAAATCACATTGACTGAAGTTTCGAATCTACTCAATATGAGTAATGTTTCCTTTAATCGTTTTATTAAAAAACGCACAAGTAAAACATTTATAGATTATTTAAATGATGTACGTATTGGTTATGCCGCCCGCTGGTTAATAGAAAAGGACTTAAGTGTGTCTGAAATTGCATTCATGTGCGGTTTCAATAATATAGCTAACTTTAATCGAACCTTTAAGAAAAGTAAGGGGTGTACACCTTCAAAATTTAGACATGAATTCTCGGGTATTCATCGTACCATCTAAATATTTTAAGATTAAGCGATAAAATAAACCTATTTCCAGTGCAAGATTTTGATCAATTTTGTCATTTTCCTATTATAATTCATCAAAGCCAGAGTGTATTGCTTTAATTCTAAAGAAAAAGATATATCTTAATATCGTAAAATAACCAGGGAAGATCCCTTCAATATTTCAAACCGATATGCAAATAAAAGAATCTCCAACAATGTACGATGTTATTATTGTTGGTTCAGGAGCTGGAGGAGGCATGGCTACGAAGATCCTTGCTGATGCCGGACTAAAAGTTGCCGTTGTCGAAGCTGGACCGCATTTTGACCCAGCAGATCCTACACAGCAGACACAATTAAAATGGCCTTATGAATCCCCAAGACGTGGAGCAAGTACGCAACGTCATTTTGGAGAATTTGACAGTGCCTATGGTGGGTGGGATATTGAAGGAGAGCCATATACCAATACAGCAGGAAGTGATTTTAAATGGTTTAGATCACGAATGCTAGGAGGTAGAACAAATCACTGGGGGCGGATTTCCCTGCGATTTGGACCAAAAGATTTTAAACGTAAAGATCAAGATGGTCTAGGTGATAATTGGCCTATTGGTTACGAGGATGTAAAACCGTATTACGATAAGGTAGATAAACTCATAGGTGTTTTTGGAACTAATGAAGGTTTGCCCAATGATCCAGACGGTTTTTTTCTACCCCCTCCAAAACCAAGACTTCACGAATTGTTTTATATTAAAGGAGCACGAAAAACTGGGGTGCCCGTTATTCCGTCGAGGATGTCGATGCTGACAAAAAAGATAAATAGTGATCGCGGTGTCTGTTTTTATTGTGGTCAGTGTTCAAGAGCTTGTTCCGTTTATGCTGATTTTTCATCAGGAACTTGTTTAATTTTTCCAGCTCAGAAAAATGGAGGGCAAATAGATTTATTTGTAAACTGTATGGTTCGCGAAGTTACAACGAATGATGAGGGAAAAGCAACAGGAGTGTCGTATATCAGTAAAGATGATAGAAAAGAATATAAGATTAAAGGAAAAGTAGTGGTTCTGGCTGCATCTGCCTGTAGTTCTGCTCGAATTCTTTTAAACTCTAAAAGTGCTCAGCACCCTAATGGGTTAGGGAACAGTAGTGATATTGTTGGAAAATATCTGCACGATTCTACCGGAGCAAGCAGAGCTGCTTTTATTCCGGATATGATGAATCGAAAAATTTATAATGAAGATGGAGTAGGGGGTATGCATGTATACAGCCCCTGGTGGTTGGATAATAAAAAATTAGATTTTGCGCGCGGGTATCATATCGAAGTATGGGGAGGTATGGGAATGCCCAGCTATGGTTTTGGGTTTAATGTAAATGATTTTAATAAGTTTTTTGGACTTAAAGTAGGAGGATATGGAAATGATCTTCGTAAAGATGTTAAAAAGTATTATGGTTCTGTTTTAGGTTTTGGAGGGAGAGGTGAATCCATTCCTCAAAAGGATAATTACTGTGAAATAGACCCCACAAAAGTAGATGAATTTGGAATTCCAGTTTTACGATTTAATTACCAATGGACCGATAACGAATACAAACAGGTGAAGCATATGCATGATACCTTTGAAGAACTGGTGCACAATATGGGAGGTGAAGCTTTGGGAACCAAACCAACTAAGGAACAGAATTATGGAATTGCACCGCCGGGTTGGATTATTCATGAAGTTGGAACAACACGGATGGGGAATAATGCCAGAACTTCTGTCACCAATCAATACCAACAATTACACGATGTTGATAACGTATTCATCGTTGATGCCGGACCATTTGTATCTCAAGCCGACAAAAACCCCACGTGGACCATTTTGGCACTTTCTTGGAGAACATCGGATTATATCATAGAACAACTGAAACAACAAAATATTTAATGATGGATAGAAGAAAAAGTATTAAATCCATTGTCTTAGGCTCTGTAGCCGGAGGGTTAGCTTTAAATGGTTGTAAACCAGAAGTAGAAGGAACAGCGCAAGATGAAGCATTGGTAACAACAGAGAATCATTTTGGAAGAACTCCCAAAGAAAAAGAACAAATCGCCAAATTAGAGGCTGAAGAGTTTTTCAATGCTCATGAGCTGGAAACTGTAGCCGTGTTATGCGATCTTATTTTGCCGGCGAATGAAGATTTTGGAAGTGCGACAGATGCCGGAGTACCAGATTTTATGGAATTTATGGCAAAAGACATTCCTGAACTTCAGGTTACACTTCGCGGAGGATTAATGTGGTTGGACCATACCTGTAATACTGAGTTTGGAATGGAGTTTAAAATCACGCCTGCAGAACAGCAAAAACAGCTACTAGATCGTATTGCTTATCCAGATATTACCGTGCCCGAGCATGAACGCCCTTTAGAGATTCAATTTTTTTCTTTAGTTAGAAACCTAACGCTTAGTGGATATTATACCAGCAAAATGGGAATTGAAGATTTAGGATATAAAGGAAATACCCCAAATGTTTGGGACGGTGTTCCTGAGGAAGTATTGCAGCAGCATGGAGTGTCGTATGACGAAGCGTGGCTGGCGAAGTGTATAGATCAGAGTAAACGAGGTACTATAGCTGAATGGGATGATGCAGGGAATCTATTGACTTAATTTATATAATATTCTTTAGCATATAAAGAATGAACTTTCGTATTGTGGATAATTTGATATAAAAAAGTGTCATTTACAATGTGGTCTTCCTTGCTTTTAAAAGAAAAGTGGTGAATTTCAGCCTAAAATATGATTCAATCGGATTTTATCGTATAGCAACTTTCCTATGCTTCTTGTTTGTTGTTTCATGTAAGGAAAATAGTGAAAAATTAAACCATAATAGTTTACTACCGAATATTATATGGCTGGTTGCAGAAGACCAATCCGCTCAATTTTTCGCCATGTATGGCGATAGTACAATAGTTTTGCCAAATTTAGAATCCTTGGCTAAAGATGGGGTTACTTTTTTAAATGCATACGCAACTGTTCCTGTTTGTGCTCCCGCGCGAAGTAGTATTATTACGGGAATGTACCCAACAACCTTAGGTACTCATAATATGAGAACCTACAATGCATATGCAAAGGCTAACCAGCCTGAATTGGGAATACCGAGTTATTCACCTTTAGTTCCAAATGGGACTAAAATGTTTACAGAATATCTTCGCAAAGCGGGATATTATTGCACTAATAATAGCAAGGAGGATTATAATTTTAGAAGCACACTGGCAGCTTGGGATGAAAGTAGTGCTGAAGCCCATTGGCGAAATAATGATAAAAAGACACCTTTTTTTAGCGTATTTAACTTTGGTATTTGTCATGAATCAGGAATATGGAAACAAGGAAATGAAGCGCTATTTGTTTCTCCAGATAGTGTTCCTATTCCCCCATATTTTCCGGATGATCCAATAATTCGAAAGGATTTAGCTGTTAACTACAGCAATTTAAAACGTTTAGACGATCAATTAGGAATTATACTAAAACAACTTAAAGAAGATGGGCTTTACGATAATAGCATCATCTTTTTTTATGGAGATCATGGTGGACCATTTCCTCGTCATAAGAGGGCATTGTATGAAACAGGGACAAAGGTGCCTATGTTGGTGAAATTTCAAAAAAACAGAAATGGTGGTGCAGTAGATGAGCGTTTTATGAGTTTTGTAGATTTAGCTCCGACAGTATTATCTATGGCAGGTATTTTACCACCTCCACATATGCAAGGGATTGCTTTGGAAGGAGCTTTTAAAGCTAAAAAAGAAAACCGATATATATTTACAAGTTCAGATCGCTTTGATGGTCAGGTTGATCGTATAAGAGCAGTACGTTCTCAACGTTACAAGTATATTAAAAATTTTAACCCTGTTATTTCTAATGCGCTTCCAATTGCCTATAGAACTCAAATGCCTATGATGCAAAGATTGGATATGCTCTATAAAAATGGAGAACTGGACAGTATTTCTTCAAATTGGTTTATTGCACCTAAACCGGAAGAAGAACTGTATGATTTACAGGAAGATCCTTACGAGCTAAATAATTTGGCGCAAAACACAATACTGAAAGATACACTACAAAAATTACAAGAAGTATTGTACAATTGGATTAAGGAATCTAAGGATTTGGGAAAGTATCCGGAAAAGGATCTTATGGAGAATTGGTTTGTTAATGGAATACCAAAGGTTCAGGGTTTAAGCCTTACCGAAACAGATAAAGGAGTGGCTTTAACTTCTGATTTTCATGAAGCGTCTATTGTATGGAGAACACCTGGTGATCAGAAATGGCAGTTGTATACTGAACCCTTACCAAAGATTCGAACATTTGAAGCAAAAGCTGTTCATATTGGTTATGAAGATAGTGCGGTTTTAATATATCAATGTGAGTTTTGTGATTGAGATATCTAATATTAATTGAATAGTTTCGTAATAATTTTTTATACTATTGAGATGAGAAAGGCCGTATTTTTTACATTATTTTTTGGAATTGGATTGTTGGTTTTGAATGCACAAGAAGCCTTATCTAATGTGGTAGAAGGACCAAAACATGGAAGTTTGGTGATCGCTGGTGGGGGAGCATTACCTGAAGAAATTGTAACAAAGTTTATAAGTTTGGCAGGAGGAAAAGACGCTGCTATAGTACTAGTCCCAACGGCTGCGGGTCTGAAAGAGTATGATGATGGTTGGAAAAAATTATTAACACGATATGGAGCAACCAATGTTACAATATTGCATACCAATGTCCCTAAAGAAGCAAATAGTAGTTCGTTTATAAATCCACTTAAAAATGCAACAGGTGTCTGGTTTACTGGAGGTAGACAATGGCGCTTAGTAGATGCGTATAAAGGGACAAAAACAGAAGAAGCTTTTCAAGATGTATTGAGTAGAGGGGGAGTTATTGGAGGGTCTTCAGCAGGTGCTACCATTCAAGGGTCGTATTTAGCACGAGGAGATACCAAAAATAATCAAATTATGATGGGAGATCATGAAACAGGTTTTGGTTATCTCAGTAATGTTGCAATAGATCAGCATGTGTTGGCCCGAAACCGACAATTTGATCTTTTTACAATACTAAAAAAAAGACCAGAATTATTGGGAATAGGATTGGATGAAGGTACTGCGATTGTAGTGCGACATGATAAATTTGAAGTAATCGGAGCAAGTTACGTTTTGGTTTATGATGGAAGTTTTTGGAGTGCTGAAGGAACCAGCCTAAAGGAGGTTCCGGATGCAAATCAACGTTTTTATTTTCTTAAAGCAGGAAATCAATATGATTTGAAGCGCAGAAAAGTTATACGTTAACTTCTCTTTGAAAAACTAACTTTTAATAAGAAATTCATTTAAATTTCCACGTCGTTTTGAGAAAAGTCAAACCCATTGTCCTGTATTGCTTTGGAAAGCCAAAGTGCTGAATTTTTAGGAGTTCTTTCTAAGGTGTCGTAATCTACATAATGCATTCCAAAGCGTTTGGAATACCCTAGAGCCCATTCAAAATTGTCCATAAAAGACCACGCGAAATAACCTTGCAGATTTACCCCTTTGTCGATTGCTTTACTGCAAGCAGCTAAATAACTCTCATAATATTCTTTGCGTAGGGTGTCTGTGACTTTTCCGTTTTCTACCACATCGTCAAGGGCACAACCATTTTCGGTAATATAAATGGGTGGATTTCCATAGCGATCACTAATCCATTCTAATAATTTACGACATCCCCAAGGAACAATGGCCCACTTCATAGCGGTTAACTTCCATTTTGGATCTGAAGATAAGGCTACATATTGATCTTCAAAAATGCCACCATTGCCATATACTTGATTTGAAATAGGAGCATTTGGATCAACATTAGAAGCATAAGAACAGGTATAGTGATTTAATCCAAAAAAGTCGGAAGATCCTTTTATTAACGCTCTGTCTTCATCTGTAAACTTAGGAAGTCGATCTCCCACACGATCTCGCATTACTTTTGGATAATCTCCAAAGTAGATTGGATCGGCAAACCAACCTAGAAAAAACTCTAATGAGCGCTGCGCTGCATCAATATCTTCCTTTGAGTCTGTGAGTGGCTCCCGCCAATCCCCATTATTGGTTATTCCTATTTGTCCTTTCTGTTTTTGTTGATACTTGTTGCGATATAGCTGCACTGCCTTTCCATGCGCTCGTAATAACTGATGACCTACTTTGTAGGGTTCATCTTTTGACTTTCTTCCAGGTGCAAAAATACCTTCCCCATAGCCTAAAATAGCTACTACCCAGGATTCATTTAGGGTAATCCAATTTTTCACCCTATCTCCAAAATTTTTATAACAAATTTCAGCATAAGCTTCGAAATAATTAGCGATTTCAGGATTTAGCCAACCATCTTTTTCGGTCTGTAAAGCAAGTGGTAAATCCCAATGATATAGTGTTACCCATGGTGTAATGTTATTCGCAATTAATTCATCAATTAAATCTGAGTAAAACTGAATACCCTTTGGATTGACATTGCCCTGTCCATCCGGTTGAATTCGACTCCAAGAAATGGAAAAGCGATAAGCTTTTAAACCCATTTTAGCCATAAGCGCAACATCTTCTTTGTATCGATGGTAGTGGTCGCAGGCGATATCACCGTTTTCATTATTATTTGTTCTTCCGGGAGTATGCGCATGGGCATCCCAAATACTCCAGGCTCTTCCATCTGCCGTTGCTCCACCTTCAATCTGATAACTGGAAGTTGCAGATCCCCACACAAAATCTTTTGGAAATTGAATCATATGTTTTACTATCCTAATTAAGATTCCAAAAATATTAAAAGCAACAAGATTATCGATTTAAAATGTGATAATATTTTTTAAAAAGAATAACGATGATATGATTAAAATAATAGTATCTTACTTGTCTAACTTTTGCCTTAAACGAATTGCAATTGCGCCATTTATGCTGGATATTATGTATTGTTCTCTTGACCTCTTGTAAGCAGGTGAAGCATCGGGGTGATCAAGTTGAAAAAGAAAGCGCCAAAACCGGTATAGTAGATACTGTTATGGAAAAAGCGGTTGAGATTAGAAAAGAATTTCCATCTCTTGAAAATGTAGCTGATAGTACCTTTATCAGACTTGCCGATTATAGCGATGGTTTTGCCTATGAAATGCGTTATGCAACTACAAATAACTTTTTAAAGGCTAAGGTTTACGATTGCGCGGAATGTTATACACGAGCTAAAACAGCAAGAGCGTTATTATTGGCAAATGCAGATTTTAAAGAACAAGGATATAAAATTAAATTTTTTGATTGTTACCGTCCTAACGATGTGCAATACAAAATGTGGGCAATTGTTCCCAATCCTCAATATGTAGCGAATCCCGTCAAAGGATCTATTCACAATAAAGGCGGGGCAGTGGATATAACTCTAGTAACTTTAGCAGATGAAGCTGTTGATATGGGTACGGATTTTGATTTTTTTGGAAAACGCGCTTATCACGATAATTTGGATTTGGAAAATGATGTTCTTAATCACAGAAAAATTTTGAAAGAAACGATGGAGAAATATGGGTTCTGGTCGATTCGCACCGAATGGTGGCATTATAATCTTTCCAGTGCTTCTAATGATGCTATAGCAAATTTTAAATGGAGTTGCCCGAATTAATTTTAGCACAATGAAGAATACATTTCATTTGATCCTTTGTTGTAGTAAAAAATAGATAATTGTTTCCGCCATCTTTAATTTTTAATTTCTTGCGAAGCGTTGCAACGCTATAAGGGAAATTTCTAATTGCCACATTAGCTTTGGTATTGAGCAGGGATTTAAAGTGTGTTTTTTGATAGGGAATCACTTTTTTGATTTCAAAAGTTCGACCAGGAAAATCTAAAAGTTCATTTGAGGTGTATAAATGCGTGTTTTCGTGCAGCTTTTGGACGTGGAATTTATTTCCAATTACTTTAAAACCTCCTGCTTTTAAGATAGCAGCATTGGGTTCATATAAATAGCGTAATGGAACGCTAAAATTTGAAGTCGCAGTTTTTTCCTCAGAGCGTTTAAAGTTAAAAACGTCTGTTTCTTGCTTTTTAAAATTTACTGTTTTAAGTTGAACCATTCCCGTGTAATTTTTGTGAAGTACCCAGAGCAATTCTTTCATGTCATTGTTTACCGAAACACAATGGATTTCTCGAACAAATTTCAATGCTTTTAGTCCTAAAGAAATATCTAATAGCGGGGAAGTTTTTAGTAAAATACGATTGCTTTTTTTGAAAATAACTTCTAATTTTTCAGGAACATTTGGCGTGCAATCAGATAATTTAAATACTCTATTTTGGGTTGAATTTCTACGCGAAGGATCGATATAAATCCAATCAAAATTTACAACTGAATTTTCCAAATACGATAATCCATCTTCAGCGATAAATTGAACGTTTTTAACTCCTAAAATATCGAAGTTATAGGTGGCTATCTGAGATAGATTTACATCCATTTCACAATGGGTAACAGCTTTTATTTTTTTTGAAAAGAAATAACTATCTATTCCGAATCCTCCGGTGAGGTCAATTAGTGTTTCTCCTGCTGTAATTTGAGCTTTGTACTTAGCAGTGGTTTCAGAAGAAGTTTGTTCAATATTTAATTTATTAGGATAATAAATTTGAGGTGTATTAAACCAGGTTGGAAGCTTGTTTTGACATTTTTTTTTAGCGTCTAGCTGTACTACTAACTCCTTTTGAGTAACGCCTTCAAAACGCTGCTTTTGAAGTAACACTGACACTGTGTCAGTGTTCCAATTTTTTTCTATAAAATCTTGTATACCAGTATTTAAAATATTTTTATTCAAAGGAACACTATAGATCTTTGGTTAAAGATTGTACAATCTTATTATCGCTCAAAAATTCTTTTAAAATGACCTTAATAGCGGTATATCCAGGTACGGCGACTACCATTCCCACCACACCGAAAAGTAGCCCCGAAATAATAATTACCAGAAAAATTTCTAGTGGATGAGATTTCACACTATTCGAAAAAATAAAGGGCTGCGAGAAAAAATTATCGATAAGTTGTCCGATAACAAAACCAATCATTACATACCCTGTTTTTGGTAAAATTACGGTACTAAAATCGGCACCTAAATTGCTTGTCATACTTAAAATTAGCATCAATACACCGCTGATAATTGGCCCTACATATGGAATCAAATTTAGTAGTGCACAAAGGAAGGCAATTACTACCGCATTTTCAATGCTAAAAAATAGTAAAACGATGGTGTAGATTATAAATAAAATTAGAATTTGAAACAGTAAACCAACAAAATATCTGGACAGTAAATCTTTGATTGTAGCAATGGATTTTTTGAAACGACTTTCTTTCCCACTAGGAATTAAAGTAATTAAACTGTCTTCAAATAATTTGCTGTCTTTAAAGAAGAAAAAGGTTATAAAAAGTACTGAAAATAAACCGATACTAAAACTGCCTAAGGCACCAATTAATGCATTCAAAAAATTGGGAATAAAGCCAAAATCTACTTTTGAAAATATCTTTGAATCTTTAATGCTTTCTTCAACTTCAACTGTTGAAACTCCAAAATAATTAACGACTTGTCGGTATAAGTTTTCTACATTGCCCTGTAGGGCGTCAATATTTAAAAGTGATAGGTTTTGCCCTTGCTGTATTAATAACGGGACAAAGAGGGCAATAATGCCACCAAGAACCCCAATCATTAGAAACATCGTAACAATAACTGCAAGTGTATTTTTAAATCGCAAACGTCTTCTTAGAAATAAAACAATAGGTCTTCCTACTAACGATACAACAGCAGCAATTGCGATATAAACCAATACGGCCTGTATTTTATATAAAAAATATAATAATAAGGCAACCCCTACTAAGATGGCTATAGCTCTTAAAATACCCTCGGCAATGTGTTTCGGTTTCACAGGTTATAGTGTTTTAAAATTGCGTTAATGTTTAAAGGCGTATTGAATGATATTTGCTCCCATTTGGAGGGCAGTTTGCCGAACAGCTTCGGGATCATTATGGACCTCGGGATCTTCCCATCCATCCCCTAAGTCACTTTCGAAGGTAAATAAAAGTAAAAGCCGTCCTTCATGAAATATCCCCAGCGCTTGAGGTCGTTTTCCATCATGTTCATGGATTTTAGGTAAGCCTTCTGGAAACTTATATTTCTGATTAAATATGGGATGATCTTTTCCTAATTCCTCCAATTGTTTTTCTGGAAAGACCTTCAGTAACTCTCTTCGTAAATAAGGCTCCATTCCATAATTATCATCAATATGTAAAAATCCGCCTGAAAGTAAGTACGTCCTTAGATTGAGTGCTTCTTCCTGTGTAAAGAATACATTGCCATGACCCGTCATATGTAGGTACGGATATTGAAAAATGGCTACACTCCCAGTCTCAACGGTTAGTGGTTTTGCATTTATTTGTGTATCAATATTTGCGTTACAGAATTGTATGAGATTTGGTAAAGCCGTTGGATTAGAATACCAATCTCCCCCACCACTATATTTTAAAATGGCAATATCCTGAGATTGCACCAAAAAACTAATTAGAAAAGTTAAAAAAGTTAAAATATGAGAAGTAGATGTAAGTAGTTTCATTTTAGAGCGAACTATAGTATAGTCAAATGTAATAATAATCATGTTTAAAAAAATCATTATAACTTCAATTATTCTAATAAGCTTGGGTTTAATGGCTTTTATTGATG
This sequence comes from uncultured Flavobacteriaceae bacterium, assembly GCA_947488435.1. Classification (GTDB taxonomy): domain Bacteria; phylum Bacteroidota; class Bacteroidia; order Flavobacteriales; family Flavobacteriaceae; genus CANKZG01. The sequence continues at coordinate 55,924 of CANKZG010000003.1, read as the reverse complement.
GAGGAGTAGCGAACGAAAAAACAAATGAAGAAGGAACTTATGATCCTATAGTGGTGTTAGAATTGTTTACTTCCCAGGGATGTTCTAGTTGTCCTTCTGCGGATGCGCTTTTGAATAAGGTAAAAAAGCAATACACAGATAACGTTTTTGCATTGTCTTATCATGTTGACTATTGGAATTATATTGGATGGGAAGATCCTTTCAGCAAATCACAGTATGCAAAAAAACAGCGGCAGTACAATATAAAATTTAGAAACAGAAGCAACTATACGCCTCAATTGGTAGTTAACGGTCAGGAACATTTTGTAGGTTCAAGTAGCAGCAATATGTATAATAAAATTAGCGCATACAGCAAGAAAAAGGCGTTAAATGGAGTAGCTGTATCTGAGATAAATACTTCTAGTAAGACCGTGAATTTTAACTATCACGTTTTAGGAGATCGCTCAAATAAAGAACTAAAAGCCGTATTAGTGTTAGATGAAAGAACAACAGCTGTAAAGCGAGGAGAAAATAGAAATAGAACACTTACAAATAGTAACATTGTAGTGGCTGAACAATTTTTCTCATTAAAAGATAAGGAGGGTAAAGCTTCCATAACCATCCCCAACATTATTACTGAAGGAGAAAAAATACAATTAATGGTCTTCGTTGAAGATGATCAATACAATATAACCGGTGCTGTAAAGCATAAATTGGTTCGATAATAATTATTTGGTTTGGTGTTGTTTCCGCATTCATAGTCATTCATTTGGCGTGGGTGCGGATTTTTTTTGCATCTATTTAAGAATAATAATAATTAGCAACGGTTGTGCAGGCTACAATGGCAGCGGTCTCTGTACGGAGACGATTTTTACCTAAGCTTATCGGAGTATATTTTTTTTGCAAGGCTTCTTGAACTTCTGCAGCACTAAAGTCCCCTTCAGGACCTATTAATACTGTTACATCCTTTTGTTTTTGCAATTTTGATTTCAAATTTTCTTTTTCACCTTCCATACAATGAGCGATGTATAGGAGCCCATCTTGCTCTTTTTGTAAAAAATCTTTTAAAGAAATAAGTGGGTTTAATTTTGGAAGATATACCTGTAAAGACTGTTTCATTGCCGCTAAAACAACGCGTTGGAAACGTTCTGCTTTTATTGTTTTTCGTTCGGAACGTTCACAAATAACAGGAGTGATTTCCGAAACACCGATTTCAGTCGCTTTTTCCAGAAACCATTCAAATCTTTCGTTCATTTTGGTTGGAGCTACAACCATATGTAACAAATTGTGGGATCTATCTTGAAATGTACACTTTGTTACTTTTACATGACAACACTTAGGGTTATCCGAATGAATGACTGCGTTGAACAAAAAACCCATACCATTAGTAATATGCAATGTATCTCCATTTTTTTTTCGAAGCACGCGAACAATATGTTTGCTCTCTTCTGAAGAAAACGTATAGGTTGTGGTATTTTGATTTAATTCTGGACTGTAAAAAAGTTGCATCAACTACACATTGGAAATGTCAAAGATAGAAAGTTGTGGCTATAGGTGGTCGATAAATAGTAAAACTTCAGCTTATAATTTACTTTTTGCATGCTCTATACCTAGTGCTATCCAAAAATTTAGCTCACTTTCACGATGCACTACTTCAGGAATAACATATACAAACTCCTTTAAAGGTTTGTTTGTGAAATCCATAGGACGCACTCCATCCCTTTCCAGAACAGTATCCATTTTTTCAGCAATTACTCTTACGATCAATTCCTCTTTAATTATTCCAACTGTCATTTTTCCATGAAATAAAAAAGAAAGCCCTCCAAACATTTTCTTTTCCGTAATAGAAAGATGTACCTCCTCCGGAAGCAACAACAGTGCTTGTCTTATCCGATGTGCTAACAACTCATTATAAGCCATAACGTATTAAAGCGTATATCGAGCCTTTACGGTCACATCAGTGGCCGTGAATTGCTCTTTTTTATATTTCAAATAGCCAACAATACCAATCATGGCAGCGTTGTCGGTGCAATATTCAAACTTTGGAATGTACGTAGTCCATCCCTTAGTTTTTTCTGCGTCGATTAATGCTTTTCGGATACCAGAATTTGCGGATACGCCTCCTCCAATGGCAATTTCTTTGATACCGGTTTCTTTTACTGCTTTTTGGAGTTTACGCATTAGTATATTCTGAATAGTGTATTGAATAGATGCACAAATATCATTGCGATTCTTACTAATAAACTCAGGATCCTTTTTGAGTTCACGTTGTATAAAATAGAGAATACTTGTTTTTAATCCACTAAAACTGAAATTTAATCCAGATACCTTAGGTTCTGGAAATGGATAGGCTTTTGGATTTCCAAGTTGAGCATACCGATCTATTAATGGGCCACCTGGATAGGGTAATCCTAAAATTTTAGCACTTTTATCAAAAGCCTCCCCTACGGCATCATCCAAAGTTTCGCCTAACACTTCCATTTTAAAATAATCCTGAACCAAGACAATTTGTGTGTGCCCCCCACTAATGGTTAGTGCAAGAAATGGGAATTGCGGAATTTTGGTATTTTCTTCTTCTATAAAGTGCGCCAAAATATGCGCTTGCATGTGATTTACCTCTATCAAAGGAATTTCTAACCCCAATGCTAAAGACTTTGCAAAAGAAGTGCCAACCAATAGGGAACCCATTAATCCAGGTCCTCTGGTAAAAGCTATGGCGGATAACTGTTTTTTGTCGATATTTGCCTCGGCTAATGCCTGATGCACCACTGGAACGATATTTTGTTGATGTGCTCTGGAGGCGAGTTCTGGAACAACACCTCCATAAGCCTCGTGTATTTTTTGCGTTGCCACAACATTGCTAAGTTTTTTTGCGTTGCATAAAATAGCGGCCGATGTGTCGTCGCAGGAAGATTCAATAGCTAAAATATAAATATTTTGATGCTCCACTTCAGTTTGGAATAAAAATTGGTACTGCAAAGTTAAAACATAAAGCGCTATCAAAAAACTAAGGAAAATACTACTTAGAATACTACTGGTTTTTATTTTAACCTGCATTTTAGGCACCTTAGTTTTATCCCTTCCTATTGTACAAACACGACTTGCAAAATATGCTACCAAATCTATTAACGAAGAGTTTGGAACAAAAATAGATATCCAGAGATTAGGGGTTTCACTTATTTCTTGGGATACTGCGTTAAAGGGAGTTTATATTGAAGACTACGAGAAAGATACCTTATTTTATATTAACAAACTTACTACTTCCGTTCTTAGTGTACGAAATTTGGTAAATGGGAAATTGGAATTTGGTGCAATAGATGTTGATGAACTTCATTTTAAGTTTAAAACGTATCAAGGACAACGATTGAGTAACCTTGAAGTTTTTATTGAGAAATTGGATGATGGAAGTCCTAGAAAGCCAGGAACACCACCATTTTTCTTTTCTGCGGAAGAAATAAATGTTGCGGATAGTAAATTTCAACTTATCGATGAGAATTTACAACACCAGGAAACACTTAATTTTAGAGATTTAAATATTGAAGCTAATGATTTTCGAATTTTAGGACCTGAAGTTCGAACAAATATCAAAAGCTTAGCTTTTGCCAGTAAGCGTGGGTTGGAAGTAAAAAAGTTAAATACCCTATTTACCTATACCAAACAGCAAATGCGATTTGATTCGCTTCAAATAAATACCCCTGCGTCTCATCTCAAGGGGAATTTAATTTTTAATTACGATCGTAAGGATTTTGCTAATTTTATTAATAAGGTCAATATTGAGGCCCAGTTTGCAGATTCAGAAATTTCTTCTGATGAAATGAATTTACTCTACAACGAGTTTGGTTCTGGGAAAAAAATTGCGTTTTCATCTAAAATCAATGGTGTTTTAAACAATTTAAATGCTGAAGATTTATTTGTGCAATTCGAAAATACTGGAATCCGTGGAAATTTCACTTTTGAAAGTCTTTTTGCAAAAGTAGAACCGTTTAAACTGAAAGGAAATATAAGAAACCTTACTTCTAATTATTATCAATTACGATCTTTGTTGCCTAATCTTCTAGGGAAGTCCCTACCATCTTCTTTTCAAAAATTAGGACAATTTACCATTCGTGGAACAACCTTAATCACGGAAACTTCTGTAGATGCTCAGGTAAATATTAATACAGGAATTGGAAGTAGTTATGCCGATTTACAGTTAACCAATATCGATGATATTGATGATGCTTCCTATCGAGGGTTTGTTTCTTTTATAGATTTTGATATTGGTGATTTTCTTGAGGATAAGAATTTTGGAAAAACTACCTTAGATTTTAACGTTGAAGGTAGAGGGTTTGTTCAAGAAAATTTAAATACAGAGGTTATTGGAGAAGTATATGCCCTTACTTTTAATGGATATGAGTATAAGAACCTTAAAGTTTCAGGGATAATAAAAGATCAGTTATTTGATGGAAGCTTAAATAGTAATGATGATAACGTAAAGTTTAATTTTAAAGGATTAGCGGATTATGGAGCGGGAAGAAATAACTTTAATTTCATTGCATCTGTTGACTATGCAGATCTAAAAAAATTAAATTTCATTAACGACAGTATTTCTATTTTTAAAGGAGATATTAATATGGATATCTCTGGAAATTCGATAGATAATTTTATTGGGGATATTAAGTTTACGCAAACCAATTATCAAAATAAGAATGACACATATTATTTTGATGATTTTAAAATTTCATCTGCTTTTTCTGAGGATACCATTCGGACCATAGAAATTAACTCTCCTGATATCATCACAGGATATTTAAAAGGAGATTTTAAAATAGAAGAATTAGGAAAACTGGTTCAAAATTCGGTAGGAAGCATTTATACCAATTACAGACCTTTTGATATTTCTAATGGTCAACGAGTAGGTTTTAATTTTAAAATATATAATAAGATTGTTGAGGTGTTTTTTCCCGAAGTAAAATTCGGACCAAATACATTTATACGGGGTAACATCATAGCCGATGAGGGAGATTTTAAGCTAACTTTTAAATCTCCAGGTATTGAGGCATTCGGAAATAAACTGGATAGTATTGATGTAAAAGTAGATAATAAGAATCCGCTGTATAACACCTTTGTTTCCGTGGCGGATGTTTCTACAAATTATTACGATGTTCAGGATTTTAACTTAATTAACACAACCCTTAATGATACCCTTTTTTTTAGAACGGAATTTAAAGGAGGAAGCGAATTAAATGATAGTTATAATCTTAACTTTTATCATACATTCAACAATCAGAAAAAATCAGTAATCGGTCTGAAGACTTCTGATATTAGCTTTAAAGGAAATACTTGGATTTTAAATAAAGAAGGGAATTCTAAAAACAAAGTGATTATCAATAAAACCCTTGATAGTATTAATATTGAGGAAATTGTAATGAACAATGAACAGGAAGAGCAGATACGCCTTCGTGGTCAATTGGCAGATTCAACCTATAAAGACTTGGAATTACAGTTTAAAATTGTATCACTAAATAAGATAACGCCAGATATAGATAGTCTTAAGTTACAGGGAGAAGTAAATGGACAGCTAAATATTCTACAAAAGAACAATGTTTACCTTCCATCTTCGAATCTGAATATCTTAGATTTTGGTGTTAACGATATTCCCATGGGAAATCTGAATATCGGCATTGTGGGAAATAAAAATTTATCGGATTTTGTAGTTAATGCACAATTAAAAGACGGAAATCGAGATCGGTTAGGCATTTTTGGAAATGTAGCATTGAAAGAAGGAACCCCGATAGCACGCTTGCTGGTTAATTTTGATGATTTCGATATCAGTCCATTTAATCCCTTAGGAGAAGGTATTATCGATAATATTAGAGGGCTAATTTCAGGGAATGCCCGGGTAGATGGAGATCTGAATAATCCCGATATTAGTGGAATACTAACATTAAATGATGCCGGCATAGCGATCCCTTATCTTAACGTGAATTACGACTTTGGATCGTTTTCCAGAGTGCGGCTTTATGACCAAACCTTCGACTTTGAAAACATTATCCTTCAGGACATTGCTGAAAATACTAAAGCAACACTAAACGGAACTATTCAGCATACCGCATTTGATGATTGGCGTTTAGATTTGGATGTGGATACGAACAACGAGCGTTTTTTGATATTGAATACCCCTTTTGAAGAAGAAGTACTGTATTATGGTACCGGTTTTTTAAATGGAACAGGGAGAATTTTTGGTCCCACTCAAGCACTTACGATAGCCGTAAATGGAGAAACCGCGAGAGGGACTTCACTTAAGATTCCTATTAGCGATGTGGAAAGTGTAGGAGATTATTCTTTTATAAATTTTAAAAGTAAGAAAAGATCAAGATCTGCAGAACAGGAACGAATACTGGATAGTTATGAAGGATTAGAATTGAACTTTGATCTAGATGTAACGCCAGAAGCCGAAGTGCAAATTGTGGTGGATACAAAAACGGGAAGTACGCTAAAAGGCACGGGGGAAGGACTTTTACGATTGGAGATAAATACCAATGGAAAGTTTGATATGTTTGGGGAGTTTGTTGTGGTAACCGGAGAATATCGCTATAAATTTGGAGGATTAATAGATAAGACATTTACGGTTGAACCTGGAGGGAATATTGTATGGGAGGGCGATCCCTTAGCAGCACAGCTAAATATGGAAGCCACCTATGCTTTAAATGCTAACCCTGCTCCATTACTGGATAACCCGGGATATACGAGAAGGATACCCACAGAGGTAAAAGTGCAACTTAACGGGGAGTTAGAAAGCCCCGAAATAGCATTTAAAGTAGATTTTCCAGGAACAAATTCCATTGTTAATTCTGAATTACAATACAGTCTTCAAGATCCCAATGTAGAGGAACGAAATGCTTTCTCCTTATTAGCGCAAGGTACCTTTATAAATGATAATGATGGAAGTGGACTAAATGGTTTGGCTTTGGCGTATGATAACTTATCTCAAACTGGGAGTGGAATATTGAATCAATTATTAAAAGGAGATGGCGGCAATGATAATTTTGATTTTGACTTATCATACGAACAAGGAGATCGAAACTCTGTAATTCAGACAGAGAATAGATTTGGCGTAAATATTTCTACAAAAGTTAGTGATCGAATATTAATTAATGGACGACTTGGAGTTCCTGTTGGAGGAGGGGGTGTTAGCGAAACTGTTGTAGCAGGAGATGTGGAAGTACAAATTTTATTAAACGAAGAAGGAACTTTAAGTGCTAAAATATTTAATCGAGAAAACGAAATCCAACAATTTATTTCAGACCGGCAAGGGTATACCCAAGGTGTGGGGCTATCCTATGAGGTGGATTTTAATGATTTTAAAGAGCTTATGCGAAAAATATTTAAAAAAGAAGCTCCCGCTCCCACTGCAGTTTCAGAAAAACCCAAAAAAGAAACCAAAAATACACTCGGTCAAGATGGTTTTATAAGCCTATCTAAAAAAGGTAAGGACAAAAAATAGAGATTTCTTAAAATTCATACCCTTTAATTTTTATTTTGATATTAAAAAGCTCAGTTTTCTGACGAAAACGTTTTCGGGGCGGCTTTTCCTTAAATAATCATAGGTAAGCACACCTAGATTGAAATTTGTTTCCTAATTTTGCCTTTCTTAAAAATTTTGATGAGTTCTAAAATAAAGAAGATAGGAGTTTTAACTTCAGGAGGAGATTCTCCTGGAATGAATGCTGCAATACGTTCCGTTGTGCGTACTTGTGCGTATATGGAGGTAGACTGTGTGGCAATATATAGAGGTTACCAAGGTATGATAGAAGGGCATTTTGAACCAATGAATGCCCGAAGTGTAAATAATATCATCAATAAAGGAGGTACCATTTTAAAATCTGCCAGATGTGATGATTTTAGATCCAAAGAGGGTCGAAAAAAAGCGTATGATCAGCTTAGAGCCGCCGGAATCGATGCATTTGTTGTTATTGGAGGTGACGGTAGTTTTACAGGAGCGATAACTTTTAATGCAGAATTTAACTTCCCAGTTATGGGGATTCCTGGTACCATTGACAATGATATTTTTGGAACAAATTACACCTTAGGTTTCGATACCGCACTAAATACGGTAGTAGACGCCATAGATAAGATTCGTGATACCGCAAGTTCACACAATAGACTCTTTTTTGTGGAAGTAATGGGGAGAGATGTTGGGCATATAGCGCTTAATGCAGGTGTAGGTGCTGGTGCTGAGGAAATACTTATTCCTGAAGAAAATTTAGGTCTAGAACGTTTATTGGAATCTCTAAAACGAAGCAAAGCCTCAGGAAAGTCATCTAGTATTGTAATTGTAGCGGAAGGTGATAAAACTGGAAAAAATGTTTTTGAGTTGAAAGAATATGTGGAGAAACACATTCCAATTTACGATGTAAGAGTCTCTGTTTTGGGACATATGCAACGTGGAGGTACACCCACTTGTTTTGACCGTGTTTTGGCAAGCAGAATGGGGGTCAAGGCCGTAGAAGCATTGCTAAAAGGAAAGACCAATTTAATGGTTGGAATCCAGAACAATAAAATCACCTTAACCGAAATTAGCGAAGCTATAAAAGGGCATACTAAAATAGATAAAGAACTTATAAGAGTGTCAGACATAATGACCGTATAAATTAATATAGATAAAAATAGAAAAATGTCGAATTTGAAAATAGGAATTAACGGATTTGGAAGAATAGGTAGACTCGTTTTTAGAGCTGCTGCAAAGCGGGATGATGTTCAGGTTGTAGCAATCAATGATCTATTAGACGTAGAGCATTTGGCGTACCTTTTGGAATACGATTCTGTTCATGGAAAATATGACGGTACCATAGCAATAGAAAATGGTCAGTTAGTAGTAGACGGTAAGGTAGTACGAATTACTGCTGAGAAAGATCCAAAAAACTTGCAGTGGGATGCGGTTGGTGCGGAAGTTGTTGCTGAATGTACTGGTATATTTACAACTTTAGATACTGCACAATATCACATCGACGGTGGTGCAAAAAAGGTGGTAATATCTGCACCTTCTAAAGATGCTCCAATGTTTGTAATGGGGGTAAACCATGATGATGTAAAAACCTCAGATACTATCGTTTCAAATGCTTCTTGTACTACAAATTGTCTTGCTCCTTTGGCGAAAGTATTAAATGATAATTTTGGTATTGCAGAGGCGTTAATGACTACTGTTCATGCGACTACGGCAACACAAATGACTGTTGACGGACCTTCACGTAAGGATTATAGAGGAGGTAGAAGTGCCTTAAACAATATTATTCCTGCAGCAACAGGGGCAGCTAAAGCGGTTACCAAGGTTATTCCTGAATTGGAAGGAAAATTAACCGGAATGGCGTTTAGAGTTCCTACCGCTGATGTTTCTGTAGTAGATTTAACTGTTAAGTTAGATAAAGAAACTTCATATGATGAAATTAAGCAGGTTTTTAAGGATGCTTCAAATGGAGATTTAGAAGGTATTTTAGGATATACAGAAGAACCGGTGGTATCTCAAGATTTTGTAAGTGACAAAAGAACAAGTATTTTCGATGCTGGAGCAGGAATAGAGTTGAATTCTAAATTCTTTAAGCTTGTTTCTTGGTATGATAATGAAGCAGGTTATTCAAACAAATTGGTGGATTTAGCTGCGCATATTTCAGCTTTATAAGTTCAATATATAAGAAGTATATAATTTTCCTGAAAGTATTGCCGATAATGCGTACTTTCAGGATTATTTTTTTAATTTAAGAGGCATATGATATTAATAGTAGATAGCGGCGCTACAAAATCAGATTGGATTGCTTTAGATGATAAAGGAAATCAGTTGTTTTTGACGCAAACCTTGGGATTGAGTCCGGAAGTTTTAACTCGAGAAGTTATTGAGGATAGATTGGCGAATAACTTTGAATTATCAAAGAATAAAGATGCAGTAACACGCTTATTTTTTTATGGAGCAGGTTGTGGCACAGATCGTATGAAAAAATTCTTAAAAGAAATTTTTGAAGAATTTTTCCCCAATGCTAAAACAGATGTAAAAGAAGACACCTATGCCGCTGTATATTCTACTACAAAAATTGGGAATCAAGGGATTATTTGCATTTTGGGTACAGGTTCGAATTGTAGCTATTATGATGGCCATCAACTATTTCAAAAAGTAACAAGTTTAGGATACATTTTGATGGATGATGGAAGTGGTAATTTCTTCGGACGTAAATTGCTAAGAGACTACTATTTTCATAAAATGCCGCAAGCTCTAGGTATTAAATTTGCTCAAGAATTTAATTTAGAAGCGGATCACATTAAAGAACATCTTTACAAACAGCCAAACCCAAATACTTATTTAGCGAAATTTGCGCGGTTCATGATTGAAAACAAAGAACATCCATATTGCAAAGGTGTTATTGATAAAGGACTACAACAGTTTGTAAACAATTATATTATGCAATTTGAATTAGCAACCAAAGTTCCAATTAATTTTGTGGGGAGTATATCACACTTTTTACGTGAAGAACTTACCGCTGTAATTGAGCGTAACGATCTGATCTTAGGCGTTATTCGACGTCGTCCAATAGAAGGTTTAATGGAATTTCATACCCAAACTATTTAACAGCGATCATTGAAATTTCTACATTTACAAACTTTGGTAAGTTAGCAACTTCCACGGTTTCTCTTGCAGGGGCAGTTTCAGCATCAAAATAAGAGCCATATACACTATTTACTTGGGTAAATTGATGCATATCTTTAAGAAAAATGCAGGACTTTACCACATGTTCAAAGGTCATATCTGCAGCAGCAAGTATGGCTTTTAAATTTTGCATAGATTGTTCAGTTTCCTCTTTAATATCCCCTTCAACCAATTCTCCTGTACTAGGGTTAATTGGAATTTGTCCTGAGATATATAAGGTATTACCACTTAAAATGGCCTGATTGTATGGGCCTATAGGCGCTGGGGCATTGGGAGTATTGATTATTTTTTTCATAAAATTATAATTATATAGTGTCCAAACCTATCGGAAAGCGGCAGGCTGACTTCTACTTTCATATTTAAGATCTTTAAGAATAGAACTCTTAATTCCAATATAGAAATTCCATCGGGTAAAGTTTCCAAAAGGCACCCAGTTGAAACGTAATTCAAAACTTTTTAGGTCTCGAGAAAAACGAAATTGTGTAAGTGAAAACCCTTTATTCCGAAAATCATAACCTGATGACACTCCTACTTCCCAACGTGGCGATAATTGCAGATTTCCAGAGAACATTAACGAGTTGTTGGTAAATTCTCCTTGCCGATTATTGTTGTTGTAGGTAGTTGTATAAGCTAATCGGATATCCCAGGGGAGTTTTGTCCCATATATCGGGTTATCTACGTCTTCACTATCACTGTCAGGACCATTTAAAAAACGACTTCCTTGATTGGCTAAACTGCTTCCAAAAAGATCGTCATCTCGACCTCCAGCATCGGTGTAAGATTCCCTTCTACTGTCCTCATCTTGATCTTTATTTTTATCCTTTTTACCAAAAATTTCAGCACTGGTAATAGAGTAACTTAAGTTGGCATTTGCTCTAGTTAATCGAAACAAACTTCCCCCATTGTTGATGTTAAACGTATTTATTCGCGTACCGTTGTTATCAATAGCATAGGGATCCAAACTTCCCCCAAAATTGATTTGCATTTTATTATTCAATATGGTGGTTCCTCCCGTAAAATTAACAGGACTCAATTGCAGCGAATCTAATTCAAAATTATAGCCCGTAGAAAAGTTTAAATTGTTTAATAGCGTGATTTTTTTTGGTTCTGTGGCTGTTGAATCTTTGGATTTTACTTTTGCTTCTAAAGTATTTTGTAACGAAAAACTAAGGGCATTAGTTCGGTTTAAACTCGGAGCTCCATTTAGGGTTCCCTCAAATCTACTGAATTGAACAACCTCTCCATTTTGATCGAGAAGCGTATTGCCATTTTCATCCAGGAGATCTTGATAAAATTGATCAAATGAAGGGGAGTACCCATAACTTAAACTAGGGCGCAGTACATGGCGAATGGCTTGCAACTTTTTGTCCTCTCCAAAATTAAAAGTTCCATATAAGGTAGTCCCAATAGTTGTACTAAGATTATATTGATTAAAACGATCAAAACCTCGGATAGTATCTCGGCTAACAGCATTGGTTTCGCTATTACGGGTTTGATTAAAGGTTTCAATAGTCCAAATATCTTCATAATTCCCTCCAACGGTTACACTAAAGTGTTTGGCAACCTTGAAATTTGTACTTATAGGAATTGTATGTCTGGCACCAACTCTAGCATTATCAAACATGCGACCAGTAAGAAAGTCGTCATCATTTGTGGTGATTCTATTTTCAGCACGGACGTTGTACTGAAAATTGATATTTTGAAGCAATCCTTTCTTAATACCATCACGTTTCGCAAAAGGAAAAATACGTTCTACGCTCCCTTGAAGGGTAGGAAGCGTAAGCTGTATAGTTTCAGTGTTTGTATTTTGATTGTGAGTTGCAGTTAAACTCACATTGACAGCTGGGTATTTAGGAAAAGTTTTGGAATACGAAATTGAGGATGATAGGTTGTTATTTAACGTATTCGGCAGATTTAATTGATTTAGAGATTGCCTAAAAAACTGACTACTTCCCAAATTCACAGAAGCCGAAAACCTAGAGTTAGGATTAGATTTAGGGTCTTGTGAATGCGATAAGCGTATGTTATAATTGGTAGTACGTGAAAAATCTGAAAAACCCGGTTGACTTTGTACTAAATTGTCAAAACTAAAATTAAAAGTACCTCGAAATTTATAACGCTTGGCATAAACAGATTGGGCGCGTAACCCATAACTTCCATTGGTAAAGAAATCTCCCGTAATGTTCAAATCTGCATATTCACCCAACGGAAAATAATAACCTCCATTTTGCACAAAAAAACCACGATCCGGATCACTACCGAAAGTTGGAAAGATAAGTCCTGCGGTTCTACCCGTAGTTAGCGGAAAATAAGCAAATGGTAAAGCTACCGGAGTCGGAACGTCAGCGATATAGAGGTTACTAAACCCAGCGATGATTTTCTTTTTAGGTACAAATTTGGCTTTGCGGATGCGAATGTAATAATCGGGATTTACCGTATCTTTTGAAGTTGTTAGCTTTCCTTCACTTAAAAAGTATACGGAATCATTTTCCTTTTTCGTGATTTTCGCATAAACTTTCATATTATCACTCCCCAAAGATCCCAAACCAGCTTGCTGTTCGGTTCTTGAATTCCAAATCAATGCCTTTTGGGTGTCGAAATTAAAGCGAATAGAATCTGGGGTGACTTCATTGGTGCCTTGTTTAAAAAATGGTAGCTGGGAGTAATTCCCTAAGGAATCTTTTATACGCCCTGCATAAACTTCATTTTTTAAATAATCCATGATGATAATACCAGCTTTAAGCTCGGTATCCTGATAGTATATTTCTGCCTCATTGTAGAGGTATATTTTATTATTCTTTTTACTCAAACGAATAGAATCTTTGGCTTTATAGCGTATCTTATCTAATAAAAGGGGTTGTTTTTTAGGAACGGTATCGCGAAGAGTAGAATCCACCACAGTGGTATCTTTAACAAAATCGATCGGAATTACCGGTGCTACAATGGAATCGTTTACTGCCTTAATTGGTAAAGGCGTTATCGGATCTTCTTGAGCATGCAGCGCAGAAGAGCCAAATGTGAGCAGTAATAGGAAAAGTAAAAGATGTTTGTTTGATTGCAAAACTATAAATCCTATTTTTGTAAAAATTTGGCCTGGTTTTTGGAGTTCAAACTTACATATATTTTTTGTTCTGTTTGCAGGCAATTACGATAAATTTAACCATAACAGTAGTATCAAAATAGCTTGAATTCTATGAAAATGAAACGGTTTTGGCTCGTTCTTTTTTCAATAACAGCATTGTTATTAACTTCATTTAGCAAAAACTATACCGCAAAACCTCCTCTAAAACCGTTTGTGGTTGTTTTAGATGCTGGACATGGAGGACATGACCCTGGGAATTTAGGAAATGGATATCTCGAAAAAAATATCGCATTGCAAATTGTACTTCAAGTGGGAAGTATACTGGAGAAAAATAAGGACATTAAAGTTATCTATACGCGAGATGATGATACTTTTGTAGATCTTTTTGTTCGCGGAGAAATCGCCAACAAAGCAAATGCCGATTTATTTGTTTCGGTACATTGCGATTCACACTCTTCAGATGCGCACGGTGCGGGAACTTTTGTATTAGGATTGCATGCCAATAAACAAAATTTTGAAATAGCGAAGAAGGAAAACTCGGTGATCTACTTAGAAGATAATTTTGAAGCAAACTACGCCGAGTATGATATTAATTCGCCAGAATCAGTTATTGGATTGACTATTTTACAAGAGGAGTTTTTGGATCAAAGTATTGCGCTAGCAAAAAAAATTCAAGATAATTTTTCCAATAAACTCCGGCGAAAGAATCGAAAAGTAAAACAAGCAGGTTTTATAGTTTTGCATCAAACTTTTATGCCTAGCGTCTTGGTGGAAACAGGATTTCTTACAAATGCCAATGAAGGAAAATACCTAAATTCTAAAAAAGGTCAAACTGAAATGGGAACAGCTATTGCAAACGCCATTTTGAATTATAAGGAAGAACGAATTATTTATAATGAACCCGAGAGACTTCCTGAAGGTAATTCTAAGGAGATTACAATTTCTGCAGCTGAAGACACAGTGCCTGAAGTTTTAAAAACTCCTGAAAAAACAGTTTCTGAAGAAAAAGTGGTAACAGAAGAAGTTAAGGCTAATACAACTCAAGTCGCTAAGAAAGTTGATGAAAAAATAACTCCCGCTAAAAAGGAAGAGAAAACACCACCACCTCCTATTGTTGTTAAAAAAGAGCCTGCAATAAACCAAACCAATACAGCAGCAGTAATTTTTAAAATACAAATATTTGCTACGGATAAAGATTTTTCGGTAAATGGGGATCATTTTAATGGACTTAACAGGATATCGAAGGAACCTGTGCGTAATTTGTATCGCTATATGTACGGAAATACAAACTCCTATGATCAAGCCAAACTTTTGAAATCAAATGCTGATGCTAAAGGGTATCCCACATCGTATATTGTGGCCTATAAGGATGGCAAACGCATTACGATTGCAGAGGCTAAAAAATACCTTTCACAATAAATAGTCCGTCTTCAAAAAATTATTTCTAATTTTGTTAAGAACGGAAAACGTATCTTTTTGAAACTATCTAAAGAAATTAAAACAGGAATTATTGTCATTGGCGGTATCCTGTTGTTTGTTTTAGGGTTTAGCTATCTTAAATCATCCCCAGTCTTCGATAATAGTATTACGCTATATGCAGTGTATGACAACGTTGGAGGGTTGCAAAATGGTACTCCGGTAGCCATTAATGGACTTAATGTTGGAACTGTGAAAGATATCCAGTTCAAAGATGCCTCAGGTAAATTATTGGTTACATTTTCGGTGGATAATACTTTTGCCTTTTCTAAAAATAGTATTGCTTTACTTTACGATACGGGAATTATTGGTGGAAAAGGGATACAGATAAAACCCATGCTCGACAATGGTCCCATGATTCAGCAGGGTGATACTTTGCGTTCCGAGTCGAAACCGGGAATTACAGAATTATTGCAACAGAACCTTACTCCTCTCCAAACAAAGGTGGAAGATGCTCTTTCCAATGCGGATTCTTTATTAGTAAATGTAAACCGAGTTTTCGACGATAAA
Source organism: uncultured Flavobacteriaceae bacterium (assembly GCA_947488435.1). Taxonomy (GTDB): domain Bacteria; phylum Bacteroidota; class Bacteroidia; order Flavobacteriales; family Flavobacteriaceae; genus CANKZG01. Next base: position 40,202 of record CANKZG010000003.1, on the reverse strand, counting down.
AGAAGGAAGGAATTGCAAGAAAGTATTTCTGGACTTCATGAATTAATAGTTAGCTTTAAGGGAAGTGCAGTCGCCATTAATGAGCTGTTGGAAGATAATAGAAGAGGACTAGATAGTGCAGTTACAAATGTAGGTACCATAACACGTAATTTTTCGCAACTTTCAGATTCATTGGCGCAAGCAGGTTTGCCTACTACTATTGCTAATTTACAATACACGATCACCAATTTAAATAATTTACTGGCTAAGATTGACCAAGGAGAGGGATCTATCGGGAAATTAATGAAAGACGAAGAACTTTATACCAATCTAACAGCTGCTTCAAGAGAATTGGACTTATTACTACAAGATTTTCGTCTTAATCCAAAGCGTTATGTAAACGTATCTGTTTTTGGAAAAAAACAAAAAGAGTACGTGCTTCCAGAAAAAGATCCTGCAGAAAAAACAGAACACTAGCATATGGAATTTGTACCTAATATTATATTTCTACTAATTTTTGTTTTTGGCGTTACTTTTTTTGCAAGAAACATTAGAAGACTAAGACGAAATATAAAGCTAGGAAGATCAACTAATGTTAATGATAATAAATCGCAGCGATGGAAAAACATGGCTCGAATAGCATTGGGGCAAACCAAAATGGTAGTAAGACCCGTTGCGGGAGTATTACATATAATAGTTTACTTAGGGTTTATTATTATCAATATTGAGGTTTTAGAAATTGTTTTAGATGGAATTCTTGGTACGCACAGATTATTTGCCCCTTTAGGAACATTATACAATGTTCTTATTGGGTCTTTTGAAGTTCTCGCTTTTTTGGTAATTATCGGAATTGTAATTTTTTGGATCCGAAGGAATATCGTGAGATTACAGCGTTTTATTAAACCGGAAATGAAAGGTTGGCCTAAACAAGACGCTAATCTTATCTTATATTTTGAAGTTATTTTAATGACGCTGTTCCTTACAATGAATGCCGCAGACCTCCAATTACAGCAGATGGGAGCTGCGCATTATGTAGAAGCAGGAGCTTTTCCAATCAGTCAATTTCTAAGCCCGTTATTTGAAGGTGTCGGAATGTCTGCATTAATTGCAATTGAACGAATTGCATGGTGGTTGCATATCATTGGAATTCTATTTTTTCTGAATTATTTATACTATTCCAAACACCTGCATATTTTACTTGCTTTTCCCAATACCTATTATGGGAATTTAAAACCCAAAGGGGAATTTACCAATCTGGAAGCGGTAACTAAAGAAGTGCGATTAATGATGGATCCGTCCGCAGATCCTTTTGCAGCACCTGCAGCGGATGCTCCTCCACCAGAAAAGTTTGGTGCTTCGGATGTGATGGACTTAAATTGGGTGCAATTACTCAATGCCTATACATGCACAGAATGTGGTCGTTGTACCAGTGAGTGTCCTGCAAATCAGACCGGAAAAAAATTGTCTCCTAGAAAGATCATGATGGATACGAGAGATCGTTTAGAAGCTGTAGGAAAAAACGTGGAGTCAAATAAAGGAGAGTTTAAGGATGATGGAAAACAACTTTTAGGAGATTATATTAGTCATGAAGAACTCTGGGCTTGTACCTCATGTAATGCTTGCGTTGAAGCATGCCCGGTTAGCATAGACCCATTATCTATAATCATCGAAATGCGAAGATATTTGGTGATGGAACAATCTGCTGCACCCTCGGATCTTAATAATATGATGGGTAATATTGAGAATAATGGGGCTCCTTGGCCTTTCAATCAAATGGATCGAGTCAACTGGGTACAGGAGTCTTAATAAAAAAGAAAATTTAAATATGGCAAATGCAATTACGGTACCTACAATGGCACAACTTTTTGCCGAAGGTAAGACGCCAGAAGTCCTGTTTTGGGTAGGATGCGCAGGAAGTTTTGATGACCGTGCAAAAAAGATAACAAAAGCTTTTGTGAAAATTTTGAATAAAGCCGAAGTAAGTTTCGCGGTTTTAGGCACAGAAGAAAGTTGCACAGGAGACCCTGCTAAGCGTGCCGGTAATGAGTTTTTATTTCAAATGCAGGCAGTAACCAATATAGAGGTGATGAACGCTTACGGTATTAAAAAGGTAGTTACTGCATGTCCGCATTGTTTTAATACGATAAAAAATGAATACCCCGGATTGGGAGGAAATTATGAAGTAGTGCATCACACTCAATTTTTAAAGTCCCTTTTAGATGAAGGAAGAATTCAGTTAGAGGGCGGTAGTTTTAAAGGAAAACGCATAACCTTTCACGATCCTTGCTACTTAGGTAGAGCCAATAATGTATACGAGGCCCCTAGGGATTTAATTCGAAAATTAGATGCCGAGTTGGTAGAGATGAAGAATTGTAAGAAACGTGGTTTATGCTGCGGAGCTGGAGGTGCTCAAATGTTTAAAGAACCTGAAAAAGGAGACAAAGATGTAAATATCGAGCGAACCGAACAAGCCTTAGAAACGAAACCAGAAATTATAGCTGCTGGATGTCCTTTTTGTAATACAATGATGACGGATGGTGTTAAAAATAAGGAAAAAGAAACTGAGGTAGCTGTTATGGATATTGCCGAACTAATTGCAACTGCAGAAGATTTGTAAACTTAAATTTCCATTATCATACGGTCGAATAAAACTTCAAAACCGTTAAAATAGTCTTTAAAATAAAAAAATAACGAATAAACCTTTTTACCTTAGCTTGTAAATTGCTGCGCTTTGTTGCTATTCGTATAACTAAATCAAAATCATATGCTAGTTTCGTTTGAATCCCTTCCAGATACTGCAAGAGTCTGGATATATCAAGCAAATAGAAGTCTAAATACTCAAGAGGTAGAGGAAGTTAAAAGTAATTTGGAGTATTTTCTTAAGGATTGGACGGCACATGGAAGTACTTTAAAAGCAGGTTATGAGATAAAATACAATCGTTTTATTACGATTGCACTTGATCAATCTATACATGGAGCTTCTGGTTGTTCCATTGACGCATCGGTACATTTTATTCAGAAATTGGAAAAACAATACAATATTGACTTGCTTGATAAAATGAATGTTTCCTATAAGCAAGGAGAATATATTGCCTATAAATCGCTTACGGATTTTAAAAAAATGGCCAAACAAAAGGCAGTATCAAAAAATACAATAGTGTTTAATAATCTAGTCACTAATAAATTGGAATATACAAATCATTGGGAAGTTCCGGCATCTGAGAGCTGGCATAATAGATTTTTAAAATAAAACGGCGCAATTATTGTTTATAGAAAGATATAATTGATGAGTAGTTTTCTTTTTATCACTTTCAGAGATAGCCTAAATCATATGAAATTTAAAAAAATTGGATACTTTTTTTTCTTCATCATTGCAACAGCTCATGCCCAGTATCAGCCGCTAAAAGTTGAGGATAGCATTAGGCAACAACAATGGGTAAACGAGATATATGCTGAAATGAGTTTAAAGGAAAAAATAGGACAACTTTTTATGATTAGTATAGCCTCAAATCAAGGGGCAACTGGAGAAGCGAGCTTGGTAAAGCTTATACAAGATCATAAGATAGGAGGAGTTATTTTTTCAAAAGGTGGCCCCGTACAACAGGCACGTATGACCAATACTTTTCAAAAAAACACTAAAATTCCGTTATTAATTGCAATGGATGCGGAATGGGGTTTGGCGATGCGTTTAGATTCTACATATGCTTTTCCATGGAATATGACTTTAGGGGCAATAACCAACAACGCTATTGTTGAAAAAGTAGGTTATCAAATTGGAATGCATGCCAAACGAATGGGAGTGCATATTAATTTTGCTCCAGATGTTGATATTAATATAAACCCTAAGAACCCTATTATTGGAAACCGTTCTTTCGGTGAGGATCGAGAAAATGTAACGGCAAAAGGTGTTGCTTTTATGAAAGGAATGCATAGAGCTGGTATATTGTCCTGTGGGAAGCACTTTCCAGGTCATGGTGATACAGCTGTGGATTCTCACTTATCCTTACCATTGCTTGATTTTTCTGAAAAACGAATGGATAGTATTGAAATGTATCCTTATCAAAAGTTAATTGCTGAAAAATTAAGTAGCGTTATGGTAGCTCATTTGAATGTTCCTATTTTGGAACCTAGAAATGGGTACCCATCATCGCTATCTAAAACAATAATTACCGATGTTCTAAAACAAAAATTAAGTTTTGAGGGTCTGATTTTTACGGATGCCCTTAATATGAAAGGCGTTTCTAACTTTACAGAAGCTGGACAGGTAGAGTTGGAAGCATTTTTAGCAGGAAATGATATGTTATTAATGCCTACGGATTTAGAAAAAGCAATTAACAAATTGGCCGCTGCCTATGCCAGTGGGATATTAAGCGAAGATCGATTAGCATATTCTGTTAAAAAGATTCTAATGGCAAAATACAAATCGGGATTATACGATTATCAGCCCATTGTAGTAGAAAATATCTTAGAAGATTTAAATAGTTCTGAAAATGATCTGATTTATGAAGAGGCTATTGAAAATGCTATTACAGTAGTAAAAAATAACTTTTCGCTACTTCCTATAAAGAAATTGAATAATAAGAAAATTGCTTATGTAAAATTAGGAGATGCAGATCACACCTCATTTATTGGGCATCTTAGGAAATACACAAATATTTCAGAAGTAAAGGCTACCACTATTGCAGAATTAAAACAGAAACTAAAGTTGTTTAATTTAGTTATTGTTGGTTATCATAAAAGCAACGCAAGTCCATGGAAACCTTATAAGTTTTCTCAAAAAGAGCGCTTTTGGTTAGAAGAAATTGCTAGAGAAAGAAATTCTAATCTCATTTTAGCGGCCTTTGCAAAACCATATGCACTTAGTGATATTGCTTCTTTTGAATCTATTGACGGTGTTGTTGAAGCCTATCAAAATAGTGCTCTTGCTCAAGAAAAAGCTGCCGAACTTATTTTTGGAGCTATCCCTGCAGCTGGAAGATTACCTGTTAGCATTTCGGACGAGTTTAAGGTTAATTCAGGAATATCTTTAAAGGGGATATCTAGATTGGGTTATAGTATGCCTGAAAGAGTTGGGTTTGATGCCGTGGCACTTTCTAAAGTAGACTCCCTTATGAAACAAGGTTTAGATTCTCTAATGTTTCCTGGAGCACAAATTGTGGTGGCGCGACATGGAAAGGTTATTTACAATAAAGGTTTTGGAAAGCCTACCTATGATGCCAACGAAGTTATTAGTCCAGAACATATCTATGATTTAGCATCTTTAACCAAAATTTTAGCCACATTACCTTTAATAATGAAGATGGAGGAAGAGGCCAAAATCGCATTAAACACCACTTTTAAAGAACTTATACCAGATTACGAGGATACTGAATTAAAGGATGTAACTGTCCTGAAAGCATTATCGCATTATGGGCGTTTACCCGCTTGGATAGCATTTTATTTGGACACTTTGGATAAAAATAGGAAACCGTCTTCAGAATTTTATCGAAATGATCCTTCCAATGAATTTTCGATTCAGGTTGCAGATAATATGTATCTATCTAATGCCTTTAGAGATTCTATTTATAATCGAATAGGTAGACAAGAACTTAAATCCAATCGGTACCGGTATAGTGATGTAGCTTATTATGTTTTAAAGAAATTTATTGAAGACACTTATGCGAAATCACTTGGAGACTTGAGCGAGGAATTTTTATATAAACGTATAGGAGCTTCTCATACTTCTTACAATCCTCTAAACAAGTTTGATCGAAAACAAATTGTTCCTTCCGAAAAGGACAATTATTGGCGTTTTCAAACCGTTCAGGGGTATGTACATGATATGGGAGCTGCAATGCAAGGGGGTATTGGAGGTCATGCTGGTTTATTTAGTAATGCAAATGATGTTGCAAAAATAATGCAGATGTATCTGCAAGGAGGATTTTATGGAGGAGAGCGGTTTATTGAAAGTAGAACCATAAAAAAATACAATACCTGTTATTTTTGTCATAAAGACGTAAGAAGGGGAGTTGGCTTTGATAAGCCTCAGCTTAAGGATTCTGGCCCTACTTGTGGCTGTGTTTCTAGAAAAAGCTTTGGACATAGTGGATTTACAGGAACCTATACGTGGGCTGATCCCGAGGAAGAATTGGTTTATGTTTTTTTGTCAAATAGAACCTATCCTTCCGCAAACAATAGGCTTTTAGTTAAATCTGGGTTAAGAACACGGATTCAAGCTGCTATTTATGATGCCATTGTAAATTAAAGCCTAATTTTGTGTTGTATAGTTCTTTGTAGTTTTAATAATTTGATCGTTAAAAAATAAGATTTGAAGATTGCAATAGTTTGTTACCCAACATTTGGAGGTAGTGGAGTGGTAGCCACAGAATTGGGCATAGCCTTAGCAGATAGAGGTCATGAAATACACTTTATTACCTATAAGCAACCAGTTCGTCTAGAATTACTAAGCAATAACATTCATTTTCATGAAGTTCATGTTCCGGAGTATCCCTTGTTTAGATATCAACCTTATGAATTAGCATTATCAAGTAAGCTCGTAGATACGATAAAGCTGTATGGTATTGAATTGTTACACGTACATTATGCAATTCCACATGCCTATGCCGGGTATATGGCAAAAAAAATATTAAAAGAAGATGGGATTTACGTGCCAATGATTACTACACTTCATGGAACGGATATTACATTAGTAGGACGACATCCTTTTTATCAACCTGCAGTAACCTTTAGTATCAATAAGTCTGATGTGGTTACTTCAGTTTCGGAAAATTTAAAAAAGAGCACTATTGAACTTTTTGATGTACAACAGGATATTGAGGTAATTCCAAACTTTATAGATCGAAAAAAATACAGCCCTGAATTTACAGATTGCCAGCGTTCTTTAATGGCAAACGATGATGAAAAAATAATTACGCACATTAGTAATTTTAGAAAAGTGAAACGTATTCCGGACGTAATTCATATTTTCAATAATATCCAAAAAAAGCTGCCTGCAAAACTTATTTTGGTAGGAGAGGGACCAGAAAAAGAAGTTGCGGAACGTTTATGTGAACAGCTAGGTATTGCAGATAAAGTACGATTTTTGGGAAATAGTAACGAAATAGATCGAATTTTATGTTTTACAGATTTATTCTTATTGCCTTCTGAAACCGAAAGTTTTGGACTTGCAGCTTTAGAAGCTATGATTAATAAAGTTCCGGTAATTTCAAGTAATTCAGGAGGTATTCCAGAAGTTAATAAACAAGGAGTCTCTGGCTTCTTAAGTGATGTTGGCAATGTGAATGAGATGGCGGAAAATGCCTTGTATATTTTAAGCGATGATGCGATTTTAGAAGAATTTAAACTAAATGCATACCAACAAGCTGCAAAGTTTGATATTCTTAATATTTTACCACTCTACGAAGCAGTTTATGAAAAAGCATATGCGGGACGGTATAAAAACTCCTATTAATGCGGATGGATGAAAAAGGGACTAGTATTATTGGTTTTATGTTATGCCTGTAGCGCACAACAAGCTGTAATCGCAAACTTGACAGCGCCGAACCAATCCACAAAAACAGCTCTAATACTGCTATTAGAAGAGCGTTATGGGGGCCCAGAAAGTTCTAGTACACAAATTATAAGTAGTGAAAAAGAGTTGAAAAAATTTCTGGGACTTATAAATAAAACAAGAAAACCAGGACTGCGGTTACCAAAAATAGATTTTACCAAAAACCAAGTACTTATAAGTTGCGCGGGTATTACTTCAGAACCAAAAACCCCAACTTTAGAGGTTTTTTTTGAGGATGAAAATACAATTGTTATTGAGGAAAAATTTACTAAATATAATTTAAGTACTGATAATAAGAGTGTTACATCTCCTTTTGTTATGTATAAATTACCCCTTTTATCGAAGAAAATTTCTTTTAAAAATCGTTAAAAGTTACTAATAATACTCATTTTTGCACCTCATAACGAATATTCTTACGTTTTGAGGTATTTTATTTCGTAAGAATGCTCCTAGTTTTATTTTTGAGCTAAATATTGACCCAAATATTACTAAAATGAAATATCTTAAAATTAGCCTTATGGCTATGATCACTATTGTAGTGTTTCAGAATGCAAATGCGCAAGAATTACAACTTACTGCCAAAGATAGTATCGTAAAAAGTTCATGGATCGCCGGTTTAGGCTATAATTTTGTGGACGATTCCGGAAATGTCTTCGATGGATTATTTTCTTTTGATGATGAGTGGAATGCTGTTGCTTACCCTTCGAGAGTAAGTATTGGAAGGTATTTTGGTAATGGTTTAGGTGTTGAAGCTATTGGTACATATAACCAATATAAAGTAGGAAAAATAATTGACGGTCAAGTAAATACAATACAAACCAATTATTACGGAATAGATACACGTTTAAGCTATGACTTAAACAAAGTTATTGGAGAAACTGCATGGTTTGATCCGTACGTTGGTGTAGGATTGGGGTATACAGATGCTAACAATCAAGGTAGAGGAACTTATAACGCAGTTGTTGGTGCTCGATTTTGGTTCTCTGACCGATTGGGATTGGATTTTAGTTCATCAGGAAAATGGTCTATTGGCGATAATGCTACGAATCATCTGCAACATGCAGCAGGTGTGGTTTATCAATTCGATGTTGAAAAAGGACTTTCTAAAAAAGGAAAAGAGAAGTTAGCGCGTATTGAAGAAATTGCTTTGGAACAACAACGAGTAACAGATTCTACCAACGCTGCTAATAAGGCTGCTGAAGAAGCCAAAGCTCTTGCTGAGCGATTGGCTAGAGAAAAGGAGGAGGCTAGACTACTTGCAGCACAAACGGAAAGAGAAGCCGAAGCAAAACGCAAACGAGAAGCAATTGAAAAGGAGATTGCAGATTTAGGAAATGTATACTTTAATTTAAATTCTTCCTTTTTAACCAAAGAATATAAGGTACTTTTAGATAAGCTAGTTATTATCCTTGAAAAAAATGATACGGTAGCGTTAAAAATAACATCGCATACCGATTCTAGAGGATCCGTTAAATATAACAAATGGCTTTCAGAACGCAGAGTGAATAAAACATTAGAGTATCTGAAAACGAAAGGTATTGACAGTGCTAGAATCCAGGGAGAAGCATTTGGTGAGGAACAATTAGTAAATGAGTGTTCTGATGGAACGTACTGCCCAGAAACCAAGCATAGTGTAAACCGAAGATCTGAGTTTAAAGTATTAAGTTTTTAAGAAACTCTAATAAAGCTTAGTTTTACTAAAAATAGATAGGTTCCTATATTAATGTAATGTCCAATTCTGTGAAACAAGAGAGTACATCTTTGGTATCCATAGTAACTCCTGCATATAATTCCGAGAAATTTATTAGATCAACTATAGCGTCTGTTGTTAATCAGACATATACCAATTGGGAATTAATAATAGTAGATGATTGCTCTTCTGATAATACGGTAAAGGTCGTTGAAGAGCTTTCTAAGAGTGATAACCGTATAAAATGTTTTAAAAATGAAACGAATGGCGGAGCTGGGGTATCTAGAAATAAAGGCTTAGAAATGGCTACTGGAAGGTTTATAGCATTTTTAGATAGTGATGATCTATGGTATAAAGACAAGTTGGAAACTCAGATTTCATACATGATTGAAAACAAGGCTCCAATTTCATTTACTTCGTACGATCTTGTAACGAGTAATAACGAGAAATTAAATAAGGTAATAAAATCCATTCCATTTGTAGATTACAAAGAAGTTCTTAAAAATACTATTATAGGTATGTCCACGGCTATTATTGATACTAGTTTGGTTAAAAAAGACTTTAAATTTATTCTTTTAAGAACAAGACAAGATTTGTATTTATGGATTACCTTGTTAAAGAGAGGGCATATAGCTCATGGAATAGATAAGGTTTTAACCTCCTATAGGGTTAGAGCAAATTCGATTTCATCAAATAAAATTGATGGAGCTAAAAAGGTATGGTATTTATATTATAAGGTAGAAAAAATGAATTTCTTCACCGCTTTATACTATTTTTCGTTTTATGCTTTCAATGCGATTAAAAAAAGATTGATTTCTTAATTATTCTATTTTAAAGGTTCATTTAAATATATCATATGTCTTTTTTGAATGCTTTCATTTTGACGCTTATTTTAATCTTCTCTTCATGGATATATATGAAGATGGCGACTAAGTTCGGAATAATTGATAAACCCAATGATCGAAGTTCACACAGTAATCCAACCATTAGAGGTGGAGGGATAATTTTTGTAATTGCAATTGTGTTGTTTTTCTTTTTAAACAATTTCGAGTACCCTTTCTTTTTCGGGGGATTACTTTTAATTGCTATAGTAAGTTTTTTGGATGACATGTATACGCTAAGTAGTTTACTAAGACTCATCGTACAATTAATCGCTGTTTCCTTTACCATTTATAATGTTATATTTCTTGATGAGGCCTTAATTATATTTTTAGTGACGCTTGTTTTTGCAACTGGTCTTCTAAACATTTATAATTTTATGGATGGTGTTAATGGTATCACAGGACTATATAGTATTGCAGTTCTTTTGCCACTACTTTATCTCAACTATTTAAATCCGTTTGTAAATCATCAACTATTAATACTTTGTTTAATAGCTTTAATTATTTTTGGATTCTACAATTTCCGCAAATCTGCAAAGTGCTTTGCTGGTGACGTAGGTAGTATTTCTATTGGTTTAACTTTAATTTTTTGCGTGGCATTACTTATAGAAAAGGAATATAATTTTGGTTACATCCTTTTCTTTCTTATCTACCTTATCGATGGAGGAATAACTATTTTGGAACGATTAGTTAGGCGTGAAAACATTTTCTCTCCACATAGAAATCATTTATATCAGGTATTGGTTGATCGAAAGCGATATTCCCATTTAAAAGTCTCATTGGGTTATAGTTTTGTTCAATTACTAATAAGTGCGCTCATCATTTGGAAACAAGATTGGTATGTTCTGCTTGGCATAATTGCGATACCGTCAATATATTATATAAGCTTGAAAAGAAAAGTGTTGAAGATTCCGGCATAGCACAATACATGTATCCACTTTCTTGTAAAAGTATTACAGTTTTTACATTAAATTAGTTTTAGAGATAAGTACACCTCTTCACAAACTGTTGATGTTAGAAATGTACTTATACCTTCAATTTTTCTGGTATTCTAGTTATTCAAATCTAGTCTTATAGATTTATCCGTAGTGAAAATGGTTCAATGATTTCTTGTTGTAAAGCTTGATTAAATATTATATGGCTGAACTGCTTCTGAAAATAGCTATTTACTAACTTTTCCTTTCTTTATAACTTATTATTTGATTTAAAAAGCCTCAATTCTTCTATATCCTTATAAGACTGAAAAAGCAAGTTTTTTTGGGTAAAACGTGCATTTCATCGAATAATTCCAGTTTTCGACATTAAAGCATCGATGAAGTGATCTAAAATATCGATAAGCTTCGTAGATAGGACGGAAAAACGCTGTGAAAGTAGCTGTAACTGTTGATTATAATGTTAACAATTTTTAAATCTCTATGAGTTTCATCGACGAACAACTGCTACTTTTAACAAAAAAATGCATTTCATCGAAAATAAGAAAACTTTTATCGAAGATATTAAGGTTTTATTTAATTTTAAGTCCCAAATCTATTTAAATAAACAATTTGATGTCCAGTTTTATCCCCAAATCTAAATGATTAAATTTGCTATGAAAATCTTACCTACAAAAATTACTCGTTTGACATTACTTTTTTTAATTCTCATCTTAAATGCTAATTGTGCAAAGGATTCCGATTTATTGTTGGATTCCGTTTTAACAGATCCTGAAGTCGGAATAGGTGATGCAAATGCGGAAGAAGAAGAAGAAGAGAACCTCGTAATTAAAACAGCTTCATTTTCACCTACTAATGATGCATATATTCAAGATGTTGATGGTTTTGATCAATCCGTTATAAAATTAAGAGAAAACCTGAGAACGAGTTATTTGATGTTCGATCTTAGCGAAGTAGAAGGAGAAATAACAGAAGTGTCTTTAGAGTTTACTGTCGATAATGACCCAGGAACTGGGACCATAGAAATATTTAAAGGTTTAAATAATAATTGGACAGAAGAACAGCTATCACAAGAAAACGCTCCAAGTCCTGAAGCTAGGTTAGGAGAAATAAATAGAGTGTACGCCGTAAGAGAGACCATAGAAGTAGGCTTGGATGTATCAAATATAAGGTCAGGCAGAAATACGTTAGTTTTAACTCATAGTCAAGGAAACGATCTTGCCATCGCATCAAAAGAAAACACTTCCAACTTAGGTCCTAAATTGCATTTAACTTATATGGCTCCTGAAGGAAGTCCGGATATTGGTGATGATGAGGTGGAAGAAGAAGTTGTAGAGGAAGAAATCTTGCCTGACGATCCAGATGAAGCTATTGATATACCGTGTTATCTGGGAAGTGCTTGTGCTACAATTGATGCTAGTTGTTTGGATTCAAATTTTCCTGAAATGCAAGAATTTGCACTAGCAGGTGTTACAGGTGGTATTCCTTATGATACCAATATTGCAGTAACAGTTTCTCCCGGAGATAATTTACAAGCTGTAATAAATAGCGTTAATGCTAATGGAGGAGGAGTAATACTTCTTAGTGAAGGTACTTATCCAATTTCTACAACGCTTAATATGAAATCGGATGTAGTTTTAAGAGGTATAAATAAAGAAACTGTGATTATTGAATCTACGGTTAAGGGCACCGATTCAAATGCATATAGTATATATTTTGATGGTGTTGCTAGAGCAGGTGTAGAGAATTTAACCCACTTTTATCGAGTTGACGGATGTTCCCCTATCGATAGAGAAAACCTCAATGACGGTCCTTATGATCAAAATGCATATTCCAATGATCCATGTGGTAATACTAATATTGTTGTTACTGCAATAGGAATGAGTAAATCTACATCGAACAGTTGGATAGATAATTGTAATATTCTTGAATCAGGGAATCATGCTGTAAGGCTTAGAGGAAATAATTGTACGGTTTCGCGATCTTATATTGATAGATCATACAACAAAGGTCCTGGAGGACGAGGTTATTTTGATATAACAGGAGATTACAATTTAGTAGTTGAAAACACAATTAAAAGATTACGTCATTTTACCATACAATTAGGAGCTCGTTATAATGTGGTATATAAAAATACTTTATGGATCGATATCAATTTTCATAACGACGATGACGGTCAAAACCTTATCGAGCAGAATACAATCACAACTCCTAGCTGGCATGGTTGGGACATAGTAGATACTGGTGCTCCTGAATTTCACAGACCTCCAGGACCAAACAATATCATTTTCAATAATACCACCAATCATAGACAGACTGGTGAAAACCTTTACGGAGGACAAGATAGGGTATTTACAGTTTTAGGATTTGGTAGAGTTGAAGACTCAGGTAAATCTATTCCATCATGTAATACCTTTTTCCCCTTGCGTATAAATTAATCTATAGGTTTTGCTATAATATTTAAAAAAACAACCCTTTTAGAAAGGGTTGTTTTTTTATTACATTTTACCGTCGTTATACCGAATAATAACCTATAAAGTTTATTATCTTTACATCCGTTTTACTGATTTTCTAGAATAGTGTTTTACTAATCCTTTTATGTCCTATAAGATGACATTTTTTTTAGTTCAGCAGCATTTCAAAAACTTCCCCCTTGTTGCTATAATTTTTTGTTTTTAGATTAATTGCAATAAAATCAACAAGTAACACTTTTTTTAACAATGTTAAAATATAAAGTCAATTTTCACGTTTGATTATGGGCAAAAAATAGATATCTGCATATGCATATAATTGAATATATAATTTAAGGAGTACCTAAAAATTTGACGCAAAGATTTACGAGATGAATAAAACAAATAAGACGGCAGTAAAGGCAGCAGTACTGGCTGGAAAAGCAATAATGAAAATTTACAACGAGGAGGACTTTATGGTTCAAATAAAGAACGACGCTTCTCCGTTGACCAAAGCTGATATTTCTGCAAATGATGTGATTAATTCGTTTTTAGAAGGTACATCTATACCCATAATAAGTGAAGAAAATAAACAACTGGATTATGAAGCAAGGAAAGATTGGCCAGAATGTTGGGTTGTAGATCCTTTAGATGGAACCAAAGAATTTATTAAAAGAAATGGAGAGTTTACTGTAAATATTGCCCGAGTTGAGAATGGTCAACCCAAATTTGGAGTAATTTATGCACCAGTGTTAAGACACCTTTATATAGGCGATACTGCTTCCAAGAAATCATATAAAATTGAACTTGGAGAAAATCATGAAATTCCGGAAACACTGACTATAGTTGAGAATGAGATTTCACCATTAACAAAATCTACTAATCACCCCATAAAAGTTGTTGGCAGTCGATCTCACATGAATGACGAAACAAAAACATTTATTGAGGATCTAGATGTTAAATATAAATCAGTTGAAGTTGTATCTAAAGGAAGTTCTTTAAAGTTTTGTTTAGTTGCAGAAGGATCTGCTCATATTTACCCTAGATTTGCCCCTACAATGGAATGGGATACAGCGGCCGGACAAGCGATTTGCAATGCAGTAGGTATTACGGTAATTTCTAAGGAAACCAATGAATCTTTGGAATATAATAAAGAGAACTTATTAAATAGTCATTTCATTGTTGGTAGCTAGCACCATGAGAAAGATATCTGCCAAAAGACATATTGCAAAAACGATAACTTGGCGTATTATCGGCACATTAGATACGATTGTATTATCCTGGATAATAACTGGAAATCCTCTAATGGGTTTAAAAATTGGTTTTACAGAAGTAATTACCAAAATGATTTTGTATTATTTACATGAACGGATGTGGCTCAGATTACCCATAAGTGAAAGTAGAAAACGACATATTTTTAAGACATTAACATGGAGGTTAGTAGGAACAACGGATACCGTTATACTTTCTTGGATAATAAGCGGTAATCCTTTAACAGGCTTTAAAATTGGACTAGTGGAAGTCGTTACTAAAATGATACTTTATTATTTGCATGAACGGACGTGGTACAAAATAAACTTTGGATTTAATAAAAAAATCACATCATAAATATGGATAGTAATATCTTTGAGCAGGACTATAAAATCTGCAGAAAAACAAGAAACAAAATAAATGGGCACACTTCATTTCTTATTTTTTTTACAGGATTATCTGGTTCAGGTAAATCTACCATAGCAAATGCTTTGGAACAAAAATTATTCAAGGAAGGAATTAAAACATATGTTCTTGATGGGGATAATATAAGACGAGGTATTAATAAGGGTTTAACTTTTAGTGCAGAAGATCGTTCAGAAAATAACAGAAGAATAGGAGAGATCGCTAAGCTTTTTGTTGATGCAGGAATTGTAGTGTTAGCCGCTTTTGTTGCTCCTTATATAAAAGATCGAGATTTTATTAAACAAACTGTTGGAGAAGAAAACTATGTTGAAGTATATGTAAGTACTTCGTTGGAGGTTTGTGAAAAAAGAGACGTAAAAGGCCTTTATAAAAAAGCGCGTAACGGAGAGATCACTAATATGACGGGTATTTCGGCACCTTATGAACACCCAAAGAATCCTGATGTTGAAGTAAATGAAAAATTTTCGGTAGAAACCGCTGCAAATCATATATTTGACCAAATAAAAACCAAATTAAAAAAATAAGAATGGCAAAGTACTATCTAGATTATTTAGATGAATTAGAATCTGAAGCGATCTATATTCTTCGTGAAGTATGGGCGCAATTTCAAAATCCAGTTATTTTATTCTCTGGTGGAAAAGATTCCATTTTGGTTGCTCATTTAGCTAAGAAAGCCTTTTATCCAAGTAAAATACCTTTCGCTCTTATGCACGTAGATACAGGGCATAACTTTCCTGAAACCATACAATTTAGGGATGACCTAATTGAAGAATTTGGAGTAAGACTAATTGTTGGCTCTGTGCAGGAATCTATAGATGAAGGTAGAGTAAAAGAGGAGAAAGGTAAAAACGCTACACGAAACGCGTTACAAATAACAACTTTGTTAGATGCCATTGAAACAAATAAGATAGATTGTGCTATAGGTGGCGGTAGGAGAGATGAAGAAAAGGCACGAGCAAAAGAACGTTTCTTCTCTCATCGCGATGAATTTGGACAATGGAATCCCAAGAATCAACGCCCTGAATTATGGAATTTGTTTAATGGAAAACATTTTGAGGGAGAACATTTTAGAGCTTTTCCAATTAGTAATTGGACAGAAATGGACGTTTGGAATTATATTAAAAGAGAAAAAATTGCCATTCCTTCTTTATATATCGCTCATGAAAGGGAGGTTGTTTGGAGAAGTAATTCTTGGATTCCCAATTCTGAATTTTTAAAGTTAGAAGAAAATGAAGTTGTCGAAACCAAAAAAATACGGTTTAGAACTTTAGGAGATATTACGATCACTGGAGGAATAGAATCTGACGCAGATACCTTAGAAAAAATTGTTGAAGAAGTTTCAGCAATGAGACAGACAGAACGCGGTAATCGTTCTGATGATAAAAGGTCAGAAACGGCAATGGAAGATAGAAAAAAACAAGGATACTTTTAAATTATTATATAGTGAATAATCAACTACTTAGATTTACAACAGCAGGAAGTGTAGATGACGGAAAAAGCACTTTAATAGGACGTTTACTGTACGACTCAAAATCAATTTTTGAAGATCAACTTTTGGCGGTAGAAAATACCAGTAAAAAGAAGGGACATGAACAGGTAGACCTCGCTTTATTTACGGATGGTTTAAAAGATGAACGTGAACAAGGAATTACTATAGACGTTGCTTACCGTTACTTTACAACACCTAAGCGAAAGTTTATAATTGCAGATACTCCAGGGCATATTCAATATACAAGAAACATGGTGACTGGAGCTTCCACGGCCAATGTAGCATTGATTCTTATAGATGCCAGACACGGTGTTATTGAGCAAACTAAAAGACACGCATTTATTGCATCACTTCTTCAAATACCACATTTGATTGTATGTATAAATAAAATGGATTTAGTTGATTTTAAAGAAGACGCCTACGATGCAATAATTAAGGAATTTGAAGAATTCTCTTCAAAACTTTTTGTGAAAGATATTCGTTTTGTTCCAATAAGTGCGCTATTAGGGGATAATGTTGTAGCCCGTTCAGAAAATATGAAATGGTACAACGGATCTCCTTTACTACATACATTGGAGACCATGCATATCAGTAGCGATCATAATATGGTAGATGTTAGATTTCCAGTTCAAACGGTACTTCGACCTCAAAGAGATGGTTTTATAGATTATCGGGGATATGCCGGACGTTTAGCTAGTGGAATTATAAGAGTAGGAGATGCTGTTACTGCCATGCCATCAGGGTTTTCGTCAGTTGTGAAATCTATAAACGGTCCGTCTGGAGAACTTAAAGAAGCTCACGCACCGATGTCTATAGCTTTGACTTTAGAAGATGATATTGATGTGGGAAGAGGGGATATGATTGTAAGAACCAATAATAAACCAGAGGCTGCTCAGGATTTAGAAGTCTTAATTTGTTGGTTGAATGAAGATGGTATTCGGCCACGCACCAAATACTTAATTAGACATACTACTAATGATCAAACTGCAATGATTAAGGAAGTAATTTATAAGATTGATATTAATACATTGTCTAGAAATTTTGAAGATAAAAGTTTGACAATGAATGAAATAGGGAAAGTTAGAATACGAACCACAAAACCATTGATGGTTGACTCATATCGAGAAAATAGATCTACAGGAAGTATTATACTAGTAGATGAAAGCACCAATGAAACTGTAGCTGCCGGAATGATTGTATAATTTTTTTTCTGACGAGCTATATTTTATGTTTATTACAAATGATAATTACCCGATATGCTGATATCTCATAGGAAAAAATTTGTTTTTGTTCATATCTATAAGACCGCAGGAACGTCCATTACCAATATATTTTTACCTTATGCTAGATTGAGAGATAGATTAGTTTTTGATTTTTGGTTCTCTCAAAAGGTGATTTCAGTTATCATTAGAATTATGAAATGGCATGATCACGGTCAAAAACAGTTTACGGGTGTTCATAAACATGCACCCGCGA
Organism: uncultured Flavobacteriaceae bacterium; assembly: GCA_947488435.1. Taxonomy (GTDB): domain Bacteria; phylum Bacteroidota; class Bacteroidia; order Flavobacteriales; family Flavobacteriaceae; genus CANKZG01. The sequence continues at coordinate 22,079 of CANKZG010000003.1, read as the reverse complement.
TCGACATTTTAAGGTTTTTAGGAGAAAAAAAATACAACTCTTACTTTTCTTTTATTTTTGTTCGTAATCCATATGATCTTATGGTGAGTTTATATTTCTACATTATCCAATCTAAGGTGCATGTAGACCATAAGACCGTTTCAGAAATGACTTTTCCAGAGTTTGCAAAATGGCATATTTCAAAAAAACCAAGGTTACAGTTGGACTTCGCTTCAAATCCCGAGACGGGAGCTATTATCGTTAATCATATCGGTCGATTCGAAACAATGAATTCAGATATTGAATTTGTAAGTAGCAAGTTGCAACTAAGAAAGAATAGGTCATTAGAACATAAAAACCCCTCCATAAACCGCAAATCAAAAGATTACCGCGATTATTATGATGAAAACACTAAAAAATTAATCTTTTCCTATTTTAGAAAAGACATTGAAGGATTAGGGTATCATTTTGATGGATCATATTCAAATCACATTCCAGCTCTTGAAAATAACTACAGCATCCAATAATTATTGATCTGAATTTAATTGAGGTTTTGAATAGCCAAACAATTGTATGTCTTCTTGAAAAGCTTCATTAACCATATCAATAGATTTTTGCGAATAATAGTTTAGAAAACTGTCGGATTTTTTTCGACTAGCGTTAAGTCTAGGTAATTCGGATTTCACACCTATATTAGCACATATTTTAGCAAAATCGTCATCCAAATTTTCCATTTTTCCTATAAAATCCATTAAAGAATCATCCCCTACATAGAAAAACCGTTTTTGAAGCTTTAAATCTTCATGTACGCGCCAATCAATATACTCATCAAACGAACCGATAGATTTCATAAGTTCATGTTGCTTATGATCTTCTCGCTTTAGCATAAATTTGTAAAGCGATACTTGCCAATCCCATGGGTTACGTGTAAATCCAAATTTATAATAAGAATTAAAAATTTCTGATGAAAGCTGAGATTGTAGTTCGGGAGCACTAACATGATGATCAAAATCTTGCGAATATATCTTTGGATAATCTCCTTTCAATAATTTAAGTTTATCACCAAGACTTGAAGCCATGAAAGTTCTATTATTATATGGCTTAAGGGCATTTCGAACACTGGTTCCAGCTACCTTATAATTATGTATGAAAATGAATTTTTTGCTATGCGATAATATCATGTTTGATGTTTTTATTTATTCAGATATCCTAAATTAAGGTGCAAACTTGCTTAAAAGTATGTTTTTTACATAGTTTATTCGTTAACCTATGATTATTTTATGTTAGAATGCTTATTTATGAGTAATCTATTATTTTGCTACTCTTATAATATTCAATAAATATAATTGTTTTATGCGTTAAAAAACATTTCTATATATTTTTGAGCAGCCACATCCCAGGAATAGGCTTTTTTAGCTTTTTCCAAATTTCTGGATAAACTTTCTCGTAAATCCGGATGCTCAAAGAAATGGTTTAATTGAGTTATAAAATCATCTTTAACCGTTGGCGATGCTACAAGTCCGATTTCATTATGCTTGATGTAGTACCCAATCTCTCCAGTGTCTGTTACTATTGCCGGCAGTAAAAACTCTCTTGCTAGAGATAAAGGACCACTCTGCGATGCGGATTCGCTCATATATGTAAGTAGTAATACGTCGCTAGCACTATAATACAATGCCATATTTTCCTCAGTCACATATGAGATGTCTAAGAAATAATTTTCATGATGGTGTTTTTTTAGCCACTCATTTATTGTATTTTGAGATACAGTGCTTTCGGAACCTGCTATGAGTAATAGCGGTTTGATTTTTGATTTTGCTGTAGCTCTTATGACTTCTTCAATATTTTTGTCTGTACGGAGTCCCCCAAAAAAAAGAACTACATTTTCATTCGGAGGAATGCGAAGTGATTTTCTTGCAACTTCTTTACCAACCATTTTATATTCTATTTCGCTCGGATATTGAATGGTATGAATTTTTTCTTTTGGAAAGTTCAAATGTTGGGGCAAACGTTCCTTGATAATATCTCCATTTACAACTACTCCAGTTAAAGATTTTGAAACATAGTTGTTGAAAATAAATTTCATACCAGTTTTATAGATATGATAAATAAAATCTTTGGAATCGAATCGAGCACTATGAATCCATAGAAATATTTTTGGTTTGACCTTTTTTAAGCCTTTAAAAATAGGAATTAAAGACAGCGCCGTATGATCCATAATATAGACGGTATCCTCGCTTTTAATTTTCTGTTTAATTATTTGTTTACAATAGGAAATATGTAAATTTTGTTTTTTAAAATTTTTAAACAGGTTTGAGAATTTCCCATATTTTAAGAAATTTTCAGCTTTCAGCTTGGTGATATCCACATCGATATATTCTACTGAAATTCCAACGGGAACGTCCACAGGAGTTACAGATGCTACATAAAGAACAATATCAAATTTTTCACGCAATTTATTACAGAAATTTGTAACGTACTCTTTGGTATGTCCTCTATCCGCATAGGAAAGTGCTATTAAGTGAAGTTTGGGCATTACTCTTTGTGTTTAAGGTTAAATCGTCTTAGGTAAATTTTGGGAAAGAGTAACTTAAAGTAACCAGACAGCAGCACTAATGGGAGTCTAAATGGAAAAAATTTTCTATTGAACTTCAATTGAGACTTAAAATCAATTCCTGTAGGACTGTAAAGCACCTTCCATCGTTCAGCTAAACTTTTGTTTTCCCAATTTACATAATAATGGTCATGATCATAAACACAATGCCCAACGATTTTTGGTCCTATAAGTGCAGGAATTTTTGTTTTTCTAGCCATCATCGTATAATCATAATCTGCCTTTCCATGAGAATATCCAGCAGAGAGTATTCCAATCTTTTTAACCACTTCTTTGGGGACTAGCATGATATTCGCGTTTCCAAAATCGCACCTTTGATAACTAACACCATCAGGTACAATAACTTTTATTGAAGCGGTAAAAAAATTAGTTACTACGGCTCCGCTATAAGTTAATTCTTTAGTTTTTTGATTTTCGGTAGCGCCAACATAAATACCAGCTTCATTGTAGGTATTTAAACAATAGGTATGCGTTTTATACAATTCAAAAATAACATCCTTATATACTGTGGTGTCATCATTCAATAATAAATAGGCATCGTAATCGCTTTTTAATGCTGCATTCCAACTGCTTCGCATCCCATTTGCCCAAAATAAATCTCCAGTTCCTTGTATAATTTTTGTGGTCGGATAATTTTTAAGCACAGCTTCTGCAGTACCATCTGTTGAGCCGTCATCGGTAAGATATATCTGTACCTTTAACGGATGTTGTTCTTGAAATACTTTCAGAGCTATATTAAACGCTTCAAGACAATTCAAAGTTTTTTCTCGTCGGTTGAAACATGTTAGTAAAACTGCTATATTTTTCATATTAAGGAGCTATTCACATTGAATTTCTAGTTAAACCCATTACTCATTACGCTGAACATGACTTTTCAATTTTGAAATATCAGAAAATAAATGGGAATTATCATGAATCCATTTAAGGTCTTTATTCCACCATTTTAGCTGTAATAAAAAATCAATTTCTTCTTTTTTAAATCTAAATTTAATTCTTTTTGCAGGGGTGCCGCCAACGATACTGTAAGGTTCTACATCACTGGTAACCAATGAATTGGCAGCTACAATTGCACCATCACCAATAGTTACACCATCCATAAGTTTCACGCCATAACCTATCCAAACATCATTTCCAATTTGAATAGCGTAGTTGTTAGCATTCTTTGGAGGAGGTGCGTATTCTTCAAATAATTGCGTTTTGGCGTACGTAAATCCAACTTGCGATTTGGTTGAAAAAAAAGCAGGATGAGTACTTACAAATGTCTGTGTAGGGTGTTTTCCAAAAATACAATCAATTTGGGGTCCTAAAGAACAAAACTTGCCTATTTTGCACTTTTTTAAAACCGCATTTTCAGAAATATAGGAGGCGTACCCCATATAGGTGTCAACTACAATGCTATTATTACCGATAAAGTTCTTTCCTTCAAATACAGATTTTCGATTTAAATAAACGTTTCTTCCTATCCGTATCTTATATAAATAAGAAGCATAATTTCTATACAGAAAATTAAAGGCGAGACGTATAAAACGGTTTAACATAATTGCTGTTTTGTACTTGCTATCAAAAGTAAATCATTGGACTTTCAAATGATCGTATTTTAATTTAGGTCATTATTTTTTAAACCAAGAAGTAATCCTGGATTTTGTCATTTTTAAAAATAGACGGTATGCGTTTCTATGTGTTATATATTTAAGATGATAGAGAATTTCTTTTCTGAAATTTTCTTTTAATCTATTCTTCTCAAAAATACTTGTATCATAAAGAAATAAATCATTCCCTTCTATTTCATATAGAATATTTGCTTCTATCGGTCGAAGAGATCGTTTATACTTCTTTAAAATTTTGAAATCATAAATATTTTTAGACAATACGTATTTGTAATCTTCGATTTCTTTTACCCCATATAAATCCACAAGAAGCTCATCCTGTTTAAGGTCTAAAGAGCTATGTAATTTAGCATTCTCAAAAAAAGCATCGTATACAGATGTTGATTCTTTTAAAGTACTAAAATTATAACTTCTTTTACTCGTTTGTAGCAACGGAACTTGGTAGGCTGGGTTGTTGTAATTTATATGTGTTCCAGCATCTCCAAAATTGGTAGAAAGTGAAATTTTTGGATAAAGGAAGAATTTATTAGACTCGACCAAATAAGTAATAAAATACTTTAACCAAGATTTATCGGACCAGTTTGTTACGTTTTTTGGGATGCTTGATTTATACGAAAGTATTTGATTGTTATTATACCAATCTAGAAAGTCTTGAAATTGGCTTTTTGTCCACGCCTGACCCCAGGATGATGCAAATTGAAAATACCAATTATCATAACCATCTTCAATGGCCGAGAAACTTTGCATAGTATGCACATTAATGCGGTGATTATAAAGTGAAACACCTCCAATGTACTGTTTTTCTTTGGAAAAATTTAAGCTGGCATCCGTGTAATGATAAAAATTAGGTGACACATATAGATCATCTTCCAAAATAATAGCAGATCCATATTCTAGGGCATAAGACCCACATTTTAAAACATGCTTGCGTAAACCTAAATTTTCTTTATGTGTAACTACCTTTTTTTCTCCAAAACCCCAGTTAAAATCATTAGCTACTTTTAATGTTTCCAAATTGTCATCGGCATAATCGATGCTAATGATTAATAAAATAGAAGTATTGGGATAACTAGCATTTGCCAATGAAGTTAACAACCTCAAAAGAGATTTAGATCTATTATACGCAACAACTACAATTGGATGCATTTTATGTGTATGTTTCTAAAAAGTTTTATTCTTGGAAAAATGATACAACAAGAATAGTATTACGCTTGATACCACTCAAATAACATACGAATACCTTTATCTAATTCAATCTGGTGTTTCCAACCTAACGAATTAATTTTGGTCACATCTGTTAGCTTCTTTAACGTGCCATCGGGTTTATCTGTATTGAAATTAAAATGCCCTTCAAAACCGATTTCTGTTTTAATGAGCTTTGCTACATCGGCAATAGAAATATCCTTACCAGTACCAATATTAATATGCGTATTTCTAATGGCTTTTTCGCCCTTTTTAAAGGTGTCGTTAAAATTTCTATTTTCCATTATAAACACACATGCATCTGCCATGTCTTCAGACCATAAAAATTCACGCATGGGTCTTCCACTGCCCCAAATTTCTACAGAAACGCCCTTTTCTGAATCGAATTTAACTCCATATTTTCCTAAAATACTTAGAATGGAAGCTTTCGAAGAGGTTCCATCAATGCCTTCAATAGGAAGTTTATTAAGGTCATTTTTTATAGCATCCCAATTGTCATTTTCCAAAGATTTTCCTAAATAAACTTTACGCATCAACGCTGGTAATACGTGCGATTTTTCCAAATCAAAATTATCATTTGGACCATATAGATTTGTAGGCATTACCGAAATAAAGTTCGTTCCATATTGCAAATTATAACTTTCACATAGTTTTATTCCAGCAATTTTTGCAATGGCGTAGGGCTCATTAGTATATTCCAATACATCGGTAAGCAAATAGTCTTCTTTCATAGGTTGCGGACAAGCTTTAGGATAAATGCAGGTGCTACCTAGAAACAATAACTTTTTTACCTTAGAAAGATAACTCTGATGAACAATGTTATTTTGAATCATAAGGTTATCATAAATAAACTCCCCTCTATAAACATTGTTAGCAATAATACCACCAACTTTTGCTGCAGCCAAAAAGACATATTCTGGTTGCTCTTCAGCAAAAAAACTTGCAACTTTTACAGTATCAGTAAGATCTAGTTCCTTATGCGTTCGGGTAATTATATTGGTATACCCTTTTTGAATAAGATTTTTCATCACAGCGCTTCCTACAAGGCCTCGATGGCCGGCGACATAGATTTTAGCATTTTTATTCATGTGAATAATATTCGAACTTAATGTTGTTTAGTTTGGTAAAAACAGATATTCTTTTATTCAAAATAATTAAGAATCTTATGCCCTCCATCCTTAAGATACTGATCTTTTTGCATTAATTTAAGATCACTTTGCATCATGTCTTTAATAAGATCAGCTAATTCATACTCAGGAGTCCATCCAAGTTTCGTATTTGCTTTAGTAGGATCGCCTATGAGCAAATCAACCTCAGTAGGTCTAAAATATTTAGGATCCACGGCTAAAACTTCCTTTCCAATTGGTAACTGATATTTAGGATCATTACAAGCACTTACGTAAGCTTTTTCGTTTTCCTCAGTTCCTTTAAATTCCAATTCAATTCCTACCTCCGCAAAACTCATTCTAACGAAATCACGTACTGGAGTTGTTTTACCTGTGGCAATAACCCAATCTTCAGCCTCATCAGCCTGTAGAATCATCCACATCATGCGAACATAATCTTTTGCATGTCCCCAGTCTCTTTTAGCATCCAAATTCCCCAAATACATCTTGTCTTGCAAACCTAAAGCAATTCTGGAAGTAGCCCTCGTAATTTTTCGCGTAACAAAAGTCTCCCCTCTAATTGGAGATTCATGATTAAATAAAATACCATTACAGGCATACATGCCATAAGCTTCTCTATAATTTACGGTAATCCAATAGGCATACATTTTAGCAACTGCGTACGGACTTCTAGGGTAGAAAGGCGTAGTTTCTGATTGAGGTACTTCCTGCACCTTACCATATAACTCAGAGGTGGAAGCCTGATAAATTCTAGTCTTCTTTTCTAGACCTAATAGACGAACAGCATCTAAAATACGAAGGGTGCCAATACCATCGGCGTTTGCTGTATATTCAGGAACCTCAAACGATACATGCACGTGACTCATAGCGGCCAAGTTGTATATCTCATCAGGTTGAATTTCTTGAATTAACCGAATCAAATTAGTACTATCGGTCATGTCGCCATAGTGAAGAATAAATTTTCGTCCTTCAATATGTGGGTCTTCATATAAATGATCAATACGATCCGTATTGAATAATGATGATCGGCGTTTAAGACCATGAACTTCATAACCTTTTTTTAATAGAAACTCGCTTAGATAGGCTCCGTCTTGTCCAGTTGCCCCAGTAATTAATGCTTTTTTCATCAAATAAAATATTTTGGAATAGAACGTTGAAATATTAAAAATAATATGCAGGTATAGAATTAATTTAATTTACCCGTGTAATATTTTGGTTAATATGGATTTGTGATTCAAATGAATCGATTAAAAATGTTTTAGTACAAGATACATACGTTGTATTATATAATATGGTTTTTGTCTTAGTATTTAGTTTGGTTGTAGTTGTTTATTTGTTATAATTTTAGTGCTAACTTTTTTTGTTGATCAAGGTAACCTTTAAGAATACCTTGAACTAAACAATAAAATGTAATTGAAAAAAAACTACCTTCTAGCACAGGCTCCACAAAGAAATAAATTAATGCACCAGCTGTAAATAACGTAAAAGTCATATTGATTTCTAAACTATCTTTATGGTTGTTAAATCTGAATAATCTTCTCAGATTGATAAGATTCTTTATATTAAAGATAATAAAGAGGATAAATGGAATTATGCCACCTACTTTGGCAATATCAAGCCATACGTTATGCGAATGTCTTTGAGCGTCCCACCCTAAAGGAGATTTTATAAAATTTTGCAATGCAGTCTGCCATAACTCTGTTCGTCCACCAGCTGATGACGCACTAGAAGTACCCGAACTTTGTAGTCGAGCTCCAAGTGTAGAAAAATAGTCGGCTTCAAGGTCAATAGGGACAAAATATAAAAATACAACTAGAAATAATATTAACCGGACAATGAATTTTAAATTGGTTCGTACAGAATTTTGAGAAAGAAAAACAACTAACCCAATAACAAGTGTAAGTCCAGTTATGGCAAGTGCCGCCCTACTTCCTAATCTAAAAATACATAGCATAGATATCACGTAAACACCTAAAAGTAAAGCCTTTTGAAAATAACTTCTGCGAGAAGCAAATAACACTGCCGGGATTACCATATTGTAGGTGAGGTAACCTGCTACTATAGTTGCTTTTAACCATTGCCCCGTCCAATACGAGCGTATTAATCGACTACTTTGCGCGAATCCACCTCGTAAAAGATCTTGGATAACAGATATTATAGAGGTTAATGAAAATGCAAAAGCCATTGAAAATAAGAAAAACACAATCTGCTTTTGAGTTATTTCCTTAACAATCAAGGTTTTCCCTAATATATAAAAGAAACAAGGAAAAATTGCTTGTATTATTAAGTATTGGAATCCTTTATTCGGCCCTAGCGCATTAAAAATAGTGTAAATAAAACCGAAAAGAACAAGAATCATGAATTCTTGATCCATATTTTTGAGCAGCACCGATTTTTTGCTAATTATAAAGACTACAAAAAGCAAATAGCCAAAAATGTGCCCCATATTAAAAGGGTTTAAAAGATGTAGAAAAAGTAAAATAATAATTACTGGGCCTACTTCTTCAATGTATTTGCGTACATTCATTTTTAGACTTCTATTAAAAACAAAGTTAGGGGAATTTTAACTTGATATAAGCATTTTCGTTTTGCAAATATCGAATTCTAAAAAGAAAACTATGGAAATATTCGTTTAAAAAACAATAAAACTTGTTTAAAGCACAACATAAATATTGGAGTATTCTAAATCTAAAAAAGATGAATTTAACGTTATCCTAAAAGCACAGATATTTTTATTTTCGAAAATCTATTTTGGACCTGAAAAACTAGTAATTAAATGGCTCTTAAATTATCAGATTTTCAAAAATGATAGTACCTTCGCATAGGTTCCCTTTTAAACTTATTAAAGTTGTATTATTTGTATTGTATTGAAATAAATACAATGCTATTACGTTGGTTATAATCACAAGACGTAACTATAGTTTAATTGGATAGGTTTAACCTTATCTGGTTCTAGTTGTTATACGAATGATATATCGAGACATAAATAATTGTTTAATCATAAAAAGTAATTAATGCTTTGTTTTATTGTACCAGTAAAAAGTAAAAAAGTATCCAACAACTGGCCTTATTTTAGCAAGTTAGTAGAGCGCACTATGCAATGCCTATGTAATCAGGACAGTTCTAATTTTGAAATTATATTGGTTTGTCATGAAACACCTGACCTAAGTTTTTCGCACGATAAAATTCACACAATTCATGTCGATTTTGAACCGCCTCATTTAACTGAAGAAGATTCTAGAGAGGAAGGTCGTATGAAGAAGGAAATAGATAAGGCAAAAAAAATTAAGTTTGGAGAAGCTTATGCTAAAAAATTTAATCCGGATTTTCTAATGGTTGTAGATTCGGATGATATGATTAGCAATAAAATTGTGTCGTATACAGAAAAACAAGATAAAAGTAGCCCAGGCTGGTATATTGAAAAAGGATATAATTATAAAGAGGGAAAGAATTTTGCCTTTTATAAGAATAGAACTTTTAATCACTTATGTGGTTCTACCGTTGTTATTCGGCATGATCTATTAGGACAGCTTTTTATTGATGATCCTTGGTTGTTTTATGTACATGAAACTACAGAGTTGCCAAACGGAGAACTACTTAAGCCAATACCATTTCCAGGAGGTATATATAGTATTGCAAATGGAGAAAACCACTTTATGTCTCCAAGTTATGCAGGAAAAGTTATAAAGCGCTATCTTTTTGATATTAGAAAATACGTGCAGTTATTTGAAAAATTATCTAAATACAGAATCCGTTTTATAGATAAGAAATTTAAAGAGACTTTTAATTTTTATCAGATTAAGTAACAGGGTGAATATCTGCTGATTTCTATTCTTTAATTCATATCCGGATAGATAAGTTTTTGATATAATTTTTTAGTTTTTATACCAATACTTTCCCAACTGTAAAAGTTATGAATTTCATCCCATGTTTTTTCATTGGGTAAATTTTGATGATTGCCTTTAGCTTTTCTTAAGGTATTGGCAAGTTGTACAGTGGTTAAATCCTCTAGTATAAAGCCTATCTTTCCAAACTGGAATGGTTCTGTAAGCCCTCCTTTTTTTGAAACAATAATTTGTTTTTTTTCATTTAAAACGGTTAATAATACACCACTTTGAGAAATTTGAAGGTATGGCAATAAAACATAATCTGAGAGGTGTATTAAAGCTATAAATTCATCGTTGCTTAGAAAACGATTAACAATGGTTACATTGTTATCATTTGCCAGTAATTTGAGTTGCTCAAACTTTCCATGTCCTGCGATGATTAAGTGCATCTCCGAATCGGGAGGTAATTTTAAAGAACGCCAAGCGTCAATAACTAACGCTACGCCTTTGTATTTGTTTATACTCCCCAAGACAGAAAACACTACTTTGTTTTTGAAATCATTTTTTTGCGCAAAGTCAGACTTAATTTTATCAATATTGTTTTGATTACTTCGTTCCATTTCTAGAACTCCGTGCGGGATAATACTAATTTTTTCGGGAGTTACGCCAAACTTCGAAATTAGCTCTTCCTTAGTTACAGAAGTATGAACAACGATACCGTCTACCAAATGATAAATTTTCGAATAAATTTTGAAAAACTTCGATCCACTATCGTGTGGCAGAACGTTATGGGCTGTCAAGATAATTTTGATCTTTCTTTTTTTTAAAGTTCTCAAAATATAAATATCAAAACTTGGAATTTTAAGCCACTGAAAATGAAATAGATCAGGAGATTCAATTTTTGCTTGATTCAGCAAAGCAAATTGACTTCTGATATAACTGATTATTTTAAAAATGGAATTTTTATTGGAATAGTTGTAGACTTTATACGCTTTGCGATCTAACTTTTTTGAATCGAAACCAGTGTTGGTATAATAGAAAATATCTCCCTCCGAAATATTATTAATTATTGAAGCATCGTATGAACCTAAGCTACCATAACCCATAGGGTCTACAAAGAAAACTTTCATTTGATTTTTATACTAAATTTTAATTCGAAATTCTTGAATTGATATTGATTATTTATTAATGTCATATATGCAATACCTTTTTATTTTTTTATTTACTTAATTGTAGTACGGTTATGCATCTTTATACTTGAGATAAATGAACTACTTTTTACCAATAAATTCTTTCGTTTTTGATAGAATAAGGTTGAGTTCCGGAATCTTAAACCAATATATCAATAAAAGATAAAGTGGCACCATTAAGACAGCTGAACTTAATTGAATAAGACTATCTTGTATAATTAAGGTTATAGAATACATTCCAGCTGCCATAACTACACCAGCAAGGAGAATTGGAAAAATATCTTTTATCTGTTTAAAAGCCCCATATTTCATTAATTTTCCAGGATAATATGTATTTATTGAAAAATGAATGGCGGTAGTTAATAATTCCGCAAAAGCTATATAAATTATCCCATATTGAAGTGCAAAAATCACTAGAACAACGCGCACTGCAATTTTTAAAACCTCCTGTTTTAATGCGAGATCAGTTCTACCAGTAACATATAAAAGATTAAGGTTTATTCCAGAAGTAACGGTTATTAAACGTGCAAGGCAATATATTTTCATTATAGGTACAGCAATTAACCACTTGTCTGTTAGAAGAAGTTTAATTATTGGTTCAGCCATTACAGATAAACCTATAAAGATAGGTACCGAAATTAATGCAGAAGCTCTAATTATAGTTCTGGTGTGTGCTACTAAAACTTCTTTTTGATCTTGCAAGGGAGATAAACCTGGCAAAAGAACACCAAAGGTTGAATTAAAAACTCCAAGCATGACATCCGAAAATTGTTTTCCACGAGAATAAAAACCTAAATCTTTGGTATTAATATATTTACCAATTAAAATTGTGTTTAAATTGGTGAATAATACGGTTAAAAGTGAAGATATTAATAACTTGGAACCATAAGAAAAAAGCTCTTTGAATGACGTTTTAGAAAAAACCCAATTGGGTTTCCATCGGAACCATAACCATATTATAATTGCCGTTAATATTGATCTAAATAATGTTTGAAAAACTAAAGCCCATATACCAAAACCAATATAGGCTAGATATACTGCAATACCTCCGGAGGTTATTGTCGTAATAAAATTAATGATAGTTAGTTTTTTAAAATCTAATCTTATCGTTATAAGTGTATTTGGTACTGTGAAAAGTGCATTTGTAATAAGAGTCAGTGATAATACCCGGATATAGAGAGCAAGAGATTCGGTTTTATAAAAATTTTCAATGTAAGGCGAAGCAAACCATAAGAGGGCATAAAAGAAAAGGCTAATACCGATATTGAATAAAAAAACGGTTGAAATGTCATCTTCCGTTCTATCCTTTTTTTGAATGAGTGCTTTGGTGAAACCACTATCTACAAACACTTTAGATACCGTAATAAACACTAAAAGAATAGCAAATATTCCATACTCTTTAGGGCTTAATATTCTTGCAAGTATTATTCCTAAAGAAAACTGAGCTACTTGGATAAAAATTCTACCAAAAGCACTCCAAACCATACCTTGAAACATCCTGCTTCCTAAACCCATATCTAATACTTAGTTAATATTAGGGTTAAATTCAATAAAAAATTGAATGACTTTATGGTAAAAAACTGAAAACCTCCGATTAGGTATATTTTTCATAAATATATTTATCTATTTTGCCTAATACTAACTGACACGAAATGTATAATGTTCAGCTGTAGTAGCTCTTATACCACTCTATAAACGCCTTTATTCCTTCTTTAATAGAAGTTTGTGGTTTGTAATTGTAATCTTTAATAAGGTTATTTGTGTTAGCCCAAGTTTTTTCAACATCGCCTTGCTGTAAGGGTAGCATTTCTTTTTTTGCAGTTTTATTTAGGTGTAATTCTATTTCTTTGATAAAGTCTAGCAATCGAACTGATTTATTGTTGCCAATATTATATAATTTATAATAGTCCTTTTTGGCTCTAGATTTTTCTAATGTATCTTCTACCACTTTTACAACCCCTTGCACTATATCATCTATATAAGTGAAATCTCGTTCCATCTCACCATGATTAAAAACTTTAATAGGCTGGTCTCGAAGTATGGCATCCGTAAATAAAAACAGGGCCATATCTGGTCTTCCCCAAGGTCCATAGACCGTAAAAAAACGCAAACCAGTGGTTGGAATTTCAAATAAATGGCTATACGTATGAGCCATTAACTCATTACTCTTCTTAGTTGCGGCGTATAAGCTTATAGGAGTATCAACTTTATCATCTATTTGAAAAGGGATATTAGCGTTTAAACCATAGACGCTGGAACTACTTGCATATACCAAATGTTTAATTTGATAGTGTCGACAACATTCTAGAACATTGGTGAAGCCAACAACATTACTATCAATGTAAACCTCAGGATTTTCGATACTATATCGAACTCCTGCTTGAGCAGCTAAATGACAGACAACATCAAATTTCTCTTTTCTGAAAAGTCTTGGAAGTCTTTCTCTGTCTTCCAAATTCATCCGAATAAATCGAAAACGATCCCCGTATTTAGTTCCGTTACATAAAATGTTAAATGGCGTGGCATCGGTTTGAGGAATTCCTAATTCTCTTAAACGCGAAAACTTTAATTTAATATCATAATATCCATTAACATTATCAAGCCCTACAACATGATGACCGTTTTTAAGTAGTTCTTTGGTTACATGAAATCCTATAAAACCTGCTGTACCGGTTACTAAGATCTTCACGATTCACCTATTTTATAATATTTAAAACCAAAACCTTCCATAGTTGTTTTATCCAACAATCTTCTTCCATCAAAAACAAAAGCAGGTTTTAACATTTTTTGATAAATTTCAGCCCAATCATAGCTTTTAAACTCATCCCATTCTGTCAATACAGCAATAGCATGGGCATTTTCAACAGCTTCGATTGCGTTGTCAGTAACTTTTAAAAGCCTTCTGTTCTCCTCTGGAGAACGAGTACCTAAATAATCCATATCTGCATAGATAGTTTCTGCTTTAACCTTTGGATCATAAACTAAAATTTCAGCATTTTCTTCCAATAGTGCATCGGCAACATAAATGGCTGCAGATTCTCGCGTATCGTTGGTATCTTTTTTAAATGCCCATCCGTAGAAGACAATTTTTTTACCTGAAACTGTATTATAAAGTGTTGTAATGATGTTTTCAGCAAAACGTCTTTTTTGATAATCATTCATTATAATCACTTGTTCCCAATAATCGGCAACTTCCTGTAAACCAAAACTCCGTGCAATATATACAAGGTTTAAGATATCTTTTTGAAAACAGGATCCGCCAAAACCAACAGAAGAATTTAGAAATTTAGATCCTATTCGACTATCAAAACCTATAGCTCTTGACACTTCAGCAACATTTGCATCCGTTCGTTCACATAGTGCTGAGATAGAATTAATGGAAGAAACTCGCTGTGCTAAAAATGCGTTGGCAACTAATTTTGAAAGTTCTGAAGACCATACATTAGTCTGCAAGATACGCTCCTTTGGTAACCAATGTCCATATATTGCGCTTAGGGCATCTTTTGCTTGTTGACCAGAGGCGGTTTCCTGTCCGCCAATGAGCACTCTATCCGCATTTAACAGATCCTCAATTGCGGTACCTTCTGCTAAAAATTCAGGATTCGATAAAATCTCAAAATTCACTCCATTTCCCGTATTATCTAATATGCTTTTAATTGCTTCTGCAGTTCGCACGGGTAAGGTAGATTTTTCTACTACAATTTTATCATCTTTAGCTACTTTGGCTATATTTCGAGCACATAATTCTATAAATTTTAAATCCGCAGCTTGACCTTTACCTTTACCATAGGTTTTGGTAGGGGTATTAACGGAGATGAAAATTATTTCAGATTCATCAATAGCTTTATCTACATCTGTTGAAAAGAAAAGATTTTTACCTCTTGTGGCTTCAACCATCTCTTTTAACCCTGGTTCGTATATGGGTAAATTATCTAAATCATTATCATTCCATTGATCGATCCTTTTTTGATTGATATCTACAACGGTAACTTTGATTTCAGGGCATTGCTTGGCAATAACGGACATTGTAGGTCCGCCTACATAACCAGCGCCAATACAGCATATTTTGGTGATTTTCTTCATTAATTATTTGTTTTCGAGTTGCAAAGATTATAAAATAACTCAAGATTAAAATAAATATTATCGTTAAAAGGATTTATTTATAGGATTGAAGTAGCAAATGTGGGAAGTTATCGACAAAATGCACCCATAAGTTACCTAAAAGATCACTTGACCGATAAATTTAGAATCTTAAACGAAATATAGTATCAATTTACCTTTAAATATGAAACTATAACTATTTTTGAATCGAATTAATAGGTTTGATGAATTTAAAGTATTGTTAGACCGATAACCGCCACTAGATTTACGTTTATATTAAAAGAAAATACATTATTAATTATATGAACTGTAAATTGAAAAAACGGTTTTATTTCAAGAAAACTATTATAACTAAAAAGTACCCTATCTTATTTAATTATATAACACCTACCAGATGATAAAAAACTACTTAGTCAGTAATGCACACCGTTATGCCTCTAAATGGTTAGTTTTAGGAATAGATATCGCAATTATATCGTTGTCATTTATCCTATCCTATCTTATCCGGTTTAATTTAACATTAGACTTCGATAAAGAGATGCTTTTTATCCAATTACCAATAGTTACTTTAATAGCACTAGTTGCTTTTATATTTACGGGCTCTTACAAGGGAGTTGTACGACATACAGGAGTTAGAGATGTATACAATATTTTTAATGCAATCTGTTTGTCTAGTATACTAAGCATTTTTATGGTAATCGTAAATAGGCAATTTGGTTTTATGGATGATTTTACGATTCCACTGTCCATAATTATTATTCATAGTCTTATAAGTTTTATTGCACTTACAGCAAGTAGGTACATTTTTAAAACCTTGTTTTATAATTTGGTTAAGAAGTTTAAGGTATCTAAAAATGTTTTGATTTATGGAGCAGGAGAATCAGGGATTTTAACCTATAATGCATTAACAAGTCATTCTGGAAGTAATGCTAGAGTAGTAGGCTATATTGATGATGATATAAAGAAAGTTGGCAAGAACATAAACGGTATTAAAGTTTATGGAAGAGACATGCTTAATGAATTTTTCCTGAATAAAAAGGAAGTTTCAGAGGTGATTTTTTCCATTAATAATATTGATAATGTGAAGCTTCGTGAATTAGTTGAAAGCCTAGTCGACTATTCTGTTCAAGTGAAAATAGTTCCACCTGTGGATAAATGGATAAATGGAGAACTTAAGGCATCGCAAATTAAACAAGTTCAGATTGAAGACCTTTTAAATAGAGTGCCTATTGATATTAAAAAATCAAAAATATCCAACCAGTTAAAAGAACAGGTAATTATGGTAACCGGTGGAGCAGGTTCCATTGGAAGTGAGATTGTAAGACAGATTGCAAACTACGATTACAAGTCATTAATAATTATTGACCAAGCTGAATCAGCATTATATGATTTACAGCAAGACTTGAAACAAAATGGATTTCATAATTTTGTTCCCATAGTTAGTGATATTAGAGACAAAAACAGAATGAACGCTCTTTTTCAAGAGCATAAACCTACAATGGTTTTTCATGCTGCCGCATATAAACATGTGCCTTTAATGGAGTATAACTCTTATGAAGCTATAAAGATAAATGTTGCTGGAACAAAAATGTTGGTAGATCTTTGCTTAAGTCACTCCGTAGAAAAATTTGTTTTTGTATCAACTGATAAAGCGGTAAACCCAACCAATATTATGGGAGCTACCAAGCGCATTGCGGAAATGTATATTAGTTGTGCTAATCAAGAAAATAAAACAAAATTCATAACAACAAGATTTGGTAATGTATTGGGATCTAATGGATCTGTAATTCCGTTATTTAAAAAACAAATAGAAAAAGGAGGCCCATTAACATTAACGCATAAAGATATTACGCGATTCTTTATGACCATACCTGAGGCTTCTCAATTGGTTTTAGAAGCAGCAGCGATGGGACAAGGTGGAGAAATATTCATATTTGATATGGGCAAATCGATTAAGATTTTTGATCTCGCTAAAAATATGATTAAACTTTCCGGACTTAAATACCCTGAAGACATTGATATTAAAATTACAGGACTTAGACCGGGGGAAAAGTTATATGAAGAATTACTAGCTAATGGAGAAAATACCCTTCCAACGTATCATAAAAAGATTATGATTAGTAAAGTAAGAGAACTTAATTATGCAGAAGTAAGATCTCAAATTGACGAACTTTGTGTTTCTAATATGTTTTTTAATAAGGATATTGTTAAGATAATGAAAACAATCGTTCCAGAATTTGTTTCTAATAATTCTAAGTTCTGTGAATTAGATCCCAAAGAAAAACTTGAAGCAGATAAGAATAATAAAAAAGATAAGATATTACAATCCTAAATTTTATCTATTTTTACATAAACAACTCAATACAAATGTCAAAAAAAAGTAATGTCTTAGTTTTATTTTCACTTATATTCATTCTTGGACTAATGTCTTCTTGTGGATCAAAAAGAGATGTGGTTTATTTTCAAGATGCTAGTAATTTCGAAACTATTGTTGACGAATATAGTTTTGTACCAAAATTTAAAATTGATGATGAATTAAGCATTTTTGTTTCGACGTTAAATCCGGAAGCAAGTGCACCATTTAATTTATTTCGAGGTGCTCAAGAAGGTGGAATAACTCCGCAACAGGTTGATTATTTAATCGATAAAGATGGTGAGATAGATTTTCCGGTAATTGGAAAGATTAAAATTGTTGGATTATCTCCTGATGAAGTAAGATCAATGCTGAGAGAAAGACTAAAAGACTACCTTGTAGATCCAATTATTAATATTCGACTTAAGAATTTTACAGTAACGGTTTTAGGAGAAGTAAGCAGACCGGGAACGTATCCGGTAAACGGAGAACAAATAACTGTTTTGGAAGCTTTAGGCCTTGCCGGGGACCTAACTATTAAGGGTCAGCGAAATAATGTATTGGTAATTAGAGATTTCGATGGTACTTTAGTATATACCAGAATTGATTTGACCAGCAAGAAATCTTTTAAATCCCCGGTATATTACTTAACTCAAAATGATGTTGTTTATGTAGAACCGAATCAATCTGCTGTAACTGAGAGCACGTTAGATAATAGAGCAGGTATTTTGGTTTCTATTGCATCCGTACTAATTACATCCACAGTAGTTTTAATTACAAGGAATTAAGTTGCTTTTTTTGTGTAAAAAAACCTTATCGAATTTACTTACCCTAAAATCTGTTTAAATGGATTCAAATCCTAATTTAAAGGAGCTATTACAAACATATACAAGGCATTGGAAATGGTTTATTTTTTCTGTGATTTTTACGCTCGCAGTAGCCTTTATTTACTTGCGTTATGCCAAACCAAAATACATGGCTTCTGCTAAAATTCAAATTTTAGAGGAAGATGGAAATGGTGGATTAGATTTATTTAAAGATCTGGATCTTTTTTCGATAAGTAAAAATAACATCCTTGATGAGATTCAAATTATAAAATCACGATCTAATCTTCAGAAAATAGTAACACAGTTAAAATTAAATACTAAAATATTAGAAGTTGGAAATGTAATAGAATCGGAATTATATACTAACCCTCCTATTACCATAAACTTTATACAGGAAGATTCTATAATTAATAAGTCGGAATTCAAGTTCTTTTTAACAATTCGCTCCGACGAAAGTTTTGGGTATGCAGAAGAGAAAGACTTACCTGAAAAAATATATTCCTTTGGAAAATATTTTAAAACCCCGCTTGGAGATATTGCAATAACCCCTGAAGCAACCATGAATATATTCAGACGGTATAAAGGGAAAAAGTTAAAAGTTTCTATTACTCCTATCGATCTTGTCGCCAATTACCTTAAGGAATCCATAAGTATAATTGAAAATGATGATGATTCCAATATTTTGAATATTTCCATAAAAGATGGAAGTAAGAAAAAAGGGCGTGATATTCTAAATCAGTTGATTTATATATATAACCAAAATGCCTTAGATGATAAAAAGAGTATTGCAAATACGACTTCTCAGTTTATTAATGCTCGAATTAACGATATCTCGCAAAATTTATCTACTGTTGATGATTCTACTGAAACTTTAAGAACCCGCAGAGGAATAGTGAATCCGCAATCTGAGGCAAATATAAACTTGAATGCCGGTGCTTCTAATCAACAAGATTTGGCAAATGCGCAGAATCAATTGAATATTGCTTCAGGAATGAGTAGTATTCTTGACCAACAGGAAGGATTTGAAGTTCTACCTGCTAATATTGGTTTGTCAGACCCCACAATTGCTAGCACTACAGCAAGATACAACCAGCTCGTTCAAGAACGCAACAGGTTATTAAAGAGTTCCAATCTTAAAAACCCTGTTATTGTTAATTTGGATGCCGAATTAAGTGGTTTAAAAACAACCTTAAGAGCAAGTTTAAATAGTACGGTAGATAATTTAGGGTTAACTGTAAATACGTTAAGTGGACAACGAGCTATTATAAACTCTCGAATTTATTCCGCCCCTAAAAATGAACGAGCACTTCGCGATATCACAAGAAAACAACAAACAACAGAGGCTCTGTACCTATACCTCTTGCAAAAGAGGGAAGAAGCTCAGATTGCTGCAGTTTCTACAACTCCGAAATCAAAAGTTGTTGATTTTCCTACTTCTAGTAGAAACCCAGTCGCTCCAAGACGAATGTTGATAATCTTAGCTGCTATTATTTTTGGATTACTAATTCCATTTTCCATTATATATGTTTATGACCTTCTAGATACTAAGGTGAAAAGCATGAAAAGTTTGGATTCAATTACAAAAGAGGTTCCAATACTGGGAGAACTACCCAAAATACCGAGCAAACAGCTTAAGAAAATAGTGATGGAAGATAGATCTGTTTTTAGTGAGTCTTTGCGAATTATTAGAACAAACTTAGATTACCTTATTAAAACCAGTAAAAAACAGGGACTGAAAAATAACTTAATATTTATTTCTTCAAGTGTTCCAGGTGAAGGAAAAACCTTTGTTTCTTCAAATCTTTCTATGGTTTTAGCAAGCACTAAGAAAAAAGTATTACTTATTGGTTCAGATATCAGAAATCCAAAAATTTATAGCTTTTTTACAGGTCAAAATATAGATAGAATCGCCAGTAGAAGGGAGAGTGTTAAATTAGGATTAACAGAGTATCTTATTGACAAAACGTTGGAAATGAAGGATGTAGTTCATACGATGTTAGTGCAAGAGAATGAAATTGACATTATTTATTCTGGAAAAATACCCCCCAATCCTGCGGAATTGTTGATGAGCAATAGAATAGGAAGTTTATTCCAAGAAGCGTCTGAAAAATATGATTATGTTATAGTGGATACTGCCCCGCTTATGGTGGTTACGGATACCTTATTATTAACACAGTATGCAAATCATCTGATTTATGTTGCTCGAGCAGGTACGACCGAGAAAAAAGCTATAGAATATCCTATTAAGTTGAAGGAAGAAGGTAAAATTACAGGATTGGCCTTTTTGGTTAATGATGTTGCGGATTCAGAACTAGGTTATGGAGGACTTTATAGTTATGGGTATGGGAAAATGGTTAAAAAATGGTGGTCTTTTACTTAAGAAAGTTAGGGCGGATAAGTCTTAATTTTGAATTAATATATCTACTATTCCAGAGACATTATTAAATGATTTTTTCTTTTAACGGAAATTAGTCTGGATGTTTTCACTTCCTAAACTAGGAGGTTTCTTACAGAAAATGGATTTAAAACACTATTTCTATTCTTTTAAGGTGATTTAATCGCTTTAAATACTACTATTTGATGTAGATAAACGTCTACTTTTTCACTTTTAATATATAGCATAAGTCATTAATCGATAAAGGTTTCTGTTTATCGAATAATTATAAAATCTTGCTTCTAGGGGCTGCCTTTTTGATTAATTTTGTGGTTTAGGATACTTACGTATTTCTAAGTTGCTAAAATAAAAATTATAAGATGAAAGAAAATTACCCCAATAACCTACGGTTTTCTATTGTTATGTTTTTTATGCTGATTTTTATTGGTATAGATAGTGTACATGGACAATTTCCGAATCAGTTTCAGCGCGTAGATGTAGCTACTGGTTTATCAAATTCTACTACATTTAAGTTTGCTCCAGATGGTCGAATATTTATTTTAGATCGTTTTGGGGAATTGGTGATCTATAAGCCAGATACACAAACTACAGTATCAGCTGGGGAGCTACCAGTTTTCCATGATTTGGAAGACGGTCTAATAGGAATAGCTTTTGATCCTAATTTTAGCACGAACAGTTATATTTATTTACATTATTCACCGAGTTCAGTTGTAGCGAATCGAGTATCTCGTTTTACAATGAATGGCGATGTTTTGGATGTTTCTTCAGAGGTTGTTGTAATTCAATGGTCTACCCAGCGTAACAATTACTTTCATGCTGCTGGTGATATGGATTTTGATTCACAGGGTAATTTATA
>CANKZG010000002.1 GCA_947488435.1 uncultured Flavobacteriaceae bacterium | reverse complement strand
TGCCAGACCAGGTGGGAGAGTAGGCCGCCGCCTCTTTTTAAAAGGTTCTTTGCAACATGCATAGAACCTTTTTTTATATCCGAAAGTTAGCGATGAGTATCTTTTTTCTTACTTCCAAAAATAGCATCCATTAAAATTTTGATGCTATAAAACCCCATGCCCATAGCAGCAATGGTGAATAATAAGCCTACAATCAAGACAGGGATAAAAAGCGGATGTCCCTCATTTTTAAAAGCTTGATATAATACAAAAGGAGCAGTGAACATTAATAAAACTGTATATCCAAAATGCTTAAGGCTTTTTACCAATAGATCTTTATCTGTGTTCCTCATAAAATTGAATTTATAACTATGAAAATCAAAACTAACTCATTTACCCATTATCTCTAATGTATTTGAAAAATTGTTGGCTAAATACTTGAAAAACTTGATTCTCGAATCTTTAAAACAGTTTTTAATTCTATAGTTTTAGGTGTTCGTACATTGATAGGGTTGTTAATTTCATCAATTAAATAACGTACTGCTAATCTTCCCATCGATGCCCCTGGCTGTGCTACAGAAGTTAAGTTAGGAACTATAATCGTTGCCTTATCAGAATCGCTAAAACCTATTACACTTACTTTTTCTGGAATTGATATCTTATTTTTTTGCAAAGCTTTAATAGCGCCTATAGCAACGTTATCCGTTATTCCAAAGACAGCATCAAACTTAGTAGCTTTGTATAGTAATCGTTGGATTGCTAATTCTCCTTGGGAAATTGTAACCTGTTCACTTTCTAAAATTAGTTCTGAATTTATAGGTATTTTATATTTTTCTAAAGCTTCCAAATAACCATTTAACCTATGTTCCGAACTATAGGAATTTTTTGCACCGCAAATACAAACAATTTCTTTCCTTCCTTGAAGTATAAGATGTTCTACAGCATTAAAAGCTCCTTGCTGATCATCTACTATTATATTGGTAAGCGGAACTTTTTCCGAAATCTTATCAAATAGTACCACAGGTAAATGCTCTGATGCTTTAATAATATGATCAATATTTTTTGACTCTTTATTTATAGAGATTAACAAGCCATCTACATTAGAATCTATCATTTTTTGCAGTGTCTCTTTCTCATTTTCAAAGTAATGTTCGGATTCGGAGAGTAAAACCCGATATCCAAATTCCTTAGCACTATCAAGGATTCCTTTTAAAATTGTTGCATTGAAACTAAGAAGAATATTCGGGATGATCACCCCAATAGTACTCGATTTCTGTGTTCGCAGACCCTTGGCATGAATATTAGCAACATAATGTAGTTTCTTTGAAGTTTCCAGAATGGCAGTTCTTGTAGCAGCGCTAACATCAGAATGACCATTTATTGCTTTCGAAACAGTGGAAGTAGATACTCCATGAATTTTTGCTATGTCAATTAGTTTCGTTTTTTTCAAAATTTTATAAATACTTTCGAAAACGTTTTCTGTATCTAAAGATACATTTTTCGTGGCTGGATTTGATTATTTTATAAGATTTGTAGTATGCGATAAATTCTTTGTCACTCTGCCCAGTGATTAGGTCCATAATAGAGAATTTATTTAATCATTAAAGAAGATATAATGAATTGGATAGACTATACCATTATTGTTGTTTACCTATTAGGATTCCTTGGTTTGGGTTATTTATTTAAAGAAAATAAAAATTCTTCCGATTACTTCTTAGGAGGCAGAAGTATGGGATGGATTCCATTGAGTCTTTCTACCATGGCAACGCAGTTATCTGCAGTTAGTTTTATTTCTGCACCTGCCTTTGTAGGGATTAAAGATGGAGGGGGATTGCAATGGCTTACCTACGAATTTGGGGTGCCTTTAGCAATGGCGTTCCTTTTAATTGCAATAATACCCTCGCTATACAAAGCAGGAATTGTAAGCGTATATGAATATTTAGAACGACGTTTTGATGCTTCTTCCAGACTTCTAATAAGCTTTGTGTTTCAAATCAGTCGATCGGTAGCAACAGGAGTGATGGTCTATACTATGGCGCTTATTTTACAGGCCACTACAGGCATTGATTTTTGGATATCCGTACTGTTAATTGGTATTATCACCTTAATATATTCTTTCCAAGGTGGGATGAAGGCTGTAATTTGGGGAGATGTAATTCAAATGTTGATTCTATTCGTTGGAATTATTATCTGTTTGAGCTATGGTCTAAGTGCATTAGGAGGTATTGATAATTTCTTAACTCAAGTAGATGGTGATCGCCTCACGGCCGTAGATTTCTCTAAATGGGGTTTCAATAATGCGGACGGTAAGGATGAATTTGGATTTTGGCCGATGGTTATTGGAGGCTTTTTTCTTTATGCATCGTACTATGGAACGGACCAAACGCAAACACAACGCCTTCTTTCAGCCAAAGGGATGCCAACTATTAAAAAACTATTATTGGCTAATGGACTATTTAGATTCCCAGTAACACTTACCTATTGTATTATGGGATTGGTACTTGGCACCTTGTTGGTTACTGATTTTGGTTTTCAAGAACAAATCACACAAGTATATGAAGCGAATATAGGAAGTTTGGAAGGTAAAAAAGCAGATTTAATGGTACCCATTTTTATTGTAAAATATTTGCCGAATGGAATAATAGGTATTTTATTAGTTGCTATTATGTCAGCAGCCATGTCCTCCCTAAGTTCTACAGTTAATTCATTATCAGCGGTCTCTTTGGAAGATTTTATAAAACGATTTAAAGGGAATTTATCGGATAAGCAATATGTACAATATTCACGATATTTATCTGTCTTTTGGGGCTTGGTTTGTTTGTTCTTTGCCTTTTTTGCAGGTAGTATTGAAGGTACCGTTATAGAAGTAATCAATAAGATCAGTTCCATTTTTTATGGCCCCATATTAGCTGCATTTATTTTAGCCTTACTTACCAAACGAACTCATGCTATGGGAGCTAATATTGGCATTATCGCTGGAGTATTGTTAAATATGTATTTGTGGTTATACGTTCCCGAAGTTTTCTGGTTTTGGTGGAATGCCATTGGTTGTGTGGTAACTATCGTTATTGCTTATACTCTTAGTTTGTTAGTACCCATGAAAACAAAAGAGGGTGTTTCGATAAGTTATGTTGAATCTAAAAAAGAAATAGCAATATTACTTGGGTATTTTATACTTATTGTTGTTGTAGCGATTGGATTGAAAAACTTTTTAATTTAACGTTTTAGGTGGAAATGAAAGAAATAATAGCAAAGCTATACCCAGAATATCAAACAGAACTTCTTGCAGGAATACAAGGTTCAATCGCTAAATATAACTCAGCTACAATACCTAAGAGTACTGCAATAACTCATGAAGATTGCGTATTAATTACCTATGGTGATGCTATTTTTGAAAAAAACAGAGCCCCATTGGAGAGTTTATGCAATTTTGCGAAATCCTACCTTAAAGAAGGGGTCACCGCTATTCATCTTTTGCCCTGCTTTCCCTATACTTCTGATGACGGTTTTAGTGTAGTAAACTACTACGAAATAGACCCCGATTTAGGTAACTGGTCACATATTGAGCGTTTAAATGCACATTTCGATTTGATGTTTGATGCGGTTGTAAATCATATGTCAAAATCTTCCAAGTGGTTTCAGTTATTTTTAGAAGGGAAAAAACCTTATGATTCCTTTTTTATCGAAGTAGCTCCAAATTTAGATTATAGTAAAGTTATACGTCCCAGAGCATTGCCATTGTTTCATCCTTTTAAAAAGAATGGAGAAGCAACCTATGTTTGGACTACTTTTAGCGAAGATCAAGTTGATCTTAACTATCAGGAATATCACGTTTTTTTACAAATTTTGGATGTTCTCCTGTTTTATATTAGTAAAGGGGCAAAGTATATTCGCTTAGATGCTATTGCATTTTTATGGAAAAAAATAGGAACAACATGTATTCATCTGGACGAGACACATATGGTGATTCAAGCTTATCGTCAAATTTTGGATAGGGTGGCCCCTGAGGCAATCATCATAACAGAAACAAATGTTCCGCATATAGAGAACATCTCTTATTTTGGAAATGGGAGTAATGAGGCGCATATGGTTTATAATTTCACACTTCCTCCTTTGTTAGCGTATGCAATTCATAATGAAGATGTTTCTGTTTTAGCAGACTGGGCTAAAAGCTTGGTATTGCCAAGTGATGAGACTTGTTTTTTTAATTTCACCGCAAGTCATGATGGAATAGGAGTAAGGCCTCTGATCGGAATAGTCTCGGATAATGAAATCCAAGCTCTTGCAGATATAACTATAAGACATGGGGGATTTGTTTCCTATAAAGATAATGGTGACGGTACAAAATCTCCTTATGAATTGAATTGCAACTATATGGATTTGATTAGCGACCCTAAAACCAGTAGAGAGGTACGAATGCAACGTTTTTTGCTTACACAATCTGTAATGCTATGCATGCCAGGCGTACCAGGTATCTATTATCACTCTATTTTAGGCTCTAGTAATGATATTGATGGCGCAGAAAATTCTGGAATTCCGCGCAGAATTAATCGTGAAAAACTCCCGTATGATACTTTGAAGAATGCATTGGAGGATAAGAAGTCCTTTCGCTCCTTAATTTACAATAATTACATGCAATTGTTATCGGTACGAAGGTCAGAAGTTATTTTTAACCCGTATGGTTCTGCAATGTATCATCGCATAGAAAAAGTGTTTATTATTGAAAGAAGTTATAAAAATGAAACCCTATATGCAGTTCATAATTTCTCTAGTAAATCAGCAAAAATAAAGGCAATTGCGAATAATGTTCTTAATCTTGTAACCCAAACTACGATGGAAACCGCCTACTGGAGTTTAGATGCATTTTCATTTTTATGGCTAAAAAAACAGCACTAGTGGTATGAATATTTTACTTGTTCCAGATAAATTTAAAGGCTCACTCTCTGGAGAAGAAGTAATTAGCGCTTTAAAAAATGGTATTGCAAAGGTACTGCCAAAAGCACATGTAGTGGATCGCATTATATCTGACGGGGGAGATGGTTTTTTAGACGCAGTCGCTAAATATGTAAATGTAGAAGAAGTTATGGTTTCCACTGAAGATCCCTTGGGTAGATCAATTGTGGCACCGTTACTTATCGATTCACAAAATAGCACAGCGTATATCGAATTGGCCAAAGCATCTGGAATAGCATTATTAAAGATAACTGAAAGGAGTACTTTAAAAACGTCTACCAAAGGAACAGGTATTTTAATTGCTGCGGCAATCGAAAGAGGAATAGAAAAAATATATGTTGGATTAGGAGGCAGTGCAACTACCGATGGGGGTATTGGTATCGCTGAAGCTTTAGGCTATACCTTTTTAGATACTTTGGGAAATCAATTAGCTCCAATAGGTGAAAATTTAAAAGCAATCGATAAAATTGTTAGGCAATCTAAGTTCAACCCTATAGAGATATGTGCGGTTAATGATGTAAATAATCCGCTATTTGGTATAACAGGTGCCGCATATGTGTATGGCCCTCAGAAAGGTGCGTCACAAGAAGCTGTCAATGAACTTGATGAAGGATTACAAAATTTGGCAACTGTGGTAAAGACAGATTTAAACAAAAACGGCGCTGATATTCCGGGAGCTGGAGCAGCCGGTGGAACAGCATTTGGTTTACAAGCTTTTATGGAAGCTCAATTTATTAATGGTATTGACTTTATTATTAATATTTCAAAGATTGAAGAACTTCTAAATAAAAAGAAATTCGATCTTATTATTACAGGAGAAGGAAAAATAGATGATCAAACGACACATGGAAAACTCATCCAAGGAATTGCCAAATTAGGAAACAACTATAAAATCCCAACCATTGCGGTTTGTGGGGCTAACGCCATGTCAACATCAACGGAAACTATTTTAGGACTGACGGAAGTTATTGAGGTACAAGACAGGAATCAATCCCTGGTATATAATATGGCTAACGCAACCACACTTATAGAAAACGCAATTGTTACGTTTTTAAAGCACAATAAAAAACTGTTTAAAATTTAAAATTATAGGTGACGGCGGGCACAATACCAAATATTGAGGTTCTTACAGCCTCATTGACCCCATTATCTGTATTTCTCGAAAAATTTATGGAAGCTGCATTTTTTCTATTATAGACATTATATAAACTAAACACCCACTGTCCTTGTATTTTTTTTCTAGCATTTCGTTTTGGTGTAAGGGTTGCCGCCAAATCTAACCTGTGAAATGCGGGTAAGCGCTCGGCATTTCTTGGACCAAAAAAAGGAACGATGAGACCCCGAAATTCAAACTGCCCAATAGGGAAATTGGTAGGCTGCCCGGTTTGATAGATGAAATTTGAATTAAAACTCCATTTTTTGTTTAAAGTATAACTTCCAAAAATTGAAATATCATGGGGTTTATCGAAAGCAGCATTATAATATTCTCCATTATTAATTCCCGGCTCCTGAATTGCACCTGTAACATCGGGTATCTGTCTACCAGGCGTACGTTGCTGAGATTTGGATAAGGTATACGCTAGCCATCCGGTTAATCGACCTTCATTTTTTCTAAAAAGTAATTCAAGGCCAAAGGAACGAGATTCCCCATTGAGAATAACACGTTCTATGGCATCATTGGCAATTAAATTGGCGCCATCAACATAATCAATTCTGTTATCCGTGTGTTTGTAGAAAACTTCTGTTTCTAATGAAAACTTGCCATTATCGATGTTTTTAAAATATCCGGCAGCAAATTGATCCAGCAATTGAGGTTGAATAAATTGCCCGCTAGGTGTCCATATATCTAGTGGTGTTGGAGAATTTGTGTTGGATAATAAATGAATGTATTGTGCTAGCCTAGTATAACTTGCTTTTATAGAGGTATCCTCGTTTAACAAATAAGCAAGGTTTAGTCTCGGCTCTAAGTTTGTGAAGTTTGCAAGATTTGCCCCTCTTCCAGGATTAATTACATCAATGGGGTCAGCTTCAACATAAACTTGTTGAAAAGGATCGTAAATGATAGGATTATCGTTTTCATATACGTCTACTTCATCTTGCCCTAAACGAATGAAATGACTTAAACGCAATCCATACCCAAGACTTAACTTATTGGTGACTTCATGTTGTACATCAATATAAATAGCCGTTTCGTTTGCAAATTGCCTTGTAAAATCTTGCGCTACAATTCCCGAATTTGATCTATTAGGTTTGATACTTCCGGGGTTAAAACGATAGTAGTTGTTATTGAGCCCAAAATTTATTTGAAGTTTGTCATTAACATAGTGTTTTAGATCGTATTTCAAGTTTAAATTTAAGATCCCAGAATTCCATTCAAATCCTACAAAATCTAACTCTAAGCCATAAAAGTAGTTGGAATATATAAGGGACAAATTGGAGAACAGTCTATCCGAAAAAAGATGATTCCATCTAAAATTTCCTACCGCGTTTCCATAAACATTGATGAAACTATCGTTAATATTGAAAAAGTCTCTACCGAAATATCCGGATAAAAAGAAATTGTTTTTTTCGTTTAGCTTGTAACTAAATTTTCCATTTAAATCATAAAAATATGCAGAATTATCTACGCCAAATAGCGGAAGAAAAAGATGTACATATGAAGATCTTCCGCCAAATAGAAAGGAGGATTTATCTTTAACAATAGGACCTTCAATAAGCAAACGACTTGCAACGGCGCCAATTCCTCCATTCACTTTAAGCTCCTTACTATTTCCATCCCTTTGAAAAATTTCAAGTACTGATGATACTCTACCTCCAAAACGAGAGGGAATACCTCCCTTATATAATTTTACATCCTTGATCGCATCTGGATTGAATACCGAAAAGAAACCGAAAAGATGAGAGGAATTAAAAATGGTAGCTTCATCTAAAAGGATAAGGTTTTGATCTGCTGCTCCTCCTCGAACGTTAAAACCTGAAGCTGCTTCACCGGCATTAGAAACTCCAGGAAGTAATAGAATAGACTTAATAACATCGGCTTCACCTAAGATAACAGGTATTTTTTTTATAGTAGGTGTAGTTAAGGTTACCACACTTGTTTGTGGTGTTCTTATATTTAATTTTTCTACATCTTCTGTAACTACAACTTCTTCAAGCTGTTCATTCTCAGGATTTAATTGAAAATTGATCTTTTTGTTTTCAGATAAATCTACCCTTTGAACGATATCTTGAAACCCTAAGTAACTTATTCGTATTTCATAACTTCCTTGCGGTAAGGTAATGGAGTAAAATCCATATTCATTGGTCACTATACCAGTATTTAACTCTGATATAACTATGGTTACCCCGATTAAACTTTCGTTACTACTAGCTTCAGTAATGATACCACTTAACGTATATTTTTCTTGCGCCTCAACCGTAAGAAAAGCGATGAAAAAAACTAGGACACTAAGAAGTTTTATGCTTTTAATCATAGCATTGAATAAAGGGATGAGACTAATAGTATATATAGTGTAATATTGTTTTGCTTTTTTCCAAGGATCATTTTTATTCAGATTTATTGAGCTATTCAATTACAAGAGGAACGGCATCAAACTCACTGATAGAAAAATAACCAAAGGCAAAATTATCTGGGTTGGTGGTGTTTATTATATTCCCTCTAACATTAGCCGGTGGTGTTGCGAATGGACCAGCACTCCCTTCAGATTGTGTTAAAACAATATCAACATAGGTAGAGAAACGTTGATCTATACCTAAAAGAATAATTGTAAATCGATCTCCTGGATTCACATCTTCATAGAAATACGAAAATGTTAGTGAGCTATTTTGATAAAACTCATCGTCGGTGGCCAAAAAATTATCAAATCCAAAGGAAAATAAATAAAAGTTACGCTCGTCTGGCACATCAGAAAAAGTAATAATAACTTCAGTTTCTTCATCTTCATCGAATAAAAAACCGTCTCCCTGTTCGATGGCATCGATCGTTCCAACCCGCACTAACTGTTCCGTAGCTTCATAGCGTTCACCATTATAAAAAATTTCCAAGGTATAGTCTCGTTCGAATTCAAGATCCGGAAACCCTTGATCAAATACGCCAGGATCTCCCTCTTCAAGAGGAAAAACTTCTCCAGTAAAATTATCGATAAGTTGTACAGTAGCGCCTTCTACCACAGGAACTTGTTCATCAAAAAAAGGAGCACTCAATGTAAGTACAACTTGACCTATGGTAATAGGGGTAGCAATGGCATCGTTAAAACCAAGTAAGGCATCAACAACCAAACGAGGTTCAGAAGTAGGTACATCTATATCAACTACGTCTTCACAAGACCACAGTAATGCAGTGCATGCAAGAACTAACACTAAGCCAAATTTAAAGGGACGATGCGGTAACATCATCTGCGTAAAATAAGTCAATTTTTTTTTCAAATCAATTTTAACTCCGATAGGTGAACGGATGTCGCTTGTATAAATTTAGAAAAAAGGAAGTACAACTTTAAGCAGTTAACAATTATTTAATTAAAAATCAAACAAATCAATACCTCTCTTTCCTAAAATAAGGTCAGACTTCAGCTTTTTCTATAGGTTGTTTTCTAATATTGCATTAAAGGTAGCGCTAGGACGCATGGCATCGGCAACTAATGTGGCATTTGGTTTATAATAACCACCAATATCCTGAGCTTTACCTTGGGCGTCATTTAATTCCTGAACAATTTGAGTTTCACGCTCAGTTAGTGCTTTGGCAACAGGTTTAAATAGTTCTTGTAATGCTATATTCTTGGACTGTTTGGCAAGTGCTATAGCCCAATATAAGGTCAAATAAAAATGACTTCCTCTACTGTCAAGTTCTTTTACTTTTCTCGATGGAGACTTATTATTGTCTAAAAATTTCTCCGTAGCAATATCCAATGCTTCTGAAAGCACCAGCGCTTTATCATTGTCATATTTTTCGGCATAATGTTCTAAAGAAACTGCAAGTGCCAAAAACTCTCCCAAAGAATCCCATCTTAAGTGTCCCTCTTCCAAAAACTGTTCTACATGCTTAGGTGCAGAACCGCCGGCACCTGTTTCAAACAAACCTCCACCTTGCATCAATGGAACAATAGACAACATTTTTGCACTTGTACCTACTTCCAAAATAGGAAAAAGATCTGTTAAGTAATCTCGTAAAACATTTCCAGAAATTGAGATAGTATCTTTTCCTTCTTTTATTCTCTTTAAAGTAAACAAAGAAGCTTTTACTGGCGAAAGTATACGAATGTCTAGACCTGAAACATCATGCTGCGGCAAATACGTGTTTACTTTTTTGATCAATTCTGCGTCATGAGCTCTGTCTTCATCCAACCAGAAAACAGCAGGCGTTTCCGTAGCTCTTGCTCTTGAAACTGCTAATTTCACCCAATCCTGAACCGGGGCATCTTTTACCTGACACATTCTCCAAATATCACCCTGATCCACAGTGTGCTCTAGAAGCACAGTATCTGTGACGTCTACAATTTGCACTTTACCAGAAGCAGCAAGTTCAAAGGTTTTATCATGCGAACCATATTCTTCTGCCTTTTGGGCCATTAGTCCTACATTGGGTACAGTTCCCATAGTTGTTGGATCGAATGCTCCATGTTCTTTACAAAAATCTATAGTGGCCTGATATATACCAGCGTAGCTACTGTCTGGAATAACTGCTTTAGTATCTTGTGATTTTCCGGCCGCATTCCACATTTGTCCCGAATTTCGAATCATGGCTGGTAAAGAAGCATCAATAATTACATCACTTGGTACATGAAGATTAGTAATGCCCTTATCTGAATTTACCATAGCCAGATCTGGACCTTCATTGATTACTGCAGCAATATCAGCTTCAATCTCTAGTTTTTTGGCCTCAGGTAATTTGGTAATGGTATTCAAAAGACTTTCCAAACCATTATTTGGATTAACCCCAATTTCATCAAAAGTGTTTTGATGTTTTTCAAATACCGAGGCAAAAAACACCTTAACAATATGTCCAAAAATAATAGGATCAGAAACTTTCATCATTGTTGCTTTCATATGCACCGAAAACAACACCCCATTTTGTTTAGCATCTGCAACTTCTTTCTTCAAAAAATCTAACAATGCCATTTTGCTCATTACCGTTGCATCGATAATTTCTCCTTCTAGAAGGGAAACATTTTCTTTAAGCACCTGAATTGTTCCATCTTCCTTAACCAATTGAATACGAATGTCTGTAGCACTAGCTAATGTTAGAGACTTCTCATTAGATTTAAAATCTCCATGAGACATTGTCGCGACATGTGATTTTGAATCTGAAGACCAAGCACCCATGCTATGTGGGTTTTTCTTGGCATAATTTTTTATTGCTTTAGGAGCTCTTCTATCTGAATTTCCTTCACGGAGTACTGGATTTACAGCACTTCCCTTAATTTTATCATAACGAGCCTTAATTTGTTTTTCTTCCTCATTTTGAGGTTCTCCAGGATAGTCTGGTAAGGTATAGCCTTTGGCTTGTAATTCCACAATGGCTTCTTTTAATTGAGGAATTGACGCACTTATGTTTGGGAGTTTAATAATATTGGCATCTGGATTTTTAGCCAATTTCCCTAGCTCAGCTAATGCGTCTGATCCACGAAGTTCTTCATTGATGTAATCTGGAAAAACAGCAATAATTCTGCCGGCAAGCGAAATATCTTTGGTTTCAATAGTAATTCCTGAGGGCTTTGTGAAAGCCTGAACAATAGGAAGGAAAGAATGTGTTGCCAGAGCAGGAGCTTCATCTGTTCTGGTATATACTATTTTTGGCATTTTATAAATTTTGGGTTAAGAGGTGCAAATATACAATTTTTAGCCTCCTTAAAATACCTAAGGAAACCAAACTTTAATGAATACTTTGTCAGATTTTATAGGATTCCTTACGATTCGTGTGGCGGGTGTCATAAAAGACAAAAGCCATATCAATACATGTATTGATATGGCTTTATAGAAACAGTTTACAAATTGGACATTCTGTATTGTCTACAGAACAGCAACCATTGATTGCATTTGTATTTCTGTTTCAACGTTTGAATTACGTTTCATTTCTAATTTAAGAATCAGCAATTACTTTGTATTTCTTTTGTTGTGTATCATTCGTACTTCATTATCTTTTTCGCAGAACGAAAATATTAACTTCATACCAATCGATATCTCCATACTAAACTCCTAGGTGTCTTGGGTATGGCTCACGTTTCCTTCTATTAACGTTTGTACGAATACATCGTTATTAAAATTAGTCATGATACAACAAAGCAAAGAACGTCAACTTTACATAGTTTCCGAAATTCCTCATTGCTGATTTATCTCTTTCACTATGATATAAAAGTATATTTTTTTTTAGGACTACCAAATTTTATAAGCATTTAAAAATCAACACAATATAAACTTTGGTTGTTAACAATTGTTCATAAAAAAAGCACCTATGAAAATAGGTGCTTTTTTTTTAATATGATCGAATCTTAAGATCTAACTTCTTTAATTCTAGCTTTTTTACCAGTAAGTTCTCTAAAGTAGAAAATACGTGCTCTACGAACTTTACCTTTTTTATTGATCTCTATTTTTTGTAAAGCGGGCATGTGTACAGGAAAGATTCGTTCTACTCCGATTGTACCAGACATTTTACGAATTGTAAATGTTTCTGTTGCACCACTTCCTCTTCGCTGAATAACAACCCCTCTAAAAAACTGGGTACGTGTTTTTTCACCTTCCTTAATTTCATAGTACACTGTAATGGTGTCTCCTGAAGAAAAATTTGGAAAGTCATTTTTTGGAACAAATTCGTCTTGAACAAATTTTATTAAAGATTCCATTTTATTTGTATTTATAAAGTTTACGCTAAAACTAACATTCACGTACTTCGTCAGAGGTTAATTTTAATCGATTGCAAAATTACGCTATAATTTAATTCTGACAAGGAATTTATGCGTTTTTTAGAGAAAATAAAGCCATATTACGATAATAAATCAGGGCGAAGTCTTTGAGTTCGCTCCATGGCTTGTTCTTCTCTCCACTTTTCTATCCTTGGAAAATCCCCACTTAAGAGCACCTCAGGAACCTTCATACCCTTGTATTCCGATGGTCTTGTATATACAGGGGGAGCTAACAAATTATCTTGAAATGTATCCGTAAGCGCAGAAGTTTCATTGTTTAAAACTCCAGGAATTAAGCGGATAACCGCATCACATAATATTGCGGCTCCTAGTTCTCCTCCCGAAAGTACATAATCACCAACAGAAATTTCCTTGGTAATAAAACGATCACGGATGCGTTGGTCTACACCTTTATAATGACCACAAAGAATGATTAAATTCTCCTTTAAAGAGATGCTATTTGCCATTTTTTGGTGTAATGTCTCCCCATCGGGAGTCATATAAATGATATCGTCATAAGAACGTTGTTCCTTCAGAGCGCTAATACATTTATCTATAGGTTCGATCATAAGCACCATTCCAGCTCCTCCTCCAAACTGATAATCGTCCACCTGCTTATAACTGGCCTCAGTATAATCTCTTAAATTATGAAAATGAACTTCCACTAAACCTTTGGAAATTGCTCTTTTCAAAATAGAGGCTTCAAAAGGGCTTTTTAATAACTCTGGGAGTACGGTAATGATATCAATACGCATATTAGCTGTTGTTATACCAAGGTTTAATTTTTAGGATTTTTACACCGCAGACCAAAAGTAATGAAAACAATGTGAATCTTTTTTCCATTGTAACGACTCATATAAAAATTGAGCGGGATTATCAACGGCAGTTTCCAGCGCCAATCCTTTGCCATTTTTTTCTTTGCAGTATTGTTGTGCCATTACCAGTAGTGCCTTACCAATTCCTTTTTTTCGTTGATCCGAAATCACAAATAAATCATTAAGGATATAGATTGCCTGCATGCTTACCGATGAGAAGCTAGGGTAAAGTTGCAAAAAGCCTAATGCCTTTTGATTTTCGAAGGCTAAAAAAACAATAGACTCCGATTTTGTCAAACGTTCTTCTAAAAAATGTTTAGCAGCTTTTTCATCAGATTGCTGTTCATAAAAAACACGATAAGCATCAAAGAGGGGTACAATCGCTGCTATATCATTGCGGTTTGCTCTACGAATTTCAATCATAAGAAACTCTTAGGAGTTATGGCAATTAGGTTTATTTTGGCTTTTTTTGCTTGTTCAACTCGTCCTGCAATTGGCGACTAATTTTTTGCTCACGTTCCAAAGCTCTTCTGCGGTGCTGTTCAAATTCATCTTCCACCTCTGTAAGTGCTGTTTTTGCTTCCTGAGTTAGCGTATTACTATTTCTAAACTTGTAAATAAAAAGTAGTAATAGTACAAAAAGACCAATAATAATAGACCATAAGACAATATTGTAAGTTGCTTTTGATACCAGAAGTCCAAAAAAAGACATACTATCTTTTTCCTCAGTAACAGAAGTCAAATTTTCTGTAGTTTCCTTCAACTTGGCGTTAAGCGAACTTATTGTATTTTCCTGCGCACTTATCTTATTTTGTAGCTCCAAAGCCTTTTGATTGGCTACGCGCATGGAATCTAATACGTTTTTGCGGAGTTTAACTATGGTGCCAACCTTTACAACCTCGTAACGAATACCATTTGCATTATAATTCCCAGATTTCTTGGTTAAAAATTCAAACTGATCCACTAGCGGTCCTTCATCTAAAGAAAGCACTTTTTCTTCTTGTTGACCGTATTGTAGATTAAATGCAAATAGCGTAATGCTAATGATTAAGATTTTAAAACCTTTCATAGATGCTAATAGTTAGTTTAAAAATAGATTTAGAGCACGACTAAAGTACTTCAATATTCTTAATTAAGAAAAAAAATTAATAATAAGTGTATCTCCTAACTTTCGAAATATATTTAGCCAATCGAATCACTTGATGCGAATATCCATATTCATTATCGTACCAAATGTAAAGAATCACTTTTTTCCCTCCGTCATCTACAATAGTTGCCTTACTATCATATATAGAAGGAGCAGAGGTACCTACGATATCCGAAGAAACCAATTCATTACTTAATGAAAATTGTATTTGTTCCACCAAATCTCCCTCAAGCGCATATTTTTTAATGATCGTGTTGATGGCTTCGACAGAAGTTTTTGTATTAACTTCTAAATTCAATATAGCCAAAGATCCATTTGGAACGGGTACCCTGATGGCATTGGAGGTCAATTTTCCTGCCAATTCTGGAAGCGCTTTTGCTACTGCTTTTCCTGCACCAGTTTCAGTGATTACCATGTTTAGGGCAGCAGCTCTTCCTCTTCTGTATTTGCTATGCATATTGTCCACTAAATTTTGATCATTAGTATATGCATGAATAGTTTCTAAATGACCTGATTTAATCCCTAAAGAATCTTCAACCACTTTTAAAACTGGGGTGATCGCATTGGTGGTGCAAGAAGCGGCAGAAAAGACTTTTATTTTCGCTGGATCATGATCCGTATGATTAACACCATGAACGATATTAGGAACTCCCTTTCCTGGTGCTGTCAATAAAACTTTTGAGGCTCCCTTTGATTTTAGATGTCTTTTAAGTGCATCGCTATCTCTAAAAGCACCGCTATTGTCAATAATAAGTGCATTAAAAATGCCATATTCTGTATAATCAATATCCTCTGGTTTAGCAGCATTGATAATATTTACGGTAGTGCCATTTATAATAAGCGCCTGTTTTTCTAAATCTATATCTACAGTTCCGCTAAAATGTCCATGAACAGAATCTGTTCGTAACAGTGCTGCTCGTTTTTCAAGAATTTCCTCAGTTACTGCACCACGCGTAACGATAGCTCTTAAACGCAATTGGTTGCCTTTTCCCGTTTTAGCCATAAGTTGTCTGGCCAATAAGCGACCAATACGTCCAAAACCGTACAATACGACATCTTTGGGCTTTATACTTTTAGATTCTCCAGCGTCTTTTAACTTATCTAAAACAAAAGCTTTTACGTTGTTATGTGTATTTGCATCGGAGTGATACTCATAGGTCAGCTTCCCGATATCTAATTTTGCCGGAGGTAGATTAATATCATTAATTGCTCTTAAAATTTCTACCGAATCAAAAATAGAAATTGGTTTTTGAACAAACTCACCCGCATATTGATGCAAGTTGATAATCTCGCTAACATTCCTATCAATTATCTGGTTTTTAAAAAGAACCACTTCAATAGACTTATCGTACCATAAGTCACTCACAATTTTAATAAACTCTGTAGAAGCTTTTCTGCGATCTGCCTGAAAGGCAAGCTCTTTCTCGTAAGATTTAATTGCACTCATCGATTTGACGTTGTTTTTAATTTTTGGCAAAATTAGAGCTTTCCATCGTTTTCGTATAATTATTTGCATAAAAAAACGCCCCTAGTCAGGAGCGCTTTTTTTATTCACGTTTATTTTGTTATTGAAATATAAGTCGCTCTTTTTCACCTTCTTCATTGAGAATGGTAATGGTGGTTCTGCCATACACAGAAATATTGTTGAATAGTTCTTTAGCGGCTCTTACATCCGTAATCTTTTTATCATCTACAGAAATTAACACCTTATTCTCTAAATTATACCCTTTATAGGTTTCAGGAACGGCAATAACTTTCACTCCATTTTTTGTATTATACAATTCTTGATCTTCTTTCGTAAGATTTTTTACACGAAGCCCCATAATAGGAAGAATGATAGATTTTCTTGTTTTTAACGTAACCAATACTTCTAAGTTTTGGTTATTTCTTTCTAAGAATACATTAACCTTATCACCAGCGCGTTTTGATGAAATATAACCCGTCAAATCTGCAAATTTTCGAACTTTTACCTGATCAATTTGTTTAATAATATCTCCTTCACGAAGACCGGCATCAGCAGCACCACTTTCTTCCTCAATTCCAGAGATATAAACCCCATCTATTTCGTTTAGACCACTTTCAATAGCCTGTTGCGATTGAGTATTTGCTGCACTTATGCCCAAAATAACGCTCTGTACATTTCCATATTCTAAAATATCTTCTACTACCTTTTTAGCAATATTGCTAGGGACTGCAAAGGAATAGCCTACATAAGAACCTGTTTGAGAGGTTATGGCGGTATTAATACCAATTAAATCTCCATTGGTATTTACCAAAGCACCACCGCTATTTCCTGGATTTACAGCAGCATCGGTCTGAATAAAGGATTGATTTCTACGAAAATCCAAACTTCTTGCCTTAGCACTTACAATTCCTGCAGTAACAGTGGAGGTTAAATTAAAGGGATTACCAACTGCTAAAACCCATTCACCAATTTTTGCGTTATCCGAGTCTCCAAATGCCAAATACGGGAGTGCCACATCCGCATCAATTTTAAGCAATGCGATATCCGAATCTGAATCCGTCCCCACTAATTTCGCATCATAGGTCTTGTTATTATTTAAAGTTACCTGCAATTCGTCTGCCTTAGCAATTACATGATTATTGGTAACAATAAAACCATCAGGAGAAATAATTACGCCAGAACCGGTACCAATTTGGGGTCTACTTCGTTCTCTTTTTTCCGAGCCATAAAAAAATTCTAAGAGGCTTGAAGAGCTTCTCCCTTCGGTAACATTTTTAACGTGCACTACAGCATTTACCGTTTTTTCTGCTGCATCGGTAAAATTAACCCCTTCTATTCCCGGGCTTCTTTCTGTTATACCTGCATAATTCGTTGTGACGACTGGTCTGGATTCTTCAGTAACCAATCTGTAGTTTGTCTTTTCGAAAAACAATTTGTAAGCACCGAGTGTAATTACGCCTGCAAAAACTGCGACTAGTAATAAACTTGCTATCTTCTTCATATAAACTATTAATTTAAATTACTTCTACCGTAAAAATAGGATAATTCCTTTTTTTTGAAACCTGTTTAACTACTTTTTAACTGCTAAAAAACGGTTAATAAAATCCTATCTTTGTGATCGAAATATGATTTATGAGACTTAATTTTTATAAATATCAAGGAACCGGTAATGACTTTGTAATGATTGATAACCGAGAAAATCATTTTCCAAAGACAAATACAAAATTGGTAGCAAGACTTTGCGACAGAAAATTTGGTGTTGGAGCAGACGGCCTTATTCTGCTTGAAAATGATCCGGATGCAGATTTAAAAATGGTATACTACAATGCTGATGGAAATCCTAGCAGTATGTGTGGGAATGGCGGGAGATGTTTGGTTGCATTTGCGAAACAGTTAAATCTGATTGACAAGGAAGTGTCTTTTAATGCTGTGGATGGATTGCATTATGCAACTATTGCTGGTGATCAAGTTGAACTTCAAATGCAAGATGTTAAGGAAGTTCGTAAAAAAGAAAAGTATAGTTTTTTAAATACAGGTTCTCCGCATCATGTGCAATTGGTATCTGATCTAGATACCTTTAAAGTAGTGCAAGAAGGAGCGCGACTACGGTACGGTATTTATGGCGAAAAAGGGAGTAATATCAATTTTGTTGCACAACCTGAAGCCAATACATTCGCGGTTCGCACCTATGAACGCGGGGTTGAAAATGAAACATTGTCTTGTGGTACAGGAGTTACTGCCGTAGCCATTGCAATGCATAATAATGGAAATACCACAGCCGAAAATATCAAAATTCAAACACCAGGAGGAGAATTACAAGTGGTTTTCAAAGAAGAAGAAGGGTGTTATACCAATATATTTTTAATAGGAGCTGCTAAACTAGTTTTTAAAGGAGAAATAAATGTCGAAGCTTAAGGGAAAGGAAATTTACCTTAGGGCCTTAGAACCTGAGGATTTGGATTTTTTATACGAACTGGAGAATAATACTTCTATCTGGGAAATAAGTGGCACTATAGCCCCATATTCAAAACAAGTATTAAAAAAATATCTCGAAAATTCACATCGAGATATATACGATGTAAAACAATTACGACTATGTATTTGTAATACGTCCGAAGATGTAATAGGTCTAATAGATCTCTTCGATTTTGATCCACGGAATAGAAGGGCAGGAGTAGGACTGGTTATTTTGGATGAAAAGAACCGCAATTTAGGGTTGGGTGCGTCGGCGATTGAATTGCTCACTAAATATGCTTTTACTTATTTGGATTTGAAACAATTGTATGCAAATGTAGCAGAAGACAATATGGCCAGCATTCACCTGTTTTTAAAAATGGGATTTAAAAAAACCGGTGTAAAGGAAGACTGGATTTATGCAAACGGTTCATTTAAAAATGAAATTTTACTTCAAAAGATTAAAGAATAATGTATATCAAGAGAATTGTATTAGGAATTGTTTTAATAGGTCTGGTAGTTGGTGGTTTTTTCGCGTACA
Source organism: uncultured Flavobacteriaceae bacterium (assembly GCA_947488435.1). Lineage (GTDB taxonomy): Bacteria > Bacteroidota > Bacteroidia > Flavobacteriales > Flavobacteriaceae > CANKZG01. Next base: position 809,287 of record CANKZG010000002.1, on the reverse strand, counting down.
CGATTTATAATGCAATTTTTTCACCAAATACTAATTTTGATACCGCTGAGGAATATGTGTTTATCCCTTCGGAGGCTAATTTTGATGTTGTTAAGCAACTCGTCGCTCCCTTATTAAAAGATACGCGGTCTTTTGAAATATTGGCGAAACGAAAAGGATATACAGCAAATATCAAAGGAGGAAGATATCGCATTACCCAAGGGATGAATACCAATGAAATTATTGGAACGCTAAGAAGTAATAATATTCCAGTGAAAGTTTCTTTTAATAATCAGGAAACTCTTGCAGATTTGGCGGGAAGAATAGCTACTCAATTGGAAGCAGATAGTCTGGGATTACTTCAAGCTTTTTTGAGTGAAGATTTTTTAAAGAAGAATAAGTTTACTAAGGCTTCAGCATTATCGATGTATATACCAAATAGTTATGAATTTTTCTGGAACACTTCTGCAACACAATTCAGGGATCGAATGTTAAAAGAGTATAATGTATTTTGGAATGCAGAACGCCTTGAAAAGGCTAAAAAGCAACATTTAACGCCTCTGGAGGTGAGTTCATTAGCGGCTATTGTGCATAAGGAGAGTGCAAAGATTGATGAACGCCCTAAAGTTGCTGGTCTTTACCTTAATCGCTTACGTAAAAAAATGCGCCTACAAGCAGACCCTACGGTTATTTATGCGCTTAAATTAAATGACGGTGATTTTACCAAAGTATATAAACGGGTATTGTATAAAGATTTGGAAATAAACTCTCCATATAACACGTATAAATATGGTGGGCTACCTCCTGGACCTATAGCAATGCCTGATATTTCTGCTATAGAAGCTGTTTTGAACCCCGAAAAGCATGATTACTTGTATTTTGTAGCCAATGTTGAAAATTTTGGATACCATATGTTTGCGAAATCTCTTACGCAGCACAACCGAAATAAAGTACAATACATCCGATGGATCAATAAAAAAAAGATAAATAGATAGGAAAATCACCTGATTTTTAGAACACTTTAACCAAAAAACCTTCATTTTATGAAAATCTTAGGGGATTACGAGATCACAATGAAAAAATCAGATATATATTTGCAGCGTGAAATTTAAGCAGATTTAAATGAGTCATAAGTCTTAAGAAAACAAGTGTATGAGAAAGTGGATAAGTTTAAGCTTTCCCCTGATCATGATTTTTATTTTAACGAGTTTTAGATTTGGCCCTACAAAGACAGTAGTAGTGGTACCAGAGGCTCTTAAAGTAAATGGACCTACGGAAGTTTTGTTTCCCCAAAACAGAACATTTTTCTCCCCCATTATGGTGACACCTCCTTTTTTAGGAAGTTCGTATGTTGGTTTTAAAGAGGCGTTAGCTTTTAAAGAATCGCAGGGGAATTATTTTAGAACAAATACTTTAGGTTATTTGGGCAAATACCAATTTGGTATAGGTACTTTAAATCTAATGGGTGTTTATAATGCAACAAGTTTCTTGAAAAGTCCGATCCTACAGGAGAAGGTATTTCTAACTAATGTTGAACGTAATAAATGGATTTTACGAAGAGACATTAAAAGATTTGTTGGAAAACGTATAAATGGAGTAGAAATTACAGAGTCTGGTATTCTAGCTGCAGCACATTTAGCAGGGCCAGGTAATGTAAAAAAATACTTGCGCTCATATGGTAAAATAAATGTGCAAGATGCTTATGGAAGTAATATATCCTATTATATGAAAAAGTTTTCAGGCTATGATACTTCGGGAGTTTTACCTAGGCGCAATCCTAAAGTATAAATGGAAATAAAAACCCTGATACTTCGGTATTGGGGTTTTTTTATGAAGCCAATATCATGAAGATCGTTGGTCTTTTATGTAGGTCAAGAGTAACATGCTTCCAATCTTCCGCTAACTTTGTGCAAATATATTCTGTTGGCAAAGTAATATCTGTTGCGACCGTAAGACGTGTTTTTGGAGATAAAGTTCTAACGAATTCTGTATATAGCTTGTCATTTCGATAAGGAGTTTCGATCCAAATCTGAGTTTGCTGAGACTCTCGCGATAATTTTTCTGCTTTTTTAATGCTTTTTTTGCGTTCTACAGTATCAATAGGAAGGTATCCATTAAAGGCAAAGCTTTGGCCATTCAAACCGCTAGCCATAAGTCCTAGGAGAATAGATGATGGTCCTACTAAGGGAACAACTTTAAGTTGTTTTTCATGGGCAATCTTTACAACATCTGCTCCAGGATCGGCAATACCAGGACATCCAGCTTCCGAAATTATACCCACATGAAAGCCTTCAAAACACGGATCCAAGAAAGTAGGAATATGTTCCGGTTCAGTAAATTTATTTAGCAATTCAATATGTAGTCCAGCTTGGGATTTATTAGAACTTATTTTTTTAATAAATCGTCGTGCCGTCTTTTCATTCTCTACAATAAAATAGTTGATACGCTCTATAGCTTGCTTTATGGATATAGGAAGAACTTCCAGAGGTTCATTTTCCCCTAGGGTAGTTGGAATAAGATAAAGATTCCCGTAATTTTCTTTCATTAATTATATTGAATACTTTATTTTTTTTGCAATAGCATCACAAGCCTTATCTATCATTTCATATACTTGATCAAAACCATCTTCCCCTCCATAATACGGATCAGGAACTTCGTCGATTCCAATAGACAACTCACTAAGCAAAAGTTTTACTTTTTTTGCTTCATCCTGATTTCTGGTTAAATTAAGGATATTTTCGTAATTAGAAAGATCCATTACGTAGATTAGATCAAAAGTGGAGAAATCACTTGTGGTAAACTTGCGGCAACAGCTATGGATCTCTTATCTGGAGGATTCCCAATATGATACCCCGCAGTTCCTGCCGAATCTACATGAACATTTTCTTTTGGAAGCTTATTTCTTAGAATACCTTCTGCTAGAGGAGATCTGCAGATATTCCCAAGACATACCATGAGCACTTTTGTTGGCATTGATGATATGGATCAGGAGAATTTTTTGGTAAGGTCTTCAATATATTTTCTAAACTGCTTATCTGTTTCAGCCAAGTTATCCACAGTTTTACAGGCATGTAAAACTGTTGCATGATCTCGTTTACCTATTTGAGATCCAATACTAGCCAGTGAAGCTTTTGTGAATTTCTTTGCAAAAAACATCGCAAGTTGACGCGCTTGTACAATATGACGTTTTCTGGTCTTTGATTGTAAGGTAGCAACATCCATTTCAAAGTAATCGGAAACAACTTTTTGAATGTAATCAATAGAAACTTCACGTTTCGTATTTTTTACAAATTTCTCTACTACTTGTTGTGCAAGCTCAAGAGTAACTTCTTTTTTATTGAAAGAAGATTGTGCTATCAACGAAATAACCGCACCCTCCAATTCTCGAATATTGGTTTTAATATGTTTCGCAACATAATCGATAATATCATCAGGCATTTCTACACCATCTCGATATAACTTGTTCTTTAAAATTGAGATACGCGTTTCGTAATCTGGGCTTTGCAATTCGGCAGACAGTCCCCATTTAAATCGGGAAAGCAAACGCTGTTCGATATCTTGCATATCTACAGGAGCCTTATCAGAGGTCAAGATAACCTGTTTCCCATTTTGATGTAAATGATTGAAGATATGAAAGAAAACATCTTGTGTCCCGGATTTTCCAGATAGAAATTGTACATCATCTATAATCAGTACATCTATAAGTTGATAAAAGTGAATGAAATCGTTTCGCGTATTTTTTTTGACTGATTCTATATATTGCTGCGTAAACTTTTCTGCAGAAATATAAAGTACCGTACGTTCTGGATATTTATCCTTGATCTCAACGCCTATGGCATGAGCCAAATGTGTTTTACCTAATCCCACTCCTCCAAAAACCAGTAAAGGATTGAAGGACGTTCCCCCTGGCTTGTTGGCAACCGCCATACCTGCCGATCTTGCCAATCGATTGGAATCTCCTTCTAAGAAATTTTCAAAATTATAATTAGGATTTAATTGAGACTCAATTTTTATATTACGAATACCAGGAATTATAAAAGGATTTTTAAGTTCTGGGTTTTTCGATTTTATCGGGACATCCAATTCTTGAGGGTCGACATTAACTCTATTGGCACTTGGAATTTTTTCTGTAAAAGGCTCCTTATTACCATAGGTATTCTCCATTCGAATAACGTATACCAATTTAGCATGATCTCCAAGTTCCTTCGTTAAGGCAACTTTAAGAAGTTTTACATAATGTTCTTCTAACCACTCATAGAAGAATTTACTGGGTACCTGAATGCTTAACGCACTATCCGTTAACTTAACGGGTTTGATAGGTTCAAACCAGGTTTTGAATGCCTGCGGTTGGATATTATCCTCGATAAAAGCCAAACAATTGTTCCACACGGAATTTGCAGTAACATTCATACTCAGTGAAGTCTTAAAATTTAAAAGTTGGTTAGTAACTTAAATTAACGTTGGTTTTACTTTTTTATGGTATTGATGCCATGGTTTAAAAGTGCGACAAATATGTGAACAAAAATTCTAAAAAAAAAATGATTTCCTATTGAATTTCCCAAAATTTTTCATCATGTTCCGATCACAAAAGTGAAAGGATTTAAATATATAGTTTTTACCTGAAAAAATATGGATTTTAACAAAATTTCTTTTCGTGTTCGCTATGGGGAAACGGATCAAATGGGAGTAGTATATCACGGCAACTATGCACAGTACCTAGAGATGGGCAGGGTAGAATGGTTGCGACAATTTGGTATTTCTTACAAAGCAATGGAAGAAAGTGGTATTATACTACCAGTAATTTACTTACAGTTCGATTTTAAAAAATCTGCACTGTATGATGATCTTCTTACGGTGGTAACTACACTCAAAAAAAAACCAACAGTAAAGATCGAATTTGATTATGTTATTTATAATGAATCTAAAGAGATTTTAGTCAAAGCAAATACGGTTTTAGCGTTTATCAATAAAGAAACAAAAAAACCAATGCGTTGCCCAACTTATATTTTGGATAAATTAGATTTTTAAAGCTGTTGCATTGTTTCGATTCTGATGTTTTGCATCAGTTCCTTTTCAATAAGTTTAGCTTGCTTTTTTCTTACCCCGATATGTAACATGCATTTCAAATCCATTTTTTGATCTATGATTTGTATTTGATGCTGTTTTATTAATCGCATTACCTTATCCATTTGGTGGTACTCAAAAACAATTCGAAATTCTTCATGGATTACTTTCTCAATAATTTCCGAAACTTCTAAGGCCATTTTGGCCGTGGTTCTATAGGCATTGATTAAGCCGCCCACCCCAAGCTTAGTGCCTCCAAAAAAACGAACAACAGCAACAAGAATGTTGGTTACCTCAAAGGCCTGTAATTGACCATATATAGGCATTCCAGCAGAATTATTAGGTTCTCCATCATCATTGGCTCGATATCGAACAGTGGTTACACCCAATTGCCAGCCATAACATACATGATTTGCAGTCGGATGTTTTTTCCTTAGATCTTCTAAATGCGATTTTATGGAAGTCTCATCGGATACAGGAAAAGCATATCCATAAAATTTACTTTTTCGATCCTTAAAAAGAACTACCTCGCTAGGGGATTTTAGTGTTTTAAAAGTATCTTTTGGTTGATCCATCAAAACAGTGCTACTAGAAAAATACTAATTACAGCTAAAGCTATACCACCCCAGTTTTTAAGGCTTATCTGTTCTTTAAATAATAAAATGCCAAGTAAGGTAGATAGCATCACGATAGCAACATTATTAATAGTAAAAATAGAAGCACTATTTAGATCGGGATGCCGTAGTGCCTTGATTAAAAAATAAATAGAAAAATAATTAGGAATACCCAAAGCAATTCCAGCCAGAATATTTTTAAAGTTAACTTTCAAGGGGTTTTTAAATGAACTTACGATAACAAATAAAATTCCAATACATCCGGCAGAAGCAAAAACAACAGATGAAAATAGGGGAGACTCTCCTTGTTTAATATGTGTTTCTTCAAAGAATTTCAAAGCAGCATCGATACATCCGGAACCGATGAATACAAGAATTGGCAGTAACAAAAAACCTTTTTTTAAAAGTGTAGTCTTTTCTTTTACGGAAGCAAAATATACAGCTATCAAGGCTAAAACAACACCTATAACTTTAAGTAAACTTAGCTTTTCATTATATAAAAATAAACCAAAGAGTACTGGTATTGCCAATGACATTTTTGTTGCTACAGAGGCTGCTGAGACTCCAATTTTTTGTGAAGTTCTGGCCATAAGATTGAATACTAAAATAAAGAGAAGCCCTAACGCTAAGGATCCAATAAACCAAGATTTTTCTGGAATTTCAGTTAAACTCTTTTCCCCTTCATATAGCAGGTAACCTACTGTTGCTGCTACCCAATAATTTACAATAATTGCAAATACGGTTTGTACCTTAAAGCGCTCAAATAATTTAAATACCACAAAGATATAGCTCGAACAACATACGCTTAAAATCAAATAAATCATGCTACAAATGAGATTTTAGTTCTATAATATCTTCAACACCAACTTTTAAATTCCACGTTGCAATACCAATACGCTCAGCAGCATCGGTATTCTCCTTGGTATCATCTATAAAAAGTGTTTGATGCGGAAGAAGACTATGTTGTTCAATAACAAACTTATATATTTCTAGATCAGGTTTTCGCATATGTATTTCGTGCGAAAGGTAAAAATGTTCAAAACACGCTCGAAAATCTTGATAGCGCGAAAGTTCCATATTCAATTGTACTTGTTCTATATGAAGCTCATTCGTATTACTCAATAAAAACAAACGATACTTTTTTTGTTTTGCGAGATCCTTAATAAACTTTAACCGATATTCGGGAAAATCCAAAATCATAGAATTCCAAGCCTTTTTAAGCGTTTCCGAAGAAGCATTCTTTAGTTCTTTTCCGACTAGATCTGTAAAATATGCAGAACTAATTTCTCCCTTTTCATAAGCGTTGGAAAGTGCTGTTATTTTTGATGTAGGTTCCGTATATCCATAGCTTTGAAGGGCTTTTGCTGGTCCTAATTTATCAAGATTTATAAAAATATCTCCAAAATCAAAAATGATGTTTTTAATCATTATAGTAGGTTTTTAAAATATCAACAGGTCCATTTTTTTTTATCTCTTTAGGGGTTTGATGTATCCTAGGTGCTTTCAGTCCTTTTTCAAATATAGAATCACCAATAAAAACACGTGCTTCATCCCAAAGATTTGTTTCTATAAAACTTGATAAAGTTTGGGCACCTCCCTCTATGATAATACTTAGAATATGATGTCGATAGGCAATTTCCGCGATTTGTTCGGGAATGGACTGGGTGAAATCAATCGTTTCATAATATATGTTCTCCTGGTGAATAGCCGGCGTTTCCATTGCCGTTAAAACAATAGTTTTTACGCTTCCATCCAATATAGCATAAGTTGCACTAATTTTTAAGGAACGATCTAATACCAGTCGAATAGGAGAGCTGCCAGACCAATCTCTAACAGATAATTTTGGATTATCAGATAAAACGGTAGTTGTACCTACTAAAATACCCTGTTCTTCACTCCTCCATTGATGTACCAGCTGTTTGGAAGCACTGGTAGTAATCCAATAAGGCTCTGGATTTTTTGCACGTTTGTTTTCCGAGGGAGCAAGAAAACCATCAAGACTTTCTGCCCATTTCAAGATAAAATAAGGACGCTTATATTCGTGAAACTTTAAAAAGCGCTTATGGTGTTCTCGACACTCCTGAACCAGAACATTAAAAACTACTTTCACGCCAGCTTTTTCTAGCCTTGAGATCCCTTTACCGGCTACCTTTTTGTGTGGGTCTTTAAGTCCAATTACCACTCTAGGTATTTTATGTTTTAAAATAAGATCTGCACAAGGCGGTGTTTTTCCAAAATGCGAACAGGGTTCCAAAGTAACGTAGAGAGTGGCCTTCGCTAGTAAACTTAAATCTTCTACCGAGTTGATCGCGTTTACCTCGGCATGAGGTCCTCCGTAAGGACCTGTATAGCCCTCACCTATAATTTTTTCTTGGTATACAATAACGCTTCCAACGCTGGGGTTCGGATACGAACTACTGGCGCCATTTTTACCCAATTGAATACAACGGGAAATATATTTTTCGTGTATCTTCACTGCACAAAAATAGGACTTTAAAATAGATACCATTCTAGAAATATCAGATCGCATTCTTATCCGAGAAATTAGAGATTCGGACAACCCTTTGCTTGGAAAACTAATTCGAGAAGTTCTTTTAGAAATGGGAGTTCCGAAAATAGGAACTACATATGAAGATGCTGAACTCAATTGTATGTTTGAGACCTATAATGTAAAAAAAGCAGCCTGTTTTGTCGTAACTGTAGATGAGCAGGTTAAGGGCTGTGCTGCGATAGGACCTTTGCCGAAATGCGCACCGGCAACCTGTGAGCTTCAAAAAATGTATTTCGCTCCTTCATTAAGAGGAAAGGGGATTGGTAAAAAGATGCTTCAAATTTGTTTAAAATACGCAAAGCGTACTGGATATAGGGAATGCTACTTAGAAACAATGACCTATATGAAAGCGGCACAATCGATGTATAAAAAAGCTGGTTTTACTTATTTAAAGCAGGCAATGGGTAATACGGGGCATTATGAATGTTCTGTTTGGATGTTGAAAAAATTATAACTCTTTGTATGGTAGTAAAAGAAATTAAAAATCTTTTTCATCGCGAGTTAGATACACTTTATGGTAGAGAAGAAGTGAGTCATTTTTTTCAATTGCTCATCGCTCATTACCTTAATCTTGATCGTATGGTGCTTGCACTGGACCCTAATATTACAATTACTAAACAAGAGGAACAGCCTTTATTTGAGGCTTTGCAATTACTCAAACAAGAATATCCTATTCAATACATTATTGGATACACTCATTTTTATGATCTTAAATTTAAAGTTACCCCTTCTGTTTTAATCCCGAGACCTGAAACAGAAGAATTGGTTCGTAAAATAGTTGAAGACGTAAAAGAAATCAATAGACCTTTGCGTATTCTTGATATAGGAACTGGAAGTGGTTGTATTGCAGTATCCTTGGCTAAAAACCTGCCAGACGCTATAGTTTTTGCTTTAGACATCTCAGAAGAGGCGTTGAAAATTGCTGCCGAAAATGCACTAAATAATGAGGTGCGGTTAAACATTATTCAGGAAAGCATATTAGAGCTTCCAGATATAGCAATGATGTTCGATGTAATCGTTTCGAACCCTCCATATGTTCGGGAATTGGAAAAAGATACGATAAAGAACAATGTAAAATTGAACGAACCTCATATCGCATTATTTGTTTCTGATGAAGATCCGCTGATTTTTTACAAAAGAATACTTGATTTTTCCGAAAAAAATTTAAAAAAAGGAGGATTGATTTATGTGGAAATAAATCAATATTTGGGAAAAGAAACAAGACAACTTTTTGAATCGAAATTTTTTTTAGAAATTGAACTTCAGAAAGATTTTTTAGAAAATTATAGAATAATAAAAGCGGTTCAACCCTAAGCGTTAATATGGAAAGAGTTTACTATGAAAAGTATTGTTGTTTTTTGCGGAAGTAGCTCAGGTGTTGACCCCAAATTTTCTGAGGAAGCAAATGCCTTAGGTCACACCATTGCCGAGCAAGGAATCCAATTGGTTTATGGAGGTGCTAAGATTGGTATTATGGGAAAGGTAGCCGATGGAGCATTAAAAAATAAAGGAAAAGTAATTGGGGTGATTCCTGATTTTCTAAAACTCAGAGAAGTCTTCCATACAGGTCTTACAGAGCTCATTGTAACGGAGAATATGCACGAGCGAAAACTTAAAATGTATGAGCTTTCGGATGGTGTAATTACCTTACCTGGAGGTTATGGAACCTTAGAAGAATTATTTGAGATTATTACTTGGGGCCAGTTAGGACTGCATCAGAAACCTATTGGAATATTAAATGTCAATGGTTTTTATGATCAGTTATTAGCGATGTTATCGCATATGGTAGATCAAGGTTTTTTGAAAGCAGCAAATTACGAGATGCTTTTGGTTGACAACACCATAGATGGATTATTGGAGCAAATGAGGGAGTACCGTCCTGAACCCGTTCCAAAATGGATAAAAAAAGAGCAAACTTAAAGATGGGGAATAAAGAAAAAATAGATGCATTAAGGTCGATTTTGCGGAAACATAATCATAATTATTACGTGCTTGATGCGCCAACCATAAGTGATTATGATTTTGATATGCAACTTAAGGAATTACAGGAGTTAGAAGCAAAACACCCTGAGTTTTTCGACCCTACATCGCCTACCTTACGCGTGGGTGGTGCCGTGACTAAAAATTTTGAAACCGTGGTTCATGAACACCGTATGTATTCTTTATCAAACTCCTACTCTAAAGAAGACTTGGAAGATTGGGAAAAACGAATACAGCGCATATTAGGTGATGTTACTGTTGAATTTACGTGTGAATTAAAGTACGATGGCGCTTCTATCAGCTTAAGTTATGAAAATGGTAAACTCCTACGTGCGGTAACTAGAGGTGATGGTTTTCAAGGTGATAATGTTACTACAAATATTAAAACAATACGTGCAATTCCGCTGCAATTGCAAGGAGATTTTCCGCCTAAATTTGATATTCGTGGAGAGATTGTTTTACCACTAGATGGATTTGCAGCTATGAACAAAAAACGAATTTCCGAAGGAGAAGAACCCTATATGAATCCCAGAAATACAGCTTCTGGAAGTTTAAAATTACAGGACAGCACTTTAGTTGCAGAACGTCCATTGGATTGTTTGTTGTATGGTATTGTGGGGAAAAATACAGGGATAACCTCACAATTTGAAATGCTAGAAAAAGCTAGAGATTGGGGTTTTAAAGTGCCAAGTATTGCAAAACTATGCAAGAATACGGATGAGGTATTGGCCTTTGTAGCGTATTGGGATGAACATCGACATGAGCTGCCTTATGAAACTGATGGTGTAGTTATTAAAGTAAACAGTTTGAGGTATCAAGAAGAATTAGGATATACTGCTAAATCCCCACGATGGGCAATGGCTTATAAATTCAAGGCAGAACAAGTTGCTACCGTACTTAATGAGATCACTTACCAGGTGGGGAGAACAGGAGCAATAACCCCAGTAGCAAATTTAGAACCTGTCTTACTTGCGGGAACTACGGTAAAAAGAGCCTCATTGCATAATGCAGATCAGATTGCTAAATTAGATATTCGCGAAGGTGATACTGTTTTTGTAGAAAAAGGAGGGGAAATCATCCCAAAAATTATGGGGGTAGACTTGACAAAGCGACCGTTGCAATCGCGGCCCACAACTTACATTACTTCATGCCCCGAATGCGGCACAACCTTGTTGAGAACAACAGGGGATGCCAAACACTATTGCACCAATTATTATGGTTGTCCTACTCAGATCACAGGACGTATTCAACATTATATATCTCGAAAAGCAATGGATATAGAAGGTATGGGTAGCGAAACTGTAGAACTACTATTTAAAGAAGGTTTAATACAAAATTACGCTGACCTATATATTCTTACAAAGGAGCAAGTAATGCCATTAGAGCGCATGGCTGAAAAGTCTGCTGAAAACCTGGTAAATGGAGTTTCAAAATCTACAGAAATTCCTTTTGAACGTGTTTTATTTGCGCTGGGAATACGCTTTGTTGGTGAAACTGTTGCCAAAAAATTAGCAAGAGCCTATAAAAGTATTGATTTGTTAATGAAGGCTTCAATGGAAGATTTGATTTCGGTTGATGAAATAGGAGATCGTATTGCAGAGAGTGTAATAGAATTTTTTGAGAATGAAAAGAATATCGAGATTGTTACTCGATTAAAAAGTTATGGGGTGCAATTGGAAATTTCAGCGGAGAAGTTGGAAAATCAAACAGATCTTTTAAAGGGACAAACTTTTGTGGTTTCTGGTGTTTTTGAAAAATTAAGTCGTACCGAGTTGAAGAAAATGATAGAAGATAATGGAGGGAAGGTAGCAACCTCTATTTCATCCAAAACCACCTATTTGGTTGCTGGAGCGAATATGGGACCAAGTAAAAAAGCGAAAGCTGAAAATCTGGGGATTTCAATGATCTCTGAGGATGAATTTTTAGAAAAAATGAACACTTAAATATGAACATTGTACATGAGTTTTCCCTTAAATTATGAGATGTTTGTTAGAACTACAACAAGGAGTAGTGTGCCAGACGACTGGCCAGAAACTTTACAAGCCTTGTGGTGGAATATTAAAGGGAACTGGCAAAAGGCACATGCCATAGCAGATGCTATTGATTCAAAAGAAGGGTGTCAGATTCATGCTTTTTTGCACCGCTTGGAAGGGGATAATTTTAATGCCGATTATTGGTATCGAAGAGCTCATTTGGATTTTCCCGAAATAGATTTAAATGACGAACAAAAAGCCATCATAGAAGCACTTATTTTAAAAAACAGCACCTGAAATATTAGCGATTTCCTGGCGAAATAATACTTTCTTTAGTACTAGGAGCTGCACAGTTTTCACAATAAATGGACCGCAGATAAGCATTATCCAGCAGTTGAAATGCAATGCCTCCATGATTATAGGGATTAAAAAGCTTGCAAAACCTACTATTATTAGCCGCAATGGCTTTCTGCACTATGGTTTTATAGGGTGCAGTACCAACTAATCTGTCATTCACTAGTGTTAAATTGAGATAATAAAACAAAATAGCTTCATCTACATCTTCTGTTTTAACCTTGTTATTTAATAGTCGTATGGCCTTATCATAGTTTGAATAAAAAGATAAATATTGTGCTAGGCTCAAATAATCAGAGGTGGAAAGAGGGATTTTTTTATAATTGGAATTTACGTAATGTACAGAACGATCTTTACGGTCGTAATTTCTTTTGTCCATATACATTTCACTGAGAACAATATGATAATTAATAAGCATACGATGAATAAGTACTTTTGAAATATGGTACTTCTTCAATAAATGAATTTCCCTTTTTAAAAACTCTGTATCTACCTTTTTCAACATCCCTCGTTTCCACATAGTAAGCATTAACGCAAGTCTGTTGTATTTGATTTTCCCGTTAGACGGATCCAAACGCTCTAATTCTATAAAGGCGTTATAGGCATCTTCTAAATTTTTAGTGGCATTCCAGTATTCTAAAGCCACTTTTTTATTCAATAAGTTTTGGTATTTGGATTGATCAGGGAGCTTCAAGGAAGCCAGCATATTCGGATCCATTTCTTTGGATCGTAGTTTTCCAAAAAGGATGTTTTGCAGCATTTGCGCCTTAGTAAGATTCTCATTAACAATAGCTTCATTAAAGTGAGTAACAAGCGTCACAGCGTTAAGTTGTCGGTACGGGTCCTTTTTTACAAGCGCTAAGGCGACAATTGCTTTTCGATGTAGTTTAAGATACGGTTCCATTTCTATTTCGAAAGCACCAACCAATCGCTTTTTAACTTGCTCATTATTTAGCGTGTCCAGATAACTATATTTGGTGTTTTTTATAGCACTCCAGAACTCTTCCCAGTTCTCAGAAGTATGTATCTCTGTGCTTATGGTAGGTTTTTGAAATTCCTGCAGAGCGTCAACAATACTTTGTGCGCGTTCTTGCTGTAATCTCACATTTCTTTTTAAATCTCCTTCAACAGATGCATATGCTTGTATCCCGATTTTTTCAATAGTAAAATTCGTAAGTCGCAACGAATCATACATTGGCTTAATATCTTCAATACGATACTGAGATTTATCTTTTTCGAAGGGTACAATAAATTCTAAAGACTTTTTCTTGGGAATGACCTCTGGTATGGCATTTGGATCGTTCCATACACGCTTATGGGTTAAAGAATCGAGAAATAAACCCATGTCGAGCAGATCCCATTTATAAGAGTCTAAATCGAAAATACGATAGTACTGACATACATCACGATTATTTAGAAAGAGAACATTAAATTCAACATCCTTATTACGATAAGCGAGGGGTAATTCTCCCACTTTTACACGATAGGTATTTTTTTTATGAAGGAATAAGTTTTCTTTTAAGGCGTGGCTATAAATAGGGGGCAGCAGTTTTCCTTTTATTTTCTTTTTTACAATTTCTGTAAGGCCACAATCATATCTGTCTTTCAGAACTACGTCTATAGCAATGCCAGCTCCTTCATTTTTAAAAAGTTTGGTAAACCAACCTTCATGATTAATTTCAAAATACAAATCCCCGTCCTGACCTTCTTGAATAGAAAAACCTACTTCCTTAGGTTTTTCATTGAAAGCTTGAAGACATGAGCTACACTTCTTAGGTCGGTCTACCTCTGGAAATTGCAAATCAAAAGGGTATTGACTCCTTACCGAGGTAAAGGTCAATACCAAAAGAAGCGCTATGAAATTATATTTCAAAGACATATATTCATATTGTGCTATATCAAATATACGTTGTGAAATAGAAAATATTGTTTAAATAAGACGAGCAGACTGGAATTCTCTATTAAAAGTAAAATATACAGGTAGAACCTTATCTAAATCGCTAGTATTTAGATGATTCATAATACAAAACGCTTGATATTTAGAAGGAAAAATAAGCTATTTTTCAAGCATTTTACCCAACAATTCTTTCATGAGTTTTGCGGCTAAAAAAGCGGTCATTTGTTGGTTATCCCGATTTGGGTTGTATTCTACAATATCTGCACCGATAATAGGGTTTTGTTGACTTTGAATTAGATCTATAACCTGTCTAGAACTTAAGCCTCCCGGTTCATGATGTGATACTCCTGGAGCATACGCCGGATCTAAACCATCTAGATCAAGAGAAATGTATAATGGATTATTAAAAGCTGAAATATTAGTTAAATTAAGTTGTTGCATCGTATGTACTTCCACACCATATTTTATAGCTTGTTCTTGTTGATGGGTATTTAAAGTTCGAATACCAACCTGGACTAAACGTTGGGCAATTCCTTCTTCCATAATGCGTGCAAACGGACAAGCATGGGAATAAGGATCTCCTTCATATTCGTGGTATAAATCGGCATGGGCATCGATATGTAAAATGTCAATTTTGGAGTATTTGTTTCGGAAGGCTTTAAGAATAGGAAAAGTAATGGAATGATCTCCTCCTAAGGTGAAAATATGATCTGACGTTTCTAAGTGTTTTGCTGTTATTTTTTCTATATCAAAATAGTTTTCTGCAGTAAAATCTCCTTTGTCTAAAATCAATGATTCATTTATTTCAATACCATTCTCGGCAAAAAGATTCATCGAACCGGAATGTAATGCTTGTCGTATTAATGGTGGAGCTAATGCAGGTCCTTGCTGAAAAGATGATTTCTTATCATAGCAAATACCTTGTATCGTTACCTTTTTCATTCCCAGAGTTTATGCCAAAATTATACATGAATAGAGCGACCATTTGCAGCAACATTTTTTTGAGCATCAAAATAAAAATCAATACGTCCCATATTAATACCAAAACAACCCACTTGGTTAATGAGTACTTTGTTTCCTTGACGATTATTTCTGACTGTAGGTTTGTCCAAAAAAGTATGGGTATGACCGCCAATAATCAAATCGATATGCTCCGTTTGAGCTGCAAGCTTTAAATCATCAGGTTTTTGCAAATCATCTTCATAGGAATATCCTAAATGGGAAAGGCAAATAATTAAATCGCATTGCTCCTCATTTTTCAATGAAGTACTGATGTCCTGCGCAATTTCTATAGGATTAAGATATTTTGTTTCCAAATATAACTTCTTATTTACAAGGCCTTTCAAGGCAATGCCTAAGCCAAATATTCCAACCTTTAGATCGTCCAAATAGTACACGTTATAGGGTTTTACATATCCGTCCATAACCGTATTTGAGAAATCATAATTGGCGGAAAGTAAATCAAACTTAGCATTTGGCATCTGAGCTAAAAGTCCTTTAAGTCCGTTATCAAAATCGTGATTGCCAATAGTAGCAGCATCGTATTTCAATTTACTCATCAGTTTAAACTCCAATTCACCTCCATAAAAATTAAAATAGGGAGTGCCTTGAAAAATATCTCCGGCGTCCAACAGCAGTGTGTTCGGATTTTCTTTTCGAATTTGTTCTACTAGAGCCGCTCGACGGGCAATTCCGCCGAGATTAGGAAAATCTGCATGATCCTTGGGGAAAGGGTCTAAATGACTATGAACATCATTAGTATGCAGAATAGTGATGTGCTTTTTGGATAAAAATGAGCAAGAAGTTAGATTAAATCCACCTACGCCCACAAATGCACCACCAGCAACTGTATTTGTTATAAACTTTCTTCTGTTCATCATTTTATTTCTTTTGTATGAAGCGATCATCAATTACTGGAGCAATGGTATCCACTTTCTTAAAATAATCGATTATTGCGTTTCTGATGATGTAGTCAATTTCGGTAATACTAGTTGCTTTTTCAAAGAAAACCATATTATCACCTCCAGATACTAAATAGTTGGACGTAGCTACATAATAAATGCGCTCTTCATCGAAGGGCTTTCCTTGTATGGTAACCGCTTGAAGATTTTTGTTTTTATCTACTACGATCTGTATTCCCGATATCGGATGGGGAACACTACTTTTTACTAAATAATTTACCAATTCGCGAATAGCTCTCCCATTCATAGCTACTGTAGTAATACTGTTTTCAAAGGGCATGACTTCGTATGCCGTACGTGCTGTAACTGTACCTTTGGAAATTACAGCGCGAATTCCGCCATAATTTAATAATACAAAATCTAGATCATTGCCTGTTCTGGATTTAAAAATTGGTTTAGTTTGCTCAAAAACAATATCTGCCAGTAAGTTCCCGGCATTAGTGTTTAGAGCACCTTTCGTTTTTGTTATATTATGAGATGCATACGCTAAAGGGCTATCCAGAACTTGATCTATGCGGTTTCTAAAAGGGGTAATATAGCTATCAATACTATCTATTTGTGCAATGGAATCATTCAAAGAAAGCTGTTTCGCATGGACTTCGGAAACTTTTTTTGGACCTGTTTGACAAGAAATCAAACTACCAATTGTTATAAATATAACATAATGTTTAATTTTTAAAATCATATAGTTCTTATCTTCGCATCAACAATAGCTCTAATTATTTACATTTGTAAAAATGCAATAATTTATGATATTGAAGGCAATTAAAGCCAAATTTAAAGTTAAATCCGGGCTTAAATTTTTACAAAAAGAATTAAACAAGCCTTTAGCTACAGTGAATCGTAAAAAAGGGATATCTGCTGTAGGTTGTATTGTGGATTTAGACAAGTTTGAAAAGACAGAGGTGTTTAATCAGCTTATCGAGGAATTTTCGTTAAGACCCAATGGAATAAAAATTATTGGATATAAAAACTATTACGATAAAAACTCTCCATACGCCACTCCTGTTTTTTCAGATAAGGATTTAGGCTGGGGGGGAGCAATAGAAAACAGTTATGCATTGGAATTTCTCAATCGAGAATACGATTTGCTAATTAATTATTATGACGAAGATAAGTTGCTCTTACAATTGATGACTATTAAAACCAAAGCGCGGTTTAGAGTTGGTTTTGGTTCGGTAGATAAAAAATTAAATGATCTGATTTTAAAGACACCTTTTAAGGATTTTAAGCTCTTTAAATCAGAACTTAAAAAATATTTAAGAGTTTTAAAAGAGATTTAAAAATGCAACAGTTTTTTGGTACAGGTGTAGCACTAGTAACCCCATTTAAAGAAGACCTCTCCGTAGATGTAACTGCCTTAGCGGCAATAGTAGAACATTGTATTTCTGGCGGTATTGATTATTTAGTTGTTTTGGGCACAACAGCGGAATCTACAACCCTGAATAAAGAGGAAAAGCAACTGGTTATGAATACAGTGGTTAACGCTAATGCAGATAGATTACCTTTGGTAGTCGGTATAGGAGGAAATAACACGCATGCAGTTGTTGAAGAACTTAAAACCTTAGATATTAGCGATTTCGACGCTATTCTATCCGTATCTCCATATTACAATAAGCCTACTCAAGAAGGTATTTACCAACATTTTAAAGCCATTGCGGCGGCGACACCGAAACCTATTATCTTATATAATGTCCCCAGTAGAACAGGAAGCAACATATTGCCGCAAACAGTATTGCGTCTTGCAGATATTGAAAATATTATAGCTATTAAAGAGGCTTCTGGAGATATGGTACAGGTGATGCAAATTACCAAGGACAAACCCAAGGATTTTCTTGTAATATCTGGAGATGACTTTACCGCTTTGCCAACAGTTTTAGCTGGAGGTGCAGGCGTGATTTCGGTTTTAGGACAAGGATTGCCTAATGCATTTTCAACAATGATTAACTTAGGACTTCAACAACAGGCTGATGCAGCCTATGACATTCACAACACCCTAAATGCCGGAATGCATCTTATTTTTAAGGAAGGTAACCCTGCAGGTATTAAATCCATTTTTGAAACGTTAGCATTAGCTACAGCCAAGGTGCGTCTGCCCTTAATTGAGGCTTCTCCTTCTTTAAAGGCAGAAATAGCAGCATTCGTTATTGCAAAGACGAAAGTCCTTGCCTAAAGCGGTAGCTTTTCAGTATAGCGAATCTTGTGAAGCACTTTTCAAAAGGCGTTAAATCTTAGCTAAATTATTGGATAGGCATGTATTTGATACTATTTTTAGTATTTAAAATTATTTTTATATCCGGTAAGAATTGCTAATTTTGCAAAATGTTTTCTAAAATGCGTTATTTTATTCCTCTTTTACTTGCTGTTGTACTCCTAACATCCTGCAGTGAATACCAAAAAGCACTTAAGTCTACAGAGACTAAGGTGAAGTATGAGCTTGCAGAAAAATTTTATAATGAAGAAGATTACAAACGTGCCAATAGGTTGTTTGAACAAATTGCGCCAAAATATATTGGAAAACCTCAGGGAGAACGAGTAATGTTCTTTTTTGCGGATTCGTATTTTAAAACTAAAAATTATTATTTATCCGGATTTCAATTTGAACGTTTTGTGCGATCATATCCAAATAGTGATAAAATCCAGGAAGCTTCGTTCTTAGGAGCTAAGAGTTACTACAACTTGTCTCCGGTTTATTCATTAGATCAAACTGATACGGATAAGGCCTTACAGAAATTACAGCTGTTTATCAATACGTATCCAGAATCAGAATTTCTGGAGGAAGCCAACGAAATGGCTAAAGATCTCACTACGAAAAAAGAAAAGAAACTATTTCAAATCGCAAAGCAATACAACAAGATAGGGGAGTTTAATTTCCCATTTTTAGTTTCCGCTATTGCTGCATTTGATAATTTTATTACAGATAATCCAGGATCTGTTTTTACTGAAGATGCACTGTACTATAGGTTCGAAGCTACAACGAGTTTAGCTTTTAATAGTACTTCAAATAAACAAGTAGAAAGATTAAACGAAGCCAAAGAAGCGTACGATAAATTATTTAAAAGTTTTCCAGAAACAAAGTTTCAGAAGAAAGCAAATAACCTACTTGCAAGAATTGACAAACAATTAAAATCCCAAGAAACAGTTACATTGGGAGCTAAATAATAAAACTGATAGTAATGAATATGAATGATTTAAAGAGTTCGAAAGCGCCTGTATCTACCGTGACGGTAAATAGGAATGAATTTGATGCTAAGACTGAAAATATTTATGAAGCAATTTCGATTGCAGCTAAAAGAGCCATTCAGATTAATTCTGAAATCAAAAAAGAGCTTTTAGAAAAATTAGAAGAGTTTGCTACCTATAGCGATAGTTTGGAAGAAGTATTTGAAAACAAAGAACAAATCGAAGTTTCTAAGTTTTATGAAAAACTCCCAAAACCACATGCTCTAGCTGTTATAGAATGGCTGGAAGATAAAATCTATTATAGAAATACAGAGAAGGACGCATAAGCATATGCTAAACGGAAAAAATATCCTTTTAGGTATTACTGGAGGGATAGCCGCTTATAAAACTACTTTTCTTGTTCGTTTGTTGGTTAAGGCTGGCGCACAAGTTAAGGTTGTATTGTCTTCGAGTGCGGCTGATTTTGTTTCTCCTTTAACCTTAGCAACTCTTTCTAAAAACGCTGTAGTTTCTTCCTTTGTTCATGAAGATGAAGAAGGAAGTGTTTCATGGAATAACCATGTAGAATTAGGACTTTGGGCAGATTTAATGATCATTGCCCCAGCCACGGCAAACACACTTTCCAAAATGGCTACGGGAAATTGTGATAATCTTCTTTTGGCTACATATCTATCGGCGAAATGTCCAGTGTTTTTTGCACCGGCAATGGATTTGGATATGTATAAACACCCATCTTCCAAGGATTCCTTTGAAAAACTGCAATCCTATGGAAATATTATGATTCCTGCTGCATCAGGAGAACTAGCTAGTGGACTTCACGGGGAAGGACGCATGGCAGAACCTGAAGATATTATTGATTTTATAACAAACCATTTAAGAAAGGATTTACCGCTACAGGGTAAATCATTGATGATTACTGCGGGCCCTACGTATGAAGCTATAGACCCCGTGCGATTTATTGGAAATCATTCTTCGGGGCAAATGGGTTTTGAATTGGCTAAAAAAGCTGCGAGTTTAGGGGCTGAGGTAGTACTAATTTCCGGACCTACACATCTTACGATTTCAAATACAGCAATAAAACGAATACCGGTAGTTTCGGCAGAAGAAATGTATAAAGCTTCTACCGCACATTTTGATGCTATGGATATTGTAATATGTGCAGCTGCCGTTGCAGATTATAGACCTAAAACCGTCGCAGATCAGAAAATTAAAAAGAAAACTGAAGATTTTACAATAGCGCTGATCAAGAATAAAGATATCCTGCAAAGTTTAGGCGAAAAGAAGAAAAACCAGTTTTTAGTAGGTTTTGCTTTGGAGACCGAAAATGAAATTGAAAATGCCAAAGGGAAATTGAAACGTAAAAATCTGGATGCCATTATCTTAAATTCTTTAAATGATCCAGGTGCTGGCTTTGGAAAACCTACAAACAAAATATCGTTTATAGATAAGAATTTAGAAATAAAAGCGTTTTCTTTAAAGACGAAGGCCGAAGTAGCCTCCGATATTTTAAATGAAATTGTTAGCAGACTCCATGCGTAATCTTTTAGTAGGATTTTTAAGTTGTTTTTTTTGCATCGTACTTTACGGACAGGAACTTAATTGTGTGGTAACTATAAATTCTGAACAAGTAGATCAGACCAACCAACAAATTTTTAAAACCTTAGAGCGATCCCTAAACGATTTTGTAAATAAAACGCAATGGACGAATCGTGTATTTCAAGAACAGGAGCGGATCAATGCTCGAATGTTTATTACAATAACTGAATTTGATTCGAACAATAGGTTTGGAGGAAATATACAAATACAGTCATCCCGACCAGTATTTAATTCATCTTATGAGAGTTCTATTTTCAATTATAAAGACAATGCATTGGATTTTGAATATATTGAATTTCAACCCTTAGTTTATAATGAAAATGTTTTTAATTCCAATCTCGTTGGGGTAGTAGCCTATTATATTTATGTGTTGTTAGGGTTGGATGCAGATACCTTTGCATTAGAAGGTGGAACAGACCATTACCGAAGAGCTCAGAATATTGTAACTCAGGCGCAAGGAACCAGTTTTCCGGGATGGAGCAGAACCAATGGCGAGCGTTCTCGTTTCGAATTGGTAGATAATTTATTGTCCAATACGTTTAGAGAATATCGGATAGCAATGTATAATTACCACAGAAAAGGGTTAGATATTCTTGCAGACAATAATAGTACAGGAAAACAAGTAATTGCAGGAACAATTCGGCTTTTCGAAACCTTAATAAAAAGACGTCCAAATGCTTTTCTAATTCAGACCTTTTTTGATGCTAAGTCCGAGGAAATTCAGAATATTTTTTCAGATGGCCCCAAGGTCGATATCGTGCAATTGAAAGAATCGCTAAACAGAGTTGCACCTTTTTATTCTAACGTATGGAATGAAATAAAATATTAACTCCTTATTTTTTTCAGTAGAATATCTTTTATATTTACAGCAATAATCTCAGGACACATTGCTACAACATTTATCCATTAAAAATTACGCGTTAATAGATCGACTAGAGGTCTCTTTTGATACAGGTTTTTCTGTTATAACAGGAGAAACGGGTGCAGGAAAGTCTATACTTTTAGGTGGTTTAGCATTGGTTCTCGGAAAACGAGCAGATTTGTCGTCCTTGCGAGATAAGGATCAGAAGTGTATTATTGAAGGGCAGTTTGAAATTAACAAATACGACCTTAAAGCTTTTTTTGATCTGCACGATTTGGATTACGATCCATTAACTATTACTAGAAGAGAAATATTACCCGGAGGAAAATCGAGAGCGTTTATAAATGATTCTCCGGTTACCCTAGACGTCCTTTCAAAGTTGGGAGGACTTCTTATAGATGTTCATTCGCAACATCAAACATTGCAATTGACGGAAAACGAATTTCAATTGAAAGTTATTGATGCTTTAGCAGGACATGACACATTAATATCAAAGTATATCAAACAACTGGGTGCTTATAAAACCCTGAAACAAGAAGTTCAAAAGCTGATCGATTTTCAAAACACTGCTACTAAAGAACATGATTATAACAGTTTTTTGCTTAAAGAACTGATGGAGGCTCCTTTAGAGTTAGGTATTGTAGAAACATTGGAGACGCAATACGAACAGCTTAATAATGTAGAAGTTATTCGGGAGCAATTGGGAGCATCGCATCAATTGGTACATGATGAACAATTAGGCTTACTAGTTCTTCTGGAACAATTAAAGCAATCTACAAGTAAAATTCAATCTTTTGGAGAGGGTTATGAAAATATATTTGAGCGTATACAATCCATGTATATTGAAGCAGATGACATTGCCAGTGAACTTCAGGTTTTAGAGGATGCAATAGAAGCAGATCCTCAACTACTAGGGGAGGTAAGTAGCAAATTGCAACTAATATATGATCTTCAAAAAAAACACAATGTTGGTAGTATTTCGGATTTAATTGAAATTCGGGATAGACTGTCATCAATGGTAGATAAAACTGAAAATATAACTGCCGCCATAGAAGAAAAAGAAGCAGCACTTCTGACACAAGAAAAATTACTAGATGAACTATCCCTGCAATTAAGAAAAGGAAGGGAAAAAGCTATCCCTAAGTTTAAGAGAGATGTGGAAAATACACTTAGCACTTTGGGAATGCCCAGTGCATCTTTTGAAATTAAAATTGTTCCTGCGGAAGATTTTACAGGAACAGGAAAGGATGTTCTTGTCTTTCTTTTTTCTGCAAATAAGGGTAGTACGCACGGGGTATTAAAAAAAGTAGCTTCCGGTGGGGAATTGTCTAGGATAATGCTTACGATCAAATCTATTTTGGCTAAATACGAACAACTTCCAACCCTGATGTTCGATGAAATTGATTCTGGAGTGTCTGGAGAAATATCTAATCGCATGGGAGATATAATGGCTGAAATGAGCAATACAATGCAGTTGTTTGCGATTACGCACCTACCACAAGTTGCCTCTAAAGGCAATCATCATTACAAAGTGTTTAAAGAAGAAAAAAACGGAACCACGCAAACACATATAAGACAGCTTAGTCAGGAAGAGCGGGTAGTAGAATTAGCTGAAATGCTAGGCGGGAAAGCCTTATCGGATTCGGCTCTTGCTCATGCAAGAGAATTATTAAATTAAATGAGATTCTTGTCTATTCTTTTTAAGATGAGATAGAAAATATAAAAAGCTGAAACCATGTGTCATTTAAACGGTGAGATTTAAATGAAAACTTCGTACTTTTTTAAATATCTTTGACGGCAATATAAATTTAGAAACTATCATTCATGGCTTACAATTTATTGAAAGGAAAAAGAGGAATTATTTTTGGTGCACTGGACGAAAATTCAATTGCATGGAAGACTGCCGAAAAGGTGCATGCTGAAGGAGGTACTTTTGTGTTAACCAACGCACCAATTGCAATGCGAATGGGACAAATAAAAAATTTAGCTGAAAAGACAGGGGCTCAAATTATTCCTGCCGATGCAACCAGTGAAGAAGATCTTGAAAATTTGGTAACACAGGCTATGGAAATTCTAGGTGGTAAATTGGATTTTGTTTTACACTCTATTGGCATGTCTGTGAATGTACGTAAAGGAAGGGCATATACAGATGAAAAATACGATTTCACGACCAAAGGATGGGATGTTTCAGCACTTTCATTTCATAAAGTAATGCAAAGTCTATACAAGTCTGATGCGATGAACGAGTGGGGGAGTATTGTTGCCCTAACCTATATGGCAGCACAACGTACTTTTCCTGATTATAATGATATGGCTGATAATAAGGCCTATTTAGAATCAGTAGCACGTAGTTTTGGTTACTTCTTTGGTAAAGAGAAAAAAGTGCGGGTAAATACAATTTCTCAATCTCCAACGCCAACCACTGCTGGTCAAGGCGTTAAAGGTTTTGATGGTTTTATCAGTTATGCCGAAAAAATGTCTCCACTAGGTAATGCCTCTGCCGAGGAATGTGCAGACTATACAATAACATTATTTTCAGATCTCACTAAAAAAGTTACTATGCAGAACTTATTTCATGATGGTGGTTTTTCCAATACTGGAGTAAGTCAAGAAATTATTGATCAATTTACAACCTAAATAAACCAATACAAGGTAAAGCCATCCGAATTATGAGGATGGCTTTTCTGTTTATATAGCTATGGAACTATTTTTCTCTGTAATTGTTCCCGTTTATAACAGACCCCAAGAGATTAAAGAACTTTTGGAGAGCCTGAAGGAACAGACATTTAGAGGAAAGTATGAAATTGTTATTGTAGAAGATGGCTCTACAGAAACTGCTGAAGCTATCGCGGATAATTTTAAAGAAACGTTATCCATTACTTATCTGCAGAAATCAAATTCCGGACCAGGAGATTCTCGTAATTATGGAATGAAAAGAGCAAAAGGAAACTACTATATTATTTTAGATTCTGATTGTATTCTAATC
The DNA here is from genome assembly GCA_947488435.1 of uncultured Flavobacteriaceae bacterium. Classification (GTDB taxonomy): domain Bacteria; phylum Bacteroidota; class Bacteroidia; order Flavobacteriales; family Flavobacteriaceae; genus CANKZG01. The sequence goes on along the minus strand of CANKZG010000002.1, from coordinate 784,287 downwards.
CCAGAGTATCTCGATAACGTGGACCGAAATCTTCAACAAAATTATGTGGATGCTTTTGGGGGGCCAGATGGTGCTCATGACTCTTTTACAGCACTTCAAAAAGCTATAAATTATACAATGACTTCTTTTTGGACTACTGGAGGGATTAGAGGAGGAAAAACATCAGTGGGAAAATTCCAACCCAGAAGTTTCAACATGGGGATATCCAAGGTTGCTTTTGAAGCTACAGGTGGATTTGGAAATATTCACCCTGGGGAAGACCCCGATCTTAGTTTTCGAATTTGGAAAAAAGGATTTGAAACAAAATTGTTTCCGAAAGCTTTGGTTTTTCATAAACGACGTATTAGCTGGCGCTCTTTTTTTTATCAAGTAATCAAATTTGGAATGGTTCGACCTATTTTAAACAAGTGGCATCCAAATACGGCTAAAATTACCTATTGGATTCCCAGTCTCTTTTGTTTGTTTTTTTTTATAGCTTTACTAAGTGTGATCTTGTTTAAGAGTCCTTGGCTGTTATACGCTTATGCGGGGTATTTGGCTATTATATTTTTAGGAGCTTTAGTGCAAACAAAAAGAATTGGTGTTGCATTATTGGCACTAATCGCTTTAATTATACAATTTACGGGCTATGGATATGGTTTTTTGAAATCAACGATTTTACTTGCTGTCAATAAAAGAAAGACACCTGAAGTATTGTTTCCTAAATTGTTTTTTAGTACAAATTAAGCTTATGATAAATAGAATAAAGAAGATAATGAGTCGAAGAAAAGTGCAAATTTTTTCTTTAGCGCTTTTATGTTCTGGAATGGCTTGGTTCATTAGCAATTTATCAGAAACCTATACAAGTACTACCACCTTTATGCTAAAGTATACCAATGCGCCGGACAGTTTATTATTAGTAGACACTTCCAAGCAGAGTATTGAAGCTAAACTAGAGGCTAGCGGATTTCAATTTCTAGGATTTAATTTTAAACGCAAAACACTACCTATAAATTTAGCTACTGTCCAACAGAAACAAAAACGACATTTTATAGCGCAAAACGATTACCGACGTCAGTTAGAAAAGGAACTTCCAAATTCTATACGCCTAGTAGAATTGCTAGATAGAGATACACTTTTTTTTGATTTTTTTGAAGTATATACTAAAACGGTCAAAATAAATTCAAAACTTCAAATAAATCTAGCTCAAAATTATTTGCTGGATGGGAGTGCCAAAATAACTCCAGAAACTATTACCATTACTGGCCCTAAAAATGAGATTGATACAATTAAAAGCCTGTGGACCGAAGCTCAAAATTCCGAAATATTGTCTTCTGATTTTTCTAAAACACTTAAAATTTTAAAGTCTCAAGATTTGGTACACACGAATTTCTCGACAGAAAATGTAGTCGTAAGTGGTAAAGTGTCTCGTTTTTCGGAACGAATTCTAGAAATCCCTGTTCGCGTTTTAAACCTACCTGAAGATCTCAAAATAAGTACTTTCCCAAGTACTGTTCCCGTGTTATGTCAGGCGAAGCTAGACGCGTTAAAAGCCTTGAACGTAACAGATTTTGAGGTTACTGCGAATTATAATCAGATTAATGATAGTACCAAAGTACTGACCGTTGCATTAACCTCAAGGCCTGGTAATATTCACAGTACGCGAATTTTAAAAACGGAAATAGAATATATATTAAAAAAGGAATGATTGTTGTTGGATTAACAGGAGGTATTGGAAGCGGAAAAACAACGGTTGCTAAGATGTTTGAGACCTTAAAAGTTCCGGTTTATTATTCCGATCAACGGGCAAAGGATTTAATGAACACTTCGCTTGCGCTCAAAAAAGGGATACAGCAATTGCTAGGAAAGGAAGCTTATCTCGACCAAAAACTAAATAGAACCTATATTGCAGATAAGGTATTCAATGATAAAGCACTTTTACAAAAGCTAAATGCTTTAGTCCATCCGGAGGTAAAAAAAGATTTTGTTCGTTGGGCGAACGATCAAATAACGCCATATGTAATGCAGGAAGCGGCAATAATTTTTGAAAACGAAACACACAAAAATTATGATCATATTATTTTGGTTACTGCGACAAAAAAAGTACGCATAAAGCGTGTGATGGAACGAGATGGGGTTACAAAAAAGAAAGTGTTGGCAAGAATGGCGCAGCAATGGGGTGATATGAAAAAGCGTAAATTATCTGATTTTGTGATTCGGAATGAAGATTTAGAAGCAACTTATAAAAAGGTTTATAAAATACACAATCAAATTCTTAATACTTGCCACTAATTCCCTGCATTTTAACATTTTTGTTAAGGTTAGGTTAAACGTGTAATCCGCTAAATGTTAAATTTCTAATTTTACCTAAAATGAATAAGCGATTATTTGTACTTCTAGTCATATTAATGAGCCTTTCTCTGGTTGGTATGATTTTCGTACAGAGTTACTGGATAAAGAAATCTGTAGATGACAAGGAGGATCAATTTTCTAATATTGTATCTGATATTTTAAACAAGGTATCCGATAAAATTGAAGATCGAGAAGTAAATGATTATTCAGAGAAATACTTAGCTTTTAAAGAACAAGTTGGAGAACCTAAAGAGTCACATTTAAACAATCTGTTTTTTGGGTATCGGGATCTTAATTCTAATGAAGTTACTTTGTATTCTCATGGCATACTGGAAGATACTTATGATATATCTTCAACGTTCTTTGACAGCGCTAATGGTATTGGTGATTCTACAACAATTAAAGGATTCACCAGCCAACGTACAACGACTATTTTTAAAGAAGAATTTGGTTTAGATGGTGAAGGATACCGTTTAAACCCAGTTCAGAAATTAGAGAAAATTGGAGGATTATCATCGATAGATAAAGCACAGTTCGATGATGTGTTTAGAGAATTTGCAAAGCAAGAACCAATTCACAAACGTGTATCCAATGAAGAAATTGAACTATTGATCAATCGAGAATTGGAAAATAGAGAGATTGACATTGAGTATGAATATGGCATATATAGTAATGGTTTGCCAACCAAACGAAAATCCAAAAAGTTTAAGTTTGGAAAATCAGCCGTTTATAAAACGCCAATATTTAAGGATAGTGAAGGAAATAGTAATTTTTCATTGCTAATCACTTTTCCTAAGAAGAAAAAGTTTTTAATTCAGTCCATTATAGGAATGACTGTCTTATCAATTGTATTTACATTGATTATTGTGGTGGCCTATGCTGGTGCTATTTATCAATTGATTCGTCAGAAACAGATATCGGAAATAAAAACGGACTTTATCAATAATATGACACATGAGTTTAAAACTCCTATTGCTACGATCAATTTGGCAGTAGAAGCTATTCGAAACCCTAAAACCATAGATGATAAGGAAAAAGTACAACGTTACCTTCAGATGATTCGAGATGAGAATAAAAGAATGCATGCACAAGTAGAAAATGTACTTCGAATTTCGAAATTGGAAAAGAATCAGTTGGATATCCGTAAGGATCGAGTTGATGTTCACGACATAATAGATGATGCCGTAACTCATGTGGAACTCATTGTGGGCGATCGGCAGGGTTACGTAAATGTACATTTGGATGCTGATCGATCAGAAGTATTGGCCAACGATGTACATTTCACCAATGTTATCGTAAATATATTGGATAATGCTATTAAGTATTCTCCAGAAGCACCAAAGATCGATGTATATACGGAATTGGTTAAAAATAATATTATCATAAAAATAAAAGACCAAGGCGCTGGAATGAGCAAAGTTGTGCTCAAGAAAGTTTTTGAAAAATTCTACCGGGAACATACCGGTGATATACATAATGTAAAAGGGCACGGTTTAGGTCTTGCTTATGTTAAAAGAATAATAGATGACCATCAAGGTGAGGTATATGCAGAAAGTGAAAAAGGAAAAGGTAGCACTTTCTATGTTAAACTGCCTTTAATATAAAAAATTTATGGAAACAGCGAATAAGAAAATACTTTTAGTAGAAGATGATCCAAATTTTGGAATCGTACTTAAAGATTACTTGTCAATGAACGAATTTGATGTTGTATTGGCAAAAAATGGAATGGAAGGTTTTGAAAAATTTAAAAAAGACAATTATGACGTATGTATTTTAGACGTTATGATGCCTTACAAAGATGGTTTTACTCTTGCTAGAGAGATTCGAGAGAAGAACGAAAATGTGCCTATTGTTTTCTTAACAGCTAAAACCATGAAAGAAGATGTCTTAAAAGGATATAAGGCAGGTGCTGACGATTATTTAAACAAACCTTTCGATTCTGAAGTATTATTAATGAAACTTAAAGCTATACTTCAAAGGAAAGCATCAAATACATTAGCAGACAGTAATCAATTTGAATTTATTATTGGTGGCTTTCACTTAAATTCAAAATTACGATTCTTAAAATATAAAGAAGAAGAACCAATAAAGCTTTCACCAAAAGAAAATGAATTGTTACGCCTTCTTGCGCTTCATGAAAATGATTTAATGCCTAGGGAATTGGCGCTAACTAAGATTTGGAGAGATGACAACTATTTTACGTCACGTAGTATGGATGTTTATATTGCGAAGCTTAGAAAATATTTAAAACTTGACGATACCGTAGAAATTCTTAACATTCACGGAGAAGGATTTAGATTGGTTATAAAAGCCGAATAGTACTAATATCGTTTATCTTTTTATAAAATACCACTTGTTCATCAGGTGGTTTTTTAGTTTTAATCGAGTTCAAACTATTTATTAATCGTACTTAAAACGGTTGAGACAATAGCTTCAGGCGTATTTTGGATAGAAACGGTTATGGCATCCTCAGGGACTTCCAAGGTGTCAAATTGAGATTGTAAGAGGGCAGGAGGCATAAAATGATCTTTGCGTTGTTTCATGCGATCCATAATTTCTTCGAACGTACCCGAAAGAAAAACGAATTTGGTTGTTGTTTCTATTCCTTTGTGTAATAGTTTTCGATAATCTTTTTTTAAAGCGCTACAGGCTATAATAGCACCTTTTGTCTGATGCGCTATAGCCAATTGATTTAGACGCACTAACCACCCCTGACGATCTTCATCATTTAAAGCTCTTCCTGACTTCATTTTTAGCACATTGGCTTGTGGATGGTAATCATCTCCATCAAAAAAAGGAATACCCAAAGTTTGAGCAAGCAATTTTCCTACCGTTGATTTTCCACAACCGGAAACTCCCATTACATAAAAAACTCTAATACTTTGATATGGATTCATGTATTCAATTTAAAGTTTTGTTTCAATTTGCTCAATTATTTCTGGCAAAGCTGTAGTATAGTTTATCCAATGAGTCTGTTCATTTCTTTTAAACCAGGTAAGCTGTCGTTTGGCAAAGCGTCTTGTATTTTTTTTGATTTCAGAAATTGCATCATCCAAACTACACTGTTTCTCAAAATAATTAAAAAGTTCCTTATAGCCTACAGTTTGCAGGGCATTTAGGTGTTTGTATTGCCACAGTTGCTTTGCCTCATCTACTAAGCCTTCTTGCACCATCTGCACTACGCGTTGTTCAATACGCTGATATATCAATGCTCTATCGGCCGTAAGGCCGACGGTCATAGTTCGAAAAGGACGTGGCGTTTTTGGATGATCGAGAAAACTAGAATAAGGTTTTCCAGAACCAATACACACTTCCAAAGCCCGAATAAGTCGTTGAGGATTATCTAAATCTACCTTCTGGTAATATTCTGGATCCATGGTGGCGAGCTGTTGTTGTAAAACGCCTATTCCTTGAGACGCTAATGTTGCGTTCAATTCAATTCTTATGTTTGGGTTTATTTCAGGAAAAGTATCAAATCCTTTTCGTACTGCATCTACATATAACCCACTTCCTCCGACCAAAATTATAATATCATTGGTTTTAAAATGCTGTTCCAAATACGCTAGCACCTCCTTTTCATAATCTCCTACGGAATAGGAGTCAAAAATACTTTTATGCTGAATAAAATAATGTTTTACTTCTGCTAACTCCGCTGCAGAGGGCACTGCAGTACCAATTGACATTTCCTTGTAAAATTGTCGAGAATCTGCAGAGATAATAACCGTATTAAAATAGTTTGCTAATTGTATGGAAAGCTTAGTTTTTCCAATAGCAGTTGGCCCTACAATAGCAATTACTGTTTTTTTCATTTATAGATTACTTCCACATTTATAGCAATGTGAGGCATCGTCACGATGGCCTTCTAAGGAACAACTTGGACAAGCTTGAGTGTTTAAATGAACTTTATTTTCGTCTTTTCCTTGTCGGGTAAACTCCGATGTCACAATCCCTGTGGGAACGGCAATAATGCCATATCCCATAATCATAACAAAAGTGGCAATAAGTTGTCCTAAGCTTGTTTGAGGAGCGATATCTCCGTAACCCACTGTTGTTAACGTAACAATGGCCCAATAAATGCTCCGCGGAATGCTTGTAAATCCTGCTTCATCACTCTCTACCAGATACATTACGGTACCCATAATAACGGATAGTATGAGCACTGCGTATATAAATACTGCAATCTTAGCCCTGCTTGCTTTTAATGCTTTTTTTAGCATTGATGCTTCTCCAAGAAACTGCACCAATTTTAAAATTCGAAATATGCGCAACAAACGCAATGCTCGAACCGCTAAAAAAACTTGAGATCCAACAAAAATATATGAAAGATACAGCGGTATAGTAGAAATCAAATCAATAATCCCGTAAAAACTAAAGATATATTTAAAAGGCTTTCGAATGCTAATAATTCGTGCGATATATTCCAACGTAAAAAAAATGGTAATTATCCATTCAAGCGTTAATAGTATATCATGATAACGCGCATCAATGCTTTTAACGCTCTCGAGCATCACCAAAATGACACTAATAACAATTAAGAAAAAGAGTAAAATATCAAAACCTTTGCCCAGAGGAGTATCGGCTTCATAAATAATTTCATGTAGGGTATTTTTCCACGACCCCTTTTGTTTATCTTCTTTCACTTGTTAAGAATTCAATTCCAAAATTTTAAAAATCTTACTTTTTCTTAGGTAAGACTCTATAATATAATTGGCATTCGCACTTCCTTCCATAGGAGTAATTATAGATTGTAAGATATGAATATTATTTATTTGATGATTAAGATCGTAAAACCCCAGACCATTAAAACTACCATTTTTAACCAAAACAGCACTGTGTTCGCCTAATTCTCTTCCCTTATCTACAATAATAAAATTCTTTCCTTCGAGACTGTATTTGGCAATACAATCTTGAACTCTTTTGTTATATGTTTCTGGATCTTCTTTCCCAATACAAGCTCCGTAGCACTGTTCTTCTTCGTAGTTTGAGCAATTGGCTTTTGCTTCAGACAAACCATTCATCTTGGGACATAATAGAAACTCTTCGGTTACTTTGTATAATAAGTTTTTAGCGGAATGGATACTATTAAATGTACTTACAGGTTTCAACCTGAGATCGTATTTTGCAATTCTTAAGGTTCGATATCCCTGTTCGTCCACCCCGGCATAGAGCCCATGCGTGAACAAACTTCTACCGTGATTTGCATTATACCGTGGTTTGTTTTTGGTCAATTCCTCATTTTCTTTCAATAGGGCAACAAGTTCACTACCCGTATGTTCGTAACTAACTTTTTTAGTTTCTTTTTGTAACTTCCTTGCCTTTTGACCAATTTTGGTAAAGTGTTGATTAACTTTCTTCTTAATATTTGTACTCTTTCCCAAAAAAATAATTTCACCTTCTCTATTGTGCATATAATATACTCCGGTTTCTGAAGGCATTTGAGCAACAATGTCTAATTGTGTTGGTGATAACTCACCTAGGGAAGCCTCCCGAGTGGTTTCGGTAATAATTGTCTTGGAAGTATCTTTAGTCAATAAAAGTTTGAATAATTTTAAAGTGGCCAGCGCATCACCGTTTGCACGATGTCTGTCGCTTACAGGGATTCCTAAAGAGCGTACTAATTTTCCCAAACTATAGGAGTCTCTATCTGGTATAAGTTGTTTGGCCAGATCAACAGTGCAAAGTGTTTTTCGCTCAAAATTATACCCTAACCTTCGAAATTCGGTGCGCAGAATACGGTAATCAAATTGAGCATTGTGCGCTATTAGAACAGTGTCTTGGGTAATTTCTATGATGCGTTTTGCCACCTCATGAAATTTCGGTGCTGTACGTAACATCTTATTACTAATCCCAGTAAGATTTACAACGAACGGTTGAATAGGTTTTTCGGGATTCACTAGACTAATAAAAGTATCTGTTACTTTATGTCCATCGAACCGATGAATTGCGATTTCTGTAATCCCCTCCTCATTGTATTTACCTCCTGTCGTTTCTATATCTAGTATCGCGTACATCTATCCTCTTCTCTTCTTTTAGTATTAATTTCTTTTTCCAAAAATGCTACTACCAATTCGCACCATAGTACTGCCTTCATCTATAGCAATTTGGTAATCGGCGCTCATTCCCATCGATAAAATCGATATATTGGGAAGCGTTGTTTTCAATGCATTATAAGATGCTTTTAAAGATGCAAATTCTTTTTTGATTTGTTGTGTATCTGTTGTAAAAGTGGCCATTCCCATTAAACCAACAACTCTGATATTTTGGAGTGTTTTAAATGCTGATGTTTCAATCAATTGTTGTAATTCCAGCGTATTTAAACCAAATTTTGTGTCCTCTTCCGCAATATGCATCTGTAGTAGGCAATCAATTACGCGATTATGCTTAGCGGCTTGTTTGTCTATTTCTTTTAAAAGTTTAAAACTATCTACACCATGAATTAAATGTACATATTCCGCCATATATTTTACCTTATTGCGCTGCACGTGTCCAATCATGTGCCACTCAATATCTTTAGGCAAGGTTTCCCATTTCTGGGTCATTTCTTGAATTTTATTTTCCCCAAAAATCCGTTGTCCAGCATCGTATACTTCCTGGATAGCATCTATGGGTTTGGTCTTCGAAACAGCAACCAAGGTAACTGTTTTGGGAAGGATTGCTTTTATTTGATTCAGATTTTCGGCAAGCTTCATAAACCTTGTACAATAATTTTAGTTCATTAGATTATAGCGATATAAGTCGTTAAAACTCATAAATTGTTAATCCACTTCTTAGTTTTGGCTCAATATAAGTACTTTTAGGAGGCATTACTAATCCTGCATCCGCGATTGCTTTTATTTCCTCTATGGTTATAGGGACTAAACCGAACCCTACTTTAAAACTTCCTTTATCAATCTCATCCTTCATTTTAATTACATTGTGTTTTCCATAACCATATTCAATACGTTTGTCATTACGTAAATCTTGAATGCCAAGAATGGGATCTAACACCGTTTTAAATAAAATTTGAGTATCTAACTCACTTAATGCATCCGAAAATTGATATACTTTTTTTCTTAAGTATAAGGAGTAAAATTCTCCATCCAGATACATGCTGAAATGGTGCTTCTTTGCCGGCTTATATAAAATATTACCTTTATTTTCTATACGATAATATTCATCCAACCGAATGAGAAATTCCTCTTTGCTAAGGCCATTAAGGTCGGTAACCATTCTATTGAATTCATATATCTTAATTTCAGATTCCGGAATTAGATAACTCATAAAATAGTTATAAGGCTCCTTGCCTGTATGTTTAGCATTTTGAGCTTTTGAGTCCTTTGCTAGACGATAGGATGAAGCACTTCTATGATGTCCATCTGCAATATACAAACTTGGTATTTCCGCAAAAGCTTCTTGTAAACTATTGCGTATAGAAGGTTCTGAAACAGCCCATAATTTATGGGTAACTTTATCTGTTGTTGTAAAATAATAAGTAGGATTCTTTGCGGTTTCTTGTTGAATAATTTGGGCCACTTTCCTGTTCGAGGGATAGGTCATTAAAACCGGTTCCGCATTAAACCCTACAGTTTTTAAATAGTTTGCAAAAAGCTTTTCCCTGCGAGTTAGGGTAGCTTCATGCTTTTTTATATGATCATTTTCATAGTCCTCAACGCTTGTGCCACAAAACAGACCACAACAGCTGTTTGACCCCTTTGCAATCTGATAAATATAAAAACTATCTGCGGCATCCTTCATTAAAACATCATCCTCTAAAAATTCCAAATAGCGGTTGCGTACCAATTTAAAACGTTCACTTCCCGAAACTTTTTTCTCAAATTTAAAACCAGGATTTATAATATGTAGAAAAGAAAAGGGATTGAAACGCAAAGAAGCATTCAGTTCTTTCCCTGAATACTCCTGATAGGAACGTGATACAACAAAAGGAGCTTTATCTTCGGTGGGGCGAACTGCTTTAAAAGGTTTAATAAAGGCCATAAAGACTAGCTAAATTGAACGGCTACTTTTTCTGCTTTTCTGGAATTGGAATAATCATAAAAACCTTCTCCAGATTTAACCCCTAGCTTTCCTGCCATAACCATATTTACCAATAGGGGACAGGGAGCGTATTTAGGAGTCTTAAAACCGTCATACATAACATTCAAAATAGATAAGCAAACATCCAAACCAATAAAATCTGCAAGTTGCAGTGGCCCCATAGGATGTGCCATGCCCAATTTCATGACCGTATCAATTTCAGATACTCCTGCAACACCATTATATAGGGTTTCAATAGCTTCATTAATCATTGGCATTAAAATTCTATTGGCTACGAATCCGGGATAGTCATTCACCTCTGTTGGGGTTTTACCCAAACTACGAGAAAGTTCCATTATCGTTTCTGTAACTAGGTCCGAAGTACTATACCCTCGTATAATCTCTACAAGTTTCATAATCGGAACAGGGTTCATAAAATGCATGCCAATAACCTTTTCCGGACGTTTGGTAGCTGCTCCAATTTGGGTGATTGATATCGACGATGTATTGGTTGCCAAAATGGTTTCGTCTTCACAATAGGCATCCAAATCTTCAAACAACTTCAACTTTACCTTTAAATTTTCCGTAGCTGCTTCTACTACTAAATCGACTCCGGCAACTCCACTTTTAAGATCTGTAAAGCTGCTAATGTTCTGCAATGTAGTTGTTTTAACAGCCTCCGAGATAATAGTTTTACTAACCATCCTATCTAAGTTCTTAGTAATGGTTTGTATACCTCTTTCAAGAGAAGCTTCTGAGATATCTATTAAGCGAACCTGATATCCATGTTGCGCGAAAACATGGGCAATACCATTACCCATTGTTCCAGCACCTATTACTGCTATATTTTCCACGAGATTTATATTTAAGAGTGTACTTTAGTTTGTTTAAAAGATTTAATTATCGATAGTGCCACAGTTAATGCTTTAGTTCCATCCAACAAGGTAACGATAGGTCTTTTGTCTTCAACAATTGCATCCGCAAATGTCTCTAACTCATCCAAAATAGCATTGTTGACCGAGATATCAGGATTTTCGAAGTAGATCTGTTTTCGGAGTCCTTCCGCATTTTGTAAAATCATATCAAAATCACCTGGTTGCTCAGGCGCATCCTTCATTTTAACAACTTCAACTTTCTTTTCCAAAAAATCTATGGAGATATAGGCGTCACGCTGAAAAAAACGTGATTTGCGCATGTTTTTTAAGGATATTCTACTTGCAGTTAAATTTGCAACACAACCATTTTTGAAAACAATTCTGGCATTTGCGATATCAGGAGATTGACTAATTACAGAAACACCGCTGGCATTTATTTCCGCTACTTCAGAATCGACAACACTTAAGATAGCGTCAATGTCGTGAATCATAAGATCTAAAACCACTGGAACATCAGTTCCTCTTGGATTAAACTCTGCCAGACGATGTGTTTCAATGAACATTGGTTCTGTGATCTTCTCTTTTACCGCTATAAAGGCAGGATTAAACCGTTCTACATGTCCCACCTGACCTTTAACCTGATATTTTTTTTCTAAAAGAAGTAATTCCTGAGCTTCTTCCAGCGTATTTGTAATCGGCTTTTCAATAAATACATGCTTTCCATTTTCCATTGCTTTTTTCGCGCAATCAAAATGTGAAAGGGTAGGGGTGACAATATCAATTACATCTACTGCATCGATAAGGGTGTTCATATTATCGTAGTAGGGATATCCAAATTCGGTAGCCACCTTTTTACCTTGAATTGCATCAGGATCATAAAAACCAATTAGTTCATATTTCTTTGATTCGTTAAGTAACCTTAAGTGAATTTTTCCCAGATGCCCGGCACCCAATACCCCAACTCTAAGCATAGATTTTATTTTGATCAAAAATAAGGATATGTGATGACTCCTCCATGAAAAATACAGCTTAGTTGAAGAGACTTCAGTTTAAATAACAATGCAGATAGATGGAATATATTGACTATGAAGGTATTAAGAAACAGGATTACAACAGTAGGGCTAGGATGTGAAAAAACATTGCATTGACAGCGGAAAAAACCGTTGAAATTCTAAAGATTTTTTAAATTCGTATTTAAATCATACAAACTGAAAGATACACTTAAACACAAAGGAAGACGAAATCAACTTGCCGAAGTTTTGATTTCTAAAGGGATCAAGGATGTAAGTGTATTGGAGGCGATCAAAAAAATTCCCAGACACTTATTTTTAGATAGTAGTTTTGAAGACCATGCCTATCAAGATAAAGCTTTCCCAATTGGGGCGGAGCAAACCATCTCTCAACCATACACTGTTGCCTTTCAAACGGAACTATTAGCGGTTAAACCCAAAGATAAAATTTTGGAAATAGGCACGGGAAGTGGGTATCAAACAGCAGTATTACTTACTTTAAATGCAAGAGTTTATACTATTGAACGACAATTAGAATTATTTAAAAGTACAAGTCTCTTTTTTAAGAAAATGGGGTATCGTCCTAAAAAACATAGTTTTGGAGATGGATACCTAGGAATGCCCGCAGAAGCTCCTTTTGATAGTATTGTAGTCACAGCTGGTGCGCCATTTGTACCAAAACCTTTGCTACAACAGCTTAAAATTGGCGGAAGACTTGTTATTCCTGTAGGTTCTGATGAACAAATCATGACGCTTTATACACGCAAATCTGAAAAAGAATTTGAGAAAAATGAGTTGGGTTCTTTTAGATTTGTTCCCTTATTGGAGGATAAAAATTAGGAATTAAAGCTCTTTTTAATACGATCAATAGTTCTTTTAGAATCGCGATCCTTTATGGATTCTCGTTTATCGTATAATTTTTTACCACGTACTAAGGCAATTTTAAGCTTTGCTAGCCCATTATCATTTAGAAAAAGAAGCAACGGAACAATAGTAAGGCCCGAATTTTTAACTTCTTTATGTAACTTTTTCAATTCCCTTTTTTGAAGCAATAACTTTCGTTCGGCTTTGGGCTTATGATTGTAATGCGAACCATGCGTGTATTCATCAATCTGCATATTAATAACAAAGAGTTCAGAAGTTTCCGAAAATTCGCAAAAACTTTCAGATATGGATGCCTTGCTTTGACGAATGGATTTAATTTCCGTACCCGATAATACAATTCCAGCGATATAAGTATCTAGAATCTCATACTCAAATCGAGCGCGTTTGTTTTTTATATTGATATTTTTTTGCATGGAAGAGCAAAAGTACTAACTAATTTATGAAATAACGTTGGGCAAAGTGTACAGAAAAGACACGAACTTCTGTTTAGACAATGGCAAAAAGATTAAAAAAGCGCTAGAGCGAATAAAATTTAGTTTATTTTTAAACGCATATCGGTAATAGCATCCCCTACAATTTGAACGATAAAGAGACTTCCATTATCATAATCGTCCATAGCAGGGTATTTATCTTCGCCGATTACTTTATTAACAAAATCGGGTGTGGTATTACTGTGCCCAACTACTAGGACAGTTTTTCCTAAATTCTCTTCTTTAAAGGCAACAGCATCGATAGCTCTTGGATCGTAAATTTGAACCTCAATATCTTTTTTTACTGCATTTGGTGCTGCAGTCATTGTAGTACGTTCATAATCTGTAGAATAGATCGCATCTAACGCTACAGGGTCTAGCACTTCAGCCCATTTAATAGCTCTTCCTAATCCATCTTGATTTAGTTCAGGGTCGGCGTTAGAAGAATCACTTCTGTCTTTTTCGGCATGTCGAATAAAATAGAAAGTAGAAACGGTAAGATCTTCTTCTACGGGCACCACCTTAGGGGCTTCTTGGCATGAGGAGAATCCGATAAGAACAGCGATTAGAACTAAAAGTTTTATGGTCTTCATAAGGTGAAAAATTAGTTAGAGAAATAGATTGTATTCCAAAGTAACTAAAAATGCTTTAAAATAGTGTATACACCCATAAGTTTTTGTTATTTTGTACATGGTCAAATGGGGTTTTATTTTGATATTCGGTTTAACACTTGGCAATGTTTATGCACAAGAACTACGCCTACCGATGGATTTTAGACAGCATAATATTACTACGGTTAACTCCAATCTAGTAAACCCCGCTTTCACGTCTGCACGAAATGAACTAAATAGTCTGGCTGTCTGGACCCGATGGCAATGGCAGACCGTAGATGGAGATCCAACTACATTTTTGTTGAGTTATTCTAGCGATATAAATTCGAACGCTGCTTTTAGCGCTGGATTTTTCCAACACAACACAGGAGTTTTTACAAATACCGGAGGTATCCTAAATTATGGCCATACATTCTACCTAAAGGAAAATATAAGCATTGCCGTTGGAGTCAATATTTTTGGTTTTCGGCGGGAACTATCTGACGATCGATTTTTAATCAATAATCCTATTCCCTTGCCACAATCTAATGTGAGTACAGATTTTATTGTTCAAGTCGGTCCCGGTATTGCTGTAATGATTGACAACTTCACGTTTGGATTGACTTCGGAGAACTTATTCAGTGCAAATTTAAGTCAAGATGAAACATTTAATGATCAGGTCTATACTGGGATGGTTAGTTATGCTATTCCCCTAACTTTGTTTGGAACAAGTGAAGCTAGCTATGTTCGTCCGGGGCTTTATGTAAAATCTATCCCTAACAACGATACGCAATTTGGAATAAACGGAGTTTTAGTTTCCTCCAAATTTTGGGCCCAAGCTGGATATAACAATTTTTATGGAATAGCATTAGGTGCTGGGGGACGATTTTTTGAAAAGTTTTCAATCGGAGCTTTAGTCGAATTTGGAGCAGAAGGATTAGTTGCAGATGAAGATCCTAGTTTTGAAATTGTTTCTGCCTATCGTTTTAAACATGTGGACCCTCGTAAGGCGTTGAAAGCGAAACTTGCCAAACAGGAAGAAGAATTAAAGTTGGTTGAAGAAACTCAAAAGACCAAAGATTCTGTTGCTAGAATAGATAAAACTAAAGTGCTTGAAGAGGAAAAAATTGCAAGGGTACAACGTAAGCAAGATTCCATTCGTAACCTAGAGAAAGTAGCTCAGGAAAAAGCGGAACGTATTGCTGAACAACGCAAAAAAGATTCAATTACCACTGCAAAAATAGAGGCTGAAGAATTTGCTAAATCTGAAAAACTACGAATTGCAGCAATACAACAAACACAAGACTCTATAGCAAAAGCAAATGAAAGAGCTTTGGAAAATGAAAAGCGACTTGCTAGACAACGTACCAAAGACTCCTTGGCAGAAGTACAGCGGGCAGCAAGGCAAAAAGCAGCTGCTGAACGTGCTAAATTAGCGCTAGAAAAAAGACGGAAAGATTCTATCGCTACAGCCGAAAAAGAAGCGCTTGAAAACAATAAACGTCTAGCACGGCAACGAGCGAGGGATTCTATCGCCTCCGTTAAATTAGCAGAAGAAAAACGTGCAGCTGCAGCGCAAAAGCGATTGGCAGAAGCGGAACAACGGAAAGATTCCATAGCAAGAGCACAAACGCTTGAGGCAACGCGCATAAAAGATTCTATTTCAAAGGCAGAGCGTGCTGCTAAAAAATTACAGCAACAGACGGAAACACTACCAAAGACTAAGGGTAGGTATGAAGAGGTTTCAGATGCGGATGGTTTAGTGCCAGGGTACTACCTCATCGCCAATGTTTTCGGGACTAAAAAATACTTTGAGCTGTTTATGCAAAGATTGGCTAAGGAAAACCTTAACCCTAAATCTTTCTATCGAGAGGTGAATAAGTACAACTATGTGTATTTGAAACGATTTGATACATTACGAGAAGCTGAAAATGCAAGGGACACAGGTTTAAATGGTACCTATGCTGATAAGACCTGGATTTTTAGAGTGAAAAACTAAACGTATACTTTGGAAATTAGAATTCTTTTTGAATGGTGGTGTAATACAGCGTAAGCGTAGGTAATAGAGATGGAATTATAAACGGAAATGCAAGATCTTTATTTTTTAATTTCTTTTTTGATTAACTGCTCCAAATAGGCAATCGTATTTAAAAGGTATTTTCTATCCTGCATGATAGTAGCCATACCAACCGCTCCTTGTATCATGGTATACATTTGTTTTGCAAACTGAGATGATGCTACCGGAAGATGTATTTCTTTTTTAGTAATGCCATCTTCCAAAACCGCAGCTATTTCAGCAATAATTGTTTTTACGGTTCCTTTTGCTGCCTCTGCCAACTTTGAGTGATTAAATTGCGCGTCTGTTCCCACGTTAAGTACAGGACAACCCCCCAGCTTCATGGTAAATTCGTCATATTTTCGGTAAAAATTGGTAAGTGCAAAAATTCGATCTAAAGCAGATCCTTCACTATGCAATTGTTCTCGGATAGCAGTTAACAAAATATTTTTATGATAGTCAAAAGCGGCAAGCGCTAAGGCTTCTTTGTTTTCAAAATTCCCATATAAGGCACCCTTTGTCAATCCTGTTGCACTGGTTAAATCGCTCATGCTCGTACCGATATAACCGTGTTTATTAAAAATTGGTGCAACGGTTTCAATAATATATGCAGTTGTTCGAGCAGCTTTATTGGGCATATGGTCATTCTATTTTCCACTAAGATAGAAAAATATACTGTATGGTATATGTGTTATTAAAAAAAAGGCAGTAAAAAATTACTGCCTCTTCTTTTGAAATATAGTTAAATTAATTTACCAATTCTGTTTGGTTACGAAACACCAATTTATCTTCAAACGAATCGATAAGGACAATACTATCTGCCGTTATTGTTCCGCCAAGAAGTTCTTTTGACAACTTGTTCAACACTTCTTTTTGTAGTAATCTTTTAATTGGTCTTGCGCCATACTGCGGATCATATCCTTTTTCGGTAAGATATAAAATCGCTTCTTCTGTTGCATCCAAAACAATTTGTTGCTTAGCAAGTACTTTTTTAAGCAATCCTAGTTGTAAACCAACTATTTTTTGAATGGCTGTTTTGCTTAATGGAGTAAACATAAGAATGTCGTCAATTCTATTAAGAAACTCAGGTCGTATTGCCTTACGCAATAATCCCATTACTTCTTTCTGTGCAATTTCTCCAGCATTCCCGGAAATACCCTGCGAATCAAAAGCCTCCTGAATGATAGCACCACCAATATTACTAGTCATAATAATAATAGTATTTTTAAAATCTGCAACCCTTCCTTTATTATCTGTAAGCCTCCCTTCATCCAATACTTGTAGTAATATATTGAATGCATCGAGGTGTGCTTTTTCAATTTCATCTAATAAAATAACAGAATAGGGTCTGCGTCGCACAGCTTCTGTCAATTGTCCTCCTTCATCATAACCTACGTAACCAGGAGGTGCTCCTACCAATCTACTCACCGCATGACGTTCCTGATACTCACTCATGTCAATGCGTGTTAATGCATTTTCATCATCAAATAAGTATGATGCTAAGGTTTTGGCTAGCTCTGTTTTACCAACTCCGGTTGTACCTAAGAAAAAGAAAGAACCAATAGGTCGTTTAGCATCCTGAAGACCAGCTCTACTTCTACGAATCGCATCGGAAACGGCTATTATGGCTTCTTCTTGCCCAACCACCCGTTCGTGCAATACACTTTCGAGTTGCAACAATTTCTCTCGTTCACTCTGCAGCATTTTTGTTACTGGAATCCCTGTCCATTTGGCTACCACCTCCGCAATATCTTCATGCGTAACCTCTTCCTTTATCAGGGTATCGGCTTCCTTCTGATGCTCCATCGTTTTCTTTAACTCCTCAAGTTTCGTTTGTGCTTCCTTAATTTTTCCATAGCGCAATTCCGCAACCGCACCATAATCTCCATTTCGTTCAGCACGTTCTGAATCGAGTTTATAATTTTCGATGTCTTGTTTTGTCTTTTGAATGGCATCAACCACCGTTTTTTCACTTTCCCACTTTGCAAAAATTTCGTTTCGCTTTTCCTTTAAGTTTGCAAGGTCAATTTGTAAAATTTTCAACTTATCAGTGTCCTTTTCTCGCTTGATAGCCTCCGCTTCAATTTCTATCTGCATGATCTTGCGATCTAAAACATCCAATTCTTCCGGTTTGGAATTGATTTCCAGTCGCAATTTGGAAGCCGCTTCATCTACCAAATCAATAGCCTTGTCTGGTAAAAAACGATTGGTAATATAGCGTTGAGATAATTCTACCGCCGCTATAACCGCCTCATCCTTAATGCGCACTTTATGATGTGCTTCATACTTTTCTTTTATTCCTCTTAAAATTGAAATGGCACTTTCGGTATCAGGTTCGTCTACCACAATGCGCTGAAACCTTCGCTCTAGCGCTTTGTCTTTTTCAAAATATTTTTGATATTCATCCAAGGTAGTAGCTCCAATTGCGCGAAGTTCTCCGCGCGCTAATGCTGGTTTTAAAATATTTGCTGCGTCCATAGCTCCTTGCCCCCCTCCGGCACCCACGAGGGTGTGAATTTCATCAATAAACAGTACAATTGTTCCATCAGAACCTGTAACTTCCTTAATGACCGCTTTAAGACGTTCTTCAAATTCCCCTTTAAATTTAGCGCCTGCAATCAGCGCACCCATGTCTAGGGAATAAATCACTTTTTCTTTAAGATTCTCCGGAACATCGCCTTGAATAATCCGGTGGGCTAAACCTTCCGCAATTGCCGTTTTACCTACACCGGGCTCCCCAACCAACATAGGGTTATTTTTGGTCCTACGCGATAGTATTTGCAATACCCTTCGAATTTCTTCATCTCGCCCTATAACGGGATCAAGTTTTCCACTGTCAGCAGCTTCGTTGAGGTTTCGTGCATATTTGTTTAGCGCATTATATGTTTCTTCCGCAGATTGTGAATCTACCTTACCTCCGTTTCTCAGTTCCAGAATAGCATCATTTAATCCTTGTTCCGTTGCCCCCTGATCCTTTAGAATCTGTGCAATCTTGCTTTTAGATTTCAGGATAGCAAGCAGTAAGTGTTCAATAGCTACAAATTCATCTTCCATCTTTTTTGCAACGGCGACAGCATTATTTATAACTTTTCCAGCTTCTCGAGACAGAGAAATTTCGCCTCCAGATACTTTGGGGAAACGCTCAATTTCTTTATCTAAAATTTGAAATAATAAAGACTCATTAATGCTTAATTTTTTGAGCAAGAATGGAAGTACATTTTCATCTACTTCAGCAATCGCTTTAAACAGATGTTCATTTTCTATATGTTGATGTCCTAAAGCCATTACAATCTGCTGGGCTTGCTGTAATGCTTCTTGAGATTTTATGGTAAAATTGTTAAAATTCATTTGAATAGTATTAATTTTGAGACTTCTTTGCTAAGGAAATAACAACAACCTTACCATAGAAAAATACAAGACAAAATGACATTAATAGTGCATTAATAACCAGACATTTAGGCAGTTTGTAAGCTTGTGAAATAACTGCGACTTAATGTATAAAGTAAAAGAAATGGGATTATTTACTGGCCTGTTTGGAGGCAATCAATCGGAAAAAAAAGAAGAAAAGGTGTTGCCTTGGATTCCTCTAAATTCTTTAGAACAATTACCGCAGATTGAAAAGGCTTCAAAATCAAAATTACAGGTAATTTTTAAACACTCTACTACTTGCGGTATTAGTAGAATGGTAATTAATATGTTTAAAGATCAATACGGTTTTACCGAAGCCGATGCCGACTTGTATTATTTGGATATTCATAATCACCGTCAAATTTCTAATGAGGTGGGGTATAAGTTTCAAGTGATGCACCAATCTCCGCAGTTGTTACTAATTAAAAACGGAGTTATGGTGGCACATGCGTCGCATGGTGCAATTACAGAAGTGAGTTTAGAGCAATTTGTTTAAGCGCAAAGCTTAGACCTTAGTATATAATTTTATAAAGCAAAAGCTTCGAATATTTAGTATTTACTAAACGTTCGAAGCTTTATTTTTTGCACTAAAACGTATTATCGAAATCGGTGTCTTTTTAAAATTTGTTTTACACTCAATTTAATATCTTCTCCAGCATCATAAACCATTTGCTCGTTGGTAGGAAATGGTACTGCTACCTGATTTGATAAAACCAACAATTCGTCATCCAAGGCTCTTTTATCCCCATCATAATCAGCATAAATATGCTCAAAAACAAATTCTGTTGCCAAAGGATATGAACGCAGTTCCTGCTTTGTTTTGATGTCCATAAAACGAACATCACCGTTCACCTGAGCTGCTTTAAATTGTGTGAACTCATAAAAATCACAATGAACCGTTTTAAATTTATCGACCTTTATTTTATTTCCTAGACTATCACGAACAACATTTCCATTGGTATCTAAAGCGTACTTGTATCCGTCTTTAATTACCTTTTCTTTTACCAGTTGTTTTTCGCGAATCTGTTCTGGGGTTACCTCAATAGATCGAAAGGCAAGCTGCATTTCATAATCATAGTTCATTTTTGACTCTACTGTAGTATGGTAGGTAGTCCAAAGATCGTTTAATCCATAGGTATTAAAATTCAAGAGATCTTCTTCCAATGCCGCAGGAATTATTTGCTGTGTATCGTTAACTAAGGTTACTGCAACATAATCAATTCCTTTCTCATGGCTTTCCAACAATTTCTGTCGTACATCTTTGTAGTTTGGACTTATTTCATCCAAATACCTGAAGTCGTCATATGCTTTTCTATAATCCAATTTGTGTTGGGCATCCGCCAACAAATTGCTTGCGTTGTCATACAAGTATTTCGACAGCTTATCTTTAGCTGCAAGAATATCTCCATCATAGTTGGTAAATGAAAATTTAGCATTTCTTCCTTCCTCCAAAATTGGAAGTGGTAATAACGGTTGTATGCGCTGTTGAATTTGCTTTAAAGAAACGTACGTAGTATAGATGGTCTCATAATTTGCAGGATTTCCTTCCTGCTGTAAAAAAGCAATGTGATTTAACTCCCGCTGCTTATTTTTTTCAAAAGCTTCTTCCAGCAATACAACATATGCTTGATTTCTTTTTTTGGTTTTGTTTGCAGCCAAATTGGTAATGGCTTTGTTTAATGCAACGGAATAACTTCCTGTATTAATAGCTTCCTGTGTTTTCTTAACTCCTCCACAGGCTATTAGCAAGCTTCCAAATAGACTTAAAAGTAGTAGTTTTCTCATGGCGTTTAATTTTATGATTGTTTAGCATAGATTTCAATTGCCATGCCAAAATCATTCAAAACCTAAACGTCAAAGGAATCAATATCGTATAAATTAATGTTAACTCACTGATTTTAAGAGTCTTTAAATTCCGTGAAAGGAGGTAATAATTTTGTAGTAACTTCTCCAAAACCAATACGAGAACCTCCATTATCACAAAAACCACGTATGGTCACCGTATCCCCATTTTGGATGGATTTTCGCTCATTTCCATCGTTCAATTGCAAGGGTTTGGTTCCTTGCCAGGCTAGCTCTAACATCGATCCGTACGAATCGGGTGTGGGTCCTGAAATAGTACCGCTTCCCATCATATCTCCACTATTTACACTACATCCATTACTGGTATGATGGGTAAGTTGTTGTGCCATAGTCCAATACATGTATTTAAAATTGGATTTGGTTATCGTCGTAGTAGTGCTGTTTTCTGGAGTAAGATCTACCTCTAAATGAATGTCAAAACTTCTTTTTCCTTCTTGTTGCAAATAGGGTAGTGGAGTGGGATTTTGTTTAGGACTCTCTACCCTGAAAGGCTCCAATGCATCTAGAGTAACAATCCACGGAGACATGGAAGAAGCAAAATTTTTAGCTAAAAAGGGACCTAGTGGGACATATTCCCATTTTTGCATATCACGAGCACTCCAATCGTTAAAGAGTACTAGGCCAAAAATATAGTCCTCCGCATCTGCAATAGGGATAGGCTCGCCCAAATTATTAGCGTCGGTGGTAATAAATGCCATCTCTAGTTCAAAATCGACAAGCTTGGAAGGTCCAAATTCTGGTGTTGAAGCTCCGGCAGGCATGGTTTGGCCAAGAGGCCTGTGTATTGGGGTTCCAGAAGCTACAATGGAGGAGCTTCTTCCGTGATAGCCTACAGGAATATGCAGCCAATTGGGTAACAGCGCATTTTCAGGATCCCGGAACATCATCCCCACATTGGTAGCATGTTCTTTACTGGAATAAAAATCGGTATAATCTCCTATTTGCACTGGTAATTGCATCTCAATTTCATCTAACGTAAAAAGTACAATTTTTCGATGCGCTTCATTATCTCTTAAGGCAGGGTTGTTTTTTTCAAAAATAGCACTGATTCGATTGCGTACCAATCGCCAGGTTTTTTTTCCATCAGAAATAAAATCGTTAAGGGTATCCTGTAAAAAGATATCATCGGTAAGCGGAATCCCTTCAAAATACCCCAATTGGTGCAAGGCACCAAGATCTATCGCATGATCTCCAATTCGAGTACCTATAGTAATAATATCATCTCTAGTTAAGAATACTCCAAAGGGAATATTCTGGATCGGAAAATCTGAATTCTGTGGTATGGGGAGCCACGTTTTTCGTTGCGGATCGTTGGTGTTGAATGGCATATGAGATTGTTAATTGGTGTTTAATAAATTTCCAATCAAATATATTATTTTATCTGGATTAAAGATTCTCAATTTGTATTTTTGCGCCGTATTTAACACATGAATTTTATGATGGCACGTGACACACAAATTTTTGATTTAATCTCTGCTGAAGAAAAGCGTCAATTGGAGGGGATAGAACTTATTGCTTCGGAGAATTTTACCAGTCCTCAGGTAATGGAGGCTGCAGGTTCGGTACTTACCAATAAATATGCGGAAGGATATCCCGGAAAACGTTATTACGGGGGATGCGAGGTGGTAGATCAGGTAGAACAACTTGCCATTGATCGTGCTAAAGAACTTTTTGGAGCTGTTTATGCCAATGTGCAACCGCATTCGGGATCTCAAGCAAATGCCTCAGTATTTCATGCCTGCTTAAAACCTGGAGATAAAATTCTAGGTTTTGATCTAGCACATGGAGGACATTTAACACATGGTTCTCCGGTGAACTTCTCTGGAAAATTATACAATCCTGTTTTTTATGGCGTTGATGAAGCGACGGGAGTGTTGAATTATGATAGGATCCAAGAGATCGCAACACAAGAAAAACCCAAATTGATTATTGCCGGAGCTTCTGCCTATTCCCGCGATATGGATTTTGCACGATTCAGAGAGATTGCGGATAGTGTAGATGCACTATTGTTGGCAGATATTGCACATCCTGCAGGGCTAATAGCGAAAGGAATACTAAACGATCCTATTCCACATTGTCACTTTGTTACTACTACAACGCATAAGACGCTTAGAGGACCAAGAGGAGGATTGATATTAATGGGTGAGGATTTCGAAAACCCTTTTGGCATTCGATTAAAAAATGGTAATCTTCGTAAAATGTCAGCCCTTGTAGATCTTGCTGTTTTTCCTGGAAATCAAGGAGGGCCGCTTGAACATATTATTGCTGCAAAGGCCATAGCTTTTGGGGAAGCGCTTACCGATGATTTTTTACATTATATGTTACAAGTGAAAAAAAATGCCGCCGCTATGGCCGCTGCATTAGTAGCCAAAGGCTATAAAATTATTTCGCAGGGAACAGACAATCATATGATGCTCATTGATCTCAGAAATAAAAATATCACTGGGAAAGATGCCGAAAAGGCATTGGTGAAAGCAGATATTACAGCCAATAAAAATATGGTGCCTTTTGACGATAAATCTCCCTTTGTAACTTCAGGAATACGTTTTGGAACTTCAGCGATTACTACACGAGGATTGAAAGAAAGTGATATGGCTACTGTGGTAGATTTTGTAGATGAAGTACTTATGAACTGGGAAGATGAGGCAGTGATTTCCGGAGTACGCCAAAAGGTAAATGCTTTGATGAGTCACTTACCCTTATTTAAGGCGTAACCGAATCTGTTTCACACAGAGGCACTGTCATAGATAAGGTTAAATTTGGGGGATACTCTAGAATTTTTTAACCCCTTATCAATGATAGGTAAACAAATCTGCTTTAATAAAAGATTTGTTTTTTAGATCGTAAATAACGGCGTTCTCTTCTGAATCAAAATACAAGCCCCAGAAACCGAAGTAATCATTTTTGGTGTTTTTGTAGATCATTAAATCAGAGGTGCTTTCTATAAGTTCTTCATCTCCGGCAAGATTTACCTGCTCAAAAATAGGAACGTAAATTTCAAAGGGAACTTCGGTCATTCCTTTGGTTAAAAAAGCACTATGCTGAATTACTGCTTTAAAAATATTTTCAATTTGTTCGGGTATGCTGTGTTCATAGATGCGTTGTACAATTATTGAAGTGTCGCTAAATGTGATATACAATTCTTCAATATCCATAGCAAGTTCATTCTCCGCTAACAATTCCTTAAAAGCATCGTGAAATGAAAATGTAATTTGATTGGAAGGATCTGTAAACACATCCGAAAAATTACGAATATTATAAATCGCTTCTTCAAAAGAAAAGTTAGAATTAATATCTAAGATTAAACTTTCTTGCGTGTCCGGTTTTCCGTTGGATTTGATGGTAACTTTAGAAAAAAAATTGCGTTCCAGTTGATTTTGGAAACGCTCTAACCCTACGATAGTATAATCCCGATCTGACCTATGTGGAATATTGTGTTTAAACATCTCTAATAACATTTAGTTTAGCAGCATCAAAACAAATGTAGATTATTTAAAGAGCAGAGGGCTATATAAAAACCATAGAAAAATTAAGGTTTTTGTAAAATTAACACAAAAATGTAAGAAAAAACACTATTTTGTATGTTTTTTGCACTTACAAACGTTAGTAAGTATTCTTAACTTTTAAATAAAACCCCTGTTCTTTGCTTCCGTAATTAATGCCTGATCGTTTTGACGCTCAATACCAAACAGTGTTTTTAAAGTTCGTTTCCGGTTCTCGATACCTGGAAGCGACAAGTTAATATGGTCTACCATATCTTTGGTTTTAGTTCCAATGGAGAGGTAGTACAAAATTTTACGATCGTTATCGTCTAGTGGAATGCTGTTGGCCATTTTTTTTCGAATGGCGACTAAAGCTTTTTGGGTATAATATGGAGGTTGTTTCATTACGGTTTGCACCATATCCCTTAGCGTGTTGCTGTCAATTTCCGATTTCACCATATATCCATCCGGATTTACGGTTTGTAAGATGCTATTAATTCGAAAATTGTCGCTGAAGGAAGACATGAAAACAATTTTAGATTCTGGTACTACTTTTCGCGCAATAATACCTAAATCTTCTCCGGATTTGGGTGGTTCTTCTCCGGTACCACTTAACTGTATATCTAAAAGAATGATATCGTAGCGAAAAGAGGCAGCCGATTCTTCGATTTTACGTTTTCCCGCTTCAAAGGTTTTGGCCGTATCCATTTCTACCTCAAAGGAAGTAAAATTAATATCTTCTAAAATGTATTTGTATCCTATAGTAGTCATTTCATGATCGTCTACCGCCAGGATGCGTAAAGTTTTCATTTCCGCCTTGATTCTAATTCAACTTATTAAATAATACCTTCCTTAAGCGGAGGAAGGATTGATGGATCTTTCAGGTTCCATAATTCCGGACCCGGAGTTTCTATACTGATCGTAGTACCATTACCAGGACTACTTTGGATATCCAATGCTCCATTAATTTTGTGTACCCTCGAAATAATATTTTTAAGACCAATACCTTTCTTGCCCTTTTTTGTTTCAAAGCCAATACCATCATCAGCAATGGTAACGCTAAAACCAATTTCTGAAGCTGCAAAATTCACCTTTACATAGGTCGCCTGTGCATGCTTAATAGTATTTTGAATGCTTTCCTGCACAATGCGATATACATTAATCTTCACCTCTCCACTCAATTGATCCCAATCTACGCCGCCATCATGTGTAAACTCGCAATTTAGTTCTGCCGAAGCATTAATGGTGGTAATCAGGTCTTGTATTGAGCTTATAAAATTATGAATTTTTTGATAGGAAGCATCATTTAATTCATGAGAAATTGTACGAACTTCTTCTTCCAATTGTTGTAATTTCTTTATGAACTCGGCGCGCTGCCCGATAGAGGCCTCATCGGTTTTCTTATTGAGGCCTGTAAGGATAAGCCGTACCCCAAGCATTTGCCCTAAAATACCATCGTGCAATTCTTCCGAAATGCGTTTTTGCTCAATTTGCTTTCCTTCTTCCAGCTTTTGGTTTTGCGAAAGCATTAAGTTAAAAATCTCCTGATTGCTTTCTTGTTGGGATTGTAAAAATTTAAGCTTTTGATTTTTAATCCGTTGTGAAATGATGATGTAAATGGATAATGCCAAAAGTACCAGACCAATAACAATACCAATCAAAAGCTGCTGTTGTCGTGCTAAAAGAACATTTTTAGCTTCTACTTCGTCCGTTTCAAATTGAATTCGGGTAAACTTATCGCGTGTACGCCGATCCGCAATTTGTAAGCTATCCGTTAACCGAGCATAATGTTGCGTGTAATCCAAAGCATTTGCCTTATCAATCATCGGCATTAACTTCAATACTTCTAAGAGTCGTTTGTTATTGGTACTTTGTTTGGCAAAGGTCATTGATGTTTTAGCATTGGTAATAGCCGCTACTGTATCCTTTTTAGTTAGGAAGTACTGAGATAAATAATAATAATTTAGCGAGAGCCCTCTATAATCTTGGAGACTATCTTTGATTTTAATGGCTTTATTAATTGAGAACTCCACATCATCATCAGTTTGCCCAAGTTGCAGTTTACTGTATGCGCTATTGGCTAGGGTTGTGGAGTATAATATGGGGTCTTTATAAATCAAACTATCACTTTTAAAGACCTCCTCAAAAGTTTCCACAGCTAGATCATACTTCTCTTGTTCTTGATAAATCCAACCGATATTATTTAATGTTCTCTCTTGATACGTTCTTCTCCCTGATTTAGTAACTTTCCTAAGATATGTTAAAGCTATATTGTTATATTCAATAGCTCTATCATATTCATTTAATTCTAAGGTTATTAGACCTAATAAATTATAACAACTATATAATCTTCTATTATTCTTTAATTGTTTAAATAAGCTTACTGCTTTTATCAAATTAATTTCACTTCCGGTATAATCTTTAATATCCGATTGAACTACTGCCATATTATACAGCATTCTAGCAGATAAAAAATTATTTTCGATGGCTTCAAATATTTTTTGAGCGTTTTTATAGTTATAGTAAGCACTATCTTTAATGTTATTTCGACTAAAAAATAATGATAAATCCCAATATGATTCAGCTAACTTAATCGAGTCACCAAGATTTTTGGAATAAATTATGGATTTATTATTTGCTTTTCTAAATTGGAGTGAATCTCTTAAACCTAAATAAGAAAGAGAGAGTTTTGAATAATAATTATTTTTTAAGGAATCACTTTCTATTCTTTCTATTGTTGAAAATACTTTAGAAAGATTTTCCAACCTTTCTAATTTTGATAATTTAGAATTCTTTCCATTATCCATCCATATTGATAAACTATCAGAATCATTAATTACTTGGTCTCTTGAAGAAGTCTCGCGAGATTCATTGCATCCTAAAAATAAAGAAAGTAGGACATAATAAATTAAATGAAATTTTGACTTCATAAACAAAAGATTAATATCTAAAAGCAAGGTAAAAAAAAAAGTCTCAAACAAATAAAAGTTTGAGACTTGATTATATATAATAATCAGTATCCTATTTTAATCATCTCTTGAGCCTTCTCCATCTTTTACTCCACCATCTGTACCCTGAGTTTCAAACAAAACCTCATTTTCACTTGTATCTGCCTCACAAGAAAATGCTCCTAAACTTACTACTGCTATTGCCAAAATGCATAAAATCTTTTTCATAATCGTCGTCTTTAATTAATGTTTGATTTAGTTTATTACTGACACGAAAATAAAAGGGCAACAAAAGATTATTGTGGGAGCCACAATTCTTTTAGTGAACACCCCAATTTTATGAGCAAAACAGCAGTTTCTGTGAGAATTTGATTAATTAAGGGTAGAAAACGTCTTTTTCCCTAATTTTTTCTTTAAACTATCTACATTATCCAGATAAGATTTAGAGAAGGGCAGTTCTACATTCTCGTTGTTAAGTGCACAAATAGATTTGCCATAATTGATACGAGAAATATACTTGCTATTTAAAATATAGCTCTGGTGTACCCGAATAAAGTTCTTAGGAAGATTATCTTCAAAGGTCTTCAACGTTTTAAAAGCACTTACCGTATTGCCGTCTTTCATGATAAAATCGGTAGCATTGTTATCTGCTTTTAGGTATAAAATCTCATCGGTATCGATATACCTAAAATCTTTATACGATTTTAAACAAATGGTTTGCGAGGTTTGTAATGGAATTTGCTTGCGTAATCGTAACAACGATTTACGAATATCAAACTCGTTGTAGGGAAGTAACCAATAATCGAAAAAATTACTTTTTATAGCCTGGTAAGCGTGCAATTTACTATTAGAGATTCCTATAAATATGGGTAAGTGTTGTACATACTGATGTAACTCAGATACCATTTGAAAGTAGCTACCTGCATTGCCATTGAGGTTAATAAAAACAATCTTTGGCATATGCTTTAGAATGATATCTATCCCTTGGGTGCTACTTTTTGCCATCCCAGTACATTCAAAATCTCCATACTCTTCTAAGAAATGCTGCAATTGCAAATTTGAAGTGGCGTCGGAATCAATGATGGCGTAGGTATATTCCATGAGTTTAATTTTAATGCAAATTAGTGATCCTTAGCAGGATAGGACTATAGTTTTACCATAGAATATCTAAGGTTTTGGTCTGTAATCCCCTGAAAATGAAGAATTCCTGTAAGAAATTCCTTAAAATCACTAATTACGAATTAAAACGGGTCTTGGATGCAACGGATATAGGCCCCGATATCGGGCATATTAGTTCGGTCTCTACCTAATATATCTTTGGGAACGAGCAAAACTGTATCGATTTGGGCATTGTTTACAGCAGTTGATAGCTCATTTATTCTAAAATCTCCATTTCGTGCATCTTTAAAACCTGTCTCAGTATTAAACCACATCTTATAGTAGGATGGGGAGTTTTCGAAATCATATAACGCATTATTTGTCAATTGATTGCCTGAATCCTCAAATTGCAAAAGACAATGCGAAAAGTTAAAGTTAAAAAGAGCGTTAGCATCAGCTTGCAATTGCAATTCTTGATTTTTACTTCCTGCTATAATGCAATTGGTAAATTGCGCCTGAATTAGGTCTGCCGTTTGCAGTTGTCCAAAACTATCCTCCCCCTGATTGCTAAGCTGCACTGCTGCCGTAGATCTAAACCCCCTGGACCAGTAATTCGCTATGGTACTGTGATAAAATTGATAAGTGCCTCCCAGTTCGCAACGCAAGGAAGGTCCGCCGGCACTACCTAGCAGTAAATTTTCCGCTGTTATACGAGAATTTGAAGCCCATAAATTGGCTAACGTACTGTTGTAAATTTGAGTATTTTTAAGCGCTAAATGCGCCTGGTTAAAATTTCCATCGCCATCCATGAAAATTCCAATACGGGCGTTTTTGAGTGTTAGGTGAGTAATACGATTAGCAGCACTGCCTTTCGCAAACCATAAGCCACCCCATTGCCCATCGACGTTGGCAAAATCGGGTTCTAAACGATCTCCTTCAAAAATCACTTCATTTTCTAATGCCAACGTATCAATACTAGAATTTCCATTGACATGCAGGGAAGCTCCGGCTGCCACCAGAATTCCTGAATCTTTATGAAAATGTACTCTAGCTCCGGCATCTACCTGCAATGCTTTTCCCGACGGTATCTTGGCATAGCCGTAAATAACGTAAGGTAGCGTATTGGTGAAATTTAATTCGTCGTCTTGCAATTCAAATCCGGCAGTTCGAATTTCATTACCCGCTTCGTCCGTACCCAATAAAATACTTTCTGTATCGCCATTGGTTTGCTGACCAGGAAACAACAGAATGGCTTTTTTTACCAAAGTAACCAAGGTTACTTGTTGTATCATGTTGCTACTAGCATGAAATAAAATGGCGTCAGTATCTAATAAAGTATTCACATTTGGGTCTTCCAAATTAACGGTTGTCTCTATAAAAACAAACAAACTGTCTTTGGCCAGAAGGGGAACATTAAAAAACTCTTTGCCCGCTTCTCCATCCACATTAAGGCGGTAATTGCTAGATAATCCTTTGGCAAGACGCACATTTGGAATATTGATATCGGAATTGGTAGGATTATAAACCATTAAGCTGCGTGTACTGCTGCCAATGGTACTAAAGATGGTATCTAAGAACACCGTATCTCTGGAAAACACGAGATTTCCTGTGCTATCCTGAAAATTAAAATCCTTTCTACAAGAACTCCACAGTAGTAGTAAAACTATAAAAGGCAGTATATAAAGGATACGACGCATATAATTTTTAACGTCGCTAGCGCATTTTATTGCGCTTCGAAAGCTTTTTTTACACTTTCGGGAATACGTATAGGTTTGTATGTTGTTTTGTTTAGTAGACACCACTGGGTTTTAGCCTGTACCAGAATTTCATTGGTTTTTTGTTGGATAATGTCTACTACCCGAGTGGAGATCGCACCTTTACTGCTTGCTATATGTGTACGTATAATTAAAGTATCGGTAAGTTTTGCAGCCCCTTTATAACTGATATCGTGATGTAATACTACCCATGCCATTGTTGCGCGAACTTCTTCTGAAATGACAGCGTTCCAATGGGCTTTAGAAATGTCCTGTACCCAATCAATATATCGAATGTTATTTACATGCTCCAAATCATCCAAATCATCCGCATGGACTTGTATTGTATTTTCGAAATACTGCATTATTTTTTGGTGATTTTAACCTCGAAGAGTTTATCCCAGTTTTTTCCGGTTACAAAGAACGTTTCCCGAGTTGGGTGATAGGCAACCCCATTCAATACGTTCAATTGTTCGTGTGCGGTTACCTTATCTTTAAGACCTCCAAAATTTATAACACCTTCAATAGCTCCACTTGCCGCATCGATAATCATCATGCTTTCTTTTTGATAAACATTGGCATAGATTTTACCATTTACATATTCCAGCTCGTTTGCTTTATTAAAAATAGATCTATTGGTTACCGTTTCAATATAATCCTCTTCGGTTAAGGTCTCCGGATTTAAGAGCCATATTTTTTCCGTACCATCACTCTTATACAATCGTTCTCCATTGTTACAAAGTCCCCAACCTTCTTTACTTTGATTGTATTTAAATTGATCCAATTCTTCAAAACTTTCCAAATCAAAAATAAAACCGGTTTGTTTCTGCCACGAGAGCATATAAATTTTATTGTTTAGGATGGTGATTCCTTCTCCAAAAAAGCTAGCATCCAAATCTATTTGTTTTAAAATGCTCCCCGTTTTATAATCTACTTTCCGCAAGGAGGATTTTCCACGAAGGCCTGTACTTTCGTACAGTACATCGTCATAAAACTCCAATCCTTGTGTATAGGCGTCGATATCGTGTGGATAGGTGTTTATAATTTCATAGGTATAAATGGCAGGTGAATCTGCAGCCAATAATTTGATGTTTTTTGAAACTTCTACGGTATTCCCTTCAAAGGAAATTTCGGCTTTCAATACTTTGTTTCCTAAAGCCTTAGCGTTTAGGGTTACCGTATCATCTTGTAGCGGTAAGATTTCTCCATCAATACTATAGGTAACCTGATCTATTGTTTTTTGTTTTTTGTTCTCAATAGTAATGCCTACTTGTTGACCATTTTTAAAGTCATTTTTTGCGGCATCTAACTGTATTTTAAACAGTTGTGCGGTTGCAGTAGTACTACCTCCACAATTGGTTAAAACAATGGCCAAAAAAGAAAGCATAAAAAGCTTAAGTGTATTCCTCATTTTCTAATCTTGATTTTTTGTAATCCGCTGCAAAGAAAGGGATTATACTTGGTATAATTTAGATCATGTTTGAGCAAGGTATTTAATTAAATTAAGAATGTAAAATGATTGTGAAAAATTTAAAAGATTGTATATTTGCACCCGGCAAGTCCTACACGACCAGCTCCTGCAGAATCCCCCAGGGTGGGAACGCAGCAAGGGTAAGCGGTTGTAGCGGTGCGATGTAGGTAGCTTGCCTTTTTTTGTACCCAAAAATCAAGGGAAGAAACACGGGAAAAAGCCTCAAAACCCAAATTCCTTGTTGAAAATTTACAACCTAAATTGATCTCCTTTTTTATTCGTTAATTTGTACCCTTAGTTGTTAGGATATGGAACAAAAGGTGGTATTGATTACAGGGGGTTCTTCAGGTATTGGAAAAGCTATAGGAGTTTACCTAAAATCAAAAGGATTTAAGGTTTATGGTACCACAAGAAATCTAAAAAATTACCCAGATTTTGAAGCTTTTGATTTGTTAGAATTGGACGTTTGTAAACCTGAAACGATACAAAAGGCTATTACCACTTTACTAGCGCAGGAAAAAAATATAGATGTACTTATTAATAATGCAGGTGTGGGCATTACAGGTCCCGTTGAAGAAACACCACATGAAGAAATTTTAAAAAATTTCGACACCAATTTTCATGGCCCGCTGCATATGATTAAAGCGGTATTGCCGCAAATGCGCAAGCAAGAATCGGGACTCGTGATAAACATTACTTCTATTGCTGGATATATGGGACTCCCATATCGCGGAATCTATTCGGCCAGCAAAGGAGCTTTAGAAATAGTTACCGAGGCAATTCGTATGGAGATTAAAGATTTTGGTATTCGTATTACCAATTTAGCCCCTGGAGATTTTGCAACAAATATAGCCTCTGGTCGTTACCATACCCCAGTTACTGCAGGCTCTCCTTATGAAGTACCTTACGGGCAAACGTTAGCCACTATTGATACGCATGTGGATAGTGGGGGAGATCCTATTGATGTTGCGAAAGCCGTATATGAAATTATCACTACTACAACTCCCAAAGTACATTATAAAGTTGGGACATGGTTGCAAAAGTTTTCCATTACCTTAAAAAAGATTTTACCGGATAAACTCTATGAGAAAATGTTGCTGAACCATTATAAGTTGTAATTTTGCACGAAATTGTACGAATATACAATCGGGTTTATTTTTTAAAACATATAATTAATATAAAACAGATATCGCATGAAATTTTTTATCGACACGGCCAATTTGGAACAAATAAGGGAAGCACAGGCTTTGGGTGTTTTAGATGGGGTAACCACCAACCCTTCCTTAATGGCGAAAGAAGGGATCACAGGAAAAAATAATATCCTAAAACACTATGTTGATATTTGCGAAATAGTTGATGGGGATGTTTCTGCCGAGGTAATTTCTACAGATTTTGAAGGTATGATTAAGGAAGGAGAAGAGCTTGCAGAACTGCATTCACAAATTGTGGTAAAAGCACCGATGATTAAGGATGGGGTAAAGGCCATAAAGTATTTTACAGACAAAGGAATTCGTACCAATTGTACCTTAGTATTCTCTGCTGGACAAGCGTTATTGGCGGCTAAAGCTGGAGCTACTTATGTTTCTCCTTTTATTGGACGTTTGGACGATATTTCAACCGATGGCTTAAATCTGATTTCAGAAATCCGTCATATTTATGACAATTATGGTTTTGATACCCAGATATTAGCAGCATCAGTGCGCCATACCATGCATGTTATTGATTGTGCTAAAATTGGAGCTGATGTTATGACCGGACCTTTATCTGCTATAGAAGGTTTGCTAAAACACCCACTAACAGATATCGGTTTAGCGAAATTTTTAGCCGACTACCAAAAAGGAAACTAACTTTTATTACAGAATATGTAATGTATAGGGAAGCTATCGCAAGATAAATGATTGCTATACCCTATGATAGAAAAGAAAAAACTCATGAATTAATTCATGAGTTTTTTTATGTTTTATGCGATGTAATTCTGAATTAGAATGAGGTATAGATGTCTGCAAAAGCATCTACCACTAGACCATCTTCACAAATGATACTTTTATTACCATAACTAATAATTAAGGCATTGTAGAGTGCTTCAAAATCATCGGATCTAAATTGTGTAGAAAGATCTAATTTTTTGGCTTCGATCATCGATTTCCATTGCTTAGCATCTGTTCTGAAATTAATACCTATGAATTTGCGATCCGGATACTTAGCCGATAAAGTTGTTGCCTGATTGGTAACATCTTCAAAATGTTTTCGTTGCGTCCCGGTCCAAAAATAAAACACTACATTTTGTTTTTCCGCAATGGTAGTAATATTGGTTTCTTCTCCTTCACTGTTGAAAAGTTTTACTGAAGGGATTGTTTTATTCGGCTGTAAATTTTTGATGCTTTCGTAGAGACCATTAATTTCATCCATATGCCTATTATTGCCAGAAAGCATATGAAATTTCTCTATAAACTTTTCGATATTTGGTTCTTTATCATGAACCTTAATGAGGTAATCCACCGCAACACTTCTAAATAGATTATCTCTTAAATCTTTTTCACCCACCAAACTATCGATTACATAAAGTTGATGACTATTAAAATGTAAAGGGTTTTTTATCTTCTTCGCAAAGTTTCCGCAGTCATGAGCACAATTCATATAGGACAAATTCCCAAAATGAAATTTCATAAACTCATGATAAGGTCGGAAAAAAGTAAGGTTTTTATTGTCAAGATTTAATGAGGTTCGATAGGCATAAAAGTCATCAGGTAAATCGTGAATGCTCTTTTCGCTCTTCATTTTCTTGTGATGAAAAGGATATTTTTCCTTATGCACATAGTAATTATAGTCAATACTGGCCTTTGCAAGTTCTAACATGGGGTCTGAAAACTCTACCTCTTCGGAGAGTTCATTCAGCATGCTAACCTTCGCATTACGAAGCGAATCGATGAGCGTACTAAAAGCTTCTGGGTCTAAATCATAATTATCATTAATAATATCTTCATCCGTTTCATAGGCCAAAAACATTTCTAAGAGAAAATTATTGATTTCTTCGCCAGTACCAGAAAATACTAATGATTCGTCGAAATCATACGTATTCAAACGTGTCATTAAACTATCTCCTTGCCGCAAATAAACATATTGATATTCGGGCCTATGGTAAAAATTATATAACCCTTCCTGAACTGTGCTTAAATCAAATGAAAACCTATTATTCTCATCCAAACGTGTAGAATCGATAACTTGATCTCCCTTTAATAAGACCACATAATCACTAGTGGGATTTACAATTTCACCAGCAAAAAGAGCCACTGAAGGTTTCTTTTGCTCTGCCCCACAAGCGGTTAAAAGAAATAGAGAAGCACACAATAAAACTCTATACATATAAGAATACCTAAACTTTACTAACGAACAAAGCTAATAAAACCATATGCGTGTGCCTGTTAATGACGCGTTAAAAAGTATGAACGACAAATAATCTCGTTTAACAACTCCTTACGGTTTGTGTAGTATGGAGCGACTATTTTTCTGTACTTTTGCACAAAATTTAAAATTAGCAATATGTTATCGGTTTCTAATTTATCCGTACAATTCGGAAAAAGAGTCCTTTTTGACGAGGTAAATGTGTCTTTTACGGAAGAAAATTGTTATGGAATTATTGGTGCCAATGGTGCCGGAAAATCTACGTTCTTAAAGATTTTAGCGGGTCAAACCGATCCTACTTCTGGGCATGTGCATTTAGAGCCTGGGAAACGGATGTCTATTTTAGAACAAAACCATAATGCGTATGATGAAACTGCAGTTTTAGAAACTGTTGTCATGGGAAATAAACCACTTTTTACCATCAAAAAAGAAATAGACGCCTTATATGCCGATTATAGCGATGCAAATGCAGATAGAATAGGGGAGTTGCAGGTGCAGTTTGAGGAGATGAACGGATGGAATGCCGATAGCGATGCTGCCGCACTATTATCTAACTTGGGGATATCGGAAGAATTGCATTACACGCTAATGAGCGAGGTTGATTCAAAACTAAAAGTACGTGTTTTGCTTGCTCAGGCATTGTTTGGAAATCCGGACGTATTAATTATGGATGAGCCTACCAATGATTTGGATTATGAGACGATACATTGGTTGGAACATTTTTTAGCAGATTATAACAATACGGTTATCGTGGTTTCTCACGACCGTCATTTTTTAGATGCTGTATGTACACATATTGCGGACATAGATTTTGGAAAGATAAACTTGTACTCAGGAAACTACACCTTTTGGTACGAAAGTAGTCAACTGGCTTTGCGTCAGCGGGCACAGCAGAATAAAAAAGCTGAAGAAAAGGCAAAAGAATTGCAAGAGTTTATACAGCGTTTTAGTGCTAACGTTGCAAAAAGTAAGCAGGCAACTTCTCGAAAAAAGATGTTGTCTAAGTTAAAAATAGACGATATAAAACCTTCGAGTAGGCGTTACCCTGCCATTATTTTTGAAAGAGAACGTGAGGCGGGAGATCAAATTTTAAATATAGCGGACCTTTCTGCAGTTTCAGAGGATGGTGATGTGTTGTTTCAAAATGTTAATATAAACCTAGCAAAAGGAGATAAAGTTGCCATACTTTCGAAGGATTCTAGAGCCACTACTGCTTTTTATGAGATTATCAACGGAAATAAGAAAGCGAGTTCAGGGAGTTACCAATGGGGTATAACCACAAATCAGTCATATTTGCCGGCAGATAACGCTAACTTTTTTACCGAAAATATAGATTTAGTAGATTGGTTACGACAATGGACTAAAACCGAAGAAGAACGCGAAGAGGTATATGTGCGAGGATTTCTTGGAAAAATGCTTTTTAGTGGAGAAGAAGCATTAAAAAAATGTACCGTACTCTCAGGAGGCGAAAAGGTACGATGCATGTTAAGTCGTATGATGTTGTTACGTGCAAATATTCTGATGTTGGATGAACCTACGAACCACTTGGACTTAGAAAGTATCACAGCTTTTAATAATTCTCTTAAAAATTTTAAGGGTACCGTTTTGTTTACCACACATGATCATGAATTTGCAAATACTGTTGCTAACAGAATTATAGAAATTACCCCGGGAGGTGCCATAGATCGCTACCTTACTTTTGATGAATATATGGGAGATAAAAACATTAAGGAACAGCGTTCAAAAATGTATGCTGTTACCGTTTAGTTTGGGTTTCTTATCAATTTTGGTTTAGGCTAGGCATTAAAATATTTGCTATTCCATATTGCTGGACTAAAGTTTTTACCCAGTGCGAAGAGATAAAAAATTACGATTGCGACCATAGATTTAAAGGTGAAAAAGAAAAGTATCCAGAACTCCGCTGCACCACCGGATTTTGAAAATAGCCCCTCTGGTATCAGTAAAGTAACCAAATAACTTATCAAGAGCGTTAAAATCCCAAGGTTTACAGGGTCTTTAAAGGGCCACATTAGCCATTTTCGTAATGGGTGTAGATCATTTCCCCATTTGTAAATAAGATAAAAATAGTCGTTTCCTAGGGAAGCGAATAGCACAGGATCATCTTTATTCTCTAACTTAAACAGTTTTGATGGTGCCATAATTTTAAGCCCTTGAATTTGGGTTTGATGTTCTTTTTCCAAACGTTTTAATTCGGATATCGCTTCTAGAGGTATTTCTCCTTTGAAATAGCGATGATCTAAGAAACGCAATCTATAATTAATGCATGTTGTTTTAATCGCATCTATATGATAAATGTTGCTAGCGTCTAAATAATCAAAATTAAATTCGTTGATCGTTGCTGGATCTGAATTATGCTTCAACTGTTCACTGGAATACTGACTTTTATTTAAAATTTCATGTACCACAGCAAGTAATTGATCTGCCGAAAATTGTTGTTTTTGCGTCTTCGTTAATTTTTCAAGAACATTAGTTTTTTTTAACTGCATTTCTTTGTCATTTTTAGCAATTACTTCAAAGTTAGACAATTACAAAATACCATGGTTTTTATTCAATTTTCTTGTATGTTAACATTTTGTTAAATGTTGTCTACTAAGGCATTTTAGCGCTTGAAAAGTACATATATGTTGTATATTATCGATCTTTTCTTGCATTTCATCGATGATTTGAAAAGTGACACTATTTTTAAAGAACAGGATTATGAAATTTTTGCCCCCGATTTTCGTAACTAGTATAATAGCTTTGATTGGCACCGTTGCTTACGCACAATATAAGCCTTCCACTGTACTTTTAACAACTTATAATGCTGCTACTACAACGTTAATTAAAGAAGCAAATACCGATACTAATCATAGCATGTTTTTGGAAGCTATTGAAGTAGCCGGTTTGGACGCTCTTTTAGAAAGTAAAGGTAAGTTTACAATTTTTGCTCCTTCTGATCGGGCTTTTAATAAACTATCTAAAGGAGAATTTGAAACCTTATTATTACCTGAAAATATAGAAAAGCTTCGAGCAATGCTATCGTATCATATTATTATTGGAGAGTACACGGCTTCCACCATTTTAAAAACACTTTGCAATAGCAAGGGACTAACGCGATATACTACAGTTCAGGGAAATAAAATTACAGCAACTATGAATGGTATTGATATCGTTCTTACCGATCATATGGGAAATACTGCAATCATTACAAAAGCAGATATTATGAAAAGCAATGGGGTAATTCACGATATCGATACGGTAATGCGCCCCAATATAACAGCTTCTAGCGTTGCTAATGCAGCTGCGCGGGCACAAGATTAGAAAAAGCTACTAAATTTTAATCATTTAACGTAAAACAGCATTCAATTGACTTTCATACTGTTGTTGTAGTTTCTTCATTACCTTATCAATTACCTTATCCGTAAGGGTATTTTTATCGTTCTGTAATGTAAAACTAACAGCATATGACTTTTTCCCCTCTGGAAGATTCTTACCGGTATACACGTCAAATAAACTCACCTGTTTTAGTAATTTACGTTCTGTGGAAAAAGCAATATCCTTGATTTGTTGAAAGCTAATGGCGTTGTCAAGTAAAAGTGCAAAATCTCGTCTTACTTCGGGATATTTTGGAATCTCCCGATACATGATTTTATGTTTTTTAGCTAGTTTTAGAATGGTATCCCAATTGAAATCGGCAAACAACACCTGCTCCTTCAAATCAAATTTTTCAGTAGTTGCCTGTTTAACAATACCAAAAGAAACCAATTCTGCATCCTCTTTTTTAAAGGTAATTCCTTCTAAAAATAAACTTCCTTTATCCACAACAGCCGACGTAGTAGAAATACCTAAGCGTGTCAAGACGTTTTCTACTACTGTTTTTAGGAAATAAAAATCCGATTTTTGAGCTGGTATCGCCCAGCTATCTATGTTTCTATTCCCAATCACCCAAAAATTAAGATGTTTAAATTCTGTATAACCATCTTCTGCGGTTTGATAGGTTTTACCAAATTCGAAAAACTTTAAATTCTTCTGTCTCCTGTTTACATTATGGGCAATGGCATCCAAACCAGAGAACAACATCGATTGGCGCATTACTGCCAAATCGTGACTCAAAGGATTCAGCATTTTCACTGTTTTTTCGTTTGCAGTTTCTTCTAGAAAGGAATGATACTCGTTCGGAATAAAACTATTGGTCATAATCTCATAAAACCCTTGAGGAATTAATAAATTTCCAATGATATTCTGCAATTTATAATCTTCAAAACGGGTAGTCGTTACCACTGAAGCGTTAAGTTTTTCGCTAAAATTAATGGCGTTGTATCCGAAAACTCTTAAAATCTCTTCAATAACATCAACTTCGCGTTGCACATCTACTCGATAAAATGGAACCAATAACCCCATTCCAGTTTCAGTAACATTTTGAACCTTAATTTCGAGTGAACTTAAAATTGCTTTGATGGTATCTCTTGGGATTTCCTGTCCAATTAGTTGATTTACCCGTTCAAAATTTAAGAAGACTTCATAATCTTCCATTTTTTTAGGATAGATATCCACTATATCAGAAGTAAAATTTCCACCAGTAATCTCTTTTATCAATAATGCAGCTCGTTGCAGCGCGTATTCTGTATTATTAATATCTATTCCTCGCTCAAAACGAAAAGAGGCGTCTGTATTTAGACCGTGTCTTTTAGCTGTTTTTCGGATAGATACCGGATCAAAATAGGCACTTTCTAAAAATATAGCTGTAGTATGTTCCGTTACTCCTGAATGCTGTCCACCAAAAACCCCTGCAATACACATTGGTTTTTCCTCGTCGCAAATCATGAGATCTTCTTCATGCAGTGTACGTTCCTCTCCATCTAATGTTACAAACTTTGTTCCTTTAGGTAAAGTCTGTACAATAACTTTATTTCCCTTTATTTTACTGGCATCAAAAGCATGAAGCGGTTGCCCTAATTCATGCAATACGTAATTGGTGGCATCAACAACATTGTTGATTGGACTTAATCCTATTGCACGCAATCTGTTTTTTAACCAATCTGGCGATGGTTGTACAATAATGTTTGCAATAGTAATACCGCAATATCGCGGAGCTAAAGTGGTATTTTGCACATCTACATCGATACGAAAAGATCTGTTATCAACATTGAAATTACTTATCGATGGTGTTATTAATTCAATATTAACGTCCTTTTGAGATAGCCCAGCTTTTAAATCTCTGGCAACACCAAAGTGACTCATAGCATCTGCCCTGTTAGGCGTAAGTCCAATTTCGAAAACCTTATCATTTTCAATTTCAAAAACTTCAGCACAAGAAGTCCCAGGAAGTAAATCATCACTTAGTACTAAAATACCCTCATGTCCATCTCCTAGACCAATCTCATCTTCGGCACAAATCATCCCTTGACTCTCCTCACCTCTAATTTTTCCTTTCTTAATGATCCATGATTCTCCTTCATTCGTATAAAGTTTGGTACCTATGGTTGCTACCGGAACTTTTTGACCTTGAGCTACATTGGGAGCACCACACACAATTTGCACGGGTTTATTCGCACCAATATCTACAGTGGTAAGTTTCAGTTTATCTGCATTTGGGTGCTTTTCGCAGGTTAAAACATGACCAACCACAACGCCTTCAAGTCCTCCCTTTACAGATTCAAAATCTGCAATACCCTCTATCTCTAATCCAAGGTCCGTTAAGAGCTCTCCTGTTTTGATCGCATCCCAATCAATCTTTACAAACTGTTTCAGCCAGTTATACGATATTTTCATTACTTTTTTTTAAAGAAAATCAAAGATAGAACAATGCTATTAACCTGCCATGATTTATGAATTGATTTGTTATATTTTATCATCATTTTTAGGTGATACAAGCTTTTTAAATTAGATTTGAGACATGCGAAAGATATATTTTTTATTGACCTTGACGTTTCTGACACTTTCTTGTACTGAAGAAATAAAAACTACGCCTCAAGATGGTATTTGGTTGGCGCAACTAGAAGTAATGGATAAGGAAATACTTCCTTTTAATTTTAGATGGTCAAAATCTGGTGCCGAGGGTTATGCAATGGAAGTTTTTAATGCAGAAGAGGTTATTCCTATTACAGATATAACATTAACTAAGGATAGTATTTTTATTCGAATGGACGTTTTCGAAGGCTATATCGCAGGCGTATACAATGCTAATGAAATCACTGGAAGTTTCATCAAAGAAAGCCTGGATAGAGTAGTACCCTTTAACGCAATATATAATCAAAACGAACGACAATTTTCGGGTGAAACTGGAATTCCAAATAGCACCAATGTTTCTGGTATTTGGGAAACTGAATTTAATAATGATACGGAAGATTACTATATCGCCAAGGGTATTTTTGAACAACAGGGAAGTAAAGTAACTGGTACTTTTCGCACAACGACTGGTGACTATCGTTTTCTAGAAGGAAAAATGAGTGGTGACAGTATGAAATTATCCGCTTTTGATGGTGCTCATGCCTTTTTATTTACAGCGAAAGTAACAGATAGTACTATTGATGGCGCTTTTTATTCTGGAAATCACTCAAAAGAACTTTTTACGGGTATTCGCAATGCAGATTTTGAACTCCCAGATGCAGATAGTTTAACTTATTTAAAGGAGGGTTATGACGCTTTTGATTTTTCCTTTCCAGATGCTGCCGGAAACATGATCTCCTTGAGCGATGAGCGCTTTAAAGACAAGGTGGTAGTGGTACAAGTGCTGGGAACTTGGTGCCCAAATTGTCTGGACGAAACTAAGTTTTTTGTAGATTACATTGCCAATAATGACACCAGCGCTATTGCATTTATTGGCCTGGCATTTGAGTATGCCCGTACCGAAGAAGATGCCTTTAAAGGAATAGCGCGACTTAAAAATAGAATAGGAGTTAGCTATCCTATTGTTTTGGCACAGTATGGAACTTCCGATAAAAAAATAGCCAACGAAAAACTCCCGATGTTAAATCATGTGTTATCCTATCCAACTTCGATTTATATTGATAAGCAGGGAGAAGTTCGAAAAATACATACCGGATTTAATGGTCCTGCAACGGGAGAAAAGTACCTTTCCTTTAAGAAAGAGTTTCATACATTCCTTACCGAATTGGTACAAGAATAAGGGTTGTTTAATCGGTAAGGATATAAACGATTATATGATTGTTGATTTCCCCAAACCAATATTTTCATCATTGATATTAAAATTATCATCTGAATCTACAATATTATTGGCAATGAAGTCTCCTACGTGATTGGTTCCATATTTACTATCTGCATCCAAATCTATGGTAACTATATTTTTTCTAAGCGCCTTGTCTACCGCAGTCTCAATAGCTTTGGCTTCTTCTTTAAGTCCAAAATGTTCTAATAGCATTGCAGCAGATAAAATTGCGGCGATCGGATTAGCGATATCTTTATCTTTGGCTTGCGGAAAAGACCCGTGAATGGGTTCAAATAATGCGCTTTTGTCACCTATAGAAGCAGAAGCTAAAAGTCCAATAGAGCCTCCGATTACACTAGCTTCATCGGATAGAATATCACCGAACATATTTTCGGTTAAAATTACGTCAAATTGATTGGGGTTTACAATAATTTGCATTGCTGCGTTATCCACAAAAAGGTATTCCAATAATACGTCGGGATAACTTTCCCCTACGCGAGTAACCACCTTTCTCCACAGTCGGGAGGATTCCAAAACGTTGGCCTTATCAACAAGGGTTAGTTTTCGTCTTCTTGCCTTGGCAGCTTTAAACGCAAGATGAGCAATTCGATTAATTTCTTTTTCGGAATATTCACATAAATCAGAAGCTTTGGTGCCATCCGCACTAATTTTCTTTTCACCAAAATAAATTCCTCCTGTAAGTTCTCTATAAATCGTAAAATCTGCTCCCGAAATAATCTCCTCTTTTAAAGGGGACTTTTTGAGTAAAGAAGGGAAAACCTTTATAGGTCTAATGTTCGTAAAAAGCCCCAATTCTTTTCGAAGTTTAAGTAAACCTTGCTCCGGTCTTACTTTTGCGGCAGGGTCATTATCATATCGTGGCGCGCCTATTGCTCCAAACAAAATTGCGTCCGAATTTTTACAAAGTTGCAGTGTTCGTTCCGGAAGGGGGTCTCCAGTACGATCAATCGCTATAGCTCCAACATGAGCTTCTGTACAAGAAATTTGATGGTTAAAGGTTTCTTCTACTGCTTGAAGACATTTTACTGCTTGAGCAATTACCTCAGGTCCAATGCCATCGCCGGGCAGCAATGCTATTTTTAAATTCATTAAGCCACGCTTTCTATATTGATCTTCGCCTCAATAACAATATCATGAATATCTGCATCAAGAATTTCTTTTTTGCGATCAGCAAACTTCAAAAACTCCTCATATACCATATCCAATTGCACTTTGGTCAACTCATAACCTACCTTTTT
This sequence comes from uncultured Flavobacteriaceae bacterium, assembly GCA_947488435.1. GTDB lineage: Bacteria > Bacteroidota > Bacteroidia > Flavobacteriales > Flavobacteriaceae > CANKZG01. The sequence goes on along the minus strand of CANKZG010000002.1, from coordinate 740,204 downwards.
AGCTCTATAAGCCAATGCTGCTCTTCCGCTTCGAGCAGTTAAAATAATAGATGATTCATTCACCCCTACATCTTCTGGATCCATGATTTCATAGGTCTCTCTATTTTTAATAACCCCATCCTGGTGAATCCCAGAACTATGCGCAAAAGCGTTAGAGCCTACGATCGCTTTATTGGGTTGCACAGGCATCCCCATTTTTTGAGACACCATTTGGCTGGTGCTATATAAAAGTTTGCTGTTGATGCTTGTATCCAAATTCAAGTATGGGTGTTGTTTTAAAATCATGACAACTTCCTCCAAAGAGGTATTTCCAGCACGTTCTCCAATACCATTAATTGTACATTCAATTTGCCGTGCTCCATGAATTACCCCTGCAATAGAATTGGCTGTTGCCAATCCCAAATCATTATGACAATGACAGGATAGGGTAGCCTTATGAATTCCAGTTACATTTTCTTTAAGATATTTCATTTTAGCTCCATATTCTTCCGGAAGACAATACCCTGTAGTATCCGGGATATTCAGTACTGTGGCTCCGGCTTTAATAACAGCTTCACAAATTCGGGCTAGAAACTCGTTATCAGTTCTACCTGCATCTTCTGCATAGAACTCTACATCTTCAACAAAAGTTTTGGCATAACTAACTGCTGCTACGGCACGCTCCAAAACAACATCTTGTGTAGTTTTAAATTTATGTTTGATATGTGATTCTGAAGTACCAATACCTGTATGTATGCGCGGAATTTTAGCATGCTTAAGTGCCTCTGCCGCAACTTCAATATCTTTTTGAACAGCGCGAGTTAAACCGCATACGGTAGCATTTTTAACCAACTTTGAAATTTCCACTACAGAATTGAAATCCCCAGGACTTGAAATTGGAAACCCGGCTTCAATAATATCGACACCCAGTAAATCCAGTCGTTCCGCAATTACTAACTTCTGATCAGTCTCAAGTTTACAACCTGGAACTTGCTCCCCATCCCGAAGTGTTGTATCAAATATTTGTACTTTATCTTTACTCATTATATTTACATAATTTAAGTAGCCTCTTACGAAGATATAACCCGGGGTTGCTTCAATTTTTTTACAGAAAAAACATTTACAACGTTTAAGTAGTTTTAGGTATAATTAAAATACTAATAACCAAATAGTTAAATCAAAATTTTTACGATGACAAATGCTCAGAAAGATGCTTTATTCGTGCTGGTAAAGTCCCTGTCAAAGTCAGAAAAACGACAGTTTAAACTTTATGTGGGGAGACTGGGAGTGAATACAGATGCGAAATTTTTAGCGCTATTTAATTTATTAGATAAAATTAAAGGCTATGATGAGCAAGTCATTTTAGAAAGTGGAATCGTAAAAAAAGAACAACTATCTAATCTAAAAGCACACCTTTATAAACAAATTTTAGTAAGCTTACGTTTAAATCCTGTAAACCAGAATATTAGAGTTCAAATTCGAGAGCAATTAGATTTCGCAACCATTTTGTATCAAAAAGGGTTGTATAAACAAAGCCTTAAAATTTTGGATAAAGTTAAAACTGTTGCCATTGATAATGAAGAAAAAAATATCGCTTATGAAATTGTAGAATTAGAAAAAATAATAGAAACACAATATATAACGCGAAGTATTCCAGATCGAGCAGATGAACTATCGATTCAGGCAAAAACTTTGTCGGAACAAAATGTAATGACCAGCAAGTTATCAAACCTCTCCCTACAACTGTATGGTATGATGCTTAAGGTAGGTTATGTGCGGAGTGATGAAGATTATCAGAAGGTGAAGCATTATTTTAAAAAACATATGCCTAAATACAGAATAGAAGATTTAGGTTTTAGGGAAAAACTATGGCTATACAAGGCACACCTTTGGTACAGTTTTCTTACCCAAGATTTTCTGTCATGTTATAAATACTCGAATAAGTGGGTTGCTCTTTTTTATGAACATCCTGAGATGATTCGATTAAACCCAGTATTCTTTTTAAAAGGAAATCACTATCTATTAGAATCGTTGTTTTTTGTAAAGTATAGCACGCAGATTAAGGAAACGTTAGAGCGTTTGGAAAAGGTTATTACCAGCTCTAAATTTCCTAAAAACGATAATTTAAATTCTCTGGTTTTTTTGTATACAAATTCGAATAAATTGAATTTGCACTTTCTTGAAGGAACGTTTGAAAAGGGACTGTATTTGGTTAAAATTATTGAATATGGTATTGCAAAACATCGAGACCGTATCGATGAACACCATATCATGCTTTTGTACTATAAAATTGCGTGCCTATACTTTGGAATAGGAGATAATAAAACTTCTATTGCCTATCTAAAAAAAATCATCAATAATAAAAACTTAAAAATGCGCGAAGATTTGATGTGTTTTGCACGAGTTTTAAGTTTAGTTGCGCACTATGAAGCAGGTATGGACTATCATTTAGAAGTACAGCTGAAAAGCACTTACAAGTTTTTGCTAAAAATTAATGACTTACATGCGGTTCAAAAAGAAATGATTAAATTTTTAAGAAACTTAGGAAACATTTATCCCAATCAATTACGGAACGAGTTTCAAAAGTTATTTGATGAACTTAAAAAGTATGAAAACCACCCCTATGAGAAAAGAGCGTTCCTATATTTAGATATTTTATCTTGGTTAGAGAGTCATTTGCAGAACAAACCGGTTTCTCAAATTATTAAGGAAAAAGCAGCTGCCTTAACCAGATAATTTGCTATTGAGAAATAAAAACTCACATATTGCAAAGCTGCTAGAGCTAAATTTAGCAATGCTGTTTGTAAGTACTTCAGGCGCTTTGGGAAGGTATACGACCTTATCAGTACCTGTTACGATAGGACTAAGAGCTCTACTCGCATTACTATTGTTATTGGTTTATTGTAAATGGAAAAACATTTCTTTACGAATAAAAAAGAAAGACCGTGCGTTATTGGTGGTAAGTGGTCTTTTTATGGGATTGCACTGGATAACCTATTTTTATTCGCTGCGCTATTCTAATGTCGCTATAGGGATGTTATCTTTATTTACGTATCCAGTATTGACTTCGTTTTTAGAGCCTATTATTTTACGTACTAAGTTTCAAAAAGTCCACCTATTGTTAGCGATCTTAGTGCTGTTGGGGATTTATTTTTTGGTCCCGGATTTTGATTTAGATAGCTCCTATACCATTGCAGTATTATTAGGAATTTTATCTGCGCTGTTTTATGCATTGCGCAACCTAAGTTTAAAATCTAGCGTTAATACATACGATGGCACGGCGTTGATGAGCTATCAGCTACTGGTAATTGCTATAATTTTATGCCCCTTTTTTTTCTTTGAAGATAGTACAAATATCTTGTCAGAGTGGAAACCTTTGTTAGCACTGGCTCTTATTACCACCGCAATAGGTCATACTTTATTTCTTAGAAGTTTCAAGCATTTTTCAATTACTACAGCGAGTATTATAAGTAGTATTCAACCCGTTTATGGGATTATAATTGGTGCCTTATTTCTCAGTGAAATACCCTCTTTAACTACGATCTTCGGAGGTGTACTTATCCTGAGTTCTGTAGTAATTGAAAGCATAAGATCCTACAGTTAAAATGCTCCATAATTTATTGGATACAGGCATTCCAAATGCTATTGTCTGGGGGATTTGCCGTTATGGAAAGCGGTTCTTTTTTTACAGGATGTTGCAAAGTGAGCAAACGGGCATGTAAACAAATACTTCCGTCGGGATTACTACGATCGTAACCGTACTTTAAATCTCCTTTGATGGGACTATTAATTGCAGTTAACTGACTTCGAATCTGATGATGTCGTCCGGTCATCAAGTCAATTTCTAACAACGCATAACGTTCCAAGCGTTTTATTAATTTATACGATAAAATTGCTTTTTTAGCATTCGAAACTTCTTTTTTGTGCGCATAGGATTTGTTCTGTTTGGTATTTCTCACCATCCAATGAGTTAGTGTATCTTCTGAAGGATTTGGTACCGTTTTTACTATTGCCCAATATTTTTTTTTTACTTCTTTTTCTAAAAAACTTTTATTAAGTCGTGTTAATGCCTTTGAAGTCCGAGCAAAGACCACAATACCGGAGGTAGGTCTATCCAATCGATGTACTACTCCTAAAAATACCGAACCGGGTTTGTTGTATTTTATTTTAAGGTATTCTTTTACCAATTCACTTAGGGGAGTATCACCAGTTTTATCGCCTTGAACAATGTCTCCTGGACGTTTGTTGACGACGATTAAATGATTGTCTTCATATAAAATTTGAAGGTTTTCAGACGTAGAAATGATTTTATGCTTCACTTTCCAGCTTTTTTTGAGACTTAAAAGAGAGGATTAATATTAATAGCACTCCCATGGTCACAGATACATCTGCCATATTAAAGATTCCCGTTTTAAAGAAACCTATTTTAATCTGAAAAAAATCGGTAACATAACCAAGAAGAATACGGTCAATGATATTGCTTAATCCTCCACCTATTACAAATGCAAAAGCCATTATAAGCCATTTGTTATGTTGCATCTTATACAGCAGGCGAAATAACAAAACTAATAATACTAATAGCGGTAATGTTTGAAGAAAGATCAACTTTAAAATTGGAGATAAATTTTCACCAAAACCTAGCATTGCACCCGTGTTTTCTACATTAGATAATATAAAGTAATCTTTATGAATTTGAATGTAAGCCTGTGGTTCTACGGTATTACGAACGACATTTTTGGAAATTTGATCGCAACCAATGTTAAGGAGTATTACACCAATGATACCAATTTTACGAAGTATTGAAGCAGAAAACATGAGATTCAGAGCTTAATACTGTTCGTCGTCGTTGGGAAAATCTTTGGATTTTACGTCTGCAACATATTTTCCAATTGCAGCGCTCATATCATCGTACAAACTCATATAGCGTCTTAAAAAACGAGGATTAAATTCATGAGTCATTCCTAGTAAATCATGAATAACTAATACTTGTCCATCGGCATGTTTTCCCCCGCCAATCCCAATAGTAGGAATGGATAAACTATCGGAAACTTTCTTGGTTAGGTCTGCAGGAATTTTTTCTAAAACAATACCAAAACACCCTAATTTTTCTAGAGTTTTAGCATCACTTAATAGTTTTTTAGCTTCTTCTTCTTCCTTAGCTCTTACGGTGTATGTCCCAAATTTATAAATAGATTGTGGTGTTAAGCCCAGGTGTCCCATAACGGGAATCCCAGCATGCAAAATACGCTTTACAGATTCTTTAATTTCCACACCACCTTCTACCTTTACAGCATGTGCACCACTTTCTTTCATAATGCGAATTGCAGATCGAAGCGCTTCTTTTGGATCACTTTGATAACTTCCGAAAGGGATGTCTACTACAATCAAAGCACGTTTTGCAGCTCTAACCACGGATGCAGCATGATAAATCATCTGGTCTAGGGTGATAGGAAGCGTAGTTTCATGTCCGGCCATAACATTACTGGCTGAATCGCCAACCAAAATAACATCGATATTGGCCGCATCCACAATTTTGGCCATGGAATAATCGTAGGCCGTAAGCATAGAGATTTTCTCTCCATTTTTTTTCATATCCACTAAGGATTTTACGGTCACTCTTTTGTATTCTTTTTTGGCAATTGACATCTTAATATTTTTTGTACGGATAAAAGTAAGGAGTTTTGATTGATTTTCTATGGAAGAAAATTAGGAATCCTGTATTCACAGATTTTCAGACAAAAAATCATGCATTCCTAGAATAATAGATTATTTCTAGTATTTTAGATCACAATTAAAAATACTAGATATGAGAGTTTTATGCACATTTCTTATGATATTATGCTTTGCAATTGGTTATACTCAGGACAACGAGAAGATAGCGGTACAACAGACCATAGAACGCTTTTTTGAGGGATTTCATAAACAAGACTCTTCCGTTATAAAATCTGTAGTTTTTAATGAAATTGTAATGCAGCGTATTGCTAAAAATAAGGATGGAAAAACGGTATTGCGAACTCAGGAATTTTCAAAATTTTTGGAAGGCATAATAGGCATTCCAAAAACTACAAAATTTGAAGAGAAAATACTTGGGTATACCATTCAAATTGATGATGTAATGGCGAATGTATGGACTCCGTATGAATTTTGGTTGAAGGACAGTTTTCACCATTGTGGAGTAAATAACTTTCAATTGCTAAAAGATGATGGGGTTTGGAAAATTATTTATTTGGTAGATACAGGGAGAGAAGATAACTGTGCAAAGTAAAGCAATTTCGACCTCGTAGTTGTTAAAAATAACTGACGTGTAAATTCGGGAACCTATGGAAAAAAAACAGTTTTTTTATGTACTGATGGCCTGTTTCATCCTGAGTAATATAGTGTACAGCAAACAGAAAGAGACGCTAAAAAACAAAAACATAGATACTACTATGTTTTTTGGAACAGATCCGTTACCGGTTAAACTGAATTTTTCGAATCGCAATGTGCGACAGAATACAAATGATACTACCTATTTAAAAACAATTTTAACCTATCGTACCCCTAAGGGTTGGGATTCTATACCCGTTAAAATTAGAGCTAGAGGCAATTACAGAAGAAAACACTGTTATTTTCCTCCGATTAAAATGAAGATAAAGAAAAAAGAAGCGCAGCAAACACTTTTTGAAGGTAATAGAAAGTTTAAACTAGTACTCCCTTGTTTACGCCGATTTGATGATAATGATAATGTTTTAAAAGAATACCTGGCGTATAAAATATACGAACTAATGTCGCCGTATCATTTAAAAGTAAGGCGTTTAGATTTAGATTTTGTGGAATTAAAAAAGGGCAAAGCTAAGCCACATCAATTAAATGCATTTTTTATTGAAGATATTAAAAGTCTTGCAAACCGAAGCAATGGAAGAGTGCTAGATCGTTTTATTCATCCACAAATGCATGAGGCTGTAAATGCCACCAGAAATACCTTTTTTCAATATTTAATTGGCAATACAGATTTTGCAAATGGTGCGCGGCATAACGGAAAGTTATTATTTGTGCAAAAAACCATTATCCCCGTACCTTATGATTTTGATCTTTCCGGTTTGGTCAACCCCAGTTATATGTTTGTTGCTGATGTTGGAGGAAAGAAGTTGCCTATCGATAAAGTTACTGATCGATTGTATCGCGGTTTTGCACGAGATCCAAAAATATTACAGCAAGTGCGAATGGAGTTTATTGCTAAAAAAGAACAAATTATGGGTTTAATAAACGACCATGCAACGGTTTTTGAGAATACTTCAGAATTTATTGAAGCAAGAAAATTTGTGCTACGCTTTTTTGAGATTATCGAAAATGATGCTTCTTTTCGATCTAAAATACTCAATCGAACTAGAGGTGATATTATCGATTGATCACTCAAAAATTTCAATCAGGGGTATCCCTTCGCCGGCACTGGGAAGCTGTACGTTTAATAACATGGCGATAGTTGGAGCAATACTGGTTATTTCCACTTTTTTTACCGAGCTTCCTTGAGGTATTCTGGCACCATACCACAACATAGGGACGTGGGTGTCATAAGAATATCCGGAACCATGAGTTGTTCCTTTTACGGTGGTAATGGCTATTTCCGAATTCATATCTTGAATAATACCGGGATCAAAACTAAGTAGTAAATCCCCAGAACGTTTGGCATAGAATCCGTTTTGAATGGCTCTTTTTATCCCGTTGCTATAATCGTAATGTTTTAAATTGTTGGCGGTTAAAACAGTATGGATGCCATCGAGATTACTTAAAAACTCGGCAGCATCTTTTTGAATTGTACTAAGGTCTAACCCTTGGGCCGCAATGGCCTGTCTATTTAGATATACATGCTCATACTCGAAGTATTGAATCCAGGAATTCTTGCGATATTTTTTATCTAGATACTCGGTTAAAGCTTCCTTGTATTGTTTTGTCCGTGCAATACCCGTAGGGAGTTTTCTATCATTTAAATAAGAAGCAGTAGGTACTGCAGCATGATCGGAAGTTAAAAAAAGCGTATAATTTTGCTTCCCCACGGTGTTATCTAAATAGGATAACAGATCAGCAATATTCTGATCTAGTCGCAAGTAGATGTCCTCTGCTTCAACGGATTGGGGGCCCAACGTATGTCCAACAACATCTGGAACGGAATAACTAATATTGAGCAAATCAGTATGGTTATCCTTACCCAAGTCTTCTCCTTTAATAGCCTCGATGGCAAAATCAGTCAGTATTGTGTTACCGGCTGGTGAAAGTAACATAAGCTGATATTCTGCATTTAAGGCTTTATATTTTTCCCGTAAAGTTTTAAAATCATAAGGAAATGTTGCCTGCCGTTTTCCTCCTATAGCACGCTCGTAACGATTTTTGTCTGGCGCACTCTCGGTATATGTTTCAATAGGATATAAGGTTGTCCATGTTTCATTTAAATAGGTATTGGACTTTTCTAAGGCATTAAAATCAGCGGCCCATTTAGGCAGCGAATTCATATAATAAGTGCTTGATACAAAATATCCTGGACTAAATGCGGTGTCGAACCAATATGCAGCATTTGCAGAACGACCGCCCGGAAGAATCGCTCCTCTATCTTTGAGAGACACACTAATGGTTTTTGACTTAAAATTACTAGCAAGACGCATTTGATCTGCTATGGTTGTACTCAACATATTTTTTGGAGAGGCACCCGACGTGCTTGTGGTTTTTGTACCTATGGTTTTTGAGTTACTATCATCGACATTTCCGACGACAGCATTTTTGTTGCGATCAAACCAACTGTTTCCGATTATGCCATGAAAAGCGGGGGTTGTACCGGTATATATTGAGGCGTGTCCTGCTGCCGTGACCGTGGGCACATAATTGTAGTGCATATTTTTAAAATTGTATCCATTTCGCATCAATCGTTTAAAACCATTTTCAGAATATTTTTCTTGGTATTTATACAGATGATCGAAACGCATTTGATCCACAACAATTCCGACGATCAATCTCGGGGATTTTTCTGCAACAGATTGCCCAGTTGCCTGTTGTCCGATAAAAATCGATAACAGCAGAAATAGAACACTTCTCATAATTATATAACCTTAATTACTATAAAATTTATGTATTTCATCAAACAAGTTAGGGCTTGATCTTTTCTTTTCAAAATGAAAAACGGTCTCCAATGTATTCCTTGAAATTACCGTTTATCTATCTAAAGTAAAAGCTTTGATAGAACCATATGCGACAAAAGGGAGAATTATTAAATATTTAACATCGTTGGAATGTTGTATTTGTCTTAATTTTTGACAGATTTTTATGTTCCTTTTAGAAAAAATGACATCCTGTCAGTTTTTAAGAATTGGCATATTGTTTGTCCTTTTGCGCATGTAACTATGTATATATCACTAATACAATAAAAAATAAAACATGAGTAAGATAATTGGAATCGATTTAGGAACTACCAACTCCTGCGTTTCTGTAATGGAAGGTAATGAGCCCGTTGTAATTCCTAATGCAGAAGGAAAAAGAACAACTCCTTCGGTAATTGCTTTTGTAGAAGGTGGAGAAATTAAAGTAGGAGATCCAGCCAAAAGACAAGCAGTTACAAACCCTCATAAAACTATATATTCTATAAAAAGATTCATGGGAAATAAATTCTCAGAATCTTCTAAAGAAGCTGAAAGAGTACCATATAAAGTTGTTAAAGGAGACAACGATACCCCACGAGTAGAGATTGACGATCGTTTGTATACGCCACAGGAACTATCCGCAATGATTCTTCAGAAAATGAAGAAAACTGCGGAAGATTATTTGGGTCAAGATGTGACCAGAGCGGTAATTACAGTACCTGCATACTTTAATGATGCGCAACGTCAGGCAACCAAGGAAGCTGGAGAAATTGCTGGACTAACAGTAGAACGTATTATTAATGAACCAACTGCTGCGTCATTGGCTTATGGTTTAGATAAGAAAGATACGGACAGAAAAATTGTAGTGTTTGATTTTGGTGGAGGAACACATGATGTATCTATTCTTGAACTAGGAGATGGCGTTTTTGAAGTGCTATCCACGGATGGAGACACGCATCTTGGAGGAGATGATGTAGATCAAAAAATCATAGATTGGTTGGCAGAAGAATTTAAAAAAGATGAAGGTATTGATCTTAGAGATGATGCCATGGCATTACAACGTTTAAGAGAAGCTGCTGAAAAAGCAAAGATTGAATTATCATCTTCGGCTCAGACAGAAATAAACCTGCCATATGTTACTGCAACAGCATCTGGACCTAAGCATTTAGTGCGCACACTGGCTAGGTCAAAATTTGAACAACTAATTGGAGATTTAGTAAAACGCACGATAGAGCCTTGCGAAACTGCATTGAAAGCAGCAGGAATATCTAAAAGTGATATCGATGAGATCATTTTGGTAGGAGGATCTACACGTATTCCGGCAGTACAAGAAGCGGTTGAGAAATTCTTTGGAAAGAAGCCTTCCAAAGGTGTAAACCCAGATGAAGTAGTAGCTGTTGGCGCAGGAATTCAAGGAGGTGTACTTACAGGAGATGTGAAAGATGTACTTTTATTAGATGTTACTCCATTATCCTTAGGTATTGAAACTATGGGTAGTGTAATGACAAAACTGATTGAGGCAAATACAACGATTCCTACGAAGAAGTCTCAAATATTTTCAACGGCAGCAGACAATCAGCCTTCTGTAGAAATTCACGTACTACAGGGAGAGCGACCAATGGCTGGTGACAATAAGACTATAGGTCGTTTCCATTTGGATGGTATACCTCCAGCGCAACGAGGAACGCCTCAGATTGAAGTTACTTTTGATATTGATGCAAATGGTATCATTAAAGTTTCCGCAACTGATAAAGCTACAAACAAGACTCAGGATATAAGAATCGAAGCTTCTTCAGGTTTAACAGAAGAAGAGATCGAGAAAATGAAGGCAGAAGCGGAAGCGAACGCGGAGTCTGATAAAAAAGCAAAAGAAACTGTAGATAAGCTTAATGAAGCTGATGGAATGATTTTCCAAACGGAAAAACAATTGAAAGAGTTTGGGGATAAATTATCGGATGATAAGAAAAAACCAATCGAAGAAGCTTTAGAAGAATTGAAGAAAGCTTATGAAACAAAGGATCTTGCAGTAATTAGCCCAGCTTTAGATAAAATCAACGAAGCTTGGAAAGTAGCTTCCGAAGAAATGTATAAAGCTCAGGCAGAAGCACAACAAGCCGCAGGCGGCCCTGCTGGAGATGCAGGAGCAGCCGCTGATGGTGGAACTCCTGAAGGAGACAATGTAGAAGATGTTGATTTTGAAGAAGTAAAATAATACTTTAAGAAGTAAACAATTTATAGAATAGTACAAGGGGGGCGAAAGCCCCCCTTTGTATTTTAGGCATGTTTTTTGTCTTTGATTGTAAGATTATAGCTTAATTTTGATATATGATTAAAAACTACTTCGAACGTATTGGGAATGCCATTCTGTGCCTTGGTTTTATTTTGGGCAGTAATCTGGCTTTTTCACAAGAGCTACGGATATTTACGCTTAAAGATTTTGATTTAAGAGGTGAGGTTAAGTTTTGTCAAGTAATAACCGATTACGGAAAAGAAGAGTATGATTTTAATAAGGCTGGTCTGCTAACAAAATCAGTTACCCGCCATAGTGAAAAAGATTACGCAATCACCTATTATAAATATGATAAGGGATACCTTGTTGAGAAACGTGTAGAACGTTACTTTGATGGTGTTTTTGACAAAAACACCTCTATGGCCAATATTTATGAAATTGATACAACCTCCCAAAAGAGAATTAAAGAACAAATAGTTTCTTACAGCCAAGATTTTATCGATCAATATGAATATATTTTTGACGATAATGACCAGTTAATAACCATAATTAGAACAAATAACAATGGTACTGATGAAACACGTATTGATTACAGTACCTACAAGGATGAAACTACGGTGAGTTATTTTTTAAATGATGTCATACAAAAATCTGTTAGAACCTCTCAAAAAACATCCAAATCCAGTTCTTCCCTGATAATAAAACTTACAAAGCAGTTTTTAGACGGGGAACCAATTAAAGCTATCGAACAACAGTTTAATGATAAAGATATTCTTATTCGAGAAGAACATTTTGAGTTTGATACTAAATCAGAAGCGTTTGCTTCAAAAGAAATTGTTATATATAACTACAATGAAGATTTAAGACTTACGGAAGTGTATACCAAAAAAGGAGTTACTGCTAAAACAGAAAAATATAATTACCAACTCGATCAAGCAAAACCGGAAAGTAATTGGGTTAAAAAAATTATTAGTCCAACAAACACTTACACTACGCGCAGGTTAATGTATTACAATACCGAAGTAGATACTAAAGAGCAGTAAAAGGGGCTAACTAGGTTGCAATAAGTCCCATAAATTCCCATATAAATCTTCAAAAACGGCGACAATACCATATGCTTCTTCGCGAGGTGTTTCTTTAAAACAAATGCCCTTGTTTCTCATAGTCTTATAATCCCGCCAAAAATCATCAGTATATAAAAATAAAAAAACACGTCCTCCCGTTTGATTTCCGATACATTTTTCCTGTTTGTCACTATCGGCCAGTGCCAATAGTAACCCCGTTTCGGTAGACCCAGGGGGAGTAACGATAACCCATCGTTTTGTTTCATTTAATCGAATGTCTTGAGCCAGGGAGAAGTTTAACTGCTCCGTATAAAATTTAATAGCTTCATCGTAATCTCGAACTACCAGTGTTATTTGTGCAAGCCGCTGTTTCATAAAAAGAAATTTAGGTTATTCGATAATAGTATGAATTACATCGGGTTTCATTTCATGACCGCCATCAAATTGAATAAGCCTTGGTGTTGTATGGAAAAGTGTCTCTATTTTTTTAATTTGATTCGAAAGACGCTCTTGGGTTAGGTATGGATCGGTATGACCCACAATTGCGATGACTTCATTAGAATATTCCCATAAATACTCAAAATCTTCCGACTTTAATTCTACAGGAATAGTACCAGCATAAAGTACTAATTTCGCACAAAACACTTTGTTTCTAGCAATCCAACGCGTAGCAATTGATACCCCTTGAGAAAAGCCTAAAACGATAAGGTTTTCCGCATCTCCTATATTTTCAGAAATGCAAACCGCATTAATGTAAGCTTGCAAATTATCAATTTCCTGTGCTGTATTTTCCTTAGTAAGCCAGCTGGCACCAATATGTTTATAGTCAGAGTTTAGATAATATTTTGAGGGGGCTTGGGGGGCAATAATATAGTTTTCTTCTTTGGAAAGGTTTTCAAAATGTCTTAAAAAATAGCGACTTAAATATCCGATACCATGAAATACCAACCATATATTTTTAGTGCGTTCAGTTCTTGTATTGAGTGTGCAATACGATTTTGTAGTGTGATAGGTAACCTGTTTTTCTAACATTTGATGAATTGAATATATGCGAGGGCGCATCTAAAATTAAAATGTAATAAAGGTATTCAATAGCATTGATTTTATGAAAGTGATTTCCGTAATAATCAAAATATAAACTCCATATTTGAATTGGGAATGATTAATTTTACAAAAAAACTAACATGAGCGACTATAAAAATAAAATACTCTCCGTATGCAATGAAATCTGCAAGGGAACCTTAATGGAAACCTTAGATATTGAATATGTTGATGTGGGGGATAACTTTTTAGTTGCAAAAATGCCCGTGACACCCAAAGTATTTCAACCTGATGGCGTATTGCACGGAGGTGCAACCGCAGCTTTAGCTGAAAGTGTAGGTAGTGCTGCTTCCTATATTTTCTTAGATGCTAAAGAGTTCTTTGTAAGAGGAATAGAAATTACGGCAAATCATGTAAAAAGTGTAACGGAGGGAGATGTGTATGCCAGAGCTACAATTATTCACAAAGGTAGAACTACTCAACTTTGGGAAATAAAAGTAACTGATATCGCAGATAATCTAATCTCACTCTGCAAGTTAACTACCATTGCTTTACCTAAAAAATAGGGTTTTGAAAATATTTGAACAGGTCGAGGAACATTTTAGCTCTAAACTTCCATTTGTTATTTATAGAAAACCCAATGCTGCTAAGGTCGATGCAATTTTACAAAAGAATGCACTGGTGCATTATTGTAAAGATTATGGTGTTTCGGGCTTTATTTTCGCACCGTTCAATCAAGAACATTCAACGGTATTATTGAAACCAGACGCTATTTTAAGTGAACCTTATAAAAGGGTTTCAGAAAGGATACGCAAAGATGACCTTGAGAGCATAACATTTTCAAAGTTTTCCGAAAGGATAAGACAAACACATATTTCCTTAGTAGATGCTGCAAAGGAAACAATTGCTAGCACTGATTTAAAAAAAGTCATCGTATCTCGAAAGGTATCTGTTACAAATACAGAATCACCCTTAGCGTTATTTAAAAAATTACTCCAAAAATACCATACCGCGTTCTGTTATTTATGGTATCATCCTAAGGTAGGTATATGGTTGGGAGCAAGTCCAGAAATGCTATTGCATGTAAAGGGAAATAGCATGACCACAATGTCTCTTGCCGGAACCCAAAAATTCAAGCCCGGGGTTAAACCGAAATGGACGACTAAAGAATTAGAGGAGCAAGAATTAGTTACTGCATATATAGTGAAAACACTAAAATCGAAATTGAAAAAACTGGAAATGTCATCTACCGAATCGGTTAAAGCAGGCATGTTGTGGCATTTAAAAACAACAATTGCAGGGGTACTTGATTCGAGTAATTCGCTCAAGCAGATCGTAGAGGATTTACATCCAACACCTGCTGTTTGTGGACTCCCAAAGGACATGGCTCAAGACTTTATCCTTCGCATGGAAAATTATGACCGTAAATATTATACGGGCTTTTTAGGAGAACTCAATATGGAAGCTTCGGACGTAGCAAATAAAAATGCAGACCCAAAAACTACTTTATATGTAAATCTTCGGTGTATGGAATTGACTAAAAAAGAGGCCTTTATTTATATTGGTGGGGGAATAACGGAGGCTTCTGACCCAGAAAAGGAGTGGCAGGAAACAGAAGATAAAAGTTCAACAATGCTTCAAGTAATACAAGGCAATTAAATCGATGGTAAGATTGGGTAAAGAACGGACTACTTCGTATTTTTACACTTCATGAAATATTCAAGTATTCCTTCAGCACAATCCATTGTTTTTCACTGCAAAGCTAGAGGGATAGAACATATCGTAATTTCTCCGGGATCTAGAAATGCACCGCTTACTTTAAGCTTTTCAGAAGATCCCTATTTTAGTTGTTTTAGCATTGTAGATGAACGAAGTGCTGCTTTTTTTGCTTTGGGAATGGCACAGCAATTACAAAAACCAGTGGTATTGGTATGTACCTCTGGGAGTGCCTTGCTAAATTACTACCCCGCTATTGCAGAAGCTTTTTACAGTGATATTTCTTTGGTTGTCTTATCGGCAGATCGCCCCCCACATAAAATCGATATTGGAGATGGGCAAACCATACGACAGGATCATGTTTTTGAAAGACATATTGGATTTTCTACAAATCTAAAATTAGATATTAGGAGGGCCATCGAAGGGCAATTTCACAACAGTGAAAAATCTAAAGCTGAAATTTCAAAAAATGAAAGTCAGATTTCTATTCAAGAATTTAATGATACCGAAATCAATACGGCTTTAACATATGCTTTACAACATCAGGTTCCGGTACATATTAATATTCCATTTGAAGAACCGCTATACGAGTTTACGGATAAGCCTACAGTTACCCCTTTTGTTTGTGTAACTGATGAATTAAATGAATTGGAAGATCTTGAATTGGAAGAATTCACCTCTTCATGGAATAATGCTAAACGAAAAATGATTTTGGTTGGA
Source organism: uncultured Flavobacteriaceae bacterium (assembly GCA_947488435.1). GTDB lineage: Bacteria > Bacteroidota > Bacteroidia > Flavobacteriales > Flavobacteriaceae > CANKZG01. Next base: position 724,350 of record CANKZG010000002.1, on the reverse strand, counting down.
GTTAATGCTCCAAATACGATAGAGCAGCAATTTTTGGATGAATTGGCGGAAGATGAATCAGTAATTGTTTTCACGGAGACAACGTCTAACTTGCATCATCCGAACTTTTTTGCACAAATTGATGGTCTCATTGCTCCGATAGAAAAGTCGGAAAAAAGAGAATTTTTATTTCAAGAATTACAACCGGATATTTTACTCACCTTTGGAGGACTTATAGTTTCTAAAAAAATTAAATTTTTCTTACGTAAGTACGCTCCAAAACAGCATTGGCATATTGATAAGAAAAAGGCATACGATACTTTTTTCTGTTTAACAAAACATTTCAAAACAGACGTAAATAATTTTTTTAATCAGTTTTTAGAAAAGACAAAAACAGTAGATAGTAATTACAATTCATTTTGGAATAAAATTAAATCGCGTAGAGATCTAATGCGAAAGGAGTATCTAGAAAATGTACCTTTCTGTGATATGCAAGCTTTTGATCTAATCTTACAACACATTCCAAACGAACAGCATATACAGGTTGCAAATAGTTCAGCAATTCGGTATATGCAATTATTTCCATCTGCAGTAGGGTTCCGAGTTTTTTGTAATCGAGGAACTAGTGGTATAGACGGCAGCACGTCAACAGCTGTAGGTGCGTCTATCTTTGCGAGTGAAGCTACGACACTTATTACAGGAGATCTAAGTTTTTTCTATGATAGTAATGGACTTTGGAACAATTATTTAAGACCTGATTTAAGAATAATACTAATTAATAATAATGGGGGAGGTATTTTCAGAATTTTGCCAGGAACCGAAAAATCCGATCAATTCGAAACTTATTTTGAAACAACCCATGGTTTAAGTGCTGTTCATTTATGTGCAATGCATAATATTAACTATGCTATAGCCGATGATGAAGAAAGTTTAAAAAATGCACTTACTTACTTCTTTGAAGCTTCTGAAAATCCTAAGCTTCTTGAGATTCAGACCCCTCGATTATTGAATGACAAAATTTTGCTTGCTTATTTCGATTTCCTATCTTAGGACATTATAAACCATTATACTATAGAACACAATTATTATGAGTAAAAGAGATGAATTAATTACAAAGTATGCCGATGATTTAAAAAATAAATTAAAGGTAACACCTGATATGGATTTGTTAACCAAGGTTACTATTGGTTGCGGACCTTCTATCTACAATAGAGATTCCTCTACGGTTTCTGGTTCAGATGAAAGTGAATTAGCAACGGTAAAAAACAATTTTTTAATAAAAAAGTTGGGACTTAGTGATGGCGCTGCGTTAGACGAAGGTATTAGTAAAGTTATGGATCAATATGGTTCTTCTGAACGAAATAAATATCGAGCGGTAGTTTATTATATGCTTACAAAGCATTTTGGAAAAGAAGCTGTTTACAATTAATAAAATTGAATGTATAAATAAGAAACCGTTCTATAATAGAACGGTTTTTTTATTGCCCGACTCCCGTACAACAATCTGATTTTTTACTATTACCTTTGTCAGCTATGATAGCATTAGGGAAATACAATACTCTTGAAATAGAACGAAGCACCAGTGTAGGTCTTTTTTTAACAGATGAAGAAGGAAATGAAGTTTTGCTTCCCAATAAATATGTTCCTGAGGTCTATGAAATAGGAGAACGTATCGAGATTTTCTGCTATTTGGATTATGAGGAACGACCCATTGCTACTACTTTGAAACCTCATATTATTAGAAACAACTTTGGTGTACTCAAAGTAGTAGAAGTTAATCAAATTGGAGCTTTTGTGGATTGGGGCTTAGAAAAACAACTCTTAGTTCCTTATCGGGAGCAACAAACTAAAATGATTGCCGGAAAGTATTATACCGTTTTTTGCTATTTAGACGAAAAGTCTTTTCGTCTTGTAGCATCCACAAAACTAGATAAGTTTTTAGATCAGGAAAATATTACGGTTCAATCTGGTGAGGAAGTGGACTTGATTGTTTATCGTTTTACAGAGTTGGGTATTGAGGTAATTATAAATCAAAAGCATAAAGGTTTAATTTATGCGAATGAAGTTTTTAAAAAATTAAATATTGGAGACAGCCTAAAAGGGTATATTAAAAATGTTAGGGACGATCAAAAAATAGATGTAGCCTTACAGCCAATAGGGGTAAAAGCATTAGAACCTGCTGCAAATACTATCTATAACCTGCTCGTAGAACGCAATGGTTATTTAGAATTGCATGATAAATCTGATCCGGAAGACATTAAAGCTTTACTTCAAATGAGTAAGAAAACGTTCAAGAAAAGTATAGGCACTTTATTCAAGAGCAAGAAGATTATTATCAAGAATGATGGCATTTACCTAAATACGCTGTAGTTTCTAACGAAATAGATTTATATAATCTTATGAATGTCAATGCAATACCACTAACAATTTTCCGTTTTTATTTTGTAGTTTGATTAAAAATTTTACTTTTGTTCTTACCGCTATATTGTACTATAGTAGTTATCTTACAAAACCTCCAAAATTAGTAGTATATGCCATTTATAGAAGAGAGTGATTTGCTAGAATTGCATAAGGACATTGACAAGGCACAAATCATTAATGAGCGACTTTTAGATCAAATAAAGTTTAAAAATAAAGAGTTACGTAGAAATAAAATTCAGCGAAATATCTTAGCCGGAATTACGGCTCTTTTCTTGATTGGAACGTTAGCAATATCTTCTTTTACTGCTGGTTTAAGTAGTTCGAATAGTTTTGATAATCAGAATAATTTATTAGTATCTATTGATAGCTTGGATGCTGTTAAATCTAGGATTGATAATCTTAGTAAAAAGAACGAGGAATTAAGTCTAGTTCAGGAGTTTTATCTAGCAAAGAAATTTTTAGAACGTGAAAAGATTTATTCTGTACAGGTCAAATCCTTTGTAGATAATAATGTTACTTTAGCTTCGGAAGCATTAACGAATACCTTATTCGTTAAAACAAATCCGTTTTATTCCTATTCACTCGGAAACTTTGAAACGTTGAAAGAAGCACAGTCCTTTAGATATCAGTTGGTCAAAATGGGTTTCAAGGATGCATTTGTTGCGTCATATCAAGACGGTAAACGATTACAAATAGAAGATCCATACTAGATTGCCCAAATTTAAAGCATGGGTCAATGCGGCCCGTTTACGTACATTACCACTTTCACTTTCAGGAATAATTGTAGGAACTGCAATCGCAGACCTGTATGGTTATTTTGATTGGCTTATTTTTATTCTGGCGCTTTGCACCACAATTAGTTTTCAAGTCACCTCTAATTTCGCTAATGATTATGGTGACGGTGTTAAAGGAACAGATAATGAAGATCGTATTGGTCCTAAAAGAGCGCTACAAAGTGGAATCCTATCCAGGGCATCGCTAAAAAAGGGAATACTGATAGCAATCATCATTGATTTTATTTTAGTTATAGCTCTTGTTTTAATTGCATTTAAGGGAGAACAACTTAAATACGCTGTTATTTTTGTAGCGCTGGGAGCATTAAGCATTTGGGCATCGATTAAATATACGGTAGGGGATTCTGCCTATGGTTATCGAGGTCTCGGCGATGCATTTGTCTTTGTGTTTTTTGGGTTGCTGGGGGTTGTAGGCAGTACTTTTCTCTACACTAAATTTATAGTCTGGGATGCCATTTTTCCTGCAATTACCATAGGCTTACTCAGTACAGCAGTGTTAAACCTCAATAACCTTAGAGACTTTGAATCGGATAGAAAAGCAGGTAAAAATACCGTTGTAGTTAAAATGGGATTCCACAATGGTAAACGCTATCATGGCTTTTTGCTGATCGCAAGCTTATTAAGCTTATGTGCTTTTATCGTAGTGCATTTTCAAGATTGGAGCTCTCTTTTACCACTTTTAGCTTTCATCCCTATTTTTATACATCTTATAAAGATTATTGGAATAAAAGATGCTGCATTGTTGGACCCCGAGCTTAAAAAAGTAGCCTTGAGTACATTTCTACTGGCGCTATTGTTTTATTTTGGTTTTAATATTTTTTTGTAGCTTTGAAAGCAGATAACTACCTAAAATACTGTTGATTTTGGAACAACCGATAAAAATTCTTATTGTAGAAGACAATGTTATTATTGCAGATGATATGCAATCTATGTTAGAAGAGATTGGATATGAAATTGTTGATAACGTAATTGTTTACGAACAAGCGGAAGAAGTTCTAAAAACAAAACAAGTTGATCTGGTTTTAATTGACATTATATTAGCTTCGGATAAAACAGGAATTGATCTAGGAAAACATATTCGCACCAATTATAATATCCCTTTTATTTTTGTTACGTCAAATTCAGATCGGGCAACGGTGGAGAATGCAAAAACGGTCAAGCCCAATGGATATCTTGTAAAACCTTTTGAACAGCAAGATTTGTATACTTCTATTGAAATTGCACTTTCTAACTTCAATTATTCAGAAAAGGGTAGTAAAGGAGGAAATGTGTACGAGGAAGAAGAAAAAGTAATGTCCAATTCGGTGCTGAAAGATTCTATCTTCGTTAAAAAACAACACTTATATTATCGTATTCAATTTGAAGATATTCAGTTTATTAAGGCCGATAATGTTTATTTGGAAGTAAATACAATTGATAAAAAGTTTTTGGTGCGCTCTCCCTTAAAAGATTATTTGGGAAAACTTCCTTCTAAAAAGTTTTATCGCGCGCACAAATCATATATCGTAAATGTGGATCATATAGATGCCATAAACTCTAAAGATATTATGATCAATAATAGACTGATTCCTATCTCAAAAGAGTTTAAGGAATTTATCATTTCTGCAATGAATTCATAAGATTTCTGAAAAGAAAAACTTCATTAAAAGCTTACTTATGACGTTTCGTTTTTTGAAGTGCTTACCACAATCTACGACCACTTTACAACATTAACTTTTGTTTGATTTGGTTTTAGTACACGGAACCGCAGGGGTACACGATCTGATATAATATTTATGTCATATGGTGTTCTTGTAAAAATGGTCTTGTATTTCAATATGAACCTTTTTTTATGTTTTTATAAGAAAAAAAGGGATAAACGTTTGTGAACTTCAATAAGTAATATTGGATCACATGAAACATTTTTGTTTCGGTGATAATCTGTAAACTGCAATAAAAATCGACAAACTACACGATTTGAGAAATGTAATTCGTTTCACAACAAAAAATAGCGGTTACACAACAATATTATGAAATGTTCAAATCTTCATAATACATTTGAATAAGTGAATTAGTGACCCCAAATCCTATCATTACATATAGTGTTTATTAAAATAGGCTATGCAAGATGCTGTATAGCCTATTTCATTTTTTTAAGAGCACTATTGTAATTCACTTTTAATGACACTGAAAAGTGTTAAAAATTATGAAACTGTAAAATTATTAGAACACTATTGAAATATCTTTGTGAGTGGGTTATGGCAAGGTTGGCTAACAAAACATCTTTTATTGTTTTCTTCTTTTATTTGGTTAATGGAACCTTAATGGCTCAAGACACCATAAAAACAGAAGAAGACCCTCTTCAAGTTTTTGAGACTACCGAAACTACTGCTGCAAAATTTGATTTCTTTTTTAATACCTCCAATCATTATAGTGAAAGTTCAGCATATGATTGGTTAGATACGGTTAATTTGCTAATTGGAAATGCTCAAAAAACAAACGATTCCATAGCTATTCGGCAATACCAATTAATGCAATCTCAGATATATCAAGATATTGGAGATTATAGTAAAAGTATAAGTATAGCCAATGAACTTTATCAAAAAAAGGAGTATTTGGATAAGCCAGTAATAAAAATTCTTTTGGATTTACTGGATGAAAACTATGGAGAATTACGATTTAGTGACAAACAAATTGAAATTCGCAAAGAAAAAAAAGAACGAGGAATTACGGATAAAATCATTTTTTATGACATTTATTCACGGCAAGGTTTTCATAGGGAAGCTATGGAGAACTACATTCTTGAAGTTAAAAAAACCATTGAAGAAGATGATTTTTTTCGGCAGGCAGAGTATTACAATAATGTGGGAAGTTATTTAAGGCTAGATAAATCTGCACCGACGGCTTTGACCAGATATAAGAAAGCCAAAGGATATATCGATGTTTTTTTAAATGATATTACTACTGCTAAGACTGAACTAGAGATTATCAATGGAAACCTTCTTAAAGGTATTATTGAAGGAAACATAGGTAGGAGTTACTTGCTATTGAAACAATATGAAGAAGCTGTTCCATGGTTGGAAATTGGAATTAAAAATATTGAAGAATATAGTAAAGGAAAGTACTCTCCAGATATTGTAGAAAATATATTGGATATAGCGGATTGCTATTTACAATTGGGAAAATTCAGAACAGCTAATCGTTACCTTACAAGTGACCTTAACATAATTACGGTAGAACACCAATTAAAAAAGAATAGATTATTTGCAGCCTACTATGATAAAATAGGAGATTATAAAAACGCCACCCTATTCCATAAGAAAAATATACGTATTCGAGATTCCGTTAGCACTAGCGAAGTATCCTTAAAAAAACAGCAAATTGTTTCTCTTGTAGAAGAAGATTTGGCTAATTCTAAAAAAATTGTAGATCAACAAAAGGAAGTTTTAGAGCGTACCAGAACAGAAATACAGGCAAAAGATGAGCAAATAAATCTGGTATTTATTTCTTTAATATTTACGCTTCTAGGTTTTGCTGGACTGGTATATGCCTATTTAAAAAGTATTAAGAATCAACGCCTAATTGCAGAACAAAAGTATATTATAGAAAACGCGCTGGTTGAAAAGGATTCCTTGCTTAAAGAAATACACCATAGAGTTAAAAACAATTTGCAAATGGTATCGAGTTTGTTGAGTTTACAAACAAAGAATACCAGAAGCAAAGCGGCTATTGATGCGCTAGAAGAAGGGAAGAGTAGGGTGAAGGCCATGGCGCTTATCCATCAAAAACTGTATCAGAATGATGACTTATCGGTTATAGAAATGCAAGGTTATATTGAGAGTTTAATTAATAGTGTTCAGTCTGTTTATAAAAAAGGAGGACATAATATAAATGTTACTATTGACGCGGAAGGAACAGAATTGGATATTGATCGTGCTATTCCTTTTGGTCTAATTTTAAATGAATTGGTATCAAATTCATTTAAATATGCTTTTCCTGAGGATGATGAAAACGGCAAAATTTATATTCATCTACGAAAAAATGGAGATCTAGGCTTTTTTGAATATACCGATAATGGTGTAGGTTTACCGGATGATACAGATGAACGTACCAATGCTTCTATGGGAATTCGTCTTATGAATCGTTTGGTTAATCAATTACAATCTACTTTAAATATTGATAAAACTAATGAAGGTGTTCGGTTTTGGTTTAATTTTAAATAAATTAGATCAAAATTATATCCAATGAAAATTACGTTTTTAGGACACGCTTCTTTACAAATAGAGTTTGCCGATCATACCATCTTAGTAGATCCCTTTATTTCGGGTAACCCTAAAATGAATGGGGAAATAACTATTAATTCGTTAAAACCAGATTATATTTTAGTTACGCATGCGCATCAAGATCATATTTTAGATGTAGCAGAAATTGCTAAAAATAGTGGTGCTACAATAGTGAGTAATTATGAAATTGCCACCTATTACCAAAATATGGGCTTAACTGCGCATCCCATGAATCATGGAGGAAATTGGAATTTTGATTTTGGAAGTGTAAAATACGTCAATGCTATTCACACATCTTCCTTTCCTGATGGCACTTATGGAGGGCAACCAGGGGGATTTATAATTTCTATAGCAGATAAAACAGTTTATATTGCTGGAGATACAGCGTTAACTATGGATATGAAATTAATTCCTCTTAGCTTTAAATTAGATCTGGCAGTACTGCCAATAGGAGATAATTTTACTATGGGGATCGATGACGCTGTTATAGCAGCAGATTTTGTGGAATGCGATACCATTTTAGGGTATCATTACGATACTTTTGGTTATATAGAAATAGACCCTGAAGAGGCGAGGAGTGCGTTTAAAAAAGGAAGTAAAACACTGCACCTTTTGGCCATTGGCGAAGCGATAACTATTTAACAGTACTTCGCAAAACAAACTGATGTAACAATTTGGGAAACCATCGTTTTAAATAAACGCCAAATACTTCTTTTCGTCCAATATAAGTTTCAAATTTTTTGACCTTGATGGCCTTAATAATTTTTTGAACACAACGGGTTACCGGAAGACCATTTTGCGTGGCAGTATCATCTGTAATTTGCGGACTACCATCTGCCGTTAAAGCGTTTTTGGCAACATTGGTTTGTACAAAACCCGGGCAAATCATTGTTACATAAATTTGATCCTTAGCATGTTCCATCCGCAAAACATCAAAAAAGCCATGCAAACCATGTTTTGCAGCACAATAACCCGAGCGATATGGAGATCCAAATTTCCCCATTAAACTGGTAACAACGGCATAATGACCATAGCCTTGCTTTATAAAATGAGGTAATAAAGCCTTGGTTAATGCTATTGTTCCTAAGTAGTTAACATCCATTAATTCTTTGAATACCTTGAGATCGGTTTCTAAAATTAAAGAGCGCTGACTCAACCCTGCATTGTTAATTAAAATATCTATTTTGCCAAAAAAAGTAAGCGCTTTTTGCACCGTATTTTCCATTGCAGATGGTTGTTTTAGATCTAGTGCTAATACGGCAACCGCTGCAGATGATTTACATGCTGTTTTGGTTTCTTCCAAGGCCTTTGTATTACGCGCAGATATAATAACGGCATACTCCAGTTTGTTATAGGCAATAGCTAAGGCTTTTCCAATACCAGAGGAAGCTCCTGTAATCCATACGACTCGATTCGTATTCTTTTGCATTTCAGACGATTTAAGATCTAAAATATAGTTAATTTTGTCAGTATTACCTATGAAAGCATATTACAGCAAATACATTCTTCATTTTAAAAAACCTAGTGGCACATCGAGAGGTATCCTAAAAGAAAAAGAAACGTGGTTTTTTATTTTAGAAGCCGATGGTAAGTATGGAATAGGAGAGTGCGGACTGCTTAAAGGTTTAAGTATAGATGATGTTTCCGATTATGAAAAAACCTTGCAATGGGCCTGTACCAATTGTGAATTGGGTTTTTCTGTACTTTATGATAAACTAATGGCTTATCCAAGTATACAATTTGGAATAGAACAAGCATTTCTATCCTTGCAATCTGCAAACCCGTTTCATTTATTCCCTTCGGGTTTTATAAAAACGTTACGACCCATTCCTATTAATGGATTAATTTGGATGGGCACACCTGAATTTATGTTAAGCCAAATTGAAGCAAAATTAAAGTCAGGTTTTCGTTGTATTAAAATGAAAATTGGTGCAATCAATTTTAAATCGGAATTGGCTATTTTGCAACAGATTAGGGATAAATATAGTGCAGAACAAATAGAACTAAGAGTAGATGCCAACGGGGCCTTTAAACCGGAAAATGCCAATCAACAGTTGAAAGAACTGGCAGTATTTGATTTACATTCCATAGAACAACCTATTCGACAGGGAAATCATTTTGAAATGCATGAACTATGTAAAAATACTCCCTTGCCAATTGCATTAGATGAAGAGTTAATTGGAATATTCGATGTTGCAGAAAAAGAAAAACTACTACAAACAATTCAACCACAATTTATTATTTTGAAACCTAGTTTGGTTGGTGGCTTTAAAGGTTGTCAGGAATGGATTACCTTGGCTGAAACATATGGCATTGGATGGTGGATAACTAGTGCTTTGGAAAGTAATATTGGACTTAATGCAATAGCACAATGGACCTATACTTTAAATGGCACCATGCCTCAGGGATTAGGTACAGGAGGACTATTTACAAATAATTTTGAAAGTCCATTACTTGTAGAAAAAGGAAACTTGTATTACAGTAACGAAACGAGTTGGAATACGAATTTAATTGAAAACTTATGTATATAGAACAGGGGTATAAAGGGTATAAAGGACTATGGCGGTATTTGATACTTCCCATAGGCTTTATTGGCTTCATGATATTTAACTATATATCTGCGCTACTTTCACCAGTAAGTATTGATGTATTAATGCAAAATCTTATTGACCAACTTGGGTCAAATTTGGTTCTAATTCTTCTTTTGGCCCCGCTGGCAGCTGGGTTATTGATAGTTTTAGGTTGGACACTTTTAGTGCACGGACAATCTCTTATTGCGTTAACCACGTCTCGAAAAAAAATAGATTGGAAACGGGTAGGTTTTGCATTTGTATTATGGGGTATTATTACCATAGTGGTCACTTTGATTTTTATTTACCTAGAGCCGGAAAAATATGTATTTAATTTTCAATTACGCCCCTTTTTAATACTAGCTATTATTGGTATTTTATTAATTCCGTTACAAACAAGTTTTGAAGAATATATGTTTAGAGCACATATGATGCAAGGGATTGGATTAATGGCTAAAAACAGATGGGTACCTTTACTAATTACTTCCGTATTATTTGGCTTGATGCATTTAGGAAACCCGGAGGTTGTCAAACTTGGGTATGGCATTATGATCTATTATATAGGGACCGGATTTTTTCTAGGGATTTTAACATTGATGGATGAAGGATTAGAACTTGCTTTGGGTTTTCATGCGGCTAATAATTTAATAGGAGCATTATTAATTACCGCAGATTGGACTGCTTTCCAAACCAATTCTATTTATAAAGATGTTTCAGAACCTATTTTAGGATGGGATATTCTTATCTCTGTATTTGTAGTATATCCAATACTCCTATTAGTTTTTTCAAAAAAATACGGTTGGAAAAATTGGAAAGAAAGGCTTTTCGGAAAAGTAATGCCCATAGAAGAATTCAATAAAATAGAACAATAATAGAATGCCATCGCAGCATTATCATATTCATAAAGATTTTCGGTATAATGGAGTTTCTTTTAATACTTCAGATTTAGTAGAAATTGGTTATAGTCTTATTAAAGAAGGAGATGCTTATGAACAACCTATAGGAGAATTTATCTTAGATTGGTTATCACCGGAAACTACCATAAAAGTACATACATCAGGATCTACAGGCAACCCCAAACCTATTGCAATAAAAAAACAACATATGGTCAATTCGGCATTGACCACAGGAGCTTTTTTAGGTTTGAAAAACAAAAACACGGCTTTGTTGTGCTTACCGGTTAATTATATTGCTGGAAAAATGATGTTAGTGAGAGCCATGGTAATTGGGTTGCACCTAGATATAATTCAACCGCAGTTGAACGTCTTTTCTGCTACTAAAAAGAGTTATGATTTTTGTGCAATGACACCTCCTCAGTTGGAGGCTTCACAAACAGAAATTGATAAAATCAGTAAACTTCTTGTGGGAGGTGGAATGGTCTCAGAAAGTTTAAAAAGGAGTTGTGCAGCGAATAAGGCATGGATTTATGAAACGTATGGTATGACGGAAACGGTAACACACATTGCGTTAAAACGCATTAATCCTAACCCCACAAATGTATTTAAGTGCTTTCCTAAGGTTACAATAACAACAGATGAAAGAGATTGCCTTATAATTCAAGCCCCTCATGTTAGCGATGTTTCAGTTCTCACTAATGATGTAGTACAATTGGTTTCAAAATCTGAGTTTCAGTGGGTGGGAAGATATGATAACATCATCAATTCGGGAGGTGTAAAATTATCTCCAGAACATATTGAACATAAATTATTACCGTTAATAGCGGTTCCTTTTTTTATTGCAGGAGTTGCCGATCCTGTTTTAGGTGAAAAATTAGTCCTTATTATAGAGGGGAGTGTTCCACCGCAAAAACTTTTAGAAAAAATCAAAAAAGCAGCAATGCTAGATAAATTTGAAGTACCTAAAAAAGTATATGCGCTTCCACAATTTGTAAGGACTTCGAACGGAAAATTACAGCGAAGTAAAACGCTAAGTTTAATTTCTAAATAGTTCCCTCATTCAAAAGACCACTTAACTCACTTGTGGTAGTTCAAGATTCATTAAAGGCTTAGGTTCGTACTGAACTTAAATTTTAAATGATGAAAAGAATTATAATCACTACCTGTTTTTTATTTGGAATACATCTCGCTATTGCTCAAGAATTAAAGGTTAATGAAACAACAAACTTGAGTTACGCCCCCATTGTTTCCAAAACATCAAATCACGTTGCTGTTCCTACCAATACAGAACCTGTTGTTTTTTATTGTTCGGTTCCAGGGCAGCTGATAATGGCGGAAACTAAAAACATCCCTTTTAAAGTATATGAACTGAATCAAGAGGAGGAAAAATGGTATACCAAAAGTCAATTATTTAGTGCCATTCAAAGTAAAGTACCAGGGTTTCGTATTTCTGGAAACCCAAATCAAATGGCGCAAATTACCAGCAGAGGATCATCAAACATAACTATTATCGTAGATGGTATACGTTATGATGCATCCATATTAGACACTTTAAATGCGCTCGACATAGCGACGGTTCGTATTGTGAATAGTGTTGCAGGAGCAAACTATTATAGAAATAACCCTAACTAAATATATTATGAAAAAACAAATACTTATAATCAGTTTTATCTTAATGGGTATTACTAGTCATGCCCAGTTAAAAAAAATATCCGGAAATGTTTCGGATGATAGTGGCCCTTTACCAGGAGCAACCATTTTGGTAAAAGGCACAAAAATGGTAACGAATTCAGATTTTGATGGAAATTATAGTCTAACCGCTGCTATTGGAAATACGCTAGTATTCTCTTATTTAGGATACAAGACTCAGGAAATCACTATAGGTAAACTAACCACTATTAACGTAACCATGGAGGCAGACGCTTCTAACTTAGAAGAAGTTGTTGTTGTAGGTTATGCAACTCAAACAAAACAGAGTATCGTGAGTGCTGTTTCTTCACGAGTTTTTGAACAAAAAAGAACAAAGAGAAGGGAAGCAGATACCTATAAAAATAAACTAGCGCGACAACTTCAGGGCACTGTTACTGGAGTTCAAGTCAACAGCGAAGCTATTGCACCAAAAACCAAGCCATCAAAAAATAGAAAAGCACCCCTATATATTGTAGATGGCACTCCAATTCAAAAACAATATAATGCTGTTGTTTCTCAAATCGATCCTGCTACTATAGACAAGATAAATACCTATAATAAGTATAAAGCCAAACAGCTTTTCGGAGAAATAGCTAATAATGGTTGTATTGTAATAAGTACAAAAAGTGGAAATTATCAAATTGAGAATGATGAAAATTACGCTAGTATTAACGAAAATCAATTTGAAAAAGTAGCATTGAGTCCGCTTTCAACTTTTTCTATCGATGTGGATAAAGCATCTTACAGTAATGTTCGAAGAATGATTAATGCAGGACAAAACATTCCCATGGATGCTGTGAAAATTGAAGAAATGATTAATTATTTCGAATATTCATATCCTCAACCAGAGAAACATCCCTTTTCAATTACTACAGAAATGGTAGAGAATCCATGGAATACTGAAACCAACTTGGTTAGAATTGGACTTCAAGGTAAAACACATGCCAATGAAACGTTACCTCCATCTAATCTTACTTTTTTAATCGATGTATCTGGATCTATGAGTAGTGCCAATAAATTACCTTTATTAAAAAGTGCATTCAAATTACTTGTACATCAGCTTCGAGAAAAAGATAACGTTTCTATAGTTGTATATGCCGGCGCAGCAGGAATGGTTCTAGCGCCTACAAGCGGTGCTCATAAAGAAAAAATAATCAATGCCATAAACAATCTGGAAGCAGGAGGTTCTACTGCTGGAGGTGCGGGAATAGAATTGGCATACAAATTAGCTGCTAAAAATTATAAAAGGAATGGTAACAATCGTGTGATTTTAGCTACCGATGGAGATTTCAATGTTGGGGCTTCCAGCAATACTGCAATGATGAAACTTATTGAAGAAAAAAGAAAGTCAGGAGTATTTTTATCTGTTTTAGGTTTTGGAATAGGAAATTACAAGGATAGTAAACTAGAAACTCTCGCAGACAAAGGTAATGGTAACCATGCTTATATCGATACCATGCAAGAAGCACAGAAAGTGTTTGGAAAAGAATTTGGAGGCACCTTATATACCATTGCGAAAGATGTTAAGATCCAAGTAGAGCTTAACCCATCCAAAGTGAAAGCATATCGTTTGATTGGATATGAAAACAGATTACTCAACGAAGAAGATTTTGTAGACGACACAAAGGATGCCGGAGAATTGGGTAGTGGACATCGGGTAACAGCCTTATACGAAGTAATTCCGGTAGGCGTAAAAAGTAATTTTTTAAAGGAAGATATCGCTTTGAAGTACACGAGTACTGTAAATAACGGAGCATTTTCGGATGAACTTTTAACGGTGAAGTTTAGATATAAGCTGCCAAAAGAGACCAAAAGTCAAGAAATTGTGCACGTGTTAGCAGATAAAACGATGCCCATGTCTACAGATTTTAAATTCACAGCTGCAGTAGCGCTTTTTGGAATGCAATTGAGGAAATCTCAATTCAGTAATAATACTACTTTAGAGAATGTGCTGGCTTTAGCAGAAGCAGGGAGAGGTACAGATAAAGAAGGATATCGCGCAGAGTTTATTCGATTGGTCAAAGCAAAAGAGAATAATTTATAAGTTGAATGTAAAGATTAGATTTTAAATTCCTAGACTCAAAATAGAACGAGTCTAGGAGTTCTTGTGAAAAAAATGTAAATTGATAGGGACAAAACCATCCCTATCCTATATGAAGTATTATTACCTTTTTCTATTTTGTTTATGTTCCTATGGAATGTATGGTCAGCAAATCCTTCCCGAAAGGGAAAGAGCCAGAGTTGTGGATGAAATCTTAGCGGATCGTTTGGATAACCTTCTTCCCATATTAATGGACGAGACAGGTATTGACATGTGGGTATTAATCTCACGTGAATACAATGAAGATCCGGTATTAAAAACTATGTTACCAGCAACTTGGCTAAATGCAAGAAGAAGAACTATTCTTGTCTTTTATCGTGATCTAGAAAAAAACACGATAGAAAAACTAGCTGTAGCTCGCTATGATGTTGGCACTTCCATAAGTTCAGCCTGGGATAAGGAAAAAGAACCCAATCAATGGAAACGCCTTATGCAGTTAATAACTGAAAGAAACCCTAATAAAATTGGACTCAATTATTCTAAGGACTTTAATATTGCTGATGGACTAGACAAAACAGATTATGATGCATTTATGGAAAACCTTCCCAAAAGATATCATAAGAGTGTAGTTTCAGCTGAGCAACTTGCCGCACGATGGATAGAAACAAGAACTGAACGAGAAATGGTGGTGTATAATCAATTGGTTGCTATTACCCATCAAATTATAGCTGAAGCTTTTTCTGAAAGTGTTATTACGCCCGGGATTACAACTACTACCGAGGTGGAATGGTGGATGCGTCAAAAGGTTACGGATTTAGGGTTAGAGACCTGGTTTCACCCCACTGTTGATGTGCAGCGAACCAAGGAAGATTTGGTCGATCACCTATATTCCTTTTCTGGAAGACCATCAAATGAAATTATCAGACCAGGAGATTTATTGCATTGTGATTTCGGCATAAGCTACCTACGATTGAATACCGATTGTCAAGAATTGGCTTATGTATTAAAACCAGAAGAAACAGAACCTCCCAACTACCTTACAGATGCACTAGAAAAGGGAAACGAAGTTCAAGATTACCTAACATCTAATATGATTAAGGGACGGGTAGGAAATACTATTCTATCGGAGTCACTAAAAGCGGCAAGAAGTCAGGGGTTAAAACCAGCTATTTATACGCATCCTTTGGGCTCGTATGGTCATTCGTCGGGAACAACTATAGGAATGTGGGACGCTCAAGGAGGAGTTACAGCTGCAGATGGTGCCGCATATCCTTTACATGCCAATACAGTTTATGCTATTGAGTTAAACACTACAGTTTTTATTCCCGAATGGAATCGAGATATAAGAGTAATGTTAGAGGAAGCAGGTTTTTTTGGAGAAAACGGCTTTCGATATGTAAATGGCAGGCAAACAGCATTGTTGGTCATTCCAAGAATTCAAAAACACCAAGGAAACTAACTTATGAATAGAAAATTCTTTTTTTATATCTTTTTTTTATTGGTCTTACTACCTGCATCTGCTCAAGTAACATCGGTAAATACCACTATTTTTTGGGATACTTCATTATCTATGAAAACCAGAGATTTGGATAAAGACCTAGGCATTTTGCAAAAAATATTTAAAAGAACTCCGAATCAAAAAGTACAATTAGTTCTTTTGAACAACACCGCAGAGGAGGAAGAATTTACGATTACAAGTGGCGATTGGAGTACTCTGAAAACAGTATTAACGCAACAATCTTATGACGGAGCTGCCAACTATAGTCTTTTAGAAGGAATGGCAAAAAACCCGAAAGTATATTTTTTTACGGATGGCATTAAAGTATTGGCTAACGATTACCTTAGCTTACCTGAAAAGAGTTTTATTATTAATAGTAACCCCAATAGTGATACTCAATTCCTGAAACAAGCAGCATTAATATCGAGGAGTAGATTGATGGATTTCACTGCTAACTTCGTTAAAAATAAAGGTTCTGTTGAAAGTGTAATAAATACTTCCGATCAAGTTAAAGGAACGATATACGTTGATAATAAGCCCGCAATTAATGTCAAAGTAGTAGTTAAGGGAACTGCAGAAGGAGTTTTAACTGATGCAAATGGCCAATTTGCAATAAGCGCTAAACAAGGAGATAGTTTAGTAATTACCAGTCGTGAAAAAAGCACCTTTAAGATCATGGCTATTTCGGAAATAACCAATTTAGATATTTTTTTAAAAGGAAATATTGTTGCATTAGATGAAGTAATTCTTGTTGAAAATCAACAAGAAGCAACATTAGTAGTCACGGGGTACGGAACTGAAAATAAAGAAAAATTAGGATATAATGTCACTACTTTGGGAGAAGATAGGATTGCAGCTGTGGAAGTAACTGCGGAGGAAGTATTAGCAAATAAAGTAGCAGGTTTGGATGTGCGTCCGCAGGAAGAGCTGGGAACGCAAGGAGGAGGACTTGGAAGAGCAGTTATTCGCGGAGGCAGAACAATCAATGCTTCTGAATTTGCCCTTGTAGTAATAGATAATGTTCCGCAACAACGCAGTGCTAATTTTTTTGGAAGTCAGAATGTTAGTGAGTTTAACTTTATAGATCCAAATAATATTGCCGAAATTACAGTGTTAAAATCGCTAGCGGCTACTAATAGATTTGGAAGTGAAGGCTCCAATGGTGCTATATTGATTACAACTAAAACCGGAAAATATGACGGTGCTAAGGCAAAAAAAGGAGATAGAGCATTATTAAAAAACAACATATATACAGAAGATCAATCCGCATCCTTAAATGTAGAAACCCCTTTAGTTCGTGCATTAAATGCTAGTAAATCTTTGGAAGAAGCGTATGACACTTACATAACATTACGAAATTTTAATAGTACAAGTAGTGAATTTTACTTGAATGCATTCAATTACTTCCATACTAAAGATAAAACAAAGGCGGCCATGATATTATCGAATATCATTGAAATCTATCCAAATGATTTGGCAAAATTACGTGCGGTGAGTCTTTCATTATGGAAAATTGAAGCCTATGATGCTATCTTAACCCTTAGCAATCATATTATAAAAAAATATCCTACAGAAGTGCAAACCTATTTGGATAGGGCTTTAGTATACAAAGCGCAAAAAGATTATCAAAAAGCATTCAAAGAATTACTTGCACTATATAAAGGTTCGGGCAATTCCGGTTTGCAGACCAAAGGGGTTTTAAAAACTATAGAACGCGAAATACGAAACTTAGTAAGTTCCCACCCCAATGCCATTAATACCTTTGGATTAGAAGACAAACTTTTAAATGCAATCAAGTTTAAAGTTCGTGCAGTTTTTCAATGGAGCGACCCGAGCGCGGAATTTAATATTCAATTTGTAAATCCTCAAAATCGTTTTTTCAATTGGGAGCATAATAATACTGCGAATGCAGATAGAATACAGGAAGAAATTACAGAAGGCTACGCGAATGAAGAATTTGAATTTTATGGAGATATTAATGGTAAATGGATCATTAATATAGCTGCTGAAGCAGCACAAAAGGATTATGCAAATCCGTTGGTAATGAAATGTAGTTTGTATAAAAATTTCGGGTATTCTAATCAGCAACATGAGGAAATTGTTGTTGCTTTCCCTAGGGAAGGAGGCAAGATTAAAATTAAAACACTAGAAGTTAATTAATTAGAAGGATTTGGTCTAGTTTTTGTGGCTTAAAATAGAACGCTAATTGAAAATACTATGAAAAAAGAAATGTTTACACTAAAAGTTATTGCAATGAAAAAATTTACAATACTGCTTTGCATTTTATGGGCAGCTTTGGGGTATGCCCAAGAAAAGCAAATCAAAGGTTTTATTAACGACGGAAAAAACCCTCTAGCAGATGTAGAGGTTAAAATTAAAAATGAGACGTCAGGAACTTTTACAGATGTTGATGGAACGTATAAAATTTTTGCTAACGAAGGGGACGTGTTGGTCTTTAGTTATACCGGTATGGGAACTCAGGAAATTATGGTAGAAGATGTTACCAAAGTACTAAATATAAGTATGTTTCCAGATGTAAAAGAACTAGCGGAAGTTGTTGTGGAAAAGACAAGAATTAAAAGTCAAACGGAACTAAGTCAAGCATATGCTACAAACGAAAACTTAATTCAAACAGCCTTTGGTATTCTCGATAAGGATATCACGAGTTTTGCAGTTCGTATCATTACAAAAGATCAGCTTAATTTAGCTGGAGTAGATCTCGCTTCGGTACTACAAAATAAATTTCCAGGAATTAGGGTAGATCGAAGTGGATCGGATCCGCTAAGCCCGACCATTTTTCTTAGAGGTGGAGGAATAGGTTTTTTTCCTGCCATTTATGATGTAGATGGTCTTGTACTAACAGAGATCCCTGACTTTATAAGACCTGAAAATATTGAACGTGTAGCCATTTTGAGTGGATTAGGTTTAGTTACAAAATATGGTGGTAAAGCAAATGGGGGAGTTATTGTAATTAACACAAAAGGTGCAAATTACTATAGAAGTGCAACTGGAGAATATACCGATCAAGCCTTATTGCGAAACAATACTTATGTTAATGATATAGCAGATGCAACGTCTTTGAATAAAAGTAAACCTACATATCTTCAATCTTTAGAGGCAAGTACCAATTTCAATGCGGCAAAGGATTCTTATGAAACATCTCGCGAGGTATACAAGAGTTCTCCCTATTTTGTCTTAGACGCGTATACTTATTTTAAAAGTAACTGGAAGAAAAACGATTTTTCAAATGCCATTATTGATGATCATCAATACTTGTTTGCAGACAATCCTGTTTTGTTGAAAGCTTTGGCATATACCTATCAGGAACAAGGAGATTTTAAACGAGCCAATGAAACTTTAAAAGAAGTTTTTGTACTACGTTCGCATTATCCACAATCGTATTTAGATTTGGCAAATAGCTATCGTGATATGGGAAATTATAAAAGAGCAGCTGCAATGTATGCACGTTATGAATATCTAGTAAAAGAAAATTTCATAAAAATAGCTGATAGTGATTTTAACTTTATCATGGATCGTGAATACAGTAATTTGATCAATATAAGACGCGATAAATTAATAAATGGGGTAACATTTACTGGAAGTATTTTAGAGGAAGAATTCTCAGGTACTCGATTGGTATTTGAGTGGAATGATAGCGAGGCAGAATTTGACTTGCAATTTATAAATCCAGAAAACAAATACTATACTTGGAACCATTCATTAGAGCTTAGTAAAAAAAGAATCATTGATGAAAAAACAAACAGATATTCAAGTAGTGAATATTTAATAGATAATTCATTGGCAGGCAATTGGAAGGTTAATGTAAAATATAAAGGGAATAAAAGCCTTACACCAACTTATCTTAAAACTACTGTTTATTATAATTACGGAAAAGTATCGCAACGCAAAGAAGTCCGTTTGCATAAACTAAGTACAAAAGATGTAAATCAACAAATTATTTCCTTGGTAAATAGCGGTGCCGTTGGGAATTAAATGTCATTGTAAAATAACTCTTGACCCAAAACTCGTTCATAGTATGAAAAAAAAACTTATTGTACTGCTTTGTGCATTACTTGTGGTTTTAGGATATGCTCAAGAAAAAGAGATTAAAGGCATCATCAATGATGGTAAAAATACTTTGGCCGATGTTGTGGTTAAAATCAAAGATGATAACTCCGGTACGTATACTGATACCCACGGAAGTTATAGCATTTTTGCAAAAGAAGGGGATGTCTTAGTCTTTAGTTATCCAGGTATGCGAACTCAGGAAATAATTGTTGAGGATGTAACCAAATTTTTAAATATTTCATTGCTTTCGGATGCTTATGTTTTGGATGAAGTTATTGTAAAGAAAAAACGTTTTAAAACACAAGCACGCCTTCGTGCAGAGTACAATTCTAACAAAAATTTAGTTAATACTGCTTTTGGTATCCTTAACAAGGAAAGCGTAAACTTTGCGATGCGTATTATTACGGAAGATCAAATTAATTTATCAGGAGTTGATTTGGCGGCTACATTGCAAAGTAGGTTTCCAGGAATACGAGTAGATAGAAGAGGTTTGGATCCTCTTAAACCTGTAATATTTTTACGGGGAGCTGGAATTGGTTTTTTTCCTGCTATTTATGATGTAGATGGTTTAATTTTTACTGAATTCCCAGATTTTATTCAACCTGCAAATGTAGAGCGAATAGCCGTTTTAAGTGGACTAGGTTTAGGTATTAAATATGGAGGTCAGGCAAATGGAGGTATCATTGTAATTAATACGAAAGGTGCCAATTATTTCCCTGAACCGGGTTCTAAAAAGCCATATGATTTGGCTCGATTACGAGATAACATCTATAATGAAGATGCTAAAACCACGGAGGAATTGTCTAAGGGTCTCCCCAATTATTTAAGTATTTTAAGCCAGGTAAGTTCTTTTGAAGAAGCTAAAAAAGTATATAGGGAATGGAAAAGTATATACGCTGGTACTCCTTTTTTCTTTTTGGATAATTACATCTATTTTAAAAAACGTTGGAGCAATGAAGATTTTGCCAATACCATTATTGATGAAAACCTTCAGAGTATAGCGAACAACCCGATAGCTTTGAAGGCATTGGCATATAATTTTCAAGAACAAGGAGCATATGAAAGAGCGAATACTGTTTTGAAGGAAGTGTTTCTTTTAAGACCGGATTATCCACAATCTTATATGGATCTTGCCAATAGTTATCGCGATTTAGGGAATTATAAAAAAGCAGCAACCTTATACGCACGTTATGAGTATCTCAAAGCGGAAAAGCTAATTTTAGCAGGGGAAAGTGATTTTACAAAAATTATAAATCGAGAGTACAATAACCTAATAAGCCTCCATAGCAATGCACTAATAAGTGAAAGTGCATTTACCCGAGGTTTTTTGAAGGAAGAATTTAATGGCACTCGGTTAGTGTTTGAATGGAGCAATAGTGAAGCAGAATTTAATCTTCAATTTGTGAATCCGGAAAATCAGTTTTATACGTGGAAACATTCACAAGCCTATAATGTGGATCGCATCCAAGATGAAAAAATCAATAAATATTCTAGCAATGAATATTTAATTGATGATTCCTTACCTGGATTATGGAAGATTAATGTCACTTATCTTGGGAATAAAAGTTTAACCCCTACTTATTTAAAAACTACCATTTACTACAATTATGGTACTACCGCGCAATATAAAGAAGTTAGGGTCCATAAATTGGCATTGAAAAATGTAAAACAACAAATATTAGAACTAAGCAATAGTGGTTCGCTTAATTTTAAATAATTCAACAGAAGTTGAAAAAAGTTAAGTAAAATCAGACTTGTAGTACGCCAAGATTAAAAGGACGTTCTATTGGTGCATGATCTGCGGCCTCAATTCCCATCGACACCCATTTTCTAGTATCCTTAGGGTCTATAATTGCATCTGTCCATAATCTTGCAGCAGCATAATAGGGAGATATCTGATTATCGTATCGTTCTTTTATTTTTGAGAATAATTCAGCTTCTTTTTTTGCACTAATAGATTCCCCACGTTTTTCCAAAGAAGCTTTTTCTATTTGCAATAATACCTTAGCAGCAGAATTGCCACTCATTACAGCTAAAGAAGCACTAGGCCATGCAACAATTAATCTAGGATCGTAAGCTTTACCGCACATGGCATAATTTCCGGCTCCATAAGAATTCCCTACAACAATGGTAAATTTTGGTACTACTGAATTACTCACAGCATTAACCATTTTAGCTCCATCTTTAATGATACCACCATGTTCACTTTTACTTCCTACCATAAATCCGGTTACATCTTGTAAAAACAACAACGGAATCTTTTTCTGATTGCAATTGGCAATAAATCGTGTTGCTTTATCTGCAGAATCAGAATAAATAACTCCTCCAAACTGCATTTCTCCTTTTTTTGTTTTCACAACTTTACGTTGATTGGCTACAATACCAACAGCCCATCCATCAATACGAGCATAGCCCGTAAGTATCGTTTGGCCATATCCCTCTTTATATTGATCAAATTCAGAATTATCCACCAAACGTTCAATGATATCAAGCATATCATATGGGTCTGTTCTGGAACTAGGTAATATTCCATAAAGCTCATCAGAGCTTTTTTCTGGAGGAGCGGCTGATATGCGATTAAAACCAGTTTTTTCAGCGGCTCCGATTTTACCTACAATGCCTCTTATGGTATTTAATGCATCTTTGTCGTCTTTAGCTTTATAATCAGTAACCCCGCTAATTTCACAATGCGTGGTAGCGCCACCTAAGGTTTCATTGTCGATCTGTTCTCCAATGGCTGCTTTTACCAGATAACTTCCAGCCAAAAAAATGCTTCCTGTTTTATCTACAATTAGAGCCTCATCGCTCATAATTGGTAGATACGCTCCCCCGGCAACACAACTTCCCATCACAGCTGCTATTTGCGTTATGCCTTTACTACTCATAATTGCATTATTTCTAAAGATGCGACCAAAATGTTCTTTATCTGGAAATATTTCGTCTTGCATGGGTAGGTAAACCCCGGCACTATCTACTAAATATATGATAGGAATATGATTCTCCATAGCAATTTCCTGTGCTCGTAAATTTTTCTTTCCCGTAATCGGAAACCAAGCTCCAGCCTTTACCGTGGCATCGTTCGCAACAACCATGCAAAGTTTGCTATGGATATATCCGATCTGAACAACAACGCCTCCCGAAGGGCACCCGCCATGTTCTTCATACATATTGTCTCCTGCGAAAGCTCCTATTTCTATGCTATCTGTGCCATCGTCAAATAAATAGTCGATGCGTTCTCGAGCCGTCATTTTACCTTGAGCATGCTGTTTTTCTAGACGCTTTTTACCACCGCCTAATTTTACTGCTCCGAGTTTTCTTTTTAGGTCGGACAGTTGTAATTTATTATAATCTTCGTTTTTGTTGAAGTTAAGATCCATTGGTTTACTAAGTTTCTTTTCCAGTGTTAAATATAAGGACT
This sequence comes from uncultured Flavobacteriaceae bacterium, assembly GCA_947488435.1. Taxonomy (GTDB): domain Bacteria; phylum Bacteroidota; class Bacteroidia; order Flavobacteriales; family Flavobacteriaceae; genus CANKZG01. The sequence goes on along the minus strand of CANKZG010000002.1, from coordinate 700,714 downwards.
AATATTCATTAACTTTGAGAAAATTTAGAGGTTAAAATGACTGATATTATTAGATGGGGTATTGTAGGTCCCGGAAACATCGCGCACCATTTCGCAAAAGATTTAAAATTAATCCCAAATGCTAAATTAAATGCGGTAGCTTCCCGAAGTTTAGATAAAGCAAAAAGTTTTGCCAAAACATATGATGCTCCCTACGCATTTGGCAGTTACGAAGAACTATTCGCTAGCGATACCATAGATGTATTATATATTGCCACCCCTCATACTTCGCATGCAGCGTTGAGTATTAAAGCGATGAACGCAGGAAAACATGTTCTATGTGAAAAACCAATGGGAGTAGATTTTGAGGAAGTCAAGGAAATGGTTACTGCAGCCAAGGCCAACAAAGTTTTTCTAATGGAAGCACTATGGACCAGATTTAACCCTAGCATGCAGACCATAAAAAAAATGAGTGTTGATGGAACTATTGGCAAGCTTAGTTACGTAAATGCAGATTTTGCCTTTTATGCCTTGGATAGGGATGAGAAGGGACGAATATTAAATCCCGAACTCGCTGGAGGCACGTTATTAGATATCGGAATTTATCCCATATTTTTGGCATATCTACTCTTAGGGATGCCAGATGAAATTATGGCAAAATCTAATTTTTATAAAACTGGTGCGGAAATACAAACCTCGATGCTTTTTCAATATGCAGATGCGCAGGCAGTATTGTATAGCGGTTTTACTTCAAATTCTAGAATGGAAGCAGAAATTACAGGAACTAAAGGTGCCATTTATATGGATTCAAAATGGCATGAAGCTCAAGGTTTTAATCTTAAAAAAGGCGATACAGAAGAAAGAATAGATTTACCAACAAAAGGCAAAGGATACTCGTATGAGATTGAAGAGGTAAATCGTTGTTTGAAAGCCGGATTACTAGAAAGTGAGCAGTGGTCTTTACAAAACTCTTTGGATTTGGCGGAACTTTTATTCACAGTACGGCAGAAAGCAGGAATTTCTTTTCCTTTTGAGTCTTAAGAAATTGATCATTCGCACCTTGTTTGCTGTGCTTATAAGATATGTTTTATCGCTAAATATTACGTTTTGCGCAACGCATATATCCAGTAAGCACAAACATTCTGGATGAAGTAAGGGTTTTATTAAAATATTTTATAAAGGGTGGTTACAATTACTCCTTTACCATCTTCTGGAATAATTGATAATAATTGTTTTTCTTCTTTTACCTTAAAGTAAAAGGGAGCTACCAGTAGGTTTAAACCGCTTTGCTTTTTTAACCGAATACCTTGCCCTGAAATAATTTCTTCGTTGGGTACAAAATCTCCTTCAGGGAGATGTTCGGTTAAAATAACATATTTAAACGAGGATAACTTAGGTAAGACCTGTTTTACTTCAGTATTGGATAAGTGCTGTAATACCTGTCTTAGTATCGCGCAATCTCCTGAAGGTAGATCAGCGCTTGTAATATCCAAACAATGAAACTCTAGATTTTCACCTTGGAACTTTTCTTTATTTCGTTGTATCAGATCGTATACAATATCGACCCCAATATACTTTTTGCTGTATTCTACCAATTCCTTTCCTACGTTAAAATCTCCGCACCCTAAATCGCATAGGACCAATGGATTTTCAAAAGATGTTAGAAATTTTAGTAAAACAGCAATATACGGATGAACAAGCTTGGGATCGTGAGACCCTATACCAGAATAAAAATCAAAGTTAGCACCGCCCCACAGCTTCATGCGATACACCTGTTCCATAGCTGCTTTAGTGGGCCAAGGTGTTTTTGTACTTTCAATCTTACTTTTTCTATTCTTCATACCCATTTTATAGAAACATCCGTAATTTAAGAAACAATAATCACGTTGTATAAAATTGACTACCTTTAGTACGCTCGATTTCTAGTATTTGAAGCATTATCGAATTTTTGATTGTGAATTTAAGTTCTGATTTTTACGGTCAATTCGATTACAAATAATAACAGTTAACATCATCAAATCTCGAAAAAATGAAAGTTAAAATCACATTCTTACTCTTAGGTGCCTTTATCTTATTTTCAAGTTGTCAGTCCACCACCACCGCAGAGGTGTCACAATTTAAAAAAGGAATGGTAAAGGTAACCATACTATATCCTAATACTGACGGAAGTACATTTGATATGAAGTATTATGCCAATAAGCATATGCCAATGGTTGCCGAACTTTTGGGGGATTCCTTAAAATCGTTGGCAATTGACAAAGGTATTTCAGGAAGAACCCCTGATGATCCTTCACCGTATTTAGCTATTGGATACCTTTATTTTGACGAGCTTTCAGCTTATCAAAATGCTTTTGCACCCAATGCAGCGCAAATTGTTAATGATATCCCGAACTATACCAATGTGCAACCGATTATTCAGATTAGTGAAGTTTTAGAATAACACCCAAAACTTAAACCCAAAAAAGAGTTAAAGCAACAGTTGTTTTAGACTTTTTCTAGTACGTGCAGTTTATTAAATAGTACGTGCAGTTTATTAAAAAAGAAATGAACATTATATCGGTACGAGAAAACCCGGATTATAAAGATATCGCAATCCGCTATTTTCAGCAAAGTTGGAAAAGCGTATTACCCATTATTTATGAAGATACCATATCACATAGTTTAAATGCTAGAAATGTACTGCCACAGTGGTATTTACTTCAACAAGAAGATACTATAATAGGTTGTGCAGGACTAATTACAAACGATTTTATAAGTAGAGGAGATTTATACCCCTGGATTTGCGCATTATTTATTAATGTAAAATATCGTGGTAATAATTATGGTTCGCTACTGATAGAAAAGGCAAAAATGGATGCAAAACATGCTGGGTTTGAATACATCTACCTATGTACAAGTCATATCGGTTATTACGAAAAGTATAATTTCCATTATGTTGGTCAGGGATATCACCCTTGGGGAGAGGAATCCCGAATTTATGAACAGAAAATAAAATAGGAAGTTTATAAAACAGATTGATATCAATTTCTTTTTTATAGATCAATATTCCTGTACTTGCTTGACTTGTATAATTTTATGCGCTTCGGTTTTCTTAAAAATGCAAGGTTAAAACTAAATAAAAGGCTCCAAACAATTGATTTCTGGGAAAATTTGCGATATTTGAGATTCTGCTAAATGAACTCGGTATGGGAATGAATAAGAATACAGTACTTGCATGGGCAACTTTTATAATGATTGTTGTTGGTTTAGGTTTAATTGCACTTGGTGCTTTTAGATATGACGATGTTGCTGGCTATGGATTTGCAGCTGTAGGAATTGGTTTTTTTGCGATTGCCTGGGTTTTTAATGCACTTAAAGGCAGAGTTTAATCTCTTTTTTAACGATTTAAATTTATAATATGTCTGACGATAAGAAAGTAATTTTCTCAATGTCTGGGGTTACCAAAACTTATAAAAATGCCAATACACCGGTACTAAAGAAAATATATCTCAGTTTTTTTTATGGCGCTAAAATTGGAATCTTAGGACTAAACGGATCCGGTAAATCAACCTTATTACGCATTATAGCCGGTTTGGATAAAAACTATCAAGGAGACGTGGTTTTCTCCCCAGGATATAAAGTAGGGTATTTGGAACAAGAACCTATTCTAGACGACAACAAAACGGTATTGGACGTAGTTAAGGAAGGAGTTGCTGAAACGGTTGCCGTTTTGGATGAATATAACAAGATCAACGATATGTTTGGTCTTCCTGAAGTATATGAGGACGCTGATAAGATGCAAAAGCTAATGGATAAACAGGCGGAGTTGCAGGATAAAATTGATGCATCAAACGCTTGGGAATTAGATACCAAATTAGAAATTGCCATGGATGCATTACGTACCCCTGATCCGGACAAAAAGATTGGTGTATTATCGGGAGGAGAACGTAGACGGGTGGCGCTTTGCAGATTATTACTTCAAGAACCCGAAATTCTTTTATTGGATGAGCCTACAAACCATTTGGATGCAGAATCAGTACACTGGCTAGAACATCATTTAGCACAATATAAAGGTACCGTAATCGCTGTAACGCATGACAGATATTTTTTAGATAACGTTGCAGGATGGATCTTAGAACTTGACAGAGGGGAAGGTATACCATGGAAAGGAAATTATTCAAGTTGGTTGGACCAAAAATCCAAACGCTTAGCACAAGAATCTAAAGCAGCATCCAAACGTCAAAAAACCTTAGAGCGGGAGTTAGAGTGGGTGAGACAAGGTGCTAAAGGAAGACAAACTAAACAAAAGGCACGACTTAATAATTACGATAAATTAATGAGTCAGGATCAGAAACAATTGGATGAGAAATTAGAAATTTATATTCCAAATGGCCCACGTTTGGGAACCAATGTTTTGGAGGTTTCTGGAGTAAGTAAGGCATATGATGAAAAGTTATTGTATGAAGATTTAAACTTTACACTACCACAAGCAGGGATTGTTGGGATCATAGGACCAAACGGTGCTGGAAAAACTACTATTTTTAGAATGATTATGGGGGAGGAGTCCCCAGATAAAGGAAGTTTTAAAGTAGGAGAAACTTCAAAAATCGCCTATGTTGACCAGAGTCATAGCAATATTGATCTGGAAAAAACCATATGGCAAAATTTTAGTGATGAACAGGAATTGGTAATGATGGGTGGAAGACAAGTCAATTCTAGAGCCTATTTGAGTAGGTTCAATTTTTCTGGTAGCGAACAGAATAAAAAAGTACGTATGCTCTCAGGGGGAGAACGAAATAGATTGCATTTAGCAATGACACTGAAGGAGGAAGGAAATGTACTGTTATTGGATGAACCTACTAATGATTTGGATGTCAATACCCTTCGTGCTTTGGAAGAAGGTCTTGAGAATTTTGCAGGTTGTGCCGTTGTGATATCGCATGATCGATGGTTCTTAGATCGTATTTGCACTCATATCCTTGCCTTTGAAGGAGACAGTCAAGTGTACTTTTTTGAGGGATCATTCTCAGATTATGAAGAAAACAAAAGAAAGCGTTTGGGAGGAGATCTTATGCCCAAAAGAATTAAATACAAGAAATTAATTCGTTAATACGCGGTCTTATTTTTACCATTAAAAAAACTCCCAATACCACAAAGTGATGTTGGGAGTTTTCTATATTGATTTAGGAAATAAACCTATTGTTTGAGCGGCTTTTTTATAGTCGCTTCAATTTGCTTTTCAATTTTTTCCTTATCGCCAACTACGATAAGTGTCATATTCTCTGGTTGAATATACTTCTTTGTCATTTCCTGCACATCGCCAGGTGTTACATTATGCATATTTTGCACCCTGTTCTTTAAAAAAGATTCCTCCAGATCATGCGTATCTAAGAAAATCATCTGACCTATTATTCCATTTGGAGTAGAATTTTGAAGGACATAAATTCCAGATTCATAGTTAATAATACCATCCAACTCCTTTTGTGTTGGAGGTTCACTTTGTAATAAAGCAATTTCTTTTTTAATTTCTTCAAGAGATGCTCCTGTATGCTCTGTGGTAACATCGGCAACCTCATACCATACTCCCGTTTTATAATTAGAAGCTAAGACACTTGTTGGAGAATACGTATAACCTTTGTCTTCCCGAATATTACTGGTTATTCTTGAAGCAAAAGACCCGCCTAAAATAGAATTCGTGATGTCTAAAGCGATATAATCTTCACTTGAAGGATCTGCTACCGGTAATCCATAATATATGGTGGATTGCGGAGCTCCCGGACGATCAATAATTTTAACGTCTCCAGCTGTAACCGCTTCAGCCAATGGATAGTTTGCGGCTGCGCCTGCTCTCCAATCTCCTAGCGCTTCTTGAACTGCATTTTGAACAGCTTCCTGATCGAAGTTACCCGCTACGTATATAGTTGTGCGTATAGCCCCATAATTTTCATCATAAAACCTTTGAATATCTTCCAAGGTATAGCTGTCTATTTGCGCTTCAGTCGGAAAAACACGTCCATAAGGATGTTCGGGATATAATGCAGCAAAAAAATCTTTATTTGCCTGTGATCCTGGAGTTGATAACGAAACCGAAAGATTTCGCTTCATGTTCTTTTTTAATCGATCTAATTCTTCCTCAGGGAATTTAGGATTACGTAATACATCAGCCATTAATGCGATTGCATCCGGAGCAAATTCATACAATACAGAACTGTTTAATGATGAATTATGAACACCTACACCAATATTTAGGTTACCACCCATTCCAGCCATTTCGTTGGCGATCTCTTTAGAAGATTTTGTTGTACTGCCTTCTTCCAATAAATCTCCAAGTAAATCTGATAACCAAACCTGATCACTTTCTTCATTAATATTTCCTGTTTTAATATTAAATCGAATATTAGCTTTAGGAATTGCTCCATACTGAACCATTACGAGTTTGATACCATTATCCAAATGAACAACTTCCTTTTTTGGAAGTTCAAAGTTCTTTGGTGTTCCACCCTCTGGTGGTAGTTCTTTTTCTTGTCCAAAAACGAAGGTTGAGGAAAAAATAAGCGCTAAAAAATATACTATAGTTCGTTTCATTACTGTGTCTTTTCGTTGTTAGCTAATAAAGGATTAACGGTCAAAATAGTACGATTTCTTTTTACCAGATAATCATCAATAGTTTGCCTAATAGTTTCAGGAGTTATTTTTTTAAATTCATCTTCCAGGGAATTTATTCTTTCAGGGTTATCATCAAACAACGCAAAACTGCACAATAGATCTGCTCTCCCTAATCCAAAGGTTCCGCCTATATTATCGTACAATTGTGATCGTATTTTAACAATAGCCTGATCAATCATGTCTTGAGATAATGTAGTCTTTAGCTCTTCCATTACTTCATCTACGGCAACCAAAATATCTTCCTTAGAAGTTTCGGAATCATATGTTAGGTTATACATCCACAGCATGGGGCCTTTATAATTAAACATATTCCCTAAGTAATTAATACCCCCGCCTACATTGGAAGTGTATCCTTTTTCATTTTCCAGTTTTTGAGCCAACAAACTATTATCGCCTTGCACCAAAATCTGATCTAGTAGCCCCATAGCATAATACTCAGGAGTATTTCTTTCTGGCATATGATACGCTAAAGCTATTGCGGGTTTGTTTGCCAGAGGATCATCTTTTACAAATTCTTTTTCTTCCAGTTGCTTAGGTTCAGAAATATCTGGTTGAGGCGGTAAGTCTGCCGCAGGAATATTTCCAAAATACTTTTCGATCCAAGCTTTTGTTTCTCCCATTTCAAAATCTCCAACTACAGAAATTGCTGCATTGTTGGGCGAATAATACGTTTTGAAGAAACTGGCAACATCCTCAAGGTTTGCAGCATCTAAGTCTTCAAGATCTCCGTAAAAATTGTGTGCATTATACCAATTCGTATTGGCATATTGGGGCATATCGAGCCATGGAAACCCTCCGTAGGGTTGATTCAATACGTTTACTTTCACCTCATTTTTTACAACTCCTTGTTGATTGGTTAAATTATCCTGAGTAATGTCTAAGCCACGCATTCTATCAGCTTCTGCCCATAACATTGTCTCTAACTTATGAGAAGGAACGATTTCAAAATAGTTCGTAAAATCAAAACGGGTAGATCCATTTAATACACCCCCGTTTTGCTGAATAAGTTTAATAAATTCTAATTTCCCAAGATTATTGGAACCTTGGAACATCATATGCTCAAACAAGTGAGCAAATCCGGTTCGTTCTTTTGGTTCAATTCTAAAACCAATATTATAATACACAGCAACAATCGCAGTAGGAGAGGTTTTATCCTGCGATAAAATTACTTTTAAGCCATTGTCAAGTTTGTAATATTCTACAGGTACTTGAAACTGAGAGCTTACCTCTTTTTTTTCATTTTTTTCACCTGAACAGGCTGCTAACGTAAGCAGAACTATCCCGAGAAGTGATAATTTGGTTAAAAATTTCATTGAGCGTTTTTATGGTTAATAATTAAGAAGTCAATATGCATTGAGAAGACGCAAAATTTGTTAATTTGTTACAAATCTAGTGTTAAAATTCATCGTTAGGATACCAATCCAATTGCACGACTTCTATTTCTGAATTACCCTGCTTCACAAGGTTTTTAAATTTAGTTACATCACTTACATTGGGACGTCCTCTATAGTGATAAGGATATACTTTTTTAGGACTAAAAGCAATTACGGCAGCTGCAGCACTCTCTTCCGTCATTGTATAAGGTAAATTCATACATATAAATGCTTTATCGATCGCCTTAAGTGATCTCATTTCAGGAATATCCTCGGTATCTCCTGAAAAATAAAGTCGTTCTCCATTCATTTCTAGAACATAACCATTACCTCTACCTTTAGTATGAAATTTTAAAGCTTCTGCTCTTAAATTGTACATTGGGACAGCGGTTACATTAATTGCATACCGTTCCTTGGATTCTCCGTTGTGTAAAACGTCGATTTGAGGAGTGAATTCTTCAGGTATTCTATCCGCAACGGCTTGAGGCACCATTATCTTGGCTCGCTTTGTATCCAATTCTTGAAGCGTTTCCAGATTAAAATGATCTCCGTGTATATCTGTAATCAAAATTAGGTCTGGTTTAGCTACATGCTCGAAAAACTTAGCACCACCAACAGGGTCTATATATATGGTAATATCATTCCATTTTAAAACAACCGTTGCGTGTTCTATAGGAATAATTTCCAAATTCGAACCTGTTAGGGGAGTAGCTTCGACAGTTTCAGCAAGAGTTTTATGCTGATTTTTCTTATCATTTTCTTTACATCCCATCACTAGGATACCGCAAATCAGTACAAAGGGGAGTAATTTTTTCATAATTTTTAAAAGAATTATAAGGAGATTCGTAATGTAAAATATAAATTGTAAATAATCGATATAACTATCTATTTATCAATCATATATGATTAAAAGTAAAAAATATACCCTTATAAATTTACGACTTCTAATCACAATATATAGGCTTAAATGTATTTTTTTTTACCTCAAAAAAGTCTAAATAAAAACTTAGGTCGTATATCCAATAACACGAAAAAACTCTATACTATTAAATTACAAGGTTAATTAATTATTTCATTATGACTGAAACAAAAAGTAACAACGGATTAAAGGTAATCGCTGGTCTTCTAGGAGTAGTTCTTTTAGGTACCATAATCTATACAGTTAGTTTATATCAAGATAAACAAAAGACTACTACGGCTCTAACGCAAGAAAGAGATTTGGTGGTTGAAGATTTGAATAGTTTAAAATCTGAATATGACAAAGCTATTCTAGAAAGCAATGCAACCAATGAAGAATTGGTTGATGCTAGAGACAAAATTGCAAAGTATTTAGATTCTGTTCGAACAATGAAAGCTGATATTACATCACTTTCAAAATACAGAAGACAAGTATCTGTATTAAAGAAGGAAAGAGAGCAATTGCTAAAAGCAGTAGATTCTTTAAAAACTTCAAACTCTTTATTAGCTATGCAAAGAGACAGTACATTTGTTGAATTAGAGAAACAAACGGTTTTCAATGACTCTTTAGTTGTGCAAAACACTCAATTGGCGAATGCGGTTGAAAGAGGTTCTGCTTTAAATTTATCTAAATTTAGTGTTGATGCGGTGAAAGAGCGTAAAAACGGTAAATTGGTTTCTACATCCAGAGCAAGAAATACAGACAAGTTTAAAGTTTGTTTTACGATAGCAGATAATGTTATTGCTGACGCAGGAGACAGAGAATTCTTTATGGAGGTTTTAGATCCTCAAGGAAATGTATTAGGAGAAAGTTTCTCTGCATCGAATGAAGATGGTGGAACGGTTAACTACAGTAAAGGAACAACATTCTATTACGAAAATAAGGCATTAGATGTTTGCGATTATATCAGCAAGCCTGCCAGTGATTTCCAAAAAGGAAACTATATGGTAAACGTTTATGATGATAAACTTAAGTTATTAGGCTCATCGAGCTTTGCTTTGAAATAAGAAAATAAGCACTATCCATTAACTAAAAGGGGCAATCATTTGATTGCCCCTTTTTTAATTACGATAAAGTATTATTTTAAGTTATTTCAACGAACCCACCATATCTTCTGGTTTTACCCATTCGTCGTACTGCGCGGCAGTAACATACCCTAAATTAATAGCTTCTTCTCTTAGGGTAGTACCATTTTTATGTGCTGTATTCGCGATTTCCGCGGCTTTATAATATCCAATTTTAGTATTTAAGGCGGTTACCAGCATTAAAGAATTATTCAACAATTGTTTAATTACTTCATGATTGGGTTCAATTCCTACAGCACAATTGGTTTCAAAACTCATACATGCATCCCCTAACAAAGTTGCAGATTGTAAAATATTAGCCGCCATCATCGGTTTAAAAACATTAAGCTCATAGTGTCCTTGAGTACCTCCAATACTTACTGCTACATCATTACCCAATACCTGAGCACATACCATAGTAAGTGCTTCGCATTGCGTTGGATTTACTTTCCCTGGCATAATGGAACTCCCTGGCTCATTTGCTGGAATAATAATTTCCCCAATCCCTGATCGCGGTCCTGAGGCCATCATACGAATATCATTAGCAATTTTATTAAGTGACACTGCTAACTGTTTTAAGGCGCCATGACTTTCTACTATTGCATCATGAGCAGCCAGAGCTTCGAATTTGTTTTCTGCAGTAACAAAAGGCATACCCGTAAACTTAGCTATATAACTAGCAACAAGCACGTCGTAACCCGCGGGAGTATTAAGCCCTGTTCCCACAGCAGTACCGCCTAGAGCCATTTCACTGAGGTGTGATAGTGTATTTTTTAAAGCTTTTAACCCATGATCTAATTGGGAGACATAACCTGAAAACTCCTGTCCTAAGGTTAGGGGAGTGGCATCCATTAAGTGCGTACGACCAATTTTAACGACTTTGGAGAATTCTTGTGCTTTTTTAGCCAGGGTATCACGTAATTGTGTTACTCCGGGAATGGTAACTTCTACAATTTTTTTATAAGCCGCAATGTGCATTCCCGTTGGGAAGGTATCGTTAGATGACTGTGATTTATTCACATCATCATTGGGTTGAATTGTTTTATCACCTTCACCAATTTTCTTTCCCGCTATCTCATGTGCTCTATTGGCAATTACTTCATTTACGTTCATATTGCTCTGGGTACCGGATCCCGTTTGCCAAATCACCAATGGAAACTGATCGTCTAATTTACCTGCCAATATTTCATCGCAGACTTGCGCGATTAAATCTCTTTTTTCCACAGCTAAAACCCCCAATTCATGATTGGCATAAGCTGCGGATTTTTTTAAATAGGCAAATCCATAAACAACATCTAGAGGCATCGATCCTGAAGGTCCAATTTTAAAGTTATTTCGAGAACGTTCTGTTTGTGCTCCCCAATATTTATCTGCGGGAACTTTAACTTCCCCCATAGTGTCTTTTTCAATTCTATAGCTCATGATATTCAAGTTTAATCCAAACAAAGGTAGGGGTTTGAAGAATTATTTCCATTTTTTTTAATTTGGATTTGTTCTTTTGATGTATTTCCAAGTATCTTTGCAGTATTAAATAGCACAACATGTTTGATTTTGATCAATATTTAGGTTTTCTAGCATTTTTAACAATCCTTACTATTGGGTTTTGGTTGATGATATTCTTATTAACTTTTGTAGTGCCTTACTGGCTTTTTGGAAACTTAATTGAACTTTTTAAAGAAAAACGGGCTGAAAGAAAAGCCAAACGAGAAGCATAAAAAAAGAAGCCAAATTGGCTTCTTTTTTGTTTGATATCATTCTACAATAGTATTAAAACTCTTCATCACCGCCGCCATCATCCTGTCGTTGTTGTCGATTTCTTCTTTGCGCATCTCGCTTACTCTGGTTAAAACGATAAGTAAACGTTAAACGAGCAGAGGTTTGTCGAAACTGAAATTCGCTAGACACAAAGTTAAAGTCAGTTAATGTCTCACTGCGCCTGATTCGAGAATTGAATACATCATCAATAGACAATGCTAAAGACCCCTTTTCTTTAAATATATCTTTACTAAATGCTAAGCTTAGTGAAAAAAGCCCTTCGGTATCGGTTTGTGCATTCTGACGTGGTCCTCTGTAGAATAGGCGCGTTTGCCAATCAATTTTTCCCGGAAGATTAATGGTAGAGTTTAATCGCGCAAACCAGCTTACATTTGAGTTGTCAAAATTTTGAAAAAACTCTTCGCCATCCGCATTTACAAAGGTAAAGTCCCCATCAGTTTCAGATAAAAATAAGTTCACATTTCCATTCAACCGCCACCATTTGTAGGGGCTATAGGAAATGGTAGATTCTACCCCATAACGATCACTTGAAGATAAGTTAGTAGGAAAACGAATATTAATAAGATCTCCATTATCTGTACGCTGATCAGGGTCTGTAAAAGTTATGAACTCAAAAACATCGGTTGATCTTTGATAGAAAATAGACCCGTTAAAGGTAAATCTTCCCCAACGTTTCAGATATCCAAAATCTACCGCATTTGTAAATGCTGGCTGAATATCTGGATTTCCCTGAAAAAGATTTGATTCACTGCTCCTGGAAGGGAAAGGGTTAATAAATCGGGATCTGGGTCGCCTAATTCTTCTGTTAAAACCCAAAGTGAAACTGGTAGTCTCATCAATTTCCCAGCCCAAATTGATCGTTGGAAATAAACTGGTATAATTTTGAGTGGATCTTTCGGCTGTTGTTACCTGATCCACAACCACATTTGTGATTTCTGTTCGCAAACCAAGTAAATACGAAAATTTCCCAGTTTTACTTCCAAACTGCGTATAAAAAGCGTTTACCTTTTCATCGTATATCAGACGGTTCGAAAGATTGAGATCCCGATCAAGAACTCCAGTTTGGATATTTAAGGTATCTACCGAGAAGTCTGTATCAAGCTCTCTAAAATTCCCTCGATATCCTGCCTCGAACTGACTATTTTCTCCCAAAGGCAATACATAATCTGCTTGCAACAAAATACGCTGTTGGTCTTCAATAGTAGCTACATTTTCAAGTTCATCTGGTGTATCCGCAATAAACTCTTCTTCCGTAATTATTGAGAATTCTTCTTCTTCGCTATTTTCAATTTGAAAATCAGCCGTAAGCTTATGTCCTTCTTTTTTAAAATCTTGAGTATAATTTATGGAATATTGAAATGTAGTATCATCTTCATCTTCCTGATCCAATCGAAAACTTCTACTAATTAAGTTTCTATTAGGATCAAATCTAAGGGTGTTGTTATCTGTATCTGAGGTATTATTACTATTTCTAAACAAAAACGAATTGGTTATGGTAGCCTTCTCAGAAAGGAATACCTCAAAACCGGTATTGGTATTAAAACCATTGCGTATACGATCAAAATCTCGATCTTCTTCAATAAATCGATTATCAGAAAAGAAATTCTCTGAGTCGTTTGACGCATTCCCGGGAGCTTCCCGATAATTATAACCCGAGGTATTAAAGAAATTTATGTATTTAGTTCTATAATTCAAATTTACCGATGCTCCTATATTATCAGGAAGTCCAACATTGGCGGAAACCGATCCGTTAAACCCTAAAGCCTTGCCTCGTTTTAGGATAATATTTAGGATACCAGCAGTTCCTTCCGCATCATAACGTGCCGATGGGGAGGTAATCACTTCCACTTTTGAAATGGCATCCGATGGAAGTTGCCGAAGTGCATCCGTAGAATTTAAACCTACTAGACCTGATGGCTTGCCATTAATAAGAATGCGTACATTGTCATTTCCACGAAGCGAAACATTCCCTTCAACATCTACAGAAACCGAGGGGACATTATCTAAAACATCAGATACGGTTCCTCCCTTTACGGTTAGATCTTTCCCAACATTATAAATCTTTTTATCCAATCGAATTTCTACTTGAGAAAGTTCTCCCACAACCTGTACTTCATCCAATTGTGAAACGTCTAATGCTAAACGTATGGTTCCTAAATCGGTTGAGGAACGCAACACCTGTTCCTTAGATTCGTATGTAGTGTATGAAATAAATTCTACCCTAATGTTATATCTCCCTGGGAAAGTTTCTACCGAGAATTGTCCTTTTTCATCAGTTATTCCTCCGGTAACTCTCTCTGGATTTCTTACACTCTGTAATACTAAAGTAGCATATTCCAGAGGTAGTCCGCTTGCTTGGTCTACTACTATACCGGTTATCGTTATGGGTTGTGGTCTTTGTCCTTGGGGTCGCTGTGCAACTAGTGAAGTAATGCAAAATAAAACGAGTAACGGGTATAATTTCATTAGCGGTTATTCTTTAGATCTCCTTTTTTTCTTTTTTTGTTTTTTCTTCGTCTTTTTTACACCATCCTCGCGTAATTCTAAAAACGCTTTAAATTTATCCTCTGGAAGACCAATTCTAAGTTCTTCCGTTTCCTTTTGGCCAATTTTTCGATAGGCTTCTTTATACTTCTCTGGAGTTAAATCCAGAAGTTGTAATTGCATACGTTCTCTTACACTTTTTACCAAAGTTGTGCTTACAATTGCTCTTTCAAACTCATTTAGTCCTAATACCTCCACAATACCAGGCATTTCCTTTTCTACAATTTGTTCTGCGGTAAGTGGTTCTGCTTTCTTCTCAGGAACAGGTTGCTGTGGCAACGTACTTCGTTGTCTACCGTACCCATTTCGGCCATTGCCGTACCCATATTGCGCTTCAGCAAATGTGAAAAACAATAGTGAAATAAACAGTGTCAACGTAAAAGTCTTATTCGTTTTCATAAGGATATAAGGTATTAGATTTAGAAAATAGCAGAAGGTTTAATCCTGCTTCGTTAAATGTATGTTAAATAAAATAACTCAAAATTCAAGCCAAATTTACAAAAGCTTAGTGATGTTATCAACTGGCCTTCCGATTACCGCATTCTTGCCTTTTACAACTATAGGTCTCTCAATCAGTTTAGGATACTGAATCATAGCTTCAATAACTGCCTCATCCGAAAGCTCTTTTCCTTTAAAGTTATCTTTCCAGATTGTTTCTTGCTTTCGAACTAAATCAATGGGAAGAATTCCTAAAGCCTTTATTAATGTACTTAATTCTTCCTTTGAAGGAATCGTTTCTAAGTACTTAACAACCTTAAATTCTTGGCCTGATTGTTCTAATACTTCGAGTCCCTCTCTTGATTTTCGACACCTAGGGTTGTGGTATATTTTTATCATGATTCTTAGACAGATTTATTTCGTAGATTTAATATAAGTTTCAATGATCTTCCTATCTATCTGTAAAGTGGCGATCTTTTCAATACCCGATTGAATAAGCGTATCATTACGAACACTAACTGTAAAGTCAAACGTTAAGCCTTCCCAGGATCTAAAATTACAATATTTCAAATGTTCTTTATAATTATCCCCATCTAAACTATAAGTTCCTCCTCCTGATACAAATATCGCAAGAGAATCCTTTCCTGCATTTAAATCATGTCGAAAGAAAGAAAAATGAGTAGTACCAATTATTTTAATAGCTTCTTGATCCTTCGTATAATCAGTAAAAATAGTATCTCCGTTTTCAATTGTAATACCAGAAATTAATTTCCATGCTCCTTCTATGGCAACAGTTTTATTATGATGTTGTTCCTTTTTCTGTTTTGTAGTACATGCGCCGATAACAAAACAAACCAATAATGTAAAGTAGATAATTTTTTTCATACCTCTTAATCAGAATCTTTTTGTCCCATCATCATCAAGTACGCTTTTAAAAAAGGGTTTAATTCACCATCCATAACTGCATCTACATTTCCTGTTTCCTCTCCCGTGCGAACATCTTTTACCAATTTGTATGGATGCATCACATAATTACGAATTTGAGAACCCCATTCTATTTTCATCTTAGAGGATTCTATTTCCTGTCGCGCTTCCTGTTTTTTTCGTAATTCTATTTCGTACAATTGAGATTTCAGCATTTTTAATGCCGTAGCCCTGTTATCGTGTTGGGATCGGGAATCCGAACAAGATATTTGAATACCACTGGGTTTGTGAACAAGCTGCACCTTTGTTTCTACCTTATTTACGTTTTGTCCCCCTGCACCACTGGAACGAGCTGTAGTAATTTCGATATCTGCAGGATTTATATCAATTTCAATGGTATCATCTACCAACGGATATACATAAACCGATGCAAATGATGTGTGACGTTTTGCATTACTATCAAATGGTGAGATACGCACCAATCGATGTACCCCGTTTTCTCCTTTCAACCAGCCAAACGAAAACTCTCCTTCCAGTTGTAAGGTAACCGTTTTAATTCCAGCAACATCTCCTTCTTGATAGTTCAATTCCTTGACTTTATATCCATTCTTTTCACTCCACATCATATACATGCGCATGAGCATTGCAGCCCAATCACAGCTTTCCGTTCCACCGGCACCAGCAGTAATTTGAAGAATTGCAGTAAGATTATCTCCCTCATCGGAGAGCATATTTTTAAATTCTAAGTCCTCTATAACCTGAATCGCTTTTTCATATTGCAATTGAACTTCAGCTTCGGTAGCGTCTCCTTCTTTTTGAAATTCTACAAGCACTTCAAGGTCTCCCACCAAATCACTGGCTTTTGTATATCCCGTAATCCACTGTTTCTTGGATTGTATGGCTTGCATTAAAAGTTGTGCTTCCTGAGGGTTATCCCAAAAATTTGGAGCCAGGGTTTTTTCTTCTTCATTTTCAATTTCAATACGTTTGGCATCTAAGTCAAAGATACCTCCTTAACGCACCTAGGCGATCTATAAGACCTTTAAATTGATCGGTTGTAATCATGAAAGTTATTTTCCCCAAAAATAGAACTCTTTTTTAGGATTTCGATTAGAATATAAAAATCATTTTAAAGTTGTATCAACCTCTTTTTGGATTTTTATAATTCCCTATTTTTAATATCGTATTCTTGAAATACATTTATAAATTAAGGGTTCATAAGTTTCAATGTTTTTATCTAAATTTGGATTCTAATCTATCCAAATGAAAAAATCACTTCTTCTTATTATCGCCGTTATTGTGAGCCAATTTATGAGCGCACAATTTTCTGAAAAGATTAAAGACACTGAAAAATTTAAAGGTTTTTTCGATTTCTATTACAATGCTAAGGAAGACAAAATCTTCCTAGAAGTAGATGCATTAGAAAAAGAGTTTTTATACGTATATGCACTGAGTAGCGGTATTGGCAGTAATGATATAGGCCTAGATCGAGGTCAACTCGGTAATGAACAGGTCGTTTATTTTAAAAAAGCGGGAAACAAACTTTTATTGGTGCAACCTAATCTTAGGTTCAGAGCTTTAACCGATAATGCCCTTGAGAAAAAATCTGTTGAACAAGCTTTTGCAAAATCTATTTTATATGGATTTAAAATTGAAGCGGAAGCAGATGGAAAGTACCTAATTGATCTCACAGGATTCTTTATGCAAGATGCGCATGGTGTTGCCAGTAGGTTACGAAATGCGGGACAGGGCAGTTATGCGTTAAATAAAGATAGAAGTGCTTTTGCAATGGAACGAACAAAAGCATTTCCTAAAAACTGTGAATTTGATGTTACACTAACCTTTAAAGGAGAACCTAAGGGTGGCTATATCAGATCAGTAACTCCAAATCCAAATTTAATTACAGTTGCGCAACATCATTCTTTTATTGAACTGCCGGATGATCAGTATACCCCAAGAAAATTTGATCCAAGATCGGGATCCTATCCATTCTCGTATTATGATTATGCAACTCCCGTTGAGGAACCTATATTAAAACGTTTTATTACAAGACACCGTTTAGAAAAACAAAATCCAGCTGCTGCCGTTAGTGAAGCCGTTGAGCCAATCATTTATTATTTAGATAATGGTACTCCCGAACCTGTACGTTCTGCACTGCTAGATGGAGGAAGATGGTGGAATCAAGCCTTTGAATCTATTGGTTATAAAAATGCATTTCAATTAAAAATTTTACCAGATGATGCTGACCCCTTGGATGTTCGGTATAATGTAATACAATGGGTACACCGTTCCACAAGAGGATGGAGTTACGGAAGCAGTATTACTGACCCGCGAACCGGGGAAATTATTAAGGGTCATGTGAGTTTAGGTAGTCTTCGTATCCGACAAGATTTTTTAATTGCTCAAGCATTGATGAATAAACCTTTTGCAGAACGTGATGACAATCACGATGCGATGTTACAATTGGCTCTTGCGCGTATACGCCAACTTTCTGCTCATGAAATAGGGCACACCTTAGGCTTTGCACACAACTTTGCAGCAAGCACGAACGGAAGAGCTTCAGTGATGGATTACCCCCACCCGCAATTTACAATTAACAATGGTACTATTGATTTTTCAAATGCTTACGCAACGGGTATAGGTGTATGGGATAAGGTAACAGTTGCCTATTCATATACCAACTTTGCCAATGCAAATGCTGAAAAAGAGGGTTTAAATGCAATTTTAAAGACTGCACAAAACAATGGATTACGATATATATCTGATAGCGATGCAAGACCGCGGGGAGGAGCTCATGTATTGGCACACTTGTGGGATAATGGCACAAACATAAGCGGCGAGTTAAATGATGTTTTGGCAATTCGAAAGCTGGCCATTGCTAATTTTTCTATTGATAATATCCGATCTAATGAACCTAACTCCGTATTGGAAGATGTTTTTGCACCACTTTATTTCTTTCATAGATATCAAACCGAAGGCGTCGCCAAAATTGTAGGGGGACTCGATTATAATTACACGGTTAAAGGTGATGGACAACCTACGGTAACTATGGTGGATAAAACTACTCAGGAAAAAGCACTAAAAAGTATTCTTAGAACTCTTGATGCTAATGAGATTGCAATTCCACAAGATAAATTAACACTTTTTCCACCAAGGGCAATAGGCTATGGCCGATCACGGGAATCATTCAATGGCAGAACGGGGGTTTCTTTTGATGCACTTTCAGCCGCAGAAACAGCGGCAGATATGACTTTGGGCTTGCTATTACATCCGCAACGTGCTTCACGATTAATTCAACAAAAAAGTATGGATGCTAAGCAATTAGGATTGCAAGAAGTGTTAACTACGGTACTTCAAGAAACTGTTCAGAAACAACATAAAGAATCCTATACGAATGCGGTGCAACAAAATATTAATTTTAGAGTATTGCATCATATTATGAATCTTGCGGCTCATAAAAACGTGCATCCGCAAGTTAATGCCATTGCAAATCAAACCTTAAAAAAATTGATAGTCAATCCTGGTTTAAAAAATTTGGATGATGCTATAGCACAAGAAATGGTACTCCGCATACAAAATTACTACCAGCACCCCGAGGAATTTAAAGTAATTCCGAGTCCAAAAATCCCTGATGGTTCCCCCATAGGAATGGCTTGTTTCGGGAATTAAAAAGTAAGTATAAATTTAGTTTGAATAACTACCATGGAAATTAACTTGATAAGTGATACCGTAACCAAACCTACGCCTGGAATGCTTGATGCGATGATGACAGCGGAAGTTGGAGATGACGTTTTTAAAGCAGATCCTACCATAAATGCGTTGGAAGAAAAAGTGGCTTCACTTTTTGGAATGGATGCAGCCCTTTATTTTCCTAGTGGAACTATGGCAAATCAAGCGGCAATAAAACTGCATACCCAACCTGGGGAACAATTGATTTGTGATAAGTATGCTCATGTATACAATTACGAAGGGGGAGGAGTTAGTTTTAATAGTGGGGTTTCCTGTAAACTGGTAGACGGTCATCGTGGTATGATGACTACTCAGCAGATCGTTGAAGCTATAAATCCACCAGATTTTTATCATAGTCCATTAAGTTCGTTGGTTTGTATTGAAAACACAACTAATAAAGGTGGAGGAGCCTGTTGGGATTTTGATGAGTTGGAGCGTATTCAGAAGGTCTGTACTAATCACAAGCTTCGTTATCATCTGGATGGTGCCCGGTTATGGAATGCGCTGGTTGCAAAAAACGAATCTCCACAACAATATGGTGACTTATTTGATAGTATAAGTGTATGTTTAAGTAAAGGTTTAGGATGTCCTGTCGGTTCGGTGCTGTTAGGCGATAAGCACTTTATAGAAAAGGCCTTGCGCGTACGTAAAGTTTTAGGCGGAGGAATGCGACAAGCAGGGTTTTTAGCTGCAGCAGGTATTTATGCTTTAGACAATCATCGAGAACGTTTAGCGGAAGATCATCAAAAAGCAAAGGAAATAGGTCATGGTTTACAGGAAAAATCCTTTGTGAAGAAAATAGAACCTATTGCGACCAACATAGTAATTTTTGAGATCGATGAAACCCATATGACCGCGGAGTTGTTTGTTGAAAAATTAAAAGAGCAAAACATACATATTATTGGTATGGGTCAGGGGAAACTTCGCATGGTTACGCATTTAGATTATACTGCCGAAATGCATGAAAAACATTTGGAAATTCTGAAAAAGCTATAACGATCGCAGGGTAGATAAACTACTTTTAAGGTTTCGGATTCCATTTTCCATACCTGCTTCCGATCCATATAATTGACTACTGCCTATTACTTTTCCATCCTGATCCTTAAGATTAAAAAGAAATTTACCATTATGATCCGTTCTTCGCTCAAAAAGATACTGACCTTGAGTTATTGGAATTTTTGATACTACCTTTTGCGCTTCCTGTTCGGTTGTATAGGCAATGCTTTGCAACAATGAATTTCCACTCTTAGCTTTCAAAATAAAGTGAAAAACCCCTGAACTTTCTTTTACAATTTCAATCATATATGCAAAATCTTTTCTTAAAGATATTTAATTTCTTGCATATATCATTTTGATATAACGGTAAATTGATTTGTTAAAACAAATTATCCATCCCAGGAATGTTAGGCATTCCTTCTTTAGCAACGGCAGCTAATTCAGCCTCGTGTACAGCAGTTGCCTTTGCAATAGCTTTATTAATGGTAAGCACTAGATAGTCTTCTAGTTGCTCTTTATCTTCGAGCAAAGTTTGATCTATAGCTACCTCTTTTATAGTTCTATTTGCCGTAATAGTAACTTTTATCAATCCATCCGAAGAATTTTCTTCTAAACTAACATGATCTAATCGCTTTTTAGTTGCTTCAACTTTTTCGCGGGTTTCTTTCAATTTACCCATCATACCCATTAGGTCTCCAAACATGGTTGTACTATTTAAAATTACAGCTTACAAAGTTAAGAAATAGATTTCATCCTTCTTAGGATATAAACCCAGCATAAAAGTAATGGATTGTTTGTAAGCTTTATGTTACTTTTGCTTTTCTTACAAAATTCAATACAAAAGAATGGGAGATAACACTGCCCCAATTGCGGCAAAAAAACCTCAAGAGCTTATAAAGCACGATGATATTCGAATAGATAATTACTACTGGTTAAACGAGAGAGATAATGAAGAGGTTTTAGCGTACTTACAGGAGGAAAGGACATACTATAAAAACTTAACTGCGCATACTGAAGATTTTCAAAAAACGCTTTTTGAAGAAATAAAAGCTAGAATAAAAGAAGATGATGCTTCAGTGCCCTATAAACAAAATGGGTATTGGTACAACACTCGTTATGAAAAAGGAAAGGAATATCCCATCTATTCAAGATCAAAAGAAACACAACAAGCGCCAGAAGAGGTGATGTTTAATTGTAATATACTTTCCGAAGGACATGAATATTTTAACCTTGGAGGAATTGCTATAAGTCCAAACAATGAAATAGCGGCATATGCTGTGGATACCGTTTCAAGAAGGCAATATGTTATTCAATTTAAAAACCTTAGTACCGGTGAAATGTATTCGGACAAAATTGAAAACACTACAGGGGGAGCAGTTTGGGCTAATGATAATAAAACAGTGTTTTATACGAAAAAAGATCCGACAACGCTACGTGCGGATAAAATTTACAAGCATACATTTGGTACAGGAGTAGAAGAGGATACGTTGGTATATCATGAAAAGGACGAAACTTTTGGTACAACAGTTTACAAAACCAAGTCAAAGAAATACATCATTATAGCTTCATACAGTACGCTAACATCGGAATATCAGATTTTGAATGCCAATACCCCAGAAGAGCCTTTTCAATTATTTTCAAAACGAAAAAGGGGTTTGGAATATGATATTGCCCATTACAAGGATAACTTTTACATCCGTACCAATAAAGATAAAGCCGTAAATTTTAAGATGATGATTGTTTCGGAAGGAGGAAATACAGATAACGAATACTGGAAGGAATTTATTCCACATCGCAAAGAAGTACTCTTAGAAGATATCGATATTTTTAAGGATTACTATGTACTTTCGGAAAGAGAAAAAGGATTAAATAAGGTAAAAATAATACGTTGGGACGGTACTAAAAGTTACTATTTACCTTTTGAAAGCGAAACCTATACAGCAGGTGTAAGTCACAATCCAGAATTTGATACTAATCTTTTGCGATATTCATACAATTCAATGACCACACCAAATTCGGTTATTGATTTTAATATGGATACCCAAGAAAAAGAGATTAAAAAAGAACAAGAGGTTCTTGGCGGAAAGTTTAAGAAAGAAAATTATCGTTCGAAACGAATATGGGCTACTGCAGCAGATGGGGAACAAATTCCAATGTCATTGGTATACCATAAAGACACCAATTTGGAAACGACGAATCCGGTGCTGCAATACGCATATGGTTCTTACGGATATACCATAGACCCTTATTTTTCAACCATTCGACTAAGCTTGTTGGATCGCGGATTTATTTATATTATTTCGCACGTTCGCGGAGGACAATATTTGGGGAGGAACTGGTATGAAGATGGTAAATTATTGAAAAAGAAAAATACATTTACCGATTTTATTGATTGTTCTAGATTTTTAATTGATCAGGGGTATACTACTAAAAATCAGCTGTACGCTTCGGGTGGTTCCGCTGGAGGATTATTAATGGGCGCTATAGCAAACATGGCCCCTGAATTATATCATGGTATTATTGCCTCTGTACCTTTTGTAGATGTCGTTACTACAATGCTGGATGACTCTATTCCACTTACAACAGGAGAGTATGATGAATGGGGCAATCCTAATGAAAGTGCCTATTATAGCTATATGAAATCTTATTCTCCTTATGATAATGTACATTCACAAGATTACCCAAACATGTTAGTTATAACCGGTTTGCATGATTCGCAAGTGCAATATTGGGAACCTGCCAAATGGATCGCAAAACTAAGAGATTTAAAAACAGACAAGAACCTTTTGTTATTTGATATTAATATGGATGCTGGTCATGGAGGGGCTTCGGGGCGTTTCGAATCTTTAAAAGAAGTGGCAAAAGAGTATGCTTTTTTACTGGATTTATCTGGGAAAATTCAATAGTCAAAAAAAATACATAAATTTGCAAGCTGGAATTGTTATGTAAATAACAAGATATAACCTAGACAACCAGGAATGGAACAAAAGATAGATGCCTACGATAATATCCTTGATCTAATCGGAAATACACCTCTAGTTAAATTAAATAAGATTGCTGAGAATTTCTCAGGAAACTTTTATGCAAAGGTGGAGGGCTTTAATCCAGGACATTCGTCGAAAGATAGAATCGCAGCTTACATTATTGATCAGGCAGAACGAAAAGGAATCCTTACCAAAGGAAGTACAATCATCGAAACGACATCTGGAAATACAGGGTTTAGTATCGCTATGGTTAGTATTATTAAGGGATATGAGTGTATTCTAGCAGTAAGTTCAAAATCTTCTCCGGATAAGATTGATATGTTGCGCTCTATGGGCGCTAAAGTATATGTTTGTCCTGCACACGTAAGTGCTGACGATCCGAGGTCGTATTATCAAGTTGCAAAACGTTTACATCAGGAAACAGAAGGTTCAATATATATCAACCAGTACTTTAATGTTTTAAACATTGAAGCACATTACCAGACCACCGGACCAGAAATATGGAAACAGACTAATGGAAACATTACGCATCTTATTGCTTGCAGTGGCACAGGAGGAACTATATCTGGTACAGCACGATTCTTGAAAGAACAGAATCCAGACATTAAAGTAATTGGTGTAGATGCTCATGGTTCAGTATTAAAAAAGTACCATGAAACAGGGGAATTTGATACCAATGAAATATACCCATATCGCATAGAAGGTTTGGGTAAAAATATGATTCCAGATGCCACAGACTTTAAGGTTATTGATAAGTTTGTAAAAGTATCAGACGAAGAAAGTGCGCATACGGCTCGAGAAATTTCTAAAACAGAAGGTATTTTTGTTGGATATACAAGCGGTGCCGTTTTGCAAGCTGTGAAGCAACTTGATCATTTGGGAGAATTTGATGCAAAAAGCAATGTAGTTGTAATTTTTCCAGATCATGGATCCCGATATATGAGTAAAATATACAGTGATCAATGGATGAATGACCAAGGCTTTTTCGATAGCAAACACACCGAAGAACCCCAACACATAGAATTTATAAAATAAAAGCATACACTTTTATGCAAATCACATTCGTGGTTTACACTTTTGTGATTGGATTATTGTCCTAAATAATTTATGAATGCTTCTTAAAAATCTATACTTTTGCATTCAAAACCCGGCAGGCATACATGAGAGATTTATTTGATAGAATTATTGAAAATAAAGGACCTTTAGGTAAATGGGCTTCTCAAGCAGAAGGCTATTTTGTTTTTCCAAAATTAGAAGGTCCTATTTCTAACCGAATGAAATTTCAGGGAAAAGAGGTTATAACGTGGAGTATTAACGATTATCTTGGACTTGCAAATTTACCAGAAATAAAGAAAGTTGATGGAGATGCCGCTGCAGAGCATGGAGCAGCATATCCAATGGGAGCTCGAATGATGAGCGGGCAAACTGATTTTCATGCACAATTGGAGCAGGAATTAGCCGCTTTTGTAAATAAGGAAGCTGCTTACTTGCTCAATTTCGGATATCAAGGCATCTTATCTGCAATTGATGCTTTAGCTGCAAAGGATGATATTATTGTTTACGATGTGGATTCTCATGCCTGTATTATCGATGGGGTGCGATTGCATATGGGAAAACGTTTTACGTTCAAACATAATGACATTGAAAGCTTAGAAAAAAACCTTGAACGTGCTACTAAAATGGCAGAACAAACAGGAGGTGGTATTTTAGTCATTTCTGAAGGCGTATTTGGTATGCGTGGCGAGCAAGGAAAACTTAAAGAAATTGTAGCTTTAAAGGAAAAGTTTAAATTCCGCTTGATGGTGGATGATGCTCACGGTTTTGGTACCCTAGGAAAAACAGGAGCAGGAGCAGGAGAGGAGCAAGGAGTTCAAGATGATATCGATGTTTATTTTGCGACTTTTGCAAAATCAATGGCTGGTATTGGAGCGTTTTTGGCAGCAGATAAAGGGATCATTGATTATTTAAAATATAATATGCGATCGCAAATGTTTGCAAAATCGCTACCTATGATTTACGTTAAGGGAGCTTTAAAGCGGTTAGATATGTTACGTACTATGCCGCAACTCAAAGCTAAATTGTGGAAAAACGTAAACGCATTACAAAACGGCCTCAAGGAACGTGGCTTTGATATTGGAACGACCACAAGTTGTGTTACCCCCGTATATCTTAATGGAAGCATACCTGAAGCCATGGCGTTGGTAAAAGATTTGCGAGAAAATTACGGTATTTTCTGTTCTATAGTGGTATATCCGGTAATTCCTAAAGGACTCATCTTATTGCGAATGATTCCTACTGCTACACATACTTTAGAAGATATTTCTATTACTTTAGATGCTTTTTCAGCGATTAGAGAACGCCTAGAGAATGGAACCTATAAGCGGCTTTCTGCTGCTGTAGCAGCTGCAATGGGAGAATAAGGAATAAAATATAAATTTAAAAAAGCCAATTACATTTCGGTAATTGGCTTTTTTTATACAGGTGTTAAATTTAGTAAACGGTAGTTAGTGCCGTACGATCACCAGAAGTAAATGGACGGTCAGTGCCATTACTGCAAGCTAACATCCATGATCCATTTTCAGCTCCTGCTGGAGTACCAGGGATAAAAATAGCACCTACACCTCCATCTCCTTCATCACCTCCTGTTCCACAACTGAACGAACGATTAAAGAAGTCTGTATGGCGGAAGCCAATTGCATGACCTATTTCATGTGCGATTACTGTTACTACATCTGCAGGAACAGTAGCGGGTCTATTTCTGCGCTCTCTAGGCGCATATATTTGTGAATTTAAAATAATAGGAGTAGCCGGATTACCATTAGCGTCAGGAAAACCAGCACTTTGTCCGAGAACACCTCTTCTTAACCTTCTAGCCAAAAGATCAATATCAGCTCCAGAACTACTAGCTCTTTGGAAAGTAATACCTAAATTAAGCGAATTATATCTAGCCAGAGCTTCATCAGCAGCAGTCTGGGTAACACTAGGAAAAGCTGTATCTACAAATATTGTTACCACACGTGGTGAACTTACAATATTATTGGTACGATAATGCTCAGTGTTTACTTCGTTATTATTATCTACTGAAATTCTAGGAGAAAGTGCTTCTATCTGTGCTACAGTAAGAAAAATATCTCCTTCAACTAAATAGCCACTTTGACCCTCCATGACGTCTGGAACTAGATCACCGGTGTCGAAGCCTAAACTTGCCAATTGTGCTGTAACAAAGACAAGTTCTTCGTTAGCAATTTCATCTTGTTCTCCCTCAGATTCGCAGGATATGAATAACGTGGTGGTTAAAAAAGCAATTAGTAAGGTGTTTAAAACATAACTTTTTTTCATAATTTAAGGTTTTTTTAAGAATTAGTCCTTTATTTGTTAAATATTTCGGGAATATATTAACATTTTTTTAATAGTCCTAATATTATTAACAATGTCTTATAAATTGTTCATATCTTAACCGTTAATGTACCGTATCAGTATAAGAACCTTACTTTTTTTAATGTTTTTATGTTCCATAACTATGGTTTATGGACAAGTTAATACCCAGAGCTTTATTTCTTCATTAGAAGGAGTATCGGCAGAGGGAAATCTTGAAAAAGGTTATTACCTTATTCATACCGATAATATTGCAACTTTTGAAGCTAAATACCATTTAAAAAAAATTAAACGATACCCTAATAACTTTTATGTTAGCTATTCTAATGATAACTGGCAACCTTCACCACAAGAGATTACAAAGGTGTATACCTTAAGGGATACCTGGAAATTATCACCCGATTTGAAATATAGGTATATACATCAGGAGTTGCCTAAAACAAAAATTCAAGTTTCAGTTAAGGTTATAAATCAAAAAAACTTTAAGCGAGAGTGGATCACGATAGCTCCTAAAACAAGAATAATTAGCATTTTTCAAGATCATTTTCTTTTAGAAATACCGGTAAAAGATTTTGATAAACTATTGAAGCATGAATCTGTTCTGCACATTGGACCATCAGGAACTCCTCATGTTGAAACAGAAGTTATAGCGAATGATCTTAGTGTAAATGCTATTTCGAATGTTCATCATTTATATCCAGAACTTAATGGTGATGGTTTTACGGTTTCCATTAAGGAACTCCTGTTTGACACTAATGATATCGATTTTAAAAACCGCTTTTTTTTAACAGGACTCGAAGCTGATGAAGTTGATCAGCATGCAGCTTTAATAGGTACCGTAATAGGAGGAGCTGGGAACACTTCCAATAAAGGGCTTGGAGTGGCCAATGCTATTACCTTAACTTCTTCAAGTTTTTTACGAATTTTCCCAGATCCTGATGCAATATTTCAGGATAATAATATCTCGGTTCAAAATCATTCTTATGGTACATCCTTGGAACCGGAATATGGAAATGAAGCTGCTGCTTATGATCAAAATATAAAAAACAATCCTTCTTTAGTTCATGTATTCTCCTCTGGAAACAGTGGTAATCTAACCCCAGAATTTGGACCCTATGCAGGTATTCCAAATTTTTCCAATCAGACAGGAAACTTTAAAGCAGCAAAAAATATAATTAGTGTGGGTGCTATTAATCGTGAAGGGGAAATTGATTTACGAAGTTCTAGAGGTCCTGCCCCTGACGGACGCGTTAAACCTGAATTAGTAGCATATGCTCCTGGAGGTACATCAGACGCGGCTGCACTAGTGTCTGGAGTAACCGTACTTTTACAAAATGCTTATCAAAATACTACAGGACAACTTCCCAGTTCTCCATTGGTAAAGGCTGCGCTTATAGCTGGTGCAGAAAGTCTAGGAGTTTCCGAAATTAATTTTGAATCTGGTTATGGAAATTTAAATGGTTTGAATAGTACCAATGTCATATTGGAGCAACAATTGTTTGAAGAAACTATCATAGAAAACGAAACAAAAACGTTTGAAATTAATATCCCAGAAGCAATAAGTAGGTTAAAAGTTGCATTAGTATGGAATGATATTGCTGCTAATCCGGGAGATGAGATAGCATTAATTAATGATCTTGATATGGAAATCCATTCCAATTCGGAAACCTGGTTACCTTGGGTGCTTAATTCTTTTCCTAATATCGATTCCCTTCGATTACCCGCACTACGAAAACGAGATACCCTAAATAATGTTGAACTTATTACCATAGATAAACCAGTAGCTGGAAACTATACAATCTCGGTATCGGGTAGTGCCGTATCAACCTTAAATCAAGCATTTTCAATTGCCTATCATTTAGTTCCTGAAAATACCTTTAATTGGCTTTTCCCTACAGCTACAGATGCTCTGGAAAATGAAACAGAAAACTTAATTCGTTGGAAAAATACACTTCCCGAAACTACAGGAATATTACAAGTTCGTATAAATCAAGGCGAATGGGAAACACTTGTGAATCAATTATCATTGGATTCTTCTTTTTTTAGGTGGAATACTCCAGATGTAAATGGTATAGTACAATTTCGCCTCTTAGCAGGGGGAATTACATATCCTGGTGAACCATTTACAATAGGGAAAAAAGTGGAACCTAAAGTTTTATTTAATTGCGATTCTGAGCTACTCCTTGGATGGAGTAACATTCCTGAAGCAACATCCTATGATGTACTTTTTTTAGGAGATCGTAATCTTGAAATTGCTCAAAATGTTACCGATACAACGATCGTATTACAAAAATCTGAATTTGATAATTCTTTTTTTTCTGTTCGTCCTGTTTTTGAAGGACTTTCTGGTATTCAAGGAACAACCATAAATACAGATTTGCAAGGTGTCGATTGTTACTTTAGAACATTTATTGCATTCTTAACTGAGACCAATCTTGTTTCAGCAAGCTTGAATTTAAGTACAGCTATTAATGTTGCCTCTGTGGTTTTTTCAAAAACTATTGATGGTGTAACTACAGAAGTGGAACGGTTTAATGCTCCTTTTCAAGATTTAGAATTCACCATTTCCGATTCACAATTGATTCCAGGTACCAATGTCTATGACGTGACAATCTTTTTGGAAGATGGAACAAGTATTAAAACAGATCCCATATCGTTATTTATTCCTTTTGAAGATACATTAATTTTGTTTCCTAATCCTGTTAATTCAGGGGGATTATTAAATATTGTTTCCTCTGGAGATAACCGCACTTATGAAATAGTGGAATTAAGTGGTAGAGTTGTTTCCAAAGGTGATATATTTTCTATTAATGATTTTATTGATATCAATCTAATCCCAGGATTATATATTTTCAGGACGCTCATCGATGGAAAAACAATGGAAGTAGGAAAAATTATTGTGAACTAGTTTAAAAATTCTTTCTATACGTTCTTCTGCGTCTAAAGATTACGGGGTCAAAGTGTTTCCACATTTGTTTTATTGCTAGATTCTCCTCCAACTCGGGGGTACGATAACAAGTGACAATTCCCTTTTTCTTGAACGTCTTATAATACTCATCAAAAACAATGGCAGTAACTCCTTTATTTTGATAATCCGGATGTATTCCAATTAAATAGAAAATAACATCTTTAGAATGTTTACGAGCTCTCAAAAGTCTAAAAATTCCAAAGGGGAATAACTTTCCCTTAGAGTGCTGTAAAGCTTCAGAAAAAGAGGGCATCACTACTGCAAAAGCAATTGGTTCGTTGGTTTTATCTACAATAAACTTAATGTATTCCGGATTTATAAAGCTGATATATTTTTTCTTGAAATATTCGCGTTGTATTGTTGTAATAGGAACAAAAGAAGATAATTTGGAGTATGTTTGATTGAATAAATCAAACATCTTGTCTGCCATAGGCATTACTTCTTCTGTTTTGGTAAAGTTAATTTCACGCAGTCCATATCTTCTCTTAATTAGGGCCTGTGCTTTTTTGAACATCTCGGGTTTGGAGTTACTAAATGGAAACATATTTTCCATGTATTCCTTCTCCTTAACAAAATTTAAATTTTCTAAATGATCCTTGTAATACGGATAATTGTACCAAGTAATCATATTCCCCGGATGCTCAAAGCCTTCAGTTACAACTCCTACTTTATCTAAGTTGGAAAAACCTACCGGACCTTCCATATATTGTAATTGATGTGTTTTTCCTATTTCTTCAACTTTTTCTAAGAGCTTTTTAGAAACTTCTTTATCGTCAATGAAATCAAACCATCCAAAACGCATTTTTAAAACCTGCTGTTCCTTTACTTCTATCCAGTTCACAATTGCCGCAACACGCCCTACAATCGTATTATTTTTATAAGCAAGAATAAAGGTTGCTTCCGCATCCTTAAGAATAGGGTTTTTGGTTTTATCCAAAGTTTCCAATTCATCTTTAATAATTGGAGGAATCCAATATTTGGAGTCTTTGTATAGTGTAAAAGGGAATTTTACAAATTGTTTTAGTTCTTTCTTTGAACGTACTATTTTTAGGACAATCATTTGGTTTTAATCTAAGTCAATATTAGCAATATTAATCAATAGAATAAAATTGTAGGTTATTTATTTAAAGGGAAAATGATTTAAAAATCTATAGCACTACCTTTCTTTTTTTTCTTTTTGGAACGCTTTCTCTTTTTCTTATTAGCATTTGGTTTTATGGTTTCGGCCGGAGCTTCATCAATGGGAATCAGCTCATCTTTATGCCAATCAAATCTATACGATGCTCCAACGGTTCCAAAAAGACGTGAAGGAGAGTTTTTAAAATTTCCTCCAACACTTAAATCTACCTGAAATGTTTTATTAAAAAGATGCGCAAACCCTCCTCGAAGGATTAGGTCTGAATAACGATCACTACTAACCCCTTGGTTTTCGATAAAAGCACTCCATTTTGGATTTTTAAAAGATCTACTTAAGGATATAATATACCCCCATTCTGGAAAATCGGTACCAATACGGTCGTAAGAGATATTTGTAATAAGCACCAATCTGGGGGCCAGACTGCTTTGTCCTGCAATCATAACTCTTGGGGAAACCGTAGGGTCATCAATTAAAAACGGATTGTCCCCAATCACAAAGTTAGCGCCAGCGTAAATGGATACTGCCGGAATCAGATTCTTCCATTGAAATTTATTATTTGCACGCCAGCTATAGAGATTGGGTTTATTTTTTTCAGGATTTTTAAAAGGATCGTAAATTAGAAATTTGGCGCCAAGTCGATTTCGGGAAAAATCACTAAAATTAGCGTTCGTTCCTAAGTTGGTGATTGTTCTATCTTCATTTTGGTAAATACCTTCCCAGATTATTTCCAAGGCTTCAAAGAAAAGACCGTAGCGCAAGACTAAATCTGCTCCAAGCAGATCAGATTCGGAAAAAACACTGTTATTTCTTTGTCTCTCATAAAGAAACCCACCTTCTATCTGAAACACATTCTTTCCAACAGCATAGGCACTAACAGACTGTCCAGGTCTATTAGAATTAATAACATCTGTATATTGAGAAATGAGAAGACTGGGAATAAAAATAAGGATGCTAGGGATTACAAACTTTAAGAATTTCATTGGAATCGGTTTGGTGTAAAAAAGGATTTTATTATTATTTTATGACTTATACCTATTTAATACAACGCTAGAATTGTATTTTTGATATAAATAGTAATATAATATGGTACTTTTAAAGACTATTTTAATTATACTTTTAGTTTACTATGGGTTAAAAATAGTAGCTCGATTGTTCGCTCCTCGTATATTAAGCTATGCAGCAAGGAAAACAGAAAATCATTTTAAAGAGAAATTTGGAGATGGTTTTGGACAATATACTTCCCCACAACAGGAACAGCAAGATATAATTAAAAAGAAAAGCACAACAAGGAAAGCCAACCCTCAAAAAAAAGTTGGAGATTACATAGATTTTGAGGAAATTGACTAATTAATTTGTACCAACCAACTCATGAAACTTAGCTTAAAAGCTTTTTTTACAAATTTTTTCGTAGTTGTTTTTTTTATTGTCGTAGCCCTTGCTTATTTCCATCCAGTCTTACAGGGAAAAGGTATATATCAGAGTGATATTGCCCAGTATACGGGAATGGCAAAGGAACGAAATGACCTGAAAGAAAAAACAGGAGAAGAATCGTATTGGACCAATAGTGCGTTTGGCGGCATGCCAACTTACCAATTGGGTGCCAATTACCCCCATAATTATGTAAAGCAACTGGATCGATTGATTCGCTTCTTGCCTAGGCCTGCCGACTATCTATTTTTATATTTTATCGGATTTTATATTCTATTAAGTTGCCTGAAGGTTGACTATAAACTGGCCATAGTAGGGGCCTTGGCCTTTGGTTTTTCAACTTATTTAATTCTTATCATTGGTGCAGGGCACAACGCAAAAGCACATGCAATGGGTTATTTGCCTATTCTTCTCGGGGGAATACTACTTACTTTTCGCAAAAAGTACCTTTTGGGATTTGTGATTACCGCACTCGCAATGGCATTAGAGATTAGTGCCAACCATTACCAAATGACCTACTACTTTATGCTATTAGTACTCATTTTGGGAGCGACTTATTTGATAGATGCCATCGTAAAGAAAAAATTAAAACACTTTTTTATTACCGTTGGTATTTTAATTTTTGCCGTTGCTATTGGAATTGGAGCGAATACAACTGGCTTGATTACTACAAAGGAATATGCAGATTGGAGTACTAGAGGCAAGTCAGAATTAACGATAGCACCTGATGGATCTCCTAAAGAAAACACTAACGGCTTAAGCAAAGCTTATATTACCCATTGGAGTTATGGTATTACGGAATCTTTAAATCTATTTGTTCCGCGTCTTTTTGGAGGTTCAGATAACGAATATCTTGGTGCCGAATCTAAAACCTATCAGTACTTTATTGACAAAGGATTACCTCGAAAGCAAGCTTCAAATT
The DNA here is from genome assembly GCA_947488435.1 of uncultured Flavobacteriaceae bacterium. Classification (GTDB taxonomy): domain Bacteria; phylum Bacteroidota; class Bacteroidia; order Flavobacteriales; family Flavobacteriaceae; genus CANKZG01. Next base: position 667,473 of record CANKZG010000002.1, on the reverse strand, counting down.
TTTATGAACTCCCCTTATACTGGGGTTCGCAACCTGGGACTTCTGGTCCTGCATATATTGGAGCGGTTATTTTCTTTCTCTTTATTCTAGGATTATTTTTGGTAAAGGGAAAACTAAAATGGTGGCTGGTTGGAGGAACACTAATGTCTCTATTGCTTTCTTGGGGGAAAAATTTTAGTCTGCTCACTGATTTTATGATCGATTATTTCCCACTCTATGATAAATTTAGAGCAGTGTCTTCGATTCAAGTTGTATTAGAACTTTGTGCTCCTATAATGGCCATAATGGCATTGGTGGCTTTGTTTAAGAAGAAAAAAGATACTACAAAAAAAATCACCGCATTAAAATTCAGTTTTGCGATAACCTTTGGATTGGGGATTTTATTATTTCTCATTAAAGGAAATTTTGATTTTATCGGAAGAGTAGACGCAACCTATTCTCGGTATTACGGTCCAGAAGTAGGTACGATGCTTCAATTGGATAGAGAAGCAATTTATACCAGTGATACCATAAGATATTTGATATATATTGTTCTAGTTACCGTAGCTTTGTGGTTATATTTAAAAGCCAAAATAAAGGAACAATGGGCTATTATTGTTGTAGGATTATTAATTGTTGTGGATTTAGTAGGAGTAGCACAGCGCTATGTGAACGAAGAAGATTTTATCTCTCAACGCCGCATTAAGGCACCTTTTCAACAAACTCCTTTAGATCAGCAACTTCTGCAGGATACCTCTATTTTTAGAGTGTTCGATCAGTCCGAAGGATTAAACGGCTCGCGTACTTCTTATTTTCACCAATCTATAGGAGGGTACCATGCAGCCAAACCTTCCGCAATTAATGACCTTTTTGATTACCATGTGTACCAGGGCAACATTAAGGTACTTAGTATGCTTAATGTTAAATATGTTATCCAACAAGATGAAGAAGGAAATAGTGTTCCTGCAATAAATCCAGATGCCTTAGGCAACGCTTGGTTTATTGAAAAATTGATTCCTGTAAAAAGTGGGGATGAAGAAATACAATCCTTGGAAAAATTTAACCCTGAAAGAGAAGCAGTTGTTAATACGAATACCTTTACTGCAATAAATCGTTTTGAATTCCAAAAAGATTCTACGGCATTGATAGAAATGGTCACCTATAAACCAAATCATCTGGTCTATGCAACGTCAAATGAAAATGCAGGAATTGGTGTATTTTCGGAAATGTATTATGCGCAAGGATGGAATGCTTATATTGACGGTGTTTTAAAACCACACTTTAAAGTGAATTATGCGCTAAGAGCCCTACGTATACCTGAAGGAAAACATACGGTTGAGTTTAAGTTTGAGCCTGAAATTGTGCAAAAAGGGAGTAAAATATCTTTACTTAGTTCTATTTTATTTGTGCTACTTGCGGCTGGTGGAGCAGGGTATAAATTTTGGCGTTCAAAGAAGACGATCAAAGATCAGTAGGAAATGCAGAAAGTACTTATCATTACATATTACTGGCCTCCGGCAGGAGGGCCAGGTGTACAGCGATGGTTAAAGTTTGTAAATTACCTACCTAGTTTTGAAATAGAACCTGTAGTGTACGTTCCCGAAAACCCGCAGTATCCGTTAAAAGATGAAGCTTTATTGGAGGAGCTCCCAGAAAACACAACAATAATTCGTCAAAAAATCTTTGAACCTTATCGCCTTGCAGGGGTGCTATCTTCCCAAAAAACATCTCGAATAAGCTCAGGTATCATTCAAGATAAAAAAAAGCAATCTTTTTTGGAAAAAGCATTGTTATGGATCCGCGGAAATTTGTTTATTCCGGATGCGCGAAAGTTTTGGATTAAACCTTCGGTACGCTATTTATCTAAATATATCAAAAAAGAAGGCATTACTACCGTTATTACCACAGGACCTCCTCATAGTGTACATCTTATAGGTCTTCGTTTAAAAGAGAGTTTAGGAGTACATTGGTTAGCTGATTTTAGGGATCCATGGACTTCTATCGGGTATCATAAAAAACTAAAACTTGGAAAACGAGCTAGAAATAAACATAGATCGTTGGAAAAATTAGTTTTGAATAGTGCGGATAAAATTGTTGTTACAAGCCCTAGCACACGAAAAGAATTTGAACTTCTAACGTCAAAGCCCATAAAAGTAATTACCAATGGGTATGAGCATCTTCGGTCCAATATTTCAACTTTGGATAAAAAATTTACGATTTCTCATATCGGTTCTTTGTTAACCGGGAGAAACCCAGAAAACTTATGGGCAGCTATTGCAGAACTAGTCAAGACAAATTCCAATTTTAGAAAAGCATTAAAAATTCAAATTATAGGGGTTTGTAGTGATCAAAATTTACAAAGCATAAGTGCATGTAATTTAAAACAGTATGTGGAAGTGATAGGTTATTTACCGCATAAACAGGCGCTTAAAGCCCAACAAAAATCCCAGGTATTGCTGTTGATTGAAATTAACAGTGTGGAGACCCAAGGAATAATTCCAGGAAAGTTATTTGAATATATGGCAGCAAAGCGTCCTATCCTGGCTATAGGGCCAGAAAATTGGGATGTAGGTCCTATTATTTTGGAAACATCCACAGGAGTCTCGTTTAATTATGGCGATAAAGAAGGTATTAAACAACAGTTATTGCAATGGTTTACTCTTTATGAAACTCAAAACTTACAAGTCACGGTTAAAAATTTAGAGCGCTATAGTCGAAAAGAACTTGCCAAAGAAATGGCTAAATTTATTGCATGGGCATAGTTTTTAAACAATCCTTACAGAATACAATAATAACTGCAATAGGTTTTGGGGTAGGAGCGATAAACGCATTGTTCTTATATGCAAACTTTTTAAGTGACGAATACTATGGTTTAGTGACTGTTTTACTTTCTACGGCAGCTATCCTAATGCCTCTATTTTCTTTTGGAGTACACAATACTTTAGTTAAATATTATTCCTCATTTCGTGAATCTGAAGAACAAGATGGTTTTTTGTCTTTGATGTTGCTATTGCCGTTGCTGACCATTATACCCGCAACGATCCTCACTTACTTTGGAGCTACTATTATTGGGAATTTTATGGGTAGTAAAAATGCATTGGTGAAAGATTATGTCTGGTACATTTTTTTAATTGGCTTCGCAATGGGTTATTTCGAAGTTTTTTATGCCTGGTCTAAAGTGCATTTAAAATCAGTTTTTGGCAATTTCATGAAAGAAGTGTTTGTGCGCCTAGGCGTTACCATACTGCTGTTAATGGTATACCTAGACTATATTTCCGTAACACTATTTTTAAAGGCATTAGTTGCTCTTTATATGTTGCGAACAATACTGATGAAAATATATGCGTATTTGCAACGAAGTCCACGTATTACTTTTCAATTTCCAAAAAACACAAAGACAATTTTAGGGTATAGTGCACTTATCATTTTAGGAGGGTCAGCGGCTGTAGTACAGCTTGAAATAGACCGATTTATGATCAACCAATATATTGCTATAGAAAATGTAGCTTATTATAGCGTAGCAATTTTTATTGCCACTGTAGTTGCCGTTCCTTCAAGGTCTATGCATCAAATTACTTATCCATTAACGGCAACCCTAATGAATACAAAGGACCATTTGGGACTTAAAGAATTGTATCAAAAAAGCTCACTTACCCTATTTACTATTGCAGGGCTTCTTTTTCTATTGATTGTGTTAAATATTACAGATTTGTATTGCTTTATTCCTATGGAATACCGCAATGGAGCAGTGGTTGTTTTTATTATTGGGTTAGCCAAAGTTTTCGATGCCATTTTAGGGAACAGCAATGCGATATTATATAATTCCAATTACTATAAAACAGTGTTGGGCTTGGGAGTAGTATTGGCTATTTTTACCATTCTATTTAATCTTTGGTTGATCCCACTCTATGGAGTAGAAGGAGCAGCATTAGCTACTTTTTTAGCAATAGGAATTTACAACATATTAAAATTAACGGTAGTCGGGCTTGCTTTTAAAATATGGCCCTTCACCAAAGCAACATTTTGGATTTTTATTGTTTTATTGTTGTTGGGAGGCCTTATTTATTATATTCCACTTCAGTTACATCCTATTATGAACATCATTATAAGAAGTGTTTTGTTAGTGTTGGTTTATACCCTGATACTTTATAAGTTTAAAATTTCTGAGGATATTTCTACGGTTTTATCCAAGTATCTCAAAAGAAAAACCCCGTAGGAACGAATTCACTACGGGGCTAAACAACTAACCAACCTAAAAACTATCTTTATAACTTTCGAGTACTTCTATTACTTCGCGTACTTCTAGAATTTCCGGTACTTCTTGAACTACGTTGTGTAGCTCTTCCTGATTTGGAAGCGGTAGTACCTCTTTTAGATGTTGCACTACTTCTTGAACTTCGTTGTGCAACTTTTCCTCTAGACGAAGATGTACTTCTTTTAATTGCTGTACTATTTCTTGAACTGCGCTGCGTAGCTTGACTAGAAGATCTTCTTTGCGTTGAACTTCTCTGTATAGCCGTACTTCTTGAAGATCCGTTACTTGATCTTGCATTAGAACGCGATGTTCTTGTACTTTGTGCCACAGCTCTTCTATTCGTATTCTGAGGAGTTCTAGCAGAACTATTACTTCGAGTCGTAGTTCTATTTCCAGATCTATTTATCTGACTAGTATTATTTCCTCTTCGAACTGTTGTGCTTCGCTCAATACTTGTGTTTCTTCGAACATTACCATTTCTATCAGTACGTACCGTAGTATTTCTACTTGCTACTGTTCTATTTGATCGAACTGGAGTCGTGTTTCTCACATTACTTCGTTCTGATCTTACTCTATTGTTTCCTCTTCGACCTCGCTGTTCTCTCACAGCTACTCGGTTATCATTTCTATATATTTTAGCTCTTCTGCTATAAGCATTGTTGTAACGATAAGGTCTTCCAACTCTAGCATATGCACGTCTATAGTTATTGTAATATGGTCTATAATAGCTATAGCGTACCGGAGTATAATATCTTCTATAGGGTCTATTGTATACCAAACAGAATGCTAATGAAGGTCTGGCAAAATAGTCATGAAAAGAACGATACGTATAATATCTATTATATCTATTAATATATCCTGTATGATAGCTATAACGTCCTCTATTGTTGTAATATACCGATAATCCTCCTAGTCTAGAAACTCTACCATTATTGTAGTTTACATAAATGTCTCCTACCTGCGATACACGTCCATAATAATCATAATATACAGGTACATTCTCTACTTGAATAACTGCTCCATAATCATCATACTGCACATAGGCATCGTAATTATATCCTGAGTTAAAAGTGATATTGGTATTTCCAAAATTCACATTAGCGCCAAAGTGACGTCCAATATAAAAATCGAGTTCTCCATTAGGGTAAACGGAAAAAGTAATTCCGTTTTCAACAAAAATAAAGGAGTTCCCGTAGTTATAAGAATAAATGGGCGCAACCTTATTTTCTGTTGTAGTCGCTAAGGTACTTCCCGTACCTAAAATAAGTGCTGTCAAAAAAAGTACTACATGTTTCATAATATAAGGTTTTTTGAATTCTGGAAGTAACTATTTACTTTCCGATTAGATAATAACAAACAGCGTGCCAAAAAATAAATATGAATTCAAATTATTGATTATCAGTAAGTTAAATTTAATAATTAAAAATTCCTGTTAAATTCAAAAATTAAAAGTCTCATACAACGCATATTAAATTCGCCCATTTCCATCTTGCTATGGCAATAGATGCTTAAGATTTCATAAAGTCAAATAGAGGTAGAAAAAAGGAATATTCTCATTCCTTTTCTATACGGATATATAATGCCACAAGGGTTTTAAAAAGGAAACGCCTAGCTATTGTAGTTTTTCTTTGAGATAAGGCGCCGTTATCGATTTTTTACTAGTAATAATTTCTTCTGGTGTTCCACTTGCAATAAGTTGACCTCCATTTTCTCCACCTTCAATACCTAAATCAATTACATAGTCTGCACATTTTATAAGATCAATGTTATGTTCAATTACAATTATAGAATGTCCTTTCTCAATAAGCGCATCAAATGATTTCAATAACTTTTTGATATCATGAAAATGTAGTCCTGTAGTAGGCTCGTCAAAAATAAATAATGCTTTTTCCTTAGTACTTCCCTTAACTAAAAAAGAGGCTAGCTTAATTCGTTGCGCTTCCCCACCAGATAGGGTAGAAGAGGATTGTCCTAGTGTAACATATCCCAAGCCTACATCTTGTAAAGGCTTTAATTTGGTTACAATTTTACGTTGTTGATGTAGTTCGAAGAAAGCAACTGCATCATCAATAGTCATGTTTAAAACATCATCAATAGTAGCATTTTCATACTTTACTTCTAAAACTTCTCGTTTAAAGCGACTCCCGTTGCAGGTATCACAATCTAGGTGAACATCAGCCATAAATTGCATTTCAACAACAATAATACCATCTCCTTTACACTTTTCGCAACGACCTCCATCCACGTTAAATGAAAAGTGTTTGGATTGATACCCTCTTAATTTACTTAACTTCTGTGCCGCAAAAAGGGCTCTAATATCATCATATGCCTTGATATAGGTTACCGGATTGGAACGAGAAGATCTTCCAATAGGATTTTGATCTACAAATTCTACATTTTTGATATTGGCATACTTTCCATCTATAGCCGTATATTGACCTGGCTTTTCGCCATAGCCACCGATTTCCTTTAGCAGTATGGGATACAGTAACTTCTTTACCAAGGTACTTTTGCCGCTTCCTGAAACCCCTGTAATAACGGTAAGAACATTCAACGGAAAGTGAACATCAATATTCTTCAAATTATTTTCCCGAGCACCTTTTATCTCCACATAATTGGTATAGGTTCTCCTTTTTGCCGGAATTACGATTTCTTCTTCCCCGTTTAGGTATCCAGCGGTAAGTGATAGCGACGCTAAAAGCTCATTCCAATTTCCCTCTGCTACAATTTCTCCACCAAAGGTTCCTGCCTCCGGTCCGATATCAATAATCTTATCGGCAGCTTTCATAATATCTTCATCATGTTCAACAACAATAACTGTATTTCCCAAATCTCTTAGTGATAGCAATACCTTTATAAGGTTTTCGGTATCCTTTGGATGCAAACCTATACTTGGTTCATCTAGAATATACATGGACCCGACCAAACTACTTCCTAAAGAGGTTGCTAAATTGATACGTTGACTTTCACCTCCAGAAAGGGTATTTGATTTTCGATTTAGGGTAAGGTAATTTAATCCTACATCGGCTAAAAAGCCCAATCTACTTTTTATTTCTTTTAATAAACGATTAGCAATTTGTTCTTGATGGGATGAAAGAGAGATCTCGGTAAAAAAATCCGTCAGTTTAGAAATTGGCAATGCTACCAAATCAGCTATGGATTTATCATTTATTTTTACGTAAGTAGCTTCCTTTCGTAACCGCATACCTTTACATTCATCACATCTGGTTTTACCCCGATAACGCGAAAGCATAACTCTGTTCTGAATCTTATAACTTTTCTCTTCAAGCATTTTAAAAAAAGCATGAATTCCCGTAAAATGCTTATTTCCGTCCCAGACCAATTGTTTTTGTTCAGCAGTAAGTTCAAACCAAGGTTTATGAATAGGAAAATCAAAAGTGTAAGCATTGTTGACCAGTTGATCCCGATACCACCCCATACTTTCACCTCTCCAAGGAAAAATCGCATTCTCATATATTGAAAGAGCAGTATTAGGAATCACCAGATCTTCGTCTATGCCAATAACATCACCATAGCCTTCACATTTTGGACAAGCACCATATGGGTTATTAAAACTGAATAGATGTACATTAGGTTCTGGAAATTTTAGCCCGTCCAATTCAAATGAATTGCTAAAAAGGGTCTTATGCTCCGAATTCATTTCCTCGATAACACAGCTCCCTTTGCCTTCAAAAAAAGCATTGTCCACTGCATTTGCAAGCCGGTTATAAAAGTCTTCATCATCTTTAACAATAATTCTATCAACTACCAAATCGAAAGTGGCACCGATATCAGAAATACTATCATCAATTCTAATAACATTGCCATTGTATTTAATTCTGGCATAACCCTGTTTGGAAAGCAATTGTAAGGATTTATAAACGTCCCTATCTTCAGGAATTGTAATAGGTGCTAATAATAAAAGTTTTGTTCCTTCACTAAATTCTTTTACATGGTTTACAACATCGGTTACGGTATGCTTTTTTACTATATTTCCTGATATAGGGGAGTATGTAGTCCCTATTCGAGCAAATAATAATTTTAAATAATCATAAATTTCGGTAGTTGTGCCCACGGTAGATCGTGGGTTGGTAGAATTCACTTTTTGTTCGATAGCAATTGCCGGTGCTATTCCTTTAATATAATCAACCTTAGGTTTGTCAAGTTTCCCAAGGAACTGTCGTGCGTAAGAAGAGAGGCTTTCTACATAGCGTCGTTGTCCTTCAGCATAGAGCGTATCAAAGGCGAGGCTTGATTTTCCAGAACCTGAGAGTCCTGTGATAACTACTAATTTATTGCGAGGAATAACAACGTCAATATTCTTTAAATTATGAAGTCTGGCCCCTTTTATAATTATATTTTCCTTAGGATTTACCTGATCAATCGTGGTCATATAGTATTGAGAATAACTACAAAGATACAATATGTATAACCCAATAACTAGTCTGTGAGAACCCTGTTTTTTAACGAAATTTTTAAAGATTTTTTTCGCAAGCCCATATATTTTTATATATTTGAAACGTTAACAAAATTTTAAAAGCCTATACGAACAGCATTACTTTTTAAAAATTAACTAGATAACCCAAGGCAATTTCTGCAACCAGTAGCCTTGATTTAATTTAAAAAAAGTAACGCGATGGAAGTTCAAGTTAACGATTCTACCCTTATTAAAAATTATATTTCTGGAGACGAAAGATCCTTAGAAATTTTAATTCAACGGCACAACCAACGAATCAGTAGTTTTATTTATTCTAAGGTAATGGATCGTGATATTACCGAGGATATTTTTCAAGACACCTTTATTAAGGTAATCCGAACCCTAAAAAGAGGTTCCTATAGTGAGGAAGGTAAGTTTTTACCATGGGTAATGCGAATTGCTCATAATCTTATTATCGACTACTATAGAAAAAGTCGTAGACTTCCTAAATTTGAAGGGGGCGATCAGTTTAATATATTTTCAATAATCAGTGATGAAAAACTCAATATCGAAAGACAATTGATTAAAGATCAAATTGATGTTGATTTACGCGTTATGATCGAGGAACTTCCAGAAGATCAAAAATCTGTGATTCTTATGCGCATATATAAAGATATGAGTTTTAAGGAAATCTCCGAAAACACAGGTGTAAGTATCAATACAGCACTTGGTAGAATGCGCTATGCACTTATTAATCTTCGAAAAATTGTAGAGAAACATAATATTGTTTTAACGAATTAATAGGTCGTAGAACGATTAGAAATATTGTTTTTTGTAATGGTGCCGTTATTGTAGCGACATAACAACCGTATAACTATGAAAAACAATTACATCGAACCTCAGAAAGAACAAACAGTATTAAAAGCAAAACCGGAAACGGTGTCTTTTCTATTGGCGTATTCCAAAGCTCTAAAAGTTACCGAATGCAATGGGATCAAATTTGAGGGTAACTTAAATTAATCCTTAAGTCTTACAGTAAATTTTACTATCTCATAAGACCTTCTTTTCCAAAACATCCTTTCAAAATTAATTATAAAGGGCTTATACGAAGTTGTTTATACACGATATAAGCCCAGTCGCTGTGCATTTCATCGATTATTTAATTCCTTCATTTTTCGTCAAAAATTATCATACAAAAGTAAAACTTGGGCATTGACATCAAGAATCTGCCATTTGACAACATTGTTTTTTAATGTCACCCCCTTTTATCTAGTTTTAGGTCATAATTAAGTAACACAGCTGTAGTAGGTCACTGCTTAATTAACCGAAAATAACTAACATAAACAAAGACGACATTAATAACCGTCACCAAGTTTAACAAAAAGAGTAATTGTATGGAACTTCAGATCGATGATTCAGTATTAGTAAAAGACTATATTAGTGGAGATGAAAAGGCGTTAGAAATTTTAATTCAGCGTCATAACCAAAGAATTACAAGTTTTATATATTCTAAGGTATTAGATCGAGATATTACAGAAGATATTTTTCAGGATACATTTATAAAAGTTATTAAGACCTTAAAAAGAGGTTCGTACAGCGAAGAAGGAAAGTTTTTACCTTGGGTAATGCGAATTTCACACAATCTTATTATTGATCATTTCCGACGTAATAAAAGAATGCCTAAATTTGAAGGAAGCGATGACTTTAATATATTTTCTGTTATTGGTGATGACAAGTTAAATGCTGAAAAACAAATTATTAAAAATCAAATTGATTCAGATTTAAGAATTCTTATTGAAGAATTACCAGACGATCAAAGAGAAGTTTTATTAATGCGTATTTATCGAGATATGAGCTTTAAAGAAATTTCTGAAAACACTGGAGTTAGCATAAATACTGCACTTGGTAGAATGCGTTATGCCTTAATCAATCTTCGAAAAATCATTGATAAAAACAATATTGTCTTAACAAATTAAAAGTACCTCTTATCACATAGTACAATATTTCCATAGGTAGGTCGTTATCCTAGTATAACAATACAATGAACGTATGGAAAAAATTTACTCTGAAGAACACAACGCTTATCAGCTAATGACAACGCGACCTGAAAAGGTGCGGTTTCTATTAGATTTTTCTAAAGCGGTGCACTTTGTTGTCTATAAAGACATGCACTTTGAAAGTATTATGAACTAAAGAAAACCCGCGATTAGCGGGTTTTTTTCTTTTTATAATAGTCATTAAGTACCGTTTTCCTTCCAATAGTTTTTGTAATAATATCTTTTTCAATATCCCAACCTCTAGCTTGGGAATATTCTCTTCCGTACCAAATAATTTGTAAATGAAGCGTGTTCCATAATTCTTTCGGGAATATTCGCTTTGCATCTTTTTCTGTCTGTACCACATTTTTACCATTCGTAAATCCCCATCGATAGAGCAAACGGTGAATATGAGTATCTACGGGAAAAGCTGGAATTCCAAAAGCCTGCGAAACTACAACACTTGCTGTTTTATGCCCGACTGCTGGCAATTCTTCCAGCAGTTCAATTTCTTTTGGCACTTTTCCATCGTATTTTTCGATTAATATTTTTGATAGTCCGTGTATTCCTTTCGATTTCATTGGGGATAAACCTACTGGCCTTATAATAGCTCGAATTTCATCCACCGTCATTTTAACCATATCATAAGGGTTATCTGCTTTAGCAAATAATAGGGGTGTAATTTTATTTACACGTACATCGGTACTTTGTGCAGACAGTAGTACCGCTACTAAGAGCGTATACGGATCTTTATGATCTAGGGGAATAGGTATTGTTGGATATAATTCTTGAAGGGTACGAATGGTGAAATCAATTTTTTCAGCTTTAGTCATTTATGTTTAACTTTACAGAGATAATATAAAACAAAATAGTTAAAATTTACAATGAATACATTAAAAGAAGGTGATATGGTACCTGCATTTACAGCAGTAGACCAAGACGGAAACTCAATTAATCTATCAGACTATAAAGGTAAAAAACTGATTGTATTTTTCTATCCTAAAGCAAATACTCCTGGTTGCACAGCTGAAGCCTGTAACCTAAGGGATAATTATAAGACATTACAAGATCAAGGTTATGAGTTGCTTGGTGTAAGTGCAGATTCTCCAAAAAAACAAGCAAATTTCAAAAAAAAATATGATTTTCCATTTCCATTACTTGCAGATGAAGATCATACCGTAATTAATGCATTTGGCGTTTGGGGCCTAAAGAAATTTATGGGTCGGGAATACGATGGTATCCATAGAAAAACTTTTATGATTGATGAAAGTGGGATGGTGACGCGCGTTATCGACAAAGTAAAAACCAAAGATCATGCTGCTCAGATATTAGGCTAGCATATAAAAAAAGCCCCATGAATATGGGGCTTTTTTTATATAGTTCTTATGTTAAATGCTATTTATCCTTTTCGCTAACCACTACGTTTTCATGTTTCCTAGCAAAAAGACTTTTTTCTTTGATAATTTCTGCAATTCCTTCTGGTAACATTTCTTCCCAACCGTCTTCCCCATTTGTAATTCGCTTAAGTACATCTCTGGAAAAAATATGCATGATTTCCTGATCAAAATCAAAAATATCCATAACCTTCCCGTTATACTTAAAGAATTTATAAAGTTCTTTCATTCTCGGGTGTACTTTAACATTATTACTCGTCATTATCTGGCCAGTTTCCGAGTTTTTCATCGGGTATAGGTACACTTTTAAATCTTTGAAGAATAATTTTCCAAAAGCCTCTAGAATACCGCCACTTAAATGCCTGTAGTATTGTTCATCAAATACGTCCACTAAGTTATTGACCCCCATTGTAAGCCCAATTCTTGATTTCGTATACTCACTAAAATACTCCACCAATCTAAAATATTCTTGAAATTTAGAAATCATTACGGTATGACCTAAGGAACAAAGAAGCTCTGCGCGATCCATAAAATCCTGCTCATCTATTTCCCCAGAGGCCTTTAAATTAGATAGGGTAATCTCAAAAATAACAATACTATTTTCTTCTTCAACCGTTTGTTCGCGAATAAAGATGTCGTATGATTTTTGAAACATATCCATATTTACCTTCGTAACAGGTCTAAAACTACCACGGAGTGCCAAGATGTTCTTTTTATAAAGGATTGTGGCAGGAAGCAGGTTATTACCATCTGGACCAAACATTACTGCCTCGGTCATGTCGTTTCGAATTAGCTGCAGACTAATAAGACGATTATCCACCTCTTTAAAATTAGGTCCTGAAAAGTTAATCATATCTATCTCTAAGGTATCCTTATCAATATGATCGTATAAGTACTTTAAAAGTTTTCTTGGCCTATCGTGTTTATAGAAAGCTCCATAGATTAAGTTAACGCCCAAGGTACCTAAGGTTTCCTGTTGGAGTCTGGCTTCATTTTGTTTAAACCTTACGTGCAATACAATCTCATCATATTCTTCCTGATCGGGTTGCAGTTGAAAACGAATTCCTACCCATCCATGACCTTTAAATCGTTTGGAGAAATCGATCGTCGCAACGGTATTGGCATAAGAGAAAAACACTTGTTTTGGATTTTTCTCTCTATTAATGCGTTCCTCCATTAACCGCATTTCATGGGCTAACATTGTTTTTAAACGCGATTGCGTCACGTATCGTCCGTCAGATTCAACACCATAAATGGCATCACTAAAATCTTTATCATAAGCACTCATCGCCTTCGCAATTGTTCCAGAAGCTCCTCCTGATCGAAAAAAGTGACGAGCGGTTTCCTGCCCTGCACCAATTTCGGCAAAGGTTCCATAAATATCGGGATCTAAATTTATACGAAGGGTTTTGGCTTTTATCGAAGGTATATTTTCAAAAGTACTTCCTTTTTTTGCTATTGGCGCCATTCCAAATTTTTTGCTTTTAAACAAAGTTAAAAAGATTGACATATCTATTACATAAATATGTTATAAATTTGATTTAATATGGATCAAAGCGTTAAAATCACGTTTTTAGGGACTGGAACATCACAAGGAATACCCATTATTGGAAGTGATCACCCAGTATGTTTAAGCACTAATCCTAAGGATCGTCGGTTGCGGGTTTCCATAATGGTTTCATGGGATAATTATACCTATATTGTAGATTGTGGACCAGATTTTCGACAGCAAATGCTTACGCATAAAGTGGCCAAAATAGATGGAATTTTGTTTACCCACGAGCATGCCGATCATATCGCTGGCATTGATGATATTAGACCATTTTTCTTTAGACAAGGTGATATTCCAATTTATGCGCACAAACGTGTAGTTAAAGCATTGCGAAAACGTTTTGATTACATTTTTGCAGATGAAAACAGGTATCCCGGAGCACCTGCCGTGGCGATAAACCCCATTAAGAACAATACAACTTTGTCGCTTGGAAATCGAGAAGTCATTCCCATAGAAGCTTTTCACAATCGATTACAAGTTTTCGGGTTTCGATTTGGAAATTTTGCGTATTTAACTGACGTAAAAACTGTTCCCGATCAGGAAATGGAAAAATTAAAACATTTAAAAGTATTGGTTGTAAATGCTTTACGGGAAGAACCCCATCATTCACATTTCAATTTAGAAGAAGCAATAGCATTTGCACAAAAGGTAAAAGCAGATAAAACTTATTTCACACATATCAGTCATATGCTGGGGTTTCACAATAGTGTTGAAAAAAAATTACCAAAAAACATTCACTTGGCTTACGATAATCTAATTATTAACGTTTCATAGTCATTACAGTTCCTAAAATATTACGTTTATGAAGTCCAAAATATTCATGTACCTATTTCTTTTCGCTGCGTTAATTGCATTGTACCTTTTTGTAAGTAATCGAAATATTATTACCGATCAAATGTCCAAAAATGAAAATTTAAACGAACGCGTAGGAATTCTTCAGGATTCTATTCAACAATTAAATGATTCGGTGCTACAATTGAACTTAAAATTTTTGGATTCTCAATATTTTTCCTTAGAAAATAACGAAGATGCCTTGGTGTATTACGATCATCTAAATTTAAAAGATCCTTCAAATTATATCATCGATAAATTATTGGAAACCAACGAAAAAAAAGGCGATAACCCCTTAGTACCATATGAAGGAATGAATGGCGATTTCAAAATAAATAAAATCAAAATTCTAAATCATAAATGGATTGTAGCAGATTTTTCTGATGGTAAATTTTGGGGAGAGCTTATGCTACAATATGAGCTGAAAGATGATACTAGTGTTGATTTTGAATTGAAAGATTATTTATTATACACTAGAAGTAACTAAAGTTGTAAATCACAACCTTGCAGCCAACCATTGCTGAAAGGAATAAAAATTTTGTTGTGATACGCCATGACCAATGGGAAACTCCTCATACTGATGCTTAACATTTAAACTTTCAAGAAAACTTGGAGTTCGTTGTGCCCAATTGACCGGGATTACTTCATCTACACTTCCATGAGAAGTATATATATCCAATTTTTCGTGTTTTTTAGATTGATAATCTTCTACGAAAATATCAGCATTAATATAGCCACTTAACGCAATAACATTTTTAATTTTTTCAGGAAAAGAAAGCGCTACAGCATAGCTTAAGATTGCACCCTGACTGAAACCAAGTAATGAAATATTTGTATGATCTAAATGATAAGTGCCGCAAGCCTCATCGATAAAAGCAACGATCTTATCTCTAGAGTTTCGAGCTTGTACTTCGTCACTCCATTTTCCTTGTTCTGCATCAAAATTAATTGCATACCAAGCATTGCCATAGGGTTGCATAGGGTAGGGGGCTCGTATTGAAATAATGCAAAGTTCTTGAGGCAATTCCGGAGAAAATGAAAATAAATCGTTTTCATCACTTCCATAACCATGCAACATAAACAGTACGGGAATAGGACGGTTATCGGTAATAGAAGAAGGACGAATTCTATGGTATAATGATAAGGAGGCCGTTGTCATAATTATGAAATAAAAGTGAACCATTTTTGAAAATACACACCTAATACTGGAACAGCCTGTTTTTTAAATTTCAAAACACCCAAGAAACCGTATACCCATAAGGCAAAATAAAAAACGTACAATCCTACCCAGGTAAAGAAAAAAAGAGGAGATGCTAAAGCATCTAATTTTCCAAATACAAAACTTATAAAAAGATTACTAGCGTGAAATATAATATGGAGTCCGAATGCCTGACGAATATGAAAACGCGCAAGATCATTTTTTGGTTCCGAATTCATCATGATGGCAATTATGGCTCCAACTATAGTAAGATACCCTACTAGTGCGGCTGTTCTTCCTTGTTTTTTATCCTCCATGAACTTGCAGCTAAAGTACTATTTGATTATTGGCAATAATGCCATATACTTTTCCTTTTAATTCTTGATTAAGAAACATGCTGTTTTTTGAAGTGGAATGCAAATGCTCTTTTGTGAAAGCATATGAAATATCTGGATCAAATAGCGTTAAACAAGCTCTTTCACCTTGTTTAAGTATTGGGTTTTCAATATTGAAGCGGGTTCGACCTTTTGTAAGTAATTGCACCGCTGTTTCCATACCGACAACTTTATTTAATGCCCCAAAAGCACTTTCCAAACCTAAACTTCCATAGGCTGCATTATCAAATTCCATTCGTTTTTCTTCCGTATCTAATGGGATGTGATCTGTTGTCACAAAATCAATACTACCATCTTTTATGCCTTTAATAAGGGCTTGTTGGTCCTTTTTCAAGCGTAAAGCTGGCATAACTTTGTAGTTGGTATCGAACTCTTCTAAAACCGTATCGTCAAAAAATAGGTTGTGAATCGCAACACTAGTGCTAACATCCAAGCCTTTCTTTTTAGCAGCCGCAATACGTTTAACACTTCCGGCCGTTGAAATAGTTGGGATATGTAGTTTTCCTCCCGTATAGGCTAAAACATCTAAATCCCGACTGACTCTAAGTTCTTCTGCAAATGCAGGAATACCTTTAAGACCCAATTTGGTCGCAACAGTTCCTTCATTTACTATTCCCTTTCCTTGTATTTGTAAATCCGTAGGAAATGAAAAAACACAACCTTCAAAACCTTGGGTGTATTGTAGTGCTATTTTTAATAAATTAGGATTTTCTACTGCTTTTTTAAAGTCGTAAAATCCTACTGCTCCGGCGTTTTTCATGTCAAAAAGCTCAGCGAGCTCAGCTCCTTTAGCATTTTGAGTTAAACAAGCTAGTGGATAAAGTTGAACTGCGTTTCCTGAAGCTGCATTTTTAAGAAAAACAATATGAGAATTGGTATCGGGAACCGGAAAAGTATTGGGATTTAACACCAAATCTGTAAATCCACTATAAGAAGCAGTTTTTAATCCGTTTGCAATCGTTTCACGTTCTTCATAACCTGGTTCTCCAAAACTAACACCACTATCAAACCATCCTATGGATACATGTAAATTATCAAGAGAAATTACTTTGCATTTAGCAGGTGGAGTAATACGGCTACTGATATTTTCGATATATCCGTTTCGGATAAGAATATCTCGTTTTTTAAGGTGCAGGTCCTTCCGAGTTTCGTGTACAATTTTTGCGGACTTTAAAAGTACGTTCATTTAAAATATTTTTGGATCAGCATTTCTGCTACTAAAAATAATGCTGCAAAAATAACAAACCATTTCCAAAGCTCGTCTACCTTGGCATCATTTTCCAAACTTTGAAATAGTGAAGCTATTGAATTTTTAGAGTTTTCCGAACCAATTGCGGTCATATCCAAATAAGTTAAATCACTTTCATTTCTCGGATAATTAAAACTTATGCGTTGGATATCGGTGGTTTTATTCTGAATGGTAAAGATACCATCATAACTTGGGTTTTCTGAAAAACGTAGGCTTACCTTATTTGCAAATGACCGTTGTTGCGGAATAAATTCAAACGCTTCTTGGGTAACTTTAAGAATATCATCTTTAGGCAATTTTACAGCAACATCCATTTGCGTTGCATTACCCAAAACTTCATATAGTCTGGGCAACTTCAAACTATTAACTCCCATATTATAGAATATAGGGACAACTAACGGCCAACCTTTAAAATTAGAATTTTCCGTGGCAATTGATGCTGTAAATATATACGTTCCATCCTGGCCTACTAAAAAAGGCGCTCCGTTATCATACGAAAGTAAACTCGATGCGTTGGTTTTAATTTTATAATAGGAAGCAACTGTTGGGGGTTGAAAATTGGAAACTCTTTTTTCAAAAACATTCGCAAAGAGTGGATGAGAAAAAGCAATGTTCGTGATTTTACGCATCTGAGGCTGTTCCTGTTGGAATATTGAACCAAAAAATGAAGGTAAAAATAAATTGTATGAAGCCGTATCTATGCTCTTCGGGGGGATAACAATTATAGTCCCACCCTCTGTTTTAAAGGAACGCAGGGCATTTTGCAAAGCCACAGGAATAGATACCAACTCATTCAATACCACCATATTTTGTTCAGAAATACGACTGTAATTAAGCGCATTGGGACGGTATAGTTCTAACTGAAACTCGTCTTCCGTGAAAATGCGACTCAAATAATCTGAGGAAGCATTTCCTATAGCAAGTACCTTTACCTTGGTTCTTTCGTCGATATTAAAATAAAACTGATTGTCGTACAAAAGTCCTGTATCAGAAATCTCTATTCTCCCTTTAATGGGTTTGTTTCTAGCCAAAGAAAAGGTGACAACGGCTTTTCCATTACTGTCAAATGTTGCTGCAGTTTTGGCAATTAAAGTATCTCCATTGAAAAGTGAGACAGGAGTGCTTTTTAGTTCCGCGTCTGAGAATAATTCTGCATCAAGTTCCAATACTTCCGGAGTGATTGTGCTAATATACACCGAATCAATTCCAATATTTGTTTTATCTGTTGTTGTTAATTGTACATAATGAGTACGTCTATTAGCAATGGAGTCTTGAGATTCTAGTGCCATCGATTTTTGAAAATCGGATAATAAAATTAGATCCTTAATGGTATGCTCTTGCTCTGTAAATAAGGAATTTGCCCGTAAACTAATCTCTTCCAGTTTTAGTTGTTGGGAAGTAAACGGGAGGGATAGCAAGTCGTTCTGAATGTCCTTTACTGTGATATCCCTAAAGGTTTTGGTATTTGTAAATAAACTAAATGTGCTCTCAGGAGGAACTACTTTTATCAGCTCTTGTACAGCATTACTTAGTAACGAACCTTCCGTTGTTCTGGCTTGCATACTGAACGAATCATCCAGATAAATCACGGTTTCTTTTTCTACTAAAGCCGTTTCATTGGCAAAATAGGGTTGCGCAAATGCCAAAACCAACATTGCCATAAGCAACATACGTGTGGCTAAAAGCAGCCACTTTTTCAGTTGATTACTCTTTCTGGATTTTGAAATTACTTTTTGTAAAAACTTCAGGTTCGTAAAGGGAGTAACCTTGAACTTTCGAAGTTGAAAAAGGTGAATAATTATTGGGATCAAGAGCAAAAATAACGCCCAAAGGAGTTCCGGATACTTAAATTGCATTCCCATTTTTAATTTGCCAAATATAACAAATTCAGCAGTCAATAAAAGTGCTAGAAGGTTAAAGGTTTTTTAAAGTTCTGTTCTAATCAATATTAAAAATAATCCCCGTCCCAATCAGAATCATTGTTTGATCTACCTCTACCAAAAACATTTAATAAAATTAGCACAATCACTGCTATTCCAAGAACAACTAATTGAGTGATTTGATTATTTGAAAAACTAAAGTTTAAAATTTTCTATTCTTTTAAAGGTTTTACGATGTTTTGGCTTAAAAACTTTTAAAATATTTTTTTATAATAGATTTAAGCTTAGTTCCCAATTTCTCTTTCAGCTTCCTTGCTTTATCAAGTTTTTCTATAATTTTTTTAAACTTTTTACCATCTGCCCCTTTGTCTTTTTTTATAGCACTTTCAAATGCCTTCCAACGCCATTCATTAAATTTTTTATCAATATCCTTAAGTGTTTTATCCAATTCTTTTGATAATCTATTTATTTTGGCATGATCAGGAGATGTTTTTTGAGCTTCCTTTTTTAAATCTTCGTTAAAGTCTTTTGCGAAGTTAGTTTTTAGCGCTGCATACTTTTGATACCGTTTATCAATTTTTTTCTTTAAATCGGTATTTTTCTCACTGTATTTTCCAGCAAACTCCATAAGTTCTTTTTCCGCTATTTCTACTGCTTCTACGATTTTTTGAATTTTTTTTTGAATTTCTTCAATGTCCGAATTCTTATCTTTTGTGTCTTTTCCTATTTCCATGGTCAAAATATTTCTGGTGTGATTCTATTGAATATAGTATTCAGTAACACTACTAATATAATAAGTTTACAGTTTATCCCATAAGAAATAATAGGAGATAGAAATGCAACTGAATTGTTTGAATGAATTTGGATTTCGTAATAAGAGAAGATAAACGATATGTTTTTCAATTAGCTAACAAAAAAAGAAAAAATCTAGCATAGGTTTGTGTTGCAATCCTTCCAAGTATGCTTTAATAAAACCTTGAGCTTCGGCATTAGCAACGGTGATAATGCTTTGAGCCGTTTTAAAATCCTGTAATTTGGAATAATGAAAGAGAGGTACATCATAAATTTTCTTTCCTATTTTATTGGGATTGTCACATAACCAAAAAAAAGGAATTTGGTGCTCTTTAAGATTTTTTGCAATGGTTTTTCCCTTATTTCCAGCTCCCCATACGACCAAAGGTCGTTTTGAATCATGAGATAATTTTAAAAAATAGTGCAGCTTAATATCCAGAAAATAATTTTGCGCATAGTGTTCACTGGTCCGTGAGGTTCGTGTATCGTAATCGCGCCATTGATGCAGTACTTCATTACAGGGGATACATTTGAGTCCTCCTTCATAAAAACGAAAAGTAAGATCATAATCTTCAGGATACCGATCGGGGTTGAAAGCATCACAATACTCAAAATCGGATCGGTATACCATCCAACAAGGAGAAGGGATCACACATTCCTTGTAAATTTCTGAATAATTAGTGCCGCTAGCGGTAAGCTCGTTTAACCACTTTTCGTAACGTGCATACCCATTACTGATACCTTTTTCGGAAAAATACTTTACCTGACCTATAGCCGCATGTCCTGTACCTGCTACGCTAAGCAATTTGACCAGTGTTTCAATTTTATGGGTAACCATGATATCATCAGAATCCATGCGTGTTATCAGATTCCCGTGACAGTTGGCATACGCCATCTGCAAGGCGGCTATAATACCATTCCCTTTATTAGGATAGGTTTTAATTCTACCATCTTTTGCAGCAAAGGAAGATACCACAGCATGACTATTATCTGTGGAATGGTCATCTATGGCAATGACTTCCCATGTTTCATAGCTTTGATTTTTAATAGATACCAGACATTCCGAAAGAAAACGAGCGGTGTTTTTGAAGGGAATTAAGATACTAACCAAAGGTTTTGACATATTAACTAGGAGACCTTTATAGGTGTTATTCAGGTAAGGGTTCGTTCAGACTATTCCAGATATCCAAATAAATTTTCCAATCTCCCGCTTCCTTCTTCCAAATGATTACATATTTACCTTGCCAACTACTAGTTTCTCCATTGGCTTGTAGCGTTTTACCTTTATAATAGCCGTAATCGTAGGCATGATCATCTAAAATTTTGATTTCTGTGGCGGTCATCTTATGCATTAAAATCTTTCTTCCTTTTTGAGATGCCCATCGTTCTTCGATAGCCTTGCGTCCTTCAATGATATCAATGCGTTCAGGAATAAGTTTTCCATCTAAAGTATAGTAATCAGCCAGTGCTTTGTATTCTCCGGCAACATATAGTTCCGAAAATTTAGCACTGATATCCAGTAGTTTAGCTATCTCTTTCGGTGCCCCAGCATAGTTTTGAGCAAATGTTGCGGTGGTGAGTAAAAAGCCAAATACACCAAGCATTATATAGGTACGTATACTCGTCATAAGTAATGGTATTGATTTCTACTAAGATAAATCAAATAAATAAGAAGCATTATGATTAAAAAACTACTTTAATAGTTATTTAACTATTTTTATAGTTGCATAACTAAATAATTCGTTGTACGTTTGTCAAAAGCTTTAATTATGCAAAAACTTACAAATAGGGAAGAGGATGTCATGCAAGTACTGTGGCAGTTAGAAAATGCTTTTGTGAAGGAAGTACTGGCGCAGTTCCCGGATGCCAAATTGCACTATAATACCTTATCTACCATTATTCGAAATCTTGAGGAAAAGGGATATGTGGGACATGAAGCTTTTGGTAATACGCATCGTTATTTTCCGATTGTTACCAAAGAAGCTTATCGAAAACGGTTTGTTGGAACTGCAGTAGCTGATTATTTCAACAATTCTTATAAGAATCTGGTATCTTTTTTTGCACAGGAAGAGAAAATAAGTGTGGAGGAATTAAAAGAAATTATTAATCGTATTGAAAATAAAAAATAATGGAAAATTTTATTCTTTATTTATTGAAATCGGTCGGAGTACTTTTTCTTTTTTATACCGTGTATCAAATCTTTTTGAAGAGAGAAACTTTCTTTCTGGGAAATCGTATTTTCTTAGCACTAGGATTGGTGGCTGCAATTGGACTACCTCTGCTTGTTTTCACTAAAATTATATTTGTGGAACCTATGGTGCAAACAACAGCTAGTAGCAGTTCTATAGTTGTTAACACCGATACTTCAAACTGGAGTTGGGAGGAAGTTTTGTTTGCTATTTATAGTATTGGCGTGTTATTTTTTGCTTTTAGACTTGGGATTCAGTTTTTCTCGCTTATACGTACCGTGCGGGAAAGTAATGTTGAAAAAAAGAATGGTTTCTACCACGTAATAAATTCCAAAGTAACAGCACCTTTCTCTTTCTTCAATTATATTGTTTACAATCCCGAGTGCTGTGAGGAAAAGGAACTGAAATTTATTTTAAAGCACGAAAAAGTACATGCTCAACAATGGCATTCTATAGATGTTTTGGTGATGCACATATTTACCGTATTTCAGTGGTGCAATCCCGTAGTATGGTTGTATAGAAAAACACTGGTTCAGAATCTTGAATATTTAGCGGACAAAACCACGGTTTCCAAACTAAAATCCTTCAGAGAATATCAATATGCCCTGCTTAAAGTTTCTGCAGGAGCACCTAATTTATCAATTACAAATCAATTTTTTAATTCATTAATCAAAAAACGAATCGTCATGTTACATCAAAATCAATCGAGTAAGCTTAAATTATGGAAGTATAGTACAATTCTCCCACTTCTGATATTATTTCTCATCAACTTTAATACCAAGGTCGTTGCTCAAGAAGTGGTAGAGGAGGTAGTTACCACAGTAGAAGAAGATGGAGATGATAAAATTCGCTTTACAGCCACTTATATATACGAAGGCTTAGGTACCATTACCAAAGGGATGTCTGATACAGATCTTAATCAATTAAAAAAAGATATGCTTACATCACATGGCTATGAACTATCGTATAACAATATCAAACGAAACGATAAGGGAGAAATTTATGCAATAGACATAAAACTCGAAACTGAAAATAGCTTTGTTAACGGGAGTTATTCTGGAAGCTCAGATGAACCCATAGGACTTATTCGCTTTGGGGAGAGTAAAAAAGGAGGGTTATTTATTAAAATGGATGACAATGAAGAAACTTCTAATACCGTAAGAGTTTATAGAACGGAGCTTGACCAAAAAATTAAAAAGAAAAAGAAGAACAGTAAAATAAAAATCAAAGAAAAAGATGATGGTGCTTTAGATAAAATCAAAACCATTGAAATTATTGAAAGTGATGGGAAGAATGAAATTATAGTAGATGGTAAAAAAGCAACGAAAAAAGAGTTAAAGGAAAAAGGTATTGTCATTGAGGAAAATAATGAGGAAGATGATATTGATATTGGTGATACGATACACATAAGCAGTAATAATAAAGATGGTACGCAGCCACTCTTTATTGTAGACGGAAAAAAATGGTCCTATAAAAAAGTAAAAAAGCTAAATCCCGATGATATAGATAGTATTAATGTTCTAAAAGGCAAGAAAGCAGAAAAAAAATACGGTAAAGCAAGTAAAAATGGAGTTGTAGAAATTAATACAAACAAAGACTAAACCATTATATTAGTCAACCAAAAAAAACCAGTTTAGGTACGATACCTCTACTGGTTTTTTTAATTACTGTAACTGATCTATTTCCTTTTTTCGCAATTCTAACAGCTTAAATACTTTTGTTTTGTGTGGTCGTTGTGCATAGAAATAGAGCATTAGAACGACGGCAATACTCAAATAAAGCATATGCCTTTCTTCCATAAAAGCAAAAATAGCGAGTAAAATAGGCACCTCTACACAGGCATACTTTACAATAGATGCCCTTTGAAAGACACCTAATTTTTTGGGTAAATCTAATTCGCTTTTGGCTTTCATTATCAATTTACGAAATAGATAATTGGCCAGAAAATACCCGCCTAATGCAACAACGGGAACCAAATAAACAAAAATGTCGGTTGGTGAAATTTGTGTAGAAACTCCTTCTTCCTGTAGGTAAACGAATATTAAAAAAGCAAGCATTCCGAAAAGCATAGCGATATGTATGGTAGAAATGACCTTTAGCATTGCTTTCGGGTTTGTGTTGGTTTGCATAAGATGTCTTATTGGTCTTCTAAAGTATAAAACTTAGGGCAATAACCAATAAATAAGCAATGGCACGCCTATCGTAGCAACCGCAGCGATAATGGAAACCAAAAACTCTGTTCTACGGTTATCACGTATTGTGGCTTTGACCGCATCCATTTGCTCAGGCGTCGCTTTTTTGAATACGACGGTTGTTTTAGATGTTGTTTTTAAGTAATCCTCTTTGGTTCTGAAGGTTCTTTTTTTTAGTAACTTTCTATTGTTTTTTAATGATACATTGGCAGCTAACATTCCCATAACTACACGTTTTTTAATTAAAACTTTATTGTTTTAAACTATTAGTAGTTATTCTGTGTATTTTGTTACATATATTTAATAAAATGATAAAAATAATGTAAATATGTTATTATTTTAACATTTTAAAACAACTTATTCCTTCTTTGGTGGTGTTATCATGATATGCGCACGATGCGTACCCGCATCCATTAACCAAGCGTGCCCTGCTGGCATCGGACTGGTAGATAAACCCGTAGAAGCTCCAGTAGCAAAAGGCATATAGAAAACATAACGGACATAGCTGTTTTCAATTTCCATAGTTTCCGGATTCACTGTTCCAGTAAAAACACATAGAGTAGCTTTATCTGGCATTTTCAATTCTCCAGACTTAACTTCTTTTTCTCGGATATCGAAGATTTCCTTAAATGCTTTTCCTTCAGCTTTAAGTGCTCTTCCTCGTGCCATAAAAACATCTAAATCTGCATGATAAGCCGCAGTAGAAAACCCTTCTTTTTGAGGATCATCGGCAATACAGATATAAGCATTGTTTCCTTCTTGCAGGGTAGTAAATTCACCAGTCTCGTCGTAACCATAAACTTTAGCACCTTCTCGGTATTCTTCAGGAACTGCCAATAGTGCTGTTTTAATTTGCCATGATTTTTCTGGAATCTTTTGTCCGTAGGAAGTGATTCCCCAAACCAGTGCGGCAAAAATTAGTATTGTTTTCATAAATTAGATTTATAGGTTTGTATAATAATTTAATATTTAGCAGATTTTCCATTTGCCATTGTTCGTTTAATAAAGTCTCGAATATCATTGTTTGCGTTCTGCAAGTCTTCCTTGCGTAGGTACATCATGTGACCACTGCGATATCCTTTAAAACTAAACCGATCTTTAAGTCTCCCACTGGGGTCAATTTGCCACATGCTATACTTCGCATTAAAGTAGGTAGTAGCACCATCAAAATATCCAGATTGATACATCACATTTAAATAAGGATTTTGAGCCATTGCTTGCCTTAAATTATCACGAGTGTTGTCGTTACTATTATCCCAAGGTCGAACCGGTCCGAACATATTATATTTTAAATCTGTTTTAAATTTTAATTCTTCCTGCAAATAATAATTGATCGCTGGAGTAAAACTGTGCAACCATGAGGTCAATTCTGAATTGTAATCTGGACGTACTCCTGCAAGTTGGCGGTCGATACCTAAATATCGGCTGTCTAAACGACCAACGGTAAACCCGCCCTTATTTCGCAACAGTGCTTTCCAAAAATAGGAGGTAGGAACGCTCAAATTGTGGTCCAAAATTTCTTTTTCGGTTAAACCGGAGTAGTATGCCATTTTTTTAGCTACCGCTTGTCGTTCTTGATCCGAAATAAATCCTCCTTTTGCTAACGCAGGAAGTAAGGTACTTACGGTATAAGCCTCGGATTCCGGAAGAATTTCCAGAAGATCCTTTTGCTGTAATGCAGGATCCAACGCCTTTTGGTACCAGGCAGCAGCGGTAAAATAAGGCAAATTTAAAGCAGAGGAGACAGGTCCTCCTGTTCGTAAAACTTTATAATCTGCCGGTGAAACCATGATTACCCCATTTAAATACATCCATTGTGCATTTTGTAATTCCAGGGCTAAACCAGCAACACGTGTACCTCCATAACTTTCTCCGATGATATATTTTGGAGATCGCCAGCGATTATTTCGGGTTACAAAGGTGTTTAACCATTCTGCCAAATATTTTATATCCGCATTAATTCCAAAAAACTTGCTTCGATCTACCTCTTTTCCATGAGCGGGTATGGTACGTGAATATCCAGTATTTGCCGGGTTTACATATACAATATCGGCAACATCCAAAATAGAATAGGGATTTTGACTTACCCCATAAGGCTGCACCGGAAAGCCTTCGGTATCAATTTTTAAAATACGTGGTCCTGTATAGGCTAAGTGCATCCATACCGATCCCGATCCTGGCCCTCCATTGAATGAAATTAATAGTGGTCTCGCTGTTCTATCTTTAACGTTATTTCTAGTATAGTAGGTGTAGTGCAGGGATGCAATAGGCTCTCCTTGTTCGTCCCAAACAGGTTGGGTACCTGTTTGTGCGGTATACGCGATAGCAGTGCC
Source organism: uncultured Flavobacteriaceae bacterium (assembly GCA_947488435.1). Taxonomy (GTDB): domain Bacteria; phylum Bacteroidota; class Bacteroidia; order Flavobacteriales; family Flavobacteriaceae; genus CANKZG01. Next base: position 640,781 of record CANKZG010000002.1, on the reverse strand, counting down.
ATTAATAGTTGCTGAATGCTGCGTTTTTACCATAGTATCTATAGGAAGTTGTCGGGCATAAGGGGATGACATTTTTCCTTCCATCATTGATTTTTCCTTCATTTGCCCTTGTAATGGAAGCAAGGCGATAAAAAATAGGAATTGCACTAGTTGATACGTTGATTTCATAAGAATGAGAATTAGTCTTGCCTAAAAGTAACGAATTTGAGGCATTGATTAAACTATAATTTTAAGAATTCTATAGCAGGAGCTCCGTTAAGGTTTCTTATCTTTAATTCATATTCGTTAACCCATTTAAAAGCGCTTATGAAACATATTTCACGAAGAAAATTCAGTAATACTATTGCACAAGGGATTGGTGCCACTGCTTTATTTAGCGGAATGCCAATTGCCTGTGGGATGGCTTCGAAGCAAGAAAACAATAAAAAATTAGGCGTTGCTTTGGTCGGCTTAGGCACCTATAGCACGTACGAGCTAGCCCCATCGCTTCAGGAAACAACGCACTGCTATTTAGCAGGTATCGTAACAGGAACTCTTGAAAAAGCAGAACGCTGGGCTACGAAATACGAACTGCCTCAAACGCATATTTATAACTACGAGAATTTTGATACTATCGTTGATAATCCAGATATTGATATTGTTTATGTGGTATTACCAAATGCGATGCATGCTGATTTTTGTATACGTGCTGCAAAAGCAGGAAAGCATGTAATTTGCGAAAAACCAATGGCCATTAATGTTGCCGAATGTCAAGCAATTATTGATGCATGTGAAGCAGCTAAAGTAAAACTAAGTGTGGGATATCGGTTGCATTCCGAACCCTATACACAAGAGGTTAAACGTTTTGTAAAGGAGAAAACCTTTGGGGATATACAGTATGTATCTGCGGAAGCTGCTTATTTTTCAAATACACATCCGCAGCAATGGCGTTTAAACAAGGCCCTATCGGGAGGTGGTGCTTTAATGAATATGGGAGTTTATGCCATACAAAGCGTTATTTACAGTTCTGGAAAAAACCCGATTTCTGTTGCTGCTCAAGAGTTTAGCACACGACCAGAGTACTTTAAAGATACCGACGAAACGATTACAGCTCAGTTTGAGTTTCCCGGAGGTACAATAGGTAATATTATGACTTCGCACAATACCAATGTAAACAGATTATACGCTTCTGGAACCAAAGGTTGGTTTGAATTAAACCCGGCCAACAATTACGGTCCTTTAAGTGGACGAACTTCTAAAGGAGAGGAGATAAAATTTCCACACAAGCGTCAGCAAGCATTGCAAATGGATGATTTTTCGAAACATATCTTATTTGATGAGCCCAATAAAGTACCAGGAGCTATGGGACTCCGGGATATGGTAATTGTAGAAGCAATCTACCAATCTATTGCTGAAAGAGGCAAAAAAATAGCCCTGCAGTTAAGCTAAAAGTCTATGGTGTCGGTACTATTTAGAATCGTTCAAAAACCCCTAAGCCAAACAAGGCAAAGTCATATTTAACAGGATCATTGGGATCTAATTTTCGAAGATTGGCATCCAGTTCAGCTAATGCTTTAGCATCATTTTGTTTACGTTTTAATAATTTCAATTTTCGAGCTACATTTCCCGAATGTACATCCAAAGGGCATGATAACTGACTCGGAGCTATCTTTTTCCATATGCCAAAATCTACTCCGGTACTATTATCACGTACCATCCAACGTAAAAACATATTAATCCGCTTGGCGGCAGATCCCTTTAATGGGTCTGAAATATGTTTTGTTGTACGAAGGGGGTGTTGAATTTCAAAAAAACATTTTTTGAATTGGGAAATTGAAAATTGCAAAAAATTTCCATCAGAATACTCAGCAATAGTTTCTTCTAATCCATTATGTTTTTTGTAAATATGTGCTAGGCCTTTGATAAAAAAGATGAAATCTTCCCCATTAAAAGTTCGGTGTACAAACCCTTTCAGGTTGTCCAAATCCTTTTCCTCATGATTTATCACAAAATCATGGGGCGCATTATCTAAAAGCTCCATCATTCGATTGGCATTAGAAATAATGCTTTTTCGGTTCCCCCAGGCGATTGTAGCAGTTAAGAATGCACTAATCTCAATATCGGCTTTCGCTTGGAATCGGTGCGGAATTGAGATTGGATCTGTTTCCAGAAAAGTTGGCCTATTATATTGAAGTACTTTGGCGTCTAAAAACTCCTTCAGTTCCGATGTAGTCATTCCAAAGGAATATTTAAATATTCAAAGAGCAGAAAGGGACCAATTAAAACCAAATTATGCAGCGCATGTAGCAATATAGCCCAGCCTAAACCAAGTTTTACTCGAGTAAAACCTAAAAAAACACCGGCTACCAATTGCGGCGCTACCAATAAAGGAGATAGCAATAATACATTTGGTGTAAACTCAAAATTGGTAATGTGTACGGCGCCAAACAGTAAAACCGAGAGGTAAAAAGGCAATTTAAAATTGGCTACATTCTTAAACAAAGCCAAGGGAGCTCGAAACAATAACTCTTCTATTAAAGGAGCCAATACTACCCCTAATAAAAATACCAAGAGTATAGAATTGTTTTCGAACAAGGCTTCGATAGCATGTTCCCCCAAATCCAATCCAAGGCCTTCCGTGATAAGTCCATTTAAAAGCCCCAAGCTAAAGCTAAAAGCAACAGCTAAGACTAACAATTTAAAAAAACTATTGATTCTAAATTGCGAGTTATCCGTCTCAAAAGGGATATATTTTGGATTTTTAAGGTAATTAAAAACTTGTTTTAACATAATTAATTTGAAATAATACCATCCACCATAATTAGTTTTCGATCCGCCATATTTGCCAATTCCTCATTATGCGTAACGATAACAAAGGTTTGTCCAAATTCGTCTCTTAATTTAAAGAATAGCTGATGCAGATTGTCTGCACTTTCTGAGTCTAAGTTTCCACTAGGCTCATCGGCAAAAATTATAGATGGATTATTAATCAGTGCCCTTGCAACCGCTACACGTTGTTGTTCTCCCCCAGATAGTTCACTAGGTTTGTGATGATGTCGATCGGAAAGCCCCAAAAAATCCAACAACTCTTTAGCTTTTGTTTCTGCTTGCTTTCGCGATGTTTTTTTAATAAAAGCAGGGATACATACATTCTCTAAGGCGGTAAATTCCGGCAATAACTGATGGAATTGAAAAATAAAGCCAATATGTTCATTTCTAAATTTGGCCAAGCCCTTGTCAGAAAGATCACGAACATCAATATCATTAATTTGCAATAACCCTTCTTTGGGTTTAGACATATGATCTAAAGTTCCTAAGATTTGAAGTAAAGTGGTTTTTCCAGCACCCGAAGCACCCACAATAGATACAACCTCTCCTTTTTTTATATGTAAACTTACTCCTTTAAGAACTTGCAATTTTCCATAAAACTTTTGAATATTCTGAGCTTTTATCATCTATTGTCTGATTGCTTCTGATGTGTAAACATAAGTAAAGTGAGGACAAAAATAAATCTTGAGGAGATAGTTCTCTATTTATTTTGTTATTTTTTCCCAAATTTACGCACTAAACCATCCTGAGTACAAGAAGATCTGATTAGAAATGGGTAATTTTAACAAAAATAAAAAGAATACTATGAATGCAGAAAAAGAAACTGCAATTTTTGCAGGTGGATGCTTTTGGTGTACAGAAGCTGTTTTTCAAAGATTATCAGGTGTTGAAACCGTGGTTTCAGGTTACATTGGAGGCACCATTAAAAACCCCGCCTATCGTGAAATTTGTACAGGACGTACTGGGCATGCTGAGGCTATTAAAATAACATTCGATCCAACTATAATAACATATGAAGAACTTTTAGAGGTTTTCTTTGCAACGCATGATCCTACAACTTTAAATCGTCAGGGTAATGATATTGGCACCCAATACCGAAGTGAAATATTTTATACCACTGAAAAGCAAAAAGAGTTGGCAGAAAATTTCATGGATTTTTTAAAGAAAGAAGCAATATTTCCTTCTCCCGTGGTCACTGCAATCTCAGAAGCTTCAGTTTTTTATAATGCAGAAGAAGACCATCAAAATTATTATAACGAAAACAAAACACAGTCGTACTGTCAGTACATTATCGATCCAAAAATTGCAAAACTCAAAAAGTTTTATAGTAACAAATTAAAAACTGCTTAAATAGAAATTAATGGCACCATATAAAAATTTAGAAGAATATAATATTGAAATAACTAACGAAGTTCGTGAGCGTTATTCAAATATTATTGATGAGATAGGAGAAGACGTGGCACGAGAAGGTCTGGTTAAAACTCCAGAGCGAGCGGCCAAAGCAATGCTTTTTCTTACCCAAGGTTACAAACAAGACGCTATTAAAATACTTAAAGGAGCCATGTTTAAGGAAGATTATGATGACATGGTTATTATTAAAGATATTGAACTTTATTCCCTTTGTGAACATCATATGCTTCCTTTTTTTGGGAAGGCACATATTGCATATATTCCAAATGGACATATTGTTGGTCTAAGCAAAATACCGAGAGTTGTTGATGTTTTTGCCAGAAGATTGCAGGTTCAAGAACGACTCACTCATGATATTTTAGAATGCATTAATGACACGTTAAAACCAAAAGGAGTTGCTGTGGTTATTGAAGCATCGCATATGTGTATGATGATGCGAGGGGTGCAAAAACAAAACTCTGTTACTACAACCTCAGGATTTCGGGGTCAATTTGAGAAAATTGAAACCCGTAACGAATTTTTAAAATTAATTAGCTCTAAATTATCATAAAGGCACAAATTGATTTCATTATTGCATACGGCGACAAAGTTTTAAAACTCACCCCTAAAAAGTAATTATCCATCTTAGTTTTCGCTACATTTATATCTTGTAATACATTTTTTAGGCTTAAAAGTTGATGAAATACAAGAAGAAAAACCATGATCCAGATACGCTTATTGCCTTATACCGCAGTATGCTTAAACCGCGATTGATTGAAGAAAAAATGCTTATTCTTTTGCGGCAGGGAAAGATATCAAAGTGGTTTAGTGGCATTGGTCAGGAAGCCATAGCTGTAGGAGTAACGGCTGCACTAAAAACTTCGGAATACATATTACCGATGCATCGCAATTTAGGGGTATTTACCACAAGAGAAATCCCACTACATCGTTTATTTTCACAGTGGCAGGGAAAAGCGGGTGGTTTCACCAAAGGAAGAGATCGAAGTTTTCATTTTGGGACGCAAGAATATAAGATTGTAGGTATGATATCGCATTTGGGGCCTCAATTGGGGGTTGCAGATGGAATCGCCCTAGCAGATATTTTACAAGATAGAAAACAGGTTACTGCAGTGTTCACTGGGGAAGGAGCCACTAGCGAAGGAGATTTTCATGAAGCTTTAAATATTGCTGCTGTTTGGGATTTGCCCGTACTTTTCTGTGTTGAAAACAATGGTTATGGTTTGTCTACACCTACTTCAGAGCAATTTCGATGTAAACATATTAGTGATAAAGGTATTGGCTATGGAATGGAAGCCCATCAAATTGATGGAAATAATATTCTAGAAGTATACAACAAGGTGGCAAAATTGTGCGAAAGCATGCGAAAAAACCCAAGGCCTGTACTTTTAGAGTTTCTAACGTTTCGAATGCGAGGACATGAGGAAGCTAGCGGTACTAAATACGTTCCTAAAGAACTTATGGAAACGTGGGCAACAAAGGACCCCATTGCTAATTACGAAGCATTTTTATTGGAGGAAGGCATTCTTTCTTCGGAGATGATACAATCCATTACAACTAGTATTCAAGAAGAAACTAATAGCAATCTTCAAATTGCCTTTGCAGAAAAAACAATTGAAAGTACATTAATTAATGAATTAAATGATGTATTTCAAATATTTGATAATGAAATAATTAATCCAGGAAACGTACAAAAAAGAATACGGCTAATTGATGCCATTTCTGAAAGCTTAAGAATGGCCATGGAACGACATCCAAATTTGGTTATCATGGGCCAGGATATTGCAGATTATGGAGGGGTGTTTAAAATTACCGAAGGGTTTACGGAACTTTTTGGAAAAGAAAGAGTCCGGAATACGCCCATATGTGAATCGGCAGTAGTATCTGCAGCTATGGGGCTTTCCATAAATGGAATGAAAGCTGTAGTTGAAATGCAATTTGCGGATTTTGTAAGTAGTGGCTTCAATCCTATAGTTAATTATCTAGCCAAATCCCATTACCGTTGGAATGAAAATGCGGATGTTGTAATTCGGATGCCTTGTGGGGCTGGAGTAGGAGCAGGGCCTTTTCATTCACAAACCAACGAAGCATGGTTTACCAAAACCCCAGGATTAAAAGTACTATATCCTGCTTTTCCCTATGATGCCAAGGGCCTTTTAGCTGCTGCTATAAATGATCCCAATCCTGTTTTGTTTTTTGAACATAAAGCACTTTATCGCAGTATTTATCAAGAGGTTCCTGTAGATTATTATACGCTACCTATTGGAAAAGCTAAAATACTTAAAACCGGTGCTGCAATTACGATCGTCACCTATGGAGCTGGGGTGCATTGGGCATTAGAAACCTTAGAAAAGTATTCGCAAATTGATGCAACTTTAATTGATTTGAGAAGTTTGCAGCCTTTAGATACGGATGCAATTTTTGAAGCCGTAAAAAGCACTGGGAAACTTATTATTTTACAAGAAGATAGCATTTTTGGTGGTATTGCAAGCGATATATCGGCAATGGTAATGGAAAATTGCTTCGAGTTTTTGGATGCGCCGGTAAAAAGAGTTGCAAGTTTAGAAACGCCTATTCCATTTGCTAAAACTTTAGAAAACAATTATCTACCCAAAGAGCGTTTTGAAAAAGAGCTTCTAGAATTGCTCGAATACTAGTATAACTCATACCGCATATGCCCCTAACTATTACTTTCTATATACAACAACCAATATCAAAACTGTGAAATTATACGATGTTGTTATCATAGGAGGCGGACTTGCTGGACTTACCGCGGCACTTCACTTAAACAAGATAGGGTATCAGGTTTTGGCAGTGGAAAAACAACTGTACCCGCATCATAAAGTTTGTGGAGAATATGTTTCCAACGAAATAGTACCTTATTTAGACTCCTTAGGAGTAACCTTAACTGCTTCGGATGCCGTTGCTATAAACCGATTACAGCTTAGTGCCGTTAGCGGAAAGGTTCTGGAGGTAGATTTGCCTTTGGGTGGTGTTGGAATTAGCCGCTTTCATTTTGATAATCTATTATATCAAAAAGCAATTACAGCTGGTATTGCGATACTTTTCGATAGCGTAAATACCGTTCGGTATATTGATGATGGCTTCTTGATTTCGACGGTTAAGGAGCAAGTTTATAATGCCAAAGTAGTTATTGGTGCCTATGGAAAACGATCCCTATTAGACAAACAGTTGCAACGTAATTTTATACAGCAAAAATCCTCTTGGTTAGGCGTAAAGGCACATTATAAAATAGCAAATTTTCCAGATAACCTTGTAGCTTTGCACAATTTTAGAGGGGGATATGGCGGCTTGTCCAAAACAGAAACTGGTGTGGTAAATTTCTGTTACCTCGTTTCTTACGATAGTTTTCAAAAAGAGAAAAACATTAGTGATTTTAACGCAAAAGTGGTTGCTAAAAATCCGTATTTATCCGACTTCTTGGCAAAAGCAGAGCCTGTTTTCGAAAAACCGTTGAGTATTGCCCAAATATCATTTCACGCTAAGAGTGCTGTGGAAGATCATGTATTAATGTGTGGTGATACCGCTGGACTTATTCATCCGCTATGTGGTAATGGAATGGCAATGGCAATCCATAGCGCCAAAATAGCATCAGAATGCATTCATCGATTCTTTACACAAGACACCTACTCCAGAAAAGATTTAGAACGCAATTATCAGCAAGAATGGACTAGTGCTTTTCAATACCGCTTGCGAATGGGGCGAAGGTTGCAAAACTTTCTTTTGAATGAAAAGGTTTCTAATGCGGCTATGGGACTTATTACTAAATCGCCTTGGCTTTTGCAACAGCTAATTAAGAAAACCCATGGAAAACCCATTGTATGTTAGGAGATTTACCATATCGTAGTACAGAAATTGAACTGATGGACGATCCAAACATCAGTAAAGCAGCACTGCAAGAAGCATTTTTTGATATAAATAATTGCAATAAACTGCTCGGAGGTAATAAAATTACCCTTCAAGCTGTAACCCATCTTATAAAAAAGCATCCAAAGACTAAGTATATCATTGTAGATATGGGATGCGGAGATGGAAGTATGCTTCGCGAGCTGGTGCGGCTATGTAGAAGAAAAAATATTCCCATAGGTGGTATCGGTATTGATTTAAACGAAAAGGCCATCGAAATAGCAAAAGAAGCATCCGTTAATTATCCCGAAATATCCTACCAGATTCAAGATATTTTAGTGTTGGACCCAAAAGAATTTAAATGCGATATTTTAGTAAGCACCCTTACCATGCATCATTTTTCCGCTACTGAAATCCCTGTATTCCTAAAGCAATTTAGGCGGCTTGCAGCCATTGGAGTGGTCATTAACGACCTTCAAAGAAACCAGATTGCCTGCATGCTATTTAAAATATTTCGCAGTATTTTTATAAAAACAAAAATCTCTAAAAATGATGGATTAGTTTCCATTCAAAGTGGGTTCACAAGATCTGAATTAGAGGCTTTTGCCAAACATTTGCCAAAAGCTGAACATTTTATTTCGTGGAAATGGGCTTTTCGTTATGTATGGGTGATACAACCAAATCGACTAAGCCAAGTGTATGAATAAAGTTAGCATAAGTGGAGTATCAAAAGCATTGCCGCCTTATAAAAGAGAAACTAAAGCCATCATTCCTTTTGTAGAGCTCTGGTTAGGCAATAAAGAAGAGCGTTTTCGGAGAAAAGTGGTGAAAATTTTTGAAGGTGCTGCCGTAGATAGCCGTTATGGCATTATGGATATTGAAGAAGTTTTTACCGCAACCTCTTTTGAAGCTAAAAATAGAATTTATGTAAGGGAGGTTAAAAAACTGGGTAAAACGGCTTTAGAGACAGCCTTACACAAAGCGGGTTGGTCAGCTGACTCGCTAGATTATATCATCACCGTAAGTTGCACGGGAATAATGATTCCATCATTGGATGCCTATCTTGTAAATGATCTCCAAATGCGGAAAGATATTGTGCGCCTCCCCGTAACTGAAATGGGCTGTGCTGCTGGAATTTCTGGTTTAATATATGCCAGTAACTTCCTAAAATCTAATCCTGGAAAAAGAGCAGCCGTAGTAGCTGTAGAAAGCCCTACTGCTACTTTTCAGCTCGATGATTATTCTATGGCTAATATGGTTAGCGCAGCTATCTTTGGTGATGGTGCAGCCTGTGTACTGCTTTCCTCGGAAAAAGATAGTACCGGGCCTCGAATTTTAGGGGAAGAAATGTATCATTTTACAGATTCTACGCATTTAATGGGGTTTGATCTTACGGATGGAGGATTGAAAATGATCCTAGACCCGGCGGTACCGGAAGAAATTACCAAACACTTTCCTAACATTGTTCATCCTTTTCTAGAAGGTCTTAATTCCGATATCAGCAAAGTAAATCACTTAATTTTTCACCCAGGAGGTCGTAAAATTGTACAAACAGTAGAAGAATTATTCGGGAAATATGGTAAAAATATTGACGATACCCGAGAAACACTCCGATTGTATGGCAATATGAGTAGTGCAACCGTATTGTATGTGTTGGAACGATTTATGGATAAAAACCCAAAACCGGGCGAGCAAGGTTTATTACTAAGCTTTGGACCAGGTTTTTCGGCACAACGTATTTTATTAGAATGGTAAACATACTATGAGCAAAACTTCAGAATCAATTTCAAAGACGCAAGAAAACCCATGGGCCCTGATCCTAGGCGGTAGTAGTGGATTGGGTTTGGCTACTGCTAAAAAATTAGCTAATCACGGTTATAATATTATAGTACTGCATCGAGATAGAAGATCTGATTTTGAGAATATTGAACGTCATTTTAAAGAAATTACTTTAATTAATGTTCTTTTTAAGAATTACAATATTGATGTGACCAATATAGCAAAAAGGGAAGCCGTATTATCTGACCTGATAACGGAATTAAATTTAAGCGGAAAAATAAAGGTTTTGGTGCATAGTATTGCAAAAGGAAATTTAAAACCCATGTACGATCCAAATGGAAAACTATTGGAGAATACTGATTTTCACTTAACCCTTGACGCTATGGCCATTAGCTTCTATGATTGGACACAAGCGTTAATCAAAGCAAAACTTTTTAGTGCAGACGCTAGAGTTATTGCTTTTACAAGCGAAGGAAATACCAAAGCATGGCCACAGTATGGAGCTGTATCGGCGGCAAAAGCAGCTTTAGAAGCTATTGCGCGTAATATGGCTTTAGAATTTGCACCGATTGGTATAAAAGTGAATTGCATTCAGGCAGGTGTGACCGATACCCCATCTATGAATCGTATTCCCGGCAGTAAATTTTTAAAAGAAAATGCCATAAAAAGAAATCCTAACGGACGTTTAACTACTCCGGAGGATGTTGCTAATGTTGTTTATTTGTTATGCCAAGATGAAGCCTGTTGGATTACAGGCACCATAGTTAAAGCAGATGGAGGAGAAAGTCTTTCGTAATGGTTAAATTGCATTCATGAAAAATCTATTTTGGCTATTTTTTCTGATAATAACTATCACTGTACGATCTCAGAAAGTTGTAGGTGATACCATTCCTTTTACCAATCAGTTAGGGCTTATTGTTGTGCCTATTTCCTTTAATGGAGTAGAGAAATATTTTGCTTTTGATACCGGAGCTACCCATTCGGTAGGTTTTTCTTGGGTAAAACAGCAATTAAAAGCCACTAGAAAAACGATTACCATAACCTCGTCAAGCGCTGCCAAAAGTAAAATGCGGTACTATAAAAGTGGTGAAGTCGAATTTGGTCCACGGAAAATTTCCAACCATAGAATTCTTGGGGGTATGGATAGTAATATTTTTTCATGTCATGGTATTGATGGGATTTTAGGAGTTGATATTATTGCTTTATTTAATTGGACCATTAATTATAAAGAAAAATACTTGGTGATGTATCCGGCAACGTTCTATCCAGAAAATGTGAAACAAATGTATCCTTTAGCCTTTGATTTTTCGAACAAGCGTCCCAGCGTTTTTTTAACGATCAACTCGAGTCGCATTAAGTTTTTATTGGATACAGGGGCTACAGTGTCGGATCTAAACAACAGAAGAGTTTCACTTTCAGATAGCTTAAACTATCCCTCTAAAAGCTATTATAGCGCTTTTTTTGATGTTAATGGTACGCTGACAAAAGTGGAAACAAATACAATCGACTTTCCGAATGTTACCTCCAATGCGGTAAAGCTTTCTCCGGTTCTCAGCTATAGCACCAAAGGCAGTAAATTAGGCAATTCCCTTTGGAAATCGAACACCTTATTTATGAGCCTAAAGAATGATGAATTATATAGTGCTGTCCAAGAAATTAATGAATATCGCACGGGCTATGATGCAGCAATATTCTTCGATAAAGGCAAAATGATTGTTTTGAGAATTCTAGTGGGGAGTGAAGCTTGGGAAAAGGGTCTGCGTCAGGGTACAGAAATTAAAACTATCAATGGAGAAGTTTTTAGGAATTTCTGCGATTTGGATCAATTTCAAAGAGCTTTATTTAAAGATGAAAAAGAAATGACTTTGGAGTTAACCAATGGGGAAACTATTAAACTAGATAATACGATATTGTTTGAATGAAACCTGATGCTATTATAACAAATTTACCCTATGCGCCTCCGTTTTTGTTTGTGGATGGCTTAACGCACATTGATGATGAAGGTGTAAAGGGCTTTTATACTTTTGATGCAGCATCTGATTTCTATAAGGGTCATTTTAAGGAAAATCCGGTAACACCGGGAGTAATACTCACCGAATGCTGTGCTCAAATAGGTTTGGTTTGCCTGGGTTTGCATTTATTGACTAAAAATGAAAGCATTACGAGTTTTGAAGAATTACAATTGGGAATGAGCAGCAATGCTATGGAATTTTATATTCCTGTATTCCCTGGAGAAAAAGTGGTCGTAGTATCGCAAAAAAAATATTTCAGGTTTCACAAACTGAAATGCGAAGTAAAAATGTACAACAGCGCAAATGCATTGGTGTGTAAAGGAACGATTGCTGGGATGCTAAAATTAGGAAAGAATGGGTAGACGTGTTGTGATTACAGGAATGGGAGTTTGCGCCCCTAATGCTACCAATCTAGCGGACTTTAAAGCGGCACTGCAGGAAGGGCGAAGCGGTATTACTTTTCATGAGCAACTTAAAGAACTGAAATTTGGATGTCAGATCGCTGGACAACCGGAACTAACAGAAAGCCATATTGCCAATTACTTTACACCTCTACAATTACGAGGATTGAATGCCAGTGGCCTTGTTTATGGTGTAATTGCAGGTAAAGATGCCTGGGCGGATGCTGGTTTACCTATAAAAGAAACGGAAAGCCCAGATTGGGATAGCGGAATTATTTTTGGCACAGGAATTTTAGGAGTGGATAAGTTTCGGGAATCTATCCATTTGGTAGACGCCGGAAATACAAGACGACTCGGGAGTACCTCCGTTGTACAAACCATGGCTAGTGGCATTAGTGCCTATCTTGGCGGTATGTTAGGGTGTGGAAATCAGGTTACCACCAATTCCTCGGCATGTACTACAGGTACCGAAGGTATTTTAATGGCCTATGATCGTATTGCGGCAGGGAAATCTGAACGGGTTTTAACCGGTAGTTGTAGTGATAGTGGTCCGTATGTCTGGGGCGGTTTTGATGCCATGCGAATCTTACCCCGAAAGTATAATGAAAAACCAGAAATGGCGAGCCGACCCTTTAGTGCATCTGCTGCGGGTTTTGTTCCAGGAAGTGGGGCAGGGGCACTAGTTTTAGAATCCTTGGAAAGTGCTATACAACGTGGCGCTAAAATTTATGCAGAAGTTTTAGGAGGTGTTGCAAATAGTGGGGGACAACGCGGTACAGGAAGCATGACAGCTCCAAATAACGAAGCAGTACAACGCTGCATTGTTTCAGCATTGGAGAGCACCAACACCCCAAAGAAAGCCATAACAGCTATCAATGGTCATGTAACGGCTACGGCTAAAGATGCTACAGAAGTGGCCAATTGGAGTATTGCGCTAGAACGTTCTGGAAAAGACTTCCCATATATGAATTCATTTAAAGGAATGCTAGGGCATTGTTTGGCGGCAGCCGGAAGTATTGAATGTGTAGGTACCGTATTGCAGTTTAATAGTGGACAAATATTTGGAAATATCAATACCGAAGACCTGAATCCAGAAATCAGTAAGCATGTTGACCCTTCCAAAATTCCAACGCAAACCCAAGATTTCGCTCCAGAAATTATTGCGAAAGCCAGTTTTGGTTTTGGAGATGTAAATGCATGTGTTATTTTTAAAAAATATTAGGTCATAAATAAAAAACGATGAGTAAAGAAATACAATATCAAAAGCTTAAAGAGATCATTAAAATCTACCTTCCCGAGGATGTTTCTATTGAGGCTGTCACAGAAGAGAGTCACTTCATCAACGAACTCAATATCAATTCTGCCAATTTGGTGGATATTGTATTAGATGTTGAAGATGCTTTTGATATTCAATTGGAAAATGAAGATATGGACGAGATGGCCACAGTTAAGGATGCCCTGGGTATAATTGAAAAAAAACTAGCGTCCTAAGGTAAAAACAAAGGTAATAGCTACTTTATTATCTTCCCGCTTCTTTTTGATATTTATATCATAGTCCGTAGCATATAGTGATGTAGTTCCGGTTAACGTATTTCCGGTTTTCTTAAAACTAATGGTAACAGGCTTGGTAGTTGCCTTTATCGTTAAATTACCGGTGACTTCAAGGGTATCTCCGGTATCCACAATAGCAGTGCTGGTAAAGCTTATTTTCGGATAATCATCTTTTTTAAAGTATTTCCGTTTCAAGTGCCAATTCCGAATAGAATTGTTTGTGTCCAAAGTTGCTACATCTACAGTGCCCACAAAAGTAGAATTCGTTAAATCGGTAAGGTCAATTTGAGAGGTAGATTCAAAGCCAGCAATACTCCCTTTTACATTTTTAGGAAACGTAAATGTAATACTGGCAGCAGTCAATTCTGACTTTTGAGCAACCGATAATTGCATCCCAAAAGCAATAACGATACATACTATTATGAATTGTCTCATGCTAGTTTAGTAGGAAAATCACAATTAAGCTTACGTTTAGCGACCAGCTCGCATCTTCTCTTTACGCCTTTTGAGTTGACGCTGAAGCTCATCGATAGTTTCCATTATGGATGCTTCAAAATTACCGTGGCTAGATTGGGCAAACATTCGGGGTCCTGGAGCACTTAATCGAATTCCACAAATCATTCCAGTTTCCGGAGACGAAGTATTCTCCGTTTTAAAGAAAACATCTGAGCGCACAATAAAATCGTATTTATCTACTAATTTACTCAGTTGTTTAGCGGCTAAAATCTCTAGTCTATTACTAGCTTTTACACCATTGTATTCAAAATTTATATTCATGCGGTTGTGTTGTTTAAGGAGGCTAAATATTGCTGTTGCCACAGCTTTAATTTAACAAGAAATATACTTAAAAATTACAAGAACAAAATGTTAAAATGTCATTTTGTTTAAAATTTATGCCTAACTTTAAGAGGAAGCCCTCAAAAAGTAAAACAGTTTGTCTTAAATAATTTTTAAGTAACCCAAATGAAGAAAGATTTAGCAGATACAAACATCCTTACCGCCGAAGATCAAAACAATTTCTTGCTTCGTTTAGAACGTACCGATCGAGAATTAGAGCAACTACGCAGTAAATTAAATTCGTACATATGTGAGCCTAAAACCTATGGATTGTTTGAGCAAATGGAAGAATTACAGCTTCGATTGGCAGAACTTAAAATGAAAAATACTGAAATCATGAGTAGTTTGCGCATGGGGCGTGCACAACTAGGCAACCGTATACAACAACAACTGCAGGACCTTAAGATCTTGGAACGTGGCGTGGCCGAATACATCGCAGGTGCCAGTAATTGTTAAATCTACCGCATACCTCACAATTTTAAGGTTTCTTTAAAACCCTTTTTTTCATGATTGTTGTACCTTGAAGGATCAATCAATCTTAATTAATCACTAAACGACAACATTATGAAAACTGTACTTGTATTAATTACAACCATCTTCCTATTTCCAAATTCTGGCATCGAAACAGATAAAGAAGCGATCACCACCGCACTAAACTATTATATGATAGGAGCGATGAATCGGGACTTTGAAACACTAAAAAAGGCTTTTCATAAAGATGCTATTATGACCATAGCGGATCAAGAAAAAGGAACTTTCAAACAAGTGAATGCCCGTGAATTCTTTTCTAAAATGAAATCGGGAGCTCCACTAGATCGGAAAAACCGTATTATGAGCATCGATATTAAAGGGCACACTGCAATTGCCCGATTGCATATTGAGGACGAAGAGAAAATCTTTCACGACTTTATGACGCTTCAAAAATTCAATGGACGTTGGTTTATCGTCAATAAAAGTTTTTACAGAGAAGTAAAATAAAAGTATTAGTTGTTGACCATTTTAGGGGGTTCGTTTTGGACAAACTTGATGATATACCAAAGAATTCCTAAAGACAGCGTACTACAAATTAAAAAACCAATAAAAAGGGGTAGTGCGCTGTCGGTCACAAAACGGCCGATAAAGGTACTTATAGGTACTGCCATAAGCGTAGAGACAAAACCTGTTATAGCCGCTCCAATTCCCGCAATATGACCAATTGGTTGCATGGCTAGGGAACGTAAGTTTCCAAAAAGAAATCCGATCGCAAAAAATTGCAGTCCAAAGAACAACATCAACACCCACAAACTAGGATTCAAACCATTATGAAACAACAAAATGTACAGCAAAGAAACCCCAAAAAACCCAAGCAAGGCCGTGGTGACCATTTTTTGCATCCCAAATCGAAGCACAAGGGTGCCGTTTAAAAAAGTTGCAGTTCCTATAGCAATGGCTAAGGCAGCAAAAATATAGGGAAACTCCTCTTTAAGCTGGTATTGTTCCGTGAAAATTTGTTGCGAACTACTTAAATATACCAAAAAAGAACCCACAATAAATCCTGAAATAATGGTGTATCCAATGGTATCTTTATAACGTATTAATTCTAAAAATCCATCTTTAAAAATCCTTCTCGTGAAGGGAATTCGATGGTTAATTGCCAAGGTCTCCGACTGTCGTTTCCAAAACCAAATAGATACTATTACGCTAAAAACGATTTGTACGTAAAAAATAGCATACCAGTTGTATTGATCCAAGATAAATTTCCCCATGGCGGGTGCTACAATGGGTACTAATAAGAAAACAACGGTAATAAACGACATGATACGAGCCATATAATCCCCACTATAGGTATCTCTAATCATGGCAATACTAATGGTTCTGGGTGCAGATAATGCCGCTCCTTGCAAAATACGCCCTAAAATCATCACCTCGAGACTTTGCGCATAAATGCAGATAAAACTGGCTCCAATAAAGAGGGTAAAACCAATATAAACTACAGGTTTTCTTCCAATACTATCCGAAATAGGACCAAACACCAAAGGACCTATTCCCAATCCTAAAAATATCATTGTAATTAACAGCTGGTTGTCAACAGGATTTGTGGTACCAATGGCAACCCCAATAATATCTAAAGCTGGCAATAGCGCATCAATAGCCAGGGCCACGATAGACATTAAGGAAGCCATTAATAATATAAATTCTACCTGCGAACGTGGCTGTTTAAACATCCTGCAAAAGTACTACATTTTAGTTCGCAGTTGGCAGGGGATTGCGTTATCTTATTTCAAAGAAAACGCTAGTATTAAACGGATGTAGAATAAGAGGGCAGTTGCGGTAATAATTCATTAAAATACTGTCGGCAGCAATCCAGTTTTGAGTGAAAATTTAGCAAAGAATCCGTGCTGTAATTTCTTTTCTATGGTTATAAAACATTAAACACATAACCCAGTAGCCAATACAGAATAATAAAAACAATAACGGTTCCGATACAACCACATCGTCCGCCTCCAATTTTTTTGGCACCATAACCCGCAATAATTGCTCTAATTAAATTTTTCATAACTGTATATCTTCTATGTTTCTAAAATAAGAAGAATCTTTAAGAAAAATTAACTTTAGCGAGAAACCATTTATATTTGAAGTAAACACAAACCCTTATGGAGACCGCTGTATTTGATAAAAAACGAATTATTGGTTTTAGCGATGCTATTTTTTCCATCGCAATGACCTTATTAGTTCTTGAAATTAGTATCCCTACGTTTAATGCGCTAAACGACTTGGGAACCTTAGAATTACTAGCCAATAGAATTCCGAGTTTTATCGGCTTTGTGGTGAGTTTTTTAGTGACTGCCTTGTATTGGATCGAACATATGCGTATTACCAAATACGTGTCTGATGTAGATTCCAAATTATTGTGGCTCAATATATTTTTATTACTGTTTATTGTGCTTATGCCATTCTCAACCGCCTTCTATGTAAAAGGAGTTAACCTTACCGGACCTTTTGTTTTTTATTGTTTTAATTTAACTGCAATTGGCCTATTCAATTATTTAATGGTGCGTTATATAATTAAAAAAGAAAAACAAGCTACGGGACTAACTTCTTTAATTGGAAAATGGCTTAAAATGAGAGCTTTAAGTTCCCTTTCATGTTGGTTTCTAGCAGGTTTACTTGCCTTTTACTTTCCAATAATAGCTCGCTCTTTATTTGTATTGATTTTTGTTTTCCAGGCTATTATGGGGCATTTTTATAAAAAGAAACTCCTAAAATCACAACAACATGCTTAAAATTTTATTTTTAGGATTTAAGTTTTAATTATTGAAATCTGTTTTTCTATGAAATCATTGCTTTATGTATTCGTTTTATTGCATGTTATTTGTACCAGCGCACAAACGGAAAAGTTTAAAGGGCAAGCACCCATAACAATTGTACCAACCACAGCTAAACCCATTCAAAAACAATGGAAAGGCTTATACAAGTTTGATTCCGAAAAAGTAGTTTTTTCTAATGATTTTGAAGGTGCCCGTCTCAATGGTATTGTACAAGATTCTATAGGACATTTTACAGCACTTATAACCTCAGAAAACACACCTATAAATCCAAGTCCTTGGTATGCCTTTAAGGTATGGAGTCCTGAATCCAGATCCATTTTCGTAACCTTAACCTATCAAGAGGGAGCAAAACACCGATACTACCCTAAACTGAGCACAGATGGTTTACAGTGGTCGCCGCTGGATACGGTAGCTTATACGGAATACGAAAAAGGAGAGGAGGCCTTTGGTTCAGGTTCTTTAGCCAAAAAAGTACGCCTTAATCTTACGGTAGGCCCCGATATACTTTGGATTGCAGGACAGGAATTGCAAAGTTCTACGCATGTATTTAATTGGATGAAAAAGCAATCATCAAAAAAATATGTACAGCAGCGTCCCATTGGAAAGAGTAGGGAAGGGAGACCTATGAAAGTGCTAACCATAGGGGATGAGCGCTCTAAAAATATGTTGATGGTCATTTCCCGGCAACACCCTCCAGAAGTAACCGGATATTTAGCCATGAAAGCGTTTGTAGAAACCATAACAGGTGATAGTAAACTGGCGAGGCGTTTTCGGAAAAAGTTCACCACCTATGTAGTTCCCTTAATGAACCCTGATGGTGTGGACAATGGGCATTGGCGACATAATACTGGTGGAACTGATTTAAATCGGGATTGGGCCAATTTTAATCAGCCCGAAACTAAGGCTGTACAACAGTTTATGGAAGAACGTGTAAAACAAACCCAAGGAAAGTTTTACTTTGGGATAGATTTTCATTCTACCTGGGATGATATCTACTATACGGTGGATCCAAAGCTAAAAGGGAATATGCCTGGATTGGTACCGGATTGGTTGGCAGCACTTAAAGTAGCACTTGATGGGTATGATCCCAATATTAAACCCAACGATAAATTGGAACCTACTGCTGTATCCCGGAATCATTTCTTTGTACATTACGGTGCCGAAGCTTTGGTATTTGAAATTGGGGATAATACGCCACGAGCATTCATACAACGAAAAGGGAGGGCAGGCGCCAATGCACTGATGCAACTGATGTTAGATCGACTATAGGAATAGCATATTCACCAATTTTTAAAATTATTGTATTTTTAAATTGTAACCGAACAGAACATCCTTGGAAAAACCAGATTTAAAAATGCCCGATTGGGTCATGGGCTATCGTGACCAAAGTTGGCAAATAGAAATGTTGATCGCCGGGAGTGTTATTTTTACGCTCTACAATATCACCGATACGTTTCGATCCTTCTTTTTTGAAGTGTATCCGTTAATATTCACTTCGTCAAACCAGATTGTGGTACTGTTCTTTGTCTATTTTTTCAGTAAGATTTTGCTTATTGGTTTTGGCGCGAATCTAATCTTACGAGGCGTATGGTTGGCCTATTTAGGGATTAACTTCTCCTTCCGAAAAGGCATCAATTTTAGTAAACTTCGACAAAGCGATTATTATAGAGAGCAACTAGGGCAGCAACCCAATATTGTACAACGTGTGGTAGTGCTAGAACGTTGGTGTAATTTGTCGTATTCTTTTGCCGTATTATTAGGTTTGTTTACCAGTAGTTTAATGCTTTCGGTATCTGTTATTATCTGGGTTTTATATCAGTTTGGTTTTAATGATATTGCTAGTAACCCGCGATCCATTTATGTGATCGCTGGATTTTTATTGATTGTACAATTGGGCTTATTAGATCGGGTGCTGTTCCTCAAAACTAAGGAGGGAGGGCTCTGGCGTCGTGTTCGTAATGGGGTTTCTACCTTCTTAAACATTATTACCCTTTCGTTTATGTACAATCGGGAGTTTTTAGTGCTTCGTACCAATGTTAACCGATGGTTGTTGTATGGATTTTCGTTGGTGTATTTGGGGGTAGCTTTTCTGATTTCTGTAAACCAAATTGGAGATTACTATCCTTATGGCACTTTTAATATTGACTTATTTGACGAGCGTGAGGCGTATGATGTACCTAGAGCGCCCAGTGTAAATGCTTTGCGATATGAAACCAGTTTAAAAGAGGGATCCTTGGTGTTTAGAGGTTGCATCCAAAGTGATATCATTAAAGAGCGCTATATACGCTTGTTTTTGGTTTCTTGGGTGAATTTTGATTACTATTTAAAACATGCCTATACCCAAAATGGTTTCCTGCAAAAGGCACCGGATAGTCTTAAAACTGCGGCAGATTGGGAAACATTTAATGCCAAAAATACAGTTGCTTTTGAACAAAGTTTGAACGATCTCTTTAAAGTAAAGCTTAAAGGAGCCCCGGATAGCCTCCTATACGATCTTAGTTGGCGTCTACACCGACATCCTATAACACGAGAAGACGGGTATTTGGCCTATATCGATACTGAGGGACTTGCTTCAGGGAAACATGTTTTAGATATTGATATTTCGTATCTCGACAATGAAGATAAGGAAGGGCGGGATGATTGGTTACAGATTCAGTTTTTGAAGGAGTAGGGAGTAATTTTCGACAATGTGGCATATCTTTTGAGACTAGTATTTAAGAGCTTTCTTAAATAAAAATGGTGTCTAAATTTTATCTTTTTTCTTTAGTAATTGGTCTAAACATATTTGTCTTACATGCCCAAAACACTGTGACGTTTTGTAATTCAATTAGAGAACAATATAAGTCTTCCTATAAGGCAAAAGAATATGATAAAGCCTATGAGTACTGGCGAAAGTGGTGTAGCGACTGTGAGTTGTCTTTTTCAGAGTATCAGTCTGGAATACGAATGCTTAAGTATAGATCATATTTTGCTGAGGAGAAAGATAAGTCCTTTGCTATTAAAGAGTTCAATAGATATTCAGATTCGTTACAAGTAAAATATAAACACCAGATTGCGGTTAAAGAAGCTTTAGTTCATTACCAGGGAAAATCAAAACCACCAGAAGATATTTATAAGACCTTAAATGATACTTTTTTGGAAAATGAAGAAGATTTTAAGGAACCTAAGGCTCTATACGTTTATACAGCATTGGCAATAGATCTGGATCTCAGTAAAAAAATTATTACCAAAAAAGAAGCTCTAGATGTCTACGGTAAATCCATTTCTAAAATTAAGGGGTTTAAAGAAAAATATGAGCGTACTATTGCCGAACTTAAAAAAGAGGAAGAAATACGTGAGTTAACTAAAAAGGAACGAAGGCGTTTATGGTCAAATAAAGTAAAC
The DNA here is from genome assembly GCA_947488435.1 of uncultured Flavobacteriaceae bacterium. Taxonomy (GTDB): domain Bacteria; phylum Bacteroidota; class Bacteroidia; order Flavobacteriales; family Flavobacteriaceae; genus CANKZG01. The sequence continues at coordinate 619,427 of CANKZG010000002.1, read as the reverse complement.
CATAAAGCATATAAGTATGTAGAGGAGGCACTAGAGATTAAAGCCCAGGGAATAGTATTGGGAATGGAATAGGGATATTGAAATATTCTATTTTACATAATATAAATTATAGTACAAATGTATTGTTTTGTATTTATAGAGGTTTATCCATTTGATAGCTATAATGTAATATTATGTAAAATATCCCAGAAAGTCCTGTACACACAATAAACTATAAAACTTGGGTCATTAAACATTTGGCTTTTTGGTTTAGTACTAAATAAGAAACATTCTGCTGTTTGTACTATAATTAATCGCTATGTAAAATTGCCGCTGCCTATGCGCTCGATTGCTTTATTAAAATAATTATGCTATCGCATTAATTTTTTAAAACACAATTTCCAACCGCATAGCCACCGCCATAAAAAAGCTAACCTTTTAGATTCATTTAAAATTCGCATATTCGATAATAATAATCCTGCAATATTTTTTTCTACGGTATTCTCGTAAAGGTTTCCGCAAGAGTATAAAATTTAAGAAAAATAAATTTCTATACACTTGCTCTAATTCTGCAATTATTCAACTTTTTTTGATTTCTACTATTTAAGAACATTTAGAATTTGAACTCCTAAGCGTTTATATATTATCTTTTTTTCTTGATAAAAAAAGAAACAAAAAAATCAAGGCTGCACAAAACTTTGGAAACAATCACGGCTCAATCGCTATATTTTAGAAAACATTGGAACAGATTAAGATTGATTTGAACTAGCTTTAAACCTTATTACTGTTTAGAATATACATTGCTAGAACTCTAAAATATGTACGCTCATTCACCTATTGTTTTGACCAAAGTTTTCTGAGGCCGTTTTGCCAACGCATCATCTGGGTAAAAACGCACTACTTCTATTTTACATAATATTTAAAACTAAAATTTTAGTTTATCAGTTATATTTTCTAGCGAATACTTAACTAATTCTGGAATTGTGTTACTAGATACTTTAATCTCCCAATTGGATAAACTAGGCATTAGACTTACTTCATTCTCTATAAATATGTTGCTATTAGATTGCGATAAATCTTTTGATGGGATTAAATAAGTAACCTTCGGTTCTTTATCTATTATTAATACTAAAGCAACAAATAAGTTCTCTTTTAATTCTCCTAAATCTTGCTTTGAAATTTTAATACTACGCTGCGTAGTATCTAAATCTATGGATTGTAGATATAATTGGTTATATCCAATTAAAAAATCAACTCCTTCCCTCCCATTCGGTTTTGAAGATAACTTTAGGCTAAAAGTTGCTAATTCAAATTTTAGGAAGTCCAATTTATTCATTATTTATTAAGCCATTTAAATTTAGTCATAAGAATATTTAATTCTCATTATTTTACTTTTTTTTGCGTTTAGGTGGTTTCAGAGAAGGTGTGTTTCCTGGTGTATCTTTGTTATCTCTCGCGCGTCTGTCTGGTTTTCCAGTCGATTTTGCAATTCTTTTTGGTCCTGGTTTAAGTGCCATAATTTTTATTTTTAATTAATATTTTATTGTTAATAAGCGTATTTGTCTATATGCTAATTATTCTTTTTTTTTTGTTAAAAAGTAAAATTTAGTTTTTTGTCACAGTATTTAATGTATTCATCTAAATTTTTCTCTTTTGCTAAATCGTTAACCTTCGAATAAAATTTTTCAAACAATTCTTCTGTTAATTTCACTTTTTCTTTGTCATTAAACTGGTTTGCTCCAGAACTAGTTTTGTAATCTATATATGCAGAAAGTGAAAGCAAAGTATTTGGAAAATCAAAGAATACTTTTTTAGTTTTTGATTTTTGAATTGTCAAAATATCTCTTGCTCTACCGTGTTTTAAATTTAATTGAAGTTCAGTTAAATCAAATTGCATATTTTTTATTGTAGCTTTAGTTTTATCTATATTGGTTTTATACAATTCAGAAATTGTTTTGGGTCTGTATATATAAACAAGAGGTGTTTTTATACCATCTTCAATTAATTGAGCAATAACAGGCTCTATGAAATTATTTACATATCCTAAAGCTAAAGCATATGCTGGAGAGTATTCTGCTTCTGCTAGCAACCATTTATGGAATTGATTTAATAAAACTGCAACAGATGTTAAAATAACAAACAAAGCTTCTTTATCCAATGACCATTTACGAATTGTAATATCTTTATTAAGAAGCCACATAATTAATGCTATAGACGCAACAACATTAAAGACAATGCTTAAATACTTTATAAGTGTAGAATTTTTAACCAAAAAACTTATTACTTTTCTTTTCATATAGCCTTTTTGTTTATAATCAAATCATAATAGATACTTTCAACTTCAGATAATATTAATCTTAAATTATCAACTTTTTCAGGTTTACCTCTAAAAATGGGTTCAGTTCCATCAACAGAAACTATCCTATTTGCGTGTAATTCACTATTTACTATACTTTTTAATTGTTTATAGATAATGAATACTAATTCATAAAAATTTAAATTAATATAAGTACTTGGTTCAATATCGTAGCAAATAGCATTTATTTCGAAACTATTTAACTTAATGTTATTATCTGAATCCTCTTTTATATTCTTTAAGAATCTAATCATTCTTTTTAGCCTACCATTTGTGGACGAACTTCTCGTGTTTATTCTCGAAATACTTAAAAATGGAAAACCAACTTCTCCTCTGGAATTGGTATCTTTATTATAAACTTGTATTCCTCGATTATCTCCTTTGTCAGAAATAATTGAAGAAACACTATCATACCAGTTAGCAATAACTGTATCTACTTCTCTATTTAAATTCAAATTTTTAATTTTAATAGCTTTAGGTTTTAAAATATCACAAATTTGGTATGTATTAGACAAAACTCTTTCAGATATAAGTCTATTATTACGCAAGTCTTGAATAGAATCTCCTTGGTATTTACTCATTTTGGTTTCCCTTTCAAGTTTTTCAACTTGACTTGAATAGTAATTTTGTTTTCTTGCTGGATTATTTAAAATCTGACCAACTTCAAGCCAATCCCAATGATAAAATTTATCACAAATAGCAAGTAAATCAATATCACTAGATCCTTTTATATGAGTATTAGTCATAACAGAGCCTTGGTATTTATAAGTAACATCTGTTAATTCCTTTTTTAAATGCCCTTTCACCTTTTCTCCAGCATCCATACTACGTTGTGTATATTCAGGAGGAACACCTTTCATTGCTGTTCTGATGTATACTAATATATCACTATATGAAATAGTTGATAATTCATCAGTAAAAGCTTTTTCAAATAATAATCCTTCTGGATTTAATCTTGCTCTAACGCTTTGCGCTAGTGTTTTGTAATTTTTGGGCATATTATCTTCTATTAAAGTGATATTACTTCCTCGACAACTCCTTGAATTCTGAAATTGCTTGTTAATATTATCGGTTGATGTATTTTATTAGTGGATTTTGGTTTCAAAATAACCATACCACCATTTTTATTATATTCTTTAACTGTTGCCTCATCATCAATTAGAGCCAATACTCTATCTCCATTATTAGCATCTGGTTGCTGTCTGATTAGCAATAAATCTCCATTATTGATACCAGCTTCGTTCATTGAATCTCCTTCTGCTTTTAATAAAAAGTATTTATATCCACTTTTAATCATTTCTACAGAAATGGAAACTTCTGCTTCAATATTTTCATCTGCAAAAATTGGCATTCCACAAGCCACACTTCCTATTAAAGGTATTTTTACAGTTTGTGCTCTAGAGCCAAAATCTTCGGGTATTTCAAAATCAACAATCTGATAACTCCCATCAGATTTTTTTCTTAAAATTTCCTTTTCTTCAAGATTTTTCAATAAAACAGCTGATGAACGAGGGGATTTATATCCCAATCCAATCATTAATTCTCGTACACTTGGTATTCTTCCTTGATGAATAAATGAATTTCTAATAATCTTTAGAGCCTCTAATTCTTTATCAGATAAATTATAAAACATACACAAATATACACTTTACATACACTTGAAAATTATTTGTAAATCATTAGTTATAAAATAGTTATTAACATTTGTTAAATTATTGGTGTAAATATAGCTTGGGTATAAACTGTTTCCTTGTGGATTTCAGTAATGACAAGAAACTTTGTGCTAATATTCCCATTTCATACACATTCCCACTTCACTCCTATCGTCGCTTCGGGCAAAGCGTATTCCATTACATTTTTAAAGAAACATTTGAGAAGAAAAAAAATAAGGAAGATTTGTCTTTGGGAAAGCTTTTTCCCTAAGCAAAGTTACATAACGCAGAACATTATAGTACATTTTGTATTTTAGGTTTAGCCAGTGACTGAAGCTAAAATCAAGAAAGATGATGCGGCTGGCATTATACTCAATTGGTTTAATCAAATGATAGCTATAATTTCATACTATGTAAAATATCCCAGAATAATCCGTTGTTATTAGAATATTTAGAACGTGGGTGTTGAAACATTTGTCTTTGGGCTTTTGTAATTAAATTAAACATTTGTCATAATTTTGATATTCTGTATAATCATCCAGAAATTTTCAAATACGAGATTCTCAAGAAACTTATCGTCTGCACATGTGTACTATAATTTGCCGTTATGTAAAATATCCCCCGCATTTATAGCTTTTATTCGAATTACCAACAGGGTCATCAACCTGTTTAATTTACGTAGCTTCAACATTTCTACACAGAAAAAACTTTTTAGAAAATTTCAAATTCGTAGAAATCCCAGCGAGAAACATTCCGTCGGTACTCATAATTAGTCGTTATGTAAAATTGCCGCACAGCCAATCGCTCGATTGTTTTTTTATAAATAAACGCCATAAAGCGTTTATTTATAAACACAATTTGCCAACGCTTGGCCAGCGCCAAAAAAAGCAAAACATTTTAGCTTCTTTTGAAATTTTCGCTTTGCCTTTAACTATCGTCAATAAATTTTTCAGAGACTTCCTGCCAACTACCGCAACAGCTTAAAATTTCTCTGCGAGATAATTTCTTAGCCCTTGCTAACCTCCCGTCTTGATTGAGTCTTTTCTTTAAGTGCTTCTAACATTATGTAAAATAGGACATAAATTTTAGAGATTAAGTATCTCTGAAATTTTGGGCCAGTTGTAGCGTTGGCATTCACTAGCACGATGTTTACTGAAGTATCTTTTCTTTTTTTCTTGATACGGCAAAGTATACTTTGGGCGAGATGATGCGGCTGAGAAACAAAAAAATGCCAATGCCCCACCCGCCACCAAAAGCAATCAGTCACTGACAAATTTCTTTTGTCACGTAGATAATTTCAGAAACAATGTACGGCTCAAGCGCTATATTTTAGGATCCATTGTAACTCTTAAGACTGCCATAAGGTAAAAGCATCTTTTCAATTGTCAAGAAAAACAGTAACCAGCCCCCTAAAATATGGGCGCTCCCCTCGCCTATTGTTTAGCTAAAATTCTCTTAGGCCGGTTCACTAACTAGAATGTTCATTTTAGCTTCGTTTTCAATTGGTTCTATCTCCGTAACCTCTTCAAATCTGTTCTTAATTCTTCGATTGACTAATTTGGCACGAATCGTTTCAAGTCTTTGAGTGTCTAAATCAGGAATCAATAAAGGATTTGTAAACTCCAAAATATCTTTTATTTCAGTATTATTTCGAAACATTTCATCTAAAACCTTTAATTGTTCATTAGAAATGTTCTCGTTATAAGGTATTCGTAGACTTTTAAATTCAGTTGGGATTAACTCTAATACACCTCCTCCATAGAACCTACCTTCCAATTCCGCTAAGACAAATGTTAAAGAATTATAAAATGAAAAAACAAGTCTATTTATACAATAATCTTCTTTACAATCTACTCGATAGAATGAATCCGTAGCAAGAACATTTGCCTGGTTCACAAACATCTTTGGGTAGAGATGACTTCTTTTTATGAATAACCCTTGAGAGCTCCAAACCGAGGGGACATGATACCAATTCTCTCGTTTTAACATTTTATATCTTAAGTGAAGTTCACCTTTATTGTCTTCTTTTTTTTCTTCTCCTTTCGAGAAATAAGCATTAGCAATTTTACCAAATTTGCTTTTTATCTTATCTGGAAAGTGTAAAAAATTTACTGATTTATTTGAAGTTTTCAATTGCGAAAAATCATTATCATTGAAGCATATTACATTCGGTACCACATCACCTTTAGGTAATATAGGTTTAACTATGCCTGACAGTCTATTGAGCCCGTTTTCTTTCAATTTTTCATCATTCAATAAAAAATAATCATTCGCAGCTGAAACAATACCGACCTGCGCTTTCGAAGTATAACTCTTAATAGAATTGTAAATATTTCTATAACCGTCAATAAAATTCAGGTCATCGTCAGCTAAAATATAGTTTGTCCATTTGTCTAAGGTAGTTCTATGTATATTACTATGTTTTTCGGTAAATCTCGGTTCTTTTAAATCTTCCAGCTCATCAACTTGATAAAATGAGAAACCATGTTCATCAATATTATCAATTCCTTTAATACCAAGTAATACTATAACATCTTGTTGGATTCCTTCAAAGATTAATTCGTTAAAAGCAAAAACTTCAACTCTATCAAACTCATTAATAATTAAGGCTCTCATTTCTTTTGCATATTTGACCTGCATGACTTCTGATGGAATAACAAAACAGAGTATACCATTTTGAGATAAACTCATAATAGCTGCTTCTACAAATGCAATCCAAATATTATTAATTTTCCCACTCGTAGTTATTAACTTATTTGAATCGCCAAATATTTCATGAACTTTATCACAACTCTCTAATTGTACCTTTTTGAGATTTTTTCTTTTTACATATGGCGGATTTCCCAAGATTAGTGAATACTCATTATCATTTTCTAAAAAATATTTCAAATAATCCTGATGATATGCACACTTATTTATTGTGCTGGATATCGGAATTAAAGCTTCTGCCTTATCCAACTCATTTTTATTAATATCAAATAAGTCAATAGAAACGTTATGTACTTTTTCTAAATTCAAGTAATTAAAAAAAGAAGATACAAATTCACCATCTCCGCAGCTTGGTTCTAAAATTGAAATGTCTGACTCATTCAAATAATTTTGAATAATATGTTTGGTCAGAAAGTCTGATAGAATTTTCGGAGTATAATATGAACCGGTATTTTTTTTATTAATCATTTATTTACCTGATTCGTTAATAGTTTTACATATCTAAAATATTCTCTAGATAAATCTGCAAATAAAAGTTTTATGTCAGCCAGATGCTCCATATCATCTGATTCTTCCAATCCATCTATAATTACGGTCATTTTATCAATTCTCTGCTTTATTTGATCTAATTTCCATAATGTGCCATATCGGCTCAAATATAGTTTTAGTCTTTTATACATATAATTTGCTACATCCGAATTTTCTTCTGGAAATATATTCCCATTAATGTCTCTATAAAAATGATTTGCATAGTCATCAGAACAGGGGTCTATATATCCCTTACCATCGACAATGGGAACGTTCTCATCATCAGAAATCCAATCATCACCTTTTGCAATATTTACATATGAACAAGCATATACCAAATTACTATACTTGTTGACCAAATGAGGAAATCGCTTTTTGGACTTTGGAGCAAAATGGTCTATATGAAAATTACTTTTGTTGATAAAAGTTGAATCAGGTGTATGGGTATAACCGCATCTATTATTGAAATCAACTTCCAGTATTTTTCGATACTCCGAATAAGGATTCAATTCTTCTCCTTGATATGTGCGTTTTGGGTTAACGTCCCTAAGAGGTAATTTGACATCCATTTACTGAAGTTTTTTAAGAATTTCGTCAGTTTTCTCTAACAATCCTGAAAGCTTAGCGTCATAAGTTTCACTTTTTATTTCCTTCGGTATGCTATTAATTTTATTTAGGGACTTCTCGATAAAACTGTCCAGTTCAATAAGTTCGCGTTCCTGTTCAGGCGTTAATTCTTTTTTATCTCGAAGAGTTTTTAGCTGCAATAATCGTTTTTCTTTATCAGCGATGTTCTTTTTATAATGAGCTATCTGCTTAATAACTCTCTCTTTAAATTTGACTTTTTCTTCAAATTCTTTTTCACTCATTAAATCTTTGATATAAATAATATTTACATCTTCACTCCCCTCGATAGCATCTCCATCAAATGAGGTTAATATGAAAACAGGATAATTGCTGCGCACACTTCTTATTGCTTCAACAACATCATTTCCCTTGTAGTGAATGGTGGGGTCTTTGTCAGTAAGGTCAAAATCAACTATAACGGCATCTACGGAACTATCCTCAATCTCTTTTAATAAATCATAGAGTTCTGGAACAGGTTTTATCGGAATTACCTCAAAATCGTCCTTAGCGTATAGCTGGAATTCTCTAATATCAGATTCTTCCTCGTCAATGTAAGCTACTTTATATTTACTCATAATTATTTTTTTAGAGGTAAGATTAGTTTAATTTCATAGCCTCCTCTAATCTGAAGAAACTCAAAAGTTCCGTCGTATTCATCCATAATAGATTTTACAATCCACATTCCTAATCCAGTACCTATTACTTCACCTTTTCTATTTCTTTTGGTAGTAAAAAAAGGCTCAAAAATTGTGTGAGGAGTTAAAATATCTTTGGATAATCCTGGTCCTGAATCTCGATACACAACGGTTACACCTTGCCTCAAATCAAAACTCATCTCAATTTCTCTAATATCTGAAGCATCTTTTCTCTTAAATGCATCGATAGAATTAGCGATTAAATTGTTGAAAATACTATCTAAGTCTATTTCATGACCTCTAAAATAATACTCCAACATTTGACCTTTGTCAATTTTCAATTTAATATTCCTATCACTCAAAAGGTTAGACCACATCCTCTCAAACCTTTCCAGATATGCCACAAGATTAATTTTTCTTCTTGTTCTTTTCTCTTTCTTAACTGCGGCAATTGAAAAATCTAGCCAGTGCCTTAAACGTTCATCCTGATTCTGAATATCGTCCAACATTACAAACGGATTTTCAAAATCTTCCAATGATTTAAGTTGATTGTCATCAATCAAACCATTCAGAACGTTTCTTAAATTAATAATTCTAGAACCTATCTTACGTTTCAAATGAGCAAACTCATGAGTAAAAGAAGTTATAATAAGCCCAGTACTGGCTAACACTCTTAAAAGTTTTTGTTCATCTTTTAAATCTTCAATTTCTTCTTTGTAAATATCAATAACCTCCAAAAGTTTGTTTCCCTCATCATTCGAAAAACCTTTATTTTCATCCTTAGTTTTATCTTTTTTTATATCATCGGCATCACTCTTGGCTTTCCCCTTTTTATCATTTTTATCGTAGATTTCTTTTAAAGCTATCATGACCTTGTTTCGGTCAGTTTCAAATTCAACTATTATAGCTTCGATAAGCTGTTTGAACAACTGAAACACCCTATTTTCCTGTAACCCTTCTCTACTTGATTTATCCTGAAAATTGATGTTTCCAATTCTGGAAATATCTATTACACCTGCTATTTGATTTGGTCTTACTTTATAACCTTTTTTTGTTACAGTAGGACTTCCGAGAGCTCTTGGCCCAAGACCTAACCAATCAAAAGAACTACTCTCAATTTCTCCATAAGGTCTTACTCTAAAGTTGTCTCTAAAAATTTTTATTCCTCCAAACTTATCTAGCCAGTTCCTCCTATCTCTTGCTATAAAATTTCGATATGGAAATTTCGAAGTCCCCTTTTCTGCTGGTCCAGAGCCTCTTTTCATAAAATAAAGAGTGAACTCAAAGGGACCTATTTTATCAACATCCGCTTTTAAATTTTCGTCCTCAGAAGTTCCTGCTAAATAGTTATAGATTGTTTTATTTTTTATTTGAAAGTTGCTGTTTTTGAATGTTTCGAATGAAAATTGTTTTTTTGTTTCTGTGTTGGTAACCAAATCACTTTGAAAGAAACTTAAATCATTGAGTCCTTCAATGTCCAATTCATTTCGTTGGATAGTTAGAACTACTGATTTATTTTCTTTAACAACAGCGTGAAGTTTATAGTCAAAATCTTCATTTATCTTAGCCTCAATCTTTCCATATCTTTCTGGTTCATTTGAACTAAGTAAGAAAATATCAAAAATCTTCTCTTCCTTAGGAGGGATTAAATTTTCTAAATTTGAATAGAGTGAGCTTATGTAATCATCGCTCCAGTCATCTTCTTTTCTAAGCCCTTGTATTTTTAATATAGTTCCTTGATTATTATTCCAATGACTGTAAAATTCATCTAGAATTCCACTTTTATCAAAATCACTTGCATCCTTATTTTCATTCTCTTTTTCCCGTAAACGTGCTTTTATTATATCATCCACTATCTTTTCTTCAAATGGAGCGATAATACTTTGGATTTCGGTTTTCATATCTAGCGAATCTAATTTTAAAACATCAGCTTTTACTTGCTCGATTATTTTACCTTTTTGCTCAAAGTCACTCCAATTCACTACCCATTTTACTCCATTTTTATCTAAGGTTTTAGTTGTCATTTCGCACATTCCACCTAACCTATCTAGTGCAAACCTTCCTATACCTTTTGCTCCTGTTTTTATTCGACCACCTGCGGTTTCATAATCATCTTTTTTATTATCGGTACCTATTACCATCCATTTTTTCTTGATGACTTTTTTAGTCATTCCTTCTCCGTCATCAATTATAAAAATTGAATCGGATTCTTTATCAATCAAAATAATAGATACATCTGCATCCGCATCGTACGAATTTTTAACCAATTCAATTAATGCACCCTCTGCATTTGCTACGTTTTCTCGTCCAATTAGTTGTGCCGCTCTGGCTGATACTGTGAAAGGTATTTTAGCCATTTTGAATTTGTTTTTTATTTGAAACAACTAAATCTTTTACATCCATATCTAATATGTCCGCTATTTCATACAACACTTCCAAACGTGGTTGTGTTCTGTTTTGGACGTAGGAGTTCACCATGTTATAACTTTTTCCTAGTTTTTCAGACAACCAAACTTGTTTGATTCCCTTCGCTATTAACACCTCTTTTATACGATTCATGAAATTCTTTGATTTCCTTTATAAAATTATGGTAATATCTTAAAAAATGAGATGTTATCGCCTTAACATTTAAGATATTTGTTAACAGATATTCCCATTCCACACACATTACACTCCCCTCCTACCGTCGGCTCATATAATAAGTGTTCCATTACCTTTTAAGAAGAAAGTTTTTAGAAAGAAAAAAATCAATGAAGATGGTAACAACTTTCGCTTTTAATCAAAGCTCAAGTTACATAACGCGGTACATTATAGTACATTTTATAATATTGGTTTATCCAGGGGTCGTATAAAAGAGTTCCACTATCTTTTTAAGAAAAGTATTTTACAAGAATTTAGGGAGTTCGATACAAACTTTCGCTTTTACCAAAGCTTAAACACTATATAAATAGCACCTTAAGTTCGTCAAGCTGTTCATATATCCTAAAAATGTTATCAATAGCTTTTTTATTGCCAACTTCTAATCTCCAGCCAAGTTTTTCGATTTCTGAGAAAAATGAATCTCGAGAGATTTCATTTTTCCGAATGAAAAGCATCATATCATAAGAAGTGACACCATTACTAAAGCTATCTAAAATAAGTAGTTCACCCTTACGAACCATTTGTGCATAATCTTTATACGCACAGTTCCCTATGAATGATAGTCTAGTTTCTAAGCTATTATATCCTTCTTTTGTCTTAATTGATCTCTCTGCCCAAAACTCTGCATACCTCGATGAATGGTCTATAAAAAGTAGACCAACTGAGGATAATTTTAACCTTTTAGACCAGTTAACACTTCCAATAACTAAATCTCTACTCATTGCAGTTCTTGGAAATTCTTCCCTTAATAAATCTAAAGTTCTTTTATAAAGTAATATCCATCCCCTAACTATTTCTGCTAATTTAGCGATGGGTAATTTTCTAAAAAAACCCTTATCCTTTCTATTAAGCCTTCCAAGAAAAATATCATGAATATCCATAAAACTATCTACTAACCGCTGATCTGATAAATTAGCCTTTATATTATAAACCCATTGAGCAGCAGATAAATCATTATATAAAAAGAGAAACTTTTCGTTTTCTACCTCATATACAAATTCATTCAAATTATTTGCTATTTCCATCATTACCATCCTGACCATCCCCATTCACGAGCTGCCGCTAACTTAGCTTCAAGACGATCCAGTTCTACAGTAATATCAGTAGGCAACCCACTTGTAGTTCTGGGCACTATCGATAACGTACCCCTTGTTACATCGGAAAGTGGACTAAGTTCACTAGCAATTTTTAGATAATCCATTTTTTGAGGCGAAAACACTGGGACCGTTATTATTGTGCCATTTCCTTTGTTTACATTGAATACTGGTATATGACCCGTTTCAGATACAATACTAATTGATACAGTATACATCTCACTACGTTTGTTTTTTTCTCCTTCAGGCTCTTCAATAGAGAATGAAATATTATTACCCTGCACTATTACATCGAGAGAACCTTCTTGATTGTCTGACTCAAAATCATATAATACTCCTATTAGGTAAATACTACCTATTCTAGACACCGAGACGAATTGCACGCTTGCTTCTATTTTTTTCATTATTCTAATGTTTAAATTTTATTACAAGTACGGTGTTTGTCTGTTTTAATTCAATACCCATTAAAGGGTATATTTTTAGAAAGAAATACCATTCCATACACATTTTGCCTCCACTCCTCTGCCCTTTCAGCAAAAAGAGTATTCCATTACCTTTTTGAGTAGAAAGTTTTGAGAAAGAAAAAAAATCAAAGAAGATTGTAACAACTTGCGCTTTTAATCAAAGCTCAAGTTACATAACGCAAGTACATTATTTAAACCTTTTAGAAGGAAAGTTAAGGAACTTTGTTACCGGCTTGTCGCAAAAGCTTAGAATCTCTCTACAAACAAGTTTCTAAGCACTTGCTAACGTTGTGGTAAAGAACAAGTTTAGGGTTATGAAATACACCTAACAAGTATGTTTTCAATTATAACTATGGTCAATTAATCTTGTTTTTTACTTTTTTAGCTCCAACCGAGAATTTATACCCAAACTGAAATTGAAAAAAACTAGAATCAATTTCAGAATCTGCATCACTGAAAACACGTAACCTTAAGAAGATAGCATTTTTTGGACTTGAGGAAGGAAAATATGAAAGCTCGGCCTCATTTCTCCAAACCCAAAATTCTCCAGAATCAACAAAATTAGATATGTCATTAAATGAATTTTGATTATAATAAGTAAATTCAGAAGCTAGCCTTAAATCAAAGTTGTCGAAGCGTTTAAATTCTAAATTAACTCCACCTCCAATTCCTAAAGTTTTATAATTGAAAGTGTTTATTGAGTCTGGTCTAACACGAGCTACTTGATATCTCAGTGCTCCAAATAATTGAAATTCAAATGGCATTTCTTTGGTAAATCTCAAACTAATTACATCCGTTGTAACCCCTAAGTCTAGGCTTGATCTCTGTAAATGATCTAGTCTATTTTTTAATGATAAGGAATCTGAGTTGTTAATCATTACAGTTTCTAAAAATTGATTTTCTTCATCCAATCTGGAATACGCTACATAGGGGCGTATTTTTTTGAAAATATAAATTGGATTGTCTTTAAAAATTCTAAAAGGATTTATAAAAAATTCAGCTTGTCCCTCGAATTGAGCAATGCCATTTGATGTTTCCCCAAATAAGCCTAAAAAATCCGTATACGCCCTTAAATCTATTACATTTTCTAAGGCTGTTGATTGACGTAATTCATAAATATTGGAGGCGTTTGTATTTGATTTCTTATTGGTATCGTTCAAAATAGGAAATGACAAGCTTTGGTTGTCTGGGATAAAGTTCCGTCCCGGTTTCGAAGAATACCGCAACACATCAGATAACCGAAGACGATACCCTTTATAGTCATCTTTACCAAAAAGTGTTTGTGTGGACTCATTTTTCAGAAAAAAGTTATGGGCGTTCAAAGTATATCTTAATAGAGAAATGGGTAATCTGTTTTCAAAAAGATAGTTGTTTCCTTTTTTATCTTTAAGAAATACTTTGATATCGATTAGGCTACCTTCATTTATTTCAATTTCAATTTTATTGAATAACAAAGATTTATAAATTAATTTTGTTTGTCTCTTTCCAAAAAGTTTCCGTTTCCCAGTAATAAGGTTTTGTCTTTTTACTAACGGTATTTCTTGTTTGTCTTTTGGAAACCAAAAATCTCCGAGGTGCGATTCTGAATCGTTGTTTAAAACTGCACCGAATATCTCATTTATTTCTGAGTTCTCTACGATTTTATCTTTCAGTACTAGTTTATTATTCCCAAAAAAAAGATAAACCTCATTTTTTGCAGCCGGTTCAATATTTAATTCTGTTTGCTGATTTTTTGAATTAGTGGTTAGGTAGTTTCTAGGAATGGTGAAAATCTTATTTAAAGTTTCTCTAGCAACTCCTTTTTGCTTGTAGAAAGACCAGACTACCACTGAAGCCTCATAAAGAGAATCGACCTTTCGTTTTAATAACGTAACTTTTTTATAATAATTCGTCAAATTAGAATCAAGACGCTGGCTCATAATCACAAGAGTGTCCTTGCTTTTTGTAAAAGCTTCAAATGATTTCTCAAATTGCATTTTTAGTATTTCCAAATCATTCTTGGCTTCTTTTTTGAAGTCAATTTGAGAAAACCCTAAAAAAGGTAAGATTAGGAAAATAATCTGTAATTTCTTCATTTTTGATTGATTTTGGTTTTGATTTAAAAATCTTAATAAAAGACTCTTTAGTAAATACCCAATGACAGGTATTTTTCTACGGGGGAAGTAAACTGTAGGAAGTCAATAATTTGGAGTATTTAAATTTAGAAAATGACTTTTAAAATAGATTATTGGAAAACCATCAAATTTTAATGGATATTGCATTTAACGATACGACTTTTCTGGTTAAAAGTTATGTAGTTAAAGGAAAGAGCGCATTAACTCATTTTTTAGGTACAACCTAGTCTCTGCATTCGCAATTCAATTCTTATAACTTCGGAGCGTAGTCTTCTACTATCTTGTGAGGCGTTTTCACGTAAGTCTACATACGTTTTTAAATCATCAAGAATAGCCTGTAAATCCTGCCTTATCAACTTGCCTTGAGCTCTATATTCCTGTAATTTTTTGTGAGTTTCTAAATATGCCTTTTCTTCTCTAAGGCATTCTCCATTTTGAGATCCACCTCTTGCGATGCATCTATATAATATATCGGATACTCTTTCATATCTGTTTTCATATAAAATAATATTTTTTAGTGCCTTATCATATGCTTCATTACTTATCGCTTTCTCTTCATTTAAATCATCAATAAATTTTGTGAATATTTGAATGTCATTCAAAACATTTGATAGTTGTTGTTGTTTAATATTTAAAAGTTCGCTTAATTGGGGACAATTGAATTTCCCAATTTCAGTATCAATACTATCTAATTGCATCAAATACTGCGCTTTCTGTATAGGCGTTATGCTCGTTTTATTTTTTTGTGCTGTTAGGTTTACAAAAAAACACATACTCAAAAGTAATAGTCCGTTTCGCATAATATAATTCTTTAGGTAGATTAACTAATTCTTTTAAGGAACTAACTCAAAGACTATTAGTTCGTTACTACAAACTTATTGATGTATGATTCTAAAAAAAATACCCAATAACGGGTATTTTTTGTACTATTTCCTTCCTCACATATTATGCTTCCACTCTTCTGCCTTTCTGCAAAAAGAGTATTCCATTACCTTTTGAAAAGAAGTTTTTAGAGAAGAAAAAATCAGGGCTACATATGATTTTGGAAATAGTGTAATTGGAAAAAGGTTTGTTCTGAAAACCAAAAAACATTATTCCATTCACGTTTATCCCCGATTTATTACGCTTATGGAAATTTGTTTTGAATATGCGTTTATATTAGATTAGTTTGTGTGAAATATGGGTTTAAAAAACAAAATATCGCTTTATTGGAAGTGCCAAATTATAGGATGGGGATTGGTATCTTTATATTGGTTGTATATTAGTTTAAACAGAGATGATTACTCCATTTTTCTTGCTGTTTGCAACTATATCTTAGACGTAGTAATTGGCATTGCCTTAACCCATATCTACAGGGTTTTGGCGGTGAAGTACCATTGGAAATCGTTAGGGATTACTAAATTACTTTTGACATTGATCGTGGCTGTACTATTGCTTGCATTCAGTTTTATGATTTTCATGAACATAAAATGGTACTTTTTATGGAACCACATTGCAAATCAAAATTTTGGTTTTTTTAGAATGCTATGGTATTGGGACCCTGTATTTATTACAGGATTGCGCCTTATGTCGATTTGGTTGCTCTCCTATCATCTTTATAGCTATCACAAGAGAGAACTACAGATATCAAAGGTAAATGCGCAATTACTAACCGTTGCAAAACAAGCACAGTTAGATAATTTGTTAACACAACTTAATCCACATTTCTTGTTCAATTGTATGAATTCTATTAAATCTTTAATCATAGAAAACCCTTCTTCAGCAAGAAGATCTATTGATTTGCTATCCGACCTACTGCGCGCTTCTCTTGACCAAAAAGACAACGAACTTATTCCAATTAAAGAAGAGTTACAGTTGGTAAGAGATTATTTTGAGCTAGAAAAAATTAGGTATGAAAATAGATTGGCGTATGTTATTGATATCGATTCTTCCCTAGAAACAGAAAGAATACCAAAATTTAGTATTCAATTATTAGCGGAAAACGCAATAAAACATGGCGTTGATAAGCACATTGATGGGGGTTGTATAACTATTTCTATTTCTATTAAAAATGATTGTATTCAAATCGATGTAGAGAATCCAGGAAAGATTATACAAAAAAACACCCATGGCATTGGACTTAAAAACTTAAAAGAAAGATTGCATATTCAATTCGATGGGAAAGCGCATTTTGCGATTGAAGAAAAAGCTGAAAACAAGGTTGTCGCCACTATTTTAATACCTAAAACGAAATGAGTGAAAAATATAAAACAATAATTGTAGATGATGAACGCTTAGCGCGACAAGAAGTAAAAAGAGCTTTAGAATGCTTCCCTGAGTTTGAAGTGGTTGGGGAGGCTAGCAATGCAGAAGAAGCTAAAACTTTAATTGCTTCTTTGCATGTAGTTGTCATGTTTTTAGATATTCATATGCCAGAGAAATCAGGGCTTCAATTGTTGGAAGAGCTAACGATAGTTCCGGAAGTAGTTTTTACAACAGCCTATGATCAATATGCCGTTAAAGCTTTTGAGTTGGATGCCCTAGATTATTTAGTAAAGCCACTACGGCAAGAGCGCTTTAATAAGGCGATTGAAAAAGTAAAAAAGACCCTGTCCGAGAAAGACAAAAACGATACTTCAGTATCAATCCATCAAAAAGTCTTTGTTAAGGACAATGAGAATTTTCATTTAATTCAAGTCCGAGATATATGGTTACTGGAGTCAATGGAAAATTATGCGCGCATTCATTACAAAACCTCTACCGTTTTAATAAAAAAGTCTTTGAATTTGTTGGAAGAAATTTTGCCGTCTCAACAGTTTTTTAGAATAAATAGAAAACAAATCATAAATATTGATTACATCGAAAAAATTCATCCGCATTTCAAAAACAAACTTCAATTGATCTTCAAAACAGGAGATACTTTTGAAGTATCAAGCAGGCAATCCGCAAAGTTCAAAAATTGGATTAGCCTATAACACTTACATTTTAATTCATTAATCAAAATATTTTAAAGGATGTTACATCATAAAAAAAGAAAATTTAAGCCCCTACTATGTGCTACTTTATTAACAGTACTAATTGCCATACCATCGTATGCCACTTGGTCTATTATTGCTGTAGATAGAACAACAGGAGAAATTGGTATTGTAGGAGCCTCGTGTACTTTTGATGTGTCTGGGATTGCCTCTATAGTACCAGGAAAAGGAGCTATTGTCGTTCAGGCCGGAAGTAATTATTATGCACGTATGAAAGGTGTAGCATCAATGGAATCTGATGCTTCTATGAAAGCAATTCTTGAAGCTATGAGCAGTGAAGAGTTTAATCCTGAAAATCAGCAATATGGATTGGTCCTATTGCATGACACTAATGCACCGCTTGTTTATTCAGGACAACAAATAAGTGATTGGAGCGGATCTAAAATAGGAAATGACTTTGCCGTCTTGGGGAATATTTTAGTAGGTGAAAAAGTTATTGAAGACGCCTTTGAAGCCTTCAATAATACTAAAGGCAAATCCTTAGCAACACGCTTAATGTTGGCATTACGGGCAGGTGAAATAGCTGGAGGTGATAAACGTTGTGGAGTACAATATGCAAGATCTGCATTCATTTCTGTATATCACCCAAAAGATGATGCCATTTTAAAACTTGCTGTCCAAGGCATTAAAAAAGGAGGGAAACCAGCTGTTACTTTATTAAATCAGCAATTCGAGAGTTGGAAAATGCAGCAATCAAAAAATGACACAGCTCTAAATCAGGATGCTATTCGCTCGTTTAATGGGAATCTTATTTCCAAATCTAAAATGGATGCTTTTATAAAACATCAAATGGACTCCTTGCATATGCCTGGACTTTCTATGGCATTTATTAATGACAACAAAATAGTCTATCATAATCTATTCGGGGTGAAAAATATTGAAACTCAAGAAAAGTTAGATGCTGAAACCATGTTTGATGCAGGTTCTATGTCTAAAACCGTATTCAGTTTTTTTGTCATGAAAATGGTAGATGAGGGGCTTTTAGATTTGGACACTCCTTTGTATACCTATATGGAGTATCCTGATATTGCTTATGATGAACGTTATAAATTAATTACGGCTAGAATGGCATTATCGCATACAAGTGGATTCCCAAACTGGAGGTTTATTAATGAAGAGGGGTATTACGATCCAGATAATAAACTTACCATACAGTTTCAACCAGGAACTAAATTTCAATATTCTGGAGAAGGTTTTGAGTATTTAGCATTGGTGATAGCGCATCTAAAAGGTATAGAAAAGAATGAACTACAAAGTTTGATAAAAAAAGAGATTTTTGATCCTCTAGATATGGGTTACAGTAGTTTTATTTGGAATGATCATATAGAAAAAAACAGAGCCGATGGACATTATAAAGGTAAATTGAATGTTGGATATGCTATCAATGCAAAAAATCCGGATTTCATAGCTGCCGGTGGTTTGCAAACAGACCCCATAGCCTATGCTCATTTTTTAATCGGAATTATGACTCATAAAATTTTGTCTGAAAAAAGCTATGAAGAGTTGCTAAAAATACAATCAGTTGCACCCGCTGACAAAGAATACAACGAACCTAGCTACAATTATGGATTAGGAATTGCGGTAGAACCCTCTGCTTATGGAACCAATCATTCCCATGGTGGTGATAATTTAAGCCATACCTGTCGCTATATGTTCAATAAAGAACAGAAGGTTGGTTATGTGTTTTTTACCAATTCAGAACACAAAGAAGTGTTTGATAAAAATTTAGTCGCTTTTCTTTTACGTCAATAGCTAAATTCAGCACTCATAATTTAAGAGCTTCGATTATATATATTGAGGCTTTTATGTTTATAACCTATTCCATACATTGGCATATAAAGTCGATATTATAACAATTTAACTTACTTACAAGCTATCACTGAGCAATAGAGAATACGCAATATCTTTTGATTAAAATGAGATTAATTCTAATAATCCTCTGATTCTTGAATGAATTCTTGATTAAACTCATAACCTTGGACTAGTTAAGGTTTATCCAAATACATTAATATATAAATCAATTTTGAATTAATGTAAAACCTAGAACTTGCTGATCGCCTTTAGCATTCAAAAAAGGTAAACCCGAAAACATTCCCTCTGTAATATCGAATTCCTCTTCATATTCAAATAAATCGGCTCTATAAAAAGTAATCTCGTCAAATCTTGAAGTATCAATCTGTATATCATTCAAAATCATCTCTACCTCACCTGGTAGTATAAGATTCTCAAATGGATTTTCATACGAAGATTTGTTTTCGGCATTATAAATCCAAGTAAGCGTATTTGTTCCTGTAAAAATAGCGACCAATTGGGCTATATCATAGTCACCTGAAGCAAAAACTTCGGTTCCTTGAAGTTCAGCTGTCCAAGTAGGTAAAACAGGAGTTCCCAATCCTGTAAAAAAACCATTCCAGCCAATATTTGGGGTAATATTCGCTACAAAATGCTGTTGGTAGATATCAAACTCGTTAAGCTGCGGGACATTCAAAATACCATTTTCATCATCTTTATTTCCAGTAAAGCGAAGCACCGTACTATATTCTCCCAGATCAAAGCCTGTTTGATCATTATACGCTCTAAGTTCAAATGAAAAATCTGAAACTGCATCAGGAATATTAATTTGATTAATTTCCTGTAATGGGAGAAAATCATTGAAGGAAGCACTATTATTTTCATTTAGACCATCAATAAATAAATATTGATATGCATTTAGTTCATTTACATTTTGAGGACTGGAATACATAAAAGCAGGCACCGTACTACTTGGATTATATCGCCCAGACTCCGAGAAATTTCCTTGAGCGAAATTAAAACTTGATATCAGCTCCACGTCTTTGCCATTCATATAAAATTCGGTATCCACTCCTGCGTCCATCATTTCAAATTGAAAATTATCTGAACGTTTAATAAAGTTGAAAGCTTCATCCAACTCAGCACTACTTAGCGTAGAACTACCTGCGGGGATATCATCAAATGATAATACAAAACCTCTAGGTATTGTATTTGGATTGGAAAAAATAATATAAAGTGAGGCTATGATATCTTGCCTTTCAAAATCGTCTTCCGCAAAAAATGACAATTCGTCGTTAGTTTCCAACTTAGTTGAAGCAATCAAATCGCCATCTTGACTATTCAAAGCCAAATAATAATCCTGAAATGAATCGGAAATTCTGTTTTGTGCATCCGTAAGGCGGAAAAGAAGTCTTGCCAAGTCAAACAAAATGGTTTCCGTAGTTTCATTTTCACTATCATCCTGGGAAACGACTCTCATGGTTTTCTCTCCACTAGAAAAATTATAAGGATCAAGTTCAAACACAAATTGTTTTTCTTGTGAGCTTAAAACTTCAATATCATCAATAAAAATTCTAGTAGTTATGTTATCTGAATTATCTGTGATTGAAATATCAACCTGAGTTAAAATCTCAATATTTGAACCGAAATCAGAAACAGAGATAACTGGAGGAGTTGTATCCTGTTCCGCTATCGGATCATCATCTGATGAAATCGGTTCAACTTCTGAGGAACTTTCAGAGCTACAAGAAAAAAATAGTAGTACGATAATAGTTAATAGATAAAGCTTTCGTATCATTCTTGAGAATCCATTTTAAATTGAAAAGCAAATTTAGAATATTTTCTTAAATTTCTTTGTGATTGCTCACTTTTTGTTGAAATTTCAAACAAGAAATATCACAAATCATTGGAAAGCCGTACGTCGACCGACGTTTATTTAAGTAAAAAGTTACGTAACCTGCCCGAATGCATTCGTTCAGGTGGGCGCAGAACACTTGCCTGCCGAAAGACAGAATAAAATTATATCCGTTCCACCAGTTTATTTCCTATAACTGATTTATAAACTTCATTTCTGAAATTACGGCTAATCTTAATTTTATGACTCCCAATATAAATTAGGTTTCCTTCCATCTTTTTTATATGATTTATACCTACAAGATAGTATCGATGGATTCTAATAAATTTTTCTTTTGGGAGTTCTTTTTCTATCTGTTTTAAAGAAACTAATGTAAGATGTTTAGTAGTATCCGTATGAATTTGTATATAATCTTTAGCCGTATTAATAAAAAGAATTTCATTTATCATTATTTTGACAATCATTCCATCGCATTTAATAAAAATGTGATCTTTTATCGATTTTTGCTCCTCAAGCAGTTGTTGATTCAGCAACTCCGAAAACTGTAACAAAATCTTTTTTCCACTCGTTAAGTTCTTTCCTAAAACATTAAAAATGTTATGTAATGAATTAAAAAGTACTTCAGGACTTACTTTATTCGTTAATAAATTGAGCTCTGTTTCTATCTGCTTTTGCTCTATTATTTTTAAAGATCCATCTTTTTTATACCATTCATCAATTAGAAATAATGTCATCGATAAACATAATGACAAAATAATTTCTGTGGAAATAGCGATTCTTCCGGGAGTACTTATGAAGAATTTAGCTGTTGGAGTACTTAGCTTGACATATTCAAAATAGTATGAGATATAGTAGGATGAAATAAACGTCATCGCTACAATACCCAACACAAGAAGTAAAACATAAGAAGTAATCTGCTTCTTCAATAAGAATTTAGGAACTAAAATATATAAGTTTAAATAGACAAAAAGGGCATATAGTATAAAGGTAACCGCATTATTTTCTATATTTTCAAGAACATTGCCATGATAGTTTAAATCATGAACACTCCACAAAAGCAGAAATAAAACCCAAAAAATCAGGTGGTTCATAATTTTACGAAGATGCATGAAGATTGATTTAAATTAAAAAATAATGAATTTAGCATAAACTCAGGATATACTACTCAAGTATTACCCCTTGCTTTACTCTTAAAGTAATGTGTTCATTAACGCTAGACATATTATTTAGCGGATTTTCATCTAACACCAAAAAACTGGCTTCATACCCTTCTTGTAATTTGCCTATTTTCCTTTTGGGAAAAATTGTTTTTGTTGCATTCGCTGTCCACATTTTTAATAACTCTCTATTACTAAAGACGTCTAATTGATGTAAAAGTTGCAATTCTCTTGTTGAATTATCATTATACATATCTGAGCCTATGGCTAGCGTAACATTAGCTTTCTTAAGCGTGTTTAGGTTTAATTTAATATTATCTAATAATTGCTGGTAGTTAGGTTGCTTGCTTTTTTTGGTAACCAACGACACCGTAGTAACTACGACAATACCTTTTTCTTTTGCAATAGCTGCATCCCTTACATCGATAGGCATTCCATTATCAATTTCTGGGAGATGCGCAATCTCATCTACTCCCGCTTCTACAGCTACATGAAAATCGTACGCGGTTTCCACATGGGCACTTACGCGTAACCCTTCAGCATGTGCTTTCCTAACAATAGGAAGAACTAGTTTAGGGTTTAATCCTTTCTTACCAAAATATAAAGTATCATCCTTTCGTTTTTGATATTCTTCTGAATACAAAAGATTTAATTTAATAAAATCGGGAGAAAAAGATAGGATACTATCCCATTTATTAATCAGATCTTCCTCTTTATCAATACACACATAACCATGGAATTCAACATCCTCAATAGCATTAAAAAGTCCCTTAAAATACCCTTTTTCGAGATACGTTTTCCGAATAGCAATCGGATGACCGCCTGAGGCCGTTAATGGGGCATGCGCTAAACTCACATCAATACCATGAGGTACATTATAATTTGGCATTAAAGGATCTATTCTTTTCTTAATTGATGAAAGGAGTTTAACATAAAAAACGCCATGGTCTAAATAAGATGCAATTCTCTTATCTAGCTCATATGCACTTTCAAGGTTGTGATTATGAGCTTCTGCAAATGGAGGTATAACAAACTTGCTAGTTAGATCTACAACAGTATCTAGCTGCGTACCTAGGCTTTTAAAACTTATTAGACCTTCATGAATCCAAACCGTTTTCTTTTCAAAAGTTGTTCCATTAAACCAGTGACCATCTACAAGTTTAATTACTTTACTTTTGATATTCTTCTTTGAATATGTTGCTTTTTTATTAGGCACCTGAGCACTACATGAAATGCATAAAAGTGCGTAAATAAGAATATTGAATTTACTCATGTTACTTCGAATTAATAATTTCTTTAAAGAAATTATATTAATATGGAAACATGAAAATTAGTAGCTTGGAGGTGTCTAATGATAGATAGAAAGAAACTTTTCATAGATAAGGCAATTTGATGTATTTAAACATTTTACAATGAAGTTTTATTTTGAGCAATCTTCATCATTGCCAATACAACTTGGAATACTGTGCTTATGGTGCTTTGAAAGCAACTTTCTTAATTATTCATTATCGAACTATATTCAACCCTTTTTTCGACCTTATGGTTTTATTTAGGCAAGCGGTTCTTTATGGTTAAAATTTGCCCCATGTGGTTGGCCGAATGTTCCATGACGTGGTACCAGATATAGTGGTTGTTGAGCCCTTCTTCTAAATTTGATGTAAACCAAGCATCATCTTTGGTTTTGAGTCCCTTTAGGGTTTTTTCGCGGACTTCCTCCCATAAATCCAAATAAAAGTCAACCGGTTTCCCTTTAAGTATGCTTTTTACTTTTGTATTAATTTCGCCAGCAACACCAAACTTCTTTAGCTCCTCTTCCGTCCATTCTCGGCCCTCCAATGTCGCTACTTGATAATAGGATTCTGTAGACACCAAATGCATGATCAAGGCGCCTATGCTATTGGCATCAGTATCATATTCGAAATCAGTTTGTGATTGGTCTAAATCCTTAACTTCTTGGGTAATTCTATCTTTTAAATCTTCTAACATATAAATCATCGTGCCTATCTGTGGTGAATAACCTTCAACCGATTTTAGCTCCCCTTGCGCCTGCAATAAGAGTATTGGTAGTAAAAACAGAAAAAGGCAGATTTTTGTTTTCAAAGATTTCATAGTTTGGTGTTTAAATTAATATTGTGGATATGAAAAGCTACTCAAAGTTACAACTACGAGTCATTTATTATTTTGCAGAAGATAACGGATTACCTAAAAATATGGAAAATTATAAGGGCTTTTGACAAGGTTTTAACATAGCATAGATCTCTTCTATCCCATTCCATTAACAATTTATTCACGATTAGTAAGGAATGCATGCAACTCATTTCTCGGGGTCCCTCCCCTCCTAGCTCATGTTATAATTGATTTTTGCGCAACCCTAATACCCCATTTTTTCCAATTCTTCTAAAACCAATTCCGAAAAATCCCCTCGGACTTCTGGACTAGTATTTCGTACATTATTGGATAAAACCACAACTAGAATGCCTTTATTGGGATATCGGTCAATGCGAGCTCGTCCGCCAGGAATGCCACCGGCATGACTTGTCCGATAAAGGGAATCTGATTTGATTACCCCCCAACCGTATGCGTAATTATTGCGCTCCGTTGTAAACATTTGCGCTTTCGATTCTTTTGAGATGAGTGCGTTGGTATAGAAGGATTGGTCCCATTTTAATAAATCTTTGGTGGTGGAATATAAATTTCCTCCCCCCGTAAGTATAGGCATGTATATAAATGTGGCGTTGTAAGTTCCGGTGCTATCGGTAACATAGCCCGATGCCCTATTAGGTATGATCAAATCCGGCACATCTGCTCCAGTGTTTGTCATTCCAATTTTATCAAATAGTTCCTCTTTCAAAAAATTCTCATACAATTGTCCAGAAACCTTTTCAATAAGCGCGGATAAGATAAAATAGCCTGTTCCACTATATTCAAATTTTTCTCCAGGAGCTCCAACCAGCGGTTGAGCTTTAAATTTCTCAATAATGTCCTCAATAGGGGTATAAAGCATCATATGCGTTCCAAACCCTTCCAGTGCCCATGCGTGCATAATGCCAGAGGTATGCGTTAACAATTGTTGAATGGTGATGTCTTTCCAGATTTCTGGTACATCAGGAAGGTGAACTGAAAGTTTATCCGTAACCTTCAGTTTCCCTTGCTCTTGCAGTATCATAATAGCCATAGCGGTAAACTGCTTGGTTACAGAACCTATTCGAAACTTCGTTTTTGCAGTGTTCTTGACGTTTAGCTCTCTGTTGGCATAACCATAACTTTTTTCATAAATAGGTTTCCCATGTATGGCCACTAGTACATTTCCGCTAAAATTCTCGAGATTATTAAAATATTGGTCAAAACTTGAAAAATTTGGTTCTTCCTGTAAGGAATCAGCTTTATGTTCGGTTTTTTGTTTGCTTGGCCTACAGCTCAGCAGTAAAAGAATGCTTAGTACGAAAGTGAAAAGAGATGTGTGTATGCGCTTCATCGTAATATTGGTTATAATGATTTAATAGCATTGAAATAATGAAACCTACCTGAAGAATGAACGCTCGTTTTATTCTTTTTTTTGTAGTTCTTCAAGCATACGCTTTGCTCTATTATTTTGAGGATTTAATTCCAAGGATTTGGAGTAATTTTCAATAGCCAGATCAATTTCTCCTAATGCGCTGCAGACCTTCCCATAATCTTCATATACTTTGAAACTATTGGGATAGAGTATCGTATTCACTTTATAAATGTCTCGTGCCAATTGTATTCTATTCTGAGTGATAAACATATTATCTCCAAGATCTTTTAAGTAATTTTCAGTAGCCGTATAATAATTAGCGTTACGTTTGAGTACGGTTCTATAGGCTTGGAGGGCTTTTTCAAAATCCCCTTCCAAAAGGAATTCCATAGGTTCTTTTTGATCAGCATTCATCTTCACAAAAGTTGCTAGTATTCTCCCATTGTCACTATCAACATATTGCAAATTGAGTGTTTCATTTTCAGCAGTTGGCTTGAATTGGATCGATAGCGTAGAATTTCTTCTTACAAAACTACTGTCCGAAACTTTGACAAGTTCTTCTGCTTGCACTCTAGTTATATTTTTATACAACAGTTGCTTATCTTTTTCAAAAATTTCAACAACCCTACCATTAAATATATACCTACCCACAATTTTAGCTCTTAAAGACGCTTCCACTTCCATTTTTTTATAAATAGGAACAAAACGATCCCATTCGTACACCTTGGCAACGGCACGAATAACCTCGGCATTAAATGCTGGAAAATTGGAGTTAGTCATCACTACTACCCCATAGCCTTTGTCTCGATGCGCCATAACTTCAGCATAAAAACCTTCATTTGTTCCGTGATGTCGCAAGTAGATTTCATCACTTCTATTCTGAAGTTGAAATCCTAAGCCAATTGTGCCCTGCCCACTTGCAATATGTACTCCATATTGTGGTTTACCCATGAGTGTTGTTAACTCTTTTGATAATCCCTTAGTAGGCTTACCCAATGAAGTTTGCTGTATGTTGGTAATAAATTTTGCATAGTCTTCGGCAGTTGTCCATAAACCAAATACAGCCATTGTAGGGTAGATATTTCGTCTACCTTTTACCATAGAACCATCTTTTACATAAGCTGTTGCTGCTTTGGCTATTTGTTTTGGAGAAAGTGATTGATTAAACGTACTATGGTTCATTCCTAAAGGCTGTAACACCAGTTCATCCATAAGTGCTGGGAAGGCTTTCCCTTCAACATCCAGCATCATTTGTTGAATAGGTGCAAAGCTGGTATAGGCAAAACGAACACTTTTACCAGGTTCTTTATTCACAGTTACCGCTTCGTTTTTAGCAGGATAAATTCCATTTAAGGTCTCTACTAATGTTGGAATTTTTTCATCGGTATGAAACCCGCCGTTATTAAGAAAAATAGGAAATATTCCAGCAGAATGATTTAAAAGGTTTCTTATGGTAACCTTCTTTTCTTTCGTAAATTCATTTTCTGGCACTTTCCAAGATTTTAAGTAACTATTAATGTTTTCATCTAATGCCACTTTATTCTGTTCTACAAGACGCAATGCACCGAAGGCCGTAACAGGAATACTCAATGCAGATGCCTGGAAAAGCGTTTCGTTGGTTACGGGAATGTTATTTTCTTTATCCATCACCCCATACCCTTTGGTCCACGCAATTTTACCGTCTTTTATGACCGCAATACTAGCGCCCGGAACGCCATAGTGTTTCATACGCTCTTCTATAGACCAGGTAGCATCCCCAGCGATATATACCTGCGTTGTAAGACCTGTTTCTACTTTTTTTCTTAAATCAGCGTTGCCATCGGGCTTTGATTGACTTGCACTGGATTGAAAAAGAATGATGATGAAGAGCAATGAGATGCTATTTTTCATAGTTATTTATCTAATTTGAAGGATTGACTGTAAAAGGAATATGTTATATTTTAATTGAAATGTTTCAACTCTTTATTGGTTAGTATCTTAAATTACCGTTCCATGAAAGCTGGTAAAATTATCTCTCTGGTCATTCTCAGGGTAACGGGGTGACGACTGCTGGCCGTAGCCACAACTACTAGATCAAGCGCTTCAATTAAAATGATAAACTGACCCCCACCACCCTGGGCATTTGCAGTGAAATAACTTTTATTACCAACTTTTAAATCTGCATTCCACCATAAATAACCATATCCTTCATTGGAGACACCGTTACAACCCCCAAAGTAAACCGCATTATCCTTGGTATAGTTAATCCTGCTGGTTGCTTTAGCGATAAATGCTTCGGGGATCAGTTGTTCCTCTTTCCATTTACCCTTATTTAAGGCTAACATTCCAATTTTAACCATGTCTCGCGATGTTATACTGGTGCGCCATCCAGATTGTGGCAGTCCACTAGGGGCATCTGGCCACTTATAATTAACGATGCCTAGTTTGTCTAGGAATTCTTTTTTTAGAAAATCTTTAGCCGTTCCCGGTACAATCGCATCAATTACTTGCATCACTAATGCCGGTCCAGAGCTATAGCGAAACACTTTTGACTCTGGCGTAATAGGGTTACTATGCTCAAAGAGGGCTTGAACTTCTCCCTGCCCTTTTAATTTTTCCGGGTTTTTTTGCATTTTTTCCCGATTTTCGCCGCTGACTTGAATACCTGTAGTCATCGTCAATGCCTGATGTAAGGTCGTATTCGCTATACCTTCGACAAATTTTGATGGATCCAGATCTTTCAAGAAACTTACCAAAGGTTTGTCCAAATCTTCCATAGTTAGGTAACCCAACTGGATTGCACGACCAAGTGCCAGACCTGTGTACGTTTTCGTCGCTGACGCTTGTGGATGTGGTAGATTGATACGACCGCGGGAATAATAAGATTCAAACAAGAGCTTATCCTTATGAGCAATGAGAAAACTGTTGAAAGCACCATATTGATTCCTAGCAATACTTCGAGCCAACCTAAGAATCATCTCTTTATCGCCCCCATCAACACCCAATTCGCCCACAGAAATACCGTCTTCTCTATTGGCAGGTGCTGCATTGATAAAGGCTTCTTCGAGATGTGGAATATCCCGAAACGAACCGGCAATTTCAGTGGTAGTAGCTTCCGGTGCTTTATTTCCATTATCATGTTGCGCAAAGACGGTATTGAGCGATAGCACGCATAGCAGTGTTAATCCTATTATATGTTTCTTTCTGGCACTTAAATTCCAATTACTTACCGCCATTATTCATTATTGTTTATGTTATCAAGAATTTCTCTTTTTAGCTTTACAAAATCTGTCCAATACATCGTTGATACCCAATACGTACTGCCATCTTCTTTTGTTTTCTTTTCACTTCTGGAGAAGAAAAGATATTTCCCATCTGGGGAGACCGTACCCGAACCATCCGCTAGTTTCGTGTTTATTTTAGGTCCTAGACTATACGATTTTGACCAGGTACCATCGATATTAAAGCTGATAAACAAATCGGTATTATTTGGTTCTGTAGCTTTTTCAGAATCGTAAATAAGATAGCTTTCGTCTGGAGCAATGTAGGGATGCGCAATAAACTTACCATTGGTATTGATAACATCGCCCATTCGCTCAATAGTATCATACCGACCATTCCGATTGATGGCATAATAAATACCCTCTTCTTCAGTCCTAGTACCAGAAGTAAAAAACAGATTCCCATTTTCTGATGGTATCGCTCCCATAACGTACCTATCTTTAAATGGTTGCCCCATTAGAATAGGCGCACCCCAATCCCCATTTTCATTTTTATCAACATACCATTGATGCAACCTTCTACGTCCATTTGATGTTTTCATCGTATCACTTATAGGTCTTGTGCTTCCAAAATATAAGCGGTCTCCTTTTGAAGTAAAGCGAGGATGAAAATCCAAATCCTCTAAATTGGTAGAAAAAGGTGCCAGTGCTAGATTTGACCATTTGCCATCAATTAATTTCATGGTATAGAGGTTGTAATTTTTACCTTGCTTTCTATGGTTTAAAACCAGTTCCGTTATATCAGAATTAAATGTTATCGATGCAGAAGCATGATCCTCAATTGAAATGATACCTGGCGCAAAAATCAATGGGGTATCTGTTGGAATTGGACTGCTGAGCAAGGCCAAATTTGATGTTTTATTATACTGACAGGCAGTCATAGAAATAAGCAGAAAAGTCGAAATAGTAAAGATTTTTATAAACCTTATGTTCTTAGAAGAGTGCGCTATTGTTTTCATGTTTTTATCCGTTATCCTTTTTTGCATATCATTTTTGTGATCCGTATTCAAAATGATTTGTAATAAATCCCCTTATCAGTTTCTATGTATTTTCATTCCTTTTCACCTGTTAAAATTTGTATTTTTTTTTCTTGAATTCAATGTAAACTTTGTCAACTGCTCTACGGTTTAATGAACTGCTCAAAGAAACCAGCCGCTAGCGCAAACGGTTTCAGTGTTCGTTTTTATTTCTGATTATTGAATAACGTTTTTATCCCCCCTTTTAATTCAAAAACAGTTCTTACTTCCGTGCGATCTAGAGGTTTATCAAAAACGGCTAATTCATCCATAAATCCAATATAGCCAAGACCGAGCATGATTTTTCCGTTTTCAGCTACCCATGTAAACGGATCATTTACACCCTTTATTTCTCCCATGAATGTACCATTCAGATACAATTGAAAATTAGGTTTTGCTGTATTTACTTTTGAAAAAACTATAGCAACATGCGTCCATGTTTCAGATCGAAATGGAGAAGGGTCTACGGTAACCGTACGCTTGTTCCAATCTGTCTCGTCGCTATCCCCATTAGGATCCCAAACAGCAATATCTCCCATCGCTCCTAATCTAAATTTTCTTGGATCATGATCAGTAAAATCTACCCATAAACCAGCATCACTCCATTTAGAATCTGTAATACATATGGGATCGCAATAGCCGGGTGCTAGTGTTTTGTTGGGATCTAATCGCAACCAAAAAGATATGGTTCCATTCCAGAATGTCTCGCTGTAGCCTACATTTTTGTATGCTTTATAAAAAATTGCAGCTGTTTTTGCTGCTTTAAAATGAATAGCATCGCCTATAAGACCTTTTCGTTTTGCCAAAACTACATTAGGATCGTTTAAGCCAGCTTTTGCATAGGCACCTTTTTCATAGTTTTCGGCAGTGTATATCATGGCATCTCCATGTGCTATATCGGCAGATACCTTCCCGTCGAAAGAACTGTAAAAAAGGATATGATCTTCTAAGGCTTTGTTTTGTGAAAAACTAATATTGGGAATTTGTAAAATAACTATTGCAGCAATGTATAATAGTACGTTTGTTTTCATTACGTTTTGATTTAAGTTTAAAAATATTTAAGTTTTAGTGCGGCGTGGTTGTCGATAAACTCTTCAAACTCCATTCAATTGCCGCATGTACATGAATTTTTCCTGTATCAAATGTGGGGATGCGAAGGTCGCTCCCATCCAAAAGCATAGGTAATTCTGTACATCCTAAAATCACTCCCTCCACTCCTAGCAGTTGTGCTTTTTCAATAATCTTTAAAGTGCTTTGTCTTGAATTTGCTGTAAATATTCCTTTTAGCAATTCGGTATAGATAATCTCATTAATATTATCTCTATCCTTTTTGTTAGGTATTACAACCTTTAAACCATAAGATGCTTTCAGGATTTTAGTATAAAAGTCTTTCTCCATGGTGTATTTGGTTCCTAAAAGGAGTACCTTTTTTAGGTGTTGCTTTTGGATCGCTTTTCCGGTGACATCTGCAATGTGTAAAAAAGGAATTGAGATTTCATTTGTTATTTGTTCACTCACCATATGAATTAAATTTGTACATAACACTACAATATCTGCTCCTGCCCTTTCTAATTGTTTGGCACTGTTTGCAACCACATTTCCAATGCGTTTCCAATCGTTTTGAAAGGTTAGCTTTTCTATTTCGGCAAAATCGACGGACACCAGAATTACCTTAGCCGAGTGCGAGCCTCCTAAAACTTGGTTTACTTCTTTATTAATTCGATCGTAATATAGTTTGGATGATTCCCAACCCATTCCTCCTATTAATCCTATTGTTTTCATAATTTATTTGTTTTCATTAAAATTATAGATGATTTATGTGCTTTAGGACAACTCCAATTGAATCCTTTTGAGGCCATAATTGAGGAATTTTCAACTAGACTGATTTATGTAGTATTGTATCTTTGAATGATGGAATTAAAATATTTTAAACTTATAAAAACCATAGTGGAGGAAGGTAGTATTGCTAATGCTACAGAACGACTTTTTTTAACCCAGTCGGCCTTAAGTCATCAATTACGTGATTTGGAAGGGCGGTTAGGTTTTAAGGTTTTTAACAGAACTAGGAATAAGTGGGAATTAACGCAAGAAGGTACAGAACTGTATAAATTAGCGAACAAACTATTCAGCGCTATGGATGAAGGTTTTAGTGCGATTAAACATATTAAAGAAGGTTCAAAAGGTTCTATAAAGTTGAGTGCTGAATGCCAATCCTTTTTTCATGGTATTCCTAAGTTTGTTCAGAAAATGGGTATGCTCTATCCAGAAATTACGATAGATTTTGCCCTTGGTGCCACGCACCAAACTATCTCCCAAGTATTGTCAAATGAAATAGATCTTGCTATTGTAACCTCAAAACCTACTTCTGAAGACTTGGAAAGTATAAAAGTATTCGAAGATGAGATTTTTGCAGTGGTACACAAAGAAAATCACCTCAATAATTTGGACCATTTGGAAGCAGGTGATTTTTCTAACATACATTTGTTGATCAACTCTTTTCCATTAGAAGGAGTAGCCGTATATGAACATTTTCTAAAACCAAATGGGATATATCCCATTAAAATTTCTGCCATTCCGTTTACTGAAATTACATTGTCTATGATCAACGCAAATATGGGAATCATGTGTGCTCCTAAGTGGCAATTAAGTTCTTTTAAATTATCTAAAGAGTTAGCGTTTAAACGTATTGGAAAAAATGGCTTAAAACGAAAACACTATTTGGTGGTTCAGAAAAAACAACGTCATAAAAAATACATGCACGATTTTATCTCTAGTTTTGAGGAAGAATTTTTAGAGATATAATACATGCGCTACTAAACTGGTATTGTCTGTTAGGACAATTCTTATTAGCACCTAAGGGTAAAATGTCCAGAAAACTTTTGCCAGTATCCAAGTTTAATTCGAACCAATAGTCGGAGACCAGTAAATGTATATCCCAGTTCCTATTGGAAAAACAAGAGTAATGCTAGGGCCAAAGGGAACTATACTTTTTTACGCTTTACCACTATTTGGGTCTTAGCTTCTCAATAACTGCGGTGCTTACCCAATAAATATTTGCCAATCCAGGGGCTATATCACTTTCATCCCTACCAAAAAATAAATACTTGCCGTCTGGAGTGATCCTTGGACCTTTTTCATAAAGGTTTGTGTTTATGGTCTTTCCAAGGTTTATGGGTTTTGTCCAACTTCCATCTTTATCTTTGAAATATACATACATATCATTATCGGTTCTTCCATCTTCTTCATCGTTTCGTGCGGTTACGATCAAGTAATCTTGTGATGGGGAAATGAATGCATGATGACCCATTTCTAGGGCAACTTCCTGTACTTCAGGAAATTCCCCATTTTTATTAGGGGCATAATTGATTTTTATGTTTCGTATGTCTGATATATTGGTGCAAAAAAGGTCACCGTTTTTTGCCTGATTGGGAGAAAATACTAAGTCGTTATTTATGGGTGAATCAAGTAAATTTGCATCACCCCAAGAATCTCCTAAACGGTTTACATACCAAATTTTCTCATCGGCAAAACTGGAATCCAAAGCTGTGAAATAAATTCGTTTACCATCGGGGCTAACGAATGGATGCATTTCTTCATTTTTTCTTCCATTGGTGAAGTTTGCTCTTTTAACAGGAGTCCATCTATCATTTTCAAGTTTTGAGAAATAGATCGCTGTTGCTTCGCCTTCATAATATGCCGCAAAATAGACTTCATCTAAATTAGGAGAAAACGAAACGGCACCTTCAAATCTTCCATCAATTGAAATGATGCCAGGAGCGAAAATTTCGGGGATTACACCAGGTGGTTTTTGGCCAAAATAATAACTTTCTTCAATTGAAGAATCATTCTTTTTTGCATTCGATTGCTCCGTCTTGCAAGCGTTTAGAAAGATAATAAATACCAGTACTAAGAATTTGATTGTGTAATTTTTCAATGTTCAGTTTTTTTAATTCCCGCTTCTCACTGGAAATCCTAGTTGGGCCCAAACCAAAATTCCTTCATCTATAATAGCGGTATTTTCAAATCCGTTTCTTCTCAGCGTACTTAATACCCGGCCTGAGGCAGCGTGAGGACAAGCACAATAGACAACGATTTGAGTACCATCATTTGGAATATCGTTTATAAAATCTTCCGGCTCTTTATAATATGGAACCGGAATGGCACCTGGAATATGCATCTGACGCCAAGCCACTTCTGATCTTGCATCTAAGATAATCATACGCTGTCCATTTTTAAGCGCTTCATTAACTTTTTCGGATGAAACATATTTATCTTCCTTCAAATTAAAAACAGGATTATCCCCATCAGGATTCAATATATACTCTTCAGGGGAAGGAATTTTTACAGGGATTGGTTTAGGAATATCCCAGCCAGATGACCGGGTCCTCAAAAAAGCAACTAAACCATCAATCTCTTTATCGCTAAGTTGATCTTTGTGAGCCTTCATTGGCGTTCCATCACGTCCCTCCGCAATAGCATACCTAAGAAAATGATCAGTAGCTGTTGCTAAAGTCATAGCGTTGCCCAAAGCTGGAGCAGATCTACCTTCCCCGCTTTCACCATGACAACTTGCACATTGTAAATTGTAAATGTTGGCTCCAATTTCAATGTCGCCTACTATAGGTTCTCTAGAAAGCGCTATAGGTTCTTTAACCGCTGCCATTTCATATAACCATTTTAAGATTAGTTCCACCTCGATATCCGCTAAGGGTCCTCCTTGTGCATCTAAATAACCAGCCATGGGGTATTGGCCCTACCATATTGGATGGTGTATCGCATGAAATTAGAAGACATACTAGTACCCAATAGTGATTTTGACCGTAAAGAAGGAGCGTTATCTGCCGTATATCCTTCTCTATTATCTCCATGACACAGGGCGCAATATTTTGCATACAACGAAGCCGAGTGAACTAATGCCAAACTATCCAATTCTTCTGCAGGCGTATACGTTCGAGCAAATACATTTTGCTCCTCGGATTCTTGTGTAAATTCCAATTGAACGCCAAAAGCGTAGTCAGCTGAAATTGTTAGTAAATCCGATGATTTGTTCAAGGCATCAAGGGATACTACTTTTTCAAAGTATTGCATGGTGGAATCCATATGGGCAACATCGAACCTTATAGCAAATACGCCCTCTCCTCGATTGGCTAAAAAATCTCTCTGTTCTTGATTTCTAGCAGCCATCAGATGAATCTCATGGTTTTTATAAAGTTGAAAGCGAGCAATAGCATCAGTTTGCGCTATCAAATCAAAGCCCATCTCTTGAAATTCGTTGCTAGAAGACTTTACATTATCAACAAGGACGCGTATTGCCTTTATACCAACTACCCCATTAGGATGTGTATTGTACATTCTTCGACTCACATAATACGTCTTCCATTCTCTTCTTACATCTTTGTAACCACTCCCTACTCTTTCAATAAAGCGCGGCAGATGTGTTGCGGGATTTTCAGTATTAAAATCAAGACTTTTTTGTTTAGGATTATCTCTAGACCATCCTTCACGTTGCCTCAAGTTACTTTGATATTGATGTATCGTATCCATTGCAAACCCACTTGCCGACAAACTGATTAAAGTAGAATCAATAGATGAAGTGTGGACAGAAAACAATCGAACGCCTTGATGGGAATTCAGAAATGATTTTACAAATGGGGTTATAGAATCCTTATTCACGGAGTCAGCAATAGCTAAAAACTCAAAGGAAGAAAAGTCTCCCAGATACATATTAGAAGTCTTTGTGCCGGAAAAAATACCATCTTTTGGGGCAGTTCTGATATCAAAACCCAAGGTATCTTTGTAATAACTAATGGCCGAATCAATGTCTTTAACCATCAATGTGATACTATTAATTCCAATGCCTTCACCTGTCAAAAACTTATGATTTGTAGAATCACTTGTTTCGCATCGAATTAGTAAAAAACAAAGCCCTATAAAAAGGCCTAAAATTGAAATCCCCCGATATTTATTCATATTTGTAACGTAATTAATTTTAAAATAATTGATTATTACTAACCAAGCGACACTCTGTAAATCTGTTATCGGAAATGCTGTTCCATCTTTAGCGAAGGTTGAGTGAACCACGTCAGTAACAGATGCGTTCTGTTATTTACGGTTCTTGTGTTCTAAATAGTGCTATTATCATTTTCTTGTGTCGTTTTAAAAATCTAAAATGATTTAGAAAAACCCTTTATAAGTACCAATAATTGTATTTTTCTTTTATGAAATCAATATAAATTTTGCCAACTGCTATATACCGTAATGAACTGCTCTAAAAAGCCATTTGATAATGCTTAGCTTGCCTAGTGTTTCTAATCAAAAAAAGCATACCGCGCTTTTAGGTTTATTATTCTTTTATCAAGTTTGATAACCAATACATACTTTGTACGGTAGTCATAGGTAAGGCTGTTGAATGGTCACCCTCAACCACAGTATGTTCCAAGGTTAACGTTTCATCATTTAAGCCTTTAAGCATGGTGATAAATTTTTCGAAAAGTGGAATAGCCGTTGTCTCTAGATTGCCATATGAAACAAAAACATTTGCGTTTAGTTTTTTACGATCTTCCATTTCAGTGGACTTAAATGCATATATATTAGTAATAACTTGATGATCAATTCCAAGAGCTGGACTACCAAGAATGTAATTTTCAAAGGTATTTGTACGTTCTGTTAAAAAATAAGCACCAAATACAGCACCGTAAGAGTATCCAAAATAGGTACGTTGATCGGCATCAGCTTGGTAGTTAGTTTCTATAGTTCTGAATACATCGTTACGAATAAAGTTCAGATAACTGTCCAGTTTGTCTAAGTTCATCCCTTTTTGCCAGGTAATCCCGACCAAAATAACATCTTCAATTTGCCAATAGGTGGTCGAAGATAATATTTCGATATGTAGTACAGGGTGCGTAAAATAGATTACAGGGTATTTTAAATCTGTGTTTTCCTCATATCCTTCCGGTAGTTTTACGTAAAGCGTATTTAGTGTATCTGTTTCAGAATTATGCACCTGAATAACCTGAGTTCTTGGCATTTCATATGCCTCATGCTCAAGAACCTCAAGGGTTGGCGCACCATTGTCTTGTGCTTTCAGATTATTGGTATTACCAGCATTTAAGAACAATGCAAGTGTTAAAAATATAATATTGTAATCTCTCATAGTTCGCTGCGTTGCTGTTTTCATTAATCCAGAAAACAAATATGCCGCTTGAGAGGGTTACAAGTCTTGTAAAATCTTGCTATTCTTTTTATAATTCCCCGGAGTTACCCCAACGTATTTTTTGAAACTATGCGTAAAATGACTTTGGTCATAAAACCCTGATTCCAATGCAATTTCTACCAAAGAAAGATCCGTATAAAAAAGCTTTTTTGCGTTCTCTATTCTAAGAGTAGTAAGATACTCCAAAGGGGTTAACCCAATGTTTTTTTTAAAGCTTTTTTGTAGCTTAAATTTATTCACTTTAAACTTTGATTGCAACCTATCTAAAGTGATTGGCTGGTTATAATTCAGAAACAAATAGTTTAGAATATCATCAAATGGGGGATCCGTATTCTTTTGAAATAAAGGTTCTTTAACAGCATTCAAAGTACCCGAGAAAAGATTTTCAAGGATTTGAAAAATTGATGCTTCGTTTACTTCAAACGCATTATTACAATAGGATATAAAATAAGGAAAGCTTGCTAGATAAGCATAATCAACGTTCATACGCTTTGCTACATTTTTGACTACATCATTGCTTATATAAAGTGCCTTATAAGCCCAAGCATTATTTTCATTACTCCAGTTTTTATGAATGGAGTATGGCGGAATTAATTGTAAGGCATTTTTGCTGACCAAAAAATTTATATTTCGATATGCAATGTTCTCGCTTCCATATTCGATATATGCCAGACTCCAACATTGATGAAAATGAAAAGGGAAGTTTTTATCAATAAACACAGCAGATTTAAACTCAACACCGTCTAGAATTGATAGTTTTGTTGTCTTTACGTTGTTTACCTTTATCATTTAAATTTGCAATTAGACTATTGTCATTAAGCATATACCAAGTTCGTATCAAAAATAAGAATGTGAAATTTATTGTTACTGCCTAAATATCATCTGGTTTTAACCTATGAATAACCGCCGTACTTACCCAATAAATATCTCCATTTCGACTATAAAATAAGTATTTACCATCTGGAGTGATACGGGGTTGTGCCTCATGAGAATCTGTATTTACCTCATCCCCAAGGTCAAATGGTTTTGACCATGTTCCATCTTGCTTCTTAAAATAAACATAAAGATCTAGCTTATCGCCTCTATTTTTATTCAGTTCATCTACTACTAAATAGTCTTGAGATGGGGAAATATGTGCGTGCCCTCCAAATTCAATGTCAACTTCCCAGGCTTCGGGAAATTCTCCGTTTTTGTTGCGTGCGTAGTACAGTTTCCACTTTGTGGTATTGAAAAAATAAAGATCTCCGTTTTGGGCTTCAATAAGATTAAAAACCTTATCATCACCTATAGGTAAATCTAATGGTGTTGCATCACTCCAGGAACCCTTAAAACGGCTTACATACAAAGCTTTACCATGATCATCTATAAAATAAATCCGTTTACCATTAGGGCTCATGGATGTATGCGATTCATTACTGCTCTTTCCTTCTGTGAAACTTACTTTCTTAAGATCCGTCCATTTTTTGTTTTCCAATCTTGAGAAATACACAGTCCCATCAAAATTTTCGCTTCTTTTCTTTGTCGTAAAATAGAATTCATTTAAATCAGGAGAAAAAGAAACAGCAGCTTCATTTCTTCCTTTTACTGAAACGATATCCGGAGCAAAAACTTCTGGGGTTACCCCTGGTAGTTTTTGTCCAAAATAAGGTCCCTCTAAAACAGGGTAATTATTCACCGGTAATAACCATTGTGACAACCATTTCATACTGTGTACCGCCGTCATCGGAAACGCTGTTTCATGAGTTCCCTCGATAACTTCATGCTTGAGCAATAAACCTTTATCGTTTTTATTTTTCAGCAGAGCAATCATTTCATCGGTATACGGACTGGTCTCCTTTTCCAAATCCCCATATGAAATGAAAACATTGGCATTTAGTGCTTCATTTGGAACAAGTTTAGAAAGAACAGGAACATCTCTCCCCCCACTCGAAAGTGATGGACTGCCCAGAATGTAATTTTTAAAGGTGTTGGGTTGTGTGAGTAAGGTGTATGCACCAAATTTAGCACCTGCCGAATATCCAAAATAGCTGCGATTATCAGCGTCTGTTCGATACTTATTTTCAACGTACTTAATCACTTCATTACGAATAAAATCCAGATGATTGCTGGCCTGTCCTAATTGATATCTTTCCTGAGCTTGAGGATTGGATGATGGTTGTATTGAAAAATCTCGAAATCGACTTGCATGTGCTCCTAATGTAGCTAAATCTCCTTTGAGGTTCTTTTCCCAGGAAATGCCCACTAGAATCGCATCTTTCGCTAGAAAGTCGGCTGAGCCCGATATTATTTCGATGTGCCACAGGGCATCCGTAAAATAAATCACAGGATAATTCACATAAACGTTTTCTGCATATCCCTCTGGTAGCTTGATGTAAAGCTCATACTGCCTGTCATTCTTTGTATCCTTTATCGGTACTACTTGTATCTTCGATAATTCTAGGTTGGTGATTGTTGCTGTTTTTGCTTTATCATTTGCATTATTTTCCTGAGCATAGACAGCGTTTAGGGATATAATACATATCAATGTGAATAACTTCGTTACTTTCATGTGTTTTAGTTTATAATTAATGACTGACTGGGAACTCTTCATTTCGAACCGGTTGTATACTTCGAGTGATCATAAACCATCCGGCTTCAACCTGTGAATAACTTCCGTACTTACCCAATACAAATACTCATCTTTGCCATTGGATCTGTTAAAAAACAAATATTTGCCATCTGGTGTGATACTTGGTAAGGCTGCACCAAAATTAGAATTTACTTCATTTCCAAGATTAATTGGTTTTGTCCATGTTTCATCTTTTTTCTTAAAGCAGACATAAATATTGTTTACATTTTCTTTGACTCGATTATATACCAACAAATAT
This sequence comes from uncultured Flavobacteriaceae bacterium, assembly GCA_947488435.1. GTDB lineage: Bacteria > Bacteroidota > Bacteroidia > Flavobacteriales > Flavobacteriaceae > CANKZG01. Next base: position 578,960 of record CANKZG010000002.1, on the reverse strand, counting down.
TCTTGAGATGGGGAAATAAACCCGTGATGCCCAAATTCAATTTCAACCTCCTGTACTTCCGGAAATTCACCGTTTTTGTTAGGTGCATAATACATTTTTCCTTTTGCAATACTTGTATAAAAAAGATCTCCGTTTTTAGATTGATTTATATAAAAAACCAAGTCTTCGTTAATAGGTGAATCAAGCTGTATTGGGTCACTCCACGAGTCCTCTAAACGGTTTACATACCAAATTTTCTCATCCGAAAAAATAGAATCTAAAGCTGTGAAGTAAATCCTTTTATTAGTATGACTGACAAATGGATATAATTCCTCATTTTTCCCTCCCTTGGTGAAATTTGCTCTTTTAATGGGAGTCCATTTATTAGCCTTAAGTTTTGAGAAATAGATAGCTAATTTTCCATCTATTTTATCAGTCGAAAAATATACTTCATCTAATTCAGGTGAAAACGAAATATTGGATATGTTCCCAATAATTTCAGGTGCGAAAATTTCTGGAATTAAGCCTGGTGGCTTTTGTCCAAAATAGAGATTCTCTGTAGTTATTAAACCATTGTCTTTTACTTCCTGTTTCTTAGTATTGCACGCATTAAGACATAGTGAGCAAACTAGTATTAAAATAAAATGAAGTCTTTTCATTGTCTGTTTTTATCAATTATTTTTTAGACCTGAGTGCCTCAATAAACCCAGCATCTACCCACATTGTAGTTTTCTTATTATTAGGAAACCGCGTAAAGAAAAAGTATTTTCCATCTGATGTCACACTGCCAGATCCATCATAATATTCTGTATTTATGGGTTCTCCTAAATTAATTGCAGCTCCCCATGAACCGTCTTTTTGACGAAAACTAATATACATATCACCGCTACCATATCCGCCTTCTTTTCGATCATCCCAGATCAAATAGGATTCATCTGGAGCAATGAATGGATGCGCTTTTTTTCTTCCCATATCCAGTTCCAATGTTCTTGGTTCTTCACGTATGCCGTTTACCAATCGTGAATAACTAATAGTTCCTACTCTATCTGACTTATCATAAAAAGGTGACGTATCAAAATAGTAGGTTCCTTTAGATGAAGCCGTAAGGCGCATAATAGGAATAGAATCAAACGGTGTTCCCAAACTTTTCACCTCCGACCAACCAGAAGAGGTTCGCTCTCTATATTCGTTCCCTATGTGCATAGTCTTACCATCGGGAGAAATCCCTCTGGGTACCATAAAAGATTCCGTCCATAGGTTACCTTGGTATTGGATGGCAACCAGAGCATGATTTTCTAATTCCTCATCAGTTCTACGGAAATAGATCTCTTCTGTATCTGGTGAAAAGGCAGCTGTAGGTTCACTATTTACCGCAGAAACCATACGAGGAGCAAAAATTTCCGGAGTCGAACCTGGTGGGTTTTGTGCAAAAAAGGGATGTTCTAGGGGTGGAAAATCAGCGTCGTTTACTTCCTGTTTTTTAGTATTGCATGCGTTTAATACAAATACAAGCATTAAAATAAAATACACTTTGTTCATTGTGTTCAATTTGTTTTATACATTACTGCTTAGGTCTAAGTGTTTCAAAAATTTGAGTATCCACCCAGAATACATCAGAATCTTCTGAGTTAATCTTTCTATTAAAGAAAAAATATTTCCCATCTGGTGATACAACTCCTCCTGTATCCGGACCTTTTGTGTTTATTTTATCCCCTAAGTTGATAGCAGAGCTCCATGAGCCATCCTGCTGTCGAAAACTGATATATAAATCATTATCGCCGTACCCCTCTTCTCGTTCGCTATCCCAAATTATATAGCTTTCATCTAGGGCAATGAAGGGGTGCGCTGTCCATTTTCCTGAGTTGATTTCTTTGCCGAATGCCTTTGGTTTTTCTCTTTTTCCAGCTATCAACCGGGAATATCGGATGGTACCAACCTCCGCTCGTTCATCAAAGACGTAGGTGCCATTGGTAGAAGCCGTAAGGACCATAATGGGGATGCCTTCAAATGAGGGGCCAAGACTTTTTAGCTCCGACCACCCATTTTCAGTGCGCTCCCTATATTTATTGCCAGAATGCATCGTTTTACCATCAGGTGAAATAGACCCGCCCATATTGGGTGCTAATACTGTTTCGTGCCATCGATTATTCTTATATCTAAAAACAATTTTAGTACTTGTTCTATCTTTACTGTTATTCCTAGTAAAGTAATATTCTTTCATATCTGGTGTGAACCTACCGGTCCAGTCACGATGTTCTTTCGAAACAATATCAGGAGCGAAAACTTCAGGCATTAAACCTGGTGGTTTTTGGCCAAGGTAACGATCTTCTATGGAGAGGAAATTAGAGTCATTAGTTTTCTGTTTCATTGTATTACAGGCATTTAAGAACAATGCTAATACGAGTATAAAAATGAAATATTTTTTTTTCATTGTTCTTAGTCCAATTATTTAACAAAGGCTGGTAGGATATTTTTTGAAACCTGAGTCATTATAGTATCTTTTCCATCATGACCAGTGATTGTAATAATTAAGTCAAGTTCTTCAACTACTATAACATATTGTCCACCACCACCCCAAGCAAAATTGGCATTATAGTTTTTATCATCAATTGTTATATCCGTTTGATACCAAAAGTAACCGTAAGAATAGGTTTTAGGTTGCCAATTAGCAGTAGGCTTGGTTATCTTACTCGTTGCTTTGGCAACAAAAGCTTCAGGTATCAGTTGCTCTCCGTTCCACTTACCTTTATTAAAAACCAGCATTCCCCATTTAAGCATATCGCGCGATGTCATACTTACGCGCCAACCCGCTTCAGGAAGGCCGCTAACTGCATTCTGCCAAATATAATTAGTAATGCCCAGTTTATCGAGAAGTTCAGTTTTAATAAAATCTTTAGCGGTGCCTGGAACCACAGCATCAATAACTTGCATTACTAAGACGGGATCGGGACCATATAAATAGCTCTGAGATTCTCTGGTAATAGGCGCACTATGCTCAAGCCAGGTCTGAACCAACCCCTGGCCTTTTAACTGATTTGGGTTTTCATTAAACTCTTTTCTTTTATCTTCACTGATGCGAATACCCGAACGCATAGTCAATATTTTATGAAGCGTAATCTTTTCTGCACCATCAACTAATTTTGATCGATCTAAATCCTTCAAAAAATTGATGATAGGTTTATGTAAATCCGCCATTGTTAAATAACCTAACTGGATCGCGCGCCCCAATATCATGCTGGTATAACCCTTAGCTGCTGACGATTGTTCGTGGGGTAAGTTGACTCGACCTCTTAAATAATAAGATTCAAAAAGTAATTTGCCCTTGTGCGCTATTAGCAAGGCATCATAGTTACCATGCTTCTTCTCTGCAATCTCTTGTGCCAACTTGAGTATCATTGCTTTATTACTACCCAATTCTCCCACGAGCACACCGTCTTTTCTATCTGCTGGAGCTGTATTGATAAAGGCTTCTTTGAGAACAGGAATATCTCTGAATGAGAGCGCTGCTTCGGCAGCTGTAGCTTCTGGTGTGTAGGCACCACTTTGTTGAGCAAAGTTACTATTTGTTAGTATAAGAAATAGCGAAAGCAGTAATGTTGTTTTATTTTTCATGATTTTTTTATTAGAAGTCACCCTCTAGTTTTGTTATTCTTTTTTGACTAAAACCACTCGAAATCCAAAATAATCATATAACTCACCACTAAAACTGCTTCCATAGCGAAAAGAAACACTACTAAAAGTTGCATCAACGTTCCAACTGCCACCACGGATTACTCTCCTATCCCCTTCACTAGCACCCTTAGGGTTATTTTTTGGACTATTGGCATAATAATCGCCTCCGTACCTATCCATGCACCATTCAAGAGTGTTACCACTCATATCGTAAAGCTCTAATTCGTTGGCTTTTTTACCGGCTACGGCGTGGGTTTTGTTGTCTGAATTGCCATCATACCAACTCAAGTCAGATATGTCATTACCTCCACTGTACTTATATGCTTTAGATTTATTACCGCCACGTGCAGCATATTCCCATTCTGCCTCATAGGGGAGACGCACTTCTTGATCTAGCGTATTAGAAAGCCAATCGGCATAGTCCATAGCATCACGCCAGCTTACATTTACCATAGGGTGATTATCTTGCCAACCCCAACTAGGTGCTTTGGGCATCCCTACTCCAGTGGAATCACAATAATTGCGATATTGGGCGACGGTAACCTCAGTTTGACTTATACTAAAACTCTTTAGCGTTACCTGATGGGTAGGTCGTTGATTTTTATTCCCTTTACCCCACTCGTCACCCATAGTGAAAGTCCCACCTTCTACATGTACAAATTTTGGAAGGTTTTGCCCAAAGCTAACGCCTGTTATTAACAAAAGAGCGAGGTAAATTAATCGCATTTTGTTTTTCATAATTCTTAGCACTTATATTTTCATAATTCTTAAGTGTTTATAAATGTATAGTATATTCAATGTCTACATTCATTAATTAGGACTAACACAATAATTAAATGATAACATCATTTCGTCATTGATAAAAGGCTTTTGTAATGGAATTATGGAAACTTGTAGGTATAGATAGTATCTTTATTACCTTCTAACAAAAGTGTTTATGATAACGAAGTCTTTGAGGAATACAATCCTTATTAACATAGGAGCCTTCCTTTCGGTACTCATCCTTGAATTATTAAGTGGATTGCTTAATATAGATCGATTTGATACGAATTATTTGTTTTATCTATGGGGACTTAGTTATGCCATTATTATTATGGTGGTTATATGGATAAATCATTTTATTCTTATTCCCTTTGTTTATGACAAGAGAAATTATTTTTTATATGGCATTTTACTCGCAGGGAGCATATTTATAGTTGCTTATTTAAAAGGATATGAGATGAATGGCTGGTTAGGGGTTTCTAAATTCTTTTTCTATCTTGTGTATACTACAGGCACTGGTATGGCAGCTTTCTTTTTAAGAAGAAATTTAATCATCCAAAGAGAACGTGATGAGAAAGAAAAATTACAAAAAGAGATGGAACTCACTTATTTAAAGGAGCAAGTAAATCCGCATTTTTTATTTAATTCTTTAAATAGTATTTACTCCCTTTCTAGGCAACAATCGCCCGAAACTCCGGATCTCGTCATGCAACTTTCAGAATTAATGCGATATCAATTAGAGAGTTCTAAAAAAGATACTGTTTTAGTAAAAGAAGAGCTTGAGTTTATCGAAAATTATTTGTTGCTTGAAGAAAAAAGATTGAGCAATCGCTGTAAAATTGAATTTATAATTAAAGGAGATTTATCGGACTTGCGTATTGCGCCTATGCTGCTCATTCCCTTTGTTGAAAATGCGGTGAAACACGGGGCTCAAAGTACGAATAAACAGAGTACAATTGATGTTACAGCCACCGTAACACATAAGACACTTCGCTTTCAAGTCGAAAATTCTGTGCCTACTAAGGTTGATGTAGTGAAACGAAAAGGACTTGGTCTTGAAAACGTAAAAAGACGCTTAAATCTATTATATCCTAATACGTACCAATTAGAAATTAAGGAGAAAGCAAATACTTTTCACGTACACTTATCTATAGAGTTGTCAGTATCCATATTGAAAAACAGATCATGATTAAAATTGGTATTATAGACGATGAGATATTAGCACGTACAGTGCTGGAGGAGTATTGTGCTAAAATTGATAACTTAGAAATGGTAATAAGCACAGGAAATCCGCTGGAGTTTATCAATTTTATGCATCAAAACGATCTTGACCTCATTTTTCTTGATATTGAAATGCCTGAACTTAATGGTATGGAAATTTTGCGCTCTATGCTAAGACCTCCTAAAGTTATTTTAACTACAGCTTACTCCGAATATGCATTAGAAAGTTATGATTATGGGGTTGTGGATTATCTATTAAAGCCCATAAAAATTGATCGTTTTTTAAAAGCAATACATAAAGTTTCAGCTTCAAAAGTAATCGAACCTAAAAAAAATATAGGAAATAAAGAACTTCAAATAAAACATGATGGAATGCTTGTAAATATTCCATTCAAATCAATTCTATATATTCAGAGTTTTGGTAATTACCTAAAAATCTTTACGGATTCAAGAATGTACTTGATCTCCGAAACACTTATCAATATTACAACATTACTATCCGAAAATTTCCAGCGTACCCATAAATCATACATTGCCAATTTGGAAAGAGTTACCAAAGCAACCAAAACAGATTTATTGATTGATGCCAATAAAGTTCCTGTGAGTGCTATGTATAAGGTTATTGTTTTTGAGAAATTGAAAATTTAGCTAAATTATAAGGAGTTCCCATCAACAAGCTCCTGATAAAGTAATTATGGAACAATAAAATCACATATACTAATTCCTCAGTTAGAGTAGTTGTTATGGCGCTCTTTCTTACCAAAATTCTATGAGATGATTTTACTATTGTGTTATCTGAAATTTCTAAATTAGATAAACTAATATTACAGAATATTACAGCGTATTTATCGTTATGCTTATAATACCGACAAACTAACGGCAATCAACAATTTTATATACTTAATTTCTATTAGGGTTGAATAACACAATATTAGATATTGCAATAATATTCAGTGGAATTATTGGATATTTTATAAGCATCTCATTAGTCACCATCTCTTTTTATAAGAACCGTGCAAACACCTATCTTTCTGTATCACTATTTTTAATCACAAGTTTAACCATTTTAGGATGGTTTGATATAGAGAATACCGTTTTAGGGTTTTTAAACAATCCCATATTAGAATACCTATTTGGAGTTACTTTATTTACCTATTTCTTAATTCAAATTAAACATAAGTACCTTAAAAAAACTTGGTACAAATGGCTATATCTTCCCTTTGTTGTGGTTCTCATTATAGAAATTGTTTTTAGTCACTACGATACCGTGTATAGCGATATTGCATTTGATGTTACCGATAACGCGTCCTTTCTTTTTAATGCGTTTTTAATCTTTTGGGGAAGAAAACTAATAAAAGGAGCTTCTCCGATTTCAAAAGATAAAAAGCGTTGGTTGCTTAGATTAAATCTTTTTATCATCATTATTATTATCATTTGGCTTTTGTCTAATATTGAGATTTATATATTCGATTCAGAATATGCAACAGGCTTTATGTGGATAGGGCTTTCTTTTTTATCATGGTGGATGCTTTATTATGGCGTGTTTAAATTACAACTCATCGTACAAAAAGAGGAAATACATGCGTATTTAATATCGAAAAAGTTTAATAGCAATACGCAGGCAAAAAAGAAAATAGATCAGCATACCGTCTCAAAAATTACTACCCAACTTTATCAATTAATGGACGAGCATAAATTGTATAAAGATCCTCTTTTGAGTAGGTTAGATTTAGCAAATCGGTTAGAAATTAGTGAAGGATATCTATCGAAAATTATAAATCAAGATCTCAATAAAAGTATCATTCAATTTATAAATGAATATAGAATTGAAACGGCTAAATACTTATTGCATGATCCTGTATTTAATAGATATTCTATTGAAGCTATAGGAATGGAAGCTGGTTTTAAATCTAAAAGTGCTTTCTATAAAACGTTTAATACAAGTTTAGGAATGTCTCCAGGTGCCTATAGAAAACTTCAAAAAAGTCCTGATTCGTGAAAACCTAACATATTAGCACATCTTCACCCTTCAAATTATCCTTTTATCTTTTTGACAATTCTACTTTTACAGAAGTTAATCAAAAACATAGATATGATAAAAAACTACTTAATTGTAAAACAGTTTGTAAAATGAGTAAAGTAGTTTTCATTTCTCTATTAATAATGAGTTCCTATTTTGGGTTTTCTCAAAATGAAAAAGTCGTATCTGTAGAAAAATCTACATTTGGTATCCAAGTTGGATTAATCGGCATATGGGCTCATAATGAATTAAAAGTATCGGATCAAGTTGCGTTACGAAGCGAATTAGCAGTAAGCGGTATTAATTCAGCTAGTATTTCTCCTTTACTAGCATTAGAATCACGTTGGTATTATAACCTAAACGAGCGTGTAAATAAGGGTAAAAGAATAGATGGCAATAGTGGAGATTATATATCACTTCGATCGAGTTATCATTTTCATGACGCCACTGAAATTGAAGAGAATGATATCAACCGGATATTACTTGTTCCTACTTGGGGAATTCGAAGGAATATTAGTACTCATTTTAATTACGAAATTGGTGGTGGTGCAGGGTTTGGGTATCGAAAAGATGTAGCACTGGCATTTTATGTCAACCTCAGAATTGGATATCGTTTTTAACTCCTTCTGTAAACTTTTCAAAATCAAAATGCTGTTGTCTTTCATTTAAATATTCTTTGACAGCGCAAACAAACTTTTCAATTTTTCAACTTCACAAATCTTAAAAATAAAATAATGGTAAATTCTAATAACGGTATAAAAATAGAGTTCTCAAAATATTTTAAAGCTTGCTATTTACTAGTGTTGTCTATAATTTTTACGGCCTGTCAGTCCGATACCGATGATACTCCTACTCCACCAGAAGTTCCGATCGATGGGTTTTGGTCTATAGCAGAAAAAGGTTGGATATTTGAATTTAAAGACGGTAATGATATCTTTTATAACACAAATACAGCTGGTTGTGCAATCCAAAATGATGATTTTGTGCTTCAAGATTTTTTTGGATTTGATTTTGATGTAATTAATGAAAATGAACTGATAGCTTCTTCTGACTTATCAGATTCTGAAATAAAATTTGTGAGATTACCTAATCAAAATCCGGACTGTTTGCCTGAACAAGTCGCTAGCACTAATGATCCACAAATAAACTTTGATCATTTCTGGAATATTTTTAACGATTATTATGCCTTTTTCGAAGCTAGAAATATTGATTGGTCTCAGTATGAAAATCTAAGAGATCAAGTTACTACAACTAATTTTTATGATACTTTGGAAACGTTAGCTTTATTGTTAGAAGATGGACATGTAAGTATTGAAGATGATGAAAATAGTATTCAAATCGAATCTGGTAATCCAAAACTATTTGAAAGACTAAATGCGAATTTAAGTGGCGATCTATTTCTTGAGGATATCGATGACTTTGTTGATCTAGGCAATCAAAAGATAATTACAATTGTAACAAATTATTTAGGAGGAGATTTTGAGATTGATGAGAGAGAGAATATTATATGGGGCGCCGTTAACGAAGTTGGGTACATTAACATTCTTAGTATGGAAGGTTATGGGACGAGCTTTAACGATGAAATAGCAAATTTAAATGTGCTTTTGGATAGAATAATGAATGATCTTAACAATTCAGGTATTTCGAAACTTATTATTGACATACGTTTTAATAATGGAGGGTTCGATACCGTAGCTTTAGATATGGTCTCCCGTTTTATAAACCAAGAACAAGTTTCCTATTTTAAAAAAGCTAGATTAGGGACCGGTTTTACCGAAAACAGATCTTTTTCTGTAGCACCTAAAGGAGATTTTCAATTTACTAATGACATTGTTTTATTAACTAGCCCTTTCACCATAAGCGCGGCAGAGCTTTTTACACTTTGTTTAAAAGATTTATCATATGTTACGATTGTTGGAGAAAATACAAATGGTGCTTTTTCTACTATTCTTGAACATGCATTGCCCAATGGAGCAACTGTAGGTTTATCCAATGAAATATATAGTGATGCGCAAGGCGCTATTTTCGAAGTTGTTGGTATTGGCCCTGACAATCAAGAAGATCTGATACCATTTTTATCAACTTTAGATTTTCAAGAAGAAAAGGATAGCGGAATAGAACGTGCTTTGGAAATACTAAATAATTAATATTTTCTTCTTATATCTTTGATTGATAGGTATAAAGCTCATGATACCTTCCGTTAAGCGAAATAAGTTCGTCATGAGTTCCTGATTCCGCAATGCTTCCAGACTCAATTACTAATATCTTATCAGCTTTTTTGATGGTACTAAGACGATGTGCGATGACTATGGTGGTGCGACCTTCAACAAGTTCAGCAAGTGATTTTTGAATAAGTGCCTCGCTTTCAGTATCCAGATTTGAAGTAGCTTCATCTAAGATAATAACCTTAGGATTTGCCAGAATAGCTCTAGAAATGGCAATACGTTGCCTTTGCCCTCCTGACAGTTTTATACCTCTTTCTCCAATCATAGTATCTAACCCATCTTCAAAACGATCTGTAAACTCATTCACATACGCGGTATTTACAGCGTTTAACAGTTCTTCGTTACTAGCATTTGGGTTAGAAAATAAAATGTTTTCCCGTATTGAACCTTCAAATAAAAAATCTTCCTGCAATACTACTCCTAAGTGTTTTCGATAACTACTGAGTTTAACTTTAGATAAATCGTATGCATCTACATAAATCTTTCCTGATTTAGGTTTTAAAAAAGAAGCTGACAATCCTGCTATGGTAGATTTTCCTGATCCAGAACTCCCAACTAGTGCAATTACAGATCCCGCTGGAGCGCTAAAGCTAATATTGTTTATTACATCTTTTTCCGCCTCATAAGAAAAAGAAACATTATCAAAAGTCAAATTTCCTTTAAAGTTCTCGATAGTATCTGTTCGACTTCCTATTTCATCTTCTGGAATCTGGCTCATAATTTCTTCGGTGCGATCCAACCCTGCCAGAGTACCCGTTAATTGACTTCCGATATTACTAATTTGTGATATCGGGGCAATCATAAAACCTAATAGTAATGTGAAAAACAAAAATTCCCCAATTGTCATTTCGCTTTGGATTATAAAGATCCCCCCTATTCCCATAATGCCAATTGAAGCAAGACCAAGCAATAGCGTAGATGAACTTGTCATAAGCGCCTTAGCTATCAAGCTTTTTTTTACGTTTTGATAAAGGCGATTTACGTCTTCTTTGAAGTTTTCAATTTCTTGCTTATCTGCATTAAAGCCTTTAATAACCCGGACCCCTGCTAAGGTCTCCGTAAGTCTCCCTTTTACTTCAGCATTTATTTTTCCTTGCGTTCTTATTATTGGTCTTATATATTTAAAGGCTCTCAAAGCAACATACCCAAAAACCCCAACTGGAACAAATACAAATAGTGTCATCAAGGGACTAATCTGAACAAGCAATATAAATGATATTAATGCCGTAATCATACCTCCAACGAGTTGCACCAAACCTGTACCTATTAAATTTCGAACACCGGACACATCACTCATGATACGCGAAACAAGCGCTCCTGATTTGGTACTATCAAAAAAACTTATGGGTAAGGAAAGTACTTTTTCTTGAACCTGAATCCTCAATTTTGCTATTAGATAATGTGCCTGCACGGTTAATACCTTAGTTAACAAAAAGGAAGTTATTGCTTGAATAAGTATTGATGCGCCAATGAACCATAGTAAATTATATAGCGTTTGTAAGTCTTTATTGGGTATAATTTCGTCAAGCAAGATTTTGGAAGCCCAGGGTAAAACTAAAGCGGCTAACCTGCTTATCAGAATGAGAGTTAATCCAATAAACATTAACTTGCGTCGTGGCCAAATAATTGTTTTGAATACCTTTGATAGCGTTGTTCGAGATTCTTTTGTTGTGTTGTTTTTCATTTGCAAAATCTATGTAAGAAGTTCAAGACCATAAATAGCATGTTATTCCTTAATAGAGCATAAGAAGAAAGCCGGAAAATATTTTTTCCAGCTTTCTTTAAAGTCAAAGAGTTTTACTCTACCTCACAAGTTGTTTCATTGCAAGTGTCTTCTGTTTGCTCTTCTTCGTCGCCAAAAACTATTTCTAGCGCCCATAAAATGAGTTGTGACATAATTTTGAATTTTTAGTTAATAAAAAGGTTAATAGAAAGCATTATTAAATGCTACCTAAATGGAAGTTCCTCCACTTTTGTATTGTTACCCATATATTCTAACTATTTTCCAACTTGTCTGGCACTTGACTTCGGGCAGTCGCTAGATGTCCTTTGTAAAAATGTTTTCTATGTAAGATAAGTGGTTTAAATAAAGAGTATTACGTTATATATTCTGCCTAAAAAACCTAGGAAACACAAATTTGAGGGACGTAGAATTAATTAAAAAGAAGTTTATCAATGTAATTCATCGTGTTGGGCTAAGACGTATTTACATCCCCCCTCTCCTAGTTGATAAAATGGATGCTCATCAACTGATTTTATTGTTTTTCTAGTATTGCCGGTAAGATATAATTCGTCATCATTTTATCTACATTTGCGTGAGCGTTTGGCATACCATACGCTGAGGTGGTGATAACCACAACAAAAGGAATGTCTTTAAAAATAAAAATCTTATTGCCCCCATTCCCAGCAGAAAAAGAAACTTCGTAGTTTTTACCATTTAGATTGTAAATTCTGTTCCAAAAAAGGTAACCGTAATGAAAGCCTTCTATTCCCCCATAGTCTTGCGATACTTGTCTGGCTAAACTTTTTTCTATCCAAGCTTTAGTGAGAATTTGTTTCCCATTCCAAAGTCCATTGTTTTTATATAATTGTCCATATTTTGCAAAATCGATTGCTCTCAACTGTATACCTCCACCTGTATACGCAATATTTTGAGGCGTATAAAACCATTTATAATTAGGAATATCTAATGAGGCAAATAATTTTTTATCTGCATATTTTTCTAAGCCTTCAGGAACAGATTTCTCTATAATGTCTCCCACCAAATTAGATCCTGCAGTAAAATAACTATAATCTTTACCTATTACTTTGTCTTCATGCATAGGTAAGTCTAACGTAAACTTCACCCAGTTATCTGCAGCCTGCATTTTGTCTTCTGTCCCCGGACTTTCATAGTCATTATCATTACCAAGGAATCCGGAACTCATTGTTAAAAGTGATTTTAGCGTTACTGAATCTTTTTTTGGACTGTAGTTTTTATATGATGTTAAATCGTAAAAATCTTTTAATAGGGCATCTTCATTTTTTATAAACCCATCTTCAATTGCTATGCCCAATATCGTAGAGGCAAAGGACTTTCCTACAGACATTGCGTTATGTAAACTATCTCTTGTTGCATTGTTAAAATATTCTTCTATAAGGAGTTTACCATCTTTTATTACTACAATACCATTAATATCATTAAATCTGCCCTCTACTATTTTCCTATTCAGAGCTTTAATTTTAGCTCTATCAAAATTATCATTAGAAATTTCTAAGCCACTATTCGCTTCTATTCTTTGAATGGAAACCAGACTTTCGTCAATACTTATTTTTGGAACTTCTACTGCAATACTTCCTTTTGCCAAAAGGGGACTAACTTTTAGGGTACCGTTATTTAAATAAGATCGTATTTCCACGCTTAAGGTATGTTTCCCTTCTGTAAATGCGTCTTGCCCTCCATTAAATTTTATAAACCTCTTCCACATAAACCAACCCCACCAATCTATTTGTTCTGGGGCTACTAATGGTATTCTAAAATCCAACTTTTCTGTTTTATATCCTTTTACTGATCCTGCTCCAGCGTTTAAATTTTCTGTGTATATCATATTTCCGTCTACCAAATAAGAAAATTGAAAATTTCCTTTGCTTAATAATTCTTCTTCGGCTAGGTTTGGTGCTAGTTCTTGAAGACTGTATATTAACGGTTTTTCTAAAGTAAAAACAATAGTAAGGAAGTTGTCGTCATGTAAATTGAAGCTTTTTGAAAATGCTTCTGAGTAAAATTCTTCTGACGAAAATTCAGCTTTTAAATAGTTAACTTCTGAAAAATATAAGTTAGCTACTTCTTTTGATTGCTTATCATTCAATTTTGATTGACCACTGTTTTTACAGGATAATAACAAACAGCTAATAAGGATAAATAGATATTTAGATCTCATAAATTGTAAATTAATTTTCTGTAAAGGAAAAAAAAAATCGTAGCCAGATGTAACGATTACAAGTATTAGATGTCCTAAACTATAGTATCAGACAATTTTTAATCATAAATATCTAAAACTTGAATGCTAACCAAAAAAAGAGATGAAAGTAGCTCCCATTGTTTATAAGATAGATTAGCGTGTAACCCTGATAAAATTCTAAGTTGATGAGTATATCGCTATATGAGCTTTTTCTTGTATTGATAATTGGTCAGTGTATTTTCTTGATTTTTGCGATTCAGTATATCCCTAAAAAACATACCGGAGCAAACAGGACGATACAGTACTTATTGGTTATCTATTGCTTTTTTTTAATAGAAAGAGCTATAGGTGATGAATTTGATAGAACGTTTTTGGGTCGATACGGTAATATTATTAATACTTTATATCTCCTTATTGGACCTCTAGTATACACCTATATTAGACGCTTACTTTTTTATAAAAATGGAAACTATAAGTTAGCATTCTATCATTATTTGCCTTCATTGTTGTATTTAATATACTGTTGCTATCATATTTATAATTATGACTCCTTAAAAGATCTTACTAATTATTTTACCATTGTTCTGTTTTGCAATGATGTTCTATTTTTCATTTTCATTTCAGCCTATTTAATTAGAGCCAATGGTTTATTGCGCTATTACCTAAGAAATGAAGAGCAAGAGCTTTCCTTTAATCAGACCATAATAAAGTATATAAAAATCATGCTCATTTGCTTATTGGTATATATGATTTTTTGGTTGTTAGGCATTGTTGAACGCTTTGTTATTAGGCTACCCATCGATATTAGAATGATCTGGGATATATCTTGTTTAATCTTTGGTATACAAATTTACATTGTAGGGTTTTATAATTTAAAGCATCCAGAAGTATTTAAAATTCGTTTTCCTTCTAGTAGAGAAAATGAAGCTAAGAAAAAGAATGGGCTTAGTGAAAAAGAAATAAATGAGATTCAAAATCTAGTGGATCACTTCTTTGAGAAAGATAAAGGATATCGACGACCAGAATTAAGTTTGTCCATTTTAGCTAATGAGATTAATACTACAACCAACAAATTATCGTGGGTACTAAACAATGGTTATAAAAAAACGTTTTATGAATTGGTTAATACCTATAGGGTTGAAGATTTTTTACACAGAATCGAAGAAAATGACCATAAGGAATTTACGATGGTATCTATAGCTTTTGAGGTTGGATTTAACTCCAAATCTACTTTTTATAAGGCTTTCAAAGAAATCACAAATTTTACACCTACGGCATACATTAGAAAGATGGAGAACTCACAAAAACAATGATAAAAACTACTCATACCTATCCAGCGAAGCGTTTGAGGTATGAGTAGTTGAATTTCACCTATTTGATTTTATTCCAAATCAAACAATCCAGATTTGGAAAGCTGTCGGGATATAGTAGAAAGTTGATTTCTTTCACGATCCAAATTGGCTGTTCCAAAATATGCAATAACCAAATCTTTAGAAGGAGATATATAAAGACCTTGTCCTCCGTGTGCTCCTTTGTACATATCTCCATCTTCAAAGACTGCACCCCATTGATAACTACTATAGTATATTTCTCCTGAAGATTGGGACTTCCTTTCGAGTCTTTTATTTACATTCCGGATTTTAGATAAGTGCGCATCAGAAATTAAGGGATTAGCGTCCTTTCTGCCGCTTGGTGTAAAAGCAAGGCCAAAATGAGCAAGGTCTCGAAGTGTTGTTGACATACCAGCGGCATATGAAAGAGAGGTTCCATTTGTATTGCTTCCTAAAAGAGCGCTATATTCGGCTCCTATCTTGCTCCATATTTCCTGTTCCACAAAATCACGAAACGTAAGACCGCTAATTTTTTCGACGAGCAATGTTAGTAACATAGCATCAGCATTAGAAAATTGGATCTCCATTCCTGAAGGTTTGGAGGATTTCGCAGTAGCTAAATCCTTAATGGGATCAAAACTTTTCTCATAAGTTTCCAATGGAACACGGTCAATTCCCGAACTCATAGATAGAATATCTATTACTGGAACACCTTCCCAACCTGAATTCTTAAGACCATCAAAATAGTAGTCAATCGGTTTGCTTGTATCGATTAAATTTCTATCCTCCAAAATAGCTATTGCAGTACTAACAAATACTTGGGTTATTAAAAAATTAACGTGCAAATCTGTTGGGAACATTCTTGGATAGCCTTCAAAAACAATTTTGCCTTTATGAATTATAATTAGCCCGTTAACCTCTACTTGTTGTACATAGTCATTTAATGATAGTCCGCCTCCTTTTTTTAAATCTGTTGACGTTATATAATTTTTCACATCATCCCTTGGTACTTCTTCAAGAATTTTTGGGGTATCCGACCTACGTATACGTGAGTGCTTCTGTATTTGAGAGAAGTTGAGATAAAAATACCGTTCCAAATCGCCATATTCGGTCCAACTGCCTCCTTCAAAAATGCGTTTATGGAATGCATACTTCTCCTCTTTTGTAAATCCGGAATAATTATAGGTTTCATACTTTGGACTTGTAGTGCTTATAGGATCAACATCCTTTTCTATTTCGCTCTTACATGCAAGAACAAGAAGTGATAGAAGTACTAGTCTTATTTTCTTCATCATTTTAATATTTATTTATTTTTAACCATTCGGCTTGTGAACCATGTGCTATAAGCTTTCGTACTCCTGTACCATCAGCATTCATTACATAAATGTTTCTATCATTACCCTCACTTGTGGCATTTGAAAAAATGATTTGAGCTCCGTCTGGAGACCAGGAAGGGTACCAATCATCTATAGCACTATGGGTTAATCGTTTTTGGTGTGATCCATCGATATTCATCACATAAATTTCAAAATTCCCATCCCTGTCAGACATAAAAGCAACTTGTTTTCCATCTGGAGAAACCTCAGGATGCCACTCTTTTCCATTATTATGTGTTAACCGAGTTATGTTTCTTCCATCAAGATCTGCAATACTTATCGCACTATTCTTATCTTCAAATTCCCAGGAAAAGACAATCCTACCTTCTGGAGTAAAATAAGGATTACTCCCTTTCAGTGATTTTATTTGAGTTTGCTCGCTACCATCGGCATTCATGATCCAAATTTCTGGATGCCAAATACCAGCTGTATCTTTATACTCCCTTGCAAAAACAATTTTTTCCCCGTTTGGGGACCAGTCCGGAGCATTATCCCATTTATTATTAGCATGCGTTAGTCGTTTTCTATTGGTGCCATCACTATTCATGGTATGAATAGACCACGTCTTTTTGTTGTTGTATTTTGCATAAAAGGCGATGCGTTCTCCATTAGGAGACCACGCTGCATAACCTCCATTCTCATTGGTACTTTTAATAGTTGTTTTCCCTTTTATATCCGCTGAATAGATTTCTATATTGCCCGTTTTTGTTGAACCATAAGCAATGGTATAGAAGGTTGATTTTGCTGTATTATTCCCTTGACATGAAGCAATAAAACTGCCTGCAAAGTAGCTTAAAAGGAATACGATTTTTAATAGATGCTGCATAGTTATTCTTTCGGTTTGAGTTCCTCAATAATCTTCGCATCTACCCAGTAAATATCTACATTTTCGTAATTATCAGAACCTATGTTTCTATTAAAGAAAAGATATTTGCCATCTGGTGTTACGGTTGCAGCTGCTTCCCAAGCTTCTGTATTTATATTGCCTCCTAAGTTAATAGGAGCACCCCATTCGCCATCCTGTTGGCGATAGCTAATATAAATGTCAGAATCTCCAAACCCTTCTTCTCTTTCACTATCAAATATGATATAAGATTCATCAGGCGCTATAAAAGGGTGAAAGCTTCCTCCAGTATTGATCTTTTTACTGAGTAATTTTGGTTCTTCATATGTTCCATCTATAAGCCTTGAATAACGAATATCTCCTGTAAAATCGCGTTTGAACTCATCAAAAAAATAAGTCCCTTTGGAAGAAGCTGTTAGGCGCATGATAGGTAAGCTATCAAAAGGCGATTTGAGTTTTTTTATTTCCGACCATTCGCCAACATTATTCCGTTCCATATAGCTACGTCCCAAATACATTGTCTTGCCATCTGGGGAGATAAAAGGCTGTCCTTTACGTGAAGATATGACGGTCTCCTTCCAAGTATTCTCGTTATTTTTATAGACAACAAATTCTTGCTTTTTAACTCCTTCAATTTGTCTGAGGAAATAAAATTCCTTGAGATCGGGTGTAAAGACACCACCGTATTCCCATTTTTTTGTTGTAACCATACCCGGAGCAAAAGGTTCTGGAACGATGCCCGGTGGTTGTTGTCCTAAATAAGGACTTTCAGTGGTTGATGAATCGTTGTTCTCTATTCGTTCCTTCTTCGTATTACAAGCGTTTAAAAATAGCACTCCTACACTAAGTAAAATAAGGCTTACTCTCTTCATTATGTATAAATTTCAAGTGTTCAATTGTTAAGTTCCACTTCTATTTTCCTTTTTTTAGCAGCATAAAAATTAATCTCCTTTACTTTTTTGTAATATTTTAAGCTTATGCTTGGCATGGTTATTTTGAGGGTTCAATTCAAGGGATTTGGAATAATTTAAGATTGCCAAATCTGTTTCTCCTGCTTTCATGCATGCTTCTGCATAACTATCATATACTTGATAGCTATCAGGATAGAGATTTATATTTATTTTAAAAGTGTTTAGTGATAACCGCATTCTATCGGCGTGGAAAAAATCATAACCAATATCATTTATGTAGCTTTCCGTTACAGTTGGATGGCTAGGGTCTTGCGCCATTAAATTCTTGTAGGCTATAAGTGCGTTTTCAAAATCGTCTTCAAGTAGAAATTCTACTGGAGTTTTTTTATCCTTAGCAACCTTAACTAAAGTTGAAATTATTGCACCATTGTCTCGATTCAGATACTGTAAATTGGCTATGCCATTTTCAGCACCTGGTTTAAACTGAATAAATCTGCTAGAACTCCTTCGAACGAAAAGGCTATCTGATACTTTAATGAGTTCTACTCCCTGTTCTGCAAGTATGTTTTTGTAGAACAGTTGATTGTCCTTTTGATAGATTTCTACAATAACATCCTCGGATTGATATCTACCCGTAATTTCATCAACAGACGACTGTTTAATTTCCATTTTTTGATACCTAGGAACATAATTATCCCAGTCATAGGCCAGCGCAACAGAGCGTTTCACTTCGAAATTAAATTCCGGAAAAGTTGAATTTGTTAATACTACCACCCCATAACCTTTATCTCTATGCGCCTCTATCTCAGCATAAAACCCCTTATTCCATCCGTGATGCCTTAGGTAGATTTCATTGTTTCTATTTATAAGCTGAAATCCTAACCCGAGTGTAAATGACCATTCGGAATTACCCACTCCATAGGGTGTACCCATTAATTCGGTCAGATCTCTTGATAATCCTTTAGTAGGCTTCCCTTTGAGTGTTTGCTGTACACTAGTTAAAAACTTTGCATAGTCTTCGGCCGTTGTCCATAATCCGTATGAAGCCATTGCAGGATAGATTTCTCTTCTACCCTTTACCATAGAACCATCTTGTAAATACCCTGTTGCTATCTTCGATAATTGTTCCGCTGAAAGCGATTGATTGAACGTGCTATTGTTCATTTCTAAGGGATGTAACACCAGTTCATGCATGATCTCCGGGAATGTTTTCCCCTCCACATCAAGCATCATTTGTTGAATAGGCACATAACTGGCGTATGCAAAGCGAACACTTTCACCAGGCTCTTTATTTACTACAATTGGATCGTTCAAAGCTGGTGGAGAAGTTCCGTTTAATACCTCTAAAAGTGTTGGAATCTTTTCATTTATACTATAAGATCCCGTTCCTCGAGGATGTATTCCCGCAGAATGATTTAATAGATTTTTTACGGTAACTTTATTTTCTTTGGTAAATTCATTTTCAGCTACTTTCCAGGATTTTAGATAACTGTTAATATTTTCATCCAAGTCTAATTTATTTTGTTCTACCAGACGTAATGCCCCATAGGCTGTAACAGGCATACTAGTTGCTGCTGCCTGGAAAAGCGTTTCAGTGGTCACAGGAGTGTTGCTTTCTTTATCTGTAACTCCATAACCTTTGGCCCATGCAATTTTGCCGTTGTGTATCACGGCTATACTTGCCCCCGGAATTCCATAATGTTTCAGACGTTCTTCTATAGACCAAGTTTTATCCCCGATGATGTGAATAGGGGTTGTAAGACCATTTTCCACTTTTCTAATGAAATCAGCAGTAGTGTCCGTATTTGATTTTTGCGCATGGGATTGATAAAAGATGAGCATCAATAGTATTGAAATCAGGTATTTCATTCGTAATTTTTTTAAATTAAATGACAGCTGATGTGTAATTGTAACCTACAAAAGATGTATTTTTCTGTCATGTATTCAACCTAAATTTTGTCAACTGCTCTATAGACTATTGAACTGCTCAAAGAAACCATTTTATAATGCTTAGTTTGCATGTATTAAAACAAATGAAAGTAATATTGAGACCTTTATCGTTTTTTTTATTCATCTGCTTGATGCTACTGGTAACTTCTTGTACTCCGGAACGTAGCATTTCAAAAAGGTATCGGACGGTATTCAAAATTGGAGACCAAAGCGAATGGGCGACTAAAGCGTTTAATGATCAAAATTGGGATAAGAGATTGTGGTTTGTGCCAGGTGGTCAGGTTTTCTGGTCCAGAACCAAAATTGATATTTTGAAAGCACCTGATTCTCTAAAACCGTTTGGGGTTTACTTACATGCATATGGGGAATATGAAGTTTTTTGGGATGGGGAATTAATTGGTAAAAATGGAAACCCAGGTCAGGAAGCAACCTTGGGTAAAGTTGGTAAAATGTGGACTACATATCGTATCCCTGCTCATCTTACGAAAAAAGGAGCGCATGTATTGGCGCTACGCTCTAGTCTTTTATATTTTCCGGATCATACTAGAATAGCGCAGCTAGAAATAGATTATTATGATAATTTATTAACGAATCAAACTATAGAGTCCTCTTATATGCATCTCTTTGCAGGAGCTTTTCTTATTGCTTTTTTCTATTTTCTCTTTCTCTTTTTAAGTGATAAAAAGGAATACGCAACACTTATTTTTGGTATCTGTTGTTTTCTGTTTTTTGCATTAATATTGGCAGAATTCGTTAAAGCATATCTTCCAATTCATTATAGTCAACATGTTGAACGTTTGAAGGTTATAGGTGCGCTAATGTTTGGTATTTCGTTTTTAATTCCCTTTTATTTTTCAATGCAATTTCCTTTCCGAAAACGAAAATTGCTGTTTACTATTTATGCAGGTATTTTATTATACATTTTCCTATCGCGATATGTATTCGAATTGACCGCAAATAATATGGTTTTAAGCATGTGGTTATTTTCTTTTGGCATTGTAGCATTTGGTGTTTATAAAAAGGTGAAAGGAGCTCGTATCGTACTTTTGACCCTGCTGTTATATGTACCCATAAGTTTAGTTACTCCTTTTAACAAAAGCTTATTTGTAGGTTTTAGTCTTATTCTCCTGGGAATGTTTTATTTACTTTCGCTTAGGATCAAAGAGCAACGATTGGCTTATGAAACATCTTTGGTTCAGTCTACGCGCTTACGCTTGGAATTGCTCAAGAAAAATATTCAACCTCATTTTTTAATGAACACCCTAACTTCATTAATAGATTGGGTGGAAGAAACTCCTAAAAAAGGTGTTTTGTTTATAGAGGCATTGGCTAAAGAGTTTGACCTTTTTAATCAAATAGAAAATGAAACATCGATTCCCATAACTCAAGAAATAGCGCTTTGCCGTGCACATCTTGAGATTATGGAATACCGAAAAGAAATTAACTATTATTGGGAGGAAGAAGGTATAGATACTCAACAAAAGATACCCCCTGGAATTCTGCATACTTTATTAGAAAATGGAATTACACACAGTTTACCTTTGGAAGGAAACAGCATTAGATTTAAGCTTATTTATGAATCAAATACGGACTATAAATGTTATACATTTTTAACCTTTGCTACTCCATTGCGACAGGAAATAGGTACTAAAAAAGAAGGCACTGGATTGAAATACATAAAAGCTCGACTCACTGAGAGTTATCATGATAAATGGGATTTTAGTTCAGGACCAGTAGATCACGGGTGGAAAAATACAGTAAAAATATATTCTTAAAGAATGAACATTTTAATTGTTGAAGATGAATCAAGGATTGCCAAAAGAATAGAACGAATGACGCGTGCTATTTATGGAAATACATTGCAATCATTAAAGCATAGTAATACACTTTATGATGCATTGAATTATATTGAAAATAACGCATTAGATCTTGTTTTTCTCGATTTAAACCTTAATGGTCATAATGGCTTTGACCTGCTAACTACAGCGGTTTCTGAATCGTTTCACACCATAATTATTTCTGCTTATAAAGACCAAGCAATTACTGCTTTTGAGTATGGTGTTTTAGATTTTATACCCAAGCCTTTTAACCAAAATCGATTAGAACAAGCTTTAAATCGAATAACTATAAAAGAAAAAAAAGTCACGAATACAATTAAGTTTTTAGCAGTAAAAAAAAGACACAAAGTACAGCTAGTACCCATTGAAAATGTACTTTACATTAAAGGTGCTGGGACATATACAGAGCTTTTTTTGGCAGATGGAAAAAGGGAACTTCATGATAAATCTCTTGAAAAATTAGAACAGTTATTATCGTTTTCTTTTGAACGGGTCCACAAGTCATATCTTGTAAAGCTATCAGAGATACAAGAAATTACGGTAGCATCTGGCAGTAAATATATGGCCGAGTTAAAAAACGGAGTGCATATTCCCGTCGGAAGGACAAAGTACAAAGACCTTAAAGCGAAGTGGTTGTAGTACTAATACTAGGCACTGCATTCATAATGACTACCAATACGGTTTTGTATATAGAATGTAGACAAAGGTAGAAGTGCTTTGATTTAGTCTTTAAAGCATTTGCTAGACTTTTAGTAGGTGTTTTATAAGGTAATAATCAATAAAATAGTGGCATTACGAAAATGTTATGCAACCCCATATCCCTTAAAATATTAAATTCTCTTTACTATTGAAGATTAATGGTATTTCATGGTCGTATAAATAATGCTCTTTTCTAGTAACCGGCAGCTTGCCCATCTTTACGACTTTCAGAAGCACCGTGATAAACTCCATTTTCACTATCCCACAAAATCGCTTGATATCCTCCGTAAATACCTCGTGCAGTGCCTATTTGATGTCCTTTATCCATTAACCCGCGTAAAGTAGTATAGGGTATTCCAGACTCAACTCTAATAAGACCTGTATCCACGGTAGTGCGTCCTAAAGGACTTGCACCTCCCGTATGATCCCATCGGGGTGCATCTCCAGCTTCTTGCAAGTTCATCCCAAAATCAACAAGATTCATTACAATTTGTGTATGTCCCATAGGTTGAAAATCCCCTCCCATTACACCAAAACTCACATAAGGTTCTCCGTTTTTGGTAATAAAGGCTGGAATTATAGTATGAAAAGGCCTTTTATGAGGTTCATAGGTATTGGCTTGTCCGCGTTTAAGGCTAAACAGCTCTCCACGATCTTGCAACATAAATCCCAATTTAGGCGGTGCCATCCCGGACCCCATACCTCTGTAATTGCTTTGTATTAATGAGATCATAGTACCTTCATTATCAGCCACAGTCATATAAATGGTTTCTCCAGCAGAAATTTCCCCTGCAGCATAGGTTCCCGCACGCTCCCCTATTTGTTGTCTTCTTTTTTCCGCATAATCGTGTGAGAGTAATTGCTCGACTGGAACATCAAAAAAGTCCATATCTGCATAATATTTCGCACGATCTTCAAAGGCCAATTTTTTAGCTTCCGTAAAAAGATGAAGGTGTTCGGTACTTCCAAATTCAATATCTGAAAAGTCATACCCTTCCAATATTTGTAGCATTTGTAATGCTGCAATCCCCTGACCATTAGGTGGCAGTTCCCAAACATCATAACCTCTATAATTTATAGAAACTGGTTCTACCCATTCTGATTGATGTGCTGCCAAATCTCTTGCCGAGAGAAAACCACCTTGTTCCTTAATAAAATCTCCAATAATTTTGGCAATATCCCCTTTATAAAAAGCATCGCGCCCTCCTTTAGCTATTTTTCGATAGGTGTTTGCCAAATACGGATTTTTATAAATTTCACCTTCATTAGGGAGCTTACCTCCATTTTGAGATTTATATGTATCCTCAATGTTTGGAAATCCTTTTGATTCGAAAAATGGTATAGTTCGCTGCATATACCAGGCAATAAGCTCTGTTAACGGAAAACCTTTTTCGGCATAATCAATAGCTGGAGCTAGAATTTCGGTCATCGGTTTTGATCCAAACTTATTATGAAGCTCAAACCACCCGTCTACAGCACCAGGCACACTTACAGGTAAGGGACCGTGTGATGGAATTTTTGTCATTCCTTGTTTTTCAAAATATGCTAAATTGAGTTTTTGTGGGGAACGACCACTAGCATTAAGACCATATAACTTTTTAGTTTTTCCATCCCAGACAATTGCAAAGAGATCTCCTCCTACTCCACAGCCAGTAGGTTCCATAAGTCCTAATGTAGCATTAGCGGCGATAGCAGCATCTATTGCATTTCCGCCACTTTTAAGAACATCTAGCCCAACCTGAGTTGCCAAGGGATGACTAGTGGCAACCATTCCGTTTTGACTTAATACTTCTGAACGGGTTGCAAAAGATTTTCCTGTAATTCTATCTTGACCGGTTGTGTATTGAACAGCTAAAACTAAACATAAAAGAAAATGGAGAAGGTTTCTCATAGCACTATTTTATTTTTTTTCTAAAGTACAAAAAATAAGAAATGGTAGGGTCACAAAACCTCCTGCATATTGGCTCTAAATATCTTAAATTAGCAAAGTATTTATACATAAAAGAAATGAAGAACATATTTACACTATTCCTTCTCTCAGGAATTGTTTATGCGGGTTACAGTCAAAAAACGGTCACCGCTTTTTACTCAGATGTTACTACCACTCATCTGCCCTATAACGACTTACAGTTGCTCTCTATGGATGCTGGAATTGCCGATTTGGATCAAGATGGAGATATGGATATTTTAATTGCGAATGAGCATAGACCCAATATTCTATTGATTAACGATGGGAAAGGAAAGTTTACCAATGAAAGTGCTTCAAGAATTCCTCAAGTAGATCACGATAGTGAAGATATCGGTATTGCAGATTTTGATTTAGATGGAGATCTTGATATCGTGGTGGTGAGTGAGGATGACAAAACCAATGAGTTGTATTTAAATAATGGTGATGGCACATTTACTGATGCAGGAAATAGAATTCCAGTTACTGGCACTTCCAATTCCGTTGTAGTATATGATTTGAATAAAGATGGTGCTCCAGATATATTGATTGGAAATAATGGACAGAATAATGTGCTGATTAACAATGGCAAAGGCTATTTTAATGATGAATCCCTTCAGCGTTTTGGAGATTTTATCGATGTTACTCAAGATCTTTCCTTGGCGGATATTGATAATGATGGAGATCAGGATTTATTAATTGCAAACGAAGATGCAAATCGAGTTTTGGTTAATACGGGGAAAGGTTTTTTTAAGGATGAATCGGCAAATCGATTGCCTTACCGACAAGAACCCGAAGAAACTCGGGAAGTAGATTTAGCAGATATTGACGGGGATGGTGATTTGGATATTTTATACGGTAATGTGCAGGCTTTTGTGCCTGGTGCACTTCGACAAAATAGGTTGTTGCTGAATGATGGAAAAGGGTTTTTCTCCGATCGTACCACAACTCACTTACCCAAAGATGACAACCGTTGTTTTGGCGTAGCTTTTTTAGATATTGACAGCGATGGGGATGTCGATATTATGACCGGAAATACCAATGGCGCTCGATTTGGAGGTAATACTCCCTTTAGTGTGTACCAAAACGATGGCTTGGGTAAATTTACCGAAGCTACTAATACATTTATGCCCGAAAGTATTAGCGGAAGAGGTTTTGACATTGATTTTGTTGATTTAAATGGTGACGGTATTAAGGATCTCTTTCTTAGCAATCGGGGTTCACAAGATTTTCTGCTTTTTGGGAAATAAAACAATTTTACTGCTATTATTTAGTCATCACTAATTTCATGGTCTGATGGCACACGCTGTTGTTCCTTAAAATAGAATCCTATGATGAATCCCAGTGGCCCTGATAGAATTGAAGAAATAGAGGTTAATAAATCCTTGTAATCCCCTATTTCAAAATCTTTGTTGTGATATCCAATCCAAAGGCTTGCGAAAATCACGCCAAAAAAAAGAACGACAAAAATAAGGGCAAGAACTCCCCTATTCTTCTCTCGTTTTGCATCAGAACTTTGTTTTACAATAATGTTTTCAATACGCTGTCCAAGACTTGATAATGCATTAGTACTCATAGACTTTATTTTTTATGAATTTTATACTTAGGATAAAGGCGTTCCAACTCGTCCTTTAATTCTTTTTCCATAAGGTCTAATTCGCTCTCATCTGGAGTAACTAATTCTTTGTCTTTATTTAATTCCATAAGACGCTTTAGAAACTTCTTCGTAAATCGGAGCTCGTATTCCAATTCTAGTTGTGTTTTATTTTTCATTGTATTCATGGTTATTAATTAGCAGAGATTACTAACTATTAATAGAATTTGTGGTTATGCAATTCTTCTATAATAAGAGATCCTTTCAAACTCTTGAGTTGTTGGACGGCATCGATTACTGCTTTATCTTTTTCAAAAGAAATAATAGTGTTTTGTTGATTTTTAGGTAGCAGAGCAAAATAACTTAGTTTGTCTGCTTCATCCATATATATAGTTGGGAGATATAATGCAGGAATTTCAACCTTTTTTGCGTTAACAGACCCTCCCTCAGAGGTTATAATTATTTTTCCAGCTTCAAAACTGCCATTTCCACCAATAGGGGTTACGCAATTAGCTTGTATAGATTTATTAATGAGATCAAGGGCAGCTTGCTTATTTTTTAGGCTATCTGGATTTCTTTTGTAAAGGGTTTGATATGTAATCAAATAGATTTTTGCTAATTCTAGATCTTCACAATACATTTTTCCAGAAATAATTGCTTTCGTTTTATCAATCAAATAATTAGCCTCTTGAAAAAGATTATTGTTTCCCTGAGCAAATGAAGAAGAAAAACATATAAATACTGTGATTTTAATATATAGTTTGAGTATACTTTTCATAATACATTATTCTAAGATGTTTAGGATTTCGTTTGCTTCTTTTACCGCTACTTTTTCTTGGTTACTCGCTTCCGGTAATGCGTACTCCGCAGTAATAGGCCCATCCTCCACTTTATAAGAATCTTTCATAAATATGGTGACTAGGATAATGACCGTCCCTAAGAAAACGATAAATACTCCCGGTGAAGTCGTAGTTATTTTAATCTTTGCTTTATCAAATGTATCGACATTAGCATCTATGTAACTTTCTATTTTACTGATTACAAGTAAAGATCCAAACACAGTCATTAAGGTTCCTATTAGGAAAGCAATATTTTTACGTGATGAGTTAACCAGTAGTATTTTGCCTGCCAATTCATAACGCAAAAAAGTTGGTGCCAAGAGGGGTTTTTGACTTCTGATTTCCGTAACATTAGATTTAATGTCTTCTCGGAGTGCATTTTGTGCATTTACAATAACGAAGCAAAAAAAAGCAAATGTTAAAACCCCAAATGAATACAAAAACTTATCTTTTTTACTCATACTATTAATTTTGGTTTCTTAGTTAATTTTAAAACTTAACTATAATGCAATTTTTGTCATTTCGTTTATTTACAACTATCGTCTAACGCACCAGCATTTTACGGTACCATCAGGTTTTTTCTTGCATTTAAGTTTTTTACCTTCTCGGGCACAATCTTCTTCTGTAAGTTCTCTTGCTGTTGGTTCCCTATCAGTAGTAATATCAATTCCGGTGATTTCGATATCGTGCATTTGATACTCCTCGGCAAGGATTTGTTTAATTTTATTAAATACGTCGTTAGGGAGGTTTTTTAAATCTTCTTTAAAGCTATTCATGATCTATTCGTTTTGTGAAAAAATGGTTAATGTATCCGTTTGCATTTCGTTATTTATCCCAGTAGCCGTTGCAATTACAAATAGCCTACCTTGGTAATCATCATTACCTAAGGTGAAATTATTGACTATTTGCCCTTCGGCATTACTGTTGTTTTTATATCCATTAAATATTCCTCTGGATTGACCTAGGGTATCTACAACAACTGTTTCGGCTATGGAATTAAGACTAACCACTCCTGAATCTCGCAACAATTCTGTGGTTATCTCAATTTCATTAAATGATCCGGGCCGAATTGTTAATGCTGATGAAGTAATATTAATTTCCTCCAAAAACGCCCTTGAAAAGTTAATAGTTACATCTTCAGAAATTAGAATACCGTTGACGGAAATGGTAGCCTCTACTAGCAATGAATCTGCTTTCGTATTATTGATCATAATACTTGATTGCCTACGCTGCGATCCATCTTCCTGAATCAATGCAATATTCTGACTCCTCGATTCGCTAGTTTCTCTAAAAATGGTGAAATCTACCACGCCATCCGCTTCCGTGGAAAAATCAAGCGGGAAATTTGCGATTACTTCGATTTCCTCCACACCGTCTGCAACCGCTCCATTATTTTCTACAGATAAGGATAAAACATCCTCTAAGTTTTCTGGACTGAATTCATTGTCTGTATTGCAAGACAACATGATTAAGAGGATTATGATATATTCAATTCTAATTCGCATCATATTATAAATTTAAATTGGGAAAAACAGTTTTAAGCCATTGACGTATTTCTATATCGATAGATAGGCCAATGTAGGGTTGAATTGCTATGGATTTACTTCCGTTAATTCCATCTATTTTGTTATAGAACAGTCCACCAAAATTAATTCTGGTAGCTTGTGTAAAAACTTTATAACTGCCTCCTAGTAAAAGAGAATGATTACCAAAGAAATTATCGCTAACATTATCTTCTGCAATAGAACCCAATGTTACTCCGGTATGTATGGCAAAACGCTGCTTAAAGCTTAGATCGGAAATTTGAAGTGGTGCATTTTTATTTGTAGGAGAAAGCGCAATGTTTACTCCCATAAATACATTTCCTCCTTGGGGACCATTTTCATTATCATTAATATAGCCCACATATCCAAAATCGGGGACTAGTGAAAGTTTATAGGAGGTTTCGAAGGAGTTTGAATATGTTGATACCGGAAAGGTTTTTGTAATATCCTCCTCTACCCAAGCTACTAGATAATTGGGAAGTAAACCAGATTTTTTTTTATTGTAAGATCTTAATTTTTCAACGTTTATTGAGTTTACAATTACATCTAAGAATTCCCCTTTTTCAAAATCGTTGTCATTTAAAATACCGATCAGGTATTTTTCATAAAAGTTGTATATGTTTATGTAATCTGGTGAATTAACTAAATTGCTGGAGAAATACTCCATATCCTCTTCTTGATCAAAAGCAGTTTTTGGTTGAATCCACCTGCAAAATGCTATTAAATCTTTTTCCGTGTATTTTCTCTGATTTTCTATAAAATTGAGTACTGGAAATTCGATTTTTGCAAGTGTATCTAATTCTTTTATCAACGCTTCCTTCTTTTTTTTAAGTTCTTCTTTCTTTTTATCTATTTCCTTGACATCTTTAATTCCTTTAATATAATCTGCTTCTTTAATATCTAAAGTTTTTAGGTCGATCTCCTGAATACGATTTTTAAAACCACGCAATTCGGCAATTGTAGGGTCATAGGTAATAGAAAACGGTTCATTTCTATTACTTATCCGTTTTAAGAGTTTCATCCATTCTTTTTCAGTAGTATACCAATCCTCATTTTTTTCGTCATGCATCCTTAAGAATAAGGCTACAATACTCTCACTTGAATAATATGAAACTGCGATTCGATAAAATCTATTTGGTTTTAACGGAGGAATAACCGTTTCGTAATCGGCATTATTCCCTTCCTTCTTATTCCAGGTTACAGTAACATTTGGAATGGTTTCAAAGTCATTTTTAAAAGTACTTTCGTTGTTAGTATTATAGTAACTTTTTGATTTCTCCTTAGATAAAATTTGCAACTGAACATCTGTTACATAATTGTACCTGCTGGGTAATTCAAATTCCCGATCTGTTAATCGAATTCCAAAGTTTGGCTCAATCTCGACGCTCTCCTCCCCTTGTGAAAACACAAAACCTAGTTGTAACAGGAAAAAGAATAGTAAAAACCGTTCCTTCTTAAAATCACGTCCCTTCCATTTAAAACACATGATGTTATTTTTTTTATGAATCATACCTAATTTGTTTATGTATCTGTTTCACCTCAATTTGAATGTAAAATTAGAAGGTCAACACACAGCAGAACATCCCCATTTGAGGGTATATTCAGTGCATTTCATACATTACAAGAATTTATAAAATGTATCTCATCATCAAGAGTACGGGAAAGGAAGTTTTATCTATAGTATGAAGCATCTTTGCTCAAGACAGTTTAGTATAAAACAAAAATTGAACTGTTTAGAAATTACGGAGGACATCTTTTCGCAAACGGACACTAATGGGGATTTTATATGCGCCAATAATAATTTGATGCTCTATAATTCTATCTATTTTATACTTGGAAACGATATATGATTTATGGGTTTGGATAAAATCATTTTGCGGTAATTGATCCCTAAAGCCCTTTAAAGACATATGAGTAATTATAGTCTCTTCTTGCGTGACTACTTGAATATAGTTTTGCATAGCTCGCGCAAATAAAATATCATTTATACTTATTTTTTTTAGCTGCTTTTTACTCTTTAAAAACAGTACTTTGTTTTCAACTTTATGGATGTAATAATTATTAACTTTATTAACTGCTTGTAAAAAACGCTCGAACGAAATAGGCTTCACAAGATAATCGATAACATTATAATTAAAACTTTCCAGAGCATATTCTTCGTATGCTGTTGTCATAACAATCGAGGGGGAATCTTTTAAACCTTTTAACCAATCCATACCAGATACTATAGGCATATTGATATCAAGAAAAACTAAATCGATTTGATTACTTTCTAAATAATGACCTGCTTGCAGTACATTTTTGCACAACGCAATTACATTTAATAATGAAACCTCTTTACAATAGTCTGCGATACCTTCTCTGGCTATAGGCTCATCATCGATAATTAAACAGTTAAGTCGTTTCATTTTTATAGGTTATAAACTAATGGAGAGCTTTACAATAAAATAAGCATTGTCTTTGGTAATATGTAATTGATGTGCGTTCGGATACTGTAATAGCAATCTTTTTTGAACATTATTTAATCCAATACCGCCTGCCATATTTTTACTAACTAAATTATCATAACTATTCACAATTTTTAGATTAAGGTTTCCTCCTACCTCTTCAATCTCTATTTGGATTGTGTTAATGCTACTATTTAAATGATTACTACAATGTTTAAATGCATTCTCTACAAAAGGAATCAACAATAAAGGTGCTATTTTTAATTTAGGGTTCTCCAATTTTATATCATAACTCAATTGAAGATCTTCACCTTTACGCGTCTCTTCAATTTTAATATATTTAAATACGTAATCAAGTTCTTTTTCCAATAAAATATTCGTATTACTTTCATACAATTGATAGCGCAATAAATCAGAAAACTGAAGTAATGTTTCTTTTGCTAAAGCGTCATTTTTACCAATTAAATGATAAATATTGTTGATTCCATTAAATAAAAAATGAGGGTTTAACTGAGCTTTCAAGTATTTTAATTCTGCTTTGTAATTTTCTTCTAAAAGTTTCTGTTTTACTTTTTCAGATTTTTTGAATTCAAATTTAAGTGCATAATAAAATCCACCTACCGTATAGATCAGGTGTACCAAAAAATTACTAATTAAAGTTCCCATTAAAGGTTCTCCTTTAATAGCATAAACACGATATATTACATAATCAAAATACGTCTCTAGTAATGTTACGCCAACGATTATTACAATTGATAGTAGGTAAAAATTTACTCTTCTATTACACTTATATATTCTTGGGAACAACCAAAAAACTTGAAGGTAAAACAAAACAGCATTAAAAAATAGTCCATACGAATAGGCATACGCTAAAGTTTCAGTATAACTCGAAAACCCATTCCAATTAAGGTCTGTTCCAAAGGCTATGAGCCAATAATTAAATAACCAAAACAATACATGCCCGACAACCAACAGTATTTTGGACGTATTCATTATAAAAAGTTTTAAACAAAGGAAAGCATAATTTATACATACCTAACACGTCTTTAACGTTCATCATCAGCTTTGCAACGGTTATCAAAATGTTATTTTTTGGTACCATTTATTCTATTGCTTTGTTTCTAAATCAAAAAACAACAGTAATGCTAAAAAAAACAAGCCTAATTCTAGTTTCTATTTTAACACTCCTTAATCTTTCTTGTGCGGATGATGAGGAAGAGAATATTTCAACTAACGATCTTGGAATATCTCAAGAAATTAAGGATTTAATTTATTTTACCGGTGATGAAATGTCCGACACTGTTCTAATTAATGTGCAATCTGGTCCTGATACAGAACTTGCAACAGTTGATATTGATCTGGCAATACAAAATTTTAATACTGTAAATTTTCTAACGGTTAATGTACATCAGGCACAAACTCGAGACCCAGGTTTGATTAGTAATCGTGATATTACCTTTGATGAGGCTATTGCCTTTGATTTAGAAACAGTTGAGATTCTTTCCCAGGTTATTACATATTTTAAAAAACAGAATCGAACTGTTTATGTTTTTGGGCAATCATTTGGCGCATTTGTCACGCAAGATCTTATCGCAAGAAATGGTATCGACATTGCCGATGGGTATTTAATAATGATTGGCAGATTGGACATGAATGATGTAATATGGCAAGGACTTTCTGAGGGAAGGTATGGTTTTTTTGAAAATGGAATTAATCCTATTTTAGAAAATGAAATACCAGCTAATGTTATCGAAAGGAATCTGGCTAAACTTGCAGCAGGATTTGGAAAAAATAGATACACGCAACTTTTGAATAGCTTTGAAGACTTATCTAAGATCACCTATGTTTATGGGAAAACAGATGAAGTTGTGGGTAGTCTTACAGCAACAGAAGATCAGTTTCTGGTTTCAAAGAACGCTAAGGTATTAGCAGGAAACGGAGGGCATGACCAAACCTTAAGTCAGTTCTTTTTTATAGGTTTTCAAGAAGCATTCGGAATAGAGTAATTCGATTTAAAACCATGCGGTAGTAAAATCATTCCATCAATTCTTCTTAATTAGGTTACTTCCAATGAACAAAGAATCACACTGTTTAATTGCGCTGATTACACTAACTATTACCTCAGTTTTTTCACAAACAGAAACGAGTTTTAAAAAGAATAATTTAAAATTCTCAATAGGATATAATATAGGTGCTTTAAAAAACCTGGAATTTGCACCAGAATCGCGCTATGATTACAATGGCCTAGTTTATATGTTAAATTACGAACGTAGCCGTATAAAGAAAAATTTCATTGAAATACAACTAAGCTATTTGGAATCAAGATTAGAATCAGATTTAATTCCCACACTCAATTCAGACTATTCAAAAACAGAACTATATTTTTCTTATTTGAAACAAATTCATGATAAAAATGCTTGGTCTCTACAGTTAGGACTACAATCTCAGCTTGCATTATCCACATATAGCAATGATTATTATGTTGCAGAGCAAGAATTTGGGATTGTAAGTCGATTTAAGTATCAATTGAGCGACAAACAATCCCTGAGATCTGAGGTGGCTTTTCCGATCGCCTTATTACGAATTACGAGAAATACAGATTTTACTGTAAACACGTTAGATAGTTATCAAAGTGTTCTATGGAATATAGAATATGCCTATTCACTTTCTAACAATATTGATTTAAAATTAAATTACAATTTTAAATACAGTAGACTCCAAATCTCAGACGCCTTTAGGGAATTACAGCATCTAATAAATCTAGGCATTAATTACAAATTCTAATAAATCATGAAACATACTGCAACTCTAATTTATATACTTTCTTTGCTACTAATTTTCATATTTACGTCTTGCACGGATGTACTAATCGGTGATGAAGGCGAGCAAGAAGAAGCTATCTTTTTAAACTATCAGACAATTACCGATTTGGAATTACCCTTTGAAGGAGAATGGGGTGTGATTGTAGGTGGTAGAACACATAGTGAAGGAGGACGTCATTTTTTTGAACGAGAAACAGGTCAAAGATATGCTTATGATATTGCTAAAGTTATAGATGGTAAACTTGAACTAGATAACGCAAGTTCCAATGAAGATTCTTTTACCTTTGGAGCACGTATAAATGCACCTGGTGACGGAATAATAATTTCATTAGAGAATACTATTGAAGATAATAAAAGAGGCGTTATTAATAGTACCATTAATAATAGCAACCTTGGGGGTAATTATATTATGATTGATCATTTAAATGGTGAATATTCCTTACTTGCACATTTAAAAAAAGGAACAATAATAGTTGCTGTTGGAGATACAGTTGTTAAAGGTCAAGAAGTAGGGAAAGCTGGAAATAGCGGTAATTCTACAGGATCACATTTACATTATCAATTACAGAACACACCAGAATATCTAGATGGTATTGGACTTCCAGCTCAATTTAGGAATTACTATGAGGATGATGTATTTATGGAAAGAGGGGAACCGGTAAAAAGTCAGATTGTTACAAAAAAATAAATTTGAAATAGTAAGAGTATGTGTGGCTCCATAGGCAATGTTACAAAAGCTTTCGATCCTTAGGTTTTAAGTTTATCGATCAGTTTCAGTTCTCTTGTTCTCTCCAAACCGAGATCGATCATATCGGTTCCGAATTTTAGCGTTGTATCCATGTTATTTCTATACCACCTTATGCAA
Organism: uncultured Flavobacteriaceae bacterium; assembly: GCA_947488435.1. GTDB lineage: Bacteria > Bacteroidota > Bacteroidia > Flavobacteriales > Flavobacteriaceae > CANKZG01. The sequence goes on along the minus strand of CANKZG010000002.1, from coordinate 544,135 downwards.
TCGTTTAAAGTTTCATGTATCGGTGTAAACACAAATCCAGTTTGAATCATTTTCGTGTTACTTATCTGCATAAATCCATCCTCAGATAAGGGAGTCCATAGGGGTAAATTACCAAAAGACGATACTTTATTGGTTCTCAGAAAATCTTCATTGGCCCAAACCAATTCGGTCTGAGAATTAAACTGCCTTTTCGCGTTATCCAGGAAATCTTTCCATACTAAAGCTTCTTTTTTAGGGCCAGTGCAATTGTAGGTTCCAAGAAGTTTGTTTTCCAATGCACTCACGGCAAATCTTCCTACATCCTTTACGTCAATAAACTGCAGGTGATCCATCCCTGAACCAGGGGCTACGATTTTCGCATCCCGATTTAGTTTTATACACCAATACAACAAGTCCAACGCTGGATCTCTCCAGCCCTTAATTGGACCAGCACGAAGGATGGTATGGTTATTTTTAAAACGATCTTTCACAAATAATTCGGACGCTAATTTCTCTTCAGGATAGTCCCATTCCCTTTTTTTTAAATCAAGGTTAACTACCTTATACTGCTCATTCAATCCTACTTGCTCAAAATCTCGATATACGGCAATACTAGAAACAAAAATATAGTGCTTTGTATGATGCATCAACGCGCGCGTAGCTTCATCTACCAATTTCGATTTTTGAGGCCAAACATCAATAACTACATCCCATTGCTCTTTCTGTAGCGGTACATAAGCTTCCATACCAAGTTTACGATCTCCATATATAAAGTTCAATTTTGGAAATAATTTTGGGTTTGTTATTCCTCTATTAAATAAGGTTACTGAATGTTTATTTTGAATAGCAGCATTAACAATTGAGGGGCCAACAAAATAAGTCCCACCTAGAACCAGTATTTTCAGTTTAGTTTTTGTGGAACTGCAGGAAAATATTGGATTTAAACCCAAAATAACACCAGCGGCCGCCGTTTTTTTTATAAACCCTCGTCTTTTCATAGATACCTGCTTAACTGTGTGTTTAAAATATGAATGCTAAATTCTTAATTTCTAGTAGGTTGCGCCTACTTCAACAAAACTATGCATTCTATGATGTCTTGGTGCTATGGGTGCTGCCATACAGCAGGTAGAACCTAAATAAAATAAACCAATCTCTTCCAATTTTTCCACCCGAGCTCCTACTTTTAGTTTTTCAGGAAGTGCTATCGTACCAACAGCCGGACCTCCAACAATAGATATGTACCAAGTGCGCCCTTCAAGATCGACAATATCAATATTATATCTTTCGTTTCGGAGTGCTGGTAAGGATGGATCTTCTTTATAAATCCATGGACGTAATATTATTAGATCTCCAGGCACATGTTGAATTCTACTTATCGTTCCAGATATCGGGGCATGAATACGATGGTAGTTTTTGTTATGTAGAAATACATTGGTAAAAAAATAGTCTTTAGGTATTGTGGCATTGTCTACTTTAAATATAGTTTCGATATGCCTCCTCTCCCCTTTTATTTTGGAACTTGAGGTATTACTAATACGGTTCATATCACAAAGTAATCCTTCACATGGCCACACATAGGTACTCGTATTTTCTGGAAGTTTTCGGAATTCTCTGGTAAAAAAATCTTGAAAATTTTCAAATTCCTTTTTCCCGTTCGGAGGTTTGAAGTTTTTCAAATAATTTTTATCTCGATAATTTATTTTAATGTATGGGGCTATAATCTTTTTAGAGTAAGACTTGGTATAGATAGTGGAATACCAAGCCGATAGTTTTCTTTGTAAAACGCTTGGCAAATTCCCCCAAATTTGTACCGAAAGAAACTGATACAAAACAGCTCGCCATTGTGGAACTTTAAAAACAGTAAAATGTGCATCTGATTTGGTGGAGATAGAAATGGTCTGCATATTTCTTGATTTTTTTGGTTAAAGATGTTCCTACTCTAGTTTGCTTTAACTCCCATGAACTTAGGAAACTGTAATAGGAACACCTTATTTTAAATTATCGAATACAATTCTTCCTATTGCTCTTTACAAAGAAAGAAATGTGATTTTTGGAGGTCTTCTAAAACGTGATGAGCGTTTTACCATAAAGACTGTCCGTTTCTTAATTGATATTTTAAAGAAAGGATGTTCTTTACGCTTAATCAAGACATTTTCGTGAATGACCTATTTTTTGATGTTTATGACTTTTAAGGAGAGATCGATGCCGAAAACAGTATAAAAAGTGTCGTTGAAGTACCTAGAAAGTAATCCACTTCTCATTTAAGGAATGCTTAACAGAAAAGAATGTGAAAAGAAGCGCTTACCTTCTTCTTTAGGGAAGTGAAAACTTCTTATTTCCGCAGACATTCCAGCGTGTGTGAACGGTAATTACGTCCTATAGGTAATTCACGTCCTTTGATTTCGACCATAATATTATTATACGCCGCAATATGTGCCAGAGCAATAATATAAGAGCGATGAATGCGCACAAAGCGCTGTTTTGGAAGTTTCTCCAGCAAATAACTGATCCTTTGGGCAGTAATAACTTCTTTATCTGCTAGATGTACAATAACTTTATCATTTAAACTTTCGAGATACTGAATACAACTTAGGTCTAATTTAACAACCTTACGATCTGCTTTTATATAAAGAAATTCCTGTTCGGAGGTAGCACCTTCTGTTCCCTTTGCATTTTCAGTAATTTCATTCATTGGTTTGATCTGTTGTCCCTGAAGGTATTTGTTAGCCTTAGAAATTGTTTTCAGAAAACGTGTCAAGGAAATAGGTTTTAATAGATAATCTATCGCATCAAGATCAAAGGCTTTTATTGCAAAATCCCTGTATGCCGTAGTAAAAACTACCAATGGCGGATGTTTAATTGACTCAATTAATTCTAAACCATTCAACTTCGGCATTTTTATATCGAGGAAAACCAATTGTATGTGGCCTTGCTGTATATATTCAAAAGCCTCCAAGGCATTACCACAACTGGCCACAAGCTCCAACTGGTCAATTTGTTTAGCATAATTAACCAATACATCTCTGGCCAATGGCTCATCGTCTACAATAATACATTTAATCTTATTGGACATTTTCTTGTCGCATTAGTTCCGTTATCGTACTCAAATCAATCGTTAGTTTCGCTAAAAAACTGTCTTCTTCTTCAAGAATTTTCAGTTCGTGTTTTTCAGGAAAAAATAACTCTAATCGGCGCCTTACATTTGTAAGACCGATATTCTTGTCGGTATCTAATCCTTCTTGGGGAGGAACAGGGCTCTTGCTATTTTCCACCATAAACACCAAATCATTCCTATCCAGTTTAAGATCTATCGTAATCCATGAATTGTTAATCTCATTGTCCGCACCATGTTTAAAAGCATTTTCTACAAAAGGCAACAACAATAACGATGGAATTAACGTTTCTGTATTATCTATAGCTTCGGAAACATTAATACTAAGTCCCTCCTCATACCGTATACGTTCCAAAGCTACCAAATTCATTAATTGCTCCCATTCTCGTCCTATAGAAATAAAGCGTTCGTTGCATTCATAAAGCATATAATCCAGAAATTTAGAAAGTCCTAAGACCACTTCAGGCGTTTTTTTAGATTGAGATAAGGATAGTGAATAAATACTATTGAGGGTATTGAATAAAAAATGTGGATGAATTTGAGCTTTCAAAAACTTAAGTTCCGTTGCAGCCTTTTCCTTTTCCAATGCCTTATTAATTTTATCATTTTGATAATAAAACAGTTGTAATTTAATTGCCATTGCTACAAACACCGGAGTATACACGGCCACCACAGAATTCAGCACTTTAGGAAAATATAACATAGGCGTTTTCCAATGCTCTTCTTCTGGGCTGAACCAACGGTAAACGTAGGTCCAAACCATATAGCGTTCCGTTAAACCCATAGCCAATGCTAAAATGATTGATAACGATACATACTGTGCCGTTTTTTTAGGGTATAAAAACTTTGGCATTAAAAAATAGATGGTAATATAAGTGGGAATCATCTTCCAAGGCAAAAGAAATAACAATTGTTGAAATTCCTCCCAATAGGCATCCTCATAACTCCCCCACATCAAAGTGTACAGCGCTACATAAGCCATCCAAAAGAGAATATGGTAATAGCTATTACTTTTGCGATTTAAAATCTTATCAATCATCTGTTAACGTATGTAACCAGTATCTTGTGAAATTACTAATATCCAACTAGTTTATAAAACAAGAGAACCAAACAACCTTCTTTTTACCCTTAAAGTCCTTTTTAGACCTGTAAACGTTTTTATGAAGCTTTGTGCTAGGAGCAACTAAATGGGTATTTATGCAAAGTATTTTTATAGATTTACTGCAGCATTACACATGAAAAACAAAATCAAATACATACTAATAACCATAGGTGTTATTGCAATAGCATTCCTTGATTACCTTAAAACCTTTATTATAAGTGAACAAGGAATTACTGGATTTTATTGGTTATCGGCCCATCTATACCTGATACTCATATGGCTTAGTTGTATTATTGTAACCCTCTTAATTATAAAAACGAGACCTCATCCTTTTAAAAAGCTAAGGTTTATTAATGAATATGGATGGATTGTATTATTCAGCTTATTCGCAAATATTTTAGTTTCAGCTAGTTATTTTTTTCTTTTAGAATGCACTACTATTATAGCATATAAAGAAGAGTTTAGTGCTTCTGCGGTTTACATTAATGTTCTGGAACGGATTTTCTCCATGCATATTCCGGTGATAGGCATGTTAACCGCTTATACATATCTAGAAGAAAAAAACAAATTGAAACAAAATCTTGAAAAAACAGAAAAACTATACACGCAGTATCAAATAAAAACATTAAGAAATCAGGTTGCTCCCCACTTTCTATTTAATAACCTTAATGTACTTGCGTCCTTAATTCAATCCAATAGCAAGGAGGCCGATGCTTTTTTAATGCGATTTTCAAATTTATATCGATATACGCTAAAAGGAGAGGAAATTGTTACGTTGAATGAGGAATTAAATAATTTAGAAGACTATATTTTTCTTTTGAAGCATCGATTTGAAAATGCCTACGAATTCTCAATCCATTACAAAGCTACTATAGATCAGCATGCAGTTTATCTTTTATCAAATACACTGCAAACACTTTTGGAAAATGTAACCAAGCATAATGCAGGAAGCTATGCGAATGCTTTATTAACCAACATCAGTATAGGTCAAACCGAAATGAAAGTCTCCAATACAATTAACCTTAAAACAACCGAGAAACTTTCAAGTAAAATAGGGTTGAAAAATTTACAAGAACGTTATTTTATACTATCTGGAAAGCAGTTAACCCTTGCGAATGACGGTACCACCTTTACCGTGACCATCCCATTTTTAAATCTAAAAAAAGTATGAAAGTAGTTATTATTGAAGACGAATTACCGGCTAGAACCATGCTCACATCTTTTTTGCAAAAATTTGATGCTACCATCGAAATTATGGAAACTTTGGATAGCATTAAAGCTTCAAAATCATTCTTATCTAACACTTCTCCAGATTTGATTTTTGCGGATATCGAATTATTAGACGGTACAGTATTTACCTTATTTAATGAAATAAAAATTAACTCCCCTGTGATTTTTACCACATCATATGATGAATTTTTAATGGATGCCTTTACCACCAATGGCATTGCATATCTGCTAAAACCATTTAACTACGCACAGTTTAAATCCGCTATGGAGAAATACAAATTATTGGTAACTCCCAATAATATTGAAGCTCAATTTGAGATGCTCCAAAAAGCATTTGAAACTAAGGATTATAAAAAGAGATTTGTTTCTAGAGTAAAAGATACCCTTTATCTTATTGAAACTAATGATATTGTTTGTTTTAAAGCCGAAGAAGGTGTCATACAAGCATTTACAGAAAATGGCAAGTCATTTATACTAATAGAGACGGTATTAAAAGGTATCGAAGAATCACTAAATCCCTCTATTTTTTATAAGGTAAATCGGTCTGAAATTGTAAACATTAATTTTATTCAAAAGGTAAAAAAATATGATCGGGATAGACTAGCCATTTACGTCAAAGGGATACCTAAAACCATGGTTACCTCCTCAAGAATTACTTCCAATTTCCGAAGCTGGTTGCATACTTAATTATAAAATTCCAGCATTCACCTTTAAAAATCAGTTGCTCAATAAATTTCAATTTTCATTTGTTTATAATCTTTTCATCTTAGCGAACTAAAACAGTACTTCTATGAAATATTTATTTCTTCTGGTTTCCATGTTATTTTTAATTGGGATGACTTATTGCAAAAGCACTAGCACAAAGGAATCCAATACCACAAGAACTACTTCAAATGCGGTATCAACAATAGCACAACTGAGTCATAAAGATTCTTTGAAATTGATAACAGACCGCTATTACCAACTTAATCTAAAGGTTTTTCAAAAAAACTCTACTATAGCGGACATTGATACGATCTTTAATCTTTTTACGGATGATTTTGTGTACATACATCCAAAATATGGAGGCACGTATACCAGAACGGTATTGTATGAGGGCTATGTGCGAAATCAAAAAAATGGAGGATATGATGGAAAAGTCGTAGATATTAAAATAGAAAATAAAATTGTTGGACTGAATGCTGTGGTTGTTCAAAGAGTCTATATAGAAAAGAAGGGTGATGGAACTAGAGATGGAGCATCGCAAATGACACTCTTTGAGTTTAAAAATGGTAAAATTTCAAAAATATTTGAATACTGGTAATGGAGTTTTGTGGGAAGAAAGACGGCATGGGGTATATTTTAACATCTTCTAAAGGGAAAAATCTGTATCTGGTAACTTCTGTACCGCATCTGCCAAATTTCGCATAGCTAAATAGTGGTTCTTCATATGCGGTACTACATGTATAAAATTAAAGTTCTGATACCGCCAAAAAGCAGTTGCCGTTGCTGCATAAACGGTAAAAGCTTTTAATACTTTTTTTTCTACTGTCATCAACTTATTCTCTGCTTCATATCCTTGCAATAGTTGCTGTATTTTTTCCCTATTAACCGACGTTTCCATACAGCAGGTGCCAATAATTACCATGCCGATATCGAATACCCGATAGTAGTAGCAAGCTTCCTCAAAATCCATAATAGTTGCTTGTTTCCCTTCCTTACTCACAATAACATTATTATAAAAAATATCACTATGGATCAAAGCTTTAGGTAGTTCTGTACTTATATGCTCTTCAATATATTTCTGTGTTGTTTTCAGCCAAAAGTAAAAGGAAGAATCTGGCGCATATTTTTTAACCCTATCGAATTTTTCGATACCGTAATCTACCGTATCCGACAGGTAATCTGGAGCTTTTATTTGATGTAATTTAGCCAATTCTTTTCCCAAACAATTCAAGGTCTTTTTAGATAAATCTGTAACAATATCTCCTTCTAGATATTCTTTTATCATTACTGGCTTGGTCTTCCATATGGTTACTAAGGAACCTTTTTTTGTCTTCACGACCTTTGAAGTTGTAAAATTGTTCTGCTCTAAATGTTCTAACAAAAACGCAAGTTCCTCAGTCTTTTTAGGTGTTTTTTGCTCACAGATTGTCAATACGTACTTTTTTAACATCGTGCTTACGAGGTAGTTTGTATTTTCTGACCCTCCATGAAGTACCCGAAAAGACTGTATCTCCTGAATATCATATTCCAATAAGATTGTTTGTAAATCAATAGTATTCAAAACCGTGTAGGTTGCCATAGTTAAGCCTCTTTAGTTTCATTCCAATTTACTTCCATGGCATGAATTAATGCTTCTTCCAAAAATTGATGTTCGCATAAATGTACTTTTTGACACAATCGCTTAGCTGCTTCTATACTGTAATGCCGTGCTGCTTCAGGCAATAAAGTTGTACGCAGTGCTTTTTGCACTACTTGGGGGAACTTAGCGGGATGTGCCGTTGCAAAACATATCAATTTCTCTTTCCCTAAATTTTCTTTACAGCTATCTCCGGCATGCACTCCTACTGCTCCATGAGGGTCCAATAAATAGGATTCTGCCTCGTAAATTTCTTGAATAATAGCTAATGTTTCCATATTGGAAGTACTATTCGAAAGAAATCCTTTTTTATAAGAAGCAAATGTTTCTTTATCAAACAGCACCGTTCCTGTAGCATTAAACTCATGTATCCATTTTTTTATCTTTTCAGGTTTTTGGTCTACACAGAAATACAAATACCGCCAAAAATTATACGGAATTAAAATATCAATTGCAGATGAGGGAGTTTCAATAATATCCTCTTTGGTGAAATGTCCTTCCGAAAAAATACGGTGCAAACATGCATTTAGATTATTAGCAACCACCAGATATTTTAAGGGTAATCCCATTTTACGAGCCAGTCCTCCCGCACATAAATTTCCAAACGCACCCGAAGGAACAGACATATTCACTTGCTCCCCTATTTCATCTACAACGCTTAAATATCCGTAAAAATAATGCACCATTTGCATCATCACACGCCCCCAATTGATAGAGTTTACACTCGAGAGTTTTAGCTTTTCTTTAAAGTCCTTATTGGCATACAGCTTAGCAATCACGACATCCAGATCATCCCCGCCATCCGGGCAATTTGAGACTCCAACTGGGTGAATATTGGTTTCTTGTAAGCTGGTCATTTGCCGTTCTTGTTCTTCCGTAATCAATGCTTTAGGGTAAAGTACCCAAGCATCTAAATTTGATTTTCCTGCAGCAAAATAAGCGGTTGCTGGTCCTGTATCCCCCGTTGTGGCAACGATAATTGAAAGACGTTCTTTCCTTCGTTCTAGGAAAAAATTGACCAAATTAACCAAAAAAGCAAGCCCAACATCCTTAAAGGAAAGCGTTGGTCCATAAAAAAGCTCCATGATATAGGTGTTTTTTCTAGACCGTAAAGGATATAAAGGAATAATATCTTCTTTTTCGAAAGAACTATAGGCAGTCTGTAGAATCTTTTTTAAATCTGTTGAAGAAACAATATCGGGATCAATAAATAGCGACAAGATCTCAAAAGCTAATGCTTGATAATCTAGATTTTTCCATTTCTTCAATTGATCTGATGTAATTTTGGGTAGAGATTCTGGAACATAAAGTCCGCCATCAGCTGCAAAACCATCTAAAATTGCAGTTTCAAAATCTACCGGTTCCCCTCCTCCTTTATTACTAACGAATTGCAGCATGGTTACTTCTTTTGATGCATTAAGCGTTCCGATTAAACTATTTTAAATGATTTAAATATACTGCCTTGGCAATCATTATGTCTTGCACAGCAACCCCTGTCAGATCCACTATTGTAATCTGATCATCATCTTTGCGCTGTAAGTTAACGTCTTGAATGGCAGTACCAAGTTCCACTACTTTGTTTTCAGGGATTGCGCCACATTGCACAGCTCTATAAATTTCTCCTCTACTTTTACTTTGGGGAATACTATCTGCAACAACAATATCTGCTTTTTTCAATAATGTACCCTCCAACTCTTGTTTGTCACGAGTGTCAGAACCAACGGCAGTAATATGAGTTCCTTTTTGAATATCATCAGTATTTATCAGGGCAATTTCTGAAGGGGTGGTCGTTACAATAAGATTGCAATGTTTTGCAAGTTCTGCTGGTGTTTTAGCAACGTGTACCTTGTAGTTTCCATTTATTTCCTTTGCAAATTTCGCTGCATGCTTTGCATTGCGCCCCCATATCCAAACTATGTCACAAGAAGTATGAGCATGAAGGTATTTCAATTGCAATCTCGCCTGTATACCTGTACCAATAATCCCAATTCCAGTAATTCTTTTTGGTGCAAAGTATTTAGCAACGAGTGCTCCCGCAGCGGCTGTGCGAATATCAGTTAAATATCCTTCATCCAGAAGTACTGCTTTTGGAACACCTGTATTTTGATCAAATAGCAACATGAGTCCCTGACTGGATGGAATTCCCAGTTTTGTATTCTCATAGAATCCAGAAGCAATTTTGATTACATAATAAGCATCTTTTTTTATATATCCGTATTTAATGTGAGCGTCCCCTTTGGGATCTTCAAACAGTAATTCTCCTACTGGAGGTACTACTGTATTTCCATTACTATACTGAATAAACCCATCTTCCATTGCCGCTACAACATCCATATTTTCTACTATGGATGCGATTTCCTTACGATGAATAACAGTCGCCATATGCTTTGTTTTTTAATAAAATTAGGTACTACAAAAAATCTCCGTATACCCACTAGCTAATACTAATTAAGGTATACGGAGATTTCCGTAAAAAAGAAACTAATTTTCCCAATGTCTTCCTTAAGTTAGAAAAAAAGTTTACACTAAAATGCCATTTTTATAGCTTTAGCAAGATATAAAAAATGCTGTAATTATTCAGCGTTGTAGTAAAATGAGATAAAATTGATTTTTAAAACGATCATAAGTTTATTATTAGATTAAAATCTAAGCAACTGTTTATCATATAGTTGTAATGACTATTAATATCCTGAATCCTTTAACCTTCCAAATATTGAACGAAACCAATTATACATATTATACGGGCATTCGTACATTTTTGATTGCTTTACTTAAACACGCTACCGTTATTGCATATCAAAACCTAGCCTCCCGAAATAGGTAGCACCGTTAATGACACACTTCCTGTCATATGTAGTCACTTGATCAAAATCAAGTATATAAAAACTGTATAACCAATAAGATTAGCACCATGAAGAATGTTAAATCACCTATGGCCACAAATGAATTAAAAAAACGAGGTCCTATTTACACCAAAGGAAAAAAAATAAAGCTTTGTGAGTTTTACCATGAAGGAATTGAAGATTTAAGGATTGTAAAAGAAGATGATTGGTATTCCATCGTTGGTGTTATAGATCATGAAGGTATCCGGTCAAAACGAAGATATGAGAAGATTCCCGCCGAGATCATTAGTAAAAAGAACCTAAAAAAAAGCTTGAAAGCTGAACTAGACGGTTTTATTCCCAAGGAGGTTCCGCTTAATTTTGAGCCCAAACAAACGGAATACAAAGCAAAGGATTTCCATAAAACTAAGAATACGGATAAAGGTGGAGCAATATTTGGCGATGACGATAGATACTTATTTAATGATAGATCCTTTCCCTGGAGAACTACTGGCTTAATTCGCACCGCTAATGGCTTTTGTTCTGGCACTACTATTGGTTCAAGACATGTTCTTACCGCAAGCCATTGTGTGGATTGGGATAGAAATTCTAATGGAGAGGTAGGATGGATTACGTTTACCCCAGGTTATTTTGATGGTATAGCACCTTGGGGCGAAATTGCTGCGACTCGCGTTTTATCATGGATAGAAGCTCCCGGTAGCCTAACCGATCAACAAACAGCTTTTGATTATGTGGTTTTAATTTTAGAAGAACCCATTGGAGATATCGTTGGATATCCTGGATATAGAACCTATAGTAGCAACTGGAACGGAGGTACTTTTTGGCAGTATATAGGGTATCCAGGAGAGCTAAGTGGAGGTCAAAAACCAGCATTTCAGGGAGATTGTGTTGTTTCAAGTGTTTCATCACATAATCAAAGTGGACAACAAGGCTTCGTTATGGGGCATTTTAATGAGTTTACTCCTGGACAATCTGGAGGTTGTTTATGGGGATGGTGGGATGGTGAACCTTGGCCACGTGTTGTAGGTGTAGGAAGTACTATAGGAAGCACTACAGTACAAACCCCATCGAACACTACCAATGGAGATAATGAGTACGGCGGAGGTGATGCGCTTAGCGCACTCATATCATGGGCTAGAGATAATTATTAAGGAGATAAAAAATATAAAAATCATGATAGAAAAAATAACTCATACAGGCATTTCCCTTCTACTCCTATTTGTTTTTATATCCTGCAATAATTCAAAAGAATTGATAACTATTTTTGGAACTTCTTTTCAAACGAATGCTGAAATGATGCGTCAATCTCATGACAGCGGTTTTCTAAAGTTAAATAAACTAGAAGCGTTACACTACAACCTTATTCCTAACCTTACTGACGTCGAAATAGCTGAGTTATCTTCAATAGTATTGCGTACAACTAATACCACTACTACTAAAGACAAAGTAGTTAATGTGTTTATTTTCACAACCAATCAGATTGCATCTGTTTTAGAAGTAAGCATAGCCGAGACTCATGCTTTCAGTATTTTTACAGATAGTGACAATGGGATTAGACATCAATATTTTGAGAAAAATAACAAAAATGAGTTTAAAAAGGTTCCACACCTAACTATTACCCTGGGTGGAGGTTTCAGTTACGATGATATACGTATGCTACATTTTGCAAATATTGGTGAAAAAGGACTTCCTAAGAAAACTACAATTTATGAGTTTAGTAGCAATTCATCTAAACATCATTATAATTTTGAAGAGGTAGATTATGGCCTTCGTGAGGCACTATTGATGGATAATAGGCGATATTGGGGTGCATCTACCACAGGACTATACGGAGAAGAATTACAAACCGCTCTTATGGCAGATGATCAACCCGGAGGTGGAGGTGGTTTTTGTGGTTTTGTCAATCCAGGTTCATCTTTAGAAAGTGGCCCGTTAGATCCGAATACTGGTTGTCCACAAGGAGCTAATCCATGCTATAATGATCCTATTGCGGGAACTAAAAAATATTGCACCAAAAAGGACAAAGGTGGCTGCTTTGCAGCTACTGCTACCTTAATGAAAGCAACAGCCTGGACTTCCGATGTAGGTGTAGATTTTATTAAAATTTGGAACTTTCAAGACGAATTTTTATTGAAGTATGATATGGGAAAAGGATATATGGCAACCTCGTTATTCTATGCACTTTTCGTTGAACCCGATAAAGAATCTTTGAAGATGGCTGAGATTTCACTTCCGTTGCTTTATAAGGCGATGGATGTTTTAATATCTCGCGCTAGCGAGCATGAAGAAACTATTGTGGTTACCCCTGAACTCTATGAAGCTGCAATGGCATATATTAAAATGGGGAGATCAATAAAAAATAGAAAGTTACAGGTAGTTTTGGACAGTTGGGAGCGTGACTTAAATCATTTTTTAGGGTTACCGAAAAAAGAATTTGTTGCATATTTTAAGTCGAATCCACCCGCAACGTTCCCGACACATTGATCGTTTCGATCATTACAATAAGCAAATACGGTCGCAGTTAAACATCATTTGAAGTAGATTAAATTTAGATCTTATCTAATCATAAGACTTCCACCACTTCTCCCCTGACAGCCTTTGATCCTGTAAAAAAATAGGGGCTCCAATTTTTGGTGTTATAACTGCAATATCTAGTTCTTTTGCTTTTTTGGTCACGCGTTCAACGGGATCAGTCCAAGGATGCATAGCAAGCTTAAATGCTCCCCAATGAATTGGCATTATGGTTTTCGCTTTCACATCTAATCCAGCCTGAGCGGTTTCTTCCGGAAACATGTGAATATCCGGCCATAGTTCGTTGTATTGTCCACATTCCATCATCGCAAAATCAAAAGGACCATATTTTTTACCTATTTCCTTAAAATGCGCTGCATAACCACTATCTCCGCTAAAGAAGATACTTTCAATATCCGATTGTATTACCCAAGAACTCCATAAAGCTTTAGTTCTGTCGGTAAAACCTCTCCCAGAAAAATGTTGCGCCGGAGTACAGACAAAACGCAATTCATCAAAACTAACTTCTTGCCACCAATCCAATTCTACAATGCGTTCTTTTGGAATGCCCCAAGCTTCTAAATGAACGCCGACGCCTAAAGGGGTGTAGAATTTTTTTACTTTATTTTTCAACTTTTTAATTGAACCATAATCCAAGTGATCGTAATGATCGTGTGAAATAAGTACGGCGTCTATTTCTGGTATTCTTTCAATGGCAATAGGTAGTTCTTTACTAAAACGTTTACCGCCCAACATGGGATGCGGAGCAGGAACCGAACCAAACATAGGGTCGATCAAGATATTTTTATGATTGATTTGCACTAAAAATGCTGAATGTCCAAACCAAAAAAAACGCGATTTACCCTTATATTCGGCAATGTTAAGGGAGTCAATTTTTATGATAGGAAGAGATTCGTCTGGTGTGGATTTAAGCTGAGGCCTAAAGTATCCTGCCAATGCTTTGCCCATGTCACTAAGACTCATATCCAATTGTACGGTGTTGGTATTAACAAATTTGTCCGCTTTATAATTTTTGGATGTGCGATAGCTATCCTTTTGTTCCTGCGTAGCTTTTCCACCAAATTCAGGGCTTAAATTCACAAATAAAAGCGTGGCAATTACAACAACACCCATAAAAATACCAATACCTAAAATCATTCGCTTACCGTATTTTAAAATTTTGCGCCTCATTGATATTCATGGTTCTGTATTATATCTATTATAGGTATTGTCTCTCTCTCTTTCCTATTTATAAAATACACCTAGCCTGTGCTAACTTTTAGCAAAATTATGTGCCTCATTAAATAAATAATATCACAAGGTAGTTAAGCATTTCGTTTTTCGGTAGAAAAATGATTGGAAAGAAAATTTTGCGCATTCAAAAACATAAATTTTTCTACTATGGTTTCCGCATCTAAGCTAGGGAAGTCCGATAGTTTTTTAGCCGTATTGGTATTCAGAAAAACCTTGGCATGTAAAACAAGATACTCTTGAAGTAAAGGCATTTCGGAATGCGTCCAATAACCATCTAAGGGATCTACAATACCATCGAAATCCGATCCGATAACCTGAAATCCCCAAGGGTCAACCAATCCCATTTCTACATCCATAATTTTTGCCTTGTATACCCATAATGCCATCATTTCAATCTGTCGCCATACAAAAAATGCGCGCTTATATAATCCCTTGCGTTCTATAGCCGGAGTAAGTCCTCTCCGTTTAGATCCATACTTCGTTTTTCGCAATCTTCTTGCATCCAGTTGTACTCCAAAGATGCCTCCTGATTTGGCGATAATCACAATTTCTTCTTGGTAAAAATTGATTTCAGTAGTGTTTTTACCTGGCATAGCTGTATTATTCACTGCACCATGACTTGCCAAAATCGGAATATTTTCATCTTTATATTTTCCAAAGCGAATCAGGTCATAATACTCTTTTCTGGATTTTAAATTCATATGTTTTACATCGATAAGAATGCGTTTGCCATTGGATTTACTTAATAACGCATCGATCACTTTTTCGCCCAAAGGTGAAATGCCGTCTTCGGGTTCCAAAAATTGCTTATAGGCTAAATTTGCTGCGCCAGTTAAACTCTTAGCTTGTCCGCATAAACCATTTTCAAAATGATGCGCTATGGAAACCAGAAAAGGAGTAATGGCCCACTCTGATTTTAAGGTATTGATATTTAGTAACATCTGCTGCGCTATCTCTGCCTTGGTAAGGTTCTCATCGAGATTTGATCTAAACACGTGCCCCCCCTCCATGGTTAGAATTAGATTAATGGTTTCAGGAGATGCAAAATCAAGATTTTCATATGCATCAACCAACTGGTACCTTACTTGTTTGTTGTCAATGGTTTTAGGGGTATGCTGCAAATCGTCTAAAAATGCATAACTGTCTTTTAAATCTTCGTAGTAACCATTAAGCCCATACAGATAGTCCATTCGAGGCTTTCCTATACCCTGGATCAGATCTAAAAGCAACTTCCCTTTTTTACGCTTCTTTTTTCTCTTTCTTGAAAGTATTAATTCTCTTTCCATTGGATCTATGGATACCATAAGCACTTTTGCGCCTCCTTTATAGGCCGATCTTAAATCGGCTTGGGTGAATTTTGTAACCGTTGCTAGCGCATTGGCAATTTTTTTTACAACGTTTAACTTGGTTTTAAACCAAACACTTCGTTTAACATCGTCTATTGTATTTTTTTTCTGAGTGGATTTTTTTTCAAAACTTTTGGAGTACGGTTTAAGTATTGAATGACAATGAAAATCAATAAATCTATTTTCCATAATGACTTTTTAAGGTATTATTATTTGGGAATTCTCACTGCACATTAAAAAACAAGATTAGTGCTCAAACATCTTTTGAGTACTGCAGATAGATTCCATAATGTATAAGGGGGTCTCTCAAATGTAAGCATTATGTTGAAAAAAAACCATAGAAAACCCATTGACTTTTTAGGGTTTTACCACTGTGCCAGCTACTTATTAAATCTCATCCTTAAAACAAGACTCCTAGGATTATGCAAGTTATATTAGTGAAAAAGTCTTAAAAAAGTGATGAAAAGCGATGCGTAATCGATATTCATAACCGTAGTTGTGATAAAATCATTTTAAAGGTAAGCTTGGTATTTGCACATATCGACTCTAGCGTTTCATCACAAAACTTAGTACATAAAACCCTTTGAAAATACTTTCGCAGTACTATAAAATTTACAAACAAATTAATCATGAAAAACAAGATTTATCATCTGCTCACAAAAAAGTATATTGTTGTTTTACTGCTAGTTCTCAGTCCTATTTTAGGTTTAATAGATCGAAATTTTGTATTCTTTGTTGCCCTATGTATTCCGCTATTAATCTTATGGGGAAGTAATTTTCGTTGGTCTGATTTTGGATTCAAAAAAAGACTCAGTTTACGAACAATTTTTCGAAGTTTTGTCATTGCAATTGGACTCTTTTTTGTTTTCTATACTCTTGAAGCCTTTTTGGAAATTTATTATGGGAAAATTGATATATCCTCACTCGATGATATCAGAGGTAATAGCGTTGGCTATATCATCACATTAGTATTGATATGGATCTTCGCTGCCTTTGGAGAAGAGTTTTTATTTCGAGGCTATTATATGAATCAATTGGTAAGATTATTTGGAGGCAGTACTAAAGCTTGGTTTGTTTCGGCCTTAATTATTTCCATATATTTTGGTATATCGCATATGTATCAGGGTCCTGCGGGTATTATAGGAATAGCACTATGGCACTTTTGTGTTTCTATGCTTTTCTACAAAGACAGCAAAAATTTAATTGCAATCGTATTCATACATGGATTCTATGATACTATTGGGTTGACTCTCCTCTATTTTAGTAAAGAGCGCATAATTTATGATTGGGTCGCCTCGCTAGTTTAGTTGTATTCATTCTAATGGTTAGTTTACAAATAGCGGTCTATATATGCATAAAAAAAGCCCATCGATATCGATGGGCTTCTACTAAACTTGAAAGTATATGTATTAGATAACTTTTACGTTTACTGCGTTTAATCCTCTGTTACCTTCTTTTAGATCAAACTCAACTTCGTCGCCTTCGCGAACTTCGTCTATTAATCCAGAAACGTGTACAAAGTGATCTTTGTTAGCTCCTTCTTCAACGATAAATCCAAAACCTTTAGTTTCATTGAAAAATTTTACTGTTCCTTTACTCATTGTAATGTAATTAAATTTATACTAATTTTTGATTTGCAAAGATGGTGCCATTTTTTTGATCTATAACGCTTTAATTAACTTATTTTCAATTTACTATTGCATTGAATGATAAGATATTTGATGGTTCTTTTAGTTAAATCATATTTAGTAGTAGCATTAATGGTACAAACTTGGGTATTCATGCTATAAAATTAGATTTTAAAATACCTCCTGATTTTCTACCTCCTTATACCAACATTTGAGTGGTTCATAACTTTGTTGCATCCCCAAAAACCGTATTGCTTTATTTAGTCTTCGATAATGCATAACGAATAACAGCTACGTTGTATTCATAAAAAATAAGTTTAGCTATTCAAATGGTGTTATAGTAGATGATGGTTAGTTAAAAAAATGCCCCCCAGTCCGGGGCATTTTTTGTTCCCCGTTTATTCCGTATTGAATTTTTCTATTGATTCAGCCAAGCTTTAAATTCCGTTGTCTTTTGTCTGCTAACTACAAATTCTTGATCCCGCGGATTGGAAATGTTCAATTTTACACGATGATTGAAATAAGGGGCTACTTTTTGAATGGATTGTTTGGCAATTATCTGTCCACGATTAATTCTATAAAATTGTGTTTGATCTAAAGTCTCAAACAACTGATCCATCGTTTCATCAATGATATAACGTCCATGTGCCGTAACCCCAAACGTAATACTTTCTTGAGAGTACACATATAAAAGCTGTGAAATTTTAATTTGAACAAACCCGCTACCTTCTTTCACTAATATTCCTTCTCGTTTATGTGGAGCTTGAATACTGCTAAGAAGCTCTTTTAGTACATTAGGCGTTACAACATTTGAGGTGTTAGATTTTTCAAACTTATGCAAAGCCATAGTCAGTTCTTCTTGCTGAATGGGTTTTAATAGATAATCCACACTATTTACTTTAAAGGCCCTAATAGCATATTGATCAAAAGCAGTGGTAAAAATAATCGGTGCTGTTACGTCTACTTTTTGGAAAATTTCAAAACTTAATCCATCTGCCAATTGAATATCCATAAAAATTAAATCTGCGGTATCGCCTTGTTGAAACCATAAGACAGCATCTTCTACAGTATCCAGAATTGCCAATAAGTTATACTCAAATTGACAGGTTTTTAACATATTTTGAAGCTGATTTGCAGCTCTTGGTTCATCTTCAATGATCAGTAAGCGCATAATTGTTTTTTTGATCGGATACTTTTAATAAAGGAAGTGATACAATAAATTGATTTTCCTCATTTTGTATTGCAAGTGGTCTATCCGTAATTAAAGCGTAACGTTTTTCTATATTTTTAAGACCCACTTTGGTGGAAGGGATCTTTGTAGATTTGGGCTGCACTTTATTGGTTACAATTAGTTGATTTTCATTCACTTCAACCCGTACTTCTAGCGGTTTTGTTTTAGAAATAACATTGTGCTTGATCGCATTTTCTAATAACAATTGAAGACTCATTGGGACAATCATCGTATGCAACGCATTCGTCGGAATATTCCAAAATACATTTAAGTTATCTCCAAACCTTTCCGATTGAATATGAATATAAGCTTTTGCAAATTTTACTTCGTCTTGTAATGAAATTAGATTCGCATTCCCAGATTCCAGTATAAAACGATAGACATCTGCTAACTTATCTACAAACTGCTTAGCGTCTTCCTTAGAATTCTGATCAATAATATCCCGTAAGGTATTTAAGGTATTAAATAAAAAATGTGGTTGTGCCTGATTTCTAAGGGCATCTAATCGTGCTTGTATTAATATCTGCTTGGCTTGTTCTTCCTCACGAATAGATTTCTTTAAGCGTATGTTATAATAAATAGCTTCGTAGATTGCTAAGGTCATTGTACTAATAACAATAACAGGTACAATTACCCTAGAACTACTTATAGGCCTGTAGTTTTTATCAAAAATAAAAGACAACAACCTATTTCCCAGAACATCCACCAAGATTACCGTAGCGATAATCGCAAGGAATAGTAATACAAGACGCTTTACATCATCCTTAAAATCAGGATAGTATTTTCGCAATAAAATGATTACAGGTCTAATAATAAGCCAATTGCAAATTGTGAAAAAAAGTGATGCGCTCCAATTTAAAAGTGCTTCTCCCAAAGGGAAACGGGCAAACGAATTATTAAAAAGAAAGTCGGTTAAAAAACTAAGAACTAAAATTCCGATACAAAGAAATAGCAAATCGTTAAAACCTAAATATTTAATACGTCTTTCCTTATTGAGTAACATCCGATCTATTTATAGTCCAATTAGTGGTATCGCCTGTTTGGCTTGGTAAAAAGTAAATCCTATCCATCCGGCATAGAGTAATCCAAAAAGAACAACAACTCCTAATTGATTCGTATTCTTAGTTTTCCATTTTTTAAATAACACAAAAGCGAATAACGGAATTATTTGAATACCGTGCAATCCAAAAAAATGAGCGACACGTAAATCTCCAGCAACTGTACTCCAATTTACAAAAGGTAAACCTTCTCCCCCATCTGCTACCCCAACATTATGAGCCATTTGACTGATCATTTGTCCTCCAATCCAACTTCCTAAAACAATAATAATCCATCCCATTAAAATGGCCCATTGAATGGATCTTTCCGTATTTAGTTTTAAACGGATAGTCTCAAAAATAAAGAACACCATAATCAGTACATTAATTGCTATTAAAATACCCATCGCTGCAAAAAGTAGCGCATCAACAGGATTATCGATGTTGTAATGCGATTTTACGCCCCTTGCAGCCTGATAGAGAATAATCCCAATCTCTATGACTAAAGTTACTGCCGTTAAATTGTTGATGATTGCTTTTTTTAATCGGGAAAATGGGTAAAATGTTATAAGGTACCCTACCGTGAATATGTAAATACCTCCTGAAATACAAAACTTTAGAGGTTTAATCCATACATTAACTCCCATAAGGGTTCTATCGTCTACCGCAAGACCAGCCATGCAAACAATGCCAGCAACAAAGTGGAGCATTACAATCCAGAATAATAATGGACTTTCTCTTCTTACGGTATTTAAAATAGTTTTTAAGTAACTCATGACTGTTTTTGTTTAAAAGTTTTAAGAATCATAAATAATAGAAAGCCTATCGGACCTAACATGAATGTTGCGAAAAGACAAGGAGCAATAAGTATTTGATGAATGCCTAATGTTCTGTTTTGATTTAAAATCCACATTCCAATAAGGAGATCGAAGGCTAGGTAATGTATCCATCCCGCCAACACAGCATGTTCTTCTGTGAATAATGCCATTACGGATTGGAGACTGCCAAAGTCCATCCACCCATTCATTTGTATGGCCAAGAAAATATAGATGGTATAGCCTATAGATAAGAGAAGCGGTATAACCTTATAATCCATCAGGAAACGGGTTAGTTTCCATTTAGGCAAGAGTAGCATCAAGAGCCACATTGGCATGGTTATCATACCAGCGAGAGAAAAAACTGTAGTTGGTGTCATAGGTGCAGTATTTTGATTGCTTATAACGCAAAGATGAAGCTAGTTTGCACAGGTTTATACCAATTTTATGTTGAACCGTCGCTAAATTCTATTGAATTGTAATTATTTCGATAAAGTAGTATCCGTATATAAATATCTCTTTACAATTAAATTATACATATAAACACTTTATTATTATCTTCAAGCTTTCAAATAATTCTTAAGACTATGCAACAGACACTATCAAAATTTCTAATACTTTTCGCTTTCATTTTATGTTTTCAATCGGGTCAAAGTCAAGAAAGGTATGGAGGTATAGCTTTATATACGGTTAGAGATGCGATGGCTAAAGATCCTGTGATGACTTTAAAAAAAGTTGCTGCTATTGGTTATAAAAATGTTGAAGCAGCGGGCTATAAGGATGGGAAATATTATACCATGGAGCCAGAGGCTTTTAAAAAGTATCTTAAAACACTAGGATTAAAAGGGATAAGCACGCATCAATCTGATGTAACACTAGATAATGCAGCAGTAATGTTTGCAGATGCTAAGGCAGCAGGCTTTGAATACTTTGTAGTACCGATTCCACCTATGGGTTTGTTTACCTATGATAATGCTACCCAAACCCTGGGAATGACAGGAGGCGCAGCAAATTTAGCCAAGATTCTAAATACTCTTGGAGAACAATGCCATAAGGCCGGGTTAAAATTATTATATCACAATCATGACTTTGAATTTAAAAAAGATGAAGATGGGATTGTTCCTATTGATTACCTTTTAGAGCATTGCGATGCAAAATATGTGAATTTCCAAATGGACTTATTTTGGGTTACCCGTGCTGGCGCAGATCCGATAGCATATTTCGAAAAATACCCGAAGCGTTTTAAAATGTGGCATGTAAAAGACATGGATGATCAAGGGCGATTTGCACCAGTTGGAACGGGGAAAATTGATTTCAAAAACATTCTGACACAGAAAAAATTGTCAGGGATGCGTTATTATCTGGTAGAGCAAGATCAAACTTTTGATCTTGAACCGCTTGAAGCAATAAAAATAAGTCATAAAGCATTAAAAGAAATCGGATTTAAATAAACCATGTAGCGATAATAAAGGCTATTCTATGGTTGCGATAAGCGCAAAAACCTTATTTAGCATAGTAGCACTTTCAGTACGAGTGTAATTCACCACTACAGTGGCATTATACTTAGGTACATGCACATACATTGTTCCCCAAAAACCGCTATGCGTGTATGCTTCAGTTCCAGATTTCTGGCTTCTAAACCAGCCTATACCCATGCGGTAAGCCGTGTTTTCATTTCCCTCGAGCATTGTGGTAAGGGTACTTTCATTTTCAAAAACTTTATGATTAAATAAAGCCTGAATAAAGCGCCCTACATCCTCGGTTGTAGCAGCCAATCCTCCTCCTCCATATAAATCCATTGAATTGTCCCAATGTGTAGCATCTATCTTTCCTAAATATCGATGTACTGCGTTTGGGAGGTTTTGTGGTTTTTCTTCTAGACTTTCCAACCAGGTTGCATTAAGACCCAAATCCTCATATTTCAATAGACTGCGTAAACCTTTAGCCAATCCGGTTCTCGTAAGCTTTTCTATAATTTCTCCCAGTAAAATATAACCGGTATCACTGTAGTGATGTTCTTTTCCTGGAGCCGCAATCGGAGCGCCATGATCCATAGCAAATTGCAATTGCTCTGTACGAGTCCAACGTTTTTTAGCATTTTTTCGCGCAATTTTAATATAATCCTTGCTTCCTTCTGCATAATCAAAAAGACCGCTAGTATGATTAAGGCAATGTTTAATCAGTATCTGATCAGGAGCATATCCTCCTGCTTTTAATATTTCAACATGTGCTTCCGAAATATACTTCGTAATTGGATCTTCTAAACGTAGTTTGTTCATTTCATACAACCTAAGTATTGCTGCAGCTACATAGGTTTTAGTTATACTAGCAATGCGAAATGGCTGTGCCGCATCCAGTTCTGAATCTTTTTCGGTACTGTCAAAACCTGCTGCTCCCGAAAAAGAAATTTTAAGTTGGGGAGATAATACCGTAAGTGATACCCCTTCTACCTTTTCTTTTCCCTGAACTGTTTCTTCAAGAATTACCTGTAACTGATCTGTTATACTTTGCGCTTTAAGCGTAGAAGTTGATAATAAACTCCCAATAAAAAATAATAGCGACACCGCTGTTTTTGATTTAGTATGCATTTGTATTTTATTTTATGCTACAAAGATGAGGGGTGAAATTCAACAACCATTGTAAAAATTCGTCAGAAATTAATACGGCCGATATAGCGCAAAAATCGGTTCTTGAATTAACATTTTTGGAGTAAACCCAGTGTATTTGGTAATTTCACGTATAAAATGGGATTGATCATAATAACCATACTTGGTTACATAGTAGAACCAATCCTCATTTTTTGTTCTACACAATTCTTCTACAACACTCTTATAGCGCCGCAACGATTGATACTTTTTAGGAGTTAATCCTGTTTCGCTTTTAAAATAGCGTTCTAAAGTGGAGTAGGAAAACGACGTATGTTTTCGTATCGTATTGATATCAAAATCATCACTAACTTCTTCAGCAATATCAACAATAAAACCCTCGCGTTCACGCAGGTAAAACTTCGCAAACCATCCATCCAAAGCATCAGCTATTTGTTCGGGTTTAAGCAATTTTAAATACTTGATAAAATCAGGCATATTAGTGCCAAAAATTGTAGCAGCATCCAATACAGGCTGTTGTATTAATTCTGCTGGCGGAAGGGTTATAAAAGGCTTTAAAGAAGATAGTGCCCTTGATTTAAATTTAACCAAAATAAAAGACTTTAACGTACTAAAATCTACAGCAACTTTATGAGGAAGAAAGGCAAATAGCATACTTTCCGTATAGCATTTTTGTTTTCCCCGATCCGTAATCGTATAGTATCCATCCAGAACAATAATTAAATCCGGAGTAACACCAGGAAAAGCATAGAAATTTGTCAGTTCTCCAAACACTTGACGCGTCTGTTCTACAATCCAGTAATAATCAATATGTTTTTGTAGAGATTCGCTATTAGGATAAAACTGCATTAAAAAAGGTAACTGATTTTTAAATCTAAAAATGCAAGATACTACTTTACGCGCGCTTTCTCTAGTGGAATCCAAAAAGGTGAGTACGTCAATAAATAATGTACTAACAATCAGATTTAGTAGAAATGCCCAATATTTTATTAAACTGTTGTACTTCAGATTTATAAAAACGTGCAAACCGTATTTTAAAATCTTGAAATTTAGAATGTAGTGAAGCCATTTTAATTCGTGTATGTTTTCTCTATTGGTGTATTTATTTCAAGAAAAATCACATGAGAACATCAAAAATTATAAAATAAAGGTCAATATCTACCTATACGCACTAAGGGGTATTTATCAATTGCAGGGTATAGTTAAGAACGGTATCGCTATGGTTCAAAAAATCGTCGATATTCTGAATAATATTATGATCTGGCAATATGCCAATATGTTTAGGAAAACCTCTGGCTGTTGTTGTAAACGTACTTCGAGCTACCTTATATGAAATATCCGTATGTGTTAGTTTAAAAGGAGCTGAATTATCATTGCAAGTGTAGGTAGAACCATTTTCTTCTCCTATTAAAGTTGCAAACTTATGCTCCTTTACCAAAGAAAGAAAAAGACCAGTTGCCGAAAAACCTCCATTATCGATAAGTACAAAAGTTTTTCCTTGAAATGCATTGTCATGAGGTTTGATTTCCTGTTTTAAATCATCACTATAGCGCGTTTCTTTAGAAAAATAAATGAAGGGTTTATTGGCAAAATATTGCATCAGGTACGCTGTAGCTCCAGAAGGTCCTCCCCCATTGCCACGAACATCAATGATTAGATTTTTAATTCCCTTAGATAATATATCCTGAAAACTGTTATCTATGAACTTTTTGAATATCGGATACTTTTCACCATAAAAAGCAAAAGAATGAATGGTAAGTAAAGCACTGTTTTTGTCCTCCAGTACTTCGTAGCATATCCCTTCTTTGCAGACATTTTTATATCCATTTCTAGGATTCCAATCGTATTTTTTGATGGGCATCAAAGCAACAGGTTGTTGTTTGTTTTTTACAATGATTTCATAAGTTTTTGGAAAACCAAAATAATAAGGGATATAAGAGTTGAACTCCGTGTTTAGAAATTTCTTTTTTACCCCTAAACTATACCCGTCTGATGCGATATGTTTATAGATTCCTTCTTTTATGGTAGACATAGCAATACCATTAATAGCGAACAATTCTTGCCCTGCTTCGATACGATCCGCATTAATTAGTGGGTTAGTCACATAAAACCGATTTTCAATATTTCGAACTTCAATAGGAAAACGCAAAGCATCAGGAAGCATATGATACTCTTGATTGAAAAAATTTAAGCTGGTATGGCCACAACCAATGCTGGCAATAATTTCACTACACATCCAAATAAATTCACCAAGTGTAGTATTCTCATTAACCAAGTCTTTTTTAGACGCTATAAGCTTTGAAAATTCTTTTTGGGAAATAAATGCATAAGGTTGCGGATGGGTTTTAACTAATGTTGTTGCAAATTCTTCTAAATCTTCTAGGTATGCTTCCTTTGGATATACCTTTAAATAATCTCCTACTTCTTTCTGAGCGATAACCTGCGTATAACACCCCGACATTAATAGGGTAAAAAATAGTAAGCGTATACTAAAACTCATAGTAATAATCTTATATCGTTTCCCTACAAAAAGAAGCTTTTTTGAAAACAAATAATATAAAACTTGTATTCTTTTAGTTCGAATTTATAAATATGAACCCTTTTTAATTGTCTATACTGCTATAAAACTAGTATCAAAAAGTGTAAAAATTTTAATGATGTGTAGTAGATTGATTTTAAGAGTTTTTGCGAAGTACCTTAATTTTTTTATCCTTTCTACTATTAATAAAATAGACACCTGTTAGAATAATTCCTGCTGCCAACAATGATTGCAAGGTGATATTTTCATCTAAAAAATACCATCCAAGCAATAATGCTATTACAGGATTAACATAGGCCGAAGTTGCTACTTTTTCAGTAGAAACTTCTTTTAGAAGATAATTGAATGCCGTAAAGGCAGCTATACTACCAAAAAGCACCAAACATAGTAAGGATATTTGCGTTTTGGAATCCCATAAAGCCGGAGCAATCCAGTGTTCCTGAAATAAGAAACTAGCGATGGCCAATGTAATTCCAGCAATCAACATCTGGTAACCTGTGGTAATAAAGAAGTTTTTTGGTAAATCTGCTTGCGCCACAAAAATGCTACCTAGACTCCAGCACAGAATGCAACTAAAAATCATAACAATACCTAAAATACTGCCTTCTCCCGCTCTTAAATCCTGTTGACTTATAAGAAGGTACATTCCTAAAATACCAAATAGAATTCCCACTACAGATTTAAGTTTTATAGCCTTACGCTGTATAAATCGCATTAAAATTAAAACGATTAAGGGTTGTAAGGACGCTTCTAAAGCGGCAAAACCGCTATCTACATATTGTAAAGCCCATACGATAACACCATTACCATAAGAAAGAAATAAGAAGCTTGCAATCGCACAGTTTATCAGCTGCTTTTTCGTAATCGCCAAGGATTTTCCCATTGCTTTGGTAATCATAAAAACGAGACTTCCGGCAAGAGTAAAACGAATGGAAGCCAGCATAAAAGGCGGAAGTTGGGTTACCGCAATTTTATTCCATAAATAAGTAGATCCCCAAAAAACATAGATCGAAAAAAAAGATAAAACGATAAGAACCGTGCGTTTGTTCATAGGGTCTAAAAAGCCTACAAAGCTACACTAATAAATAGCTAGTACGCCTAAAAAAATACTATTGTAACAAAAAGTATAGTACTATAAATATTTTTGAAGGTGCTTTTTAAAATATAGGGCGCTATCGGTAATGCTTTGAATGGAATCTTTGGCAAAGTTTCCTCCTTGTTCAATAAAGTAATATTCCAAACCTTCTTGAGATGCTGCTTTTAAAACCGCATCATAATCAATAGATCCATTCCCTAGTTCCGTATAGTCTCGAGTCACCTTATCCATATCCTTTATATGCCACATTACATAACGTTCCGGTTGTTTGGCAATAAGCGCTGCTGGACTTTCTTTTGAGGAATGACTTACCCAATACATATCCATTTGTAACTTTACCAAGGAAGGATCTGTTTCTTTTAGTATAATATCGTAGCCGTTTTGTCCACCTTGATCTATAAATTCAAAATCATGATTGTGATACGCAAAACCAAGACCAGCTTTATTTACCCGTTCTCCAATGCTATTGAGTCGCTCAGACAGTAGCTTAAATTTATCTAAGGTTCTTGAATTCGGATCCAGCCATGGCCAAGTAATGTAACTTTGGTCTGTAGCATGCGCCCCTTCTATACAACGATCTACGTAACGGTTGAGCTGATCTATTGGCGCATTTAAATACTCAAAAAGACTGTAGTGTCCACTCGAAGTACTTAATCCTAAATCGTCTAAAATCTGTTTAAACTCCGCAGCTTTAAAACCGTAGTAGGTTCCATTAGTGCCATCATAACCATATGTTTCAAAATCTTGATACCCCAGAGATTTTGCTATTTTCAAACTTCCAATAGGATCTTTTTCCATAGCATCTCTTATCGTAAAGAGTTGCAATCCCATTTTATACTTTGTCTTAGCTGTCATCATTGAAAAACTAGATATTGGAAGCAACGTAACTGACATTGCCGCACCAGATTGTTTTATAAATTTTCTTCGATTCATAGCACTATAATTTTAAACAAAAACTAACCTTAGTTTCAAAAATAGGTAATAATAATTAGCAATTATGCACGCTATTTCTTTGAAATTCCAAATCCCTTCAAATATGATAAATCTGTATTATAATACGACAATTAAATACTGTTATTGAAGATCAAACCCTTACAATATTTATCACAATTGGGATTTATACTTTGATGGAGTGCTTCCTACAAGGCGTTTAAAAGTGGTAAAAAAAGTAGATTTTGAATTAAATCCTGAAGCGTTCCCAATGGCTTCTAAAGTATATTTATTATTGGACTGAATTAAATGTTTAGCCTCCTCTACTCTATATTCGTTAATATATGTTGTAAAGCTTTTCCCTAAACTAGCATTTAAAAATAAGGAGAACTGATGTGTAGAAATTGAGAGTGATTTGGCAATATCCGAAGACTTTAAATGAGGATTAATATAGGGCTTCTGTTCCACCATCAATACATCCAATTTGTTAATCAACTGAGTTTTGGTGAAACCCGCGATTTGCTGATCTATATGTCGCTTACTGGTCTGAAAAATTTCCTTCTGTTCTTTTTTATGAAATATGAAATACAGAAAGAACCCATAAAACAAGATCGAGAAGGTTATGGATCCTAAAACAAAGTAGGAAATATCAATAAAAAAATAGATAAACCACAACACGGCAACGGCAATGAGTAACAGCAGTAACCATAAATTTGATACCGACAAGCTCTCCCTTTTTAAAGTAGTTTTTTTAATGGGATAGAAAAGTAGTATTCCTGAAGCGATCAGATAACCCAACCATTGCAGATTAATTCCCGGCAAAATGTAGTTCTTCCAAAATACAGGATCTCCCTTAAAAGGATATATAAGATGCATCCCAAACGCTACAGCAACCCACCCAAGAATATGTAACTTCCAATTCTTATGTATTTTAGGTGTAAACTTAAGCCTTGAGTTTATATATAAGAACAAAAAAGGTCCTATCAGTAAAAAGGTAACAGGTCCGAAAGTGACATAGCCATTTGGAGCAACATCACTAAAAAAATAGATTAAAGATTTTAAGACGCGTTCACTTAAGAACAAAAGAAAAAAACCAAAAAGCACATTAGTAATGGGTCTTGATTTTTTAGAAAATAAAAAATAAACACTTATTAGTACGCTATTAAATACACCTATTCCTCCAAAAAGAAACAAAATTTGAGCCGTAAAATCCATATTTCTTGATCAAATCACTAAGGTACTACCATATAAAAGTATGGAGCATAAAAAGCGTACTATCCCTACGGGATACTGGCAACCGCAGTATTGTCATAAGACACGCGATAGATTGCATCTCCAAAATCATCAGAAATTAAAAGAGAACCATCTTTTAGTACGATAATATCTACTGGTCGTCCAAATGCCTCTTGAGCTTCTTCATCCAACCAACCGTCAATAAAAGTATCGTAGCTCACTACTTCATTGCCTTCCAGTTTTAGCATAGAAATTTTGTATCCTACTTTTGAAGAGCGGTTCCACGAACCATGTTCTGCAATAAGCGCATAATCTTTATAGCTTTCTGGAAACATATCCCCAGTATAAAATTTAACCCCTAAAGGAGCTACATGAGCCCCTAAAGCTTGGGCAGGAGCTACAAAGTCAGCACAGGGGTATTTATCCCCAAATTCTGGATCTTTAACGGTACCGCCATGGCAATACGGATATCCAAAATGTTGCCCTGGTTCCGTAATTCTATTGAATTCACAAGGAGGGATATCATCCCCAAGCATATCCCTTCCATTATCCGTAAACCACATTTCTCCTGTTTCCGGGTGCCAAGTGAATCCTACCGTATTACGAACGCCTTTGGCATAAATCTCTCGATTACTCCCATCAGGATCCATGCGTGTAATGGAAGCATAACGTTCATCTTCACTTTCACAAATATTACAGGGTGCTCCCACAGGTACATACAATTTTCCATCCGGACCAAAAGCGATATACTTCCAGCCATGGTGAAACTCGGTAGGATAATCGTCATACACAACCTCTGGAGTTGGTGGGTTGGTCAAATTTGCTTCAATATTAGGATAACGCAGTAAGCGCCCTACTTCAGCCACATATAAGGCACCATCTTTAAAGGCTACCCCATTAGGAACCTCTAGCGTAGTATCCAAAACTATGGTTTTGTCTGCTTTAAAATCCCCATCCAAATCCTGTATGGCATATACCCTATTCTCATTACGTGTACCCACAAAAAGTGTCCCGTTATCCCCCATGGTCATAGATCGAGCGCCATCAATACCTGTGGCAAATACATCAATCTGAAAGCCATCCGGCAGATTTAATTTACGCAGT
Organism: uncultured Flavobacteriaceae bacterium; assembly: GCA_947488435.1. Classification (GTDB taxonomy): domain Bacteria; phylum Bacteroidota; class Bacteroidia; order Flavobacteriales; family Flavobacteriaceae; genus CANKZG01. The sequence goes on along the minus strand of CANKZG010000002.1, from coordinate 514,198 downwards.
GGAAGGCTAATTTCAGCTACCGTTTCATTTTCCTCAGTTTCAATCTGTGCATCGGTAGCTTTCTTGGGTTTACAGGAGAAAATCACAAAAAATAGTACGAGAAGAAGTGTAATTTTTGGAAATAGGTTTTTAAATTTCATCGTTGCATGCTTTTATGCTAAAATACTATTATTTTGATTAATTTTTGGGTGTTTTAAAAATGAGAATTGGCAAACAATCCTTACGATCGTAAAAGATAATACGAATGTCCATACCCCTTTTTTCCAGCAGTTCCGTTTGAACGTATTCCGTAATACACCACTATTTCCAATTGTTTTACAACAAAGTTGGCGTCTAATATGCTCCAAATGCGAGATTTACGTTAATACTATCCAAAACTAACACCCATGAAAACAACCCAACTAATTTTTATACTGTTCCTTTTTGCATTTGGATTGCAAGCGCAAGAGGGGTTCAAATTAGGACTCCAGGCAGGTTTACCTATCGATGATTTTAATGATGAAGTGAGTATCGCCATTGGTGCTGATGTGGGTTATATGTGGGCACTGAACGAACTTATTGATCTGGGGCTTACAGCCGGACTGATTTATGGATTTCATGAAACCTTTCAATCAGATGTGGTTGTTGCCGATTTGCCAGATATACAATTCGTTCCGGTAGCAGCATCCGTACGCATATGGCCCTCCAATTCTTTTTCTTTTGGTATTGATGGCGGACAAGCATTTGGCCTTAATGATGGTAATGATGGGGGCTTGTACTACCGTCCTGTTATTGGCTATTTGTTTAATGCAAATGCCGAAGTAAATTTTTCATATACAACCATTAATTTAGATGACCGGTCTTGGAACAGTGCTAACCTTGGCATACTGTATACCTTTCCATCCAATCGCAGGTAACTATGGCTTTGCATATGGGGGACTTTCCTGAAATTGCCGCTATACAAAGTTTTATAGCCTACCATAAGATATCGGTTTCACCATCCATGAAGGAAGTTGTTGCCCTACAACTAACACCTTTACAACTGCACCTTAAAGGAAAAACGTTTCATATCCAATTGAGTGACGAATATCACGATCTTAGTTTGAAAAGTAAATTGTTAAAATATGTATTGGTTTTTAGAGCATTGGAATCCCTACAGGAAACCAATGATTATCTGGACTGGTGCAAAAAAGAAGGCCTAAACGCAACTAATGAAAAACTGCGTTCCTACTACCAAGATATCATTGGGGTATTACCCCAAATTAATGCGGTTTTTCCCGACCAACATCCTACCAGTTTTATTTCTGACTACGATTATCAGTTAAATGCAGGTGCTATGCAATATTTGCGCACCATGGAAAGCTCGTAAAAAGATTATTCTTAGCGTTACTAAAGTTTCACTTTTGTAAATCCTTCACTTCGTTCACGTACCTTATTAATCTTTAAATCTTTGGCATTTATGTTTCCAAAGCCATCGATATGAAATACTGCCAAATCGGCATTTCCAGAAACCTTAAGCCGCGAAAAACCATCCAGATCGATACGTAATTTATTCAAATCCACTTTAATATCTCCTTTTACAAAACCATCTCCATGAATAGCAAGTTCATCTTCAAGAATTGCGGCATCAGAAGCTAAACGTACAAAACCGTCCACTTCAATATCGTTCAATTCCGTATAGGTTAAATGAATTTTTACCCGACGTGTGCGCTCTCTATGGTATCGATTATCGAAACGCAGGTACAACACCCCATCCCGAACTTCGGTAGTATACTCTTCCAACAAAAATCCTTTTTTCACTTCCAATTCAATGCTTGGATTTTCCCCTTTTTCAAGATATAAATAGGCATTTCCATCTAAATTAATGCTATGAAAAGGTTCTAAATCTCGTGTTTCCGAGAATTGCGCAGCTACAAACTGTGCAAGGATTAGGGCGGCCGTTACTAATAGATGTTCTTTTTTCATGTGAATAGTGTTTGATGATGAATGTTACCCTTTACGAGTCTATAAATATAGACGCTTTGCAGGAAGAAAAGGTTGCCTGCAAAAAAAATAAATAATGCATCTTTGTGTTTTTAGATCATATATGACCCTTTATGCCATAATACCAATCCTTTTATTTTTAGTTGGATTACTGTTGATACGAAAATATACCACTAAAAAAGTAGCGCCATTCCCAGAGGCTTGGAAACCGTTGCTTGCCAAACATGTACATTTTTATTCGCTTTTATCGGACGCCAAAAAAACTACTTTTCAACAGCGTATCATGCGATTCTTAAGTCAGGTAGTTATTGATGGTGTTGGTTTGGAGATTGAAGCGCTCGATAGGATTCTTATTGCAGCCAGTGCCGTTATTCCGGTATTTAGTTTTAAAAACTGGCGGTATACCAATCTTAGTGGCATTATATTATATCCCGATTACTTCAATGAAGATTTGGAGTTTGGTCCAGAAGCAAAATTTAAACATATTGCAGGAATGGTCGGCACAGGACGCTTTGAAAAACAGATGATTTTATCAAAGAAAGCACTTTATCATGGCTTTGCTAACAAAACGGATAAAGGCAATACCGCCATTCATGAGTTTGTACATCTGATTGATAAAATGGACGGAAAAACGGATGGCATTCCCAAAAAATTAATTGAGCATCAATATATTGTTCCCTGGCTGAAATTGATTCATAAGGAGATGCGGGCGATCAACAATTACAAATCAGATATTCGAATGTATGGTGGTACCAATGAAGCTGAATTTTTTGCTGTTGCTTCCGAATATTTCTTTGAGCGCCCTAAGCTGCTAAAACGCAAACATCCTGAACTCTATAAACTATTACATCGCACCTTTATCAAATAAGCATAATGTAGGAAGGCATATCGCCTTTCATCGTCGCTTATTTTTTTTATTGTAGTTTTTATCCCCTCTGGTTTTCGGTTTTTTGTACTTCTGCTTAATGATACGTTTGTAGGAGCCTCCCTGGTTTTCTCGTTTGTTTTTTGCCTTCTTTTCATGAAAACTAGGACCCGGAGCATCTGCAGCATTATGTTTTATAGGATTATTCGCTTCCACTATTTTTGGACGTTCTTCTGGAATCAGTTGCTGGGCTATTTCTACCTGCTCTGGAAGCTTCTCTTTCTTAATCTTAATTCCCATTAGCGCCTCAATAGCTTCTTTTGCTTCTTCTTCCTTTTCGGTATAAAACAAGAGAGAGGTTCCTTTTTCCGCCGCACGTCCTGTTCTTCCAATTCTGTGGATATAATTTTCAGGAAATACCGGCGTATCAAAATTGATGACATGCGATATTTTATCCAAATCCAACCCACGCGCCATAACATCTGTGGTAACCAATATACGATTCACACCTTCATCAAATTGTCGAATAGACCGCACCCGATAGTTCTGGGTTTTATTGGAATGTATGACACAACTTTCAGTACCATATGGTTCTTCCAAAGCAGTAAATAACAGATCGGCATGCTTTTTATTGGATACAAAAATCAGTACTTTATGATACTTTTCATGATCCTTTAGCAATGCTACTAAGGCATTAACTTTCGTATAAAAATTGGGAATTGCATAGGCGTATTGTTGTATGTTATCTAAGGGTGTCCCACTAAGTGCCACCGAAACTTGCTGTGCACCTCTAAAAAAGTCTTGAATAATAGCATCGATTTCGGTAGTCATTGTGGCCGAAAACATAATGTTCTGTCGACGCTGCGGTAGTAAATCAAAAATATTGGTCAGCTGAAAGCGAAAACCTAAATCCAACATTACATCAACTTCATCAATCACAAGTTTCTTAATCGCCTTCAACTGCAATGCCTTGCTCAACACTAAATCATACAAACGTCCTGGGGTAGCTACTACAATATCAGCTCCTTCAGCGAGTGCCGCCTTTTGTGTATTCATATTGGTTCCCCCATAAACGCCTAGGGTGCGTACATTTACATACTTTGTAAATTTTTCAATTTCTTCTACCACCTGTAAAACTAGTTCTCGCGTGGGAACCAGCACTAACACCCGAGGATGTGTTTGTTGCGAAAATGGAAGCATTTGAAGTACGGGTAGCATATAACCCAAGGTTTTTCCTGTACCAGTTTGTGCTATTCCAACCATATCCTTTCCTGAAAGTACTACGGAAAAAGCTGCGGCTTGAATTGGCGTTGGTGTGGAAAAACCCAAATCATCAATTGCATTCCGCAAGGGTATTGAAATTTTAAAATCCTGAAACGAATCTGGCATGCTAGACATTTTGGCAAAGATAAGTGCTCTAAACTTGTCTCGACTACTTCTTTCACTTTTTCGAACCAATGAAGGATTTTCATCAAAAGAAAGTAGTATCCTGATGATCTAGCTTTTGCACCTATAAGCTTGTACTATTTTACATTCTTTCCTCAATGTCCAATTCCCTTTCATTTTTTTCCATTTCTTTTATCCTCATTTTTCTTTAAAGGATAACAATGACTACTACAAATCGTAAAAAACGTTTTTTAAAACTAAGAACTTTACTGCTTATACTATTAGGCGCCTTTATACTTATACAATGGTACAGACCTGCTAAGAACGTTCAACAGAAACCCACAGCAAAAGATTTTTTACGACAAGAAAAAGCTCCGGAACAGATTGCACAACTATTTCAAAATTCCTGTTACAATTGCCATTCCAACTACACCAATTACTTTTGGTACGATAATATAGCTCCGGCTTCCTGGTATGTTGACGGGCATATTACGGATGCACAGGCACAGCTAAACTTTTCCAATTGGGGTGCTATTGACGACAGAAGCAGGGACATTTTGCTCTCCAGTATTGTATCGGTACTAAATGAAGAGCGTATGCCGCTCCCCTCTTATACCTTATTACATACAGATGCAAAACTCAGTGCCGAGGAAAAAGAAGCGATCATTTCTTGGGTGTTTAAAATAGCCCAGTAAAGTATTCCTTTTTATACTGCTATTTTAAAAATTATTTCGGGTAGCACTCCTACTAGGACAATAACAGTGATCCAAACGGAGTAAGAATTCTGTCTGTTTTTTGAATGGAATTCTTGTAATTAAATGTACTTTTATGGGGAAACTTAAAAAATAAAACTCATGTCATTCGTTATCCCATCCACTCGAATTTTATTGTTCTGCTTAAGTGTTTGCATTTGTACAATTACACTTCAGGCGCAAGACAATAGCGATCCTGTGGTACAAGCAATTATCAAAGAAGCCACGGAAAATTCGCAATTGAAACCTCTGGCACATCAAATTACCGATATCATTGGTCCGCGTTTAGTAGGCACGCCACAGATGAAAAATGCGCACGATTGGGCGGTGAGTCAGTATGAAGTTTGGGGAATTCCTGCTAAAAATGAGCAATGGGGTGAATGGCGCGGTTGGGAAAGAGGTATTACCCATATCGATATGGTATATCCCAGAATTCAGAGTTTGCGCGGTACGCAATTGGCTTGGAATCCCAGTACGTCTAAAAAAGGAGTCACTGCAGCCTTGGTTGTACTACCTACCGTAAAAGATTCGGCTTCTTTTGCTGCATGGTTGCCATCCGTAAAGGGTAAATTGGTTATGGTATCCATGCATCAACCTACTGGGAGACCCGATTACAATTGGGAAGAATTTGCTACCGAAGCTTCTTTTACAAAAATGAAAGAAGAACGCGATGCTATACGGGCGGAATGGCGTGCAAATATGGGGCGAACGGGTTACAACCGAAGAACCATTCATGCCGCATTAGAAGCAGCAGGTGCTGCAGGAATTGTAACTTCCAATTGGTCAAACGGCTTTGGCGTAAACAAAATATTTGGTGCCCGAACCAAAGAAATACCTACGGTAGATTTAGAATTGGAAGATTATGGCATGCTGTATCGTATGGTACTTTCGGGACAACAACCACAATTGCACATTGTAGCAATATCCAAAGAGTTGGGAACCGTGCCCACCTTCAATACCATTGCAGAAATTAAAGGAAGTGAAAAACCGGACGAATATGTGGTGTTATCTGCTCATTTTGATTCCTGGGATGGTGGTACTGGAGCTACCGATAATGGTACAGGTACGCTTGTAATGATGGAAGCCATGCGGGTATTAAAAAAAATGTACCCCAACCCGAAACGCACCATTCTTGTAGGACATTGGGGAAGTGAAGAACAGGGCTTAAACGGATCGCGAGCTTTTGTAGAGGATCATCCTGAAATTGTTGCTAAGGTACAAGCCGTATTCAATCAGGATAATGGAACCGGTCGCGTGGTACGTTTATCTGGTGGAGGGTTTTTAAATTCTTACGATTATTTATCCCGCTGGTTGCATGCCGTTCCCAGAAGCATTACCAATGAGATAGAAACTACATTTCCAGGCACTCCGGCACGCGGTGGATCTGATTATGCCTCCTTTCAAGCGGCTGGAGCTCCGGCCTTTAGTTTAAGTTCGCTCAACTGGTCGTATTGGAACTATACCTGGCATACCAATAGGGATACTTACGATAAAATTATTTTTGATGATGTGCAGAGCAACGTTATCCTTACCGCCATTTTAGCTTATATGGCTAGTGAAGATGATGAAACTACCTCTCGGGTAAAAAGTATCTTGCCTGTGAGTACCAGAACCGGGCAGCAATTGCAATGGCCTACCCCACGATCGCCAAACCGAAAGGGAGGACAGTAATAGCAAAAAGTATTTACCACCGTTCTTGACTTTTAGTTGTAATGTACATACCACTTCGGGTACTAATAGCATAGCTAAAGGAAAAAGAGATGCTTAAAAAAGTTGCTTTCATTGGTAGTATTATCAGTTTATGTTTACTATTAGGGTCCTGTTCGTCGGATGCTATTGAAACGGGAAACGATTTCTCCGATCCCATTGCCGTCGATGATCCCCTAATCAATCCCGATGGTTTGGCCAGTAATGGTTGCCAGAATGTAGTGATCTTCAATAATTTTGCCTATGCCGCCTGTGGAAGTGAAATTGAAGTGGTTAATCTTACTACCCTAGAACGGAATCTCCTTTCCCTTTCGGCAAATGATATTGCAGTGGATCCCGATTTAGGCTTACTATTTACCCAAGCAGGAAACCAATTGCGTATGTTTACCACGGCAGACCCTTTAGAACCGGAAATGATAGCAACGGCAACTGCTAATTTTGGGCTTTTCTCAGGCATTGCGGCCGCCAATGGGGTTTTAATCATTTCTGGGGGTACCACAGGTTCCAATACACAAGTTTTTACCTATACAGACACTGCTATTAGTTTAGTAGCTTCGGGTATTCCGGCAGTGGACAATGTGGTCGGGAATCCCGATGTGCATATTACCGGCACGGCAGCAGGAGCCACTGCTTTTTACACCCAAGATATTGGAGCAGCGGCAAATTGGGGGCTTCAGATTGTAGTGTTGAATGGCAATGGCGTTGTTACGGAAATTCCCGAAGTCGTCGTTTTAGATCCGCAACCGTATACCGGCGGGTTTGGCCCTCCCTTTGCCCCCGCCAACTTCCCATCGGAAAGTGAATTTTTAAATAATTTCGTTTATGTCGCACATTTTGCATCGCAAGGGATTCAGGTTATCGATTTAGAAAATAACAATGCACTGTCTACCATTGCACTTTCGTTTGAGCCCACCAATATTGCTACCGATGGGAATTTGCTTTATGTCGTGGGTATCACTCAAGATGATGTAACCCTAATCAACCCTAATACGCAGGCGGTACAAAGTACCATCTCTGCTTCCCTAACACGACCTATTGGTGTTGCGGCATCCGCAACCCATATCGCCGTGGCAGATCGGACCGAAGGTCTGGTGATTATTTCCCAGTAATTTGGGTTTGAAGCACACGAATTAAATCAGTTCCTCACATAAAAACCCCTGTTGTTGTAAGGTGTCTTTAATCGCTCTAGCCTGAGTACTAAAAGTTTCTACCCGCAGAATGTTATCGCAATCCTCCAGATCAAAATTCCAGCGTCCGTTTGCGTTTATTAGCTGATTTAATTGTGGTTTTAAGGTATTCACTTCGCTCCTTCCGGTAACAGATGTTTTAAATACTAAAACGGTTTTCATTCGTACATGGGTTTAGACTTCTCCATAGAACAAAGGGGGTTCAATATTCAAAGACCTTAGATACACATACGCTTGACCTCTGTGATGAATTTCATTATCAATAAAGTATAATATCGAGGAGATTACCGTACCCTCATGCTCCCCAAAACTCTTTATCGTTTTATGAAAGTGAGAAATATCAATTTTTTGCCAGTACGTATTTATGGTCTCGGTGGTTTCATCCCAAAGTTTTAAGATCTGATCTTTAGTTTTACCACTCTCCGATTGCTCTGAAAAAGCCACGGTATTGCCCGTAGCAATTTCCTTTATCCCAGGTCCAGCAATTGCCAAAAGTTCCATAACCATGGCTGCAAATGGTCGCATTCCCCCTATACTGTGTGTAAAGAAGGCTTCCTCCGGGAAAGCTTCGATGACCTTTCTTGTTAATCTTCGGTGTGCCTGCCAATGGACTAAAAGTGCCTCAGGACTGATTACTTGATGTGCTGCTACATTTGGTGTCATAATTGTTTTTTATTGCTAAATACGCTTCGTATTTCGGTTATGCAACAAAGGTAATTTGGGTGAGTGACAACAGCCTGTCAGTAGGATTTTTGAGGCTGCATTTTTAGGTAAAAAAAAGTTCCTGACATACTCTTGTCACTTCGCTGTCTTTTCTTTGCCATAATCTATTTCTTAGGATTGTGGTATTTCATAACAGTCCTGCAAGAAATCTTATCTTTGATTATGTCTACAGAAACGCTAAAACGTTTTGATCGTATCGTCGCCATCCAATTACAGCTACAATCAAAGTCTGTTGTAAAAGCGCAGGATTTGGCCGATCGTTTTCAAGTAAGCCTTAGGACTATCTATCGTGATATTCGAACTTTAGAAGCTTCTGGGGTTCCCATCGTGGGAGAATCTGGTATTGGGTATTCCCTTATGGAAGGCTATCGCCTGCCACCGGTTATGTTTACCAAAGAAGAGGCTAGCAGTTTTGTAGCGGCAGAAAAATTAATGCAAAAGTTTACCGATAAAACTTTAGGCGCACACTACGGTTCGGCCATGCTTAAGGTAAAGGCGGTGCTCCGCAGTTCGGAGAAAGATTGGGTGCATCTTTTAGAGTCACAAATTCATATTGCGGCGGAAAATGAGCTCTTTAATGCCAATATTCCCAATGCCCTCGAAATTTTATTGGAGGGCATTGCCGAAAAAAAACAAATACAATTGTGGTATCATGCAGGGAATTCTGATATTCCTTTAGAACGTACTATTGAACCTGTGGGTATTTTTCATGAAAATAATTATTGGTATATGTTGGGGTATTGCCATTTACGGAAAGATTACCGCAATTTTAGAACGGATCGCATACAGCAGATTAAGAAAACTAAAGACGCTTTTACCCAAGAGCACGGAACCTTAGATCAACATCGAAATGAAAAACAGTCTCCTCCCAAAACCAAGGTGGTCATTCGTGTAGATAAAAAAGTGGCTCGTTTTATTGGCAGCGGTAAAAAATATCAGGGTCTTGTTGCGGAACGTAAGGATGGGGATATGGTAGAGCTAGAATTTAATACCCCCGATTTAGATAATAGCTTCGCCAGATGGTTTATTATGTTTGCGGACTATGCAGATATTGTGGAACCTGAAGCCCTAAAAACACGAATGCAGGAGTTGTTGACTACAATGAAATCGCGCTTAGGTTAGGTCATACTCTTTTGCGGATATTCTTGCGAAAAAGGGTTTCAAATTAGATTAAACCCATGAAACATTTACATTTTAAAATATACAAGCCATATGGGATGTTGAGTCAGTTGTCTTCTAACGATCTCAACCAGCGGAACAAACGTTTTTTATCGGACTTATATGATTTTCCGGAGGGAACCATGCCTGTAGGGCGTTTGGATGAAAAATCGGAGGGCTTACTCCTACTTACTACCGATGGAAAATTGAGTGATACCATTAACCGTTCGGGGATTGAAAAAGGGTATTACGCGCTCTTGGATGGGGAAATTACAGCTACTGCTTTGGCAACGCTGGCAAAGGGCGTGGAAATTGGTTTTGAGGGTCAGCGCTATACCACCAAAAGTTGCAAGGTGAGCCGTTTGACAAAGGCACCCGAAATTCCGGAACAAGATATAAAACTGCGACTTCGAAATCATAGACCCGCAAGCTGGATTGAAATTACGATTACCGAAGGTAAGTTCCGGCAGGTGCGAAAAATGACAGCAGCAGTAGGTTTTCCAACTCTTCGCCTGATTCGTTTTCGTATTGGAAACATTGGTATAGCCAAAATGATTCCTGGAGAAGTACAACCCGTACCTGGTTTGCTCGACTAATCCTTTACTATGTTTATTGATTGGGATCCTATCAAAATAAACACAAGCTATTTTTCTTCATAAGAAATTCCTATCTTGGGTACTGCTAAAATTCGAATGCCTTCTCCCCCCTTAAGGTTTTAAGCAATACCTGTATTTATTTTAAGTCAAATAAAATTATTTTATTCCCTAATTTTTAGGATAAACTCAAGAAGTCATGAATGTAAAAATTGAGCGAACAATAGTTGTTGGGGATTTACAAATTCCCTTGCCAAAAGTCAACAATATTTCTATAAAAGAAATCTACATTGGTTCTAGTCAACAAAGTTATACCTATACCCAAGATGTCCATGTTAGCAATGGTCAAGGTAGTGGTGGCGGTACTAGAACAAAATATTATTCCGTTTATCATTTTGGTTTTTCAGTAATCAATCAATCTTCAATCCATCAGCGCATTCAGTTTGCATTCAGTATTATTGATAGAGATGGGTATACCGTGGGAAATAACCATTGTTGGAGAGATATTGCGCCAGGACATAATGGAAGGATTTGGTCTGATTTTTGGCTTAGAAAGCCTAACGAATATTACTTATACATGATAACGGAGATTGGAATAGGACCAACTCCTCCAGAGGGTGTAGGACAAGGAAAAACAACGTTTGTTGATTATACAAAACCGAACAAAAGTGTAGGCCAGTTATTTGAATTGAACAAAAACCCTATTAAAATCAAAAAAAACAACTTACAAAAAAACAACTTACAAAAAAACTTCTTGATTTTTATGGCCCTAATTTTTGCCTTGATTTCTATACTCTCTTATATATGGTTTTGAATGCATCTGAACTAAAGTAGTCATGTATTTTAAGCTAACTCAAGTTACTTATGCATGCTGTTTTTAACCATTTTCCATCAACTTTTGATAGCGTTTCAATCAAAATGATTTCTGTGCTAGTATTCCTTAGATGAAAAACCTATCTTAGGTATTAAGAAGTCCTAATATTCCCTCCCCCTTTTAAGATTTTGAGAGATAATACTCGGGTATAACGTATATATGTTTATTTGTTATACCTGGTTGTTGCATGCCATGTTAAAACCAACTGAAAATGAAAATTGAATCAATCAAAATTGAAAACTTTCGAGCTTATAAAGAAGAGCTAATAGAATTCGATAATTATACTTCATTTGTTGGACCAAATGGTGTTGGAAAATCAACAGTTTTCCATGCATTGAATTTATTTTTTAGACAAAATAAAGATAGCCAAACCGATTTACTAAAACTTTCTGCCAACGACTTTCATCATTCAGACACTTCAAAGGATATTAAAATTAGAGTTACTTTTTCTTCTTTGTCAGACGGGGCTAAAGAAGAACTTTCTGATTATGTAAGACAAGATAAATTAGTAGTAACAGCAGTTGCAAAATATGATGCAATTTTGGAAAAAGCAGATGTAAAGCAATACGGTAACCGTCTTGGAATGGAAGAATTTAGAAAATTTTTCGAAGCCGACAAGAATGGAGCAAAAGTAACGGAATTAAAAGAAATATTTAAATCATTTAGAGAAAAATATATTGATATTAATTCGGCAAATTCAAAAGCCGATATGATTTTGGCCTTACATGAATATGAGTCTAATAATCCTACCAATTGTGTTTTGATTCCTAGCGAAGATCAATTTTATGGTGTTTCAAGAGGTGTTAACAAACTTGAATCTCATATTCAATGGATTTTTGTTCCAGCTATTAAGGATGCAACTGAAGAAAGTGAGGAATCTACAAAATCTGCACTTGGTCAACTTTTGGCTAGAACAGTTAGGTCAAAAGTTTCTTTTGATGAAAAAGTAAGAGAATTAAGAAATAACGTTCGAGAGAAATATCAAAAACTACTCGATGCGGAACAGAAAACTTTAGACGATATTTCAAATTCACTTCAAGACCGCCTAGCTAATTGGGCTCATCCAAATATTTCAGCTTCAATTCAATGGAAACAGCATCCAGATAAATCAATTAAAATTGAGGAGCCACTTGCAGGATTAAAAGTTGGAGAAAGAGGTTTTGAAGGAGAGTTATCTAGGTTTGGGCACGGTTTACAGCGTTCTTACATGTTAGCCTTATTACAGGAGCTAACAAGTTTCGAATCCGAAAATGTTCCTACTTTAATAATGGGAATTGAAGAACCTGAATTGTTTCAACATCCACCTCAAGCAAGATATTTAGCAGAAACCTTATTTGATTTATCTCAGTCAAATTCTCAAATCATAATTTGTACACATAATCCGTTGTTTATACCTGGAGATAGTTTTGATAAAATAAGGTTAGTTTGTGAAGTTGGAGAACCTAGCGAGACAAAAGTAAAGCGATTGTCGTACAAAGATTTGGCAGATGAACTTCATAAAGTTGGAGAAAAGCTTGTTACAGAAACCGGTATGGTTGCTAAACTTTATCCTTCCTTAAACCCTGTAATTAATGAAATGTTTTTCTGCAAAAAACTTATATTGGTTGAAGGTCATGAAGACGTAGCGCACATAAACTCATATTTATTTTTAACAAACAAGATGATTGAATTTAGGCGTCATGGTTGTCATATTGTTCCTGTTGAAGGTAAAAACAAACTTATAAAGCCATTAGCAATGGCCAAACTACTTGATATCCCGACAATGGTTATTTACGATAGCGACACGGATAAAACAAGAGAATGTGAAATCATTAAACATAAAAAGGATAATAAGGCAATTCTTGGATTAATGAATTTGGACTCGGAAAGCGAATGGCCAAATAGTTCAATAATAAAAGAGAATTTAACCTCTTGGAAAACCAACTTGACTAGTGAAATTTCAATAGAGTTCGCTGAAAATCTACGTGAATATGCTGACAAAGCAATTGCTCATTATGGTAATGCAGGTGGGCTTAAAAAGAATCCATTGGCTATTGCAAAAATGTTAGAACTTGCTTGGGAAGATGGAATCAAATCAAATCAATTACTCGAATTAACAGACAGAATAGTTGAATTTATAAAGGAATAAAAAACACGAACGCATAACAATTGCTATAAGCAATTGATTGTTCTCGCCTAATTTGGAAATTCCTCACGGATTTTAAGTTTGGTGTGCATTTGTAAAGTTTGGCTTTAAATCACGGAACTACTCAAACCAAGATCGTTAAGTAAAACCTTAAGAAAGTAAACAGATATGAAAATAAATCACACTCTAATTATTGGCTTAATTGCTCTTACAATTTCATGTGGAAAAGGCAAAAAAGAGATTGAACAAGAAAAGTCTCAAATTGAACTTAGACAAAAAGAGAAAGAAAGAATTCATTTGGAAAAAATTGAAGTCGGAAAATCTAAACTAAAAATAGATTTGATGAATGAAGTTGATCGATTAAAAAAGTTATTAGAACAAGAGAAAAATAATCTAATTCAAATAAACAAATTCCAATTAGGTCGCTCGAGCTCGATAAAAGAAAAACAACTTGCCAAACAAAATAAAAAAATAAGACAATTGACCAGTTACATTCAAAAATTAGAAAAAGAAATTTCTCTTACTAATCTACGTGAGACATTCGATTTCCAAAATTCACCTGAAGGTGTTATTAATTATTTGTTCGAATCAGCAAAAAACAGAGATTTTAGTAAATTAAGAAATTTATGTGATCCTTATGGAGAAAATGACATAGATACTCGTAAAATATGTCTTTTGGAAATGCAACCAACTGAAATACAAAATCAATTTGTACAAGAATTTGAAAACGGTAGAATTATTGGTGAATCAAAAATGAAAAGTGCGATTGCTGAAATAGAAATTGCAATTGGGGCAAGTTCAAATCGATTGGAAAAAATAAAGCTAGTTAATAGAATGAATAAATGGTACATTGAAAGTTTGTAAAAAAATGGAAGATACAATAATGATTATAAGCAATTATTTGTTCTTACTTATGAAAATTTAAAATTATAAACCAACCAAAAACCAAAACTATGGATGTATTTAAAAATATTGAATTTATTGGAATGCTTTGTATGGGTGCCTTTGTAGGAGGCGTTCTTAATTATGGCTTATCGAAAATTAAAGATGACAATTCCTTCGGTAAAATTGTGACCACCATTTTTGGTGCGGCCTTTAGTGGGGTTGTTTTTGTATTTCTAGAATACTTGGTCAATAAAGAAGATACCTCTTCGGAACAGATTTATATGTATCCTATAGGGTTGATATTAGCCTTATTATGGGCCCAAGTGCCGTATACCATCGAAAACCGAATAAAATCCGACAATGTTTACGTTAAAATAATTGGAGTCATTCATTTTCTAGGTGTTTCTGGCATTACCGTATTCTTGATTATCAACGTTTTTACGGGAACTAAATTGGACGGTTAAATACGGCAAAGAATCCTATAATTAACTTTTTTTAGGATAGCTATAGAACTATTCTAACATTCTTAAATCATATACATCATCTTTTGATGAAGTTTCAATCAAAATAGCATATATAGTCGTTTTCTTCTTAAAAAATGTATATCTTGTTCACAACAAAAGTCCTAATATCCCCTCCCCTTTTAAGATTCTGAGAAGTAGTATCGGTTGGTATTTTTTCACATGACATTAGTCATGCCTAAAAAACATTGCAACTGGTCATATGCAATGATTCACATTGTGAAGTAAACTCAAAATATTGGAAAATGTTTAAATCGAAACTCCTAAATAAAAAAATTATTAAATTCTGTTCACTATATGTTTTATTACAAGTACTTCCAATATTCACTCAGATTTTTATTACCTCAATTTTCAATGATGGGAAAATTAATTTCAGGGAAATCGACACAATTGCGGTTCTAATATTTTCTGGTTCTGCTTGGTTAAGCCTTCCAACATATATAGATAGGTTTAATTGGACCTATAGAAAAGGGAGGTTTTATAGAAGGTTAGCCACTACTGTTGGAATCGGAATAATTCTATTAGCAACATATGTCAAAAGTATAGATTTAACAATACAAATGACTGAAATCCAATTAGATTCGAAATTATTTTATTTTTACTTGTACCTGACAAGTATAGTTCTTTTAATTACCGCAATTATTCTATTAACTGTTGCTCATAATAGACTATTAAAAAAAGTATCTATTCAATTACTTTGGACTCATCAATCTCAATTTGCTGGAATTTATTGTGCAATTGAAGAAGGTATTTTTGAAAAAAATGGATTAAAAGTTGAAACAGTAGAACCAGACTTATCATCCCCTCTAGCCATCCGTGGCTTTGATGCATCAAAATATGAATTCTCTGTTAGAGCAGGTCTGGATGTTGTTAGAATGCAATTAAATGATCAAAAAGTTAGAAGTGTTCTTCCAATTGTAAAAACCAATCCTTTTACTATGATCGTTCGTGCGAATAAAGAGGGTATTAACAAAATTGAAGATTTAAAAGGAAAAAAAATTGCTATCCAAGAGGGATATGAAACTGAAATTTATATTAAAGAAATACTAAGACTTCATGGGTTGGATGAAAACGATGTATTGTTTGTACAAACTGGTATGGATCTTGAACCTTTTTATAACGATGAAGTTGATGTTTGGTTGGGTTACAAGGGTCATGAACCATTAAAAATCAAAAACATGAACATTGACATTAAACAATTTGAATTTAATAATGATCTTGGTATGCCTGGATTTGGTGACACATTAGTTACTACAGAAAATATTATTAAGACCAGAAGGCCTCTTGTAAGAAAGATGGTTGATTCCATTATAGATGGGTGGGAATTTGCAGATAAAAATAGAGAAGACGCTTTAAAACATGTTATGAAATATGCAAGAGAAAGTATTGATTTTGAAAAAAATTCATTGGATTGCATGGTAGATCTAGTATTATATCAAAAGAGTAACTTTCATCTACTTCAAGAAAAGGAAGATTGGCTTGAGGTGCTACAATTATTAGAAAATCAAAATATGTTAGAGGAAAAAATTATAGATCCATCAAAATTGTATATTAATATTTAAAAAGTAACAAAAACCAACCCTTATGACCCGAGAAGCGCAGTTAGCATTTTGTAAAATCTGTAAAAATCAGAAGTTTGATCTAGATCAAGGGATCATTTGTGAGCTTACCAACAAACCCGCCGCTTTTGAAGCTACTTGTGCTACTTTTGAAGAAGATGCAGAGTTAAAGTTAAAGGTAGCTTCTGGCATGTTTGAACGAGAGTTGGAGGGCAAAACCGCAAGCTCGGAGAAACGCTTGGCCAACTATTTTATTGATTTAATTTTCTTACTCATCTTTAATTTTATTTTCGGGGTATTTCTGGGCTTGGTATTTTTTGTATTTGCCCCCTCGGCTTTTGTCATATTTGAGCAAGACAATATCCTAATCGATTACCTGCTAGGCTTTATTGCCGGGATGATCTATTTTACTACCCTGGAAGCTACCACCGGACGAACTATCGCTAAGTATATTACCAAAACAAAAGTAGTGGATGAAAAAGGCAAAAAACCCAATTTTGAAACCATAGTCATCCGTTCGGCAACGCGCTTTATTCCTTTTGAAGCCTTTTCTTTCTTAGGATCTGAAGCCTCTGGATGGCACGACCGATGGTCCAAAACCAGAGTGGTTGAGGTGTAGTGTACTTCTTAGGTAGCATGTCATTCATATATAGTCCTGCTATTTCACTATATTTCCATAGAATTAGTTCAAGGCTTGATTTGGTAATTTACATACGTCAATAGAGCAGTCATTTTAAATATATATTTGAAACTAATTTTCATCGAAAATGGAAAATATTATCACATATTTAAAACCTGTTTCCTTTTTTAAAAAGTTATTTGGAATTATTTTGTTTTTATTTGCCTTTTATGTCATCATATACCAAAGCATTCTATTTGGTTTTTTCATGGCATCATTTGGGGTTTTTTTGGCGTCTTCCGAAGGTTCACAGGTTAATTTGGATGACAATACCCATCGAAACATATGGTCAATTTTTGCAATTCATTTTGGCAAATGGAGAAGTAATCCAAGATTTGAATATATCTCAGTTTTTAAAGGCAAACAAAAGCAACGAGTAAATTCCTTGAGCGCTTCGACTACTTTTTCAGATGAGGTATTCCTTATTAATCTATTTTATGATCGAAATAAGCACAAAACATTTTATCGAACTTTCGATAAAAAAGATGCCTTTGAAGTAGCCGAACATTTTAAACTTGCATTTGGCATCAATATTCTTGATGCTACAGAAAGAAAACAAAAGTGGCTAGAGTAAGCTTATGATAATATCGTTAATAGGGTTTTAAAATAATATGTAATTTCATCCCATGGAATACCAATATTATGTCTGCGATGTTTTTACCGATACGGCCTTTGGTGGAAATCAGCTTGCCGTTTTGCCGAATGCCACAGGATTGACAACCACACAAATGCAGCAGATTGCCCGGGAGTTCAACTATTCTGAAACTACCTTTGTTTTTCCGGCAACCCAGGGACATACCAAAAAAATACGCATCTTTACCCCCACTCGAGAGGTTCCCTTTGCCGGACACCCCAATATCGGAACCGCCTTTGTACTCGCCACTATAGGTGACCTCGGTGCGGCACAACAAATCACCTTTGAAGAGCGAGCAGGATTGGTAGAAATCGCTTTAAATGAAAACAGCAATAGTATTTTTTGTGAGTTAAAGGCTCCTGAACAATTTTCCTTAGGGGAAACCCTAGAAGTAGCTACGATCGCCAAAGCCTTAAGCATTCCGGAAGAAGCCATTGTAAGCGAAACCCACCTTCCGCAATTAGCCTCAGTAGGTCTGCCTTTTATTATGGTAGAACTCAATAGCTTGAAAGCTTTACAAAGTGCAAAACCAAACCTTGATGGGTTTCAGGTTATTTTGGATCAGGGAATTATGCCAGACATCCATATGTACCTGCGGAACAATGATGCCTTTGATCTAAGAACTCGAATGTTTGCCCCTTTTGATGGAGTTCCCGAAGACCCGGCTACAGGAAGTGCCAATTGTGCTTTAACTGCCTTACTCACCCATTACAACCAAAAAGCTAGCGGTCAATTTGCCTATACCATAGCACAAGGTGTTGAAATGGGACGCCCTAGTGTTTTGAAAAGCAGGGCCGAAAAAAGAGATGGGCAGGTTCGCAATACCTGGATCGGAGGAGATTCCGTTATGAGCTGCAAAGGCGTGATTTATGTGGATTAAATAAAACTTAAAATTTCTTTTCATTCTTACATTAAGATCAGCTTTCTTGAATGAATTTCAGTAAAACCTTGGCTTTACCACTGTAACTTTTAGGAGATTTCAGTACTAATAGACAAAACGAAATTTTTATGAAAAAAATTTTAAGTCTGCTTTCCCTATGCCTTCTTATAATATCATGTGCTAAAAAAGAACAACCCCTTCAAAACTCTCTCCTCTGGGAAATATCAGGGAATGGTTTGGAAGAACCTTCATATTTGTTCGGAACAATACATATTACTTGTGACGCAACGCTTAAGAACAAAGTTAAAAATGCATTAGATCAAACTTCCCTTCTGGTTTTGGAAATAGACCTCGATGATCTTGATGTAAATGCCTTTATAGAGGGTTTACATATGACAAATAACACTACTCTGGCAGATCTTACAACGGATGACGAATATGAAACTTTAAAAACTTTTGCAAAAAATCATATTAGAAAACCCCTGGAAGAAATGGAGACCTACAAACCCTATCACATATACTCCGCTGTGTATCCTACCATGTTAGACTGTCCTATGGAGTCGTTTGAAGTTGAATTAATGAAAATCGCTCAGCAGCAAAACAAAGAAATTTTAGGTTTAGAAACCGTAGAAGAACAAATGAAAGTATTCGAAGATATCTCATATGAAACACAACTCAAGTTTTTATTAAATGCTGCGAACGATGACTTAAAAGAAGAAAAAGAAATCTTCCAACAAATGCTTGATGTTTACGATGCTGAAGAAATTAACAAACTTATTGACCTAATAGCATATAGTTCGGAAAAAGTTACGGATAACTATTTAGACGTCATACTTAATGATCGCAATAAAAAATGGATCCCCAAAATTAAAAGTTACTCCATGGAACAGCCTATTTTTTATGGGGTAGGCGCTGGACATTTAGCTGGCAAGGAAGGTGTAATCAACTTACTGCGACAAGAAGGTTTCACCGTAAAAGCCGTAAAATAAAGTATTCCAATACCTCCCTATTTACCATAATGTGAAGGGGCTAAACCGGTATAGCGTTTAAAAAAACGGGAAAAATGATTGGGATCTATAAACCCTAAATCCGCAGCGGTATGTTTTACACTTTCCCCGCTACGAAGCTCCTCCTTGGCAGACGCGATAAGGGCGTCCCGAATTAGCTGCCCCAAAGAAGTATTCATCTTGTTCCGTACTTTATGAGATAGCGCTTTGGTACTTAAACACATTTTATCCGCATAAAAATGCAAGCGGTGTTCTTTTTTATGAAATGCCGAAATACATGCCATTAATTCTTGTACAAAGCTATCCCGATTTTTATAGTCAAAATTGGCACGAAATTCTAAAGGTGTTTGTCCCACCTGCTTTTTAAAAACCTTATTAAAATAGGCAGGATCGGTATAGCCATGATCGTAGGCAATTTCCTGAATATTTTTATCTGTAAAGGCAACTGCTCTTTTGCAGTTTAAAAGGTGCTTATTGGCGGTCATTTTACTAATCGATATCCCCAATTTCCGCTTTACCAAAGTATGCAGTGCCGTTTCCTTTTGCTTAAAAAATGCCTTCACCGTTTTTGGGTTGTTACGCTTTTTAAGTTCGGTCTCAATAAACTGATTGATATCAAACAAAACTTGGTATTCTTCTTTGGTTGCACCAAAAGGGTTTTTCCAATACCATTGTTGCACGGCCAGACGAACAAGCGTATCCATGCTCTCTCTGCAATTGTTATGGGTAACAAAGGCTTCGCGATCCTTACATGCTTTAAAATCAATATACCCCATAGAAACCAGATGCTTAAACAACACCCTGGCATCACGCGATTGCAATATGTCCGTATCTGAAAAAGTAATAAAACGGACTTTAAATTGATCTCCCAAAAACTTTACAAATTGTCCTTTTTCTAAAAAAATTGCCTTTTTTTTACAACATTTGTACGTTTTAAAATCAATCATAAAACGACCACTACCTTCCAGAATATTCAACATGGTATACTGCTGAATATCGTACACCTTATAGGACTCGGCTGTAAATTCGTTAGTCATAGTATTGAAATTATAGGGTCTCTTAAAGCGAAAACACCCTGCCAAAAATGGATTTCGACAAGATGCTTTCTATTGAAACATAAAAAAACTTCGTTCTACTAAAGGATAGGATCGCTTTAGTTAAATGTTTTGCTTAATTTTTTCCAGTTCTTATCAGCTCCGGCAACAAGTTTGTCGTGGTCTTTTTCATTTAACCATAACTGTTGTGCATCTAAGTTTAAATCGTATAGGAATAAGAAATACTTCCCGTCTTTTACGATAAACTTGTTAGGATCTGGTCTGAATTTTGCACCTGCATAGGTTCCGAAAGCACAGAATCCTCCGTATTGTGGCTTGTACTTATTCGGGTTCTTATCAAACTTTGCTTTTTGCTCTGCAGAGGTAAAGTAGTAAGTGATTTTTTCATGTACAGATTTGAACTCTTTCAGTCCTTTTTGTGCAATCCCTAAATCCAAATACGATACCGGGCTATAGCCTTGTAAATGAATGGTACTGTTGTCTACATTATTTGCCATTCTATCCTGAGCAAATGTTACACCGCTTACAATTAATGCAAGGGTTAATACTGTGGTTTTTATTAAATTTTTCATGATTTTACGAGATATTTATTTGTGTATTAATTATAATTATTATGCTGCGTTAAAATATTCTTCATGGATTACCTGTCCGTTATCATTCCATACGCGACGGATAATTTCATGCCAGTAGATTTTACTACCATCTGCCATATCGAAATCAAATGTAAATTCTGAAGCAGATACATTCCCATCTACAATAGTATGGTGGTGTGTAATTCCGTTTACCTTAGCAATAGCTCCGGCAAAGCCTTCCATTTTTGCAATCATTTCTGCTTTTCCGGTAGTTCCTCCATCTCCATAATCGGAAGTATTGGCATCTTCAGCGAAAAATTGTTTTACGGCATCTACAATAGCTCCTTGAGTTACTATTGCGTCCATTTTTGTGGCTTGATCTTTAATATTCATCTTTCTAATTTTTAGTGTTAATTAAACTTGTGGTTTGTATTACACTGCAAATATCTGAACAGACCCCAGGCAAAGAGCTACAAAAAAAACGCTAAAAATTGTACTTTAATTTCGGAAATCAGAGGGAGTTGCACCGGTATGATGCGCAAAAAAAGAGGAGAAATGATTGGCTTCTTCAAACCCTAAGGCATAGGCAACATCCTTTACCTGTACGTCTTCTTTAAGCATTTCCTTAGCAGATAAAATGAGTTGCGACCGAATTAATTGTCCCAAAGAAGTGTTCATTTTTTGTTTTACTTTTTTGGATAAGGCTTTTACGCTAATATTCATTTCATCCGCATAAAACCCAAGGGCATGCTCTTCTTTATGGAATTGTTTTATTAATCCCATCAAGTCTTGCATAAAAAGATCCCGGTTTTCATAATCGAAATTATCCCGAAACTGCTTGGGGGTTTGCCCTACCCTATTTTTAAATACCCGATTAAAATAAGCCGGATCTTTGTATCCTTGATCATAAGCAATTTCCTGAATACTTTTATCGGTAAAGGCAACTTCTTTCTTACTCTCCAGATGCTGCTTATTGTGTACCAATTTAGAAATGGAAATTCCGAGCTTATCTTTTACCAAATGTTGCACATTATAATGGGTGTGCACCATATGATGGATGAGCGCGGTAGTATTTATATTTTTAGAAAACTCAGCATCGATGATGTCCTTAACATCAAAAATCACTTGGTACTCTTCTTTATTTGCCTGAAAAGGGTTCTGCCAATACCACTGATCTGTGGAAATATCAATAAGATTACTCATCTTATCGCTAAAAATTGTACTATCTAAAAACGCCTGACAATCTTTACACTCGTTAAAGTTTATATATCCTAAGGATATTAGATGCTTAAAAAGAATACGTACATCTTTAGATTTAAAGAGAATTTCGTCGGGGAACTCAATAAAACGTACTACAAAATCATCAGATAAGAACTTAATGTATTGTCCCTTTTCCAGATATATGGCTTTTTCGTGCCAATCTTCATAGCTTTTAAAATCAACCTGAATCTTTCCGGTTCCTTTTAGAATGTGAACCAAGGTATACTTCTTTATAAAATACACCTTATTTATCTCTGCATGGATCTTATGTACCATTGGATTAGAATTAAGTCATTTACAGACAGTTGTTGCCATTAAATCGCTTTCATTCCTTTTAAGAACTGCAATATAATCTTAAAAAAGTAAATTCAATTGGAGTGTGCGATTATTTCATAAAATTCTCGAAAGAAATTGTCCAAGGCAGTTCCTATTCCTTTTACTATTTTACGTCCCTAATAGCAATACACTAATGAAGTCCTTAAAATCTAAATTCCTGATATTAATTCTTCTAGGCATTCTTGCTATGCAATGGTATCGTCCGAATAAAAATTACTATCAGGAAGTTACCAAAAGGGATTTTTTACAGCATGAAAAAGCTCCAAAAGAAGTGGCCGATCTATTTCGAAAGGCCTGCTATGACTGCCATTCCAATCAAACAAATTACAAATGGTTTGACGAGATTGCTCCCATCTCATGGGTGGTAGATAACAATATTAAAAATGGGAGTTTTGGACTAAACTTCTCGCATTGGAGTGAACTAACACCGCTGGATAAAGAAATTATGTTTCCCGCTATTGTTTTTGATATCAATTCGGGGAAAATGCCAAAAAAAAACTATTTGAGGTTCCACCCGGAAGCTCAATTAACGGAGGCTGATAAAGCAAAAATGACAGCGTGGATAAGGAAAATAAAAATACGATTCGTAGGGGAGGGAAATACACATTAATTGTATTTTGCTTGTGTATTTTTGCGGGAATACAATTGCATCGACCGGATAAAAACATACAACAAACCATTACATATACGGATTTTTTAGTTAGCGAAAGCGCTCCTGAAATTGTTCGTGATCGAATACACAGTTCTTGCTACAATTGTCATTCTAACCATACAAATTATGAATGGTATGATGCTATTGCTCCCATCTCTTGGTATGTAGACAATAACATTAAAAAAGGAAAGTTAGCCCTTAATTTTTCGAATTGGAAAACTGCAGATTATCGGGACAAACGAGCGCACCTATCAAGAATTGCAAAAAGTTTACGAGAGAATTCCATGCCCCTGAAGTCTTACACAGTTTTGCATAAAGATGCGAACATTTCTGCTATTGAAAAACAACAACTTTTGGATTGGTTGTATACCTTAGAAATAAAACCTACGAATTAAGAGCTTGAAAGAAAGGTGGTTATATTTTCTTTACACGAACAGCATTCATTCCTTTCATCCCTTTTTCAAGTTCAAAAGAAACCTTGTCGTTTTCGGCGATTTCATCAATTAAACCGCTAACATGAGTGAAGTATTTTTCTTGATTTTCACTATCAATAATAAATCCAAAACCTTTAGAAGTATCAAAGAACGAAACTTTTCCGTTACGCACCGGATCAAATACTTCGTCGCTTTCTTCTTTTTTAGGAATGCCCAATTCAATACTTTCTGCATCTACTTTAACCTTTTGAGAAGGATCTGGCGGGGTATCCGTTAAATTTCCGTTATAGTCTACATAGGCAAATTGTATCCCTGTTAGTCCACTTTCTTTAGCGGCTTCCCGACGTGCCAATTTTTTCTTTTGCTTGTCTTCACGTTTTTTTAAACGCTTTTTTTCTTTTTCAGTTTTATTAAAAGTTTGCTGGGATTTTGCCATGCTAATTTGTATCGATTATTTAAAAGGTTTGTTTAAGCAGAAATAATAATGGTAAACTTTAATTCTAAAAAGAAGCGCAGGTATACGATGCAATATATCTCTTAACTACCACGAAGATACTATTTGTATTTTAATCTAAAAAAAAGAGCGTTCAAATTAAACTGAGTATCTTTCAACAACCCTGCTATTACTTTTGGTAAGTATTCTATTAAACTTACTTTTGTAATTGGTAATTCCTAATAACTACGAACCCAAATAAGCCCATTTGTTCGTTCAATACAATTCTTTTAACGCCTATGTGCTTTTGAGATCTAAATGTTTCAGGTAAAATTCTACTGACCGATTTATGGTCCTTCGTAAAATACACTTTTGGGGAGTACCTTCTAAAAATTCTGGGACCCCTTGATCCTCTTACGTTTCGGTGTTTCTCTATCTTTTCAACCGTATATATATTACTATTATCGTTCTTATCTCTTCCAAAATAGTTAAGGCCAATAATAGCGCCATTAATTATATTCCCGAACATTATGGTAGTACCAATTATTAAAAAGAAGCAGATAGTAAACATATATCCCTTCAATTTTATACCCTTTAATTTTCTATAGCTTTTAGGATTTAGTAAATCCATTTTTACAATTAAATACACCCCGGAAACTACACCACAAAAAATTAAACTTCCCCATAAAAGCAAGTCATTATAGTAGGTTAATTTTAAAAGGCTATACATAATGGAATGTGATACTGCACCCAAAATAAAGAGCCCTTTAAATTTTAAGGAACTTTTCTTCTTTTTCTTCTTTCTTTTTCCCATGCTTTTTACGATACTCACAATTAAGAGATAGCTATTGCATACAAGTGCATGCCTACTGTACCACTACAATTTCGGACTGATCCTTATTAAAAGAAACTCGTTTTCCCGTCCAATATGCCTTAGCAGCCAAGTGTGATGGTTTTACAGCATCTAAGCCAACAGCAATAGGTGCCGAAAGCGGTGTGCCTTTTTGAATAGCACTGATAAAATTAAGTACGTGAGCCTCATCCAAACTTTCAGTGGTTTGCACCACTTCCGGAGTTTCCTGATGTGGCGTATAAATATAGCCAGATCGAAACAACTCTAAATTACCTTCCGTTCCGTGAAACAACACAGAATCATGTACATTTTTTATGGGCATTACGGTACATTCAAAGGTGAAATTCCACCCATCTTTGTACTGTAATATGGAGTTCACTGTATCCGGATTGCTTCTGCCATCCTTAAGATGATAAATACCTCCTGTAGTTACCGCATTAAGCGGATTTGTATCATCCATCATCCATTGTGCAACATCACCCCAATGTGTCAATAAATCCGATAAGATTCCCGTGCCATATTCTTTGTAATTGCGCCAGGCATCATACCGCGCCCACTCATATGGAACTTGAGGAGAAGGTCCTAAAAAGGTTTCCCAGCTAAACTTCTTAGGTTTAGGTTGCGGAGTGATTTTTCGGCGTTGCCATCCGAAATTACTCCAGACTGCTCGCACAAAAATAATATCTCCTAATTTCTTTGTACTTCCAAAAAACTCTTCTTTAACCTGTTTATATAAACTTCCGCTACGTTGCTGGGTTCCTGTTTGGCAAACAACATTACTATTAGCAACTGCTTTTTTTAGTATTGGCCCCTCATTGTAATGCAGTGTAACAGGTTTTTCAAGATACAAATGCTTATTTGCAGCCAAGATACGTATGGCATAATTGGTATGTAAATGATCTGGAGTGGCCAGTATCACTGCGTCTACCTTATCATTTGCTAGAATCTCATCTAGCGTATATACAACGTTCACCGTACCAAGTTTCAGTTGCTCCTTAGTTCGCTTCATTTGTTCTCCCCAAACATCACATAGCGCAATAAGATCTACCTTCCCGGTAGCAAGCATTTTATGCAATACCCATCTTCCTCTTCTTCCAGAACCCACAACGGCTATGCCCAGACGATCATTAGCACCCAGAACCTTCCCGTAGGAGGCTGCGGTGAGCATTACTGCTCCAGTACCAATTAAAAAATCTCTTCTGTTCATCGTTAATATAAATTAGGTTTAGTTTGCCGGGCTTTGATGACGCAACTCCATCCCTATGGAAGTACGGGGCTTAAATCCTTTCCAATTTCCGGTATTGGCATCCTCTTTCAAATCCAAATAACTTTCAAAAGCTTCTCCCTTAAGGTGTATACCAAAGAAAGCAGTTACAAAGTGCTGATTAATATTGTTGATGCGTCGCATATCCCAAACGGAATCTGCATAGCGCAGATATTCATCAATATCCAGTCCCTCTTTAAGGGTTGCATTCGCCGGAGGGTTCGGAGCCACATTATGCCGTGCATTAATATAGGTAAGCAAATAGCGATCACTGTTTACAGCACCTTCATAAATGGCTTTTACACCATTCTCATACATCGAAATATCATCTTGACTTCCAGAAACAAAGAAAGTGGGTGTTTTGAGTCCCGCTAAGCCGTTAGCATCCCATACCCCATTGGCCATACCCCAGGGAGCTAGTGCTACAAATGCTTTAATTCTAGGGTCTATAGATTTTTGATAAGCTTCATTGGCAGCACCCCGTTGACCTAGCGCATCACTACCTCCCGTTAAGGATTTAAACAATCCCAATGCTTTTTCACTATAACCTGCTCCACAGGTATTTAATCCTCCATAACCTCCCATAGAATAGCCCACAAGACCGGTATTCGATGCGTCTACATAACCCGAAAGAAAACTTCCACTTTTGGCTTGCCCTAATAAGTCCATCTGATCTAAAACAAACAGTTGATCTAACGATCGATTGACAAGCGTGCTCGTAAAATTAGCTGCATCTTTATAGGTAGAATCTGTATGGTCTATGGATGCTACGATATAGCCCTTGGAGGCTAAATTTTCTGCCAAATAGGTAAATAAAAATCGAGATCCTACATAGCCATGCGATAAAATAATTAAAGGATACTTAGATGTAGTTGTGGCAATGACAGCATCTCTCAGTGCTCTCCCTTTAAAGGTAAAAGGTACCAAGGGTCTTCCTGGGGCTCCTTTTCTTCCCAATACCTGTGTGTAATTCTCAATGGCGGTTGTGCCTTCAGGTATGTTAGCCGGGTACCATACTTCTATGGTTATTGGTCGCGTATATAGCGGCGCTTCGCCATCTTTAATATTTAAAATATCCAATTGGTTCCGATGTACTAAATCGATGGTTTGCACGCCAACTCCATAAGTGCCTCGAGCAGCAAGTTCCGGAGCATCAGGTAAGGCATCCCCAAAAACAAAAGTATCGGGATCTTCCTGAATGCTGACTGTTGTCCATGCAATTCCTAAGGCGACTGCAAAACCTAGTAAAATGAATATGTATTTAGTTTTCAACTTCATAACTTATTTTATGCTTTGATTTAAAAAAACATTTAGAATGTTCTTAAAAATACGCATAAGTAAGTGAAACCTAAAACCAAGGGATGAAATATACCTTTATACTTGAGAGTTTACCTTTATAAAAGAGCTTGAATGGGATAAGTATCTAAAACCGTACGTATTTAAATTTCTGTCCTCCAACTGATGCATCTGCCATTAAACCAGCTTTGGGCAAGGCAAAAACGGCAACCTCATCTTTATATTTGGCATTGGCAGCAATTCCAGATTTTACAGCTACTGCCGAAGCTTCGGCGCCAAAATTAAAGTTTCCCTGTTTAAAGTTACTTAATGAAGCTTTTGTTTCGAAAAAGATAACTTCAATTACCGCTTGTCCTCCAGCTTGAAAACCTATATTCAATTTTTTAAGATTTGCGGCTCCTATGGCTTTGCCATTTTCAAAAACAGTACCATTTCCGGAAGCGCCGCCTAGGATAAAACCTCCTTTTCCCACATTTGGAAAAATTACATAGCCCGCCGAGTTGTCAAAAAAGCTTTGCAAATTACTGTCGGCTTTTAGTAAGGCCTTTTTTGCTTTTAAAGCGTCTCGCATAATGCGTCTATCTTTAGCATTTTGTGCAGATATCGTATATGAGAATAAAACTGTAAGGGCGATTATAAGGGGTTTCAAAAATTTCATGTGTCTAATTATTTGTTATTTATGATTACAAAGATATAAGAGATATGCAAAAACAATGCCTTAATAGACCTAAGAAACTGTTAATACTCTTAAAAATACAACCTATATTCCTTCGAACCATTTTTTAAACTGGGCTACCTTTTCTCTGCTAACAATAACTTCTTTTTCGTCATAATTACTAAGTTTCAGTTTTAGCCGTCTGTTGGCATACACAATAACATCTTCTATCGCACTAATATTTACAATAAAACCTCTATTCACTCTAAAAAAATGCTTTGGATCAACAAGCTCTTCTAACGATTCTAACTTGTATTCTATTAAATATTGTTTTGCGTTTGATGCTACTAAAAACGCATCTCTACCCTCTGCATAAAAGAAACTGATTTGCTCTTTTTGGATGGAGCGAATATGATTTCCAATCCGTACCAAAAATCGATCTTTGTATTGTTTTTCACTAAGCTGTTTTACCAAATCGTTTCGTTCTTGCTGCCCCGAAAACTGATTTTGCATATTTTTAAGCTTGGCAAGTGCTTTAGAAAGGTCTGTAAAAGTGACTGGTTTTAAGAGATAATCGATACTATTAACTTTAAAGGCATCTATGGCAAACTCGTCAAAAGCTGTCGTGAATATTACTGGTTTTTGAACATCTATTTTACTGAAAATCTCAAAACTTAATCCATCAATCAGTTGTACGTCCATAAAAAAAAGATCCACCTCATCTTGATGCTGAGCAATCCAGTTAACGGAGCTTTCAATAGCATCCAAGCGATGTAGAATTTCGATGGAAGCACTATACTTTTGTAAATAGCGGGCAAGTTTGTCTGCGGCTAGAGGTTCATCCTCAATGATCACTACTTTCATTTAGGGTTAGTTTAGGAATTTGGATGGTTTTTTTTAAAGCTTCTTCAATAACACTCAACGTCTTAGAGGTATAGAATTGATAGCTATATGCAATGTCCGCTACGGCTTCATCGGTAAAGCTTGTACGAAGTTTCTCTTGCGGGGAATAGCATACTAAAATAAAATCTCCTTCTGTGGTAATATCCAGAAGTAAATCCTGATCTTTTGATAGGATTGTGCTTTTAATAATACGTTCTACCGTTAATAATAAACATCCAGGAACAACATAGCTTTCTTCGGTATTTACACGCGCTAGCCGTGTCTTGCGATATGGAAGGTGATTGTAGAGTTGCAATAACTCTTGTAGGGCATTTAATTCTTCCTCAAGGCTTATCAGTTCTCGTTTTTTTCGGGAAAGAATATAACGATATACGCTAGAGAAGTTATCGATCATTGCTTCGGCCGCTTCCGGATGTTGCTTCATTAGAACAATAAGTGCTTCTAAACTTTCAAACAATAGCTCTGGATTGATTCCTTTTTTAAATGCTACAAAATCTTCTTCTACATCTCGCTTGGCAATCACTTCTTCTTCAATTCTATTGGTATTGATTTTATATAAAAATTGATGACTTAAATACAAGGCCAAATAAATTATCGTGATAACCGCAAAAATGCTATTAAAAATTAGGAGCTCTGTGCTGTTTGGAGAATACTTGAGAATGGTACTAAAATAAATATACATTACTCCAGAAACAAGAACAATGCATACGGCAACCGAACTCAGTACCTGAATAATTAGTTTCCAGAAAAGCTTCTCTGTTCCTTTAATCTTCTCGAAAAGCAGTAACGAAAAACGCGCATATTCCTGAATGATATACGCCAACGCAATACAGATATATAATTCCTGACCCAAGAAACTTTCTCTAATCTGCGCTATATTGTTATTGATCAACAAGATTAACAAATACACCAATGCCCCGCTAAACAAAGGACTTAACAGTCGAAATAAGGGATGATGTATAAATAGTTTTTTCATGTGATAACTGGTAATTTTACGGTAAAACGCTCTGCATTTAACACTTCAATGTTGGTGTGGGCTAAAAGTTCATAACGCGTGGCTATATTAGTTAAGCCAATTTTAAAAGAATCTATATTTGCCCTCTTTTTAGTTTTTGTATTGGACACCACTATTTTCCCTGATTTGGTAGTAATATCCATTTTTAACTCATGTTGTGGTCCCATTACGTTGTGTTTCACCGCATTTTCTACCAACATTTGTAGGGTGAGCGTAGGTATTTTACTGTTAAGGACTGTTTCCGGAAGATCGATATTTAATGTTAAATGATTTCCGAACCGCGTTTTAATCAGTAAATAATAAGACTGTACAAACTCCAATTCTTCGGCTACAGTAACTAACCTATCTTCATATTTACTTAGCGTATACTGATACGAATTGGCAAGAGCGCGAATAAACTTTTCCGCTTTAACCGTATCCTCCAGTAGCAGGGACGACAATATGTTTACATTATTGAACAGAAAGTGTGGACTAAGTTGCGATTTTAAGGCGTTTAATTGTAAAGTAGTTTGTTTTCGATCTAACTGCAATTCCAACAGTTGCCCTTTGGCATATTGGTAATAGGAATAGGTGGCAAAATAAATAATGTTATAAATCAGCGCGATAAAAAAGAGCAGTATGGCAATTTTTAAGAAAAAATCATTGGCCCCTTCTGCTTCAAGTAAAGGGCTATCTATAATTTTATGATAGGCAAAGAGCACACAAAATACCAGAAGTAAACTCACGGCTAAGTTGAAAATAGTGCCTGACAATAGTCGAAGTCCAGGTTGCTCCTTCCAGGCCATGTAACGGTTTAATCGGGTGGTCGTATAATCGGTAATATAAGCAAGCGCAATACCTAATATTCCTGTTAAAAGCAACTCGTTTATGGTTTCAATACCCATGAAGTTTATAAAGGAGTATACTAGAATTCCAAGAAAAAAACCAATAAAAACAATACTAAGATGTTTTCTCACAACGGTTCGATGTAATAGGTTTTTATAGCTAAACTTCATCTTACCAAAATAATCAATATTACCATAACCGAAGGTAAAATGTTATTCCAGTCCGATGAAGTTTAAAACTATTTACTGAATGGCTCGGATGGTTTTTCCGTAGTGTGATTCTGATGAAATAGAATTACACGCTTTTCGATATGCTTCCTTAACGGTTTCTCCTTGTTGTTTTGCTGCAGGAGCAAATGCAAGTAAAGATGCAGATTGATGGTAATCAGAATTGATACTGCTCACTGTTTCGAAGACACTAATTAATTGTGCTTTATCCAGTCTTTCTTTGGCTAACTTTTTAAATACTTCAGCCTTATGATGGTCTGAGTTAATATTGCGTAACCCTTTAAGAACAATATCTATTTGTGCACCTTGCAGGTTTTGCTTGTCTATCACCTTTTTTAAAACAGTAGCTTGTTGGTTATCTGAACTTATGGTGTTGCTAACCAGACGCAAAAGATTGTTTAAAGATGGGGTATCTAGTTCTTTGTTTAAAAGATCCATGAATACCGTAGATGCATGATGATCTGAATTGATATCTTCAATAGAGCTTAAAAAGGTATTGTAATTTGTTGTAGTCAACTCGGGTAAAGCCAAAGCTTTTCGTAATACAGTTGCTTTATGATGATCCGAATTAATGCGCTTTGAAGTTTCTACCAAAAGATTGATGTTCGCATTACTTAGATTTCGCTCAGACATTACGGTTCGTAGTACATCTGCTTTATGGTGATCTGAATTGATATCTTTGGTGATCGCAAACAAAACTTTCAATTGCGCATCAGAAATTTTACCATTTTTAATAGAATGTTTTAATACAGATGCTTTATGATGATCTGAATTAATGCCTCCGGTAGTTTGGATGTAGACTTCAGTTATTTTTTCTGCTCCTAAAAATTTAGCAGAATTGTGCTTTAATATTTCCGCCTTATGGTGGTCTGAGTTAATTTCATGATCCACAACATCAAGCGTTGTTTTTAATTCGTTGGTTTTTAAATCCTTTCCCAACAGCAATTTAATATATCTCGATTTCACATAGTCACTATCAATATAGCCGACTTCAGTCAATACGGCATTTGCTCCCCCTTTTTTATAAATGCGATCCACACGTTGCTCGGCACCTATCACCGTAGACCTAATAATTTCAGGTAATATCTCTGCCAGCCATTTTCTTCCTTCGGGTTCAAAGCCTTTGTCAGAGCTACCTACATAATATTTTTTAATAAGGGTTCCTGAGTTGTTAGGTTCGATAAAAATACGTCTTCTACTTCCGAACGCAGATTTCTTAATTTCTACATAACCTCCTCTGGAAATTGCAATGACATCTTTATCATCGTCAGAGAGTTTAATATCCCCTTCATATTCCAAATAAAACTTGTCTCCTCCTCCTTTACGAACCGAAATTGTTGTTTTTCCTTTACTTGAATTTACATTTACGGTGGTATTCGAATGTTGAGCAGAAGCACTGGTAGAGACAACAAAAGCCATCGCCAGTAAGAATTTTAAAACTAAGGAGAGCATAATTTTTGCTAAAGTATTCATGATTGTTCGCTTTTTGATTAATGATTCGTTTTTGATTGATTTGTTTTTGATTGATGAAGCAAAGATGTAGCACCTTTCCCCTTTTACAAAACAAAATGTATTGAGTTGTACCTTCACTGTATTGAAATGTACAAAACTCCGAAATTGCGTGTGAATATCCATTTCATATCAGAAGCTGCAATATTTAGATTGATGGTTTTAGCACTTATTAACATAACTACAACACTTTTTTCTGAAGTACTCCATAAAGATTGTGATAATTTTGAGGTATTATTTTAAACCCTTAGTACGATCAAGAGGCATATCGATCATATTGTATATACCGTCTTTAATTTAGAAGCAGCAACGCGACATTTTGAAGAACAATGTGGAGTTGCTCCTATTTTTGGAGGGTATCACAAAACACAGGGAACCAAAAATGCCTTAGTTAAGCTTAGCGCATCTAGCTATCTAGAATTTTTGGCTATTGATCATTCAAATTCCGATGTTAAAAGTCCCTTGTGGATGGGTATTGATTTTTTACAGAAAGACCGCATTACTAGGTGGGCTTTAAAATCCAATACGCTCGAAAGCGATTGCAATTCCCTTAAAATGTATAACACCAAAATGGGGGAAATTGTTGATGGTTCCAGAAATACTGAAGACGGAGCCTTGTTGGAATGGAAATTAACACTACCCCTAGGAACTCCCGAAGTGGAGATTGTTCCTTTCCTAATAGATTGGGGAACATCAGGAACCCATCCCTGCAATAGTCTACCTGATTCAGAATGTAAACTAATTAAATTTTCAGCGACTCATCCATCGCCAATGGATTTTGAAATTGTCTTCAAAAATTTGAATTGTAATTTTGACATCCAAAAGAATAAACAAATTAATATGAGTGCTATTATAGCAGGGCCCAAAGGCACTGTTTTTTTATAGCTTTAAATACAGAAATCGTACCCTATGAAACCTTCAATTCAAATCATTCCTATTGTTAGTCTTTTACTATTAAGTGCTTGTAATACGGCTAAAAAAGAAACTACACTTGTAACTGCAACTCCCGAAACTACATTAGAGATTCAGGAGACCGATATGGCAAAAACCGTTTTAAATGATGCAACCGAAGCGCATGGTGGGGATCTTTATAATACCGCTTCTTATTCCTTGACCTTCAGAGAAAGAGCCTACACTTTTACTAATGATAACGGGCGTTATGTATATACCATGAAAGGCAAGCAAGGGAAAAAGGAAATTTATGATGTTTTAGACAATGGGAAATTGACACGAGAAATTAATGGTACTCCAGTAAAATTATCCGCCAGAGATATTTCGAAGTATACAGCATCTGTTAATTCCGTTATTTATTTTGCCACGCTGCCACATAAACTTCATGATGCCGCGGTAAATAAAACATATGAGGGTACAACTACGATTAAAGGAGAAGACTACGATATTTTAGGAATTACTTTTAATCAAGAAAATGGTGGGAAGGATTACGATGATGAATTTCATTATTGGATCAATAAAAAAACCAAAAGAATTGATTATTTAGCCTACAACTATCTCGTAGATGGAGGCGGTGTTCGTTTTAGAAGTGCGTATAATCCAAGAATGGTAGATGGTATTTTATTTCAGGATTACGTGAATTATAAAGCCCCATTAAAAACTCCTTTGGCGGCCTTACCAGCACTGTATGAAAAAGGAGCATTAAAGGAATTGTCTAGAATTGTAACCGAAGATGTGCAATCATTAAAAAATGCTAAATAAGCCAATTTAGGCGGTTTATCGACTTTATAAAACCGTTTATCGAATGGATATGTAATTTGCAATAGCGACTTCGTTTTTAGTATACCGAGCGTTTTGATGCGTCAGGTAAAACCAAATTAATACTGCATATTCATGAAACTACAAACTGTCGTAATCGATGATTCCCTATTACAGCGTATTACCACAGCGCATTTTGTAGAAAAACACCCTGATTTGGAGTTGATCGGCTCTTATGAAGATCCAAAAGCGGGTTTAGCGAAGGTAGTATCATCAAAAGTAGACCTTGTAATTTTAGATATTGAAATGCCAGGAATTAACGGTTTTGAACTTATGAACTGTTTAAATCCAGAAGTACAGGTTATTTTAAATTCTACCTTGGCGTCATACGCAGACACCGCAATGCAATTTGGAGCTACTGCTTTTCTGCAAAAGCCTTTGCAGAAACAAAAGTTTAATGCTGCTATTACTGAAGTAAGTTTAAATATCGCAGTAATTAAACTACTGGAAGCAGATGTGCGCCAAAGAAAAAATCATACCCCAACCTATCAACATCTAAAACGTCATTTCGAAACCTTATCGGTTCCTAAGGTATTCTAATACCGTTAGTAATAACATACATTTTAGTTTTCCCGTTTTTGGTGGTATTTTTGTTTTTCAAAGATACCACCATGAATTTTCAACCTAGTCATTTACTATACGAACAACTTGTAAAAATAGGGGTTGACGAAAGTATTGCGATTTACCTCAATGTGCTCATTCTTTTCGTTATCATGTTACTTTTGGTATTTTTTGTAGATTATATAAGTTGGAAATGTCTTCGTTTTATTTCCGCACGAACGGCTCGAAAAACGAAAACAAATTTCGATGACTTGTTAGTCGCAAACAAGGCTCCCCGTGCCATAGCACATATTTTACCTTTATTCCTTGCACAGGAACTTATTCCCATAGTTTTTACCGATTTTTCATATATCGAAGGAATTGCTTTAAAGTTGGTTCAAATACTAGGGGTGATTCTAATACTCCGTATTACGCGAAGTCTCTTAAATACTGTTCGCGACTATTTTAAAACGCGTCCGCGATTTAAGGATAAGCCCATAGATAGTTATATTCAAGTATTTATGATTTTTGCCTGGATTGCAGGACTTATGACCGTTTTTGCTATTATTTCCGGGATTACGATATGGAAATTTTTCACAGCTTTAGGTGCAGCTTCGGCCGTAATTTTGCTCATTTTTAAAGATAGTATTCTAGGGTTGGTCGCCAGCATTCAGGTCACTATTAACGATATGTTGCGTATAGGAGATTGGATTACTTTTGAAAAATATGGTGCCGATGGAGATGTTATCGAAATTAACCTGGCAACCGTAAAAGTTCAAAACTTTGACAAAACCATTACCACAATACCGACCTACGCCTTAATATCTGACTCCTTTCAAAATTGGCGCGGCATGTCCGAAGCTGGAGGTAGAAGAATTAAGCGAGCACTTATTGTAAAGCAAAGCGGGATTAAATACCTGTCCGATGCTGCCATTGAGAAAATGAAAGAGATAAGTTTACTTACCGATTATGTAACACAGCGACAGGAAAAAATAAACACTTATAACACTGCGAATAGTATTGATAAAAAACTTGCAATAAATGGCCGAAATCTAACCAATGTTGGGCTCTTTCGGAAGTATATTGAAACATATTTAGAAAATCATTCAGCGGTAAATAAAGATATGACATTAATGGCACGGCAGTTAAGTCCTACTTCCCAAGGTATTCCTATCGAAATTTATGCTTTTAGTAGCGATAAACGTTGGGAGAATTATGAATACATCATGGCAGATATTTTTGATCACCTCCTGGCCGCGGTATCTTATTTTGAGTTGGAATTGTTTGAGCTTCCATCCAACCCTATTCAAGTTATACCTTAATCAGGCTTCTCACAGTTTATCACCTTACCTTATACTATGGTTTCCATAGGAATCCATACTTCTATATTATACAGTCCAGGTTTCATTTTTGGAATTGTATTTCCTGCTATTCTTTTCCCTTCAACTACTACTTCGATTTTAGCAATTTTCGGCTTTCGTTCGATGCTGATGCAGTAATTTGAGCCTCTAAAACGCCTATCTACTTTTACCTTATTCCACTTTTTAGGAAGCTTTGGATGAATTCGCAATCCATCTACCGTTCCTTGCAATCCGAATAACCCATCCAATAAGCAACGATACACCCAAGGAACCGTCCCGGTATTAAACAATTGACTGGAACGTCCGGCAGTACGAGGAATTGTTTTATAGGCTCCGCGGTAATAATTTGGAATAAAGACAGGCAATTGTCCACGTTGAACTAGATCATCATTTTCCGGACCCGGAATCATTTTCCGCAATAGTTCATAGGCAACATTATTTTTATCACTTGCGTACAATCCATAAATATAAAAGGCTGCAGCATGATTGTATACCGATCCATTTTCTGCAGAACCCGGATGCTTCTGGGTAACTCTTCCCACGTCTTCTCTCATTTTAGTGAAAGCTGGACCTAACATTTCAACACCATAGGGCGTATCTAATTTCTCGGAGACAGCAGCGATCATTTTTTCCTGCTTGACCTCATCTGCGGCCTTACTTAATAGTGCCCATCCCTGAGGGTTTAAAAAGATCTGTCCCTCTATATCTGTATGGACACCAAATACTACCCCTTTATCTGTAATGCCCCGTGCATACCAATTCCCATCCCATAAATGAGTGTTTACTGCTGCATTGAGTTCGGTAACCGCTGTTTTATATTTTGATACATGCTGTAAATCATTATGATCTATGCATATCTCCATCCATACCTTAATAGCATAAGCTGTTGCCAAGGTTAACCATCCAGAGACTCCTTTTCCTTCCGGACCAACCATATTCATGGGGTCACACCAATCGCCCTGATTGATATAATTAAGCCCTCTATGATCTCTGTTTTTTAATAACCATTGCATTGCTCTGTGCAAGTGTTCTGCAACCGTAGCGATTTCGTTTCCTTCTGAAAATGGAATTTTTTCCTGAAGCAAACTGTAATCATTGGTCTCATCCAAATATGCCCTTATACAGATAGGTAACCAAACACAATGATCCGTATGAGGAACCTGATTGATGTATTTTAAACTGGCATTTTCGTGAATCAAGATCCCATCTGGCATCGCTCCTGAAGTTTCTTGCTGACGGAGAGCGGTTAAAAAAGCGTTTCGAGCTACCACAGGTTTAATATAGCTCATCCCCATATTGTCCTGTAAGTAGTTTCTTGTTTGCGGATCGGTACTTAACCGATTTGTTTCCCCATGATAATAAACTTGACGTGGAAGCCAATGATTCACAAAATTATCGAATACAGGATCAGGAGTTTCAATTTGTAATGGCCCCCTACCCTCATTAACATATGCCGCAAAGCGTGTTTTTTCTTTGGGAAAACCATCGAGACCTTCCGACTGGGAAGATTCAAAAAAAGAGGCTTTAATAGCTTTTATTTCCTGTTCGTCTTTTGCTGGGCCAAAAATAAAACGATAGGTCTTGGTGGCCGAAACTTCCATGGTTTCTCTGTATTGTAAAATACACGCAGGAGTTTCATAACGTGCATCTCCTTTTGCTAAGGCTGGTTTTAAAAGAGCCGAAGGTTCTTGCAGTCCTCCATCTCCTTCAAAGCTATGTTGATTTGCCTCCCATGAAAAAGGTTCCGTATCTCCAATTAAGAACGTCTTATCCTTTAAGGTTTTTATATGATCGTATTCCTTATATTTTTGATAGGGGGTAATACTGGAACATACAACCCCTTGTAGCTCTTTATGATAAGCCCCCGATTGGTTCATCCAAGACATATATCCGGTTGGGAAATAGGTGTAAATGCTTAAATTACGTTTCTTTAAGCCTCTATTTGTTATACGAAAACTCCACAATTCCAGAGGTTTGTCTTTGGCGAGACTTAAGGAAACATGAATCGATAAATTGTCTTGTTCAATTTCCCAAATAATATCGCTTTTACCTGCGGAAAAACAATAGCGGTCTGCTTGTTTACGCACAGGTTCATAAGGAACAGAGAAAAAGTTCCCAGTATCTTCATCTTTTACATAAAAAAAACGCCCAGGATGATGCTGGTAATAGGGTTGTTCCGGCTGCATAAAGGTTTTTGCCTCTAAGTTTGGAGCATGTGCATATTTTGCCGGTTCTGGCTGCATAAACTGCGATACAGCATAACCGCGACAATTCATATGAATCATCATTGACTTATTCCATAAAAAGGCTGAAGCATTCGGTAACTTTATAGGGGTATTTAGATTAAGACGTTCCCCATGCTCTACAACTTTAATCATACTATTCTTCTGAGGCTTTACGTTCTTTTAATTCCAATTGAATTTTTTGAAGGGTTGTATTATCTAAGGTATAAAAACGCATGACAAAGGCTGCTAATAATGCGATTATACCTGGGATAATACTTATCACTAATATGATACCAGTTTGAGATGCATCTGATTGTGCTTCATTAGCCACATAACCCATAGTTGCCAATACCAAACCAATAATAAAAGATGCCAAAGCCCCTCCTAATTTTTGTGAAAAAATAGCTGCGGAAAAGGTCATTGCCGTTGCACGCCTACCTGTTTTCCATTCCGTATAATCCGCTGCATCTGCATACATCGAAAATGCCAAGGGCGATTTTGGCCCTAAGGCGAAACCAATGAGGATATGAATGGTAAACATTAAACCTATAGCATTAGCGGGAACAAAGAAAAAAGCCATGGATAAAATCCCAGTGGTTGTCATTAAAACAATCATCAGGCGTTTTTTATCTAAAAAACGTGTCAGTATTGGTGTACAGGCAGCACCTGCCGCCAAAGCCAAACCGTAAGCAGTTAGAAAGTATTTTATTAAATCCGGTCTTCCTATATAATATTTTATATAATAAATAGAGGCTCCAGCTCGCATCGTAATGGTAATCATAATAATTAACGCTAAACTAAACAGCACCAACCAGGGACGATTGCCTAAAAGATCTTTAATATCTCCTATCGCATTGGACTTTTGATTTGGTGGAGGTTGAATACGTTCTTTGGTGGTATAAAATACTACTGCAAATAATATAGCTGCTAGAATACCGTAAACTCCCATTGTCAATTGCCAACCCAATACTTCATTTCCCTTACCTAAATAATCAACCAAATCCAAAGTAAAAAAGTTTACGATTGTTGTACCACTAAATGCTGCTATAAATCGAAAACTAATTAAATCGGTTCTATCCTGACTTTTCGCTGTTATTACTCCTGAAAGCGCAGAATATGGGACACTTAATACGGTATACATTAGCATCATTAAGGTGTAGGTTCCATATGCCCATATCACTTTTCCTCCTTCGCCAAGATCGGGAGTTGTATAGGTTAATACACCTGCAGCGGCCATGGGAAGACCTGCGTAAAGCAAATACGGCCTAAAGCGTCCAAATTTAGATTTGGTTCTATCCGCGATGGCTCCCATTATTGGATCCGTAAACGCATCAAATATTTTAGTTACGAGCATCATGGTTCCAGCAGCAGCTGCAGAAATACCAAAGGTATCGGTATAGAAAATTAATAGAAAAGCGGAAATATTTGCCCAATAAAAATTGAACCCTAAATCTCCAAGACCATAGCCGATTTTTTCCTTTAAGCTTACTGGCGCTAGGATACCATCTTGATCATTTTTGTTTGCCATCTGTTATAATTAGTTAATTATGTTTCCTTCAAAACCCTTTAAAAATAGTAAAATATATGCAACAAAAAATTATTAAATAGTGATAACTATTTAATAATTAGATAGTTACAATTTAATTATACTATTACTCATTTTTTAATGACAACTGACAACCAAGGGTTTAACTGAAGAAATACGATAGAATAGTATTATAATACGTAATTTTTATCAATGAAAAGAAACACGTACTTCCTTAAAAAATTGATACAATACAGCGTTAATTCTATTTTAATACAAATCCTCCTTAGGTTATAACTACAATTGGAAAAGTAGAAATTGTAGCATCTACACTCCATTTGTTAAATATTATATGACAAATGATTCTTTTTAACATAATTGTTGATAAGTATCTATTAATTAACACTATTATAACCTATGTCTTGAAGGAAAAATCTTATATATTTTATATCTTGTAGGAATAACACCGGCCCACTCCAAAGCCTCATATCGAAATAGCGGAGAATCAAATAATTTATGTATCATGAAAAAGTTAAGTTTAAAAAATCTAAAAGCACAGCAATTAGATGGCAACAAACAAAGACAAATCAATGGCGGTAACGGCGGAGGCTATATGTGTTCGGCGTACTACTGTATGTTTGTAAACCCAATGGCAGTTTGTTGTTGTGGTGATTAAATGATTATACACCCCTTATATGTAAGTAATACAATAAGGGGTGTATTCATTTTTAGCAAAAAATATAAGCCCCTTATATAATCTACTTCTTGTAATACACATTACAGGCCTACTCCAAAGCCCCATATCGAAATAGCGGAGAATCAAATATTTTATTACCATGAAAAAGTTGAGTTTAAAAAATTTGAAGCAACAACAATTAAGCAATACGCTTCAAAGACAAATCAACGGTGGTTCTGCCACCTGTAGCTCCTATTATTGTGCTAATGTGAACCCCAATGCAAATTGTTGTCAGTGCGGAGGCGGCACCAGTTGCAGTGCTTATTACTGCGCCAATGTTAATCCAAATGCTAGTTGCTGTCAATTGCAATAAAAAGCAATTTATGTAATGTTTTAATGAAGAAGTTCAAGGCAGTTCGCTGTCTTGAACTTTTTTATTATGAGGAAGGAAGAAACGTTCCATAATAGAGTACTTGGTTAGCCATAAATTCTAACAATATAGCATCCAACGCTGATTCCTCAATTTCTAAATTATCTTGTACCAGTGAAAAAAACTCTTTATATGAAAATTCTTCTGAATATTCCATAATATCCAGCAATACAGCATTTAAGTCAACTAAAAAAACCTCTTTAGGAGCAAGATCAAGAAAACTAGGTATAAACAAATAACTATTTGTTCCTTTTTCCGAGGAAATTCCTGAGGCATCACGCCATAAAAAATCACTCTGTACCAAGAAATTTGTCATTCGCGGATTTACACTAAAGTTACTGGACCTTTTTTCAGGAATTGATTTCTTACAAAAATCCATGGCTTGCTTATATTGCTGTTTTACAGATTCAATGTTCAGCTCCTGATTTAATATAGCATATCGTTGTTTTTCTAAATTTTGAAAATCTGCAATATATTCGGTTAACGCCGGATATAAATCAGGAAGCGTATGGAGTACTTCAAAAACATAATCGTTTTCATTGTAATTATAAAATCTAGGAAGGTTTATACTATAGGCTGTCTCTGTTTTTTGACGGTCCAGCCAGTTTGCAAAACATTGTCTTGTTTTCATACCAAATGTGTTTCTTGAAATTTAAGCAAGCGTTTATAGTAATCTGGATATTCGAACTGAAGGCGCATTACCATCTGCTCTAAAAATTCAGTTGATCTTTTAAAGTGGCTAATGAGGTGTATGTAATTAGACCCATTTGGTATTTCATGAAATGCAGCAAAATTATGGGTGCATTCTCTATCAGGTTCCGGAAACAGACAAGCTACCTCTTTCTGGTGTTTCGCTATAACATTGCTAAGTAAGAATTGCTCATAGTAAAGGTTAAATAACGTTACATTGATTGCATCTAACTTGTCTTGATTTTCATCTATCAACTTAAATGCGGCAGCAGTGTACTCTTGAAATAAGTCAATATCACTTCCGCCAATGATCCCAACATTAAAGTATTTTATGGTGTCACTTAGGTCTCCCTCAAAAGCCTTGGGAACATTCCTAAAATGTTTATGAACATAAGGGTGCATTTCGGAATATTGAATACCGTTATGGTCAAAACTCTGGCAAAAAAGATTTTTATTTTCCAGTTCCTTTAAAATTGGTCCAAAAAAGAATACATCTCCATCGATATGACAAAATGGTTCTTGTTGTTGCCGATAGGTATATAGTTTTCCTAAAGCCCATGCTCCCTTATGGTAATCACTCAAGTCATCTAATGCATTGGAAAAGGTAACATAGGGTAACTGAAGTACATTTTTAAAAAGCTCAATTCCCTTGCTATCTGTTACTAAATGCAAATTGGGATAATATTTTTTAATAGTCAAACAACTATAAGTCCAAGAACAATAAAACAAAAACGCATTAGGAAAGCCTCCATTATGACGAAAAATTCTATTGTCTTTATTTTCCATATCAAACAAGGGTTTGGACCAAAAAGAATGGATGTATTTCATGTTTTAAAAATGGATTAATTCTGTTCAACTTCCAATACCGATTCTTCGTCTAAGACCTCGATAAAATCTTCAATAAAAGTGGCGTCGTATTGGGGAGGTATTATTTTGCGATTAAGCACTAAAATCGGGGTGTGGTAAAGTGCATTTTCTTTACACCAATCCCGTTGTCTCTGCAATACTTCATATCCCATTTCCGTGGCATGTAATGGGTGTTTTTTGGAAAACGATTCTATATTTTCTATATGGTACCAATCAGCAAGGGTATTAAAAAAAGCCTTTTCCCCGTGGTTCCATAAACTATTAATACACCGCACCGCTACGTCATTTCTCGGAGATGCTCCATCTTCATAATGATTAAAAATGATCTGAAATTTATAGACATCGGAGTTCTTTGTATAAAAAGCATGAAACTGCTCAAATGCCAGTTTGCAGAAACCACAACTTGTAGATAAAATCAGTCTTAAAGTGGTATTCGCCTTAAGATTACCAAATTGAAGATCTTCACTTCCATTAGGATGACTTAGCAAGGTTGCATTTTTAAGCACACTTTGTATAATTTCCGGAGAGCGTTTAAATCGAAGCAATTCTATTTTAGAAGCAGTAGTTTCAAAGTGCAGAATTTGCAAACTTCTTAGTTGGTGAATCCCAATAAGACTTACCAAAAAAAGCAAGCCCCATATCCCCATATTTACCAAAAGGTTAAGTGATAAAAGCGAAGTAAAAAGATTTTCATAGCCAGACCAACTTGAAAAAAGTACAATGGCTTGAAGTATTAGAATACCACTAGATAATAAACACAATTTACACCACGCCTTTAATATAAAGCCTTGAATAAAAATTGTTGCAAATACGACTAATATTGCTATACCATAACCCAACAAATGAGTTAGGGTAAAACCATTTGCAATCAGTGTAAATACCATAGTACTTGCCAAAAAAGCAAATAACCCATCATTAAATGAAAAGAGGCCTAATGTAAACGATGAAGATTTTAATACTTTGGCACAACCTTGGTCTTTCTGATTGTGTTGACTACATAGTTTTTCCCCTAAAAAGGAATTTTTACCATGCGTTGTTTTAAAAATTTCACGAGAAACAACAAGACCCGTCAATCCCAATATAACAAAGGTAATTTCATAAGTCTTGAACCATAAAACCAACGTCATAAGAACAAATAAGCCTCCCAAGGCTAAGAGGTTCCATGAGACCAATTTTGTTGTGGCGCTATTTTCCTGTTCAGCAAGCAATATAATTCCATCCCATAACTCCTTGAAAGAAGTTTTAGACATACTTTCCTTTTTATCATGTAGGTATATGGAATCTTCTTGTTGCTCTACATGAGAGAAACGAGGCTGTCCTTTTTCATTTTTTACAAAAGCGATGAAGTGACTTGGAAGTTGTTCTAACTGATCTTTATCTATTTGAGCAGCAACATTCTCAATATTTAAGAAGTTTAAAGTTTCTGATATTGCATATAATGATGGAGTATGTGGATGACTAAAAAGCTGTAATTTCAACTCATCTGCGGCTACTTTTATTTTTTCCGCTTTAAAATAAGATCGTAGGGTATTGATTAATGTTTCGTCCATTGCATAAATTCGGTTAAATTATACAAGAAAAGTACTAAATATTCTTAAGTAATCGATTATACATTATATTATTTTTAAGAAAAATATTACTTTTTTTAAAGGAATAACAGAAAATCTATACAAAGAGCTAAAAGTTGATATTGTTACGAAAACACTCCCTAAAAATTAAACTCATCAATTTTTAGTACATTTCTAATTCAAATTCGA
Organism: uncultured Flavobacteriaceae bacterium; assembly: GCA_947488435.1. Taxonomy (GTDB): domain Bacteria; phylum Bacteroidota; class Bacteroidia; order Flavobacteriales; family Flavobacteriaceae; genus CANKZG01. Next base: position 469,571 of record CANKZG010000002.1, on the reverse strand, counting down.
TATGCCTTTATGAGTTTTATCCACAATCCGCTCTATATTTTTGCCATTTTAGCTTTTGTACTTCTTTTATCGGATTGGTTGGTTCGTAAAACTTTTTTTAAATCTTTTGGAATAGCTTTATTGGTAATTATAATTACTGCCATTCTCGCCAATGCACGTATGCTTCCGACAACCACAAATGTGATGTACGAAGGCATCTTCACTTACATCGCTCCTGGCGCCCTTTTTCTGCTGTTACTCGATGTAAACCTCAAACAACTAAAAAAAGTAGGATTCCCTATTTTACTCCTTTTTTTAATGGGTAGTTTAGGAACGGTTTTGGGGGTGGTAGTAGCCTCATTAGTAATTCCAGATCAACCTTATTTTGATGGCATGTATAGCGCTATAGCAGGAATGTTTGCAGGTACTTATACCGGAGGAGGAATTAATTTTAATGCGGTTGCCTTACACTATAAAGTCGTGGAAAAAAGTGTGGTATATACCAATGCCGTAGCTGTAGATAACGTGATGACCACCCTATGGTTTTTTGTCACCGTTGCTCTACCTGTTGCCCTTCAAAAAATGGTGCCTCGATCTAGATCAAAAAATGAAACAGAAAGGCTCTCAGAAGTAGCAGCAGCATCAGATGAAATAGATACATTAAGTCTTAAAACATTATCTATTTTTTTGGGACTAAGCAGTTTGTTTCTTTTTATTTCTGAAGAGATAACCGCTCTATTAACCTCATACGGTGTTATTGTTCCCGCTATACTTATCTTGACGACTTTCGCATTGCTATTAGCCCAAATTCCAGCCATCTCTAAGTTAAAGGGCAATATGCTCTTGGGTAGTTGGGCTGTGTATTTATTTCTTGCCGTTATTGGTGCCTTTTGCGATTTTCATGCGCTGGGGAAATCTGGAGATCTTTCACTTTACTTATTGCTCTTTGTTACTATTGTTGTTTTAGTTCACGGTCTTTTTATTTTTGGGAGCAATTTTTTCACTAAATTGGATTGGCAGTTAGTTGCCATTGCTTCTCAGGCTAATATTGGTGGTGGAACTTCCGCCATGGCTCTGGCCAAAAACTTCAAACGCAATGAGTTAATTTTACCCGCTATCATCATTGGGTCTATAGGAAATGCTTTGGGCACCTACATTGGTTTTTTGGTAGCAGGATATATTTAGTGTCCCTGTTTATTTCTTGGGAGGTGTTTTTTCACGTGGTCCGCGTAAATGAATAATTAATCCATTCAAAAAGTTTCGTAAAAATTGATCGCCACATTCCATAAATTTAGGGTGATCCTCATTTCTAAACAAAGCATTGATTTCACTTTTTGTAGCGTTGAATTTTGCCAATGCAAGAATTTTTACAATATCTTCATCCCTTAGTTTATGGGCAACTCTAAGCTTTTTCATGATATCGTTATTGGTCAGTGGCATAGTTCATTTGGTGTTTTAGGTTCTTAATTTCATGGGTAAAAAGACAGCATACTATTTTCACGTGCTCCAATTATTTTCTCAAATAATCATCCGTACCATCCAACCAATCTTCACGAATAGGCGTCCAGGTATCCGTTTCTTCCACATCGCCAATCATTAAAGCTTCATGCGGCACAAAAGCAGGAATAACAACAATGTCACCGGCGTGAAGATCCATAGTTTCCTCTTTATTTTCTCCAAACCAAAACCGTATTGTTCCAGAAGTAACGTTGGTAACTTGTTCGTTTTCATGACTGTGTAAAGGAACCAAAAAACCATCCTTAAATTTCATTTTTGCCACCATGACCTTATCACCATAAACCAATTGACGTTGCATTTTAGGAGTTACTTGCTCTACAGGAACATCATTCCAGTTTATTTTCTTTACCATAGTATAAATTTTAAATGTATCTTTTTTAGAAAGTTAAATCAACCCATAGCGACAAAAAATCGCCACCCCTACACAAAGGTATCTAATAGGCTGAATAAATATAGTATTAATTCCTAATTTTAAATCGAAATCTAATCAAACCCTAAAATAGTGTTATGTTAAAAGTTTTAAGTGCGCAAAAAAGTATTATGATCCTTATTGCAACCGTATTGATTATGTCTTGCAAACCAAAAAAAGGACAAGAAGAAGTAGTAGTTGATACCTTAAATCAAGATTTAAAAACTGCCTTAACATTTTATGCTTCCTTTGATTCAGGAGTAGAGGCGGATTTTGCCTTAGGAGATTCAAAATTATATACTGTACCCAATCGTAATGCAAGAGATTCTGCTCTAGCTGGTTTACACAAACCAGACATTAGTATTGTGGAAGGACAGGGGAAATTTGGAGATGGTCTACGTTATACGGAAAGAAGTCGTGGAAATATCTATTATCCGAGTACAAAAAATATTGCTTATGACGCCAATGATTGGAGCGGAGCTATTTCTTTTTGGCTAAGTTTAGATCCTGCTACCGATTTAGAACCCGGATATTGCGATCCTATTCAAATCACAGATGTTAGCTATAATGATGCTGCAATATGGGTGGACTTCACAAAAGAAAATCCCAGGGATTTTAGACTAGGGGTTATCGGAGATCGCGATTCTTGGAATCCAAATCCGGAAGGTCCGGACAACGAAAATCCCATATTTAATGTACAACTTGCTCCCGTCAAAAATCCACCTTTTGCCAAAGGGAAATGGACTCATATTTTAATTAATTTCTCGCATCTAAATACTTCCAACGGTACAGCAACATTATATATTGACGGGGTACTAAAAGGTTCTCGGAATGGAATTTCTGACCCGTTTACCTGGGATTTGGATCAGTCTAATATTTACTTAGGTCTTGGATATATAGGACTAATGGACGAACTATCCATCTTTAATAGAGATCTCAACACAGATGAGATTGAGGGATTGTTTCAATTGGAGCATGGTGTAAAAGAACTATTGCAATAATTCATATAATTCTGCTATTAAAAAGTACTCAACTAAAAAATCAAATGAATGAATTTAAGTAAACTCTTACCTGGAGAATTTGAACATGAAATGAAAACGACCACAAAGTTTTTTAGTGCCATTTCTGATGACATTTTAAGCTTTAGACCGCATGAAAAATCTATGAGCGGTAACGCACTAGCAAATCATCTCTTAGGAATTCCGCTATTGGTTCCTCATATTATAGAAAAGCCTGCATTGGATTGGAGTACAGCCAAATTTCCTGAAAATCCTAAAAATGCAGCAGAAATGGTTACGGCGCTAGAAACTAATACTGCTATAGCAAGAAAAGCTTTTAAGATGCTTACGAATGAAATTTTAGAGCAACCATGGACTATGAAGAATGGAGAAACTACATATTTTACTTTGCCTAAAGGCGTTGCTTTACGAAACCTTGTTTTAAATCACATCATTCACCATAGAGCCCAATTAGGAGTTTATCTGCGTCTGAATAATATACCGGTTCCCTCGAGTTATGGTGGTTCCGCAGACGAAGCCATGTAATATAAAATAAAAACCTGTTTGTTAAAAACAAACAGGTTTTTTGAATAGTTAGTACACTACGATTCCATTACTTTTTGGCTCCTTTACTTTTTAAATAATTTACCACCTCGGTATGTTTATTTCGTCGCGCCATATTAAGGGGAGTTCGGAGTTCGGAATTTAAAAAATAGCCGTCTCTAGCAGATTTATTGACATCTGCTCCCTGCTGCACCAAGTACTTCACCATATCCAGATGTCCATGGCGTGCAGCATTAATTAACGGTGTTTCATCGCCAGTTATTAAAGCATTTACATCGGCGCCTTTGTTTACAAGATACTTAGCAATGTCCAAAGAACCGCCAGTTGCTGCCGCTATAAGTGCATTGCCATCACCCTTAACACCTTTATTTACATCTGCTCCATTTTCGACCAGAATTTTTACCAATACTAGGTTTTTTGCTCTAACTGCTTGTATTATTGCTGAACCATCACCCAATACTCCTTTATTTACATCTGCATCATAAGCTAATAATAATTTCAACATCCTAGCATCATCGGATCGCATTGCATGGATCATTGGATTTCCATCTCCAGAAGAACTCTTATTAGGATCCGCTCCGTTTTCCAAGAGTAATTTTGCAACTTCATAGTGATCTTCGCGAGTTGCTACAATAAGGGGAGTTCCATCGCCGCTAACACCCGCATTAACATTGGCACCTTTTGAAATAAGGTATTTGGCTACTTCATAACGACCACTTCGAGCGGCAGCTAAAAGTGGGGTTCCATCTCCGGATACTTTTCGGTTAACCTCTGCACCATTTTCTACCAGATATTGTACAATATTCAAGTGATCATTTGCTGCGGCAATCATTAATGCACTAGCATCTCCGTTGCTCTTATATGTAACTTTTGCTCCTTTGGAAATCAACACCTTTATCATTTGAAGGTTTCCCATATAAGCTGCTACACCAAGTGGAGATCTTGGTTCCCTATCACCTCTATAGGTGCAGTTAGGTGTTTGCTGATCGGCCATTGCAGCTACTTTATCAACATTACCGTTTCGTACAGCTTTTAATAAGGCCTCACAGGAATTACTTTGCGCTACAGTAACAGAAGTTACCAGTAAAATAATTAAAATACTCAATTTGTTTTTCATGACTGTTCGTTTTTAAAGATTGAATAGTTCGAAACTACTTCAAAAGAAAAAGTGTTCGCCTGAAAAACGACCAACCACGTTTTAAAGCCCCTGAAAACATGAAAATGGATGATTAATTGATTCATCATGAGAAAAGCGGTTTTTGGGATGCGGAAATGGAGATTGGGCATTGGTTGTAATTATTTATTTGAATATTGTTTACTTTTAAAAATATGATGCTTATAAAACGTTTAAACCATATGGACCAGCTCTTACAAAGTAGAGTTGCCACGCATACCATATTCTGGGCGGTGTTATTATTTACAACTACTTTTATAGCCAGTTTCAATCATGGTTTATTTCGAAACAACTTAATTACCAATACATCGCTACTTCCTGTTCAAATTGCTGCATCTTACCTTCTCTGTTATTATCAAATTCCTAAATTACTATTAAAAAAGAAATATTTCCTATTTGTAACTACTTGCATGCTTAGCATAAGCGTTTTTTCTGTTCTTGCTCGTTTGTCGGTAATATATATTGCTGAACCTTTTATTCGTGCCGATTTTGAACAAGAGACCCTATGGGAAGTAATAAATGATTTCTCCTATTTACTAGCTGTATTTGCACCATCTGTCTATCTTTTTCCAATTATCATGCTGGTTGTAAAAGAATTGAAAGATCGTTTCGAAGAAAAACACCAATACAATCTTATTCAAAAAGAAAAAGCCACTTCAGAATTAAATTTTTTAAAAGCACAGATACATCCACATTTTTTATTCAATACACTTAATAATCTATATACACTTACGCTAAACAAGTCTGACGCAGCACCTGAAGTAGTTGTTAAACTATCTGAAATTTTGGATTATATGTTGTATCAATGCCAGGATCCAAAGGTGGAAATTGCAAAGGAAAAAGAACTGATTCAAAATTATATTGATCTGGAATTATTACGCTATGGAGATCGTTTAGATTTAGTTTTTGATGCCCAGATCGATAATCCTAAAACAACCATTGCACCTTTAATTCTGGTGTCCTTGGTTGAAAATGCTTTTAAGCATGGCGCAAGCAAAAATACCGTAAACCCCACAGTACATATTAGCTTATCGGTTCAAAAGAAAGAACTAAAATTTAAAGTGTTCAACACCAAGTTACCGCCGCTAGAAACTGCAGAAAGTAGTATAAAGAAAGGGATCGGATCTACCAATATTCAAAGACAATTAGATCTTATTTATCCAAACAATTATGAACTGCATATAGAAGATACTTTATATTCGTATACGCTCACCTTAGAAATTTCCTTATGAAGCAATCTGTACTAACAAAACCTATACGCTGCCTGATTGTTGATGACGAACCTTTGGCCATTAACCTCATAGAAAAACACATTTCTCAAATTCCTCAATTAGAGCTTGTGGCAAGTTACCATAATGCTCTGGAAGCTTTTGATTTTTTAAAAGTAACTACGGTAGATCTTATTTTTTTGGATATTCAAATGCCTGTACTTACCGGTATAGACTTTGTGAAATCACTACCCTCAAAACCCGCAATTATCTTTACAACCGCCTATAGAGATTATGCAGCGGAAAGTTACGAACTTGATGTCATTGACTATTTGATAAAACCGATAACTTTTATTCGGTTTTTTAAAGCCGTAAATAGATTTTTGACACAGTTTGATAAATCGGAAAATAACGTTAATGTTTCAACTAATACAACTGAATGGGGAGATCATATCTATGTAAATTCAAACAAGAAACATATTAAAGTTGAATTTGATCAAATTTTATATATTGAAAGCCTGAAAGATTATTTAAGAATTCATACTTTGGAAAAAAACATCATTACCAAAGATAAAATAAGCGATTTCGAAAAAAAATTACCTCCACAATTCCTCCGAACGCATCGTTCTTTTATTGTTAATACTTCCAAAATCACAGCTTATACAGCACAAGATGTAGAAATAGGTGCTACGGAAATACCCATAGGTCGTAGTCACAAAGAAACGGTTTTAGCTCAGTTAAAATAGTTGTTTAGTTACCTACCCTTCTATACGTAAACTTTACCTCTTCACGTTTCTCATGATCATCAATTATTACATAGATGTTTATTTCATCTGCACTTATTCGTTCAAAGGTAAATTCATCAAAAAACACTTTATTAGCAGTAACTTTTACTAGGTTAAAGTCTACTGTTTCATCTTTTTCCTCCCAGCCATGGAGTTTCCTGTCAAAATGTTTGAGTTGCAATAGTAAACTTCCGTTTGCTTCAGTGATCGTAACAATTTCATAGAATTTCACTTGGTTTTCTACGATCAATTTAAAAACACACATCATCGATCCTCCAGCGGGAGGAGTCCATACTTCTTCGGTGATGCCTCCAAAAGCTTCTCCTTTCCAATGCCCAGAGATCCATGAAATTGCCTTTAAATCTGCTTTTGGCGAACCTTGCTCAGCATCGTAGGGAATCGTATTTTTAAAATTGGTTTGTGCGTGGATTAGCAAAGGAACCAAAAACAATACCATACAGATACTTTTATCGCCGTACTTTTTTAACAGTTTTAGAATCATAATTCAACGGTTTATAGTAAAGACGATTCCCACTTTACTAAAAGAGACAATATTTACCATTTTATTTTAATACGCTTCCATCTATGATTTAATTATTGATCAGTCCTTGCCCCTCAATCCATGGTGCTCCTGCGGCTTTCAGATCCGCTTCTAATACTGAAATCACGTTGGTATGAATTGTATTTAATTTCGTTTTCACAGTCTGTAACTGCTGTTTTGCTCTGTTCAATGCATTTTTATGATTCCCTGTAGGGCCATAGGTATTGCGTAAGGCTACTAATCCAATAAAAGAACCATCTTGAGGGGAAGGAGCATTTCGCTCTCCTATCTCATTTTTAGCCGCACTTCCATTCATTATTTTATGAAGTTCTTGTAATTTCTGTTCCGTCTCATAAATTTTGGTCATAAGGGCTGTAGTAGGTCTTTTTGCCTGATTCAGCGCCCGTTTCATTGCTTTAATTTTGACAATGCTTTTATCAAGCACGATATCTGTGGCAGTAAGGTCTTGCTGATAGTTTTGATAATCCTCTCTAAAGGCATCTATTTCCGTTGTGGGTTTCGCTGGTAAGGCTCCTTTGCTAAGCGGTTTGACCTCAAAAGATTGTGGCGCTGCTAAACCCGTAACCTGTCCATTTACCAATTTAGAAAGTGTTACCGTATAAGTACCTGGAGTAGCCATGTACGGGGAACCTAAGAAATTATCGCCTCCCCCTGAAGAGGCTTTTAATTTTACTCCTGTACGTTCTGCATAATCCAAGCCCCAAGCCACGCGATTGAACCCTTTTTTATTGGTTCCTTTAATAGTGTTAACCACATTTCCATTACCGTCTTTTATTGTCAGAAGGATTGCCGGAGGGTCCAATTGTTTTTCATCTTCTAAGGCCTTCCATCCAGGAAAAGGAACGGCAGCATCCTTGTTTAATTTCTTTTCTTTTTCCTTCCGTATTTCTTTAAGTGAGGCCAGTTTCTTTGGAAGGAAGTAGGTGAAATTAGCTCCAAAATCAGGGTTTTTGGCCATATACTCTCCATTCCCCTGACCATATATTTCATCTTTTTCAATATACCAGTAAGCAGGTTTAACTCTAAATAGACTTGCTTCTTTCGTTAATGTAGTTGCATTAAATTCCCTTAGCGGTGCGATGTCATCTAAAACATAAAAACCTCGTCCAAAAGACGCGCCAACCAAATCATCTTCTCTCCGCTGTATGGTTACATCTCTAAACGAAATTGTAGGTAACCCACCTTTTAATTGTATCCATTTTGTGCCCCCATCATTTGTAAAATAAATACCATATTCGGTAGCTGCGAAAAGCAAGTTTTTCTGGATGTGATCCTGCACAATACGCCAGGTAATAAGGCGTTTGGGAAGGTTTCCATTAATATTAGTCCAACTTCTTCCTTTGTCCGTACTTTTCAAGAGGTAGGGCTTGTAATCCCCTTCTTTGTGATTGTCTAACACCAAATATACCGTACTCGGGTCATAGAGGTCTGCCCGAACATCATTAACAAAAGCTCTATCTGGAACACCCTTAATAGTCCCTAGGCTAATTTTTCTCCAATTTGTTCCACCATCCTCTGTTACCTGAAGAATTCCATCGTCGGTACCTGCATATAAAAGTCCTTCTTGCACAGGCGATTCCGCCAAAGAGGTAATACTATTATAATTAGACATTGCGCCGATATCCCAAGCATTGTCCCAACTTTGCTGCTTCCCCATAATAGGTAAAGTTATACGTTCTTCATTTCGGGTGAGGTCGGTAGAAATAGCAGTCCAATCATCCCCACGATTTTCCGATTTCCATACTCTATAGGATGCGAAATACAAGCGACTTGGTTTATGCGAACTTACCAAAATTGGAGCATCCCAATTAAAACGTTCAAAAGGCTCTCCAGTCTTAGGTTGCGGTTGCACAAAAACAGTCTCTCCTGTCGTCTGATCGATACGCCATAACCATCCTTGCTGAAATTCGCCATAGGTAATATCCGGGTTTCCCGGTTCCGTTGCAGACTGATGTCCATCAGCACCCAAGGTTATCCACCAATCCGAATTAAGAATACCTGCTTCACTTCGAGTACGTGAAGGTCCGCCATGAGAACCGTTATCTTGCGTACCGCCATAGATGTTATAAAAGGGTGCACTATCATCTACAGCAACCTTGTAGTATTGCGTAATAGGGAGGTTTCTAATATATTTCCATGTTTTTGTATTGTCAAAAGATTCGTACAATCCACCATCCGTACCAAACAAAACATAATTGGGATCAGAAGCGCGAAACGCCATAGCATGACTATCCACATGTTTCTTTTCTTCATTCATAAAACGAAAATGTTTACCGTGATCGTCTGAAATTTGAACGGTATTACTCATTAAAAACAATTTCCCTTCCTCATGCGGGGAGGCATATAATTCCTGATAGTAATGCGGTCCTGTACCTCCTGAAACTGCATCAGACTGTTTTTCCCAAGATGTTCCCTGATTTTTTGAAATATAAACTCCTCCTTTTTTTCGATCCAATTCTATGGCGGCATAAATTACTTTATTATTGAAAGGAGAGAGTGCTAATCCTATTTTCCCCAAATTCGATTTTGGAATTCCATTGGTTAGTTTTGTCCAGGTTTCTCCACCATCTGTGCTTTTATGAATTCCAGATCCTGGTCCCCCACCCATATATGCAGCTACCGTTCTATGCCTATCCCAGGTGGCAGCATAAAGAATATCAGAATTTTCGGGATCTATCAGTAAATCTGTAACACCAGTCCATTCAGATCCTCCTAAGGTTTTTTTCCAAGTATTTCCACCATCAACAGTTTTATATAAACCACGATCTCCTCCTTTACTCCATAATGGTCCTTGTGCAGCAACCCATAGTACATTGGGGTCTTTAGGGTGTATAATGATTTTTGAGAGGTGCTCAGATTGTTTTAATCCTTTATTTTTCCATGTTTTGCCATCATCATGACTCACATAAATACCATCTCCAAACCCCATATGTCTTCCGCCTACATTTTCTCCGGTTCCAACCCATATGGTTTGCGGGTTATTTGTATCAATGGTAACACAACCTATAGAATAGCTCTTTTCTTTATCAAAAATTGGTGTCCAAGTTGTTCCTGAATTCATGGTCTTCCAAACCCCACCAGATCCTACAGCTATATACCATACATTTTCGTTTTCAGGGTGGATTGCAATATCTGCAATACGCCCTGAAGTTAGTGCCGGTCCAAGGCTTCTAAATTCCAATCCCTTAAAAGTGTCAGCATCATTTTTTTGAGCTGTACTAGGATGTACAATAACTAGGGCACAGATACCCATGATTAGGTTTTTCAGCATAGTTTTCATGATAAAAAAGATTAATTAGTCCCAGACAAGGTAGGAAAATTTTACAAATCCTTTGTGCATTAACTAAGAACTCTAATTGGGAATCGCTATATATCTTTTAAGGATTTTGAATAAAAAAATCTGTCTAAAAATTAATTAAGACAGATTTAAAAATTATGATATTACACTGCAATTATGCGTAATCCAAATACCCTTTCTCATCAGGAGTATATAAAAGGTCAAAATTTGGTTGTATCAAAGGTTCTTTTGTTTTTAATTTTTCCACTAAACTAGGATTTGAAATAAAAGGTCTTCCAATGTAAACTAAGTCATAACCCTGGTTTAATAATTCTTCAGCACCTTCCGCTGTATGAATATCTCCTCCTACAATTATAGTTCCGGAAAAATGTTGTTGTATTGTTTTCTTTATATCTGTAGCAAATTCAGGGGCATTCATGGCTACACGCTGATCGACAATATGGATATAAGCAATATTTAACTTTGATAGCTCTTCAGCGATATACGTATACATTTCAATTAAATCTTCAAATTCTCCCTGCATGTCGTTAAAAACTCCATAGGGCGAAAAACGAATACCAACTTTACTTCCACCAATCGCTGCAACAACTTTACGAGCAGTTTCAAGGACAAAACGTGCTCGATTTTTATAACTCCCCCCATAGTTATCCGTTCTTTTATTGGTTTTGGGGTTTAAAAATTGATCTAACAAATACCCATTTGCGCTATGCAATTCAATACCGTCAATTCCAGCTTCAATGAGATTTTTAGAAGCTTTTACAAACTCATTTTGTGTATTTTCAATATCAGTTAAAGTCATTTCTTGAGGGGTATCATGAGGTTGCATTCCAGCATCGTCTGTATACATTTCTCCTTCAATCAACGGTACTGCCGAGGGTGCTATAGTTTTGGCTCCTTTGGGGAGATTAATAACCGATGTGACTCTACCGGTATGCATGAGTTGTACAAAAATCAATCCATCTTTCTCATGGACACCTTCCGCAACATTTTTCCATCCTGCAATTTGAGCATCCGTAAATGCACCTGGTATTCGCGCATACCCCAAACCATTCTCGGAGGGAGAAGTTCCTTCAGTTATAATCAATCCAGCATCTGCCCGTTGGGTATAATATGTACGCATAAGTTGATTGGGTATATTATTTATGGCACGGCTTCGAGTCATCGGTGCCATTACGATTTTATTCTTTAACGTCAGATCTCCTAAAGTATAGGTTTCAAATATTTTCATTATAGTTATTTTATATTAGTTTCCAAAAGTAACTAATAATAGTTACTAGAATATATTTTTATACTTTTGTAAACAATAAAGTAGTAACCTATAGGTAACCAAGATGACAAGAAAATTTATCCAGAACCCTAACAGTTGTCCTATTACGCATTCTATGAATATCATTGGCAATAAATGGACTTCTATTATTATTTATACGTTATCGGAGCGAAAGTTACGGTTTGGAGAATTGGCTGTAAGAATTCACCATATTAGTAGAAAAGTGCTCGCAGAACAGCTTAAAGAGCTAGAATTACGAAAAATTATTCATCGCAAATCTTATCCTGAAACCCCTCCAAGGGTCGAATATTCACTTACTGTTAAGGGGAAGGAACTAATCCCTATTTTAGATCAATTATGCCAATGGAGCAAGGACGTAGATATGACCACTCCAGACACACTTTCAAAGGTAAGTAAATAGTTTGCTTCGGTTAAAACATCGGCAATTACTATCAAATTATATAGCGATAGATTAATTGAATTTACTAGTTTTATATTTACAACTTTTGACGCTTCAATTAGAAACAAGTCTATGATGAAATTAGCACTACATTGGAAAATATTGATTGGAATGCTTCTTGGTATTTTCCTCGGTGCACTTAGTACACAGTTTATTTGGGGGCCACAATTTGTTACGGATTGGATAAAGCCACTAGGCACAATTTTTATCAAACTTCTCAAGCTTATTGCCGTTCCTCTGGTAATTGTTTCTTTGGCCAAAGGAATTACGGATTTCAAGGATATGACTGCACTTTCAAAGATTGGGGGACGCACCATAGGATTTTATCTGTTTACAACCGTTATTTCGGTGGTGTTAGGACTTTTTCTAGTCAATATATTTAAACCTGGCACTAATGTAAGTCCTGAAACTTTAGCCGGGTTGTCTTCCGATGCAACCGTTATGATGACGGATAAAATAGCGATGAAACAGGATCTTGGTACAAAGGGTCCCTTAAGTTTTGTTGTTGATCTTGTTCCGGATAATATTTTCAATGCGGCCAATAACAATGCCAATATGCTGCAAATCATTTTTGTAACAATCTTATTTAGCATCTGTTTACTTATTCTACCAACAGCTCGAGTAAAATCCTTAAAAGTACTAGTAGATAGTGCTAACGATGTGATGTTAAAAATGGTAGACTTAATTATGCTAACCGCTCCCTACGCAGTGGTTGCTCTAATTGCTGCCCTAATTGCTGAAACTACTGGCGGAGAGCTGTTTATTGCCTTGCTGAGTTACTCCTTGGTATTGCTGTTTGGAATGGCATTACTAATTGGCATCTACGTTATTTTTATCTTTTTATATACCGGCAAATCTCCTGGCTACTTTTTAGGTGGTATTCTACCTGCGCAATTAACTGCCCTTACTACTAGTTCGAGCATGGCTACCTTACCTGTAACTATGAAATGCGTAGAGGAAAACCTTGGGGTGGATAAAGAAATTAGCAGTTTTGTTTGTCCTGTAGGGGCAACTATTAACATGGATGCAACCAGTTTAATGCAAGCTATTGCAGCTATTTTTGTATGTCAGGTAATGGGACATGATTTGGCACTATCCGATCAATTGACCATTGTATTAACTGCAACTTTAGCTTCAGTTGGCGCCGCTGCAGCACCAAGTGCAGGAATAATAATGTTGGTTATCGTGTTAGAGTCTGTAGGTTTTCCTTCTTCGAAACTCGCTATTGCACTTGCGCTGATTATGTCTGTCGATCGTCCGTTGGATATGTGCCGCACCGTAGTTAATATTTCCGGAGACAGCTGCGTTGCAGTAGTCGTATCTAAATCACTGGGAAAATTAAAATAAGTTCATCTTCTTGGAATAGCTTACCGAATATGACTGCCCGCATTAATATCTATAGTTGCTCCGGTAGCATGATCCATAAGACCACTGCACAATAAACCAATAAGCGGACTAAGATCTTGGGGAGTCGTCAATTCATTTAGTGCAATTTCATTTAGTATTCTTTCCTCTCCGTAGGTTTCAACAAATTGTTCAGCCATTTGCGTGCGTGTAAATCCTGGAGATACTACAAAAGATTTGATATTCTTTTTTCCAAACGAACGTGCAACACTTCGTGCCAATGAAACCATTCCTCCTTTGCTAGCGGCATATGCCAAATATTCTTCTGTTTCACCTCTAAAAACCGCACGGCTTCCGATATATATAAAACGTCCTTCTCCCCTATTTAAAAAATGATCTATCCCTAATTTTGTAAGTAAACCTACGGCATCAAGATTAATGGAAATGGTTTGCTTCCAAGTGCGATACCAAGTTTTTAAAGGGTCCTGCACAGGGTGTTTTAAAAACACTCCAGCGTTTAATATAACCACATCAATTTTACTAAAATGAGCTTCCACTGCCTTAAAAAGAGAAACAACCGCTTCTTCCTCTTGTAAATCTGCCTGAAACGCTTTGGAATTTGTTTCAGGAAACTTAGCAATCAGGGCATCTGCTGCCGTTTTATTGGAATTGTAATGTACTGCTAACTGCGCTCCGTTTTGCATTAAAAAAGTTGCAGCCGCCGCCCCTATGCCCTTAGAAGCACCCGTTAAAAGGATGGTCTTTTTAGAAAGATCAATTTGTATCATTACGTTTAGAAAAAAGGTTTGAGGTTAAATTTAGCACCTAAATTTAAACTTATATCTGAATTTGCTATAAATTTTGTAGTTTCATCATCATAGTATTCCGAAAGTTTCCTCAAACTATAAACCGCTAAATGTCCCTAGCAATGGGTATTCTTTGGTAGAAAATATTTGTGTATTATTGGTTCAAGTGAAACGACTTATGGAAAATTCAACAATTAAAGAAAAAAAACATTTTTTTGATAGTGATACCAGTATTGCTAAGATGGGAATTTTACTAGGGTTAACTCTAGTTTTAATAGTTCTTGGAGGGCTTTATACGATACCTGGTATTATGGATCATCCACAATTCACTACCATCTTAGACCCCGCTTGGGTTTCTGAAAAAATCTTTGAAAATAAGCTATCTATTTTTTCCTATTTTGGATTTTTCTTCGTTGATTTTTTCTGGTCATTTTTACTCTTATTGGTGATATGGAAGTATGTGAAACGACATTTTTACCTTCCAAATCCAACAGGCTCAACAAAATTCTTCTTTGTTCTTTTTAGTATCATAACCCTTTTAGCTTGGATCGCTGATGTTACGGAGAACAGTACTTATGCTTTCTATTATTACTATTGGAAACTTATCGTAGATATCAAAACGGGACTTTATGTAGCTGTGGTGTTTTCCTTTCTTTTGGCTTACATTAAATACTCACTCAAAAACATTCTTTTTATCTTCTTTTCCTTTTTAAAGGCTGCCTTAATAAGTCTTTTGATTCTGGCAATTATTGGGGTATTCTTGCCAAAGGCTCCACAAGTAAATTCCATTGTAGTGGCGCTCTATGCTAGCCCTTTAAACTTTGCGATCCTATTATTATTCGCTCCAATTTATGCGGTTACATTAGCACATTATCCGAGTTATTTCTTATTAAATAAGAAATATCGAAGCTGGTATAAGGCAGAATCCAGATGGAAAACACTTATTGGAGTTATTTCCTATCGTTATAAGGATGGATACAAAACTACAGATGAAGGGAAAGTAGAGGGCAAAGTGAATTTTTTGTTTCGAACGCTGGGCATCTTCTTTTATGCGGCACTTTTTTATTTGGTAGCCTACACTTCCGAAGTAAACTTCGACTGGCCTTTTAAAACGGCTCACCTAACTGTTGTTCTTGTTACTTTAGGTGTACTATTACTCTACAAACTCAAAAAAACCAAGGATAAATGGTTGCAAAAAAATCATCGTTATTTTCAACAACACATGCCTTGTCTTTACGATGGGGATTATGCGCCTGATACAGAAATAGAAAAAGATCAAATCACCACTGGTTCAGATTCTTTAGCCATTGCAAATAGTTTGTTGTCCATTAAGGGAGATGTTATGCGGTTTATTTATCTCTTTATCCTAACCCTAGTTTGGAACATTGGCTTTGTTATTTGGTTGTTGGTTTGCGAAGAATGTCAATATACTAACCTATCTGTGGCATGCAGTCTCATTTGTATTGCTTTGCAGATGGCTTCGTTTGTCTATTACAGGTCTTTTCGTTCCGTATTGCGATTTTTCTTTTTCGATTGTGAGGATAATGCAGTTTTAAATGCATTCTATATCATGCGTAATATAGAAGAAGAGGATGTTGATAAGGAGAACGATGTAGAAGAAAAATGCGATCATTCCGTCAAAGAAAAGAAACAAATGGTTTTTGATTTTTATAAAAATCATTCCTATCTGGTTTCAACAAGTGCCTTATCAAAATTGTTAATTAAATTCAGAGTTGGAGCTTTAAGTAATAATATCACATTTCTACAATATACAGCTGTAGTAGGGGTTATTAATGCCGCAATACTACTTTATTTAAATATTAGAAGCCAAGATAGTGTAGCGGTAAACGCCATTTTGATTATTCTTTCTTCTTTCTTTCTTTACTACGGAATTATTGTAGTGGTTACTAAAAATTTTATTTATTACAAATACTCTCATGAGAAAAAAGCACGGACTAATTGTAAGCGTTTCAATTATCTTCTTATCGTATCCTTATTGGTACTATTTGTTTTTAACAGGGCTGGACGGATTTCAGGCAATGAGCTCTTTTCTTTAAAAAGTATAGATCGTACGGAAAGAGATGAAACTTTTTTAACACAATATGTAGCTGCTCTTCCAACCAATGAAACCCGTTATTATATTGGTAGCTATGGGGGCGGTATGAAAGCAAATGCATGGACGTTGAGCGTTTTGAAACATCTATATAACGAAGATTCTTCATTTTTTAATAAAACTATTGGTATTTCGGGCGCTTCAGGGGGTACGATGGGGCTGATCAATATGTCCGCAATTGTAAAGGCTAATCCAAAAAATGACGCCAAATGGGATGAACTCATTTATGAAATATCAACCTCTAATATTTTATCCTTAGATATTACCCACATTTTGGGAAGAGATTCTTTCAATCATATGTTTGTTCCAAGCATTTTTGGTTATAAACTTTCAGGTTTTGATCGATCTACAAAGGCAATGGAACATTATGCAAAGATTTCTGGTAACGATAATGAGGTTGATTTCGATACAAAAAAATCATACCGAACTTATTGGAAAAAATTGTATGAAATAGATCAGAACAACTTCCCTATACTAATATCTAATACTACCAATGTTAAAGGAAATCAAGGAATGGCTGTCAGCGTAAAAATTCATTCGGACAGCACCTATATCGATTCTCTTATCTATAATGGTGGGGATAATATTCTGGATATAACAGAACGATCTTTTCTTGGAAATAAAATTGTTGATCGTTCTAAAACACTAAGCTATTATGATGCTGCATCTACGTCCAATAGATTTCCTCTGATTAGTCCTGCTGCAAAAATTGAAACCAAAGGACATTATAACGATGGAGGGATTTATGAGAATTCAGGTCTTCTATCTGCTTATAAATTATTCAGAGCTGTGAATCGTTTAGATAAAATAAAGCACTTAGATGCGCTAAAACAAAGAAATGTATTTGTTAATATCGTTAATTCAAAAGATGCCTACATCCGATATCGTCTTCGAAAATTAGCCTTAAAAGTCAGTAAAATAAATGATAATACCGAAATCAATGCCATTTTAAGTTCAATAGCTTCGACTGAAATGTTTCCCATTTATATAAAAACAGAACTACAACGACTGGCTAATGATCATACGAATATTGATTTTAAAACTATTTATTTACCTCATCGTTTTACTGTTGCTGATGTAAAACGCATGTACGGAACAGAACTGGATAACGGTACAGGTCTTGCTGCATTCAATGAACTTTTATATCAGGAAGTTCAGGATAATGATGCTGAAATTCGAAAATTGGTTACCGGAAGTGCAGAACACAATGGAAAACCTATCGTGGAACCACCAATGAGTCGAGTTATGGCTACACAGGCCTTCGAATTTATGCAACAAATGTTAGCACATCCGGATGTAACAGCTAATGTGAAAGCGATTATAGACTAAAATTAAAGCGCTTTTAAAATCGCTTCGGGATCTGCACGAAGCTTGTAATCTTCCGCTAGAAAATGATAGGTAATAGTACCGTCTTGTGCGATAACATAGGTAGCTGCAATAGGTAATTCGTTAGCCTCGTTCTGTTGACTATGCTCCAAGTCAATCTTAAAAGACTTATACAAATTCACCAACTCTTCTGGTAGTTTATAGACCAAGTTCATAGCACGAGCTAACTTATTATTGGTGTCGGACAATACCGTGAAAGCTAATCCATTTTTCTCTGAAGTACTTAAGGAGTTATCAGGGACCTCTGGACTAATAGCGATTAACTTTGCTCCTTTCGCTTCAATTTCTGGTAAAGCTTCCTGTAAAGCTTTTAATTCTATATTGCAATAAGGACACCATCCTCCTCTATAAAATGCCAGAACAAGTTTATTTGTTTTTAGTATTTCATGAAGATTTACAGTATTGCCAACGGCGTCTGGTAATTTTATTTGAGGTAATTTATCTCCAGTTTTAAAAGCGTTATCAAGTATAGTAGTTGCTTCCAAAGCTTCTATGGCTCCTCGCATAATATCTTGTGCTGGTCCAGGATGTCTTTTAGCGCTTCCTTCTGCAAGTGCTTGTAATTGTGCTGTTAGTTTCATCAATCTGTTTTTTGTCTAACATTAGACTTAACAATTCAAAAATCATTACAAAAATCATCTCTAAAAAGGCAAATTTTCTAGGTCCACATTTCCTCCAGAAATGATTATTCCAATTTTAAGTTGTTTAAAGGCTTCTTTTTCTCGCATAACGGCGGCAAGTGCTATTGCGCTTGAGGGTTCTACAATAATTTTCATGCGTTCCCATATTATTCGCATGGCGGTTATTATTTCATCCTCTTGTACGCGAATTATGCGCTCGACATACTTTTGAATAATTGGAAAATTTTTATCTCCCAATACCGTCTTAAGTCCATCGGCAATGGTATTGGTACTTGTGTTACCTTCTATTTTTCCACTTAATATAGAGCGATAAGCGTCATCTGCTTCGAAAGGTTCTGCTCCGATTACTTTGCAATCTTCACTAAAATACTTTGCCGAAAGCGCAGAACCCGCGATAAGCCCTCCCCCACCAACAGGGGTAATTACAACGTCAGTATCGGGGTGTACTTCTAATAACTCTAGACAGGCCGTACCTTGACCTAAAATAACATGGGTATCATTGGATGGATGGATGAACGTTGCTCCTTTTTCATTTACCACACGCTGCGCATTTTTCTCCCGTGCTGCCAATGTAGAAGCGCATTCAATAATGATTCCTCCATATCCTTTTACCGCTTCTTTTTTAACTTTAGGAGCACTTTCTGGCATTACAATATAAGCAGGGACTCCTAAACTCTTAGCCGCTAAGGTTAATGCTTGTGCAAAATTTCCTGAAGAGTGAGTTACCACTCCCGCTTTCTTTTGGGTTTCTGTCAATTGCATGATCGCATTTGTAGCTCCTCGCATCTTGTAGGCGCCCATTTTTTGAAAGTTTTCACACTTAAAAAACAAACTAGCTCCCACCAAATTATCAATAGTTGTAGAAGAAAGTATAGGCGTATTATGAATATAAGGTTGGATTCGTCGATGACACTCTAACAGTTTTTCTTTTTGCACTTAGGTTTATATTTAGTACCTAAATTTAGGGACTTACCTACAGAAAAGAAAACTTCTTTCTCTTTTAAGTTACGACTGAATAGTATTGTTTTCTGAAAATCCATAAAAACAATCCTAACAATAGATACCCAAAACTTTTAATCCAATATACTGGAGTAACCTGATAATAAACAGCGGAAGGAATTCCTCCGTTATCAAATTGGAATAAGGTGATCAAGACAATTCTCAAAAATCCATAGCAAAACACCAAAATCCCCCAATATTTAAGCGCTTTATAAATTCCTTTTTTTCGATAAAAAACGAAATAGATCACGGGGAGCATCAATATGAATTCTATCAATAAAGGGTATAATGATCCAATAAGCAAATAGTATCCTCCCTGAACTATAGGCGGTAAAAGACTAAATAATAGTACATAGGGGTACCATTTTTTTGGGGTTCTTAGCCAATTAGTTTTCATTATTGATTGTTTTTAAAACATTAAACATTAATTGCGTGGCTCTTGCCAAATACTTAAAATTGACTGTTTCGTAAGTATCTGTACTACGATGTAAATGTGGCGTAGAGTCACTTGCTTCTTCAAAAACTCCAACGGTAGGGTAACCTAGCGCTAAAAAAGATTTATTATCCGACGCTCCTCCTTTTACCACTCTAATAGGTATATGTAGCATAGCTGCTTCAGATTTATACAATTTTTCCAGATAAGGTGTTGGGGATTGCAAGTCAATGGCACGATTTCTATTTTCATCCCAAGCAATTAAATCTGTGATATGGACGGAATGCACTTGCTTTCCATTCTTTTTAAGTTTTTTTGCAAATGCAGCGCTTCCAACTTCATTATCTTCCTCTTGATCAAACAGGACAATCATTAAATTAAAGTTACGCTCTTTAATACTGCTAAACTTCTTAGCTATTGCTAAACATACGGCTACACCACTTGCATTATCTATAGCTCCGGGACTACCTCTTTCAGTATCGTAATGGGCCCCTATAATTACAAAGGAATCACTATTATTTGTGGAGGGTATTGTACCTACTGCATTCACACCTTCAACTGGTTTAAAAAGTAGATCCGGAAAGATATAGCCGTGTGGTATTTTATAACGATGATTGTTTACCGGTATTGACCATGAATCAAAGTGATTTGTGAAATATTGAACTGCTTCTTTTCGCTGTTTTTCAGAGCTTCGTTCTGCTAAAAAAGAACCATCTTCCATTGGCGCGTGACCTGTAAGTTCTGCTATTATTTTTTGTTGAAAAGGTGTAATTTCTTCTATTGTTAATTTGTGGGTTTGTGCGCTCACATTAACGCTAAAAAACAATAGATAGCATGCTATAATAATTGGGTTAACTTTATTCATTGTTAGCGTTTTTACTTAGTTCCCCACTTTTCCATTGTTGCCATTCTCTTAAAATACTGCGCAATACGTTTTCTCCCTCAGAACCATTGGAAAGCATAATTAACCCACTTTTTAAATTAAAATCAAGAAAAAAAGCAGATTGCCAACCTGTATTCGAACCAGCGTGCCCCTGAATCTTTATAGGTCCCATGTTCATTGTCATATAACCTAATCCATAATTCGATCTTATTTGCTTTAATGGCGTTCTCATTTCTAATAAAGTAGCCTCATCAAGGATCTCATTTCCAGATAGGGAGGCGTTAGCAAATAGCAGTAAGTCTTCGATAGTTGTATGTAATCCAGCGGCTGCCTGAGCGGTAAAACGTTCCAAGTAAATTTCATTCCCATATTCATCATATGGAGTAGCTGAATTCGTTAGGATTTCCTTGCTTAAAGTGAAGCTGGTATTTTTCATTTGTAAAGGATCGAAAATTTCTGTTTGCATGTACTGTGCAAATGGTTTTCTTGTTACCTCTTCTATCATTAATTGCAAGATGGTATAACCGCCACCGGAATATTTAAATCTGGTTTGCGGTTCGTGAATTAGCATTACTTTTTCATTGGCTCTTACAGGGCCATTTTCACCTTCTAAAGAAGCTTCTATTGTTGGAAGTTCAGCTTCAGGAGCAAATCCGGGATATCCATGTACAGATAATCCAGCTGTGTGACTTAAAAGACCTCGCACGGTAACTTTGGTGCGATCAAATTCACTATCTGGAAGTTTCCATCGCGTTAAATAATGTTCTACCGAACTATCCATATTTATTTTTCCTTCTTTCGCAAGTTTTAGTACACCCCATGCCGTAAACATCTTAGAAATAGAACCAATATTAAAACCGGTTTGTGTAGTTACTTTCAATGTTGTTTCCTTATCTGCCCATCCTATTCCCTTTTTATAAATAGCTTTTCCATTGTCTATTACAACAATGGCTATTCCGGGAACTTTCTTTTCTTCTAGTTTTTTGGGAATATAATTGTCTAACTTTTCAAGAAACTCTGTCTGAGTTTGATATTGAGCCAAAGTTATGGTTGGTATGGTAGTCAACAACAAAACTCCTAAGGCTATCCTTTTTAAATACATCGTACTGTTTTATATGAGTTATGATGATAAAACTAAATGCATTTTAAGATTAGTAAAAGAATTTATGACCTATAGGTTAATTAAGCGGATACATCTAGACTAAGAGCGGATAAATTGTTTATACCCATGAAAAGAGTAAGGATATCAGTCTTTCCTGTATGTTTATCAAATAAATTGTCCTTCAGCAGGCAAAATCATACTTTTATAAGATGATTGCCTATGTAAAAAGAAATATTAAAGGGATAATAGTTGGAGTTCTTATTCTGGTTTCGCTTTGGGGGATGGTATTTTTTCATCACTTAACTGAAGTGAGTTCCTTGGCAATTTATGCGTCTTACTTTTTAGTTTTTCAAGCACTTTTTATCCTTTCCATAACATATGTCGTTGTTGCTATAGTAATCCGGTTGTTGAAACGATATGGTGCTAACATAATTGGTTTTGTTCGGCAAAATGTTAAGGGAATAGTTGTTGGAGTCTTTATTTTTATTTCGCTTTGGGGAATGCTGGTTTTTAAGCGAATACTGGAATTTAACCCATCTAACACCTATGAGTTTTACTTTTTTACATTTCAGATGCTTTTCATCTTAACGATGACCTATCTTGTATTATCCTGGATATTTCGACTTTGGAAACAGTATCGACAACTTAAAAATGATAAAACTGATGCTGAGCTAGCCTTGTTAAAAAGTAAAATGGATCCTCATTTTTTTTTCAACACCCTAAATAATCTCTATGGTTTGGCTGTGGAAAAATCGGAAAGTACACCGGAAGTAATTCTAAAACTTTCGGATATAATGCGGTACACTATTTATGAAGGGGAAAAAGAAAACGTAACCATTGCGGATGAAATCACTTATTTGGAACAATACATCGAGATTCACCGCATTCGGTATCAAAAAACAGTAACAATATCCTTTGATAAGACATTAGACCATTACAACTACACCATTCCTCCGCTCTTATTGGTTATTCTCGTTGAAAATGGATTTAAACACGGTATAGAAACCCTCGTTGATGATGCCTTTATGCACATTAAACTAACCATAAAAGCAAATAAGTTTTCTTTTATAGTGACCAATAATTTTGATACCGTTACCGCTGAAAATTCGGGTATAGGATTAAAGAATTTAAAAAAGCGGTTACAATTATTATATCCGAAACGACATGAATTGATACTCTCTTCAAAACAAAATCAATTTGTAGCACAATTAAATATGAAATTAAAATGATTACCTATCTCATCATAGATGATGAACCTATAGCGCATCGCATTATTGAAGGCTATGCTGCTGAATTGGATCAGCTGAAGAAAGTTGGAAATTGCTACAATGCCTTTGAAGCAATTAAACTGCTGCAGCAGCACAGTGTTGACGTTCTATTTTTAGACATCAATATGCCAAAATTAAATGGATTTGAATTATTGCGAACGTTAGCATATCGGCCCAAAGTAATTGTTACTTCAGCATATAAAGAATTTGCATTAGAAGGCTACGAGTTTTCGGTAAACGATTATCTTTTAAAACCGTTTTCTTTTGAACGTTTTTTGAGTGCCATTAATAAGATCGCTGTGCCTGAAAAAGCTATTCAGCAGAAAGCAATCGATCATCCTAAAAATCAATATTTATTTATAAAAGGAGATAAAAAATACCATCATATTGCCTTAGATGATCTGTATTATGTTGAAGCCTATGGAAATTACTGTAAAGTAATTTTAGAAAATGAAACGCTAATCACTCTTCAGAAAATATCGGATTTTCAAGAGCAGCTTCCCAAAGATTTTGTTCGGGTTCATAAGTCCTTTGTTATCTCGAAGACAAAGATCCAAACAATACAAGGGAATACCATAGAAATAAAAGGTGTTAAGATACCTGTGGGGCAAACATATAAGGGAGATTTAAAAAAGCTTTTAGGGCTGTAGCCTCGTTAAACACTCCGTTGTTTGATCCAAATATTGAGTAACATTCCAAACACCACCAAACACATCCCTACTATGGGCCATAACGTATAGCTCTCATCGAAAAGGAGAAAGCCAAATAACAAAGCGTATACCAATTCCATATATTTAATGGGAGCAACTGTACTGGTATCTGCTAACTGAAATGCCCGCGTTAAAAAAACTTGTCCCAACAATCCTAATACACCAATACTGCAGACCCAAAACCATTCTTTACCTGCAGGCATTCGCCAATTTCCAATAAAAAACAGGCTACCTACAATCGAAAATACCATAAAATAGTTGATGATAGTTAGGTAATGTTCTCTTGATCCTAAATAACGAATAATCGTAAAAACTGCACCAACCAAAACAGAGGAACCTAAAATAAGCGTAAAACTTAGCTTATCAATTCTAAAATCCAACCCTTTCATTACAAAAGCACCCAAAACAGATATTAATAGCGCTATCCATTGCCATAATTTTACCTTTTCTTTCAAAAGAAAGTACGCAAATACAACACTAAAAATAGGAGCTGTATATCGTAAAGCAACCGCAGAACCTAAAGGGATTCTTTGGATCACTAAAAAGAATAGGGCTAAAGAAATAAAACTCAAAAGCCCTCTAAGGCAAAGCCAAAGCACGTTTTTGCCAATTATCGGCACTTTTTTAACCAACATATAAGGAAAAATGAAAACAAAGGTTCCCATGGCCCTAAAAAAAACGACTTGTAACGGATGAAAATCAGTTAGGTATTTTGCTAGAAGGTTCATCCACGAAAAAGCGAATGCAGCAATAAGCATATAAACAATTCCTCTGCGCAATATGGATGGTTTCTTTTACCGTTGCAAATTACGATAATTAGAAATGAAAATGTTAAATTATTTAGGCCTTAATTTTAGAAAAAATCTTTCCGCTTTGCGTAGGTTTTGTTGTGCAATCTTCTACCGCTAATGCATGTGCATTTTGAAGTAATGTTTTGACTCCTGAATGCTTATAATCTTTACGTATTTTTATTGGGATATGTCGCATTAATTTACCCGCGCCCTGAAGTAATTTATCAGGGTCTTTCAGCAATGCTCCTTTTGTGAACCCTAAGTTTAGATGGTTGGTATATATCGGGATCATACAAAATGCGTCCCCTAATTTATCTGAAACAGTGTATACTGATGTTAGGGCATGCGTGTGGTATAGGAGTTCATTGCATTCGGGGTATAATTTTAGAACAAACTGCCTTAGTTCGGAATATAGATCGATAAGTTCTTGATCTTTATAACGCAATAGGCTGATGAAATCCCCATGAATTGGCCTTAGTTCACTCATTCCTTAATCCCATTATGATATTGCACAGCACACAAAATATTACCTTCTGTATCTAGAAACTTTGTAATCCACCCAACTCCAGGAATTTCTGTTTTGGGCATTACAATTTTGCCTAAATTATCGGTAATTTTTTGAATTATATCATCTATATTTTCAACCTCAAACGAGCATTCAAACCCGATAATCTTATCTGGTATCGGTGCGTATTTTCGTGCTTGTAAAGCCCCGATAGGGGACTTATCTTCTGAAGTTAATTTAATTTGAGAAAAATCTTCGGATCCGTACGTATTAAATTTCCAATCAAACAATTTGGAATAAAATGTTTTGGCGCGCTGCATATCATCGATATAAACAGCAAAATGTTTTGGCTTATGTATCATATGGTAATTTTTAATTTCCTCCTCGTGGTTTCTTTACAGAACTATGGCCGATTAAAAACTTCCAGGTATCGTCTTCTCTAATTGTAGTAATAGTCATTGCTCCATCTAATTTTACGGTATATCCCGATTTAAGTACAATATCCTCTTTATAGGCAACATAAAGTGAAACCGTGTTATGATCAATAATAGTTATGTCTTTTTTAAAAACTTCAAGCTTTACGTTTTTTACAGCTGGGTGAAATTCTTCAATTCCTGCTACAAGAGCTTCTCGATCTGGATATTGTATTACTCCATCTTCTACCCAATAAAAACGCCTATCCTTAGAAAAATAGAATTCGATTCCCTTTAATCCAATATCGTTCACTTGCCTTTTATAATTTTCAAACATGGTATTAACCTCTTTCTTTATGGCTATTGCTTCTGTCTCAGAAATTGTATTTGTAGGCGTGCACGCCAAAAGAAACAATCCTAAAGTTACTATACAAAAAACTGCCCTTGCTTTCATATCGTTATCGTTTTAAAAGGTTTTGATGCACTCCATTCTTTTAATATTTCTGTTTTAAACGTATTTAGGTTGCTTTTATGGCAACTTACAATCTTAAGTTCTTTTTCATATTTTTTTAATGCACTTGGCGATACTCCTAAGAGTTCTTTATACGATCTATTCATATGCGATGCATCCCAAAAACCTACATCATAAGCGGTCTCTGTTAGTGGCTTTCCCTGTAATACAAGATTCAGTGAATTAATTACTCGAATCCAAAGCATAAAACTTTGTATGGGCTGTCCCACTTGCTTTTTAAACAAATACCGAAGTCTACTTTCAGATAGGCAAACATGGGCAGCGATATCCTTAACTTTTAATGATTTTTCGGTAGTTTTAGAAATATAAAGAATAGCCTTTTCTACTCTTGGATCTTTTTCTGGTGCAGTATCATAATCAATTAAATGATTTATAATTATATGAAACCCTTCGAATAAAGTTCTACAATCTTGTTTTACCAATAGTTTTTTGAAAAACCCTGCACTGATTTTGCCTATGTCAGATTTTTTAAAGTCACTGATATCCTTATCCTTAAGATATTTATCAGTTAATTTCTTCGCATGTTCCGTGTCTTTATCCAGATATAAAAATAATTGTATTCCTCCATTACTATCCAATTGATGCAAGTGAGACGTTCGTATAATAGCGGCAGTATATGAAGTCCAATCAGAAGAGGCATCTTTCAGGTAAAACTCTTGATCTAAATCAAATACAAGTTGCAGACTATCATGACGGTGCGGACTTGTGTGAAACGAAGTACCCCAAAACGCACTTAACCCGTTCCAAACATAGAGTGCAGATGTAACGCCAAGATTACCTTTGTTCCTAATATAATCGTCGATATCTTTTGTTTTTTATAAAATTAAGAAACCTAAAGATGTTCTATTGGTAAAATCTGACTGACATTTAATTTATTTGCAATTACCAGCACGTACCTATTGAGAAGGGCTTAATTAAACCCTGAATGTAATCGTAAGCATTTTGTATTTAGTTTTTGATTTGGGTTGTCCATAAATGCTTTAATAACCTGATCTCTACATGCTGAATTCCGCACCCCTCCATGTCCTTCTTCGTCCAATACAAGTAACTGTCCATTGGGAAGTTTAGTTTTAAAAAGAACTCCATTTTCTGGCGGAGTAACCGGGTCATAATAATTCACCAAAACTAGGGTTGGAACATGGGATAACTTAAACTGACGATCGGTTTCTGAAGCTTTTTTATCACTCCAGTTTTTTCCTGCGCTATAGAAGGCATCAAAAAAACCCAACGGAACAGGAAATAGCTCTGAAGTATGGTAAAGGCTATCGATGTAAACATCCGTAACATACGATTCTGTTTGTTCAAAGCTACTTACTGCCAAATGCATGGAAAAATTAAGCGCTTCGTTATACTGCTTTTCTATCCTAATTATACGCTCTAAAAAATCAAGGTTTCGGGCATTCAAAGCTAAAATAAGACGAGGCACAATTGTTTTTGCTTGATTAAGATAGAGCATTCTTCGGATAAGATATATTCCATCCTGAGCATTAATTGTAAACGGGCCAATTGCTGTTTGAACCGTTATGGGTTGCTCTTTAAGTGATGCAATAGCGCCTATATATCTCGATTTTAAATTGGAATAGTCCACAGTGCATTGCGGATCACCTTCACACCAGGTAAACAATCTATTTAATGCTAGTTGATAACTTTTTATGCGTAATTCTAGAAAATCTCCTTTTAAAGAGTTTGGGGAATTGTGTACTACACTATGTAAGTACTCTGGATAAAGATCCTGCACTACTCTTCCGAGAGTAGTTCCATAAGATCCCCCCATAAGGTTATATTTCTTATAACCTAAGTTTTTCATAAGTATGCCAATATCTTTAGCATTCTGTGATGTATTATAATCGGAAAGGCTTCTTCCAGAAGCCATAACTTTTTGCTTCATCCTTGCCAAAAGCTTTCGCATTTCTGTTTTTTCTTCGACTGTATTCAAATTCTCAGCAAGGATTTGAAAAATTTCCTCATTCATATTAGGTAAAGCCGAAGATAAACCAACGCCTCTTTGGTCAAACAGTATAATATCACGATCATCCCTAAAGGAACTAGTAAAAAATCGGGTAATACCACCTCTAGTAAGAGATTTCCCTCCAGGGCCGCCACGTAGTTGCAATATCGGATAATTGACTCCCTCCTTCTGTTTTGCAGGGATAATAACATAGGCTAATGTTATTTTTTTTTCATTTGGTTTGGCATGATCTTCAGGAACTTCAATGGTGCCGCAGCGTACTGTTTCTGTAAATTCTAAATTTGTAATTCCTATGCACTCCAAGTTTTGGTTAGCACTAAAACCTGAACAGGAAATAGCTATAAGTGTTGTTAGGCCTAGAATATATGGCGACAGTTTCAAATGCATTTTTCCTTTTAACAACGATAACTTAAATCAAATACGGCTAAAAAAAGTATCGGCAATACTCCAATTATCACTTTACTTTTTTCCCGGGAACATGTTGCCCTCCTTGATGTAAAGTTAAGCTTGTAATTTCATCAGATTCATCGGTATTGAACGTAATGCTCGCTTCTACAACTTCAAGGTAAAATTCAGTTTCCCCAGAAGCAAAAACTTCAAAACGTTGCTGCCCTGTGGCTTGAATGAAAAGTTTTGTTCCCTCTCGCGTTACTGTTATACTAAAAGTAGGAGCCAATTCGTACACGCCTACATACTTTTCTAACAGTTCTTCGGGCAACTGAAGCTTTGCTTTTTCTTCTTTTTTCTTTGGTGTTTTGAGTTTTCTTGTAGCATCTAATATTTTCAATCCAATATCATCCACACTTTCTATAGAATTTGTCAATACCACCACTCCTTTATTGCTTCCTTCAACAAAACCTGTAAAAGCTCTATAACCTCCCGTACCACCATTATGCCAGATAATTTTACCTGTGGCATAGTGCCAGCCCAGACCCATTTCAAAGTTTTGGGCATCGTTACTATATCCAAGTTTATGACTTAATTGCATAGCTTTTGCCATAGGGGATTCTCCGTCCATATTTGCCTTCAGAAATTTAATCATATCTACTGCCGTAGAGCGAATACCTCCTGCCCCAACTAAGGTTGGAAGGTCCCAGTTTTCGACTTCTTGTCCAAAAGCATGGCCTTTTGCAAGCTTCTCTTTCATCGCTTTAGTGAAACCCACCCTTGTGTGTTCCATTCCATAGGTATTTGCAATACGTTCTACCATCAACTTTTCATAGGATTTGTTGGTGTGTAGTGCCAGAATATGACCTAACAAACCCATTCCATAATTGGAATATTCATAAGACGCACCTACATCTCTCCTCAACTGATGTCCTGAAAGAAAAGAATATGCTTGCTCCACCGTATAGTCTGCGTATGGATTGTTAGGGTTTTTGGGATTCATATTACTCGGAAGTCTGGGTAAACCCGAAGAATGAGTTGCTAAATCCTTTAATGTAATTACAGTGCCATTTGAACTTGGCACTTTAACTTCCTTTGGTAAATACATACCTATTGGATCTGAAAGTTTCATTTTTCTTTGTACCACCTGATCTGCAAGTAAGATGGTGGTAAATACTTTAGAAATAGACCCTATCTCAAAAACAGAGTTCTCATCTACAGGGCTGCCATTTTCAAGCGCTGTTTTTCCAAAACTAAAGTACTCTATATCATCACCTT
Source organism: uncultured Flavobacteriaceae bacterium (assembly GCA_947488435.1). Lineage (GTDB taxonomy): Bacteria > Bacteroidota > Bacteroidia > Flavobacteriales > Flavobacteriaceae > CANKZG01. Next base: position 439,789 of record CANKZG010000002.1, on the reverse strand, counting down.
CAATGTAGCCTACTACAATGCCAACATTGTCTCCTACAGCGATACGAGATTTAATATTTTCCTTTACTTCTAAAGAAATTTTGTTTCCTTGAGCCAAGCTACAACCTAAGCTCATAAACGTTAATAGTACTATTATTTTTTTCATGTTACACTATTTAATGGCTATAAGATATAAAAATGCAATTTACTGCTAATCATAGTAGTTAACTACGGTTAATTTAACCTCAAAACTTTAATCTGCCAATTATTTTCAGTCTTTCGTAATGGGACAATAAGGGGGGTTAAAAACACAGTTCCTAGCGTCCCAGCCCCAATACTGGCTAAAATAACTCCTGTACTTCCTAAAGCCCCAAATGCATCAAAAATAAGGCCCGTAATAACTAGCGAACTTCCTAGATAAATAAGCATTCCTTTGAATAATAAATTAGTTAAAATTGGGTCTCTTCTTATCTCAATAATATCTGCAACGGCCACGGTATCATTTTTAATCAGGATATGAGATTCGTTTATAACTTTAAGTTTACCCTTAAATTTATCTCCAGAAATTGTTTTTACTTTAATTCTTTTGTGTTCCTTAATTATTTTCTCTTTTCCCTTTTGAATATGTTGAACGAATAATACCTGCTCTTGAGCAAAGAGCGAGAAATTTGAACATAAAACAATTAGCACTATAATTATTAAGTTTTTCATATCACTTTCTTAGTAATTGGAAAGGCATTTATAAATATTTCTCTATTTTATTAGTTACAAAAAAGAAAATAATGTGACATAATATTTTAAACTTTATTTACACTACTCCTTTTTTTTTCTTAGGATTAAACCTGTAAAAAAAGAAACCATTAATCCAATAAGTGTTTGTGATAATAAGATTAAGGTATATTGAGGTTTCCAAAATCTATTTCTTGCTTCCTCCATATCAATTTCAAATTGCGCTCTAGTCATTCCGGGGTTTCTTTCCACATGTGTTTCAAAAAAATTTTCTCTATTTGCCTCAAGGTGTTTTTGATAAAAATCGGGTTCTATTAGCGTATCAAATATAATTTTATAACCCATAATCAACACCCCTCCAATAAAGGCAACTAACACTCCTATTTTTATCGCATTAATTAATTTTAAAGGTCTCCCAAAACTATTAATACTCAATATTAGCACTACAACCAATGCAAATAAGGGGAAAACAAATTTGAACACATTGTTCTTGTAATGCAATTCCAGCATCATAAGAACAATAGCATAAACAATATTAACAAAAGCCAGTACAACACTATATTTACGTATAATTTTAAAGGCTTTGCTTTTCAGTATTCTCATTTTTTAAAGCTTGGATTATCATAATTGTTAAGTCTTAGGTCTTTTTTTCTTCATAATTAATCCTGCAAGAGACCCTGCTATTACTCCTATAATTAAACCTCTTATAACATCCTCAGAATAGTACGCCCAAAAACTACTCGTTTTCTTCTCCTTATACCCTTCAAATTCTGCTAAAGGGTCTTCGGTATGACCTCGCGCTGTTATTTCTTCAAGCATCTGCTCCCCATGTAATTCATAGTAATCCGTATAAAAATTTGGAGCTAAAAGTATATTAAAAAGTATATCGTATACAATGAGAACTCCCACTGCAATTAGGACAACTTTTAGTCCTACAACTAATGCCTCCTTAAACTTTAGATAACCATTGTTAATTTTTTTAAATCTATAAATAGCAACAATAATCATTAGTGGTAAGGCTAAAAAATAGCTTTCTAAAGCGAGCGGTATCCTTGGAATACTGTACAAATAATCTAAGAGTTGACCCGATATTTGAAGCACTGTGGTATATATAATCGGAATAGCTGCTACGACAAGCCCGCATATTAATAAAGTCTGATTAAATAATTTTTTTTGAGTGGTCATGTTTGTCTATTTTTAAAAAATTACAAAGGGTATGATTGTATTTCTAGTTTAGGGATTGAAGGTCCTGTTCAAATTTGGCCAAGTTTGGATGCCTCCCCGCTTTGGCCAATTCCACGGCCTTTATATAATATTGTCTTGCACGAACTTTGTCCTTCAGCATTTCATAGACATGCCCTAAACCATTCATAGGTGTAGGTTCATCAGGATGCAATGCCGCCAGAGATTCATAAACGCTTTGTGCACCTTCATAGCCATTGTTACGCATATAATATTGCGCATATTGAACCGCTGTTCTAGGGCCCACGGTTTCAAGGAATCCTCTTTCAATGAAGTCTTGCATTAATGTATCAAAAGTGATATAGCTATTTTCCTGTAAAGCCATTCGAACTAAAGCAAACATGCCTTCGGTAGGAATGCTATCTGAAGTATGATATCTCGCTGCTCTTTTTTTGTAATACTCATGTACGTACTTAAGTCCTCCTGCTGCATCGAAATCCTTTACTGAAGAAAACTCCAATCGCGTGTAATTGTAATAAAAGCTTCTTAATCCCTTATATAGTGTTCCATATGGTGATAGCGTATGAGCAAAATTTGATTTTTCATAATCCAATTTTTCATACTCCCAATTTAAATTTGGAATTTTTTTGCTTTCCAAAACCGTTACCAAAGAATCCACCCCAGTAATTACAGGACCCTCCTGCGGACTTGTAGTGACATATAAAAAATTTGCCATTGTGACATTTTTGTCTATCCCGTCTTTTATACGCTGTATACGACCTTCACGAATTAAGGGGAATGGACTCGCCGAAAAATGTGCATTAAAAAGTGCAGGCTTCTGAAAAAGACTTTCAATTACAAAAGCACCGGCATATTCCCATCCAAACAGCAGTCGTTCTTCTGAAGTCCTATACATTTTGTCAATAGTTGTAATTACCTCTTCTTCAAGAAAGCTTAACAATTGAGGGGCTTTCTCCATAAAAAAATCATTACGTTCACTGCCTATACCTACATACGTATTTATCCCTACTACAATAAACTCGGGTGTTATTTCAAGATCTGTAAAAATATGCTGCAAATTAACGCCATGGAGAAACCATTTTTCGCCATTGAGAAGGTAGAGCACTGGGTATTGTTTGGATGAATCATTATAATCCTCTGGTAAAAAAACATCGATTGTTCTATCCTCATTTAAACTGGTAGAACTAATTACAATCGATTCGGAGGTATAACTACTTTCTTGTGCAGAAACTCTATTTGTAGTTAAGCCAATAATTGTTAATATAATAATCACTGTTGTTGATGCCATAGACTTTCTTTTCAAACGTCTTCTTAACCATCGTATACCCAATACTATTAAGACAATAATTGCAATAAGTATGACTACAAAGATTGTTGTTGCTATTATATTTTCTCTTCGTATTCTATTGTAATCTGGATAGGTATTATAGTACCCTCTGAGACCCTGATACATTGCGCCAAAGGGCGTTGTTAAATGACCTATTCCGCCTTTTTCATATTCCAAAACTTCATATAGATAACGAAGTGATTCTGGAGCTTTACTTTTTAAAATACTGTCTAATTGAGAGGCTCCGTCAGTCACCTGACCTTCATCGGGAGTCGTAGCGAAATATAAAAATTTAGATGTGCTTAAAGCCGTTGTCGGAAGTAAACTATCAATAGTTTTTAGACGTTCCCCCTCCAAAGGAAAGGGGCTAGCGGCAAAATATGCGCTAAAAAGTTCCGGGTTTTTAAACAAGGTTTCAATAGTAAACGCAGCGGCATATTCCCAACCAAATAACATTCGAACATCATTTGTTCTGTAATTTTCATCTACGTAAGCTACAACCTCATTTTTAAGATGCGCTCTAAGTTTATCTGCACCACTAGTGTAAAAGTTATAACGCTGTCTTCCTTGCGATGTATCCGTAGTAATGCCGACTACTATAAATTCAGGTGTAAGCCCTTGATAGACCTCGTTGGTAAAAGGGTCTAAAGTAAAGGTCTGTTGCAAACTAACCCCATTAAGAAACCATCGTTTCCCATTTAACAGATATAATACTGGATATTCTGTTGTTGTAGTTTCATAACTCGTGGGGAGATAAACTTGAATTTCTCTAGATTCTGAAAATACCTCCGAGTTAATATCAATTTTAGTTCCAATTGTTTTCCTAACCGTTTCTTGCGCTATTATCTTTTCTCCATAAAAGCTAGAGATTAAGAAAAGGACGAGTAAATAATTTAAGTATTTCATGATATCATATTTAGTTCTCAGCTTCTATTATTTTGGTTCGATAGGATTCTTATATTTTCCCTTTTTAGACTTCATAAATAGACTTATTATGAAGTTGATGATTAACCCATTTAATACAACATTCCCAATAAAAATTGACAGGTATTCGAAGCGTTTATTTTCCTCCAAGGCAGCATCGGTGTCGGCAACAATTTCTTCATGGCTAAGGTGAGGGTTAAGCAAACCGTGATTCCATATGTTGTACTCCCGAAGTCCTTCAAAATAGAAATCAGGATTTAAAATCTTGGAGAACAGGTATACCCATAAAATAATAAGCAAAGATCCCACGAGAGTCACCCCTAATCCCAACATAAATGCATTGCCAAGAGAAAGAAACCCTGAATGTTTTCGTTTAAAATGAAATAATGCAATAATGGTTACCGAAGCAAAAATCACTACATTAAATATCTTTTGAAAACTTAATGGTTTATATCCTAAACCGAGTATAAAAAGTATTCCGGTAACCAGAATAAAGATCCCGGTAACCAAAAGACTATGCTTTAGGATACTTTTGAACATTCTTTGTATTTAAATTTTACGGTATATGGGTTTTAAATCTCCTTTATTCTATTTTCTTTGCTGGAACATTTTGCCCATTCTGATGTAATACAAGATTTTCTGTTTTTCCGTTTGCATCTGCATTAAATGTAATACTGGCTTCAATTACTTTAAGGAAAAATTCGTTTTCCGCAGATGCAAAAACCTCAAACCGTTGTTGCCCAGTTAACTGAACAAAAAGGCGGTTTTCTTCATTGGTTACGGTCATAATTGCTCCTGGACCAAGTTCATATTTGCCTACATATGTTTTTAGTACCTCCTGAGACACCCTAATTTCTTTCTGATCTTGCTGTTGTCCATACGTAAAAACGGTAAAACAAATAAGGCTTAAAATTGTAAATACTTTCTTCATGAATTGTGATTTTAAAATGATTTAAAAAATGTTATAATAATAGATTTTTGTTATTTAATGGTATTTAAAAAAGAGCGTATTGCAACCCAGTACTCATTAGCATCTTCTGCCCCATTCCAAATAGCTTTGGAACCATGCGCTCCTGCTCCTGAAGGGATAAATAAAATTTGATTACTACCTAAAGTGGTGTCTTTTAAAAGCGCTTTCAGATCAGATCCTTCTGCTTTAGAGGCTGTCATAAAAAAGGGTTTTTCAATACCTGGTAAGACACTTGCAAGAGAGGGACTTAGGGCACTAAAAGCGATAAAAGCGCTTACTTTATCATTATTAGCAGCCGTTGTAGCCGCAAGACTGGCTGAATATGAACTACCCCATACTATTATTTCTGTAGTATACTTCTTAGCCAGATAATTAATCGTTGCCTCTATTTCATTTGATATCAAAGTACGACTACTACCCTGTCCACTTGCAACCCTATTTTCTGATGTTTCATTGAAATGTGCCGCAAAGGTTCCACCACCGCTAAGGTCTACCGCAAGACAATTAAACCCCATATTATTAAGTTTAGGAGCGATATCTGCGTACTCATATTTATTATAACCCGCCTGATGACAGAGTATGATAATAGGATTATTGGCTCCAATATCATATAAATCCCCAACAACGGCATAATTATTTGAGGTAGGAATGCTTATTTTTTTTGAAGGGAATTTTTCGGACAACTCGTCTTTAATTGGTTGCACCGCATTAGGACCTTGTTGTAGCTCTCGACGTTCTCTAGATTCTTTTATGAGGTTTTCGAATAGTTCAATTTTTTTAATTTTTCTTTCTTCATCAAAAAACAGGGAAGATTCTCGCTCTCCTAGATTTTGAAAAGTATAATGAAGAAGCACACTTTCGTGATTACTTTCCTTAATTTCCAGAGCGGTTAATAAAGGAAGTTGTCCAAATATCTGATTTAAAACCAATGCAGTCTGTTCTTTTGGGATTGGGTCGATCACCAAATTGGAACTCAAATAAGGCTTTAATTTTTCAGATGTTCTAGCTTCAAAACTTTGTTCGAAAGCGTTAATTTGTTCTTTATAAATGGTCGGGGTAGATTGCGCCATACTTATACCTGCAAATAGGAAACAATACAGTGCTATGAGGTGTTTCATCTTTTTTATTTTATATACTTTAATTTATGCTCTATTTTTCTGATGACTTATAATTTTTTTCTATAAGCGTCTTCACTCGTTTTATCATTAAATTTTATAGAGCAATCCAAAATTGATATTATTAAAATCCAAACCGATATTGAAATTTGAAGTGTCTACTGAACCATTGCCGATTTCATAGGATAAGATGCCAATGGTTGTGGTAAGCGCAAAAGAGCTTGATAAAAAGTAGTTTATTCCTGTGTCTAAACCCATACGAAAAACATCTATTTCTATATCAGTGTTCCCGCCGAGTTGCTCCTGTTTACTATCAATGTAATCTAATCCAAGTGATCCAAAAAAAGAGAATATTTTTTGAGGTGTAAAATAATACCTGCTATAGACACCTGCTAAAAAAGAATTCGTCTCTTGGTCAACAACCCCTGTTATACCATTTACGGTATCAATAGCTTCTATGTTTACATTTAAATACCCTAATTCCAATCCTAGCACAACATGGTCAGAAATAAAATAGCCTGCTTCTGGTATTATTCTAAACTCTGTAGCTTTACGGTCAGTATCTCTATTTTTAAAAGAAGAAAAACCAATGTTTCCTGAAACGAAAAAATCCCCCTTTTCAAAGCCTGTGGATTTATCGTTTTGAGCGTTAGTGAAAAAAAAGAAGAATAAACAAGCGAAAAAAGCGATGGACTGTTTCATAATTTGATTTTAATTTTGATTGATCTATTTGATTTTACCATTTCCCAACTCCGTTATACATTAGCATACGAGGCATGGTTTTCATTACATTTCACTAAATAAAAGCTTAGTTTTTCTTTTTTTTTGGAGAAGTCATCAAGCAAGTAAATACTGTTATAAAGCATATCGGATCTAGGATATTTGAAAATGAATAAATTTCATACCATAAACCCCATGGTTCCTAACAATAATGCTGTTTTTGAGAGGAGGATTGATACCTTTGCATGATGCGGTTCAGACGAATTGAAATTATATTGAACATCTTATTTTGGGCTTTTATGACCTGGGCATTGGTTTTAGGAGATAGTACAATGGACGTTATTGGCGTTGAGGTTGTTGATGGCAAAAAGACTAAAATTACCGTCAGAAATATTCATAGTGTCTACGCAAACCTCATCGGACAATTTCTTTTTATCCTCTTCTTTTATGTCGAACTTTATTTAATTCACAAGCTTAAAAGACCCAAAGCCGTTAGAGGGTTTCTTTTAAAAACTTTCGGTTTAGTTCTTTTAACACTGCTTTTGTACAGTCCGGTTATTATATATTTAATCATACCTAATGTTGATGATAAATCTAAACACGATGGAATTGCTGGTATGATTCTTTTTTATATGGCTTTAGCGATTTGTTATGGGTTCATTAAAATGTGGGTAAAACACGAAAATGATAAAAAGCAATTAGAGTTTGTTAAAAACCAGGCGGAATTAAACGTATTACGACAACAATTGCAACCACATTTTTTATTCAATACCATGAATAATTTATTATCCATGGTAAATCAGAGTGACAATCCAAAGTTGGCTAAAAGTATTGATAAATTATCGGGCTTATTGCGCTATGTGGTTTATGACATAAAAAGAGAAAAAGTGTTAATTCATGAAGAAATTGAATTCATCAGAAGCTTTGTTGACCTTCATTTATTACGTTTTGAAGATGATGAAGTAGATTTTCAGTTTACCATCGAAGGAACTAACGATAAACAAAAAATAGAACCTAGTATTTTTTTGTGCTACGTAGAAAATGCCTTTAAACATGGGGTGCAACCAGAAGAAAAAAGTATGATTCATATACATATGGATCTTTCAAAAGAAAATGAAATTGTTTTTATTATAGAAAATTCCATCCCAAAACAGATTATAGCTCAAGAAACTGGAGGGTTTGGTTTAGCTTCCAACAAAGAGCGTTTGCATATTGCATATCCTTTTAAACATCGGATTATTATTAAAAAGGATGAAAAACAATATCGTGTTGAACTAAAAATTGATACTGATGAAAGTGATTATCGTTGATGACGAGCCCAAAGCCATAGAATTATTACGAACCTATCTTTCTCATTTTTCCAATTTTGAATTGGTAAAGACTTTTAGAAATGGGCTTAAAGCTCTTGAATTTTTAAATGCCAATGCTGTAGATATTGTTTTTTTAGATATCAATATGCCCCATTTAAGTGGATTATCTCTTTCCAAAATGATCCCAGTAGATACAGCTATTGTATTTACTACTGCCTACTCCGAACATGCTTTGGAAAGCTATGACGTTAATGCTATTGATTATCTATTAAAACCCATAAGTTTAGAACGCTTTTCTAAAACAATCACCAAATTAATTGATCGATTCGATTCACCTACCACAACAACTGTAAGTACTAAATCGGAAAGTATATTCGTTAAAAGCGGTCTTGAGATTTACCAATTGCAGATAAGCCAAATCGATTATCTAAAAAAAGAAGGGAACTACATGTTCTATTTTTGTAATGAAAAAAAGGTAATGGCAAGGCAAAGTATTGCTGAAGCATTGCAACAACTGGATGATAATTTTATTCAAATTCAAAAATCCTTTATTGTTAATTTTAAAAAAATAAATGCCATTGCCGTAGATCATGTTCGTATTGGAAATGAGCAAATCCCGATTGGTTTACAGTATAAAAGTGCGTTAGCTGCAAAACTAAAAATGTAGCCTTTCACTTGTTTCGATCTAGGATAATTAAAAAACAAATTCCCAGATAAACCTAATCTTCGCCTCGTTGTTGTTTATCTAACCAATCCTGCGCTTCCTGTGTATACCACCAAGGCGAAAAGTTTTTGGCACTGATAATATTGGAAAAATAAAATGTAGTACGATTTATTTGATTTTTGGTCTGATAATAATTCCCCATGTAGTAATTGGCATACGGATTGTCTTGATCGATAGTCAATAGCTTGTTGCCAATTTTTTCAAATGCCTCATCAAAAGCTGTAAAATCGGGCTTATCACGCATCATATCCATAAACTTAAGGAGCTGTAAATTAAACAACACATTTAAATTCGGTGCTGTATTACTATCAGGAAATTGCGTAAAGTAGTGCTGCATAAGTGCTTTGCTTCGTGTTCCTTCCAAGACATCAAACCGTGACATAAAACTGGCTGCTAAGGACTGCGCTAACAACTTCCGCTTATACATTTCCTTGTTATTTTTCAAAATTTTATCTGGTAGCTCGCCTAGGGAATTTTCATCTTCAAGAAGTTGCATATCGCTTAGGTCAAAAACAAAATTTTTAAGAAAGCTTAAAGCAAAAAGTGAAGTAGTAACATCGCCATTAATTAATCTTGCTGGATCACTCAATAAATTGTTGTTTGCAGCGAGAATTAGGGTTAGTTGCTTCGAAGGAACTCGTAAAAATAAGCTGGAATAGCAATCGTATTGCCCATAACCCCATTCCAATTTTTCTTCCATAAATTCTTGGCTAAAAATCCCTAAGCCATAAGGAGAATTGGTGGTAAAAGGAGTGGCCATTTTATGCTTAGAACTTTCTGATATCAGGGTATTTTTATTCAAAGCCTCGTTCAAAATTCCAAGATCACGAACTGTAGCGGTAATTCCCGCTGCGGCAGAAAATCCATAATCTACAAAGCCGCTTTTTGATTCCTTTTCCATAACACCGTCTACAATATCTCCGGCTAAAAGATAAGGTTTTGCTAATGTTCTTTTTTCTGATAAAAGTTGAGTGCTGTCCTTTAAAAGATAAGTGTTTTTAAGTCCTATTTTATCCAATATGCGTTCCTTAATTGCAATTTCAAAGGGTGTGCCACTCGCCTTTTCGATTACTGTAGTCAACCATCCAAATCTACCGCTATAGTAAAAGTTTTCGCCAACAGCTCCTTGTGAGGTGTGAGACAATACATGACTAATTTTAATGGAATCAGGTATGTTTGCCTCTACATATATATTTATAGCAGTATCAAGCGATAGTTTACCTTCTTCTGCTAATTGCATGATTACAATTCCAGAAAATATTTTTGTTAATGAAGCCATAGGTAGGGTAATACTACTATCCAAATAAACTTCATTCTCCCGATCTGAGAAACCTAAATAGTCCTCATATAAAATTTCACCTTCCTTTTGAACCAAAACGGCTAAACCTGGAATTTGGAAATAGTCCTTTAAAATGTCTAACTCTAAAGCAAAAGTATCTTGATTGCTTGTTTCTATGTTTTTGTTTGTTGTGCAAGCAGCAATCAAAAATGTACCAAACAAAATGGCTTTAACATAATTACGAATTCTCATGTATTTCCGGCTAAATGATTGTCTATTTAGTATAAGAGACGATCTATTTTAGCCTGAGTTACAGTTTTTTATTAATTTATGGAAAATGCTCATGTAACTTTCAGCATGATACTTCCACTATGGTAGGTTGTAACAGCAAGATTCTAATGGCAATTGACCTGAATTAGCGTTTTGTAGCCATCCAGATCAAATACCATCTATTTCATTTTTTTTAATTATGATTTTCCTTAGGAGATTTAATAAGACTTGCCATAATTAATATTACTGCTCCACATGCGGCCCACCAATATCCCCATTCGGGATGGTTACTGAAGGATACAAAGCCAGATATAATCATGGTATTCCCAAGGGAAATCCATCCAATTCTTTTTTTAAAATTTCTCTTTATTAATTCCATTATTCTTTTTTAATTAAACATAACAGTAAGGGGCATTACTAATTTTATGCCTTTTTTGTCCGCATTACTAATCCTATAATAAGGGAAGCAATAAGGCCATAAAAAATGGCTCCTATTACCGAAAACAAGGCCATAACTCCGGGTTGTAATATATAACCTGATAATGTATTTGCTGCTTCCAACTGATCAGCTGGCATATTTGGGTTTTCCCTGAGCACTTCAGCCGCTGCTGCTTCCTGAATTTCAATGACATATTCAGGCTCTAGTACGGTGGTGAAAATCAGATTAAAACTTGCGTAGGTAAGTCCCGCAACTATGGCGATAAAGAAGCCTATTTTGAGACATTGTTTTAAGGAAATTGAGTCATTATTGGCACTTTTAAAACTTTTAAGTCCCAAGTATGTTATTAAAACAACTGTAATAATACGTCCCAATGTGTTCCACCAGGGCGGATCTACATAATGATCTGTAAAATATACGATACCAAAAAGTGCTATGGTTAATACGCCTAAGAGAATACCATGTTTAAGTACTATATTTCGAATGGGTAGTGTGTTATTCATCGTATTTATAATTTAAATAAATGCTTTTTTTTTAATGTTCAATTTGATTAAATAGTTTTTAAAAAGGCTATCACTGGCTTCCAATATTCCTCCGCACCTTTTTGACCTGTCCAAAGAGCTCTTGAACCGTGAAAACCGTCAGATTCTGGTATAAATTGTTGCTGATTTTTCTCAGGGGACACCTCTCCTACTAAAGCCTTTAGAGTTTCGGCTTCTTGCTTGGATGAAGTAACTAAAAAGGGCTTATTGATTTTTGAGAAAACAGTTTTCAATGATACTGCACTATCACCAAAATAGTCTCCAGGGCTAAAAGCAATTATAGCTTTCACCTTGGGGTTGGAGGCTCCTTCCAATAATGCTAAGCTTGAAGAATAAGAGCTTCCCCAAACTGTGACTTTCTTTCTATACTTTTTGTTGAGGAAGTTTATCGCAGCGGCAATATCTTGTTGCGCATCAATCATCTCAGGTTGTAATCCTTTTTCTCCTGCTCTAACCACTGTATTATTTGGTTTTCCTGCAAAATCTCCACCGGAACGTTGATCTATAGCCATGCAGTTATACCCCATTTCATTAAGTTTTGGAGCTATATCGGCATATTCCACACGGTTATAACCAGCTTGGTGGCAAAGTAAAATAACTGGTTTACCCGCCCCAACTTCGTACAAATCACCATTAACAACTAAACCGTCTGGGGCGGTAAACTCAATTTTTTTAGGAGTATATTTCTTTCCCAAAGTTCCTGGGGTTGGTAACTGAACACTCTGCTGTTGTTGACGCTGAGCCTCTTGTTCCATTTTAATTAGGTTTTCTACCAATTCAATTTTAGTAATCTTCCCTGCATCGTCAAAAAGAATCGAAGATTCCCGTACACCTAATCCAACAAAATCATACTTAATTTTAGCTTCACCAGGCGTATTTTCAAGAATAGTCATACTATTAAGTTTGGGTAAATTGGTGACAATATTTTTAAGAATAGCTGGAGTATTCGCGGCGGGAATAGTTAAAAATTGAAGTTCTTTACTTGTATGGGCACTCACATAAGACGGATCTTTCTCGGCAAAGCTTTTAGTAAAAGCTTCGATTTGCTTGGAGTAATCCTGAGCGCTAATGGTAATTGTTGTTAATAACAACATTAACCCCATGAGTGCTTTTCCTTTAATGTATTTTAAATTTTTCATCTGTATAATTTTATTTTTAATTTTTATTTTATCTAGGTTACTAAAATTTATGTCACAGGACAGCATAGCTATTCCGTCCTATTTGCATAGGTTACAATTCAATCCTAAGAATTACAGTTTTACAGTTATTTTTTTATAAAAAGACACTACTCTTCGGCGTCGAGTTGCAGTTGTGCTCTTTCCACTCTTTCAATAAGTGGTGTTAGCGTTTTTGCTACTGCACGCTTATTTAACCAGACAACGAAGATGTTAAACAAGGTCATAAATACGATGAAAATTATTTTACTTTTCATCGTCATTGGTAATATCTCTGTTAGTTTAGATGACCAATTATGTGCTTCTGGGTCACCAAGACCTACTATAAATAAGAGAATAGTTAAAAAAGGAGGCAATACGTACCAATACAGTACCGAATTTAGCATTTCCGCTTGCTTTTTTAAGAATGTCTTTTGAGCTATTAATTGTTCCCTGAAAGTGGAAACCACGTTTGGAGCAATCTTATTTTTTCGATTACTTCTAAGTTTGTATATAATATAAATCAATGCTCCTATTACTAATATCCCTGCTATTTTACTTACGATAAAGGGAATCTCATAGGTTAAGTATCCATACATAAAGATTGCAAATATCGCAGCTCCAATTTCCAGCCGGTCTCTTCGCAAAATAGCTTTATTAATATGTTTCATTTTCTGGTCCATTTCTATTAAAAGTTTTGATAGATCAAAACGAATTCTTTCCGTTTCGGATGAATTTCGCCAAATATCTTTAAGTTCTTGTTCAATCATTTCAATTTAATTTTGGAGCAATACATGCAAACAGCGTTTTTCGTATCCGTTTCATTTTTACGGCAATATGGTTTTCTGTTAAACCAGTTATAGCAGCGATTTCCTTATAAGGCAATTCTTCCAAGTATAAAATTACTATGGAAGTATCGCTATCATTTAACGTGGAGATACATTCTCTAAGTAATTTATACTTTAGGGTTTCTGTTTCATCTCTAGTCTCAGTAACAGGTGTAAACTGTATCGATTCTAGGTGTACTGTTTTTGTACTACTTCTTTCAAGTTTTAATTTGGAGCGAAGACATACGTTCAAAGCAATTCGATACACCCAAGTACTTATGCTAGAATTCCCCTTAAAACCCGGGAGGGATTTCCATATTTGGTATATTACTTCTTGAAAAAGATCCTGAGGTTCTACAGGTAAAACCGCATAAATACGACAAATGCGATAGATTTTATCGGTATTATCTTCTAAGATCTTTTCAAAGGCATACTCCGATTTGTTTTTCATAGGTATGTTATCCACTACACTTATTTAGTGACAAGTGTTTTGATAATATGACAGAAAAGATACTTTTTTTTATTATTGAGAAGTATTAACCTTGGTTTGATTTTAATTATGGAGCGATTAGTAGCGAATTAATCTGTTGTTTCGATAACCTCTTCCTCCATATAATCCAAATCATCAATACAGCCTTGAAGCGAATTAAGGTAAGGGTCAAATTTTCTATGTTTAAAAAATTTATTCAGATGAAAAGTCAATATTCCAATAATTATCATTGCCATAAAAATGTAAACCCACCTAATGTCAACGGTAAACGATTCCACACCAAAAAGTCGACGATATAAAAGCCATCCTGCAAAGAAGGGACCCCCAAAAGTATCCGAATAGATCCCAAAACGCATAATTCTTTTTAAGATAGTACTTGTTCGCCTTAAAGTGCTTTTCAAGTTCTCTGAAGATTGCTGAAGAAGTCCAATTTCCTTATAACTAGATCGAACATTAAAAAATAAGACAAGAATAATCAAACCCATTAAAAAGGTAATGGTAAACATTTCCCATTTTTGGATAATACTACTTAATATAAAATCCTGATCTTCATCTAAAAACAGATAAACAAAGGATAAAATGACGGTTAAAATTCCAATAATTCCACTAGCCCATCTTTTAAGATTAAGTTCTTTTTGTATCCTTTCCAACAAGTAATTTGATTTTTTAGTAACCAATTGTTCCATTGCCTTTTGATCCAGTTGATATTTTGCACCTTCGTTATCAACGATCTTTGTCCATATGGATTTAAGTTCTTGGATTTCCATATCGTTAATTTGTTAGTGTTTTTCGGAGTTTCCCCTTAATTCGATTCATTTTTACCCGCACATAATTTTGGGTAATCCCGATAATTTTTGCGATTTCCTCATTAGATTTATCTTCTAAATGAAGCATGATGATTGCCTTTTCAATTCTATTTAAATTGGCTATCGCTTTATGCATTAACTTTAAATTTTGATCTTCATTGCCCTCTGCTATTTGCGCTTCTCTATCAATAAATTGATTGGTTTGAAAAAATAGAGTTCCTTCTTTTTTTGTTTTTCTTAAGTCTTGAATAGCCACATTGAGTGCAACACGATATAACCATGTAGAAAACTTGGCTTCTCCTTTAAAAGATCCATATGATTTCCAAAGTTGAATTATAATTTCCTGAAATAAATCTTTACGGTGTTCTTCATCATCACAATACATTCTGCAAATTTTGTGAATGATACCTTGCGCTTCTGTGATCTGTTCAAGAAATTCGGCTTCTACCTTGTTTTTTCTCAAAATCAAGCTGCTGCTTTTTTTACAATTACCCTATACGTTAAAAAGTGTGTCACATAATTACACTTTTTATAATTATATCACACACTTATTTTATAAAATATTGATAAACAATGTTCTACATATAAAAAACTTTTGTTTATTATTTAAAAGTTAATCCGCTAGGGTTTGGAAACTTTCCTGTTACTAACCATCCTCCAAAATTTTCAGAAACGGCCAATAGAAGCGTATTGTTTCCTTTTTTCAATGGCAAGTATATAGCGTCAAACAACCCTACAGTTCCTAAATATCGGTAATCTCGAGATCGCCAATTATTGGTTCCCTTATAAATTGGTTGGCCATTCAAAATGGCAACCACTCGATCGCTGTATCCAAATTCAAAAAGTTTTAATTGGTTTTTATCAGAGCGGATCGTGATTTTAGCAAAAACGGTATTGGCGGGTCTATTCTGCGGTAGGTTAGCAACTCTTGCAATATTTGCTGCTGTTCCCTCTTCCACCTGTACTTTGCCTAGCCATTTTCTAGAATTAATTAACTGTTTAAGACCACTAATATCATTTAGCTCTTGTTCTTTAAACATTGAAGAGATCTCCCATTCCGGAATTAACCCTTCAATTGGGGTTCTTTCTGTTACTTTAAAATCAATAATTTCATGTGCGTCTTTATTTATTCTAAAATTTGCATAATGCATAGGTGCTTGTCCTCCCCCGCCAATGGCAACTGAACCAGTTTCAGGTTTACGCACCAAGCGCCACGAGAAATTAGGTCGCTGCGCATGGTCTAAATACAATTGTGCTTTATCGTCTTTCACAATCAATTTTATATGGGTCCACGCGTCGTAATTATAATGATACGGAAATGAATATTTTGGTCCAAAATATAGCTGCCAAGGGGTAATACCGTTAATAACGGGCGCTGCTTGATTGGCATCTGGTTTTCCAGGTAAATGAGCCCTTAAATAAAAAGATTCCATATTTCCGCCATCTACCGCTCTAAAACGAATTCCTGGAAACCCCTGACGTTCCGTTAAGAAAACATCAAATTCTATGGTTCCATTAAGAAATTCGGTATCTTTAAGAATCGCCAACCCCCCACGCATATATATCGCGTCCTTTCCTTTATAATTTTCAAAATTATAGGTTTGCGCGTTTATCTGCCAATGAATGGTGTCTAATGGAATGGTTCGTTGAGCACTCAGATTTTGAATGCTCACAACACTTAATAGTGTAATTAAAATTGCTCTAATCATGATGTTTTGTTTTTTGATAGAAATCAAAGCTCATCCATCAATCCCATAAACCAAAAACAAGTTGGTTCAAATTGATTCAATGTTGTTCGAATAAAAAGTTTTAATGATTTTTGTTGGCATATGATGCAGAAATATCCAGACTACAATTTTGTACAAAAATGCTTGAGACGCATTGAAGCTCAATTGGATTGGGGTACCTCTCAATCCTGGCACAATGACGTATTTCTTGAGCTTAGTGAGCGTATTCAGAATAAAACAAATGTTTTATTAAGCCCTACAACACTTAAAAGAGTTTGGGGAAAGGTAGACTATAAAAGTGCGCCTAGTATTAGTACCTTAAATACGCTTGCACAGTTCGCAGGCTTCGTTAATTGGAGAGATTTTAAAAATAGTATACCGCAAAAAAAAGAATCGTGGCTGGCCAGAACAATAACACCTAATCTGGGCATTATTATAACTTCTGCAGCAATAATGACACTAATATTTATTTCCTTTTATTCTATGATTGGAAGCAATAGTTCCCCAGCAAGTGCTATTGATTATTCTCAAGTAAGCTTTAGCAGTCATCCCATAGCAAAAGGTCTTCCAAATTCTGTTGTATTTAACTTTGATGTATCAACCTTGAAAACAGATAGCCTTTATATTCAACAATATTGGGATCCGAATAGAACGATTAAAATCAATACCGATCAAAAGCAGGCAACAGGAATTTATTACTTCCCTGGTTATTTTAGAGCTAAGCTTTTGGCAGACGGCAAGCGGATAAAAGGACACGATCTTTTTATTACATCTGAAGGGTGGTTGGGAACTCTAGATTATAAGCCCCTTCCTAAGTATTTGTTGGATCAACAAATCACCAAAGGATCGCTTTCTTTTCCAGAATCAATTCTTAATGAAATTCGAGCTAGGGAACAACCTTTAGTATCCTCTTATCATTATGTGGGCAATTTTGGAAATATTTCTGGCGATAATTTTAGTTTGGCTACACGGGTTCGTTCCATTTATAATGAAAAATGGGCCGTTTGTCAATACCTACGTCTTTTTGTTTTAGGAACGAAGGGAGCCTTTGTAATTCCTTTTTCTATTCCCGGTTGTGCCTCCGATCTGGGGCTGATGTTGAATGATGTATATGTAAATGGGAAAGAGCATGATTTATCAGCACTTGGTTCAGATTTTACTACTTATAGAGATATCAATCTTAATGTAGAAAACAAAAAGGTAACTATACGTATAGATGATAAAATTGTGTATTCTAAAAAATACAATGAAAGCATTGGAAATTTCGTAGGCTTACGCTATAAATTTTTGGGTGCGGGAGAAGTGGCACATGTAAGAATTTATGAGGATAATAAGAAATCTCTATTTTTTGAAGAAAATTTTGATCAACCTTAATGATCAGAATGAAGTTCGATTAAACGCGACATTATCCTTCTTTTTCTTCAATAGGTTTAATATCTCCTAAATACCGAATACTATTTCTATATATACCTGTTACTACTACTGAGGCCCCTCCTCCTCTGGTAATATTGAAAACCACTTTAAAGCTTTCGTGATCATTTCTAGCATCAAAATCTAACGTAATGGTTTTTTTAGCATCATTAAAGTTTACTTTATAATCTTTCAGAGGTCCATCAAAACGTATTCCTCCGTCACCACCATAGGTAATTCCACCCCCTCTAACTACGCCGAAATAAGGCAAAAAAGCGTCTACAGTATCTTTTTCAATTTTTAACCCATTACTATTTCCAATGAGGCTTATTCTATTGCCTCCTAATGGAAAGACCCAATCGCCTTCAAATTCAAAAGCACCCGACGCTACTAGTGCTTTTGTCTTCTGATAAGCTTGTTCTGCCTTTTCTTCCTTGACCTGTCGCTTATCCGCTTTTGACTGCCCTTGAACGAATATTCCAAAACAAAACAACACGAGAATTAAAATATTTTTTTTCATACAAAATCGCTTTAAACATAGATAACAAATAGTATGCCAGTCTATTATCTAAAAATACTAAAATATTTTATCATGGAGATTGAAGCAAAATTTTGTGAAGATGATTGATTATTTTATACCTTACCCTTCCACTAAAGAGAAAATGATGCTTAAAAAAATTGTTATTCTTATTTATATAACAAGTTCGCTGGCCATCGCGCAACGCGGAAAAGTAAAAATTGTCGAAAAAGATCTCCCCAATCGTGTTGCCTTTTATGCACTCAATGAAACGCATACGGACTACGATGTGAAAATTACGATCAAAGGGAGTAATATCAGACAAAGTAAAGTACCCCCTCGATTAATTAGAGTCCCTGCGGCTTCTAAGGTTCATTTAAAAACAATTATTCTGGTCCGTGGTAAGACTCCTTATTATAATTATAGTTTATTTGTTACGGATAGCTTATCAAGACGAGCCGTAAAAAAGGAGTATGAAAAATTAGATATCCCTCCTCCGAAAATTGTTCCTAAAAAGCATATTACAATGTATGTGACTAAGAACTGTAGTAGCTGTGATAGTATAGTTGGAAAATTAAATTTAAACAATTACTTGTTTCGCGTGCAGTCTTTAGATACGGCAACAGCTATAAAAGCACAACTAAGTAAATTTTTAGGAAGACCCGCAGAAACTTTAGACTCTTTAACCATACCTGTTGTTAACTTAGGAGGCAAACTCTATCAGGAAATTGAAAATTATCAGCAGTTGTTGGAAGCGCTTGAAAAAGAATAACGTTTTTAAGAATAGTACGATATTATGCCCAATAGATCTTTTGATTTATTGGGATTTTTTTAACGAATATATAGGGGGCTTTTCTGTAATTTTAACCCCTATCCATCTTAAAAACAGATCACTATGAAGAAATTATTTTTACTCCCAACACTATTGCTATCTGCGGTAGTGCTATTTGCAAATACAACCCCTTTAAAGAAAGATTTTATTACTGGTAACCCAGAAGTTACTTCCATCAATGCGATGACCTTTGGACCGGAAGGTATTTTATTTTTGGGTGATAGTAAGTCTGCGCAGTTGGTTGCAATCGATGTAAGTGCGCATCCAGAAGCGGACAATTCAAAACTTCGAATCAATAATTTGGATAAACTCATCGCGGATATGTTAGGAACCGCTACAGATCAAATCCAAATTACGGATCTTGCTGTTAATCCTGAAAATCAGAACATTTACTTGTCTGTGCATCATAGTTCAGGTAATCCTTTATTATTTAGAGTAAATGGAGATAAACTTTCACCGGTAAGTTTAGAAACCGTTTCGTATAGTAAATCTTTGTTAACCGAAGCGGTAAGTGAAGAAGCTAAGGATCGTCGCGGCAGAAAACTGCGAAGATGGGCTGTTGCTGATATGAAATATGGCAATGGAAAATTAATGGTTTCGGGACTTAGCAATCAAGAATTTGCATCTACTTTTAGAACTATCAGCTTTCCATTTAGCGATAAGCAAGATTTTGGATCTTTAGAAATATACCATGCGGCTCATGCTAAATTTGAGACACATGCACCTATTAAGTCTTTTGTCGCGTCTGAAGTAAACGGAGTACCACATCTTATTGCCGGTTATACCTGTACGCCGTTGGTTTTATTTCCTATGGATAAGATAAAGCCAGGAACGCACTATAAAGGAAGAACTGTTGCGGAACTGGGAGCGGGGAATACCCCAGTGGATATGATTGAGGTTCAAAAAGATGGAAGTCGTTACCTGTTAATTGCCAATAGCAACAGACCTCTAATGAAAGTTACCTTTGATCATTTGGAAGCCTTTAGCGGTTCTCTAACGGAACCCGTAACTGAAAAAGCTGGAGTTGCCGGAGTTCATTATGTGAATTTACCTATGGTTAATGTACAACAATTGGATAAAATTGGTGATGGCTTTGTTTTAATTCAAAGAGAGTCCAACGGTAATCTAGCACTTAAACTGGGAAGTAACTGGTGGTTATAACAAAGTGTTTTTTGTGTTACAGCTAAAAAAAATCGCATTACTTTATATTGGTTGCATCCTAACCTGGGTGCAACCTTCTTTTTCTCAAACAAAATTAGACTTTACTTTTACAACTGATACTATCACCGTTCAAAAAGACGCTTCTTCTTCGAGAGTTCCAAAGCTATATCGCGGCCAAATCACAAGAGATGAACTAACTTCTGCCACAGCTATCTATGGAATAATAAACAGTACTGAAAAGTACTATACCATCACTCCTTTAGTACCTTTAGATGTTAATACTAGGTACACTTTGTTTTATGAAGACAATTTAGACTATTTTGAAATCTCAACGGAATCTACTCCTGGGAGCTTACTAAGAGTAGAGTCCATATATCCATCCGCATCGGAACTTCCCGAAAATTTACTCAAATGGTATATTAAATTTTCAAAACCTATTAACGACACCCAAGTATACAACCATATTCATGTTGTGAATGCTGCAGGAGACACACTTAAACGAACCATTTTACCGCTTGAAAATGTACTGATTGATAGCAGTGGCACCCTATTGACTTTATGGGTTGAACCAGGGAGACAAAAAAGAGGTTTAGGTCCAAATACTGCTCTAGGCGGTGTATTTAATGCTGGAGAACAATACAGCTTAATTGTGGCTAATACGTTAAAGGATCGTAATGGTATTCCAATAAACGCTGAATATCGTAAAGTATTTAAAACAATTGAAGCAGATAGGATAAAACCCTCATTAAAAAATTGGAACATTCGAATTCCAAAAGCACATAGTAAACAGGTCTTGCAAATTCTGCTAACTGAACAATTAGATTTTGGCAGTACACTAGATCGTTTTACATTGTTTGATACTGATGGCAATCAACTGCAAGGGGTTTGGTCACTTACTAATAGCGAAACCCAGTTGAATTTTGTACCTGCTCAAAAGTGGTTGAAAGGTGGTTATAAAATAATGGCTGATCCCCGTATTGAAGATTTGGCGGGTAATAATTTAGACCGATTATTTGATAACCCCATAACACCTGAACTTAAACAAAAAGAGGCTCCCTCCTATCATTTGGAATTTCAGGTAGAATAAGTTTTTATTTAGTAGCCACAAGAATCCAAGTGGGTTTTTGCGGATTCTCCTCCCAATCTAAAAAGTAATCGATAGCTGCAGAAATGGTAAAACCGGTTTCTTCCAACTCTTTTTTTACATATGACAAACCTAACGAATGCGCCGCCGTTTGTTGCGATCGGCTTTTTCCTTTTACCCTTTCCCGAACTTTTTCGAGGATTAATAATTTTCCACCTGTTTTGAGTGCTGCTCTGACGTGATTTAAAATTTCCATATAATCTTCCATTTCATGATAGGTATCCATTATTATAACCACGTCTAAGGTATTCTTAGGAAGTTTTGGATTATCGTAATCGCCATGAATGGTTTTGATATTTTTTAGTTTTCTTTTTTTCGCGTAGGCATCAAGTGATTCTAAACGATCTTTGCGCACATCAACGGCATATACCCTGCCATTATCACCAATATACTTGGATAAATGAACAGAAAGATATCCTTCATGACAACCAATATCGGCAACCTGATCTCCTTCTTTTAGTTGAAGCAAATCAAAAATAGTATTCACATCCATCCAAGTGTCTCTTTCTGCCCAATCATCTTCTACGTATTGGCCGAAGGAAGACCATGAAATAAACAAAAACATTAAGGTGCTATATAAATTAAATTTATCCATTGTATCTAAGATACAAACTATATACCTCCAATAGTGTTAATAAAACTTTATTTATGCAACCTTTTTGTTGCATATTAAAAATAATACTTATATTGCAACCTATTAGTTGCATATTAATCCTTAAATTCAATCAAATGAAAGATGTCATTATCAAAGAACACATTTTTAATCATTCCATCGACCAGGTCTGGAAGGCCATCTCTATTGGGGAAGAAATTTCAAACTGGTTTATTCCCGCAGATTTTAAAGCAGAAAAAGGATATCATTATACCTTTAACTCCAAGGGTGAAGATTGTTCTGTAATTACTGGCGAGGTTAAAGAAGCATCTCCTTATACTCTAATCTATAGTTGGATCGTAAAAGATGCTCCGGCAGAAACCATTGTAAAATGGGTACTTACACCCACTTCAGAAAACACAACGAAACTTTACTTAGAACATTCAGGAATAAGCAATTATTCTGGAGAAACTGCCGTAGCTATGTTTACCAGTTTTGATGGAGGATGGAATAACTGCATTACAAAATTAACTGAATATTTAATGGTCAACATACATGCAGGATAAAATAACCAAAGTGCTTAAAGCAATTGCCGACCCTACTAGACGTGAAATTTTTCATGTCTTGGTAGTGGCGGCTACTGCATTGCCTATAACACAGGTAGCTGATCAATTCAGTATAAGCCGTCAAGGGATTACAAAACACCTTAAAACACTGGAAAAAGCTGACTTAATAATCATATCCAGTAAGGGACGAGAACGGTATTGTTATGCCAATGCAAAATCTTTAGAAGTAGTAACACAGTGGATGAAATTTTATGAGAAATTCTGGGATACTAAATTGGATAATTTAGATAACTATCTCAATAGTAAATCGTAAAGAACCTAGTTATTTATAATTAGTTGCTTAAGTTCTTCTAAAGACTGTGTGGTATTTTTTCGAAAAGACCGTTTTGCAAACAAAAAGAGCATTCCTTTTTTTACAAGAGATTTTGCTACCCAATAGAATTCGACAGTAAGTAAACAAGAATTGTCCGATGTGGATTTTATGTTGAAAAACTGATACAGTTTATCTACCGGAGGAAGGTTTGTCGTTAGTTCGCCGTACTGTAATTCGTTTGGTTTTGATTCTTTTGCAATTACTACAAAATTAAGTTGTTTGCCATCGATAACACATACATGTTCTGAACCTATACGCGTAACTTCATTTTCCTTATATTTAATTTCAACACCCTTTACCCACCTATCGCGAACTCCATAATTGGTAATATATTCTAGCAATTCATAAGCGTCAATAGGAAAACTTTTCTGTATCACTAAATTCGGTGGATCTGTAAAAGACACCTTTTTGGGTTGAGGATAGGCCGTCAAGGTTAGTTTAGAAGGGTCAATAATAGAATACGCATAGGGTATTTCCTTTCCATCATAACTATCCTTCCCTTCTGTAAAACGAAATACCTTACTGTAATAGTAAGCAGATAGACCCGTGAGCTGTGTAAGTTCTTTACTTATTAAAACGTAATTATCGCTATCAATAGAATTTTTTAGCAACCTGTGTGCCTCTATAACTTCCTGTCCAAATGGTTTTCTATTATGCTGTACTTCTAAAAATTGAAGTTCTCCAGTATGGGCAACGATTTTTAATTGCAAATTAGGCGCCGTTGCGCAGGCATTGCAGGGACATATTCTATTTTTTTCCAGTAGTTTTAAATGACTATAAAAAGCCGTAAACATCGTTTCAATTTGTGCCAACAACTTTTCCTGAGAGGGGATAATTTCTTCTAAGTAAAAAAACAAAGCATCTCCCTCTATCTCCGCAAGTTCTAAATCAAGAGTATTAGCACTTATCAATACTTCCAATAACTCTGCAATTACGTGCTGACTATGTTCTGCTTCAGTAGTTTGAACAAATTTGGTGAATCCGGAAATATCAGGAATGAATAGTAATGATTTGGACATAAAACAAAGGTAGTTTAAACGAAAAGTCTTTATCCCTTTTTACCAAAATTTTAGTAAAAATTACCAGGCAACTTTATAAAGCGTTTTTATCCAAATAAATTTATTACGAATCTGTAACATTTTTAAGCCTTTCCCCTCTTATCTATAACTTGCATTTATTCTATGATACGTCGCATTAAAAGAGTTCTTCTAAAATTAAGCCTTCTATATATTTTTAGTTGGATTTTACTTGCCTTTCTTATCGTACTAATGGTAGGTGATGATACCAAAACCCTTCAAGCATCTTTCCGCTTCTTTCTGGATATCGCTGTCAAAAAAGGATTCCTAATTTTTGCACACTTCTTTTTTGCATTTCTTTTAATTATTGCGGCTTACGTGCAATATTTTATTAAGGTGTATAAAAAGAAAGGTGGGAAGCAATTCCTAAAAATGTTTGGGTTAAAATTGGTATTGCCTATTGTGGTGATTCTTGCAGTATATCATCTTATTGCATTTGCCAATAGCTATGAGAGCTTTGATTACCATTGGAATACTACCGTAGAAAACACCACTGGTGTTTCAAACGATCACTTTTCGGTAGATGGAAAACATCGAGGGATGAGTGTCAAAGGATGGAAGAAATCCAATCAAAAAGCACTCTCTAATTTATTGCGAAACAACGTAGAATGGGTGGCCATAACTCCCCTTTTTAATCAGGCAAGCAGCACGGCTCCAGAGATGAATACTCCCCTACAAATTGGTGAATGGACTAGACAGGATTCAATTTATATCCAAAGCATTCAGGAAATGCACACTAAAGGTATTCGCGTGCAACTAAAACCCCATTTATGGACAGGTGAAGGCTGGCGTGCAAATATAAAACTAGCAACAGCTGAAGAATGGAATATATGGTTTGAAGGATATCGAAAAAATATGCTTCATTATGCACAAATGGCACAACTAACCAAGGTAGAATTGTTTTGCGTAGGCACAGAGTTGAAATCTACGTTAACAAAAGTTCCTGAAAAATGGATTGGCTTAATTCAGGAGGTAAAATCAATATATTCTGGAGAACTTACTTATGCTGCCAATTGGGATGGAGAATATGACATGGTACCTTTCTGGGAGCAAATGGACTATATTGGCATTCAAGCATACTTTCCGTTAACTAAAAATGCAAATCCAAATATCAAGGATATAAAGCAGGGATGGAAAAGACATCTAGAAAAACTAGAACGGCTTACGCTAACCCATAATCGCCCTATTTTATTTACGGAAGTGGGTTATAAAAGTGAAGCATCGGCAACTATAAAGCCTTGGAAATGGGACAACACTTTTAGTATTCTATATCGTAAAAAATCAGATAAAACACAGCAGTTAGCATATGAAGCCCTATTTCAACTCTTGTGGCAGAAAGATTGGTTTGCAGGAGCTTATATCTGGCAATGGGAAACAAGAAATGTTAGGCAAAATGCTTCCAGAAATTTAGATTTCACACCGCAATACAAACCTGCCGAAAATACTATCGCAACATGGTATGGGCGTCTCAGCGTGTCTGAAACTCCATAAGGTATAAGTTATTACTTATTCCCTTTACTGTCTACTATTCCAAATCTTCTAGAATTTTTTTAAATCCTAATGCTACTCCATTTGTCCATCCAAAACCATCTTGTGTTTCATATTCTCCTCCTCCGGAAAGCAAGGTTGTATCTTCCACATTATATTTTTCCACCATCTTTCCTGTATTTTTATAAACCCGTTCATTAAGCGCTAACCAGCGTTTCATAATGGTTTTAGCTTCATCTTTATATCCGTAATTCAAAAATCCTCTTACCGCTATCCATTGCAATGGCGCCCATCCATTTGGTGCATCCCACTGCTGTCCGGAATGTTTTAAGGTCGTCACAAGACCTCCATCTTTTAGAAAAAGAGACATTAATTTTTCCTTTACTGCTTTCGCTTGATCATCCGAAGCAACTTCAAAAAATAATGGAAAAGCAGCAGCTAATGTCAATTCATTCGTGGTTTGCTTTGCGGTGAAATCATAATCCATAAAAAATTGCTGTTCCTCGTCCCAGAAATACGATTGTATAGCCTCTTTTCGTAATGTAGCTTTTCGTTTATAGTAATCCTTATTTGTCAAGTCTTTCTGCATTTCATATCCTTTGGCTAAGGAAATCTCCATAAAATACAGCAAACAATTCAAATCTATCGCAGCCAAATCTTTTGTTCTTGTTGAACTAAAGTCACCATCTCTAGAATACCATCTGGTACTAAAATCCCATCCCGAAGCTGCACCAGCTCTAAGGTTTGCATAAAGTTCTTCTTTTTCTTCTGAAGAAGAAAGCTCCTTAGCTAATTCAAAGTCTTCCTTATACGATTCTTGTCGAGGGTCATTCCTTTGGTCCCAATAACGGTTAAGTACCAAACCCTCGTTTATTTTAATAACATGATTTTTTGCTGTATTAACCGTGTTCAATTCAGAAGCTCCCTCCATCCAAAAATCATACTCTTTTTGTATTGAAGGTAAATATTTGAGCCACAACACCTCATTATATCCGGAGACGGCATTCACCATCAACGTAAAAAATGGTGGTTGGGAACGAGACAGATAATAGTTTCGAGTACCATTAGGAATGTGCCCAATAGTATCTATTAAATAACTGAAATTTTCTACCATATCTCTAGCTAGTGCATCTTGATCATCTACTAGGAGTCCTTCCATTGTAAAATAACTATCCCAATAGTAAATCTCCTGGAACCTTCCTCCAGGCACTACATATGATTTGGGTAAATTAATTCTTGAAGAATACGGAATAACCTCGTCTGGACCTCTGGTTAATGCAGGCCACATGCTACTTATATGCTCGTACATTGTTCGGGTAGTATCGGATACAAAAACCTGATCTGCCGCCACGGGTAACGTAAAATTAGATTTCACAAAGGTGCTAAGATCAAAATCAGCCGCCTCTTTTTCTAACATGTAGCGAGCGATTAAGTTTTCGTAGGATTCATTGGGTATTAAATCAACCACAGCTTTAGAATCTTCAAAAATAGACTGCAGTTGTATTTCTTTAAAAAGATCTGAAGAATAGAAATCTACAATTACCGGTTCTACGGGTTCACTTTTACACCCAGTGAGCATTAATACCAAAAATAAAAATCTTAGAAATTTCATAAAAGATGATTTTTCCAAAAATAACAAGAAAACAACTTAACTCTTATCTTTTAGCAATAAAATGATATGAACAAATAAACCATAACCCTAGTAACTTATTTTTTATTTTATAATTTGTGTTTGCTTTAAATACAAAAGACTTTTTTAGATTATGAATGAAAATTTTCCAGATCAACTTTATAACGGTATTCTCCTTTGCATAAGTCTACAACTTGTTTTATTAGCGTTTGTAAAGTTTTATAGTAGAAAACGTCGAGCGGTTTTACTAGGCGTGTTATGCTTTCTAATTGGAGTGGTTTTTTTTAACACACTTTTTTGGCATTACGTAAAACAACATTTTATACTCTCGCTTTTTATTGGAGCTGGGAAGGAAATCTTTTTTGGTCCACTTATTTATTTGTATGTGAGCTTGGCTTACAAAAAGCAAAATTCCAAACTTACTTTAATAAAGCATCTGATCCTACCAGCATCAATTCATTTAATTTACTTGATTATTAAGTTTGGTTTTAAAGAATTTTATGCCATTCATTATGTGAATCTTGTCACATATATTTCGTTGCTTCAATGGATTATGCTATTGTTTTATTTCGGCTTAGGAATTTATTCATTCAAAAATCAACTCAAAAACTATCTGCATCCAGATATAAAAAAACGATACCAACTTTTTTTGTACGGGTTACTAACCTATTTTTTTATTAAAAGCACCTATGGAACGGCATCAATGTTTATTCCTTCAGAATTTTGGGGTAATAGATTTTTATTTAATTGGCGCTATTTTTTTAGCCCTCTTGCCATTATAATGGATACATATTTGATCTTTTTCACTCTTACAGAATCACTTCGATTTAAATCTTACTTTGTACGTAGCAAGCTTGTGCTGGATCCAGTTAGAATTGGAAATAATTCACATATAACAGCACTACTAAATCAGTATTTTTATGAAGATAAAATTTTTAAAGACCCTACTTTATCTGTAGACACCGTGGCAAAAAAACTACAAATTTCAAAAAACGTTTTGCGCTACTATTTAAAACAGGAATTTGGACTTAATTTCAAGGAGTTTATAAATCAATTACGTGTTGATGAATTTAAAAATCTTCTGGAACAAGATTCCTACAGATCTTATAGTTTTATTGGTATTTCTTCTATGGTTGGATTTCAGTCCAACGCTACTTTCTTTAGAGTTTTTAAACAAATAGAAGGAATGACTCCAAGTGAATATCAGAAAAAAAGAACTCCTAATCAATGATATTGTATTAGATGCGATTCCATTATTTTATCTGATAGGATTTGTTGATAATTTACCAAACTTGATTGATATTTAAGTAAATGTTTCACTGTAATATCTGGATAGGGAAAGTTCTTAATTACATCAACCACTCTAGTATCAATTTTTAACAAATATTGTTTTATCAATTGCATTATTGCAACAGCTGTAAATTGCTTAGAGCATGATGCTCATTCAAAAATGGTATTATCATTAAGTTTTTGAGCAGAAGCATAATTTACAAAGCCATAACTCCCTTTAAATATGATACTATCGTTTCTAGAATACAATATATTTCCATTAAAACCTTTGTAGTATGCCAAATCGCCAAACGATCTATACGTTCAGCGATTTGACCATAGTTAAAAGTAGAAAAGAACAGTGGCGGTACTAACAAAAACTGAGTTCCAATACCTTTATAAACAATGTTGTTTTCTAATGTCAGAATTCCTTTATGGAAGAGAGGTATCATTACTAGTTTTTTCAAATGTCCATTCAGATATCGAAAAGAACTCTTCGCCGTTGCACTCTTCGGTTTGAGTCATTCCAAATACGAAGATTCCACTTGCACTCCTAGAGCCATCCCCAATATAATCACCAAAACAGTTAGGACTATCGGTACGAAGGTCTAAATCAATACTAGCTTCTATCCCCTCAACTGTTATTGTACCCAATGCTTCGGGAGTAACACCATCAGCATTAAACATAGGAACAAAATTTCTAGTCTCATAAAGTCTAACTTCAAAAGTTGTTGTAGTAATTTCTCGAACAATCATTGAAAGCGGTCCCTGACTACTAAAGGTGATGTTATCAAAACTGCCAACATAGCGTCCTGGAATTGCCATCAAATCTACTGGATTTGTTGCAGGTGGAATTTCCACTCCTTCTTCACTACTTGAACAAGAAATAAAAAAAGAAAAGGAACATACAAAGAATACAAAAAACACATAGTTTCTATTATTTTTCATCATAGCTATTTTTAAATTATTCGCTAAACTTAAAAAACAGAAACTTTCAATTAGATTGGAGTATATCTCAAAACGGTATTTTGAGATATACTCTGATTAATTTGTGATTAATCAAACAAGCTTTGATCTAATCCTGGTATTAACTTTACAGCGTTTCCTGCATACACTTTTTTAAGTACTTCATCTGGTAAATCTAAGCCATACATGGCCCAAAAAGCGTGGTATTTTTTGTAATACGGAAAGTACTCATCATCACTCTCTAATACTCTGAAATAAGTAGGAAATTCTTCTGGTTTCCAACTGTCTTTTCCAAATAAAATACGGTCTTGGTATTTAATAAAAAATGCTTTCGCATTTCGGGGCTGTCTTCCCAATTCGGCAATAACGGCTCCAATACCCACATACATATTGGGCATAGCATCTAGAAATTCTCCTAGTTTACCTAAATTATTAGCATGCCAACCCATATGTGCATTAATAAACTTAGTATTTGGATGTTTTTTAAAAACATTGTGTTGTTGTTGTATCAATTCTTCCCAAGGCGCCGGATCTACTGCAGAACGTTTTCTTCCAGGTCTTGTTTTCAATTCTAACCATCGTTCATTTTTACTATCAAAGGGATCCCAAAAAGACTTAGGGTCTGCAGTATGGATCAGTACAGGAATTCCCAATGCTCCACATTTAGCCCAAATAGGATCGATACGCTCATCATCCACAGCTATAAATTCACCATTAGAATCTTTGGCTCTTAAACCTAAACTTTTATATATTTTTAGTCCTTTTGCCCCATTTTTCACATCTTCCTCCAGTCTCGCAACTGCATTTTCCGTCCAACCTGGAGTATCTATACCATCAAAGTTCACATTGGCAAAAACTACAAATCTATTTGGGTAGTTTTCCTTTATATTTTTTATTGCCAATTTTATATTATCACCAGAACCTCCACTTAAATTCACCATTACTCCCATATTCATAGCATCCATAGCTGCAATAAGTTCAGAAAGGTCCTGTGTAGCCATGCGAAACTGATGACTATGTACATCAATAAATGGGAATTTTGCCTTTTTTACTTCCTCTCCTTCTACCACCAAAGTAGAAATAGGGTTATACTCTTCAAACCCCATTTGCTGTGCTTTTAGCATTGTGGTTAAGCAAATACAAATAAGAAAAGTTGTTAATTTTAATAAATTCATGAATAATTAAATAGAATGTTTATGCAGAATTAAAGAAAAAAAAGTCAAATCAAAAGCGAATTATGATTTCTTTTAATTTTTAATGATCTCTTACTTGCGATTTTGTATAATCAGCCAAAGTATCAATATCAAAGGTTTTGTTCTTCGGGTCTAGCATTTCGATATCTTTACCGGCGCTTCTAAGAATCATTTTAGCACCATTATCTCCCTTAAGCTCTAATAATTCAGGGAAATAGGATTTATCCAAAATAGCAGGAACACCAGCTTTACCGTTATAATTGGTGGCTATAATCTTTTTATTACTTACACTAAAACCTTGTATTAGCAGGTTAAGGTAATCAACGTCGATAAAAGGTTGATCTGCCAACATAAGCAATACTCCATCGCAGTCGCCCATAGTTGTATTCAATTCCTGGATACCACAAGCAATAGAAGTTCCTAAACCCGAAACCCAGTCCTCATTTATTGCAATCGTACTTCTAGTGCTTGTAATAGTGCTTTTAATGCGTTCCGCATCCGCTCCCAATACTACAACAACGTTTTTTGTATTAGATTTTTCTGCAACTGCAATCGCGTTTCCCAATAAAGTGGTGTTTTTCCATTGCAGTAACTGCTTTGTAGTTTTTCCCATTCTTCGAGAAGCTCCTGCTGCGAGAATTACAAGGGCGATATTGGCACTTGGTCTTGTCATTAGAACTACGAAGTCTTATTCATATACTGGTGTGGGTTCTTTTCAAAACTAACTTTGCACCCATCGCAACAAAAATATACTTGTTCACCTTCAAATTCCACAATATGTTTCGGATTACTTTTAGATACCGGAACGTTACACACTGGATTGATATAAAACTCTTCTGCAAACTTTAAGTCCGCAGCAGAAATTTCTGCTTTAGCAGTGGGTTCTTTACTCTCCGATATAGGCACTGATTCCTCAGTATTTCCATTTCGGAAGTAATTAACAACCTCTGCCAGAATGCTAATAGCTACCTCCCCTGCCAATTTTGCATTAATATCCAAACCTACAGGGCTCCGTAGTGCATCGATTCTTGATTTGGAAATTCCTTCTTTATTTAAATAAACTTTAATGTCTTCTGCTTTTTTGGCACTAGCTACAAATCCTACATATTTTGCCGTCGTTTGCAGTGCTTTTTTAACTGACAGTTCATCATTTTCCCCTTGCGTTGTAACAATAATACAGGTATTACTTAGGTTTTTAAACCCTTCAAATTCGACCTTTTCACTTACGTGATGCGCCGTTGGAAACATCTGGGGATCCATATTATTTGCCAATACAGATACTCTAAAATCGGCTGCAGTTCCCAAAGTTGACAACTTACGAGCAATATTAGATTTTCCCACAACAATTAATTCTGGTTGTGCAATAACAGGCTCAATTAAAACCTCTAGGGTACCTCTACTTTGACAAGACATAACGTATTCTTTATATGTTGGTGTTTCGCGTGTTCCGCCTTCTGGTGAAATTCGGATCCTGCGATAACGTTTAGTTTTTATTACAGTTATAGCTTCCTTAATGACGATTCCTCTCACGCATCCACCACCAATCCAACCTATAAGTTCTCCAGTATCTAAAATAATAGCCTTATCTCCTACTTTTCCAGAGCTAGGTGCTATGCGATCTATTACCTGAGCTATTGCAAAATTTGATCCTTTAGCAAGGTGTTCTTCTATTTTTAAGGCAAGTTCGTTAAACATCCATCAATAATTTTTCTAATTTTAATAAGCTATCCAGATTATGTGCCGATTCAAAAGCATCCAAATGTGGCATTACATTTACCATCCCTTTCTGTATAGGTTGGTAATCTTTCATTCCCTTTAGCGGGTTTAGCCACACCAAGGTTTTACATTTTCTGCGAATCGTGCGCACAGCTTCCCTTAATTCCGTAACATTTCCTGTTTCTAAACCATCACTTAAAACTACAACAATATGTTTTTGACTCAGAAATTTATTTCCATATTCTGCAAGAAATGTACCCAAAGATGATCCTATTTTAGTACCGCTAGACCAAGAGCTTACCCCAGATCCTATTTGTTTGAGAATTTCAGCTTCATTGTTATGTCGTAGCATTGGGGTAATATGAGTAAGATGGGTACTAAAAGTGAAAAACTCCAAACTTTTAAAATACTTCTTTAGTACTAGAATATATTTTAACAAATAAAAACTATAGGTATCCATAGAGCCGCTCACATCCAGAAGAAAAACGATTTTACGTTTTTCCTTACGTTTTCTTTTATGCGCTAAATCTAGCATCCATCCACCCTTGGAAAGGCTATTGCGAATAGTACGCTGTATCGCAATACTTCCTCTATTTGCATTTTCTAACCTTCGTTTAAAACGCATACTCATTTGATGGAACAATGCTTCTGCCAATTCTTCCAGTTGCTCTTTATCGGCTACTTCAATTTTAGAAAAGTCCGTATATCGCAAACGAGTGGTAGCATTAGCGCCCTTTGTTTGTTTTGCTTCCTCTTTTTTTTCTTGTTGAGGTTTCGGAAATTTAGCACCTAAAAAAATTATAGAGGCGGCTTCAGGTTTTTGCGCTTTCGGTTTGCTTCGAAATTTTCGCGGTTCCAGTTTCTCTTCGTAGTAACGACTCCAAAAACGATCAAACAATTCATCAAAACGATCAAATTGTTCTTTTCGTTTACAGTAGATTGCCTTTAAGCTATATTGAAACATCTTTCGGTCCAACAAATACCCCTTGCGTGATATTTCAAATGCTTCTTCCGTTTGCTGCGGACTCACCACAAATTGTCTTTCTCTACAGTGAAATGTAAAGTCTAACAGGCGTTCTTTAAATGTCTTGTCTACAGCAACCACGGTGTATTAAATTTAAAATTGTAATCGCTTATTCTACAGGATTCAAAAACTCTTGAACCGTCTTATTCCGCACGAAATTAATATCATCTTGATGTTTTAGTACACTTCCGACTGTATTCTTTACCATTTCGTCCGTTATATTTTTGGCATTAAGCAGTACCAGCGTCTTTGCCCAATCTAATGATTCTGCAATTCCTGGGGGTTTATGCAAACTTGATTTTCTTAAGTTATGAATAAAGGTTACCACCTGACGAGCTAATTCTTCATCAATATCTGGTATTTTTTTATGTATAATATCAATTTCCTTCTCCTTACTTGGAAAATCCACCCAATGGTAAAGACATCGTCGGCGCAAGGCATCACTAAGCTCCCGTGTTCTGTTTGATGTTAATATCACCAGAGGTTTAGACACGGCCTTGATGGTTCCTAATTCTGGGATACTGATTTGAAAATCTGACAACAATTCCAATAGATAAGCTTCGAACTCTTCGTCAGCACGATCGATTTCATCAATAAGTAATACGGCAGGTTTTTTTGCGCTAATGGATTGTAACAGCGGACGTTTAAGGATATAGTCCATTCCAAAAATCTGATCTCCTAATTTTTTTCGATCCTTTTCTTGTTCAAAAAGTTTGATGTGCAATAGCTGTTTCTGATAATTCCACTCGTAAATAGTTGTATTTACATCAAGACCTTCATAGCATTGTAAACGGATGAGATCTGT
The DNA here is from genome assembly GCA_947488435.1 of uncultured Flavobacteriaceae bacterium. Taxonomy (GTDB): domain Bacteria; phylum Bacteroidota; class Bacteroidia; order Flavobacteriales; family Flavobacteriaceae; genus CANKZG01. The sequence continues at coordinate 405,492 of CANKZG010000002.1, read as the reverse complement.
CTGTAAATGACTGGCAAGTGTCTTGGCAACCATTGTTTTGCCTACCCCTGGATTACCTTCTAACAATATAGGTTTCTCTAAATTTTGAAGGAGAAAAACAGATGTAGCTAACGCTTCATCTAGAATATAGTCATGCGCATAAAAACTTTGAATTAGCGCTTCAATTTCTTTGTTCAATAGCTTTATTTTAAAATCAATAATCCACAAGTACAGGTAATCAAAATTACCTAGCTCATGTTTTAAGCATCATTATCCTTCAGCTTCAGCCTTTGCTAATTTTTTAGAAAAGTTACCTACAAACTGTTTGAACAATTGATTTGAAACTGTAGTTATTAATCGAGAACCAAACTGTGCTATTTTTCCATTGACGGTAACATCCATAATAGCATCCATTTTGGCACCGCCATCGTCAATTTCTGTAATATCGATGGTCATTTTCATTTCCGCATTTCCATTTCCCTTGGCGTCAACACCATTACCAGTAAGAATAATTTTCTGATTTTCCACATCTACTTCATCGTAAAAGATATCAGCATTGTAATTGGCTCCTATTGGTCCAAATTTCATACCTACTTTACCTTTATAGTGATTTTCCCCTACTTTTTCATCAATGGAAACACCTGGCACGCAATCCATAACCTTTTCCGGATCTATAAGATGTTCCCAGACCAAACTTGGACTTTGCGGCACCTCAAAAGATTTTTCTAATTTCGTTTTCATTTCTATTTCTTTTTACCATTAAGAGATGTCCGCCAAATAACGAACATCTCCTGTTACCCTTAAGGATTTTCTATTAATTCATGTGTTTACTTATGCGCCTGTATAGCTTCCCACACCTTTGCAGGAGTGATTGGAATATCTAAGTGTTTAATCCCAAGTGGTGCCAACGCATCGATAATTGCATTAGCAATAGCAGGTGGCGCACCTACTGTTGGCGATTCTGCCACTCCTTTTGCTCCTAATGGATGATGTGGCGATGGAGTAATGGTATGCCCCGTCTCCCAATGTGGAGATTCAACTGCAGTAGGAACTAAATAATCCATTAATGTACCGTTAAGGACATTACCTTCCGTATCATACTCAATGCCTTCATACATTGCAGGCGCGATACCTTGTGTAAGTCCTCCATGTACCTGACCTTCAACAATCATAGGGTTAATAATATTACCACAGTCATCAATGGCCACAAATCTTTTTACATCTATAGCTCCTGTTTCTTCATCTACTTCTACTACACAAATGTACGCTCCATTGGGAAAGGTTAAATTTGGTGGATCGTAATAATGTGTTGTTTCAAAGCCGGGTTCCATCCCAGGAGGGATATTGGTATACGCTGCAAAAGCGACATCCTGAATTGTTTTTGATTTTTCAGGGGCTCCTTTTACAAAATACTTCCCAACTTCCCATTCAATATCTTCTTCACTAACTTCTAATAAATGCGCCGCAATTTTCTTCCCCTTATCACGCAGTTTACGCGCTGCTATTGCTGCAGCAGCACCAGCCGTGGGCGTACTTCGACTTGCATATGTACCTAAACCATAGGGAGCAGTATCGGTATCTCCTTCATCAATTTCAATATCGGTATAAGGGATTCCAAGTTCTTCTGCCAATATTTGAGCATAGGTTGTTTCATGTCCCTGCCCCTGCGATTTAGTTCCGAAACGTGCCAGTGCTTTTCCCGTGGGATGCACTCGAATTTCAGCACTATCAAACATTGCAATACCCAGGATATCAAAATCTTTGGAGGGACCTGCACCAACCACTTCAGTGAAAGTACAAATACCAATTCCCATTAATTTTCCTTCCTTTCGTTTTTCTGCTTGTTCCTTTTTATAATCAGCATAGCCTACCATATCCATTGCTTTTTCTAAGGTAGCATGATAATCACCACTATCATAACTCCATCCTAAGGGAGAAGCATACGGAAACTGTTCTTTCTTGATAAAGTTTTCCATGCGCAATTCCGCAGGGTCTTTACCAATTTCCGCAGCTAGTTTATCTACCATACGTTCAATAGCGTGTACCGCTTCTGTTACTCTAAAGGAACAACGATATGCCACACCTCCTGGAGCTTTATTGGTATAAACTGCATCCAATTCCGCAAAAGCATGTTCGTAATCATAAGAACCCGTACAAATGGAAAACATTCCTGTAGGGTACTTCGATGGGTTTGCAGAGGAATCGGTATAACCATGATCCGCTAAAGTTTTTACTTTAAAGGCTTGTATTTTTCCTTCTTTAGTTGCCGCAAGTTCACAATCCATATGATAATCTCTCGCAAAACCATTTACTAAGTTTTCCGAACGATCTTCGATCCATTTTACAGGTTTTCCAATCAAAAAGGAAGCTGCAATGGCAACAACATAGGCAGGATACACAGGTACCTTACCTCCAAAACCACCACCAATATCTGGTGAAATCACACGTATTTTTTCTTCGGAAAGCCCTACATGTCCAGCAACAAGAGCAACTACCGTGCGTATAGCGTGAGGTGCTTGTGTTGTTAAATAAACCGTTAGCTTTTGCGTGTCCTTATCATAAGCTGCAACACAACCACAGGTTTCTATAGAAGCTACATGAATCCGTGGTAAATAAATGCGTTCCTTTACCACCACATCGGCTTTGGCAATTACTTCATCTGTTTTAGCCCGGTCTCCCCGCTCCCAGTGATAGATGTGATTGTCTTTTTGTCCTTCTTTATCCGGACGTAATAGGGGTGCATCATCATTTAAAGCCGTAAATGGATCTACAATGGGATCCATAACTTCATAATCCACCTCTACTGCTTCGGCACCATCAACGGCAATATAACGATCGGTAGCAATAACTGCTGCAACTTCCTGAGATTGGTGCATTACCGTATCAGTAGGTAGTACCATCTGAGAATCTGATAGTAAAGTCGGCATCCAATGCAGGTTGTATTGCGCCAAATCTTCTCCTGTGATAACTGCCAGTACTCCAGGGATCGCGAGTGCTTTTTCTTTATTAATGCTTTTAATTTTTGCATAAGCATAAGGACTCCGCACCATAACCATGGTGAGCATTCCTGGTAGCTTTACATCATCTACATAATTTCCTTTTCCGTGCAAAAATCGGGCGTCTTCTTTTCTTTTTACCGAGTGGCCCATACCGCCAACTTCAGGTGATGTTTTACATTTAAACATAGTGATTACTTTTTCTTAGCGATTAAACCGATTCTTTTTGAAGTTCATCTGCCGCTTGTTGCACGGCTTTTACGATATTGTTGTACCCTGTACACCGACAGAGGTTGCCCGAAATACCCCATCGTATTTCTTCTTCAGTAGGATTGGGATTGTTTTTCAACAAATCCATAGATCGCATAATCATCCCGGGAGTACAAAAACCACAATGTAGTCCATGTTGGTCATGAAAGGCTTGTTGTAAAGGGTGATTTGTACCATCCGCAGCTACTCCTTCAATAGTAGTAATTTCACTTCCATCAGCCCTAACGGCAAGATAGGTACAAGATTTAATCGATTTACCATCTAATAATATCGTACAGGCGCCACAATTGGATGTATCGCAACCAATATGCGTTCCTGTTAAATCTAAATTTTCTCTAATAAAATGAACCAAAAGCAATCTAGAATCTACCTCCGCAGTTACACTTTCGCCATTTATTTTTACTGTTATTTCGTGTTTCATTTTTGCGTAGTTATTATTGCGCGCGCTCCAAAGCTCGTTGAAGCATCTGCTTGGTTATTGTTTTAGTTACTGCTCTTTTATAAGCTTCAGATCCTCTTAAATCCGATTCAGGTTCGCAATCCTCACTAGCAATCTCCGCTACCTGATCCATAAGTGCTTCCGTAATCGTATTTCCAACAAGAATTTCTTCAGCTCTTGTTAGTTTTAGCGGTACTGCACTTAAATTGGTAAGTGCAACGCCTGCCTTAGTGCAAATCCCATTATCATCCAGTTCAAGATATACGGCAACTCCAGCTGTGGCATAATCGCCTACTTTTCGCTCAATTTTATGGTAAGCCCCTCCACTTCCCGTTTTAGCGGCAGGTATTTGGATTTCTACCAAAATTTCAGAAGGCTCCAAAGCGGTCATATAAAAACCGTGAAAAAATTCTGTAATCGGAATTTCCCGTTTTCCATCTGGACCTTCTGCAATAATAATTGCATTCATCGCAAGCATTAATGCCGGATGATCATTCGCTGCATCCCCGTGCGCAATATTGCCACCGATGGTGCCTACATTTCGAACCGAAGGATCTGCGATTAACTTGGTAGCATCGCCAAAAATGGGATACTTTTCTTTACACAATTCAGAATGTTCAAGCTCTGCCTGTGTCGTCAAGGCACCAATTTTCAGCATGCCGTTGTCTTCTTTAATATAAGACAGCCCTGCTATTTTACTAATATCGATAATGTGCTCGGGGGTGGCAAAACGAAGTTTCATCATGGGTAGAAGGCTATGGCCTCCAGACATGTATTTTGCCTCATCCCCAAGTTCTTGTGATAAGGCAAAAGCTGCTTCTAGCGTTGTCGCCTTATGGTACGTAAAACCTGATGGGATCATGAATATGGAATTAAAAAGTTAATTGCGGAATTTGTATGTGAACTAAATCATCCTTTAAATATATTGATTTCTTTTTTGATTTGTGAATATATCCCTTTAAAATGTGCAGGAATGACAGTTATACTGTTGCTATTTTAAGATATTGTTAATGAAATCTCTTTGTTCGATATATTTTAAAGTTAAATTTCTGTGACTTTTTTGCATCAATTCTCTAGATCTTCCTAAATTTAGAATTCCTTAATTTTTATTGATTAGAATGGATGTTCCTATTTACCTAGATCATAATGCAACCACACCTTGCCATCCAGAGGTGGTATCAACTATGCTTCCCTATTTTACAGATACCTTTGGAAACCCTTCAAGTGAGCATCATTCGTATGGATGGTTGACAAGAGATGTCATACAAATGGCATCGGAAGAGATTGCACAAACTTTAAAAATTGCTACAAAGGAAATCATATATACTTCAGGAGCTACAGAGAGTATAAATATGGTTTTAAAGGGAGTGTACGCCATGTTAAAGACAAAAGGCAATCACATTATTACCTGTAAAACTGAACATAAAGCAGTTTTGGATACCTGTAAGTTTTTGGAAAAAGAAGGCGCTATTGTTACCTATTTGGATGTATTGCCCGATGGAAGGATAGATTTAGATCAATTATCCCAATCACTTAATTCGAAAACGATTCTTGTAGCGATCATGTATGCGAACAATGAAACAGGTATTATTCAGCCTATTGAAGCCATTGCGCAGCTAGTGCAGGAACAGGAGTGTTTATTTTTTTCCGATGCAACGCAGGCTTTGGGGAAAATAGCACTAGATGATTTTTTTGAACATGTGGATTTTGCTTGTTTCTCAGGGCATAAAATTTACGGCCCTAAAGGGATTGGATTTACCTACATCAAGGAAAAGTACCATTCGCTTTTTCCCAGCTTTATTCAGGGAGGAGGGCAACAACGAGGAATGCGGGGTGGCACCTACAATACCCCGGGAATTATTGGAATGGCTAAGGCTATTACATTAGCAAATGAAGAACTCCCACATATAAATCGCAAGATTCAGGAATTGAGAGATCGACTTGAAAAAGAATTGCTGGCCATATCACATACATTTTCAAATAGCACTACTCCATTTCGACTTCCAGGAACGATCAATCTTTCGTTTGCCTACGTGGATGGTGAAAATTTATTAAGAGCTTTGGGAACCCGCATTGCTGTATCGAATGGCTCCGCTTGCAACTCCGCAGCAGTAGAACCTTCGCATGTATTACTGGCTATGGGCATAGATCGAAGCCTAGCTTATGCATCACTCCGGATAGGAATAGGAAGGACTACTACTACAGAAGAAATAGACCTTGCGCTTGCATTAATTACAAAAGAGGTGTCCAAACTGCGAGAAGCGAATATTCTTTGGGAAATGCGTGCAGAGAATTAACATGAGGATAAAACTATCTGAAATAGAAATTAATTATATCTTTTTTATAATTCTCTTTAGTTCATTTAGATCGCCAACATCATCTAGTTTATGGATCATACTATGACAATTACTACAAAGCACAGCAAAATCATTTACTAGATCAACTTTAAAACTTCCGACACCAAGCTCAGAAATAGGATTTAAGTGATGTACTTCAATAAAATTCTTTCCTATATCCCCGTAGATATCCGTAAATTTTATTTCACAAGTTTCGCAGCGATAACCTTTTATCTTTTTAACTTTTTTTGATAACGCAGTATTTCTTTCAATTCTTCGATGTAATCGAATCTGTTTTCTCTCAATTCCATGTGCAACTAATTCATCACTGGAAGAATTGTCAAAATATGCAAGATTCTCATACAAATCTAAAATTTCGGTCAAGTCATTTCTTAATCGCGATTCATTTGGTAAATTTTCCTTGGGATAATATTTAGCTAATATATTTCCAGCTTCATAATGTTTTGCATTTCTAGTCTTAGATCTTAGATCTATATTTAATAAATAGTTTTGCGAATTATATTCAATTTTTGCTCTAAAATCTTGAGCTCTTAACTTCAATACGGAAATAGCTTCTTTTTTATAGTTCTCTATTACATCAGTTACTCCTTGATTTAAAGACAAATAAACTCCTGACATATCAGATTTATATATTAATACAGGGTAATATCCTTTTTGAGGACTATTAGTTACTAAAAGGTCTAAAATAGCAATCCAAGGGCATTCTGTCCAATTACCCTTTCCAGGAGAACCAACAACTTTAAATCTATTTCTATCAGCTATTACTTTTTCAATCTCTAGGGGGAATTTTTTTCTAAATTTAGCAGCCAGTTTATTCCCTCCGAAACTTTTTGATTTTTCGGTTAAATAAGTTAGTATTGGTTCATTTAGGATATTTTCCACTTATTTTTAAATTAAATACCTATTAAACATATTATATAGGTGCCAATAGTATTTGTAGTCATAACTCATTTTTAATTCCGCCTATGAATTGGCCCTTCTTTCTTTCGCAACATACCTCCTGTATTTCCAGAAAATACACTCAAGATTTCAGAAAAGATACTGGTGGCAATTTCCTCAGGAGTATTTGCGCCGATTTCTAAACCGCAGGGCGCAAAAATTCGATTTTCATCTTCAGCATTTAGTTGTATGCCCTCTTTCTTTAGCGCATCCACTATTTTTAAATAACGCTTCCGCGGCCCTAATGATGCAATATAAGGCGCTTTACTTTGCAGTACCTGTTTCAAATGAAAGACATCTGTTTTAAAATCGTGCGCCATTAGTACTACTGCAGTTCTCTCGTCCAGAAGCGGGCGTTTATCCCCATCCTTAAGATAGAGTCCCTTTACCAATCGTAGTTTTTCCTTTTTTAATTTTTGGAGGTTTCCAATAACGCTAACTTCCCAATCTAATACCTGAGCCAAAGCCAACATCGGGTATACATCATAATTATCTCCATAAATGGCTAGGTGAAATTGTGGAGGAATTAATTCAATTAAAACTTGAATCGTAACCCCTTGTTCCTGGTAGGTATAGATCGCAGAACGTTTGCGTTCCAGAATAACCAGCACCTTACTTTTTATGAAATCCTGAAAACCTTGATGTTCACAATTTTCCAATTTTTCTAATTCCGTATCATAGTAGCACATGGTTCCAAGGCGTATCCCATTTGCAGTTCCATCTATAGCAGTTACTGTTGCAATAATGTGTGCCTTTCTTTTGGCAATACACTTTTCTAAAATTGAAATTACATTGGTATGCTCTGAAATCGGAGAAATTAAAACATCAATAATTCCATTACACCCTAACCCCACTCCAATCTGATTTTCATCATCTTTAGAGGTATCGTAGGTAACAATAGAGGGTTCTTGTTTTAGAATAGCAATCTGAGAGCGTTGTAAGGCATCGCCCTCCAAACATCCTCCACTTATTCCTCCTTCAAAAATACCCGACTCGAAAACCAACATGCGTGCACCTTCCCTTCTATAGGAAGATTCTTCAACTCTTACGACTTGGGCGATCGCTGCCTTTTCTAAATTTTCTTTTTGAGCCTTATATAAGTTAAGAATAGATTTTATTTCTTTCATTCAATTATGAGGTATAAACAAAGCTGTATTTAAACAGGTTGGTAAAATTTAAAAACATACTTGATAGCCTTCCTTAAAAAAAATACAATTGTGTAAGCAATGCCTAATATAATTATTAATTTGGTATCTTAAACCAAAATAAAAACCTACTAGAGTATTCCATACAATTTCCTATGAAAATTAAAGATTCCTACGATAGAACGATAGATTATGTGCGGATTGCGATAACCGATCGTTGCAACCTTAGGTGTTTTTATTGTATGCCAGCTGAGGGAATTCCTTATGAGCCCAAACAACATCTTTTAAATTATGAGGAAATTACAAGGCTTTTGCGTATTCTGGGAGAAGCAGGTTTTAAAAAAGTACGCTTCACCGGAGGAGAACCTTTCCTGCGAAAAGATTTTATAAAATTGTTAGAGAATACCCATGCGTTGGGGTATTACAAGTCCATTCACATTACTACCAATGGAACGCTTATTCAAAAACATATTCCTAAGTTAAAAGCTTTGGGAATTACAAACATCAACCTAAGTTTAGATTCCTTAGACAAGGAACGTTTTGAAACAATTACACGTCGCAATGATTTTGAAAAAGTAATGGCTTCCTTTAACGATTTGTTAGCGCATGGTTTTAACGTTAAAATTAATGCGGTAATAATGAATGGAGTAAATACACAAGACATCATTCCGCTAACGCAATTGGCAAAACATACTAGGGTAAGTGTCCGTTTTATTGAAGAAATGCCTTTTAATGGAGGTTACAAAAAGGTGGACGATCTGTTTACAGCAAAAAATATTTATACCACGCTAAAAGGGCATTTTCAAGATTTAACACCTCAGGTAACAGCACATGGGGATACGGCCACGGTATACAAAGTTTCAGGGCTTGAAGGCAGTATTGGTATTATCCCTGCTTTTTCTAGGTCTTTTTGCAATACATGTAATCGCCTGCGTATTACTTCGAAAGGCGATATTAAAACTTGCTTATATGATGGTGGCGTTTTTAGTATTCGAGACTATTTGCGTTCGGGAGCTTCAGATGCTGAATTAGAAGCAAAATTTAAAGAACTTATTCGCTTAAAACCCAAAGATGGTTTTGAAGCAGAGCAACTTCGTGTTAAAGGAAACAATGCAACCGAAAGTATGAGTACTATTGGCGGATAATATGGAAAATACGTTTATAACATTTGAGAAAGCACTGCAAATTCTCAAAGCACAGAAGGAAGAGTTCCCCATAGTACAACGACCCATAGCACAATGCGCTGGTTCTTTTTTAGCGGAAGATTTAGTAGCGGATCGAGATTTCCCTCCTTTTAACAGGGTGACTATGGACGGTATTGCCATATCCTATGCATCCTTTAAGACTGGGAACCGTAGTTTTAAAATAGAACAAACGACAGCAGCAGGAAGTCCTCAAGTTACATTAAAAGAATCCAACGCTTGCATAGAAATAATGACCGGAGCCATACTTCCTAAAAATACGGATACCGTTATTCGCTATGAAGATTTGGAAATTAAGAATGGAGAAGCCAGGTTGCAAGTAAGTGCTTTAAAGGAAGCTCAAAATGTACATTTTAAAGGGATGGATATTGCAATGGGTTCCCCTATTGTTTCAAAAGGAAGGCGAATTTCTAGTGCGGAAATTAATATTGCGGCTGCTATAGGAAAAGCCAACTTAGCAGTCAAAAAAATGCCGAAAACGGCAATCATTTCTACTGGAGATGAGTTAGTTGCCATAGATGAAACCCCAGAGCTGCATCAAATTCGGAGGTCTAATGTTTATGGTATTCGAAACACCTTACAGGAATGGGGTATTTCTGCGGATCTGGAACACTTACCGGACAACAAGCCGCAAATGTTGACCGCTATTAAAACTTTATTACAGAATTATGATTTATTGGTATTTACCGGAGGCGTATCAAAAGGGAAATTCGATCACCTACCTGAAGTCCTAGATCTTCTGAAGGTGAAACGACATTTTCATAAAATTCAGCAGCGTCCCGGAAAACCGTTTTGGTTTGGTAGCAGTTTAAATCACAAAAAGATTTTTGCGCTTCCTGGAAACCCTGTTTCTTCCTTTGTTTGTGTTTATGTATATCTAAGATATTGGCTACTGCAATCCTTGGGTGTTGAAATACAGAATACCTATGTAAAACTTAGCGAAGATGTTACATTCACTCCGAATTTGGTTTATTTTCCTGAAGCACAAATTACAAATACTGCAGACGGCAGTTTCAGCGCAAAAGTTATCATAGGAAATGGTTCTGGCGATTTTGCAAATTTGGTAAAGACCAATGGCTTTTTGGTTTTACCACAAGATAGAGCTATATTTAGGAAGGGAGAAGTCTATCCTTTTATTCCCTACCGTTTAAAATTATAAAATCGTGGAAGCCACAAAACCTTCATGCTGTACTACAAAAATTAACCCTCCGGTGCAGGTGAAGAGCTATAAGTTTGGTGGTTTTTTGTCTTTTATTTCTACTGTTTTTTTAATACTTGTCCCAAAATGTCCCTTCTGTGTAATGGCATACACTGGAGCAATTCTGATGTTTTTTGATATTGAACACAGTGCGCTATTCCCTTATCTTTTGCATGCAAAACCCATATTGGGGTTAACAATAACCCTGTTAATAGCATTCAATTATAGGGGTAAAAAAACGATTATTTCATTACTAATTTCAGGTTTAGCGCTTTTACTCTTAGTATTAGCCAATTATTGGTATATCAACTTGTTTTCTGAATGGATTTTGTATGCGGCTTTCTTTTTTGCGGCATGGTATAATGGAAATTTTCAATATTTCTTTAGATTTATACAGCGTTTTAGAAAGAAGGAAACCAATCTAGGTTAAATTATAAATACAGAAGGATCAACTAAAACGAAACAAAATGCAACCAACAAAGTATTCAGGCAAGATTTTAGGATTTCTTTTTCTCGCTAGTGTATTTACCGGAGGCGCAGGTACTTTTCTTAGAGGGTTAAGTGGTTCGGAGTCCAATACTACTACTTTTCTAATTCATATATTCGAAAACAGTAATACGATGAAACTGGCGATAAGTTTAGATACGTTAGGCAGTGCCATTTCGGTTGCTATTGCTATTTTTCTGTTCCCTTTTATAAGTCAATATAGTAAGCGTATAGCGATGGCTTATTTTAGTACCGCCATCATCAATTTTGTTGTTATTGCGGTTAGCAATCTTGTCCATTATGGATTAATTACATTGGCAGCAGCCTATGACACATCAACCACTTCAAATATTGCCTATTTTACCACACTTTCGGAAATGCTCTTTACTATGTATTATGCCATGCATTTTTTAATGCTGTTAATCTATGGCGTTGGCGGTCTCTTGCTATTTTACTATCTGGCTAAAACACATTTGGTTCCCAAATGGCTTGCATATTGGGGGATGGCGGCAGCGACGATAGTTTTTGTTGGTGGAGGGTTACAACTAGCGGATATTGAAGTTTCGTTTTTGCTTTTCGGACAAAACGGTATTATGATCCTTTTCTTTATCGGGTGGCTATTGGTTAAAGGGTTTCATATAAAAGACCTTAAAAAAAAGTAATAATCTCCTAAATTGGTATACTTACAGATCGTGCCCTAAGAATATTGTGCGGTATAGTGATTCAAGCCTCCCTTGACATTAAAGATACTCGCAGTTGGAAAACGTTCTTTAAGCAGTTGGTATGCCATTTGACTTCGTTTTCCGGACTGACAAAGCAAATAAATTTCCTCTTTTAGGTTAATCTCCTCGGTATGTTCTTCTAATGCACTTAGCGGGACATTTTTTGTGTCAGAAAGATGATAATTTTCGTATTCATCAGAACTTCGCACGTCAATGACTTGAATGTTCGCAGTAGTTCTTAACCGCTGAAATGCGTTTACATCAATATCATTTACAATAAAACAATTTACAGCGTCATAAGTCTCTTGAAGTTCAGTTATCTTATAACTTTCCGGTCGACTCTTAAAGTTGATTTTTTGCATGCTTGCAGAAAGTCCATCAAAAATCAACAATTGCCCGCTTAATACTGTACCTACCCCAGTAATTACTTTTACAGCCTCCAAAGCCTGAAGGTTCCCAATTATTCCAGGTATAACACCAAGAACACCATTATCATTGCAATTTGGGATCTCTTCCGCTGAAGGCATTATAGGAAATAAACAGCGATAGGTAGGACCTTTATCATAGTTAAAAACGCTAACCTGTCCTTCAAAACTATGCAATGCTCCGTACACAAAAGGTTTTTTCAAAATTACACAGGCATCATTCACTAAATAACGTGTTGGAAAATTATCCGAAGCATCTACAACAAGATCAAAATCACGTATAATCTCTAAAGCATTATTTCGAGTTAAAAAGGTGTCGTAGGTTTTAAAATTAGTTGTACTATTTTGATCTTTAAGTTTTTGCAAAGCAACCTCAAGCTTGTTTTTCCCGATATCGGATTCACCATAGAGTACTTGACGTTGTAAGTTGGTGATTTCGATAATATCCTGTTCTATTAAACCCAAAGTACCTACGCCCATAGCGTTTAGGTATTGCAAGACGGGAATTCCCAAGCCCCCTAGACCAATGACCAAAACACGAGCATTTTGAAGTTTTTGCTGCGCTTTTGGACCAAAATCTCTAAGTGTTGTTTGCCTTATGTATCGTTGTGAATTCAAGTGCCAGTTAGCTTAGTGAGTGCTTCTGCATATTCTATTTTGGAATTTGCATTCATTAGTACTTCTTCCTGATCCGGAAAAACCAATGCCGTATCTGCGTTAATTAAAAACTTTCTAGGACATGTCGTTGTTCCATTATCCAAAAATTGAATGGACTTTTTTAATGCCTGAGGTTCCCAAATAGCAGCTAAAGGCTCTGGTAGTTTGCTTTCTCTTGTAGCAAAGGCAGATGCTATTTTTTCCATATTCCTACTTGCAACAAGTTGTTCCAAACTTTTTAAATCAATTAAAGGCATGTCACAAGCAAAAACCAACCAAGATACTTCTGGATATTTTTTATGTGCACTTAAAATTCCATTATAGGGTCCTCTATATTCATCTAAATCTGTTATAGTGTTCATATAGTCAGGAACTTCCTCTAATTGATCTTCACGAACACTTAAAAAAACTTCTTCGCAAACATTCTCCAATAACTGGTACATATATTCACGCTGCGGCACTCCATGATAAGCAATTAAACTCTTATCCGTTCCCATACGCGTACTTTTACCTCCCGAAAGTACTAAGCCATATATTTTCTTTGATTCCATAGACAATCCAGTTTCTTACTACCCCCCACTTACTGGGGGAATTAAAGCGACCTCATCATAGGTATTTAGTACTGTAGCATCGTCCGCATAATTATTATTTACAGCAATGGCTAGTGAAGATAACTTTTGCAGATCTGGGTATGTATTTCCCAAATACTCCTTTAGTTCTCCCACAGTTTTAGGAGATTCAACACCCAAGGTATTCGAAACGGGCATTGACAGAGAGGAACTTCCAATAATGTCTTTTGTAATTCCAAAAAGCAATATATTCATTATCCTATAATTTCTTTTTTAGGAGCTCTTAAGAGCTCTGGGTATTTACTAAAAGGCTGATTTTGTAGTCTATTCCCTGTTGCTGCCTTAATTGCATTGGCTATTGCTCCTCCTGCTGGTGGTAAGGTAGGCTCTCCAAGCCCTGTCGGTGCTATGGTATTTTTTACGAAATGTGTCTCTACCAAAGGAGCTTCCTTCATTCGAATCAATCGGTAACGATCAAAGTTTTGCGCTTCGGGTTTTCCGTCGTTAAATGCAAAATCTCCGTACATTGCATGTCCAGTACCATCTACAACTCCCCCTTCAATCTGATTCAAAGCTCCTAAGCGATTAACAAGAATACCGCAATCTACAGCGCAGGTTACCTTTTTAACTACCGGTTGTCCATTTTCAATCACTACATCCGCTACTTCCGCTACATGCGTATTATGACAATAGTAAGATACAAAACCTTGATAGGTACCTTCCGGTTTGTTACCCCAATCTGATTTTTCCACAGCCAATTTTATCACATCTTCCATACGCTCAGCAGAATACTGAATACGTTCATCCGTAGTACCTTTTACATTTTGTAAAAGATCTAATCGCAATTGTATTGGATCTACCGAAATCATTTCGGCCAACTCGTCAAAAAAGCTTTGTTCTGCAAAAGCCAAAAAGTTAGTATATGGAGCTCTCCAAGCGCCTACCGTAATATTACTTTGGTAATTTGCAGCATCGACTTGATAATTTTCTATAGCGCCTGCAGGAAAGAAATTGGGTATAAGTCCATACATATTTCCATTAATCGCAGCTTCTTTTAGGTGATAACCTGTAATTTTTCCACCTTTAACGGCTGCTGCAATTCTATACTTTATGGCCGGTCGATACACCCCTGTCGTCATATCATCCTCACGAGAAGAAACCATTTTTACTGGTTTTTTAATCTTATCTGAAATTTCCGAAGCCTCTAAGACAAAATCACTATATAATCTTCTTCCAAAGCCTCCTCCCATACGGGTCATTTCTAAATGAATATCTTCTACATCTCTCTCCAATAAATCTGCTACCGCAATAGCTGCAAATTCAGGAGTTTGTATGGGACCTACCAAATGAATTTTATCATCGGTAATATCCGCGTAAAAATTCATGGGTTCCATACAATTATGAGGTAGAAAAGGAGATTCATAAGTGCGCTCCAATACCTCATCTGCCTGAGCAAATGCTTTTTTTACGTTTCCATCGGAACGAAGCGTTTGAAATTTGTTTCCATCTAATAATTCAAGTAATTTCTTATCGTGAAGCTCCGTACTTTCTAGTGGAGTTGCTGCTGTCCACGTAGCTTTTATCGCTTTTTTACCCTTAAAGGCCTCCCAAGTACTATTCGCAAGAACAACAACCTTATCGCTAGTGCTTAAACGCACCGTCCAATTCCCGCCTTTTTCCAAATAGCTTCTAGCCTTGTCTCCAATGGTAATAACGTCAATAACTCCTGGTATCGCTTTAGCTTCTGAAGCGTCAAAAGAAACTAATTCCTGACCAAAAGCCGGAGGACGTAAAACAGAAGCATATACCATACCTTCTGCCTTATAATCCATGCCAAATAAAGGCTTCCCAGAAGTAATTTTATCAATATCTACATTACCAACGTCGGTACCTATTATCTTATAATCCTTTGGTTCTTTTAAAACAACATCTTCAGGCACTTCCATAGCTGCAGCTTCCGCTACCAATTCTCCATACCCTAGTTGTGCTCCTGCAGCATTAGTAATTATACCTTCACTTACCGAACACTCAGAAGCATCTACTCCCCATCGTGCTGCTGCTGCATTTACAAGCATTTGCTTTGCCGTGGCTCCTGTCTTACGCAAAGCGTCCCAGCCAGTGCGAATAGATTGACTTCCACCAGCCAACTGTCTTGTGTAATTTTTGGTATCTAAAACTCCCTGTTCCACATGTACCATATCCCATGCAACATCCAATTCCTCTGCAATAATCATAGGCATAGAGGTTTTAACACCTTGACCGATTTCGGGGTTGGGAGAAAAAATAGTTACTGCACCATTATCGGCGATTTTTATAAAAGCATTAAAGTCTTGGTAATCCAACGAAGCTAAATCAATTTCAGGTTCAGCCACAACCTTAGGTTTGCACGATTGTAATAAATTGAAACCAATAAGTAATCCACCACTAGCGATGGAGGAAGTTCTTATAAAGTTTCTTCTACTGAAAGTTATAGGAGTTGACATTTTTTTCTTTTTAGGTATGTTTATTTTGGCATTGTATTGTTTCGCAAAAAGAGAAATTTTTACGATTAACTATTCATCTTATCTGCAGCGATTGCCACAGCCTTATAAATACGATTGTAAGATCCACATCTACAAATATTTCCATGCATTGCATTTTTAATATCAGTTTCATCTGGGTTAGCATTTTTGTTTAAAAACGCTGAGGCAGTCATCATCTGCCCTGCCTGACAGTAGCCACATTGCGGAACATCAACCTCTTTCCAAGCTTGTTGTACAGGATGCGAGCCATCTTCAGAAAGTCCTTCAATAGTTGTAATTTCTTTATCTGATACCTGTGCTATTGTCAGCTGGCAGCTTCGAACTGCATTTCCATCTAAGTGTATGGTGCAGGCGCCACATTGCGCAATACCACATCCAAATTTAGTTCCGACCATGTTAAGGTGATCGCGAAGTACCCACAACATTGGGGTATCTTCAGAGGCATCTACCGTTTGAGATTTGCCATTTACTGTTACTGTATACGTTGGCATAGGAATTTATTTAAGTTGTTATTGTTGTTTAGGTCTAATAATTGTCAAGTTACCAAAAATACGGGGAAACCGTTTTTTATTTAACAGATGAAATTTCTGATTTAACAATTTGTTATAACTACAGCATTTAATCCATTCTACTAATTTTATCACGAATCTCTCTCCAACTTACCAAAATAATTTTCTGCTCCGTCATGAGTTGCTTACACTTTTCACTAGTAAAAAAATCATAATCTGCCTGACGCCATGCCGCTCCCCAATTTTCATGACCTTTAGTAACTGCTTTCATTTCATCATCATTAAACGCCAAATGAATGAGTAGGCAATTCAAGCCAGGTTCCAAATCGGTTAGTATCTTAGCATAGTAATTTTCCATACCACTAGCATAATCTTCGGGTCCTGCTGTATATAGGTGATCCACGATAACATCTGTATTCCCCAGAATACTTTGTATTGCACTATTTTGCATCCCTGGAATATTATGATCTAACAATACGGGAAGTCTAAACTCCTGCCCGATCTGTATATAGGCCTTTAAATATTCTGGTGTGCTCATTGCAGCCCCCATATGCGCATCTAAATGCGTAACATCGATGCCATATTTGTAAGCTTTCTTTACTTGATTTCTTAGTTCTATAGCCACTTCATTGGCAGCAGCGAACATTGCTAAACTGTCTACTCTTGAATAAAAATAACCAGAGGCATTCACTAAGCTGGGAATAAGATCTAATGAAGTTACGGGTCCCCATTTGTAAAAATCCCACTCACTATTTAAGGTAAGATGTAAACCCAGATCTTTATCTGTATTTTTTCGGGCATAAGCGGCAATTTCGGGAAACCAAGGACAAGGTACCATAATGCTTGCTGAATTTACAGGGCTTTCTTCCAAACCTGAAATGCTTGCTCTATTTTCCGAATGCGAAACACCTAAATCATCTGCATGAATGATCAGTAATTTTGCATTTTTGTCATAACCCAAACGTTCGGCAATATTTGGCGTTTGAGCATTTCCTATAGCGAAAACCATTAAAATGAATAGTAAAATTATAATTGACTCCTGCTTCGGGCTCATTTTAGATCATTTTATTTCCTATTAAGATAACGTTTCTCTTTTAAAAGTAAAAAGGAATTTTTAGCCTCCACATAATTTTACTAAAAATTATACGTTCTGCTTGATGAACGCAAAATGTACTGAAAATGAAATTATACACCCAATTGTCTCTGCTATGCTGTACCTTCCTTTTATTTTTTTCCTGTGGCAATGCCGATGATGATGTTCGTTTTGATTTTGGAGGTTTAGGCCAAGGTCAAACTGTTGACGAATGTCTTAACTTAGGAGAAAACACCTTACAGCTATCCATTCAAGATCAGTTTACCACATTACCTGGCAGGGTATCTGTCTTTTTTAGAGTTTCTGATAATTTAGGAAATCCTATTCCAGGACTTACAGCGGAACAATTTACCATATTTGAACAAGGAAGAAATGATGATTGTTTTAATACCATTTCGGCTTCAGAATCTTTTGCCAGAATTTCTCCAAACTCCAGAATATTCAACAATAATACTTTACTCGTATTGGATTTAAGCAATAGTGTACTTAGCAATAGTCTAGACGAGTTAAAAACCGCCTCTGTTTCGTTTATCAATAATGTACTCCCGGTTGAAGAGAGTGAGTCTTTTCAAATGGCTATTTATTGGTTTGACGGAGAGAATGAATTACATCTTTTAAATCCATTGAGCTCCTCTAAATCCGAACTTACCGCTGCCATTGATGGGATTACCGAAAACATCAGTAATGATCCTTCTACCGATTTATATGGTGCTGTAATAAAAGCGACCAACATTGCAGAAGATTTAGTGCAAGAAAGTGCATCAAATGATGTTATAGGAGCGGCATCTATTGTAATGTTTACCGATGGAACGGATCAGGCTTCACGATTTACAGAGCAGGCAGCATTAAATGCAGTGGCAACAGCCAATACTAATATCTCGTTTTTCACTATTGGTTTGGGTGCAGAGATTGACACCGAAATTTTAGGGGAGATTGGAAAAACATTTAGTGTATTTGCTGGAAATGAAGCTGAATTGGAAACTACATTTAATGCTATTTCTTTTAGGGTTTCAGAGCAAGCGAATAGTTTTTATCTTTTTGAGTATTGTACCCCTAAAAGAGATGGAAGCGGTGAAAATAATTTAGCCATTCAAGTTACTACAGGAAGTCTTCAGGGGGCAGTACAAACCAGATTTAGTGCTGATGGGTTTACTGGAGGGTGTGATTAACTCGTATCGCATTCCAGAATATTCCTTCGCAACAAATACATTTAACTTTGATTACCTGAGCATGTTTTTTTGCATCGCTTAGTCACCTCTTGTTTTTTTTCTATTTCTACTGTGGGACTGGGTTTGTAGCTTACTACAGCAATTATTACTCCTACATATATTACATAAGCTAAGGATAGAAATACGTATTTCTTTTTAAGTTTCATCATGTCAATTATAAGGTTCGTGATTTGATTGATATTGTCAGGATACTTGGTGTTATCTTCTCCTGAACAACGTTAAATTAAGAGATGTATTTTTAAAGAAGGCTTTTAAAGGCAAAATTTAAAATAACTTTAACTTCCCGGCTACAGTTCCATAGCACAGCGGGTTTTCATATAATAGGAATAGCTTTTCGTTTCTTTTTCAGCTCGGCGCGGTTTATTCTTTTCGCGTAATCGTAATATTGTATAGATCAGAACGACCTAATAAGTAGGGTTTTTGGCACGGCAATTGTTTTATAAGTAATACCCCAAAGAATCCTAACAACTACATCCTACCAAATGCTATTGATTTTATAATTAAAATGATGAATTATGGATGTGATAAATGAAATAATTGAAAAAAGCGCGCTAAGCGCACTTTCTATATGGTCTAAGAGTTTTGTACTTGTACTTTTTTCTGCAATTGTACTTACTTTAATGACAATGTTAGGCGTTTTACTCCTTTATGGATCTCAAATACATATACAATTCGGCTATTAAAAGAGCTTAGCGCAAAATCATAGCATTTTTAAAATTTGATCTTCCTGTTTTAAGGTCAATTAAAAACCCGTTGATTATCGCATAGTGAAGTTCTCCATCTTTTTCCAGCAAAAAAGTGGGGTTAATCCCTACCTCGATGCGCAGTGGTGGAAGCTTATAGTTTTCGCTAATTGCATGTATAGGTACTTCTGTTTTATTTTCATCACTTGGGATGTCGATAACACGAATGTACGTATGTCCTAATTTTAGCAATTCAAAAACATTCAATTTATTTAAAGCCTTTATAGATGTTATCGTAGTTGGAGCAACGGTGCCTGCTTTAATTTTATATCCCGAAGCTTCCAGTGTTTCATACCCATAGTAGGTAGATAAGTCACCCTGATCAATAACACGGCTACTGTAGTAAAAATCAGTACTATTTTCATTATCTACTTCCAGACGGTGAATACCTATATCCAGAATATAATCTTTATCCAATAATGGATAGGTAACGCCAGTTAATTTAAGATCGAATAGCTTACGGTCATTTTTCGGGATTTTTTCATAATCTTCAAGTGCTATATTTTTATAGGTGCCGTTTGCAATCGTATATATTGCCGATAAAATAGATACATAGTTAAGCTTACGTATTTCCTGTTTTTCCACATCATTGGTATATCCTCCAGATTCGATAAGAATGGCGCTAGTTCCCCATTTTTGAATATTATCTCCAAAAGCCCTAGGCTCAAAATCGTCACTATAGCGCCCTACCTGTCCTGGAGCATACTTCTGTATGATACTATTCATGAAAACAATTACCTTCATCGCATTCGCCCGAACCTCATTAATGTCTTTCTCATAATTAAAAGGTGGTGCTAAATATGAAATTGTTGCCGGTTTTTCGGTTTGTTCCGCATTGTAATATGTACTCTGATCATGCAGATTAAATCCAAACGCTGCATTTAAACTATCGCGAACTTTTTTCAATGTTTGTCCTTCAGGAGATTGCAAGCGCAGGGCATCCCTGTTAATATCAATCCCTAAAGTATTTCTGCGTTGATATACTTCTGCACCATCAGGGTTAATCATCGGTAAGAAATGAAGCTTTAAATTACTAAGAATAGCTTCTTTTTCCTCACTAAAAGTGTCTCCGTTTAGAAAATTAAAAATATCGAAAATGGCTTGCGTTGCAGTAGGTTCATTTCCATGCATTTGCGACCAAAGAAAAACATCTACTTCTCCCGAACCTATACTTATTAAAGACAAATCTCTGCCTTCTATAGATGTTCCAACCTTACGAACCGTATACTTTTTATTGCTTTTAATTTTTGCAATTAACGGTTGTAATTGATGGTGTTTTATTCTTCTCTTATTTAGACTATGCTCTTTAAAATCCCCATAAGTTTCATATAGTGCCGTGGTAATATCGTTTTCCTGTCCATAGCTTATGCCTACAAATAAAAAGGCAAATAGTAGTATTCGAAATTTAAGAATCATAATTATTTTGTTTGCGGTGTGGGTTTAAAGTTAAGTTTTTTCGTTGCTATTCTGAGGTCTTGCAAAAATCCTTTTCCTGGATCTGTTTTTTCCGTTCTGTAGCCTTCATCTACTTCCAACCAAAGTTCATGCCCTTCAAAATTGGTGTATTCATAATGACCAATTAAATAATCGATGGTGACGTATTTAGACTTCAAATAATTAATTAACCAAATATTTGCCTTTAGTTGTGCTTTTGTAAGTGGGGTATCTGTAGTTCCTCCAACATTTTCAATACCTAGCGCACAGTGGTTTAATCCAATCACATGTCTTCCCATAATTGTCTCCGGCATTAGTTTATATATGGTGCCATCCCGATCTACCAGAAAATGCGTAGATACGTTTAATCCGCTAACATTTTTTATGTCGGGTCTCCAATTTGGTAAGGTAGTTTTTTCAAAAGCTTCAAAAGACTTTTTAAGCGTTGGGATTGCCGTCCAGTGCACTACAATCATTTTAGGAACAATCGTAGGGCTTGATTGTTTTAATCCATAGCGTTGTTCTAAGTACTCCAAGCTCAGCTTTTTGCGTTCCTCACCAAAAACTATAGGCTTTTCTACGATTGTTCTTGTTGAATTGCATGAGCCTAGTCCAAATAGTAGTAAAACACAAAAAGATATTTTTTTCATACCGTTAATCTATTTCCATTTCTTCTTTCTGATCTAAAAGACGTCTATGGTAGTTTATTTGTCCTCTATGATAGGTAAGATGCGTGGTTAAATGTATCAACATATAGGCAATACTTGTTTTTTCGGAAAACACTTGAATTGGAAACTCTTCTTGTAATCTATTTTCATTTAGGTTTTCTAAACTTACATCAACCAACATGCGCGTTTCTTCCAATTGTTCCAGAAGTTTATCTTTAGAAACATTCTTCAAATTAAACTCTGCATCACGATCTCTAGTGTAATTTGACGTTCCCAGTACTACCCCAATAAAAGTATTTAAATTTCCAATTAAATGTAGGCATAAATTTCCTGCAGAATTGTTAATACTGTCCTGAATAATCCAAAGATTTTCTTCTTTACTATACAACTTAATTTCTTCTTTAAGTCTATTTATATCTCTAGAAAAAAGTTTCCGTAACGTATGAACTAGCATATGTTTATCATTTGTTTTAATTTCCTAAAATCAATCATTAAATACTTATAAAAAACCTGAATGATATTTCTATTTCAGTTTGTTTTCTAATATCATTAAGTCTATATTTTCCATATTCCATTGCTTTGAAATTTTGTCAGGGACAGGAGTAAAAAGATACGTAAAGGCACTTAAAATGATATCTTCATCTCCGTCTTGATCAATATCTCCGGCATCCATTAAAAACCACCGGCTAGATTTTACTTTATCGAAAGTGCGCGCAACAAACTTAAAATCTTCCGACTTTTCATTTTCTAAATACACAAATGTGGCATCAGGATTATTCTCATAATCCGGGAATGTTGCAATTAAAGCAATATCCAGATCTCCGTCCTTATCAAAATCTCTAGTTAATACCCTAGTTGCACCGTGTAACGGATAAAAATAGCGCTCCGAAAATTTGTTCTTTCCATCATTCAAATGAATTCGCATCCCGTGATACGGTTTATGCACATAAGATTTATCCGCATTATCGCCATGCACCGTAATAATATCTAGATCTTCATCCTTATCATAATCTACTAACTCGAACCAACTACTCCCATAAACTGGACTAAAACGTATTGCTTTGTCTATCTTAAATCTTAAATTTTCTTCTTGGTATAGTATGGTAATACTCTCATCTCCTTGGGAGGTTAAAACCACGAGATCTTCCAATCCATTCTTATCCATATCATGCGACAGCACTCGAATAACCCCAGGTAAATTAAGCAAATTGGTTTTGGTATAACCTGTGTTTTGCTTAGCAAATAAAGAGAGAGAACCTGTAAAGTTTCCAAACTCACTAACTACCATTTCTAAGTTACCATCATTATTTAAGTCCTTTACCAAATTATTGACAGGTCTGTGTAACGTATCTGGAAGTTGATATTTATGCAGGCTATCATTGATCCAAATACGACCAGATGCTATTTGAGACGGATCTAATTTCCCAATTAAAGTGGTGATACTAGTCTTTCCAATTGTTGAATGTGCTAAAACGGAACTTGAAAATTGATCTTCTTGATATACTGTTTTTTGAATAGGATCATACATTTTTAAAATTCCATAAGCATCTCCTATTTCAATCCAATTCTTTTCAAAATTATAGTTAAGATGCGTGATAAAACTCCCATTTTCTGTATCAATAGAAACTGTTTTTGCATCAAAATTTTCTAAAGTTTTAAAGGGCTCTTTTGTGGTATTATCGTATAACGAATCAGGGGCTAAATCAAGAACATACTTTTTTAAAGCTTCCCAGTCTTCCCTTGAAATACTAGAATTATATGGATATATACCGGATTTTGTTATCGCTTCCATCTCCGAAAAGGGATATCCCCGTAGTGGATTATAAGCGCTGTCTCTTATCCCTAATCTGGCACCCATTTCAGGTAAAATTTCAGATGCCCATATCGACTTCGGTAAATCTTGTATCTCTGGAAGGATATGACAACTGGCACAATACGTTTTGAAAAGCAACTCGGGGTTTTCTTCCTTTTTTTGCTCGCAAGACATCATAGTTATCATTAAAAATGACACTACTAGCGTTCTAAACCATTTTTCTATCATCGCAACATTTAGCTTGGTAAAGGTACATAGCTTTTATCATTTGGCATCATAGGAAAAGAACGCTCTTCCCAAGCACTTTTAGCTTTTTCAATTTTTGAAAGGTCTGAAGAAACAAAATTCCAATATATATGTCTTTTTTCAGGAAAAGATTCTCCTCCAAAAAGAAGTATATGACTATTGGGTTTTATCACTATTTTACAAGTGTCGACTACCTTAGAAACTAAAATATTTCCTTTTTGAATTAAATCATTGCAAGCTACTATCGCACCTTCAACTACGCAAATTCCAATTTCCCCACTTAAATGCGTTCTGGTATCCAAATGATATACTTCTTGCGTCTTTATTTCAATCATAAATAATGTTGAATGTACAGGTACGGGAGATTTGTACCCATAACCTTCTCCTGCTATGAGTTTAAAGGTTGCATTGCCATCTTGCCACCTTGGTAATTTAGATTCGGGAATATGATGAAATTCGGGAGGAATATCCTCCAAATGTTTGGGTAAAGCAATCCATATTTGATACCCATGGGCCATAAACTTGGTACCGCTTCTAAGATCTTTTGGGGTGCGTTCGCTATGCGACACACCATTGCCTGCCACCATCCAGTTTACGGAACCTGGTGTAATTCGCTGTTTCGTACCTAAACTATCTTCATGCATAATTTCTCCTTCCAACATAAAGGTAAGCGTAGCTAAACCTATATGCGGATGCTGATCTACATCCATATATTTATGAGGACCTAGTTGCGTTGGCCCCATATGGTCTATAAAAATAAAGGGACCTATCATTCTTTTTTTTCGAAAGGGAATAAGGCGACCTACTAAAAAATCCCCAATATCTCTGCTTCGCTCTTCAATTATTAAACCTAGGTTGGACATAAGAATGTAATACTTAAATTTGCTTGTTTAAATTTACAACAATTCACTCTCTAAGACTATAATACCTTCCATGAAGATTTTAAAAAGAGTACTTCTATTTGCATTTCTCCTGATATTAGGTGTAGCCCTGTTTTATGTATATCCTAGACTTACCATTATATCGGGTTATGCTGCAAAAAACATGGCTTCTTCGGTTTATATTGCGCACCGCTCCCCTAGTTCAATTACAGAAAATGACAATAATGTACCGCTTATTAAATTAGCAAATACTACCATAGAAAGTACCGATAATCGTGTGTCTTCTTCTGTTTTTGGACTCCGAAAACGAACCACGATATGCAGAGATGGTTTAGGGTGCGCCTTAGTTATCTCAGGAAATAAACCATTTACAGGATTAAAACCAAAACGCTCAACTTCTGGCAATGAATTACCATTTCCTTATGGAAATTCTGAACCCAGAGATACCCTCTTTTCAAATGTAAATTATTCCAAAATTGAAAGTGCTCTCGACAGTGTTTTCTCGGATCCAGATAATCAAAGAACGCGAACCGCTCTAATTGTATATAAGGACCATATAATTGGAGAACGATATATTGAAGAGTTTGATGAAACTACACCAATATTAGGATGGTCGATGACAAAGAGTATTCTAGCCACGCTATACGGTGTTTTAGAATATCAGGGAGTATTATCTGTAGGTGACAAGGCTAATATTGAAGCATGGAAAGATGATGAGCGACAAGCAATTACTATAAATCACTTACTACGTATGCAAAGTGGTTTGGCTTGGGACGAAGATTATGCCAGTATTTCGGATGTCAATAAAATGCTGTTTTTAGCACCAGATGTAACCCAACCTCAACGTGAAAAAGAAGCCATTGCAGCACCAACTGAAATATGGAACTATTCGTCTGGAACATCAAATCTTTTATCCGGTATATTGCGCACTAAATTTAGTTCGCATCAAGATTATTTGGATTTCCCTTACACGGATTTAATTGACAAAATCGGAATGCATTCTATGCTCATAGAAACAGATTTAGAAGGAAACTTTGTGGGGTCTTCCTACGGCTGGGCAAACACAAGAGATTGGGCTAAATTTGGGCTTTTATATTTACATCGTGGAAATTGGAATGGCACGCAGTTATTCGCCCCTGAATGGGTTGATTACAGTACTCGACCTACGAACAATTCAAATGGCACCTATGGCGCACATTTTTGGTTAAATGCTCATGGTAAATATCCAAATGTGCCTAGAGATATGTTTTCGGCAAATGGTTTTCAAGGTCAGCGTGTTTTTATTATACCTTCTAAGGATTTAGTTGTGGTACGCACAGGATTAGCAGCAGGAGAAAATTTTGATATTGACGCTTTTTTAAAAGAAATTGTAGCAGCAATTGACGAATAAGCTATTTTTTATCTTTCAATTTATCCTCCATAAAAAGCGCAATATAATTTGCGATTTCCTCACCTTTTTCTTCTTGTAAAAAATGACCTGCATCTTTTATTAGGATATTGGGTTGTTGTTTTGCTGTGGGGATTAAATGAAGAAAGAACTTTTCCAATCCGCCTAAAAGCTTATCCTTATTTGAAAAGAGCACTAGTGCTGGTTTATTCCAAACTCCAAGTACTTCACGGGCTTTAAGCACTCGTTCTACTCCAGATTGCTTTGGGTTTGAGGGTACTAAAAGTGGAAAAGCTTTTACACCTCCTTTATATTTAGCATTTGGAAAAGGAGCCTCATATGCCTTTAAAACGTCTTTTGGAATTTTGCTATAACTTCCGCGTTGGATAATTCCGCCAACAGGTAGAGACGGGTGCCATTTTGCGAATAGTTGCCAAATTTTAAAGAAGGTACCTAAGGATTTTCCTTTCGGTAAAAAGGTATTCAAAACAACCACACGTTTAAACAAATCTGGATATTCTGCTAATAAAGCTAACCCTAAAAGACCTCCCCAGTCTTGAACAATTAAGGTGATTTCCGTTAGTTTCATTTTTTTTATAAAATTTTCTAAGGATCTAAAATGCAATTCATAGGAGTAGTTTTTCCATCCTACTATTTTGTCTGATTTCCCAAAACCTATAAAATCTGGAGCTACAAAACGATAATTGCTAAGAATAGGGATGAATTTTCGGTACAAATACGACCATGTTGGTTCACCGTGTAACGCCAAAATGCATTCTCCAGTACCTTCATCAATGTAATGCATTTGCATTCCTTCAAAATCGAGGTAATTTTCTTGATAGGGAAAATCCTTAATAGGTTCAAAGTGTTTTAAATCCGTTCGTAAAACTTCCATATCAAAGGTTCAAGGTTTTGATTATATATTTCGGTGTATTCTTAGTGTGATGCTCTAAAAACAACATGCAATGTTTTAAAGATATCAAATCCTGATAAACTCACCACATTTCTGCTCATGTTCACAACAATAATTTCTTTTTGCACTGCTATCCCTATACTTTAGTAGTGTAATTAAATAAGGAGTTAATTTTTTCATTTTCATATAGTGTTCTCGTAAAAGAGTCTTGTCTTAACTGATAAGGCTCTTTTTGATTTCATCCAATGCTATTTCTAATTATTTACTTATTCACGTTATTATAAACGGTCAAATGAAGTCGTTACAGAAATGGTACAAAAGGTCAAATATCAAAATTGAATTGTTCTACAACAATTCCGCACACGTTCACAACAATAATTTCTTTTTGCGCTGTTATCCCTATACTTTAGTAGTGTAATTAAAAAGGAGTTAATTTTTTCATTTTCATATAGTGTTCTCGTAAAGGAGTCTTGTCTTAGCTGATAAGGCTCTTTTTGATTTCATACATATCCTAAAAGCATTTAGGGTAATGATTAGCGACAATTAAAAGGGCCGTGTACGGCTTTTACCTTACTGGTTTCTGTATTATCATCTAAAATAATTACTTTGAAAGTATTCCCGTTTGGTGCAACGCGAATTACGATATGCCCATTATCACTTGCTAATCTATCCAATCCTACCAATACTAATTTATTGGCCTCATGCATATTGGTGGCAAAAATCGCTCTTGGTTCAGGATATAGTTTTTCAGACTGCAATCTTCGATATACATTTGGACCGGGGTGAGCAGAATCCCACACTGGAATCAACCAAACCTGAGGACGCAAAGCACTTACGAAATACGCGTTCTGTGAGTCAATATATCCGTGATGATTTACAACTGCAGCTTCTACTGGGCCCACTACTCTAGCAATAGGGGTTTCTAGGTCATTCCAATCCGGATTTCCAACAGGAGGAATACCTCTGAGATCTCCTCCTGTATAATAATCGAATTTCCCATAACTCAAACGAATTGCTATACTTGACATATTTTCCGTTGGGTAATCCTCCTCTTTTAAATCTTCTAGTAATGGATAGTGTTGTCTACTACCATTTCCTATGCCCGTCCATACAGTCCCATTTGCAGCGATGTTTCTAATTTCGAAAGTTGGATAAGCATCTGGTTTGTTGAGCAATGTAATTTGCGAATTACTTCCAGGCTGCAATTTTTCTACTTGCAAAGCATTGTTTTCTATTTGCCACTTCAAAAAAGCCTTGTAATTTTTCATGGTACGGCTTTTTTGTTCTTTGGGATAATTATAATTCGGCCAATCTCGGTCTACAATTTTTCCAATTCGAATTTTATCCCCAATAGCTGTTATTCCACTCAACTTATAAGCACCGTTAAGTGATACAGGAGAATTCGAAGTGATTTGCCCCATGTGATCCCAGTGAAAATGCGATAATAATGCATAATCAATTGTTTTCTTAGAAGCCTTTTTCAATAGCCGTTGCACATAACGCGTTATCCATACACTGGAATTTTTTGTTGTATCAGGTTTTGCATCTACATATCTAGGAATTCGCCATTTTTGATCGGTCTCTGTAAATTCTCCAACATCGTAAATCATGGACGTTCCGTCTGGGAGCATAAAAAAAGTTGATGATCCTCTTCCCGTGCTAATTTCATGAATATCTAACATTCCTTCCGACCAATTAGGCAAAGGTTCTCCTATGGTCTGCGCATTAATCAAACCAGATACACAAAGCATACTGTAAATAACAACTCTAAATTTTATTCGTCCAATCATTTTATATTGAAATTTAACTGCAAAGTACAGTAATGTTCTCTTAGGCGCTTATGAGTTAAGTGGATACTATTTCAAGTACCTTAGTATTTCTGAAGCATGGTAGTTAGTATCATCCAGTTCAAGCGCCTTTTGATAGTATTTTTTAGCAGCTACTAGGTTACCGGAAATCGCAAGTGCTTCTGCATAGGCATTATATTGACGGCTATCTGAATCAAAAATCGTAACATTTTTTTTAAATACCGCTAAAGCTTCACTAATCTTCCCTTCCCGTAATAGTACATAACCAACTTTATCTAGAATCCCTCCATGAATTTTATTAGTGTTTGCTTCTCTTAAGGCCTCAAAAGTCTCTAATCCAGCTGTAATTGCCTCCGCTGTTATTTTTTTATAAATATTCCCCATGGGTTTAGATTCATCACGTACCCAATTCTTTAGATTTTTTAAATTATGTTGTTTTCCTAAGAAGCTAATCTCAATAGCTATTTCGTCTGCGACACCTGCAATACCTTCTTTTATGGCACTCCATTTTTTGCCTTCTATCCCAAAGTCACTTCTATTAATAGTTATCTCACCTGATAAAATTACCTGATGGTCCCCTCTTGTATCTTTAAGTACTCCTGAGGCCTTATTCATTTTTACAATCACTTCTTCCGTTATTGTCTTAATGGTTAAATCTCCGACAATTTCAAAACCAAAATCCGTTGCTCGAGAAACTTTACTTCTAAAACTTATACTTGGGAACTTTTCTATATCAAACCAATCGTCTGATTTCAAATCTTTATCTCTACGTTCATTATCCGTGTCAATGGAACCGGCAGTCACGTGCAAAGAAGCAGATGTTTTGGAAACATCATTTTCATCATATCTAAAAGTTCCTTTAAATTTTTCAAAATTCCCTTTGATTTTGGCGTATCCCATATATTTTACTGAAAACTCAATATAAGAATGCGCATTATCGATTGGATAAAACTCTTTACTATTAAATGCAGCATCTTGGGCCTGAACTAAAGCGACAATGAACCCTAACACCCATGTTATTTTTCTACTTGCCATTTTTACACCGTATTTAGTCATTTGCTAGGGGACCTTCCCACAAAACTTGCTCTATCATCCATTTGTCTCCCTCTTTAGAAAGAAGCATATAATCAATACCCCACCAAGCGGTAATTTTGGCAGCGGCAATTTGATCCCCGATATCCAAAATCTCAACTGTTTTAGGGGCTGTTTTAGGGGCAAACTGTTTTTTTTCCTTTACATTTTTAGCATAAGCTATGGCTTCCGCATAACTCATAAAACTTTCTTCATTATAGGTGTCGGAAGCTTTATCTTTCCAATAACCAAACTTATATAACCTAGGTTTTAAACTATACTTTATTTTAACCGTATCTCCTTCATAAAACCCTTCAATATAGTTCATACATGCTTTGGTAACAGCTTCAGTATCTTTTTTTGATTGCGCCAAAATACTAGCCGAAATTAGTAATGCCACAGTAAAGAGTAATGTTTCTTTCATGATGATTGATTTTTAATTGATTTTCAAGTTTGATGTATATATAAGCGTATCCTTGCTTTTTGTTTTTCTAAAACAAATACCAGATATAAAATGCCACTTACAGTATTTCTACTGCAAAGTATAACGTCTAACAAATACTAAATTTTGGGATGTTTTTGGTTCCTAGTTTCACTCTAGTTGCCTTCAATATACAATAATATCAAGCACACAAGTGTTAACAATTTCTTTATCTTTAGAAATATGCCTTGACCTAATAATGATCATTATGTCCTATTCTGTGGTTAGGTAGTATATTCAATACCACCATGCACTGCGGCATTAATTATTATGGAATCCATTTGTTTTTACCGAAATCTGGCTTGCGTTTTTCTAAAAACGCATTTCTACCTTCTTTGGCTTCCTCTGTCATATAAGCCAATCGTGTGGCTTCTCCGGCAAATACTTGTTGCCCTACCATGCCATCATCCGTTAGATTCATGGCAAATTTCAACATTTTTATGGAAGTTGGAGATTTTGCTAAAATCTCCTGTGCCCATTGATATGCTGCATCTTCAAGTTCATCGTGAGGAATTACCGCATTTACCATCCCCATTTCATATGCCTCTTGCGCAGAATAGTTGCGACCCAAAAAGAAAATTTCTCTTGCTTTTTTTTGCCCTACTAATTTTGCCAAATAGGCAGATCCATATCCTCCATCAAAACTGGTAACATCTGCATCAGTTTGTTTAAAAATTGCATGTTCTTTGCTCGCCAAAGAAAGATCACAAACTACATGTAAACTATGTCCACCTCCAACAGCCCATCCCGGAACAACCGCGATTACCACTTTGGGCATAAACCGAATCAGGCGTTGTACTTCTAAAATATTTAAGCGATGCCTTCCATCCGTACCTACATATCCCTGATGCCCGCGAGCATTTTGATCTCCACCGCTACAAAACGAATACACCCCATCTTTAGTTGAAGGACCTTCTGCTGACAAAAGTACCACTCCAATACTAGTATCTTCCTGAGCATCATAGAACGCCTCGTACAATTCACTTGTCGTCTTGGGTCTAAAAGCATTTCTGACATTAGGACGATTGAACGCTATTCGCGCAACTCCGTCACATTTCTTGTAGGTAATATCTTCAAATTCCTTAACGGTTATCCAGTTAATCGTTTCTTGCATAATAAATCTCTTAAATAAGGTATTGGACGTGCAGGTAAAGATAAGATTTACCAATAGTTCTTCAAACAGATACCCATCTAATCCTCATCAGGTTTTAGTGCTTTGTTTTTTATTTCAATCCATTTGGCCATATACTTTGTACTCGCCATGGTATGATGTTGCAACATTTCGCCAATAAAATTATTGCTTCGGTGTTTTTTTAATTCCTTGTACAACATTTCAAATTTAGTTTTAAGCTGCTCTGCTAAAACTGTTTTACTGTAACATTGATTAAGAATTGTAACTCCGTTTAGTTGAGACCGTTTCCATAACTCGGGATGCTGATATAACTTAGATGCTGATAGGGCAAAATCATCTGCATTATCCGCAATAATACCTCCCCACTCACAACCTTCATGCATTCCCTCCGCTCCTATAGTTGTGGTAATATTTGGGGTTCCCACGATAAAACCATCGATAAGTTTCCCTTTTAAACCCGCTCCAAAACGTAAGGGAGCTAAATTTACACGAGATTTCTCCAGTACAAGTTTTGCGTTTTCAGCTCTACCCATAACTAAAAACCCTGTTTTTTCGTCATGCAATTCTTTTATTTTTTGAGGTAGATAAGCCCCATAAATTTTCAAGTAAGCATGGGGAAGTGCTTTTCGAATCAAAGGCCATATTTCTTTTTTTAACCATAAAAAAGCATCTATATTCGGTTTATGCTTGCCATTACCAATACATATGAAATCGCTGCGATCTTCGAAACTATGCCAACTCTTTTGATCATCTTCAGTAATTGTAGGTAGCATAAAAGGAAGATGAAACAACAAGGAAGCGGGTATCTTTAATACATTTTGCAATAACTGCATCTCAAAACTAGAAATTATTAAGGAACAATCGCAACGATAAATACTGGCAATCTCCCGTTTAGCCATGGCAGACCCTGTCCAATCCTCTACTTTGAACGCTTTCTTTTTCCGCAAAGCCTCTCCTCTTGCAGACCGTAACGCATGCAAATCTTCAGTGTCCAAAATGCGTATTGTATTGGGAAGTTCTGCAGCCACTCTCCATCCAAATTGTTCTTCTGTAATAAATCGGTCAAAAACAACCATCTCTGGTTTGAGTTTCTTGAGTAACGCATTAAAACTCGGATGATTCAGTTCAATTTTTTCGATTGAAACATTCAATCGTTCTAATTCTAAAGCAGCTTCATTTTGCTCTAAAGTACAGGCAAAGCTTATTTTGTAGTCTTGTTCTAAAAAAAAATAAAGGAGTTGAAACATTCGAGAACCAGCTGCTGTCGCTTTGGGTTCCGGCCACATTAAACCAATAAATAAAACATTTTTTCTATGCTGATTAGCAGGAGCTGTCATTACATTTTGGCTGCAAATTTTTGAGAAATACTTAAACGAAGTTTACGTTCATAATCTTCTTCCAACCATTCTTTATAATTCTTTGTATTGTTCATAATACAATACGAATATTGTCGCACGCGATATGCTATCTCATCTTTAAGCTGTTTGGCCAAAATACGGGCATCGAATACATCTTCGCTATTTTCAACACAAATCTGAGCATGTTGTTCTATGCTTCTTTCCAATACCGTTTTTGATTTTAATCCTTGGGCAAAAACCTTTTTATACTCTTCTTTTATATCAAATACTAATGAGGTAGACTTCTTAAATTCTGCTTTTAACGCCTCTGGCATCTCATAAACAAACTCTCGTTCTATTTCCTCATCATTTCTTATATTTTCAAGATAGAAATCAGGAAAATGGAAGATTTCTTGCCAATCTATGGGAGCATCCCAAAGTCCAAATCGAGCAATATTATTACCCATATCCAGAACCGAAAATTCATTTTTATTGGTAAGCACCCGGGATCCTCTTCCAATCATCTGAAAGTATAGCGTTAATGAACGTGTGGCTCTATTTAATATAATGGTTTCTACTGAGGGTTCATCAAAGCCTGTTGTTAATATACTTACAGAAGTTAAAATAGCATCGGAGGTGTTGGAAAACCATTCTAAAATTTCCTTACGTTCCGAGGCGTTGTTTTTATTATCTAAATGCCGGATATTATATCCCGCCTTTTTAAAGGTTTCATAAACATATAAGGAGGTACTTATTCCATTATTGAAAATAAGTGTTTTAGTGCCCTTCGCTACTTCTTCATAGGCACCCAATAGCTTTGTAAGCATTCCTTGATTGCCATAAAATTCATCTGATGATTTAACAGTATAATCACCATTAATCCCCAATTTCAAGGTGCGCAAGCTAACATCTCTATTGAACATATTGGCTTTTGCTAAAAACCCTTTTTCAATCAATGATGTTATTGATTCCCCAACAATAAGCTTCTCATAATTATCTTTCATTGGAAGCTTAATATTCGAACTCAACGGTGTAGCGGTAACTCCTAAGATCATGGAGTTTTCGAAATATTTAAAGAGTTTTCTAAATGAATTATAGTGGGCTTCATCAATAATCACCAACCCAATATTATTAATCTCAACTTTCTCCTCTTGCAGCCGGTTATTTAGAGTTTCAACCATTGCTACAAAACACATGTACTCATCTTGATCATTAAGCTCTTTTACTTCGCTATTAATAATCATATTGCTAACACCAAAACTATGCAGCATTTTGGAGGTTTGTACACTTAATTCGATACGATGGGTAAGTACAACTACCTTCTTGTTGGTTTGCGCAATAAAACGACGAGCAATTTCAGAAAATACCACTGTTTTACCTCCACCTGTGGGTAACTGGTATAATAAATTCGTATTACTCGAAGATTCCGCTAAAGTCTTGAAGATGGTGTTTAAATCTTCCAGCTGGTAATCGTAAAGGTGTTTTTCAGTAGTTTCTTTTTCTATCTCCAACTGGGTTCAGGTATTTTGGGTTTTTGGTTACCGAGAAGCGGCAATACACAATAAAAATAAACCTTGCAAAATTAGAAGTTTTTTAGGCTTAAATGAAAATATATCTATGGAAAAATAAAATTTAATACTTTCTTAAGGAAATTCAAGCTTCAATCTATAGCATCAAGCGCCTTTGAAAACCTTTCTGAATGCAGCCATTCGTCTGCAATGCATATTTGGTAAACGGCAACAATTCTATCCTTAAATTCTGGTAATATCCCGTTTAACGCCACAAACTGTACCGCTTCTGTAAAGGAATTCAGCATACTTTTATAAAAAGAATCCTGAACATTTTTTTCTTTGGAAAAAGATTGTGCTATCTCTAAATTATACAGCATTACATCTGCAATTAAAGGAGGGTCAACACCCAGTTTGATAAATCGTTTAATAAAATTTTGAGCTACGGATCGTCGTGCCTTGGCCTTTTTTCTTTTTAATGGAAAGTATTCATTCGAAATTTTGACTTTGGCTTCTTGAATTAATCGATCCTCTTTAGGGTTAAAAACAAAATTATAATATTCTTTTACCGATGGGAAACGTTCATAAAGATCCATAAGAAGTTCTTCTAACTCTGCTTTTTTACGTTCCGAAAGGTATTTTTTTAGTGCCCTTTTACTCATTACTATTCCAATTAAGAAAGGTAAAAGTAAGCTATCCTCCTATTTTCTGAGAAAAAAACGGTATAAAATACCATTCCGTTTTCTTTTAATAACAATGGTATAAGATTCTAACAAAGCATTTGTAAAATCCAGATTTATGCAGTATACTTTAAAGCTTAAACAACAGCATAAACCGATCAACCCTATGAGGCAACTAAAAATTATTAAGCAGGTAACCAATCGCGAATCAAAATCCCTTGAAAAATACCTGCAAGATATTAGTAAAATAGACTTAATAACCGCCCAAGAAGAAGTAGAATTAGCGCAACGCATACGCAAAGGCGATCAACGAGCGTTAGAAAAATTAACCAATGCGAATCTTCGTTTTGTTGTTTCGGTAGCCAAGCAATATCAAAATCAAGGACTTACTCTTCCAGACCTAATTAACGAAGGGAACGTTGGATTGGTAAAGGCTGCAAAGAGATTTGATGAAACTAGAGGTTTTAAGTTTATTTCCTATGCGGTATGGTGGATTAGACAATCTATTTTACAGGCTTTGGCTGAGCAGTCACGAGTAGTTCGTCTGCCTTTAAATAAAATTGGATCGATTAACAAGATTAAAAAGACCTTTTCCTATTTGGAACAGGCTCATGAACGTCCTCCCTCTGCCGAAGAAATAGCAAAAGAATTGGAGATGACGATTAGTGAAGTTAAACAGTCTATGCAAAACTCTGGTCGCCATATTTCTATGGATGCTCCCTTAAAAGAAGGTGAGGATCTTAGTCTTTATGATGTTGTTCGCTCTGGAGAATCTCCAAACCCAGATCAAGGTTTAGTGCAGCAATCCCTAAATACAGAAATTGTAAGAGTATTGGATACACTATCACCTAGAGAAGCAGATGTTGTAAAGCTTTATTATGGAATTGGTGAAAATGCGGCAATGACATTAACCGAAATTGGAGAAACTTTTGATTTAACTAGGGAACGTGTACGTCAGATTAGGGAAAAGGCGATTCGAAAATTACGCCAAAGTACAAGAAACAAAATATTAAAGACGTATCTCGGTTAGTCTTTATCTCACAAAATAAAAAGGAGCAGCGTTAACGCTGCTCCTTTTTATTTTAAGTACTACTTAAAAGATTTACGAATAATTTAATCTACTAATATCGTAATCTACTAAAATTGCATTGAGGTCTCTCAAGAAATTTAAATATGCTACGTTGTCTTGATTCTGATTTGCCATAGGTTTTGGGGTTTTTAGGTTACTAGATGGTTTGCTCAGATTATAAATAATCCAATTCTACCAACTCATTTAAACTTAAAATTTCATTTAATTCTTGAAGGAAAACTAAGTATTCCTCGCCATAGGTATCGTATAACATGCTGACTTGGGTTTTAATCTAATACTATAAACCTAAAACTTTACTAAAATTCTTACAAAAAAATGTGGTGAAAGTGGTTTATGTTGTTGTAAAACGGTAAGCAAAGCAAATTAGTATATAAATCCTTAAAATTTAAATTGATAATTTAAGCCCCCAGATACTGCTAAAAGAAACCTTCCAGGTTCAAATACGAGCTCTTGACGCGTTACACCAAGGTTTACACCGTAAATCCCTTCGCCGCTTTTAGAGCTAAATTGATACCTTATTGTAAACTGCTGGGATTCTACAAATAATAGCGATTCAGATAAAAGTGTATTATCCACAATGAATTGTTGAATTTCGGAGTTAAAACCGTATCCCAAATTTACTTCGAGATAATTGTTTGCATCTTTTAAATATTTTCGTGCTAGTAGTAAACCCGACAGATTAAGTGGATCCGCTTCATTTCCAGGTGTAAGGTAAGGACGTAAGGAAAAATAATAATCTCCCTTATACATCCCGAAAGAACCTGTAAATACTAAGGCCGTACTTGCTCTAAAATCTAAATAACGTACGCCAGCCGAGGCTTCTAGTGCTTTCGGCAGATTAGTGTATAACTCTGCTCCTATTCTATGATTGGGAAAGGTTAAATCATCGGAATAGCCGTAATTGACATATCCGTATACTTTTTCCGAAAAAATGGGATACGCATCTATTTCATATTGCACTCCTGTAATTTCTAAGCGATTGCTATAATTTATACGTGGAATTACCTTTCCAAATTTCGTTACTCTTTCGTAGGAAAGGCTACCGTAAAAAACGGGATCGAAAATGGCATCAAAAACGTCAATAGCATTATCTACTCGAAAAGCGTTTAAAGTTTTCTTAGCTTCTTCAGCAGTATCTCCCGAAGCCACTGCATAAATATAAGCCTGCGCTTTTTCTTTCATAGCCTTTAACTCTTCATCATCTTCTAAATACCGTAAGGCTTTATTTGAAAGACCTAGCGCTGTAGCATAATTTTTGGCATAAAACTCGTTGTTAATAGCCGCTACCCAAACTTCCTTATTATTTCTTTCTGCTGAAGTAATCTTATTAAACTCCAAACGCGCTTGATGATAATCACCATCCCAACTATAAGTTTTAGCTAATAAGTTTCTTACATCTGCGTATTCAGGATATTTGGTTAGAATATGGTGTAACGTATCGCGCGCTTCCACTCGGTTTCCAGAAAATGCAAGGGTTCGTGCAGTTTTAAAAGAAGCATCGGGGTCTCCCTCAAATGCAATGTTCTGAGCGGAACCTATCATCACAGATAATAGCAATATACCACTGATTATTTTTCTAAAATTCATCATCAAATTCCAATGTTGTTAATTGATTGTTTTTTTCTTCCCAACGTTTGCGTTCTTTTCGCTCTGTTACTTTTTTAAAAGCTCTCGAAACCCGTTTACGTACTTCTTCATCTGTAATTTTTAGATGTTCAATTTGATCGATCAATTTTAAGATTTCTTCATTCTGATCGGACCAGAAGTAAACATCAAGTAAAGCCGCATAGGCATCCGAATAATTTGGGTATTTATGAATTACATTTTTAAGAATATCTCTAGCACTATTATATTCACCATTCCACGCATAAATTCTTCCCATTAAAATCTCCGTGTCGGTATGTCTGGGAACTTTAGATAAGATATAGTTACATAATAACAGTGCTTTTTCGTTCTTCTTTTTAAAAGCAAGTGATCTGGCAGTTTGATAAGCATTGTCAAAATTACTTCCACTAAAAACGCTATTGATCCAAACCATTTCCTGTTTGGTAAAATTCTCTTTATGCTTAGGGTAAATTATAAAGTCGTTTGGAAGTACTTTATTGTTAGTTGTCACATATTTGTTAATGGCCTTAAAAGACTTAAAACTTGATTTAATTTTTTCTTCAATTTCTGGTTCTACCGAAGTTTCGTGCAACTTTAATTGTTTATCCATCTTGTAAATGGTTCCTGCAGCGTATAGGTGATCTCCTAGAATAAAGTCTTCTATGTTTCCTTTGCTACGAAATAAAGGGATTTTTTTGGAAGTGGTAAATATGGCATTACTGCTTGTTGGATTTCCGAGCCAAGCTACCTTACTTGGCACTTCCATAGTATGGTCTTTATCCAATAATTCCAGAAGCATTGGAGCAATATCAACTTGAGAAGTTAGTGTTTTTATTTCTTCAGGAGATTTAAGCATGGGACTATAAATCATTAGTGGCACACGGTAACGCTCTAGAGCAGCTGAACCAGGTAGGTGAGCTACATTATGTGTCCCTACCAATACGAATATGGTATTTTTGAAAAATCTTTTCTCCTGATTGTTTACAAAAAAGGCTTTAAGTGCTTCATCAGTATACAGAAAGCTTGCAAGGAGTTTTTTATTTTTACTAAGAAATTTGCGTTGGTGTTTAGCAACCTTTGTGCGTTTCAATATCTGATTTACCTTGGCAACATACGTTTCTGCATCTGGAATCAAAAACGGTTTTTGAGTGCTTAATGTCTGAAATACATCCAGTCTTGGAGTTTCCTTGTCAATAAAATCAGTGTTCCATTTTTTAAATAAAGCTTTATCGGGGTACCCTAAGGAAATACCTGCGCCGTCTGATTCTTGTAAGCGATAACCCAGATCAAAACTTGTACGATCTAAAATATGATCAACATGTTCTTCCGCAAGAAATCTATCCAACTGATTTAACGCACTATTCCCTCCATAATTAAAAGAAGTGTAATAATCATTGGTTTTAAGTACTCCAAACAAGGTATTGCGCTCTGGAGTATTCTCTAAATTGTTAAAGCCACTGTTTCCAAAAGGAAGTGAACCAATTATAGAAGGTAGTGCAGCACTACTTTCTGAAGTATTACTTAAAAAATTAGTCCAGTGTAATGATTTTTGGGAAAGCTTATTTAAGAAAGGTGAAAAGTCTTTATACGCTGCATTCGCACCCACAAAATCTTTCCCAAGTCCTTCCACTATTAAAAAAACAAGATTGGGTTTTTCCTTGGTTAGGCTAAACTTGGAACTTAATACATCTACAGATTCTCTGGATTTCATTAACGGGTATTCCAGTTCTCCATTATACGAGTTAAAATCAAATGTATCGTACAAAAGGCTTCCGATAAGATGTTGTGTTTTGTTTTGATTGATTGGTTTTTTTGCCGAAAAAAAGGTGGCTAAAAACAAGCCAAACAAAATAATCGTAAAAGGATACATCCTACTAATCAATTGATAAGAACGCGCCATTACTTTATGGAACTGATAAAAGGTGATAATAATAATGGGGCAAGCCAAAATGAGCACGGGCAACACCTTAAAAAATAATGCGCTAAAATTTGCCTGATCAAAGGTGGTTAAACCAAAAATTTCATAATTCTGCACATAAAATTCTACTAGAAAGATCTCAATTATTAAGGTAATTATTAGTCCTAATCGTGTTATGATATAACCTAGTTTAGGTTTTTTGCGTTCTAAAATATTAAAAGGAAAAACTATGATTAAAGAAATCAATGCCGTAAATCCAATGTGATGCAACCATAAATAGAACAGACTTTTGTTCATCACACTTTCCAAAACCCCAGCAATATAAAGGCGAAGGTGCTGATATAGCGCTAGTAAAAATAAACACAAGAGAAATGCCAATACAAGACGTGTAAGCTCTCGTATGGTATTGCGTTTTGCTGTTCGTTGTATGTCTTTTTCTACTTGCATTAATTATGCTTTACTAAATCCTTTTCTAACCTGTGAACCCCATCCGGATTTCACCTTAAATAGTTTTTTGTAATTGCCTCGAATCGCAGCATAAACTATTATCGGATGAAAAGCAATGGGTTCTATAATTGCACAAAACATGAGTAATAAAATGTCTTTAGTCTTTCGGTATTGATTGTATGAATACACATCCCATAGGATTGCATAAAAAGAAAACATTATCGAA
The DNA here is from genome assembly GCA_947488435.1 of uncultured Flavobacteriaceae bacterium. GTDB lineage: Bacteria > Bacteroidota > Bacteroidia > Flavobacteriales > Flavobacteriaceae > CANKZG01. The sequence continues at coordinate 365,367 of CANKZG010000002.1, read as the reverse complement.
AACGTATAAATCGTGAAAGTAATGGCTACAAAAAAGGGCCAATTCAATATTCCTAAATAGAAAAATAGAATAATCAGTAAAAAACCAATAAACTCTAAAATAGGTGCCAACCATTCATAAAAAAACCAATACGGATAACTTAACATTCCCAAGCGTCCGTATTTGGGATTGAAAAACATATCCTTATGTTTTTGCAAGGTCTCTAAATTTCCTCGTGCCCATCGATCTCTCTGATTTACTAAAATTTTAAGATCTTCGGGAACTTCTGTCCAACATAACGGATCAGGAATATATTCCACGGTGTATGGTAAATTTCGTTCGTGCATATAACGTCTCATTTTAAAGACAATTTCCATGTCCTCTCCAACGGTATTTGTATCATATCCGCCTACCGCTAATGCCAATTCTCGATCAAAAAACCCAAATGCTCCTGAAATGATAAGTAAGCTATCTATTCTTCCCCATGCCATTCTGCCCAAAATAAAGGAACGGGTATACTCTAGCAGCTGAAACTTCGCCAACCAATTTTTAGGTAATCGGATTTCTTCTAACATTCCTCCAGAAATTCTGCAAGAATTTGCAACACGTATTACCCCTCCTACCGCGATCACTCTTTTCTGGCTTCTTTGAAAAAAGGATTTAACAACATGTAGTAAAGCATCTGGAAGCAACAAACAATCTACATCAATACAGCCCACATACTTATTACTTGACAATTGTATTCCTGTATTTAAAGCATCTGATTTCCCGCCATTTTCTTTATCAATTACAGTGAGTTTAGAGAAGGATCGATGTTTTGATTTGTAAATACCTCTGATGGGTTTTGATTTCCAGTTTGGATCTATTTTCTGATCTATTTTAATTAGATCATAGGCCTCAATCATTTTCTGTAAAGTATCATCTTTACTACCATCATTAACTACCATTACTTCATAGTTAACATAGCGCAGTGATAATAGCGAACGTATATTTTCAACGATAGTTAATCCTTCATTATAAGCTGGTGCAATGATTGTGATACTCGGTGCGAGCGGAGAAGCCATTATTTTAGATAGATCACCAAAGCTGTTTTTATTTTGATAATGCAAGGAACTGCGCGTCGAGAGATATCCCATAAGAATAAACATTACAAACAAGACTACCGAAAACACCAGAAAAACGATGTTTACATAATCAAGTATAATATCTAATAACCCGTTATCCATTAAACTTATCTTTTAAAATTTTAGGTAATGCATTAAGTTGCCCTAAAAGCCCTTCCAATTCTGCTGTAAAACTGCGATGTGCTGCTATAATTTTATCGACTTCAGCAGCATCTTCAATGGCAAATGATTTTTCAGCTAACTGAAAAGTCAGTTCTGAAGGAATATCTTCTTCTAGTTCCTCGGCTATGAGATCTTCTGAGAGAAAAGCATATTCCATAGCTATACGTTGCTTATTTCTAACAGTTACAGCAGCATTCAAAACCATTTTACTTGTATTTGAAGTACAGGCAACATCCTCATGTGCTGAACATTCTTCAGTTTTAACAATGCCTAACTTAGCTTCAAGCTCACATTTAATTGTTATTACTTTTTTGCGAATCTGAACATCCTTATGTTTGATTAATTTATTTAAAAACAAAAGTTCCTTGTGATCCCCTAGTATCGCTATTTGATCTAGTAACATTAATTTCGAGTCTTTATCTCCCTCTTCAAATAACTTTTCAAAGACACTTAACATCTGAAAAACCTCGTTTTCGTCCGTGCGGCTAGCCATTTCCTGAAGTGTTTCGTCGTTACCAATCAGGGTCTGTAATACGTCTTCCGCTAGTGTTTTTATTTCCTTATCCATTTCATTTGCAATAATCTCTTTTAGCAAAGGGATTTCTCTCGCATCTCCAGCAAACTCTATGGTTGTTAATAATAATTTTTTTTCAAAATTTTCTTTATTAACGAATAGAGTTTTAAAAATACTTTCCGTTGGCACGTAATGCAGGTTTTTTAACAAAGTTGCTTCAACGAGCTCACCTGGAGTTAATTCGATTTCTTCAATTTCTGAATTATCCGCCTCATCCACTTCTGTAATTGTTGGTGGATATATTGTTGTCCCCAAATTTTCTGTAAGCACCGCTTCTTGGGTATCCAAATCCTCATCAATTTCATCCGTATGGACTATAAAAGACATGGCATTATGCTGAGGTTTCGGAAGTGATTCTGCCAATTCCTGTGTTTGCGTCATGATATGGGTCATTTCTTCCGTATCTACCGCAATAACTTCTTCTACAATTTCATTTCTTTCCTCAATATGTTCAGCGTCTAGCGTTACATCTAAAATAAATTCCTCATCCGTATCATTTATCGGTGTTTCTACCAGTTTTTCATCGGAGTCAGGAACATCTATAAGTGTCTCGTCTAATCCTTCTGTAGGCAGCACAGTATCGGGGCTAATACTATTGATTGCGCTCAAAGATTTGCTTATTATCGTGAAATTACGATCCTTAGATTCTATGCTTTTAAGAAAAGGAATATCGCTTTCGGATCCAAGATTTGCTATGGTATCTAGAATCAGGAGTTTTACATCTGGTACACATTGAAAGAAAATATTTTTAAGATGCGCTAATGCTTCTTCGTAACCGAATTGTCTGATACATTCTAAGGCTGCTATTTTTACCTCATTATTTTTATGCTTTATTAAAGGAAGTATAGCATTTACAGCATCATTCTGATCATAATACTTAATTAAACGCAAGGAAAAAAGTACAACATCTGGATTACTAGAAACCAACCATTGACGGAATCTAGGAGGGTCGAAATTTTTGAAGTTTCTAATTACTTCAAGTAATTTAAGTTGCTGCCATTCCGATACACTATAACGAGAGCTATCTAAAAAGTGTTTTATTCCTTCCTGACGTAGACTTACTACTGCAATTTCTGCCTGTTTGCGAACAACACTTCTTTTGTGATTAATAAAGGGGGTTATAAATCCATAAGCTTCTTCCACTCGCATGCGAGTAAGTTCAAGAATACCTTTTGAAACAACTTCCCAACGCCAGCTCTTTAATTTTTTATAAGCATCTTCATGAAGTCCTAAACTTTTGTAAAGTAATTGTAACCGAATCAAAGTTTCTCCAGAAACATCTTTTTGCAATTCTAACAGCACTTCAGCTAAAATTTGTCTATTCTTCTGTTCACGAAGTAACTCCCGTATTTCAACTTTTAAGACAATATATTCGTTATGCTCAGATTTAGAACTATCATCGCCTTCATAAAAAAGAAATTTGCTAATTACAGGCGCCAACTCCTGTTTTTTAGATAATTTGTTTTTGGCATTTGCCCCCATCTTATTTCTAAAGAAGAAAATAACCACAAAATAGACCAATGCTAAAAGCGTTGACAATATGGTAAGATCCCACAAAAGATCCGTATGGATCTTTGGCGCTTTTATCAGCAAAATATGATATGTGGTGTCGAAGTAATTCAGTCTATACTTTTTTCAATTCTTTCCCCACTCGAACCAACAGTTCTGTTGGACTAACCGGTTTAGCTATAAAATCATTAGCTCCTAATTCAAAAGCATTTAGTACATTTTCTTCGTTACCTGCGGAAGAAATAATAATGATCGGTATATCCGATTTTAGATCGTTACGAACAAAATCAATTAACTCCAAACCTGATAAGTAAGGCATCATTATATCGCTCACGATTAAATCTGGAAGTGCCTTGGGCAGTTCTTCTTTTACGATTTTACCATTTGCCATATGATTTACATCGTATCCACCTTTCTCCAGGCGATATCGCAGTAAAGAGGCCAAAAGCTCATCATCTTCAACTAATACAATACTGTTATTTTTATTCATCATTGGGGGAATGATTTTAGTTTTTATGATCTAATTTTTCATTACTTACTTCTTATTTCTTTAAGTGCTGCTGTCATCTGTTCTTCTATTAACGGATACTCGTCTATAAAACAATGATAGAGGTATTCGATATGGTTAATATCCTTAGTGGTTCTGCAAACCTTATGTATTTGCTCTACTATAGCATTCAGATTAAATGTTTGAAGCATAGCTAATCCCGATTTTATTTTATGTGACGCAAACTGTAATCCTTCAAAATCTTCATTTTTAATAAACAACTTAGATTTTCCGATAAACTCTAAAGCATTTGCATGATATAGACTTATCAACTCTTCCAAAACTTCTATATCTCCCATACATTCTTCCAGCAATGGATTAAGATTAACAATGTCTCTTTGTTGTTTTCCCGTACTTTTAGCAATTCTCGGCAGTTCTTCCGTTGCTTTTGTTTTTAGTTTATTGGAAGTGATTTTTAATAATAATTCATCCGGACTGTAGGGTTTAAGAATAAAATCGTTAATACCACTGCTTTTACAATCTTTCTGATCTTGCATTGAAAAATCAGCAGATAAGGCAATAATTGGTATTTTTCGTATTGTTTTATCAGCAGAAGCGCGAATTCTTCGTGTCATCTCAAAACCATCAACATCTGGCATTCGTAGATCCATTAGAACAAGATCAATAGCGCTATTTTTTAGAATATTCATTCCTAGTATTGCATTATCCGTCACCTGAGGCTTGCATTCCCATTTTTTTAGCCGCTGTTCAATAAGCCGTTGATTTAATTCATTGTCTTCAAAAACAAGAATATGCATCCCCTTAACCGTTTCTAAATGCTCGAGAAGAATATCGTCAACATTATTTTTATCTATAATTGTTGGTTTTTCGGCAATCTTAAAGGGTAAATTAAAAGTAAAGGTTGTACCAACCCCAAGTTCACTTTGAACACTTATATCGCCATTCAAATCTTTAACGATTTGTTGTACAATACTAAGTCCTAAACCGGAACCGCCATATTTAGCGAAAGTATCCGATTCGGCTTGCCGATATGGTGTGAAAATATTTTTTAATTTGTCCGCTGCAATTCCAATACCGGTATCGCTTAATGCAAAACTCAAAGTTGTTGTTTTTGCATCCAAATTGAGGCAATTTATTTTTAAGTTAATCTCACCTTTTTCTACAAATTTTACCGCATTTCCATAGAGGTTTAGGAGAATCTGAGAAAGTTTGGCTGCATCGCCAATTAATACTTCTGGTATTGCTGTTTCTAGATCCACCTCTATTTTTATACTCTTGTCTCCCAGTAAACCACTAGCGAGATACAAGACATCCTTTACCAGACTTCTGAAATTGAATTCATTATTTTGATTCGGACCGAGATCTGCTGTAGTTCGTGCATATGCCAGTAATTCGCTAATGATATCCAAAAGTGTTGTAGAGGCAGATTGAATTGCATTTACATACTCTTCCTGATTTTCATTTAGTTTACTTTCCCTGAGCAGGTTTGCAAAACCTACAATGCCATTCAGAGGAGTTCGTAACTCATGGCTAACATTTGCTATGAGTTTACTGACCTCTGCCTTGGTATCGATTCGTATTTTTTCATCTTGATTGGCTCTCGGGGTTTCGCCCCAAATTCTATCTTCAAGATCTTTTTTGAAGGCCTGAAAAGATTTTTTAAGATGTGATGCTTCTGAGGAAGTTAATTCTTCGAACGAAAAGTCTCCGAGTTTAGATTCTAAGCTTGATAATTGTGATAATAAATCTCTTGATTTCAAAGTTGTTCTTGTTTGGAATTTGAGTTAAAAATTTGGGGTGTAAAAAAGTTAAAACAACTTTATTTGACTCAAAATCTTAACCACTTGGTTTTAATAAGTTTAAAGCTCTTCATTTCATGTAGTATCTGCAATTAAATGTTCTCTTTGCTTTAATATATGTTGTCAAATTGCTTTATTTGTAGGTATAAATATCCACACCATGAAACATTCTATTTTATTTTTGAGTTTAGTACTAATTATCTCCTGCGGTCAAAAGAAAGAAGTTAATGAAGAAACCTTGATGGAAAAAGCAGAAAGAATACACGAAAAAGTTATTACGATTGATACTCATAATGACATTAATGTGAAAAATTTTACGGATAGTATTAACTACACCCAAAACCTAGATACTCAAGTTAATTTGCCTAAAATGAAAGCCGGAGGTTTGGATGTTTCTTGGCTTATTGTGTATACGGGTCAGGATACTATTTCTGCGGAAGGATACCAAAAAGCATCAGAGAATGCCATAGCTAAATTTGAAGCTATACATCGACTGTGCGAATCAATAGCACCAGATGAAATTGAATTGGCACTATCTTCCGACGATGTTAGAAGAATTTCTGCATCGGGTAAAAAAGTTGCAATGATTGGGGTAGAAAATGCATATCCAATTGGCGAGGATCTCTCAAATTTCGAACGATATCATGAACTGGGAGCAAGATACATTTCTTTATCACATAATGGGCATAGTCAATTTTGTGATTCTAATACAGGGGAGCGAGATAGTATATGGTCATTTAATGGTTTAAGTAAATTAGGTGAAGAAGCTGTTAAAGAGATGAATAGATTAGGAATTATGATAGATATATCACATCCATCAAAAGAATCTATTCTTCAAATGCTAGCAATTTCAAAAGCTCCAATTATCGCCTCACACTCCTCTGCAAGAGCCCTATGTGATCATAGTAGAAATTTAGATAACGAACAATTGCTTCTGCTAAAAGAAAATGGCGGAGTGGTGCAGACGGTAGCATTTAGCTCTTACTTAAAAACCGAGAAACACGAAGTAAGAGCCAATTATATGCGTGAAGTATATCAGGATGTTGCAGATTCTTTAGGATTAGATTGGTTTAACTTTAGCGAGTTTCCTACACTGAGTGATGCGCAAAAAGAGCGTTTTATTGCAAATCGACCCGTAGTTATAAAAACGGCTTGGGATTTGGCTAAAAACAGAGAAGACGCTCCTCCCGCTGTAGATGTAGCAGATTTTGTAGATCACATAGACTATATGGTTGAACTAATAGGTATTGATCATGTGGGCATAAGTTCTGATTTTGATGGCGGTGGAGGTATTGAAGGCTGGGCCGATGCCAGTGAAACACTTAATGTAACCATTGAATTAGTAAACAGAGGATACACCGAGACTGAAATTGAAAAACTATGGGGTGGCAACTTACTTCGCGTCTTAGATGAAGTTCAAAAAGTAGCGCAAGAATGGAGTAACTAAACTCGTAATTAGCTGTCTATAGAAATTCGATCCTTAACAAATTCGATCTTAGTTTTTCCATGAGGTTTAGGTTTACCTGCATCATCTAGGTTTACCAAAATAATATTATCTACGGTAACAATAGTTTCTAGGGTCATCTTATTGCGAACTTCGCAATTAAGGGTCAAAGATGTTTTTCCAAATTCAATTACTTCAATTCCAATCTCAACGATATCGCCAGCGGTGGCGGTGCTCATAAAATTGATTTCGGAAATGTATTTGGTAACTACTTTTTTATTTTCAAGCTGAATGATAGCATATAAAATTGCCTCCTCATCAATCCATGCCAATACTTTCCCTCCAAACAAGGTGTTGTTTGCATTTAAATCCTCGGGTTTTACCCATTTTCTGGTATGAAAACGCATCTTAGGTATTCTTTAAGAAATCGGTTACTGCATTCCAATATCCCTCACTATCTGCAAACTTAGTCCAAAGCGCCCTTGAACCATGATTCCCTTTGGTCTTTGGCAAGTAGTATGTTTTTTTGGTTGTTGGAATGGCTTCATAAATTTTCTTCCAATTATTATGTTCTGCTTTCGCAGAGGTTATGAAAACAGGAACATTGATTCCTGAAACACTTTTAGTAATGTAATTTTTACTTCCGAAATATTCTCCAGGAGCAAAGGATAAAATTGCATCCACTCCTGTAGGATTATCACCCCCATATTTAAGGACTAGGGCTGAGGAATATGAACTTCCCCATAAAATAATTTTTTTAGGCTTGTAATTTTGTTTAACATAAGCTACTGTGGCGGCAATATCTTGCAGTGCGTCAACAAATTCTGTAGGTTTACCATCTTTGACCGCAACACTATTTGTTTTATTTACAATACTATTTACCTTACCTCCAGAACGAAGATCAACAGCTAAACAACTATAGCGCATTGCATTTAGTTTTGGTGCAATTTCCAAATATTCTCCTCTACTCCACCCCGCTTGGTGAAACAATAAAATGAAAGTATCCGCTTCGGAATTTGGATAAAGGTCAGCAGTGATCATCAACCCGTCTTCTGATGGAAATTCAATGGTTTTTTGCGCTTTACCTGCACATAATGCGAAAACCGATAAAAAAAGTGTGAGTACTGTTTTCATAACTTAAAATTTGCAATCAAAATTACATATAAAACACAACCAAAATCAAACGACAGGGTTTTTAACACAAAATTAATGAAGCGTTAAATTTGTTAAGCTTTCAATAAACTTTTCTTAAATGGCTTAGTCCTTATCAAAAAGAAATTACCTTTAAAATAACTAAACCAAAAATCAGTATGAGTACCCTTGTTTATCTTTTACTGTTGTATCTTTTTTCGTTGATAACACAGTTTATATAAGAGCGCTAAAAAAGTGTTTTAGGCTTTACTAAAGTTTGTGGGATTTTTAATGCTACAGGAAACGCCTTATTTATTTCTTCAATAAAATAAGCAGAGAGTAAGGGGGATTCTAACTCCAAATTTTGATGTACAAAAAAGTGCAAATTTCGTAGCCCTTGATCGTACCAACTTTTCAATCGCACGATCCAATCATCCAATCGATCATAATCACTAGGATGGTTAGCACCAACATAACGTACAAACGCTTCGTTATTAGTTAATCGCATATGCATTAAATCTCGTCTTCCAGCGGTATCTACCAATACATTTGCTATACCATTTTCTTCGAGAAGGTGATACAATTCCCGTGAGGCTCCTTCGTCATTAAACCAATCGGTATGTCTGAATTCCATTGCCAATGCGAATTCTTTGGGCCAATATTCTACAAATTTAACAACACGATCCCAGTTTTTAGGTGCAAAATTATTATGCATTTGTAAGAAAACTGTACCTAACTTTTCTTTAAGTCCTGATGTTACTTCTAAATAACGATCTATTGTTGGATAAATATGATCATTTAACCTTCTTAAATGGCTTATCTCATTTGTTATTTTGGGAAAAAACCTAAAGTTTTCAGGAGTTTTATCATACCACTTCTCATACTGCTCTGCCGGAAAGATGCGATAAAACGTTGCATTGAGTTCTATGCAATTAAATTGGGAAGCATAATATTGCAACTCATCTTTAGTTCCTCTGGGGTAGAAATTTTTAAGATCTTGCCTGTTCCATTTAGCACATCCAATATAAATATTCAAGGGATCATTATTCGGAGTTTTAGCGAGCACTACAGCCGTGTCTAAATGGTCTTCAGGTATTGTAAAATCAATCAATTCAGGTTTTTCTACCTTTCCAAATTTCATCTTTATTTATTTTATTTAAAAATACATATAATAGATTATTCCTCCTACATTAGGCACATAATATATGTTCATAAACTCGTTAAAAACTAATCCAACACTACAAAATGTAGCAAGACGTATTGGTTACCTTTATAAAAACTTCTACTTATGAGCGATAGATCCCAACGATTAGAAGAAATCCGAATAAAAATCCCTTCTGCCCAGATAAATGATCATATGAGTTTTGACGAAAGGTTTCAAAATCAAACCCTGAGACCCATCATTAAATTCCAGAATGAGCTTTTAATTGCTACTTTCCAGAACTATATTCAAAAACATAAAAATAGGTTTTACGAATTGTCTCAGCAACAACGACTTCGTTATATAGAACATGCTATTCAGAAAGATATCAAATTTAGAAATTCATTAAAAGGAATGCTGATAGGACAATTTACACTTGCGGAATATCAGTCCTATATTCAAAATTCCTCTGCTCTAAACAAACGAATGATGAATATGGTAATAGCGCGATTAAAAGATCAGATCATGCTTTTTGAAAAGGAAATTTTAGTCTAAAATAGACTCTCCATTTAAGTTTGTAGTAAGTATATCACTCATCAAATCAAAGTAAGGTCGGATAGCCTTAAAAGACGCTCCTATTTTCTTCCCAAAGTCATCTCCCAACACCTCATCGTCTGTGAAGTTTCTCACAAAAATAAATTGCTTCTTTTTAATAAGGTCAATATTTTCATGTTCTTTATCAAAACCTTTTGGTGCGGTCTTTACTTGGTCCCCCTGAAGTTCGCCCCATATTTTTTTAAATTTTTTATCTTCAATTACTTTTCTAAAATCCGAAGCATCCAGTTCTAATTCTTTTCGCAATCGCAATAAATCCTCTTTCCCAGGATCCCAAAAACCAGTTGCAACAAAACTTTCTCCTGGTTTTATACGAAGGTAATATCCTCCTCTAAGACGCGCTCCCGACCTTGAAAACGAACCTGCAAAATGTGTTTTATATGGTGTTTTATCATGGGAAAATCGCACATCTCTGTATATGCGAAACATTTTTAATTTTTCAATCTCATCATGCGTATTAAGTTGTTCAAGAACATGATTGTAAAATGCTTTTACTGCTGTTTCGTGTCGTTTAAAGGTTTTTTTATTTTCAGTAAACCATTCTCTGGTATTGTTCTTTTCTAACTTTTTAAGAAAATGCAACACTTCCTTAGTAATACTTTCGTTTTGCATACGACCTAGATTTGGTGTTATTTTAAGCTAAAGTTAACCATTTCGAGTGAGTTGTTTTTGAAATATATGGTTAATTTTGAATTACCTAAGCAATGGTATTATGGACAAAAGAGATATAATAAAACGTATTAATCAACATAAAAAGCAGCCGAACTTAAGTTATAAGTTAAAACAAAGCGCTGAAGCTTTTACAGATCGGTTGTTCTATACCTTATTTGACATTGATACTCCTGTGGAGGAAAATTTGAATGTCTTAGAAAATGAATTTCGGACTTTAGTTGACTTGGCATGTTGGGATGAAGGAAAACCTTGCATCAAAATATGGGAGAAATATGTTGCGCAACTACCAAAAATTCTGGAAAAATTAAACCTTGATGCTGAAGCTACGGTAAACTGTGATCCTGCATCATTATCCATTGAAGAGGTTTATATGGCTTATCCTGGTTTTTATGCCATTGCAATTTACAGGTTAGCACATGTGCTTTACGCAGAGGGTTTTCCATTGGTACCGCGTATGATGACCGAATATGCACACCGCCAGACCGGTGTTGATATAAATCCTGGAGCTCAAATTGGAGATTCTTTTCATATTGATCACGGCACAGGGATTGTAATTGGAGAGACCGCCATAATTAAAAACAATGTGAAAATTTATCAAGGGGTTACCCTTGGTGGACTCTATGTTGCCAAGAGCCTAAAGAGTGTTAAACGTCACCCCACTATTGAAGATAATGTCACCATTTATGCTAATGCAACTATTTTGGGAGGGAATACGATAATTGGTGAAAATAGCGTAATCGGTGGTAATGCTTGGATCACAAGTTCTATTCCATCAAATTCTACTGTTTTTCATACTCCTGAAATTAAAATCAAACCCCTTCCGAATGTCTCATAATATTCTGGATTTAGTTGGCAATACTCCTATTGTAGCTTCTAAGGTATTAAATACCAATCCCAATGTAAATGTCTTTTTTAAACTTGAAGGACACAACCCGGGAGGCAGCGTTAAAGATCGAGCGGCTTCTAATATGATTAAAAGTGGTTTGGAACGTGGTATTATCACCAAAGATTCCAAATTAATTGAGGCAACTAGTGGAAATACAGGTATTGCATTAGCAATGATCGCTGGGATTTATGGTTTAGATATTGAACTGGTGATGCCTGAAAATTCCACCAAAGAACGTGTTCAAACGATGCGCGCATATGGAGCAAAAGTAACCCTAACTTCTTCAGATGTAGGTATTGAAGGAGCACGAGATTATGCCGAGGAAAAAGTAAAAAGTGATGGGTATATTATGTTGAACCAATTTGGTAACGATGATAATTGGAAAGCGCATTATAAATCAACCGGACCTGAAATTTGGAGAGATACCCAGGGTGAAATTACACATTTTGTATCTGCTATGGGAACTACGGGCACTATAATGGGCACCTCTACCTATTTAAAAGAACAAAATCCGGATATACAAATAGTAGGAGTTCAACCAACAGACGGATCTAGAATACCAGGAATACGGAAATGGGAAGAAGCCTATTTACCAAAAATTTTTAATCGCAGCAAAGTGGATCAAATTCTAGAGGTCAGTGAATTGGAAGCACGTACGATGGCAAAAAAATTAGCAAAAGAAGAAGGTATTTTTTCTGGAATGAGTAGCGGAGGAGCGGCAACAATAGCACTTAAACTGGCAAAAACACTAGAAAGAGGCACTATTGTATCTATAATTTGTGACCGAGGAGATCGCTACTTATCGTCTAATCTCTTCGATTAAATCATTTTAGCACCTTATCAATTCCAAGTTGATACTCCTTAAAATCAGCAAGGTTATTATGCGAACCATATTTGATGCTGTAGAACATTTTATTTTTGCTTGGTATAGCATCAAATAATTTTTTCCCTGAGTTAAATGGGATCACTTTATCCCTTGTTCCATGAAAAATGGTAATGGGACAATCAATATTATTCACGTATTCAAAGGATGGGAATTTAAATTTTAGCAACCATTTTACAGGAAGTAATGGGAATCTTTTTTGCGCAATTTCGGTCAAACTATAATAAGGGGTTTCTAATATCAGTTGTTTGGGTTTATTGTCTGCTGTCAATCGAGCAGCAATTCCTGTTCCTAATGAACGTCCGTAAACCGTAATCTTGTCCTCGTTATAGGTTTTCAAGACATATTCATAGAAAAGTTGTGCATCACTATATAAGGCATCCTCGCTAAGTGTTCCGCTGCTTTTACCATAAGTTCTATAATCCATAACCACTACGTCATACGATCTAGCGACAAAATAAGTTACAATTTTTCCCCATCGCGACAAGTCTCCCGCATTTCCATGAAAATAAAGGATCACGCCTTTAGGGTTTTCTTGTTTAAAATGAAGTGCATTAAGCGATGCTCCATCTTCAGTTTTAAGAAATACTTCTTTAAAATCTTCAGAAAAAGAGTAGGCATAATTTTGTGGTAAAGTTGTTGGTAAAAAAATAATCTTCTTTTGAAAGAAATAGAGCATTGGTAGTAATAGTAAATAAACAATTAATAGCAGTTTTGCTACCTTCTTAAGTTTTTGCATTGGCTTTTTTTGAGACATGCTTAACATGGATACTTGAACCTTCTAAATTCACAACTTTGGGAGTTGAGCGAATAATTTCACTAAGCATTTTATGATAGGCAGTAAAGGTGTTTAGGTTTTTATGCCCCCCGCCTATTACGGTGTATAATCTAGTTGTTTTAGGTTTAATTTTAGATAACTTAACGCTTGTCTTATAGGGAATAAGTTTGTCATCTGTACCATGAATAATATGAATAGGACAATTCACGTATTTCATCCATTTATAGGTAGGCATGGGAAACTTAATAAGCAAAGATAATGGCATAAAGGGAATATACTTTTTTGCCACCTTGCTAAGACTATAGTACGGGGCATCTAAAATGAGCATTCTTGGATTATTAATTGAAGCTAGTTTGGTGGCAAAACCAGAACCGAGGGAACGTCCGTATAATATAATATACTTTTCAGATACATTCTCCTTTATCTTATTATATATCAGTTGCATGTCTCTTTTTATAGCTTTTTGCGTCCGTCGTCCTGTACTTTTCCCGAAACCTCTATAATCTACCATAATTACATCATAATTATGTCGGGTAAAATCAACAGCAAATTTACCCCAGCCCTTGATACTTTTAGAATTTCCTTTGAGGTAAAATACAACTCCCTTGGGGTTTTTAACTTTAAAACGAAGACCATTGATTATGGCACCATCCCTAGTTTCGATATTATACTCTTCCGTTTCCTGATTTTCATAATAAAACTGAAACTCTTGTGGAAGTTTTTCAGGTTTGAACATTAAAAAGTCCTGCAAAAAAAAGAGCAGTATACTTATTACAATATAGGCTATTGCAATAAAAAGGAGAACATACATCCACTGTTGCATACTGAACATTTCTTTCCAAAATACAAAAAAAATTACGACTTAAAATCTAAAGCATTTAATATTAGTCCCGAACCTGGAGCAACATAGTTTAATTGTAAGTCAAGTTCTCCTGAAAGAGAAGTTTTAATTTGATCTAGAGTGAGTTCTTTTTTCCCTAATAATATAAGTGTTCCCATTAGCATTCGAATCTGATAGCGCATAAAACCATCTCCCTTTACGGTTAAAATATAACTTTGCTCCGGAAAAAAATTTGCCTTAAGTATGGTATTCTTACTTATCTCGCATTTTTCAATAGTTCTAACAAAGGTACTGTTAGGTCGCATTCTGGCAGTATAACAATGAAAATCATGAGTACCTTCAAACAGTTGTGCTCCTTTTTTCATTAATTCAATGTCTATGTTTTCAGCTACATTCACCATAAATGGTGCAGCAAACGGATGATTTTTTACCTCATTTGAAAACAAATAGATGTACTCTTTTTGTTTTTTGTCATGAATTATATTAAAATGCTCATCAACAGGCTTTATTGTTAGCACTCGAATATCGGGTGGCAAATTTTTGTTCAATATGCTTAAAAATGTTTCAAGATCTTCGAGTTGTTCTTCTACAAACAGTTGAAAAGCTCCCGACAAAGCAGATACTTTGGCGTCTGTCCTACCCGCACCTAAAATCTTAACTTTGATATTTGGTAATACGTACCGGAAAGTTTTTAGCAACATTCCTTCAATAGTTTTTTGACCCGGTTGTTTTTGCCAGCCACTATATCGGAATCCAAGAAACTGCAACGTTATGCAGTATGAATAGCGTTTTTTATGAATCATCTACACCAATAAATATTCATTAGAATTGAAGTCTTTCAACGAATTTAATTACTTTTCAACCAACAATTGTAATTCTGAAAAGAATATCGCGTTTGCTGATCTTTAAATCAATAACCTTACCCTATGGAAAATCATGAAGTTCCCAATTTTCAACCTATAGCTCGATTGAATGAGGAAACACGAGCTGCATTTTACAGAAAAACCTATACACATCTAGCTGGAGCAGTTTTACTTTTCATTCTTATTGAAACCCTATTTTTTCAAATTGATCCTATCGTCAATTTTGCTTTGTCATTAACGCAAGGCTGGACATGGTTGCTGCTTCTTGGAGGCTTTATGTTTATTACAAATTATGCGGAAGGACTAGCGTTAAAAAGTAAGGAGCAAACAACACAATATTTGGCTTTACTATTATATGTTGCTGCTGAAGCCTTCATTTTTATTCCTTTAATATTTATTGCCATTAATATTTATTGCCATTAATATCGCGGGAGACGGGGCTTACAATATTTTAAATCAAGCGGCAATTTTAACACTATCGTTGTTTACAGGTTTATCGGCGATCGTATTTGTAACAAAAAAAGATTTTTCCTTTTTAAAATCTGCATTAACCATTGGCTTTTTTATTGCTATTGGGTTAATTGTTGCTGGCGTTATTTTTGGTTTCAATCTAGGGCTTTGGTTTAGTGTTGGAATGATTGTTTTAGCCTCAGGGTCTATCTTATACCAAACTTCAAATATGGTGCACAAGTATCAAGAAGATCAATATGTAGCAGCATCTCTAGGCTTATTTGCTTCATTAATGCTGTTGTTTTGGTATATATTAAGGATCCTCTCCAGGGACTAGCCTAAGAGAATTTAGATGCAAAAACGCCCGAATCTTTTATTCATTTTTTTTATAATCACTGCTAGCACCAATACTATGCAAATACGTTAATACGTTGTTTTTTTGTATTTTGACTTTGATAATTAACTAAAAACCAAATAAATATGACTAGTAAATCAACTGTAAAACCACCTGTATGGTTTTTAATCGTTAGTATTCTTGCGTTGCTATGGAATCTTATAGGGGCGGCAGCTTACTTGGCAGAAGCGTATATGACCGATGAAATTAAAGCTGCTCTTCCTGAGCCGCAACGCTTACTTATAGAGAACACACCTTCATGGGTTACTGCAATGTTCGCCATTGCTGTTTGGGGAGGCGTTCTAGGGTCAATATTTCTTATTATTCGTAAAAAATGGGCACGTCCTGTTTTATTAATTTCTGTTCTTGCTGTAATCATCCGAGCATGTTATTATTTTTTTGGAACCAACGCTGCAGAAGCGTACGATGTTTTTAATGCGATCGTAATGCCTATTATAGTTATCATTATTGGACTGCTATTAGTAGTGTTGTCCCGTTCTGCTGCGCAAAAAGGCTGGCTCAAATAAAACAATATAACCAAGCCCTGTTGAAAATTATCATTTGATTTTAATAGGGCTTTTTGCTGCTTTTATTTTAAAATAAATTCATTCCTATCGGGACACTTTAGTTATTCAGCTAAAAATATAACAGAAAAGAAGGCAAAATCGTAACTAAAAGTTATTTTGAACGTCTCTTAAGTATCAATCAAATTCGTTCATCATGTCAGTTGTCACCACAAACAAAAGAATCGATATCATCGATGCCTTAAGAGGTTTTGCTCTAGCCGGAATTGTAATTGTTCATATGGTAGAAAATTACATTGGAGGCCCCGCTACACAAAGTTTTATTGAAGGTACTAACCCTGGTATTATAGATCAAATTGTAAAACAAGGCATTAGCTTCTTTTTATCCGGTAAATTCTTTGCGCTATTCTCTTTTCTTTTTGGACTAAGTTTTTTTATTCAAATGCGTAATGCTGCACAAAAAGGAGCAAACTTCGGAGGACGGTTTTTATGGCGTATTATACTTCTTATGGGCATTGGTTTTGTTCATCATGCTTTTTATAAAGGCGATATCTTAACGATATACGCGGCGCTAGGTATTTTTTTAATCCCATTTTATAAAATTCATAATAGATGGTTATTGGTTATTACAGGTGTTTTATTTCTTGGGATAGGCAGGTATATTGTTTTTGCAATTACTGGTGGCGAAGGTATATTTGGTGCCTTTGGTTTTCAACCAGATAGTCCCGACGTGATTGCTTACTATGAGACCATTAAAAATGGATCTTTTACAGAGGTAGTAATAGCCAATTCTACAGATGGACATCTTACTAAAATGGATTTTCAGTTGGGGGTTTTTTCTAGGGCATATCTCACGTTCGGTTTTTTCTTGTTGGGATTATATGCTGGTAGAACAGGGTTCTTTCAGAATTATAAGGAAAACAAAAAACTAGTTCGCAAGTTGCTTATTGGATCATTAATTACACTTGTTGTTAGTATTGGAATCGTAATTGGTTTTTTTGCAAGTGCAGGACCTAATGTTTCCTTTGATAATTGGATGGTCATGTTTGGACTTACTGGGGTTGATCTTTTTAATTTTTGCCTCACCATAATTATTATTGTACTTTTTGTAATGGCCTATCGCAGCACAAAAGGAGCACAAAGGTTAAAGGTATTTGCTCCATATGGAAGAATGGCACTAACCAACTACTTTATGCAGAGTATTATAGGTACTTTTATATTTTTTGGATGGGGTTTAGGTTATTTGGGTCAAATTCCAAATAGATATACCTTCCTGATCGCCATTGGTATTCTTATACTACAAATATGGTGGAGCAAATGGTGGCTTTCTCGCTTTAATTATGGTCCTTTAGAATGGTTGTGGCGAAGCCTTACCTATTTTAAATGGTTCCCTTTTAAGAAAAAATAAATATAATTCTCATAATTATAGTGTATAGAGGAAGAAAAGAAAACATCATCTTTTCACCACAGTTTATTGGCATTACCCAACATTAGATTCCGTTCATCGATTTTTTTAAAATAATCTGAATGTCGATACCGTTACTAAAACCGAATGTAGTTCCCAAAACTAAGAAACCTACTTATGAGATTTTTACTGCGACTATTTACATGGCGTATTACACTTTTGCTAACTATAATTTGCCTAATAGCATTAAGTGTTTTTAGCTTCTATGGTTTATTTACCAATAAATTTTACTTTTTTAAATTCGATAATTACATTTTTCCCTTGCTCACCATAGTTCATTTTATATACCTCTATGTAATATGGTTCAAAATTAAAGAAGACGAGATTCCAGATCCGCAGATGCGCAATTTAGAATATGCTATGTATGTAATTCTATTTGTTTATTTATATAAAATCTTAGAAACTGCCTATACCCTATCCTGCTACACAGATTACCAAGAATATGTGATTCCGGCAACATTTTTACCCTTGGGCAGTATTATTTTTGTTTTATACATCTTATTATTCGGACTTACCATAATTACTTTTAAACACCGTAAAAATCAAATAGGTGAATATGATTTTGAAAAATTAAATAAAATTGAACCATGGTAATGCAGATAACTGTCTGGCTGCATTATGCATAAAGCTTATTGTATGCATATGTTGCTATCAATAAAACCACTTCATACTAAATCCATTTACCGCTAACGGATCAAATACCGAAATTTATTTGATGATTTTTGGTGATGCCCAAAAAAAAGTACCTTCGTAGGGATTAAAATATTTCTGTTCTTGTTATTTTATTGTGATAGTTTTTAATTTGTTTAGTACCTCAAAATAGATGAAACACATTCTTATTATAGAAGATGATCCGGAAATTATTCGGCTTTTGGAAATTCATTTGAAAGATTCCGTATATCATACGACTAAAGCAATGAATGGTGAAACCGGTTTGGAAATGGCCTTAGAGAACGATTATGATCTTGTTCTTTTGGATCTTACTTTGCCACGTATGGATGGGGTTGAAGTATGTAAATCGCTCCGAACTAAGAAAAATACGCCTGTTATTATGCTTACAGCAAAGTCGGAAGAAATAGATAGAGTTCTTGGTTTAGAAATAGGTGCGGATGATTATATCACGAAACCTTTTAGCATTCGTGAACTGCTAGCTAGAATAAAAGCCGTTATTCGAAGAGCAGAAGCTCATGCCACAAAAGATGATAAATCATCAATTTTGTCTTTTCCTGGTTTACAAATTGATGTAGAAATGCGTAAAGTTACGTTGGGTGAAAATCGAATTGAACTCTCTCCTAAAGAGTTTGAATTATTAGTACTGATGGCTTCTAATCCAGGTAGAAATTATTCTAGAACTGACCTATTAAATATCATATGGGGTTATAATTTTGATGGCTATGAACACACAGTAAATTCTCATATTAACCGATTACGCGCAAAAATTGAATCGGATATGGCGCAACCTACCTATATATTAACGACCTGGGGAGTGGGTTATAAATTTAATGAAGACATTATATTATGAGTCCATTAGTTGAAAGAATGGTTACCCCTCCAAAACTTATAAAAAAATTATTATTGGCATTTGTTCTCATAATTATTCTTATGGGAGCTTCTTATGTGTTTATTACGGTTTATTTTGCAAATAAATACAATCAAGCAACTGCCCAGCGTGTAAATGCCAATGTAGCTCATCATTTAATTGAAGAAAAATTTCAAAATGATTCTCCCTTCTTAAATGATGGCAGCGTAAACAAATCCTTGTTTGGGGATGTGATGCGTGATATGATGGCCGTAAATCGCAGTATTGAAGTGTACCTTTTGGACGCTGACGGTGAAATATTGTATTCTGTAGTCTTAGATCACGATGAGAATTCTCCCGTAAAAAGTGTTTCCTTAAAGCCAATAAAAACATTTATTCAATCCAACGGAGAACAATATGTTTTGGGAGATGACCCCAGAAACCCTGGAGAACAAAAGATATTCTCTGCAGCCTCATTCAATAGAGACGGTCGTCAAGGCTATGTTTATATTATATTGGCAGGGCAAGAATTTCAATTGATAAGTAATGATTTATTAGCCCCTTATTTTACTAAACTTGGTGTTGGTGCTACCCTAATGGCGATGTTATTTGCCGTTATTATAGGAACCTTAAGTATATGGTTTTTAACCAAGAACCTCCGATTAATATCACGAGTTATCAAACGATTTCAGGAAGGTGATTTAAATGCTCGTATTAAAAACCCTGAAAAGTCAGATATTGAAGTTTTTGCATTGTCTTTTAATGCCATGGCAGACGATATTGTAAACAATATCGATCAAATGAAATCAGTAGATCTTTTGAGAAGAGAACTCATTGCCAATGTTTCTCACGATTTACGGACACCTTTAGCGATTTTAAAAGGGTATGTGGAGACATTACAGATGAAAAAAGACACATTAACAGAAGCTGAACGGGAAGAATATCTTCAAATAACGCATGATAATGTGGATCGTTTATCGAAACTTATCCACCAACTTTTTGAGTACTCTAAACTAGAAGCGGAGCAGGTAAAACCGGAAAAAGAAGCATTCTCCATTTGTGAGCTCTCTCAGGATATCATCGCTAAATTTAACCTCATAGGTGCAAAACAAGATATCGATTTAAAATTAGAGAGACCCGAAGAAAATTGTATGGTATATGGAGATATTGGACTTATCGAAAGAGCGTTACAAAATTTAATGGAAAATGCATTAAAGTTCACAGATGCTGGGGGAAAAATTGCATTAATTGTCAAAAAAATAAATGCAGAGGTTATTGAAGTTATTGTAAAAGATACAGGAAGAGGTATTCATGAAAAGGAGCAACCCTATATTTTTGATCGTTACAAGCAAGTAGAGGGTACCTCGCCAAAGGCAGGGTACGGGTTAGGTCTTGCTATTGTTAAAAAAATAATGGATCTGCATCAAACTTCTATTACTTTGGTCAGTAAACATAAAGAAGGGAGCAGTTTTAAGTTTCAGCTCCCCTCTTATAAATTATAATAGTTCTTTGCAAAGAAATGTATCGTATTAAAACCCGAACATTTAATGCATTACTTTTTTATAACCCTCTTATAAAGCTCCCGTATAAATCCTTGAATTGGTAACCTTGAACAAAGCGATTTTTACTTAGTTTCTTATGTGCCACCAATCCCCATAAAACCAGTTCCTTTAAAAAATAACTATCCTTTTTATTCGTATCCGGTTGATGTTTTCTTACCAGATCTTCCAAAGGTACTATCGCATCTAATTGTTCTTTATAATAGACATCTGAAGCCTCATCCAGCAATTCAAATCCTTCTCCATCAAAAAACCAAGATAAAATTGCATCATATGGGGTTTCAGCATCCTTTCGTTCCAATTTATTAATTTCTGGAAAATAGGTAGAAAAGATGGTCTTTACCGCACTTTCCAATAAAGATTCTGCAACACCCCCTGCTCCTTCTTGCTCTCCTTCATAAACCAACTCAATTTTACCGGTAATTGCGGGAATAACCCCCATAAAATCTGAAAGTCGAACAGCAGTAATTTCTTCCCCTGATAGCAGTGACCTGCGTTCTGCAGTACTAAGTAAGTTCTCAAAAGCTGTAATACTCATTCGGGCACTTACCCCACTTTTAACATCCACATACTCACTATCGCGTGCTTCAAAACTTATTTGTTCCAACAAATCTTTTGCAGCATCTGAAATGTAAATTGCTTCCGTTTGTCGGTGATCCAATTTCGCTTCTTGATCTGTGATTTTTCTGGCAGTTTCAATGTCCTCGGGGTAATGTGTTAAAATTTGAGACCCAATTCGGTCTTTTAAAGGTGTAACAATACTTCCTCTATTTGTATAATCCTCCGGGTTTGCAGTAAAAACAAACTGTAAGTCCAATGGTAAACGCAATTTAAATCCTCGTATTTGAATATCTCCTTCTTGTAAAATATTAAACAAAGAAACTTGAATTCTGGCCTGCAAGTCAGGTAATTCATTAATAACAAAAATACAGCGATTGGCTCTAGGGATCATCCCAAAATGAATTACTCTATCGTCTGCATAAGACAGTTTAAGATTTGCCGCTTTAATAGGGTCAACATCTCCAATTAAATCTGCGACAGTCACATCAGGAGTAGCTAATTTCTCATAAAACCGATCTTCCCGATGTAACCAAGTAATGGGTGTCTCCTCCCCTTTTTCTGCAATTAGATTTATGGCATATCGGGAAATAGGATGTAAAGGATCGTCATTAATTTCTGAACCTTCAACGACGGGAATCCATTCGTCGAGCAAGTTAATCATTAGACGTGCAAGCCTTGTCTTGGCTTGTCCTCGCAGACCTAGTAAGTTTATATTATGCCTAGATAAAATAGCACGCTCCAATTCAGGTATTACTGTGTTTTCATATCCCCAAACACCGACAAATACCTCTTCTCCTTTAGCAATTTTTTCTCTTAAATTATCGCGAAGTTCATCTCGAATACTTTTAACTTTGTAACCAGCTTTTTTTAGCGCACCTAACGTTTTTATTTTTTTGTAATCTATGCTCATTGGTATTTTATAGTGTTAAGTAAACAAAAGTTGTATACTATACTTAGCATCACTTTGTTTGTCTTTAATTTAGAATACTATTTGATTCGTTTTCTTCTATTTTGTTCGTAATCTTCAAAAATCATTTCACCTAGTCCTTTGAGACCCGTATAAAACGCTTTTCCTTTATTTGCCTTGGTAAAATGACGAATAAATTGCATTAAATATGGATCTTGGGCGATCATAAATGTGGTAATTGGAATATGTAATTTACGAGCTTGTTGAGCCATTGCATAGCATTTTTCTACAATATAATCGTCCAGCCCAACACTATTTTTATAATAATTCCCATCTGGAAGTCGCAAACAACTGGGTTTTCCATCGGTAATCATAAAAATCTGTTTATTGGTATTTCTTTTTCTTCGCAACATATCCATCGCCAATTGCAAACCCGCCACGGTATTGGTATGATAAGGACCTACTTTCAAATATGGAAGTTCCTTTATTGAAATTGGCCAAGCGTCATTTCCAAAAACTAAAATATCTAAGGTGTCTTTAGGATAACGCGTGGTAATGAGTTCAGCCAAAGCCATTGCCACTTTTTTAGCCGGAGTTATCCGATCTTCTCCGTATAAAATCATACTATGACTGATATCAATCATAAGTACCGTACTCATTTGAGCTTTAAACTGAGTATCCTCTACTACAAGATCTTCCTCGCTGAGCGAAAAAGAATCAATTCCATGATTTACTTGCGCATTCTTAAGGCTTTCTGTAATTGAGATATGCTCCAAGCCATCACCGTATCGATACTCGCGAAATTCTCCGGTATGCTCATCTCCCCGACCAGATTTTCCCGTCTTGTGATTCCCGGCTCCACTTCGTTTTAATTTTCCAAAGATCTGATCCAAAGCTTGCTGCCGAATCGCTCTTTCTAATTTTCCTGTTGCAGATAAATTACCTCCTCCATCGCCTTCTTTATCACCATCACCATTTTCCAATTCTTCTTTTAGATATCCCTTTGCTTTTAAATCTTCAATAAAATCATCAATGGTATAATTTTCATCTGTAAGTTCATACTCCTTATCCAATTCTCGCAACCAATCCAAAGCTTCATCTACATCTCCAGAGGTATGCGTAATCAGTTCCTTGAAAATTTCAAAAAGCTTTTCAAATGGAGATTGATCTGGGGCTTTATAGGAAGTGAATTGAAAACCCTTTCTTAAGTTCATAGCCATACTATAAAAATAATATAATTCATAGATACCCCTGCGCTTTTAATGAAAACTTAACTGTTTCGTTTAACTTCGTTTTATATGTCAGCTACAAGTATCGTTTATTTTAAAGCTTTTCTAAATACTCCTCCTTTATGGAAAGATCAACAATTTGGATTACAGCAGTTTGATTTTCCGGATCTAGATTTAAAAAACTTCGTACCTAAGTACTATCCCGATAACATCCGTCTTGGACATCAGATGGAACATGTATTCCATCAACTACTTGGTCATTCAAAACGATATACTGTTTTAGTTCGCAATTTACCCATCCGAAAAAATAAACGTGATATCGGAGAAATTGACTTTGTAGTTCTAGATAAACTACTTCAAATACAGCTGCATATCGAACTTTCTTATAAGTTTTACCTTATCGATTTATCAATTTCAAACCCACTTCATCAACTTATTGGTCCCAATCGTGGAGATGTATTTTTTGCCAAATTGGAAAAAGTTAAGAACAAACAATTTCCACTATCCCAAACTGATGCCGGAATTAAAGCATTAAAAACGCATCACATAAACTCGAATACACTAAACAATCAAGCCTGTTTTAAAGCACAATTGTTTGTGCCATATACGCATTCTAATATTAGTCTACACCCAATAAATCAAGATTGCATTTGCGGGTATTGGTTATCTAGTAAACTGTTAAAAGAGCCTTATTTTAAAGCTACATCCTTTTATATCCCTAAAAGACAAGAATGGGTATTACTCCCCGAAATTAATCGCAAATGGATATCTTATAATGAAGCTATATTGGAAATTAATGCTTATTTACTTCAAAAGAAATCTCCAATGGTTTGGCTTCTAAAACCAGATGGGACCATGGAAAAATGTTTTGTAGTATGGTGGAGCAATCAGGAAACAAGTACGCCTTAAATAGACACTCACATTTTAGTACTTTACTAAAATACTAGATTTTAGCGATGCCTTCCTTTTAGTACCTCCATTACATTTTCTAATTTATAGCCCTTAGCTTGCAATAAAATAAGGTAATGAAACAAGAGGTCCGCACTTTCATTAAGAAAGAGTTCTTCATTATCGTCTTTGGCTTCGATTACTACCTCAACCGCCTCTTCTCCCACTTTTTGCGCAATCTTATTTATTCCCTTTCGGAATAAAGAAGCCACATAACTTTTTTCGTCTGCTACATTGGCTTTTCTAGATTGAATAATAGTTTCCAGGTGGGATAAAAACCCGTAATGATCTGTATTTTCTTCTGCCCAACAAGTATCGGTTCCTGTATGACAAGTTGGACCAACAGGATTAACTGTTATTAGCAGAGTGTCGTGATCGCAATCTTCTTTTATGGAAACTACCTTCAAAAAATTTCCGCTTTCTTCTCCTTTTGTCCAAAGACGTTGTTTGGTTCTGCTATAAAAAGTAACTTTTCCAATTTCCTGAGTCTTTTTTAATGCATCAGCATTCATATAGCCCAACATCAACACTTTTTGTGTTTGAGCATCTTGAATAATTGCTGGCACCAAGCCATCTTTATTTTTGTTGAAATCTATAGTCATTTGTTCGTAATTGCTATTCAAAACAATAAGTGTATTATAATCGTACAGGAATACCTTCTTCCTGTAATTTTTCCTTCAGTTCCTTGATCTCTATTTCTTTGAAATGAAAAACACTAGCTGCTAAGGCCGCGTCTGCTTTCCCCTCGGTAAAGGTATCCAAAAAATGAGTCATAGTTCCGGCACCTCCCGATGCTATTATTGGGATATTTAATTCGGTAGATAATTTTGCTAATGCCACATTGGCAAAACCATCTTTTGTTCCATCATTATCCATCGAAGTAAATAAAATTTCGCCAGCACCTCGCTGTTCCACTTCTTTCGCCCATTCGAAAAGATCCAAGTCAGTAGGTACTTTACCTCCTACTAAATGTACTATCCATTGCCCATCTATTTGTTTAGCGTCAATGGCTACCACAATACATTGCGATCCGAATTTAGCAACTAAGTCGTTTATCAATTGTGGATTTTTTACCGCGGATGAATTTATAGAAACTTTATCTGCTCCATTTTGCAATAAAACATCGACATCTTCTATTGAACTAATTCCTCCTCCTACTGTAAAGGGGATGTTTACTTTTTCGGCAACACGCAATACTAAATTTGCTAGCGTTTTTCTGCGCTCTTCGGTGGCCGATATATCCAAAAAAACCAATTCATCTGCACCAGTATTTGCATAAATTTCTGCAAGTTCTACAGGATCTCCTGCATCCCTAAGGTCTACAAAATTAACCCCTTTAACGGTTCTTCCGTTTTTAATATCCAAACAAGGAATAATTCGTTTTGTCAGCATTTTAATCGTCGTTTTTAATATTCAAATCCCTGTCATCATAAAATCCTAAATCTTTCTCCTTGAGTATTTTGGTCCAGAAGGCAATTTGTCCCGTATGGTAGGAAAGATGTTCTACAAAATGGATAATAATACCAACACCAGAAAGATAGAAGCCTTGAACCTCTCGTTTTCTCAAAAATTCCTCACTTTCTAATCGCGCTAAAACATCCTTTGCGGTAGCGATTGTATTTCCGAGTTTTGCCAGTAACGCTGCTTTTTTATGTGTTTCAGAAGATTGAAATTCTAAATCCCTTTGCCTATTATCAATTGCACCTCCAAGAGAGGAAATCGCGTATTGTGTAATATTACCACAAAGATGTAGAATTAGATTACCCACGCTATTCAATGCTCCATTCGGTTTTTTCCAAATATCAGTTTCTGAAAGTTGATCACAACTCAGCTGTATCATACGCAGGCTTTCGTCCATTCTATAGTTGGCATTGGCTATAAGTTCTATTTTGAATGTTTGCTCTTCCATATTATTCGGCTATGATAAATTCTTCTAACTGCTTTAGGGAGATTCTATTTTCATAAATGGCTTTGCCAATAATGACACCTTCGCACCCTAGAGTTGCAAGTTTTGGAAGCTCATCAAAGCTTGAAATACCACCACTTGCAATTAATTTTATTCCAGGTTTGATGGTATCTATAACTCCGCTAGAACTCGTATTTGTTTCAACAGCAGCAGTTTCCGCAATTATTTTGCGGTATAATTCAAAAGAAGGACCTTCTAGCATTCCGTCTTTGCTAATATCCGTACAAATAACATACTGAATTCCTTTTGCTACATATTTGCTTATAAAGGGCAGTAATAACTCTGATGAAGCTTCTTGCCAACCCGAGATGGCTACTTTTTCTTCTTGGGCATCTGCTCCTAAGATAATTTGTTCGTTACCATACTTTAACAGCCATGATTCAAACGTGAGCGGATCTTTTACCGCAATACTTCCTCCTGTAATTTGATTAGCCCCACTTTCAAAGGCAATATGCAAATCTTCGTCACTTTTTAGCCCTCCTCCAAAATCTACTTTTAGATTTGTTTTGCTGGCGATAGATTCTAAAATCTTATGATTTACAATATGTTTGGATTTTGCACCATCTAAATCAACCAAGTGAAGATACGATATACCATGAGCTTCGAACATTTTAGCAACCTCTAATGGGTTCTCATTATACACTTTTTTGGTGGCATAATCCCCTTTGGAAAGTCGAACGCATTTGCCTTCTATGATATCTATTGCCGGTATTATTCTCATTGTATAAATTAAGTAATCCGTGTTAAGTGACTGATATTAAAATTTGTTTCTTAATCTTTTTATCTTTTACCTCGCTTCTTTCTCAGCATCCATGTATCTGTTTCCTCGATTTGTTTAAATCCGAACTTTTGGTATAAACCATGAGCATCATAAGTTCGTAATCCAATACCGTTTACCTTATCTAAACCTGGGTATTCCAAAATTGTTTGCATTAACGTTTGTCCAATTCCTTTGCCTTGAAAGCTATCGTCAATAAAAACATCCATAATCCATCCAAAAACAACAAAATCAGTAAGCAAACGAGCAAATCCAACTTGCTTATTATCCGAGGTAAAAACACCAAAACAAATGGAATTCTTCATGGATTGCACCACCGATTCTCGGGATCGCCCTTTAGACCAATACGCTTTTTCAGACAAGTAATTATGAACATAGTCCAGATCCATTTTATCAAATTCTGTATCGATATAGTATGTTTTTGCCATCTTTACATTTCTAAAAAATTCTGTAAAATCTGCGCCCCAACAGTACTGCTTTTTTCCGGATGAAACTGGGTGCCATAGAAATTAGTTTTTCCTAAAGCTGCACTATATTGCAATTCATAATCCGCAATAGCAATTGTATATTCGCATAAAGGTGCATAAAAACTATGCACTAAATAAATATGCTCCCCTCCCGATACCCCTTTAAACAACTGAGTTTTAAGATCTGTAATCCGATTCCATCCTATTTGAGGTACTTTCACACTATTCGAAAATCGTACTACATCCACGTTAAAAATGCCAAGCCCATAGGTTTTTCCTTCTTCGGATGAGTTACACATTAATTGCATCCCCAAGCATATCCCCAATACCGGTTGCTTTAATTGGGGTATAATCTTATCCAATCCACTTTCTCGCAGTTTTTTCATTGCACTACTCGCCTCTCCTACTCCAGGAAATATCACCTTGTCTGCGGCTTTAATTTCCTCTGGATCACTACTTAAAACAGCATCGTAACCCAAACGTTTTATGGCAAATTTTATACTTTGGATATTCCCAGCACCGTAATTAATAATTACAATTCTCATTTTTATTTGGCTCTTTACTAATTCGTTGGCATTACAACATTCCTTTTGTACTTGGCAACACCATTTTTTCTACATCTTGTTTTACCGCCATTTTAATGGCTTTAGCAAATGCTTTAAAAATTGCTTCTATCTTATGGTGCTCATTGGTTCCTTCTGCTTTAATGTTTAGATTAGCCTTAGCGCCATCTGTAAAAGATTTGAAAAAATGATAGAACATTTCCGTAGGCATTTTACCTATCATCTCTCGCTTAAATTCAGCTTCCCAAACCAACCAATTTCTTCCTCCAAAATCAATGGCTACCTGAGCCAAACAATCATCCATCGGCAAGCAAAAACCGTAACGTTCTATACCTAATTTATTCCCTAAGGCTTTGTGAAAAACTTCTCCTAATGCAATAGCAGTATCCTCTATGGTATGGTGTTCATCTACCTCTAAATCTCCAGTTACCTTAATGGTTAAATCCATTTGTCCATGTCTGGCCAGTTGATCAAGCATATGGTCAAAAAAAGCAATTCCTGTAGTGATATCACTTTTTCCCGTACCATCCAAGTTTAAACTTATCTGTATGGCTGTCTCATTGGTTTGTCTATGAATACCAGCAATACGATTTTCAAGTTTTAGAAAATTGTAAATTTTCTCCCAATCATTGCATTCCAAAGCAATATGATCTGCTAATTCTTCTTGCTCAAGTGTAATTTCATCGGTGCCGAGATTCGTATTATCATTGATAAATATTCCCTGAGATCCCAAGTTCTTAGCCAACTCCATATCGGTTAGTCGGTCTCCTATTACGAAGGAGTTTTTTAGATCATAGTCTTCACTAAAAAATTCGGTCAATAAACCGGTTCCCGGTTTACGCGTAGCGGCATTTTCATGAGGAAATGTGCGATCTAAAAATACTTTAGAAAATACGACGCCTTCATTTTCAAAAGATTTTAAAATAAAATTATGCACTGGCCAGAATGTATCTTCTGGAAATGCTTCTGTTCCCAAACCATCCTGATTGGTAATCATAACCAATTCAAAATCCAACTCCTTAGCTATTTTACCTAAATACGTGAATGCCTTAGGATAAAATATCATTTTTTCAAAAGCATCTATTTGCTCATCCACCGTTTCCTTTATGATGGTGCCGTCCCTATCTATAAATAATACCTTTTTCATTGGTTGTCCTCGTTTATTGTAAACTTTTTAATGCCTTTATTAATTTTTTATTTTCTACTGCAGTGCCCACTGTTAATCGCAAGGTATTATCACATAGTGGTTGTTTAGAACGATTCCTTACCACAATACCCAATGCCAATAACTGGGCATATCTCTTATCGGCATCATCTACTTTAACTAAGATAAAATTAGCATCAGAAGGGTATACTTTAGCTACAATAGTCATCGCTTTTAACGTATGTTGCAATACTTTTCTTTGGGCTATAATCTCCGTTATTTCAGCGGTAACTACAGCTGCTTTTCTAATACGTTCTAGTGCTTTTTGTTGTGTAAGTTCATTTACATTATAAGGCGGTTTAATTTTTTGTAGTATTTGAATAATAGCCTTTGAGGCATAACATACACCCAGACGAATACCAGCCATCCCATATGCCTTGGATAAGGTTTGCGTTACTATTAGATTTGGGTATTTGGTCAACAAACTTAGCCAACTATCTCCTTTATAAAAATCAATATAAGCCTCATCTATTACCACCAAACCTTCAAAACGATCCAAAAGTGTTGCAATTCTATTTTGGTCAAAACTATTTCCCGTAGGGTTGTTTGGCGAGCATATAAAAATCAACTTTGTTTTGTCATTTACTTTAGCCAAAATAGCGGAAACATCGGGTTGAAAATCCTTTGACAATAACACTTCATGATTGTTTACGGCGTTAACCTCTGCTAAAACTTTATACATGCCATAGGTAGGCGGTAAAGTGATAATATTATCTATCTGTGGTTCGCAAAATGCTCTAAAAATCAAATCCAAAACTTCATCACTACCATTTCCCAATAAAATATTGTCCGTGGATACATTTTTTTGCTTTGACAGTGCTGTTTTTACCTCTCGCTGCTGTGGATCAGGGTATCGATTAAGGCCATTTTCAAAAGGGTTTTCGTTGGCATCCAAAAAAGTCATTGCATCGCCATTGGAAACATATTCATCCCGTGCCGAAGCATACGGCTTTAGTCTTTTTACATTGGCCCTAGTAATTTTTTCTAGATCAAACATCACTTTCAGGTATTTTTATACTATTCAACCTCAGGGTAACTGCATTTTTATGCGCGTGTAAACCCTCTGCTTCTGCCATTATTTCAATAGTTTCTCCGATTTCAAGAATTCCAGCCTCCGAAATCTTTTGAAACGTCATACTCTTCATGAAACTATCTAAATTAACACCGCTATACTGTTTAGCATAACCATTTGTAGGTAAGGTATGATTGGTCCCTGAAGCATAATCCCCTGCACTCTCTGGTGTATAATTTCCGATAAAAACGGAGCCGGCGTTTTGAATACGTTCTAAATAATATTTTTCATTAGCAACGCAAATGATATAATGTTCCGGACCGTAACTGTTTATAATTTCTGCTGCCATTTCATCTGTAGCAACATATATTAATTTGCTATTTGCTATGGCTTTAGCAGCTATTTTTTTTCTTGGAAGCTTTGCGATTTGTTCTTGCACTGCTTCCGCTACTTCTTCTAACATTTTTTTAGAAGTAGTCACAAGGATCACCTGACTATCTATACCATGTTCTGCTTGACTCAAAAGGTCAGAAGCTACGAAAGATGCATTTGCAGTATCATCTGCCATGACTAATAATTCACTAGGTCCTGCCGGCATATCAATAGCAACACCATACTTTGTTGCCAATTGTTTTGCTACCGTTACATACTGATTTCCTGGTCCGAATATTTTATAAACTGCGGGTATAGTCTCCGTTCCAAAAGTCATTCCGGCGATAGCCTGAATACCCCCTACTTTAAAAATCTCTGTTACGCCGCATAAGTTTGCGGTATACAAAATAGCTGGATCCACGGTCCCTTCCTTATTTGGAGGTGTACACAAAACAATTTCCGAACAACCTGCAATTTTCGCTGGTATAGCTAACATAAGAATGGTGGAAAATAAAGGTGCCGTTCCTCCAGGAATATAAAGTCCCACTTTAGTAATAGGGCGTTTTTCCTGCCAACATTCCACTCCAGGAGAGGTTTCCAAGGCTACTTTTGAGGTACGTTGTGCCACATGGAATTTTTCGATATTAACCCTTGCGGTAGCTATCGCTTGCTTTAGTTTTGTAGCTACCTTAATTTCCGCCTTGTTGATCTCTTCTGGACTCACTTTAAGATTATCAAGAGTAACTCCATCAAATTTTGTAGTGTATGTATTAATCGCTGCATCCCCATGACCTTCAACTTCATTAAAAATCGTAGTAACGATAGCCTCTATATCACCCACAGTTTGGGTAGGACGTTTCAATATCGTATTCCAGTCTGTTCGTTTTGGATTATATATTTTGATCATGATCTTCCTACAATTGTTTTAAAAAATGGTACGCCATTACTTCGTAACCCTGTTTTTTCCAAAATTTATGCCCTTCAGTATTGGAGGTATAACAATTTAGTTCTGAAGCTACACAACCTATGGACTTTCCATAATTAAAAATCCATTCCATCATCAACTTACCTATTCCTTTTCCTTGGTACTCTGGAAGAATAAAAACATTGTCCGGCTCAATATGTTTTCCCACATAATACTTCGTTAAAATCCATATACCGCATATTCCAATAAGTCTATTCTCATCATATACCCCTGCACATTTATAGCCTTGTGCTAACATTTCGTCGAGTCGTTCTCGTAAAATTGAATTCCCAATTTTAGGATTCAATTGTTCTAATAAAGGTATAATACTATTCATATTATCCTTTTTAATAAGCGCTATTTCGTAATTCACTTCCATTTTAATTAACTAAAAATAGGGCGCATAAAAGATCGTTTATAACTTATGATACATCTTGTCTTTTCTGCATAATCATAAGCAGCAATACAAGCTGGATCTTTCATACTGGCAATTCTATAGTCCTCATAAACCGAAAGTGAGTCAAAACTAAATAGCGTTACCGCCATATTATTAGGACCTTCATGAGGTAGGAAATAGCCGTGGTGTGTTCCTCCAAATTTAGCAACTAGCGGAATCCACTTTTTGGCATATAGCTCAAACTCTTTAAGCTTATACGGGTCTAGTTTATAGGTGACATAACAGGTAATCATGGTTTCAGTTTAAAATTAGAGTACCATTTTTTCAATAGGGCAAACTAAAATACCTTCAGCTCCAGCTTCTTTTAGCTCCGTAATTACTTCCCAAAAAGTTCCTTTTTCAATTACGGTATGCACAGAACTCCATCCTTCTTCCGCTAACGGCAGTACTGTAGGGCTTCGCATTCCTGGTAGTATCTTTATAATTTCATCCAACCGATCATTAGGTGCATTTAATAGTACATATTTCGATTTACGTGCTCTTAAAACCGATTGAATACGGAACTGTAACTTTTTAAGAATTTTTGTTCGTTCCTCAGAAATAATTGGAGATACAGCCAACACAGCCTCGCTCCTTAACATCACTTCCACTTCTTTTAGGTTGTTTTTAAAAAGTGTACTTCCGCTCGAAACGATATCACAAATACCATCGGCCAAACCAATATTCGGTGCAATCTCAACAGAACCATTGATAATATGTAAATCTGCTGTAACCCCCTTGTCTTTTAAATAATTTCGAACAGTATTGGGATAGGAGGTTGCAATACGTTTTCCTTCCAAATCGTTTACAGAATTATACTTAAACGCCTTAGGAACCGCTAGAGAAACTTTGCATTTACTAAAACCTAAGTGTTCCGCAATAGTGATATCCTCTCCTTTTTCAATAAGTACATTCTCTCCAATAATAGCAATATCTACAACACCATCCCGAAGGTATTGAGGAATATCTCCATTTCTTAAGTAAAACACTTCTAAAGGAAAATCGCGCGCAGCTGCTTTTAGTTGATCCTTTCCATTGTCTATAGCTATACCGCAATCTTTAAGTATACCCAACGAGTCTTGATTTAAACGTCCGGATTTTTGTACCGCAATTCTAATTTTTGTCATTTTTCTAGTCTAAGTTTGCGTAATCAAACAATATCTGTAAAAATAAAAACCCGTTTGATTACTCAAACGGGTTAAAATATATTTTAAAATACTACAATACATTTTTAGCTCGCCTGAGTGCAAGTATAAAAATGATGATGTGTATTTCTGTTTCTCATTACGGGTGTAAAATTATAAACTTATTTCGATCCGACAAAAAAATCATTTAAAATTTAGTCACACCAAACCTTAATTTTGTTAGTTATTACCTAAAATTATGGGAAGACCATCATCCCCAGCTCCCACTACAATAACTTTAGAGTTAGGGGACTTGGCCAATTCTAAGGTAGCTTCAATCCCTTTATCCTGTAAAATCTTATCTGTTAGCGAAGCACTTAAAATTCTGTTTGCATCTGCCTTTCCCTGAGCCTCAATACGTTGTTTCTGGGCTTCTTTATCTGCCGTAACCAAACGAAATTCGTATTCTAAAGATTCTTGCTCCTGTCTTAATTTACGCTCAATAGCTTCCTTAATTGTTGGTGGCAATGTTACATCACGTACTAAAACTTCATTTAACTGAATATACTGTCCATCAACGATCTTTTTGGTTTCTTCAAAGATTTCTGCCTGAATAGCATCCCTTTTACTGGAATACAACTGCTCTGGAGTATACCGCCCTACAACACTTCTTGCTGCAGATCTAATGGTGGGTAATAGTACGCGTTGCACATAGTTCTCTCCTTTTTCTTGATGTAATTTTCCTAAATCTTCTCTTTTAGGTTCAAACCATGCAGAAGCATCTAGTTTAATTTCTAATCCGTTGGAAGAAAGTACTTGCATTTTTTCAAATACTTCTTGCTGACGTACTTCATAAATAAAAACCTTATTCCAAGGCGCTACTAAATGAAAACCCTCACCAAGTGGTGGTTTATCTATTACGACGCCATCTCCAAAGGTTTTATACAAGACTCCAGCTTCCCCAGAGCCAATAGTAATTGCCGATTTTGAAACCAAAATTACGGCAACAATTAAAATAAATATTGCTGGTAATGCAATCTTTGGTAGTTTATCCATCTTCTTTATAATTTAAAATGTTCTTTAATTTACGGTAATGGTAAAGGTATTCGTTAATTCTGAGATGGGCAACTTATAGCGCTATCGGTAACCTATTGTTGAAAATATAAAATTGAAGATTATTCTAACTCCTTATCCCATTTACTTTGCCACTCTCCTTTTTCCTTAAGGTAGCGCACCACTTCTGCCCGCATTTGATGCAAATCAGTATATATACTATCCCGCATCTGTTGATACAAAGGTTCCTTTTCGAAGATTAGTGGTAGAATATCTCCCTTTAGATAATACTCCCAAGTGCTTTTATCTTTCCTTTTAAAATAGATCTCCTCCATTAATGCAACAGCTACGTCGACATCTCCTTCCAAAGCCTCCACCCAAAGTAAATTATACAGATCGATTACCTCTAATCGTGCCGTACCGCCTTCTAGCATTCCTTTAACATTGTAATGTTCCGCAAGCTTATTCTTATAAGGAATACTTACATTCGATGCTTCTATCTGATCTAGAAGGACTGGGTAATGTCGTGCTAATTGTCTGTTATCACTAGGTCCTGCTACACTGTCAATAGTATATGTTCCCGCTTTTATCTCAGGGAAAGCGTCTTCAATAACTGCTATTGCTTCCTTAAAATCTCCAAGTGCTCCATAAGATACTACTAAAGGGGTTGCAAATCCTCTTTTCGAAGCTTCAGGATCTATAGAGGCAAAGCGTGCTCGAGCTGCCAACATATAATCTATATTTTCTTGATGGCTGTTCGTGCTCATGTTGGTCGCAATTACATTTAGCAACACATTAAAATTGTTAGGATATAGCAGTAGCATCCTATCTACATAATGTTGCGCTAAAAAGCCCATATCCAAATCTCTTGCAATATCACCTACAAAATCTAAAAATTGAAGATCCGTGGTGTCTTTTTGAAATAGCTCATGAGCTACCTTAAAAGCCTCTGCTAATTTTCCATTCGGCGCATTTCTAAGGATTCCTAATTTTACTTGGTAAATCGCTGTAAAACTAGGGTCTCTTGCAACATTTTCTTCCACCAATTCTAATGCTTTAGCATAGTCCCCTTTTCGTTGAAACATTGCGGCTATATTGTTAACAATTGGTGAACTTAATGGATCTAATTGATAGGCTCTTAGAAGTGTTTCATCGGCTGCTTCATCTTCTCCTACTTCTCGTAACACAGAATGCAATGCATTATGAGCAAAGGCATCATTAGGAATTAAAGAGATTGCTTTTTGATACGCCTCTATTGCTCTAGCACTTTCGTCAGGTGTTTGATCATATAAAAACGCAAGTGCCTTATACCCTTCTCCTGAGTTGCCATCTAGTAATAGTGCTTTATCTACATTTTCCCGCATCAAACGCAGTACATCTTCATAGGGTATATCTCCATAATCGTTTAATAATCCGTAGGCAACGGCCAAACGGGCATAAGCCTGCGTAAAATCAGGATCTAAGTCAATCGCTTTCTTATAAAGTGCAATTGCTTTTTCAAGATCAGAGGGTTTACGTGTAGTTTCGGTCTGCGTAGCTTCTAAAAAGGAGTTATAAGCATCAATATTATTGGTTGGAAGTTTGATAAGCCGTTCTTCTTCATCGGGAAGCAAACGAATTTTTAATTCGTCAACTACTTTTCTGGAAATCTCCTCTTGAATGGCAAAAACACTATTTAGTTTTCGATCATAAGTTTCGGACCATAAATGAAACCCATTATCGGCACGAACTAATTGTGCTGTCACTCGAATCTGATCTCCATCTTTGCGAACACTACCTTCCAAAACATGATGTACTCCCAATTGTTCGGCAATTTCACGAATATCTTCATTTTTTCCCTTAAAACTAAAGGAAGATGTGCGACCTGCGACCTGCATCCCTTCAATTTTAGCAAGTCCATTTAACAGTTCTTCGGATAATCCATCTGAGAAATACTCATTGTTCTGATCCTCACTCATATTTACAAAAGGAAGCACTGCAATAGATACCAATTCAATAGTTTCATCGCCTTTTTCCTTTTTATTCGCAAAAAAAATACGTTCAACCAAGACGAACAATAAGGCAACTGATAATACTATTATGATAACTTGATTTAATTTTTTACCCGTCTGCTTTGCTACCGACAAATCTCCTTCAATAGCTTCGGTCTTTTTTAACCCTTCTGAAGTAAGCTCAAAAACCCAAGCTATAACTAGTGCTACAGGAAAACCACAAAGGACAACTATGGTAGCAAATGAAGGAATCCAATCAGGGAAATTAAGTTGAGGGGCAATAGTCGCTACAACCTGAATAACAAGCCAACCGGTAATAGCGTATGCAGTAGCAACTTTAAATACATTACGTCGCTTTAATTCAGTAAAAAGATGTTTGAAATTCACCCACTATTGCTTAGACGGGTCTAAGATACTA
Organism: uncultured Flavobacteriaceae bacterium; assembly: GCA_947488435.1. Taxonomy (GTDB): domain Bacteria; phylum Bacteroidota; class Bacteroidia; order Flavobacteriales; family Flavobacteriaceae; genus CANKZG01. The sequence goes on along the minus strand of CANKZG010000002.1, from coordinate 328,554 downwards.
ATATGTTTTTTATTTACTAGTAAGGCTATATCAAATCTATCCATGACTAACGAGGTGTTAATTCCGTCTTCTTGACATAAAAAAAGTGGATGTTCACCTTTATAACAATCCGTGATATTTTCGAATAAACCATTCTACTCCAAGCGCAAGTACGATGATTCCCAGAATAAACTTAAAATCAACCAAAGCCACCACATTTTGCTTGCTTTTTTGTGTTGGAGCAAAGCGGGAATTATTTTGTAAATCCCTTATTACACCTGCTATATTGTCCGGATAATACAATTTTCCATCCGTGTTTTTTGCTAACGCTTCCAAACGCTTATAATCACTAGACAACAACTGTTTTTCAACATCAAAATCTAAAATGGTAAAACTACCAGAAGCGGAAATAGGTTTATCTACCACTTGCACCGTAAAAACGTAATCCCCAGCAGGAACATCGCTAAGATCTATAGCATAAAACCCATTTTTCAAAACCATGGGCAAGGTATTGCTGAAATCTCCACTTTTAGTTCGCAATGCAATAGTAAGTGTTGCTGATGGATCAAAAATAAAGGCTTCATCAAAATACGTTGCTTTAATTTTAGTGTCCACATTTCCTGTGTATAACGTTTCATAATCCAGAAGTAAACGGCCTTTGGGCTTGTTGGAAGAAAGATATAAGATGAGCTTACTAATTAGTGCATCGAAATTTTCAAAATTTTGGTATTCGCGATAAGATTGTATCCGCCATTTCCATAAGTTCTCCCCAAAAAGTACTACTTCCTTAGCTTGTGGCTCTGTAATTACAGCCAATAATGGTTCGTTTAAAGTCACTCCTTTGATGCTCTGGTAAAGAACAACTTCGTGGGGTTTAGGAATTAGTATTTCGCCCAAATCACTTTCTAGAGGTGGAAAATTTGATGGAGAAAAGTTATCCAAGCTAAAAATAGTAAATGCATTATTTAATATGGGGGCTATCTCTTCCTCTTGCGCGAAGTTATTTTTGGTGAAACCATATTGTACCCTATTTAGAAAACGCCAATCTGTTTTACTTCCTGTAATAGTGAATTTACTTGCACTTCTATTTTTCAAATACTCGTAAACCCTATTAAAACTTCCCGTAGGTTGATACAGAATAAAAAGATCAAAATCATCCAATTGCTGCAAGGGTATGGAAGGTTTAACCACAGAAACAGATCGTTGTTCATTGGTTTCAATAGACTTAATAAGCGCTCCTAAATCCGGATGTGCAAGATTGGAAATAATTGCAATTTTCGTTTTTTCATCAATAACTTCAATCCCAATATTTTTGGTATTATTTATCGTATTTCGTTCTCCTTCTAACGGGCTTAGATTAAGCGTTACTGTTTTTACACCTACGGAAGTAGCATTCAATAATGTACTTATTGTTTTTGAATTGCTATTTGAATTTAACTCAACAATTTCTGAGTATACGACTTTTCCGTCCATTTGAATCGTAAATCGCGAAGAAACTACTCCTGAGCCCTCATAATTGATATAGGCTTCTATTGGAAATTTATTCTTCAAAAAGGCATATTTGTTATGGTTTATCTGTCCTATATAAATGTCTTCATAACGCGTCGTATCTCCAAGCACGACTGGATACACTGGAAAATTCTGATCTTTCCCAAAAAAACGATAATCTTCACCAAAGGTAGCATTGCCATCACTAAATAATAAGGTAACGGTATTGGTGTTAGCATAGGCTTCCTTTAACGTATGCAATGCCTTGTGGATATTCGTGTTTTTCTCTGTAAAATTAAGGCTATCTGAGATTTTTAAAGCCTCGCCAAAACTGTAACTTTTAATACTGTATTTTTCAGGTAAGGTTTCATCTTCTGTAATTTTTTCTACTAAGGTGGCAACCTCATTTTGCCCGTTAATCGATGCGATAGAAGAGGAATTATCCGTAAGCACCAATAATTTGGTTTTTTCCAGTTCATACTCGTATTTAGAGAATTCGGGGTTAATCAATAATAGAAAAACTCCAAACCAAGTTAAAAAGCGCAAAAAAGAAAGAAGGATATGAATCTTTGCTCTTTTTTTAACTGGGTGATAGTACTGAAAAAGCACAATTGCTAGCGCCACTATGGCCGCCAACAATATCAATAATAAAGTTCCAGTTTGCATAAACGAATTTTAGAATTGAAATTTTTGTTGGCGCTTTAGCAGATACATTTATTTCTATATGAGGGGTTACGTTAACATTCCTCCATCTACATTTAATACTTGACCCGTAATATATGCAGACATATCAGATGCCAAAAACAAACAGGCGTTGGCGACATCTTCGGGAGATCCTCCTCGTTTCAGCGGAATAGCATTACGCCAGCCTTCCACGACTTTATCGTCTAATTTATCGGTCATTTCTGTTTCAATAAAACCAGGGGCTATTGCGTTACAACGTATATTTCGTGAACCCAATTCTAAGGCAACAGATTTTGTAAATCCAATCATTCCAGCTTTAGATGCCGCATAGTTGGTTTGACCTGCATTTCCTTTTACACCTACCACACTACTCATGTTGATAATCGATCCTTTGCGTTGCTTCAGTAAGGTTCGTTGTACTGCTTTGGTCATATTAAAAACGGATTTTAAATTGATTTCAATAACTGCATCAAAATCATCTTCTACCATACGCATTAACAGATTATCTTTAGTGATACCTGCATTATTAATCAGTACATCAATTCCACCAAAATCTTCTAAAACTTTTGCCACCAATTCCTCTGCTGCTGAAAAGCTTGCAGCATTACTTTTATAAGCTTTTGCAGTTACTCCTAATGCTGTTAGCTCCTTTTCTAATGCCAACGCTGGGGCTTCACTAGAACTATAGGTAAATGCTACATTAGCTCCATGAGACGCAAACACTTTTGCTATTCCCATTCCTATTCCTCTACTTGCTCCAGTAATTATTACATTTTTTCCTTCTAAAAGTTTCATTAGTTATGTATTAAAAGTTGGTTATTTACTATTGTTTATTGGTTGTATGCTTTATTAAAAGTAGCATCAAACTTAGTGTTATACTAAAAATCCACCGACCTAAAAATAAGACCGATGGACATAGTATTTTAGTTTATTCTATAAACTTTAACAAAATAAGTCTGTTATCCTAAAACCTCTTTAACTTTCAAACCTATTTCTGCTGGAGAATCTACTACATGGATACCACATTCTCTCATAATTCGTTTTTTTGCCTGAGCAGTATCATCACTCCCTCCAACAATAGCTCCTGCATGTCCCATTGTTCTTCCTGCCGGCGCCGTTTCACCAGCGATAAAACCAACAATAGGTTTTGTACTGCCACTAGCCTTGTACCACTGTGCTGCATCTGCTTCTAATTGACCGCCAATCTCACCAATCATTACCACACATTCTGTATCTGCATCGTTAATTAATAACTCTACGGCTTCTTTTGTTGTTGTCCCAATAATTGGGTCTCCACCAATGCCAATTGCTGTAGTTATTCCTAAGCCTTGGCGCACAACCTGATCTGCAGCTTCGTAGGTAAGTGTTCCGGATTTGGAAACAACTCCTACATTTCCTTTTTCAAATACGAATCCAGGCATAATTCCTACTTTGGCTTCTCCTGGAGTAATAACCCCTGGGCAATTTGGTCCTACCAAGCGGCAATCTTTATCTTGAATATAGTCATATGCTTTTACCATATCAGCCACAGGAATACCTTCAGTAATCGTAATTACAACTTTTATACCTGCACTGGCAGCCTCCATAATAGCATCAGCAGCAAATGCCGGTGGCACAAATATAATAGTAGTATCTGCCTCCACTTCACTTACCGCCTCACTAACGGTATTAAAAACCGGTTTTCCTAAATGTTCTTGTCCACCTTTTCCTGGAGTAACACCACCAACGATATTAGTACCGTAAGCAATCATTTGTTCGGCATGGAAGGTCCCTTCACTACCCGTAAATCCTTGCACAATTATTTTAGAGTCTTTATTTACTAAAACGCTCATATTTTAAGTCTTTATCTTTATTTGCGGCACAAAAATATAGCTTTGAAAATTAAATCTAAACTATTCTTGCGCTTATTTATTTTTCCGATCTTTTAACAAGCTTGGGATCTCTTTGATATAATTCATTTTACGAATCATATCCCTTGCTTCTTCCGCAGGACTTCCTAAATATGTCTTTCCAGCTTCTAACGATTTACCAATACCTGATTGCGCTAATATCACCACGTTTTTTTCAATAGTAATACCACTTATTACACCTACTTGTCCCCAAATGGTCACCTCATCTTCAATAACAACACAGCCCGCAATACCTGTCTGAGAGGCAATTAAACACTTCTTACCTATAACGGTATCATGTCCTACTTGAATTTGATTATCCAATTTACTCCCCGCACCAATAGTCGTGTCTCCAGTTACACCTTTATCAATAGTACACAGTGCTCCTATTTCTACATGATCTTCGATAACTACCTTTCCTCCAGATAATAATTTATCAAATCCTTCTGCTCTCTTTTTGTAGTAAAAAGCGTCCGCACCTAACACAGTTCCAGCATGAATTGTAACATGATCTCCAATAACACAATTATCATAGATCGCAACATTAGCATGGATACAGCAATTGTCACCAATTGTTACATTATTCCCGATAAATACATTGGGTTGAATAACCGTATTTTTTCCGATAACCGCTGTTTCAGCAATTTGATTTTCAGCTTTTTGAAACGGCTTAAAATAGGCTGTAAGTTTATTGAAATCACGAAAAGGATCGTCAGATATCAACAATGCCTTCCCTTCCGGACAAGTGACTTTTTTATTGATTAAAACCACAGTAGCTCTAGAGTCAAGTGCTTTATTATAATATTTAGGATGATCTACAAATACAATATCTCCAGGTTCCACCACATGAATTTCATTCAAGCCCAAAATCGGAAAACTGATGTCGCCAACAAATTCGGCATCTATTAAAGTTGCAATCTGTTTTAGTGTATGTGCCTGAGGAAATTTCATAATTGCAAAGGATCTTATAGCAATATTAGCTTTTAAAAGAATACAACCTTATTCTTTTATCCGCTCCATATAACTTCCTTTTTCTGTATCAACTTTTATTTTATCACCTTCATTAATAAATAAAGGAACATTAACTCTTGCTCCTGTTTCTACTGTCGCAGGTTTTGTAGCATTTGTAGCGGTATTGCCCTTTACACCTGGCTCTGTATGTGTAATTTCTAAAATAACGCTAGCAGGCATTTCTACCGTAAGCGGCATACTGTCTTCGGTATTGAAAAGAATCGTAACGATTTCTCCTTCCTTTAGTAAACCTGGTGCATCTAACGCCCCCTCTTCAATCGTAATTTGATTATAGTCGCTGGTATTCATAAAGTGATAGGTTTCTCCTTCAGAATATAAATACTGATAAGAGCGTGTTTCTACACGAACATCATCGATTTTATGTCCCGCGGAAAACGTATTATCAATAACTTTTCCTGAAGTAACACTTTTAAGTTTTGTGCGCACGAAAGCAGGACCTTTTCCAGGTTTCACATGTAAAAATTCAATGATTTTATAAATGTCATGATTGTATTTAATACATAGTCCTTTTCGGATATCGGATGTAGATGCCATAGGTTCTTCCTAATTAATTCTATTGGTTATTATTACTAAACATTTTTCGGGTTACGAATTAGCATTTTTTATCAATTTGTGCTAAAATACCCTTTCATAATTCCTCGTTGCGAATTTCGTATAAACTGCAGAATTTCATCCCTTTCAGGTGTAGCTTCCATTTCCGCTTCTATAATTTGCACTGCCTGTGTATTGTTATAGTTTTTTTGATATAAGATGCGATAAATGTTTTGAATCTCTCGTATCTTATCGGAGTTTATCCCCCGGCGTCTTAGCCCTATAGAATTAATCCCTACATAAGATAAGGGTTCTCTAGCGGCTTTTACATAAGGAGGTACGTCTTTACGCACCAAGGATCCCCCAGTAACAAACGCATGATTCCCAACGGACACAAATTGGTGCACGGCAACCATTCCTGCCAATACTACATTATCACCAATAGTTACATGGCCCGCTAAAGTGGAGTTGTTCGAAAAAATACAACTATTTCCTATTAAAGAATCGTGAGCTACATGGCAATAAGCCATGATCAGGCAATTTTTACCAATCACGGTTTTCATTCGATCCGCAGTTCCTTTATGAATAGTAGCACACTCCCTAACAGTTGTATTATTACCAATAACAACGGTAGTTTCCTCACCTTTGTATTTGAGATCTTGCGGGGGAGCTGAGATCACTGCTCCTGGAAAAATATTACAATTTTTACCGATACGTGCGCCTTCCATAATTGTAACATTAGAACCTATCCAGGTTCCTTCACCAATAGTTACGTTATTATGAATGGTTGTAAAAGGTTCTACGACAACATTTTTGGCGATTTTTGCTCCCGGGTGAATATAAGCCAGCGGTTGGTTCATAAGTTACTTTTCTTTATTTTTTACGATCTGCGCCATAAGCTCTGCTTCAGATACCAATTGACCATTAGCGTAAGTATAAGCCTGCATATGACAGATTCCGCGGCGTATAGGAGAAATTAAATCACATTTAAAGACAAGTGTATCTCCGGGCACTACTTGTTTCTTAAATTTTACCTTATCGATCTTCATAAAGAAAGTAAGGTAATTTTCTGGATCAGGTACCGTACTCAGCACTAAAATACCTCCTGTTTGCGCCATAGCTTCTACCTGTAAAACACCAGGCATAACAGGCGCTCCTGGAAAATGACCTATAAAAAAAGGTTCATTCATTGTTACATTTTTAAGCCCCACAACATGCGTATCTGAAAGCTCTAAAATTTTATCAACCAACAAAAAGGGCGGGCGATGTGGAAGCATATTCATGATTTGCGTAACATCCATTAATGGCGGTTTTTGCAAATCAAATTGCGGAATATTATTACGCTTTTCTAGCTTTATAATCTTTGCAATTTTTTTGGCAAATTGCGTGTTCACATAGTGCCCCGGTTTATTTGCAATAACCTTTCCCCGAATTCTAGTTCCTGCTAAAGCCAAATCTCCAATTACATCCAGTAATTTGTGTCGTGCAGCTTCATTCGGTTGATGCAGCGTGAGATTATCCAAAATACCATTCGGTTTTACAGAAAGCTTCTTCTTTTTAAAGGCTTTCTCAAGGCGTTTCATTGTTCCTTGCGAAATTTCCTTATCTACATAAACAATAGCATTGTTTAGATCTCCTCCTTTAATTAGGCCATGTTCGAGTAACATTTCCAGCTCGTGCAAAAAACTAAAGGTTCTTGCATCAGCAATCTCTGTTTTAAATTCTTCGAGTTTATCTAAAGTAGCATTTTGAGTGCCCAAAACTTTGGTTCCAAAATCTACCATTGTAGTTACCTGATAATTATCAGATGGAATAACAGTTATTTCACTGCCTGTAGCCTCATCCTTATAGGTAATTACATTTTTCACTACATACTCTTCCCGGTCTGCTTCTTGCTCTACAATTCCGGCTTCTTCTAGTGCTTCTACAAAGAACTTAGAAGATCCGTCCATTATTGGTGGTTCTGGAGCGTTCAACTCAATTAAAACATTATCAATTTCCAGACCTACAAGCGCTGCTAGTACATGTTCTGAGGTTTGTATTTTTACCCCATGCTTTTCTAAATTTGTTCCCCGCTGTGTATTTACCACATAATTAGCATCAGCTTCTATTATGGGTTCTCCCTCCAAATCGATTCGTTTAAAAGCGTATCCATGATTTTCCGGTGCCGGAACAAAACGCATGTTTACGTTTTCCCCGGTATGCAGTCCAACTCCTGTAAGTGTAACTGCCTCAGCAATAGTTCGTTGTTTTACACTGGTATTAGTGCTCATTTTTCTCCTTTTCTAATTCATTAATCCTATTCACCAACTTTGGCAAATTTTTAAAGTGAACATATGATTTGTTATAATCGCCATAATTTAAAGCTGGGGAACCCTGAAGTACCTCATCGTCCTTAACATTTCTTCCGATTCCTGATTGCGCCTGTATGCGCACTCGATCTCCAATTACGATATGGCCTACAATACCTACCTGGCCTCCAATTAAACAGTTTTTTCCTATTTTGGTAGAACCTGCGATTCCTGTTTGTGCAGCAATTGCCGTATGCTCACCAATTTCTACATTATGCGCGATTTGAATTTGATTGTCTAGTTTCACTCCCTTACGCAAAATAGTAGAACCTAAAGTTGCTCTATCGATGGTTGTACCTGCACCAACATCAACAGAATCCTCCAAAATAACATTTCCAGTTTGCGGAACTTTTTTATAGGCTCCTTCTTCATTAGGGGTAAAACCAAATCCATCTGCTCCTATAATTGCCCCACTATGAATTACGCAGTCTTTACCTATAATAGATTCCGAATAAATTTTAGCTCCTGCAAAAACAACAACATCATCTCCAATAGTCACATTGTCGCCGACATATACGTTTGGATAAATTTTTACATTATTACCGATAGTCACATTATTCCCCAAATAAGAAAAAGCACCTAAATAAAAATCTTTTCCATAAGAGGCACTTTCCGCCATAAATACCGGGCTTTCAATACCGGTTTTATTATTTTTTACTTGATTGTAATATTCGAGTAGTTTTGAAAATGATTGGTACGCGTCATCTACCTTAATCAAAGTAGTATCCAAGTCTTGGTCGGGAACAAAGTCTTTATTTACAATAGTAATAGAGGCTTTCGTGGTGTAGATATAAGAGGTGTATTTCGGATTTGCTAAAAAGGTTAAAGACCCCTTTTCTCCCTCTTCAATTTTAGCTAATTTATCAACTGCTATTTCGGGATTCCCTTCAATTTCACCTTCTAAAATACCTGCAATTTGGGTTGCTGTAAATTTCATGGACACAAAAGTAACAAAAAATGTTAAACAGCATCTTTAGGATAACAGATATAATATTTCACCACAGTTTTCGAGAGTGCCTTTAGATTCAGTTGATCTGATGCTTTTGCTACATCTACAATTTTACCGTTTGTATAGAGTATATTAATGTTTTGTTTGTCGCTACGGTAGGCTTGATTGTGTATTTCACCTGTAAAAACAAAGTAAAAAGTTTCTTCTGGAGTAAGTTGAAATTGTTCTTGAACCTTTACCTTGTATTCTTCTATTTTTTCCTTGCGAATAGGCTTATTTTTCAATTTAATATGTAAAAAGTTCCTATTTAATATCATACTGCAGAGTTTTGCTAATACCGTGTCTGAATGATTCTGCCAAGATTTAATGGCGCTTAAAATGTCGATATCATCCAACAAGGCAAACTTAAGCAGGGTCTTATCATCAAAATTTCCCTCATTTATAGTGTTTTTCATAAAAAACAACAATGGTTCACTGGCGTCTATTGCAATTCCTTTTCGCAACAAACTTTTGGCGCGTTGCAAGGTTTTAATTAGCAATTGTTCAGCTACAATACCTGTTTTATGCAAGTACACCTGCCAATACATAAATCGTCGGGCAAAAAGGAACTTTTCTACGGAGTAAATCCCTTTTTCCGCAACTACCAAACGATCATCCACTACATTTAGCATAGCAATTAAGCGATCAGCATTGATATTTCCTTCAGAAACCCCAGTATAAAAACTATCGCGTTTCAAATAATCCAAACGATCCATATCTAACTGTCCTGAAACCAATTGATTCAAAAATACTTTTGGATGTTCTCCCTTAAAAATGGCAATGGCAATGGCTAAGCGTCCCTTATACTTACGATTCATTAACTCCATAAAGTGCAGAGAAATTGCTTCGTGTTGAATTCCCTCAACAATACTATGCTCCATAGCATGTGAAAAAGGACCATGACCAATATCATGCAGTAAGATTGCTATCAACAAACCTTCTTCTTCTTCAGGGCTTATCGGTACTTTTTTCTGTTTTAAAACCGCTATAGTCTTCACCATCAAATGCATACTGCCTAAGGCATGGTGAAATCGGGTATGGTGCGCTCCCGGGTATACCAGATACGAAAGCCCCATTTGAGAGATCCGGCGCAGCCGTTGAAAATGAGGTTCTGCAATAAGTTGAAAAATAAAGGGGCTGGGTATTCCAATAAATCCGTAAATTGGATCGTTGAATATTTTAAGTTTGCCAGTTTCTACCAAGGTGACTTCGCTTTATAACAGCAAATATAGGTACTAAATGAACAAGATAACAATACTCTGGGTTGATGATGAAATTGATTTACTAAAACCACACATTTTATTCTTAGAGCGTAAGGAATATAAGGTAGTTACCTGTAAAAGCGGACAGGAAGCTTTGGAGGAGATCGCGCAGCATAGATTTGATATTGTTTTTCTTGATGAAAATATGCCAGGAATATCAGGACTCGAAACACTGAATGAAATAAAAGGTATTGATGCAACGCTGCCTGTAGTTATGATTACCAAAAGTGAGGAAGAGTATATTATGGATGAGGCTATAGGATCTAAGATCGCAGATTACCTTATAAAGCCCGTAAACCCAAATCAAATTCTTTTATCGCTTAAAAAGAGTCTGGATCATTCTCGATTGGTTAGCGAAAAAACCACCTCCGATTATCAGCAAGAATTCCGTAAAATAGCTATGGATCTCTCGATGGTGAATAGCATTGAGGAATGGACAGAATTGTATAAAAAATTGATCTATTGGGAATTGCAATTAGAGGAGATTGAGGATTCTGGGATGTTCGAAATACTGGAATCACAAAAAAACGAAGCGAACAATCAGTTTGGAAAATTTGTAGATAAAAATTACAAAGATTGGTTTGATGATGAGGACGGTCCTGTAATGTCGCATACTCTTTTTAGAACATTAATTCAACCGGAGCTAAAAGATACGCCTACCCTTTTGGTTGTTGTAGATAATTTAAGATACGATCAATGGCTTTCTTTTGAAGACACCCTAAACACCTTTTATAAAAAGGAAAAGGAAATTCCTTACTTTAGTATTTTACCCACCGCAACACAGTATGCACGTAATGCTATTTTTTCCGGACTTACCCCATTAGATATGGAAAAAAGATATCCCAATTGGTGGAAAAACGATACGGACGAAGGGGGTAAAAACTTGTTTGAATCGCAATTTCTTGAATCTCAAATAAAACGCTTGGGCCTAAACATTAAATGGGATTATCATAAAATTAGCAGTTTAAAGCAAGGCAAGCAATTGTCGCAAAACTTTAGGTCACAAAAAGATAATGACCTCACGGTAATTGTCTACAACTTTGTAGACATGTTATCACATTCCAAAACGGAAATGGAAGTTATTAAAGAACTGGCATCAAATGACAAAGCGTACCGTTCTTTGACCCAAAGTTGGTTCAAAAACTCTCCGCTATTGGAAATTATTCAACAGGCTCAGGGTATGGGATTTAAATTAATCATCACAACCGACCATGGTACTATCAACGTGAAAAATCCGTCAAAAGTTATTGGAGATCGTGATACCAGTTTAAATTTACGCTACAAAACGGGCAGAAGCTTAACCTTTGACAAAAAAGATGTTTTAGCATCAGGAAAACCATCCGATATTCATTTGCCCAGCATTACCATGAGCAGTTCATTTATTTTCGCTAAAAATGATTTATTTTTCGCATATCCTAACAATTATAATCATTATGTGAGTTATTACCGTAACACTTATCAGCATGGAGGGGTTTCTTTAGAGGAAATGATTATCCCTTTTGTGGTTTTATTACCTAGATGAGTAAGATTTTACGTATCTTACGGTTTTTAAGCGATATTCTCTCCCCCTTTTTTTTATGGATCAGTTGTAACTATCTGATTTAAAAATATTTAAAACTATTTTGAAAAATTGTATATTTGTACTTTACTAACCAAGTTTGTGTAATTTTGCACGTAAAGTTTTCCCTATTATGTTAAAAACTATTGATCGTTTAATGCAGTTCATTCAGTACGTTGGCCTAAGTGCCCGACAGTTTGACATCTCCATAGGAGCCAGTAATGGATATACCCTACGGATGAAAAAAAACCATGCTTCTATTGGAAGTGATGTTATCGAAACCATTATTCGTACTTACCCACAACTAGATTTAGTTTGGTTAATGACCGGTGAAGGTGAAATGATAAAAAATGACTCCAAGAAGGACATTCTGAATTTTGAAGATTTGACATTCGAAAATCAACGTCAGATCGAGAACATCATCGAATTAAAAATCCGAGAACGCCAGGAAAAAGAGTTACAAAACCTTTTAAGTGAGGTTTCTGACGAGATTGAACGGAGAAAAAGAATAGCGCAACGAGCTTAGTCTTTTTTATCTTTTAATTGCTTTTCCAATTGGATTTTCAAGGCGAGTAAGGCATCCAATTGCTGCTTGGCCTGAGGCTCTGTTATTTCCTTATTTTTAAGCTTATCAAACTGCAGTTGCATGCGCTTCACTTCAGCATCTCTAGCATTGATCGTACTTAAAAGGGTTTCTATTTCCTTTGATATTTGTTCGTAAATATCTAAGATTTTAGATTGGTATTTTATCGCTTGAGATAATATTACCAGAATCAATACTAGAAACAGGATAATTGGCAGCGCACTCATATACTCCATTTCATCTACGGTAGCCTTGGAGTGTTGCAGAGACGCCCATAATTGATGGGTAAAAATAACAATAGGACATAAAATAGAATACCGCCACCAGTGTTGCGAGGTAATGAACCAGATACATAAGGGCAGAATGATACATATTTTAAGAGTAATATACCATATAAAGGTATGCACATCCGGAAAGCCATTGCTTCCGATCACTATCCCACCCCATTGCAATACTGTTTTATCTACCGGAATGGCCCGATGTACAAAGTACAATACAGGAGTAAGTGTCAGCAATGCCACCAGAAACAATTCTACCTTAGGCCTAATTTTTACAGGTTTCTTGACCATTCCTCGGGTAAGCACGTCCTTATCTAATACGGATTTCGCATGATACAGTTTCTTAACGTAATCGGTATCTCGGGTTACTTCTTTCTGGCTTTCAATACCACTAAAACTACGTTTTACTTGATGGTAAATTTCTCTAAAGTTTCCTTTTACTGTTCTCAAGAAAGAAATTGAAAAGGTATGTTGATTGTTTGTAATATGGCGTAAGGTATAGCGATCGGTAAGAAATAAGAACAACAAAAACGCCAGAATACTTACCCAGATGCAATGCACATCAAACGCTCCTGAACACAAAATGTCGGCCAAGTAAATAACATTCGAAAAAATAACCCCTAAAATAAAGTAACGCCACCAGTAGGTGGTGTTTAAAAACCAGATGGAAAATAACACTATGGGAATAACCGATATGGTAAAGGTCCAAACAAAGGTGCTGTTGTTCACATAACCATGCGCGTAATGATAGCCATAGAATTGTAAAATATCCGTTTCCTCACTATACATTAAATGCACTGCTAGGGTAAATGGCAGTAAAATAATAATTATGGTAAGGATAACATCTTTGATGTATTTTCTTTTCCAATCCCAGCTCATGCTTCGTATCTTTGTTTTTGGTAGTTGTACTTGGGCTACAACAAGTATACGTATTTCTAGTCTAGCATGTATAAAATTGTATACGAAATTCATGAAATAAGAGCAATAGCCGAAACGGTATTGCGCATGGCACCATCAAAAGTTATCGCCTTTCACGGAGCAATGGGCGCCGGGAAAACTACGCTCATCAAGGAACTGTTGCAAGTTTTGGGAAGTGACGATAGTTCCAGCAGCCCTACCTTTGGTATTGTAAATGAGTACGAAAACAATCATGGCGTTCCCCTGGCCTACCATTTTGATTTTTATCGTTTGGAGGATGAATTTGAAGCTTTAGATATGGGCGTGGAGGAATATTTCAACTCGGATCTTTGGATTTTTATGGAGTGGCCCGAAAAAATAAAATCCCTAATACCAGAAAATACGACTACGGTACATTTAAAAATTTGCACTACTGCTACGCGCGAACTTTCTATCGAGCAGTAAACCCTTTCTTCTTACAGGGATTGCGTCATCCTATACTATGACATTATAATAAGCTTCTTAAGGGCTATTGTGATAAATTCTGACATCGTTTTAAGAGAATTATTATTGTATAGTATTCGATGAACGGTAAAAATTTCGATGAAATGTTTGATTTATCCGATAAAAGGTATTATTTTGCCGATAAATAGCATTTAGTTAAGAGTGAAATTCTTACATTTGTTAATAATATTATAAAGTTTTCCAACTATTAAAAATGATTACGATGAACACGAAACGCATTTTATTTGGGCTATTTGCCTGCGTTACCTTAATGGTAGCCGCTTCTTCTTGCACCGATTCGACAGCAGAAGATGATCAATTGTTTGAACAAGGGGTAGATAAGACAAAACTAACAAAAACCCTTTAGTTTTATTTTTTTATACGAATTTTAAAGGAGTAATCAATAAATTACTCCTTTTTGCGTTACTGGAATATTACATTATCATTTTCTAAGATTATGAGTAAAAATATTTCAAATAAAAAAGTTAAAGCTAAAAAGAGAATTTTCATTGAGTCTATAGCGGTGTTTTTTATAATTGCTTCCCCATTTATTTTCAAATCTCATGATTATTTTCCAGCAGATCCGGATGAAACTATAAACATTTTTGGATATGTGATAGACAATAATGGTTTTCACAATTTAAATACATATATGTGGTACTTATTGAGTAAGTTAGTACCTCTTTATCTTCTAGTAATTTGGTTTTTCACCTGCAAACATTGGTGGTATCATGTTTTGCTTATTCCAATTTGTCTTTATGCGTTTCAGTTGTTTGAAGTTCTATATTCAGAAGACAATTTTATTGATACTGAAAATACATTATGGTTACTTCCTGTTTGTATGATCATAGTTCCAATCGTTTATTTTATTCGTATCAAACTCTACGACAAACATGTGCATGGTATTGATCTGGAAGCCATGGATGCTGAACTCAAAGCCTTAAAAGAAAAGCAACGCCTGCAGGAAGAAAAAAAAAAGATAAAAACTGAGCGGAATTTGAGGCATCAAGAATCGATACAGCACTAAGACTCCCCAAAATATTGTAAATTTGATCCCGATAGCCATCGGGATCTTTTTGTTTGTACCGATCTCATTTACCAAACTATGCAACAGCCATCTTCACCCTTTAGTAAACAACAATTATTACCCCAAGAGGAAACCTTAGAAATTTTAAAACAAAAAGGAGAACTTTTTATCGGTTTACCCAAAGAAGATCAGCGTTTGGAACGCCGTATTTGCTTAACTCCAGATGCCGTAAATGCCCTAACTGCTAACGGACATCGGGTACTAATTGAAGCTGGTGCCGGAGAAGGAGCCGATTTTTCGGATGTAAATTATACCAATGCTGGTGCAGAGGTTACGCGTGATACCAAAAAGGTATACTCCTGCCCTATTATACTAAAGGTAGAGCCGCCTACCTTTTCGGAAATACAACTGCTAAATCCGCAAACCACAGTGATTTCTGCCTTGCAAATAAAAACGCAGTCCAAAGGCTATTTTGAGGAATTGGCCAAGAAGCGCAGTACAGCCATTGCCTTTGAATACATTCGCGATGATGATGGTAAATACCCTGCGGTACGTTCCTTGAGTGAAATTGCAGGGACTTCTTCCGTACTGGTAGCTTCAGAATTAATGGCCGCTACTAATAAGGGAAATGGACTCATGTTTGGTAATATTAGTGGGGTACCCCCGGTAGAAGTCGTTATTATTGGTGCCGGTACGGTTGGGGAGTTTGCAGCCCGATCTGCTATCGGTTTAGGGGCTAACGTAAAAATATTTGACAATTCCATCACCAAATTGCGCAACATACAAACCAATCTCAAACAAACGGTGTATACCTCCACCATACAACCTAAGAATTTACTAAAAGCGCTAAAACGCTGCGATGTGGCTATTGGTGCTACCCGAGGCAAAGATCGCACTCCGGTTATCGTTTCCAGTACCATGGTAGAGCATATGAAAAAAGGTGCCGTGATTATAGATGTAAGTATTGATATGGGCGGTTGTTTTGAGACTAGTGAGGTCACCAGTCACGCCAAACCTACTATAGAAAAATATGGGGTGATCCATTATGGTGTGCCTAACATACCTTCACGTTACCCGAAGACCTCATCGGTTTCTATTAGTAATATCTTTACTCCATATTTATTAAAAATTGGCGAAGATGGCGGTTTGGAACATGCCTTACGTTTTGATAAAGGCCTGCGCAATGGGTTGTATCTTTACCACGGGGTGCTCACCAATAAGGTGGTTGGCGAATGGTTTGATCTTTCGTATAGCGACATCAACTTTCTAATCTTTTAAGGAATGGCATTTTTAAAACGCTTGGGTTACTACCTTATTGGAGTATCGATTGGTATGGTCTTATTGGTCTTGTTTTTAAAGAAAAAAGCAGAGGAGACCGGAAAGGAAACAATCTTAGATTTTTGCTATCTCCCCAATTGTAGAGTGCTTAAAAATATTCAGTCCAAACCCCTTGGTTATTCCGATGCGGTAAAAATGGTTTTGGATGCTAAGGGATTAGATTCGGTTAGTCTACAACCAATACTTAAGGAAGGGGACATCAACTTTCGCAAAAGTGATACCGAAAGCGAGCCTTGTAAAACCTATTATATTCAAACTGAAATTCAGGAAGCGGCAGCCGTTTTATCGGTAAAAAATTGTAAGGATGAAGCCGTAATTGAACGTATTACTTTTACGGAAGATTAGGTTTGAGATTTGAGGTGAAATTATATGATTCTGTTAACTCACTCCTCCATACTAATTACTCCATACTTAATACTCAGCACTAATATCAACCATTACTAAATTTTTCGTCTCCGTCGTTCTTGTTTTAATAATGCTAACTCTCTATTCGTTTGTCCTGCAACCGAGGTATTTTCTTCCGCTCGTCTAATCAAATAAGGCATTACATCCCGCACCGGACCATAAGGCACATACTTGGCAACATTATAACCATTGGCAGATAGGTTGTAGGAAATATGATCACTCATTCCATACAGCTGTCCAAACCAAACGCGGGTATCTTCATTCGCTACGTCATTCGCGGCCATCAATTCCATAAGTCTGTAACTACTTTTCTCATTATGGGTACCAGCAAAAACAGCAATACATTCCAAACACTCCATCATATAGGCTATGGTAGCATCAAAGTTATCATCGGTAGCTTGCTTTGAAGCACAAATGGGCGTTGGATACCCCATTTCTTCTGCTCTTGCGTGCTCTTTTTCCATGTAGGCCCCGCGTACCACCTTAATTCCAATTTTAAAATCTTCTTGCTTGGCCTTTGCATGCAATCCTTTTAAATAGTCCAAACGATCCCAGCGGTAGGTTTGTAAAGTGTTAAATACAATAGCTTTCTCTGTATTGTATTTTTTCATCATCTTTTCTGCCAGCATATCTGCAGCATACTGCATCCAACTCTCTTCAGCATCTATTAACAGCGCTACTTGTAAATCGTATGCTTTTTTACAAACCGTATCATATCGATAATTAATACGTTCCCATTCTGCCTTTTCCTCCGTATTCAGACTTTTATGCTCCCCTACCTTCTGGTATAGCGCCAACCTTCCAAAACCGGTGGGTTTAAAAACAGCAAAAGGAATAGCATCTTTTTCTTTTACAAAATCAAGAGTTTGCAGCGTTTTCTCCAAAGCAAAATCGAATTGCGCTTCTTCTTCTTTCCCTTCTACCGAATAGTCGAGCACAGCGCAAACTCCTTTTTGATACATTTTATCTATGAGTGGCAGGCAATCTTTTTCTGAAACCCCACCACAAAAATGATCAAAAACCGTTGCGCGAATCAAACCATCTACAGGAAGGTGCGCCTTTATTGCAAAATTAGTTACGGCTGTACCTATGCGAACTAGGGGTTCGTTGGCTATAAGTTTAAATAAAAAATAAGCGCGTTCTAGTTCCGAATCGGTTTTTAGTTCAAAAGCTGTTGCAGTATTCTCAAAAATATGTTCCATTTGTGATATTTTCCAAGTGGGTCAAATATAAAAACAGAAATTGTATTCTTTTCCATAAAAATAGTCTTTATTTTGTAGGCTGATGTACGATAATTTATGGAATCGATTATAACTTCCTCTTACGCAGTTCATTTTGAGCAAATGGCTTTTAGCTCCTTGAATTCACATCTTGCTGCGAACCATTATTCTAAAGTATTTGTTTTGGTCGATAGCAACACAAAGAAAGATTGCTTACCCCTATTTACCTCAAAATTAAATTCGAATGTTGGTTTTGAGCTTCTAGAAATGCCGGCTGGGGAAATCCATAAAAATATTGCCACCTGTACAACACTGTGGGAAGAATTATCGAACCTAGATGCAGATCGAAAAAGTCTTCTTATAAATCTAGGTGGTGGAGTCGTAACGGATTTGGGTGGTTTTGTAGCTTCCACCTTTAAGCGCGGAATTGCTTTTATAAATATTCCCACCACCCTCCTGTCTATGGTAGATGCTTCTGTTGGTGGTAAAACCGGTGTGGATTTGGGTGCTCTTAAAAATCAAGTTGGAGTTATTAATCAACCGGAAATGGTATTGGTAGTTACTGATTTCCTTAAAACCCTTTCTGAAAGAGAATTACATAGTGGTTATGCTGAAATGCTAAAGCATGGGTTAATTAGGGATCGATCGTACTGGAACACTTTAAAAGAGGTTAGTACATTCGATAAGCTTACATCCTTAATTTACACCTCAGTAGTCACTAAAAATGAAGTAGTGTTGAAGGATCCTACCGAACAAAATCTGCGGAAAATTCTAAATTTCGGACACACTTTGGGGCATGCCATAGAATCGTATTTATTGGAAAATCCCAATCGTGAAAGCTTGTTACATGGGGAGGCCATTGCTATCGGGATGATTCTTGAATCGTATTTATCTAAGGAATTAACAGGGCTAAAAGCAGTAGATCTCCATGATATAAAAAAGACCTTCCGATCCAGATACCCCTTGGTTCAGTTTTCTGCCGAAGATATTACTGAAATTTTGACACTACTTAAGTTCGACAAAAAGAATTCGCATGGAACAATCAATTTTGTACTGCTTGAAACCATAGGTAAACCAAAAATTGATGTGCAGGTTCCTGGAGAATTGTTTGGTGATGCCTTTGCATACTACATGGAATAGGGACTACATATACTAAAACCCGCATTTCGCAACTCTTTGTGATGGTACATGAAAAAAAGTTTTAGATTAGAATTGTAATTAACCAACAACCTAAAACTTTATACTATGAAGCGCATTTTGATCGACTACAAAAAATTAGATCGCGAAGTAGCAGCATTACTTATTGAAACTTATCCTTACGGCTACGGAGATGAGGACATCATTGCTTTTAAAAACCTAAAAGGTGAAATTATAGAGGCCGTAGAACTACGTACCGCAGACACTATTTATCTTGTAAAAATCAGTAGAAGTCTTGCACAGTTCATCTCTAACTTTGAAGATACTATTGAAAAAGAATTGGATACTAAAAACCTCAATTCGGAAAAAGATAATCCTGCTATTCCAAAATTGGAAAAAAGTGTAGAAAATCAGATCAAAAGCGAAATAGACCTGGAGTAATTTTTTATAAATACTTCTGAATTAATATTTCTTTATGGTGCTGCTGATGCCCGCAGATTACCAAACCAAGTCCACCAACACTCCATGGAATATCACTAGCTGTTCCCGTACGTTTTAGCAGCGCTTCATTCAATCCATTAAAAAGCGATAAGGTAGCAGATCGCACGCCTAAATACTCCTGCAATAAACTGTTTTTGTCTTTTGCAATGGCCTCAGATTCATTAATATAAAGTTCCTGATCAAAGCCAGGCAAGGCTGTATTATCGTTTCTTGAAAATCGAAAAGCACGATATTGAAAAATACGCTCTGCGTCTGTTAAATGCATTAGTACTTGAGCTACCGTCCATTTATCTTCCGCATAAGCATAAGTCAATTTTTCCTCGGGAATTTCTGCTATAAAATTATAAAAACCATCTTTTTCCTTTTCTAAGGTTGTAATAAGATCAGTTCCTTCAGGAAGTACTTTGATATACAGACTATAAAATTGTTCTAACTCTATGGGGCGTAAATCGTTTGCTGTCATTGTTGTAAACTAAAAAACCCCAATCACTGGTATTGGGATTTTGTATAAATTAAAATAATATTTTTTTACAATTCGTTGAAAATAGTATGCATCAATCGTTTTTTATCATTGATACTTTCTTCTAAAGAAATCATTGTTTCCGTTCTACTAATACCTTCGATATCATCAATTTTAAAAATGATATTCTTAGCATGCGTAGTATCTTTGGCTCTAATCTTACAGAAGATATTGAATTTCCCAGTAGTAATATGTGCTACTGTTACATAAGGTATTTGATTTAAGCGCTCCAATACAAATTTTGTTTGATGCGTTTTCTCCAGAAAAATACCTACGTAAGCTATAAACGAATAATCAAGCTTCACATAATCTAGGGTTAAAGAAGAACCCTTTATAATTCCTCCTTCTTCCATTTTCTTAACACGCACATGAACCGTACCTGCTGAAATTAAAAGTTTTTTTGCTATATCTGTAAACGGGGTTCTGGTGTTGTCAATTAACATATCCAGAATTTGGTGGTCTATCTCGTCAAGTTTCACTTTACTCATTAACAATGTTATTTTGAACAAAAATAAGTAATTAAGAAATTAAATTTAAAAAATCAGCCTTTTTTTTATCAAAAATGTAACATTTTTAGAAAAACAACGTAATAAATTGATTTATTCCAAGAGTTTTAACAGATTTGGCTTTGATTTTAATTTTTCTAAATCCTTGGTATTTAAGCAATTAATTATTTCATGACCGTAATACCCTACAAGATTTCCTTCAGCCTCAATTTCTGGGCTAAAATGAATATTTTCCTCCTTTAGGATTTCCTTATAACGCACTCCTATAGCCGTATCGGAGGCATAACTGGTATTTAGTACCGCTACATTTTGAATTAGCACATCAAAAAACTGTTTTCCATTTTCGGGAATCGCTTGGTATGTTTCCAAATCGTACTCCGATAAAGTTTCAGAAACTATAGTTTCTATAGCCGTATAAAGTGCTTTAAAAATGAAAGTCCTGGTAACTTCTCTTTTATAATCTTCAGGATAGTGTCCTGCTTCAAATAAAATTGTTGGCGTGGCCCGCATTTGAAAAGTGTCCCCAACACAATTGGAATTGAAACCATCATCATAGCGTCCTATTTGCCCTGGTATTTCCTTTTGCAGCATTTGATTCATTGCAACAATAACTTGCATACTTATGGCTCTAGAAGTAGATATATCCCGTGCTTTATTATATGCTGGAGCTAAAAAAGAAACGGTTGCAGACTTATTGGAACTCCCCACATTATACATCGTTCGTTGGTCATGTAAATTGAAACAAAAATCAGGTTGAAATTTTGTATAAACTTCACGCAAGATCTTACTTTCGGGCTGACTTAAGTCTTGAGCATCACGATTCAAATCAACGCCATTGGCATTTACTCTTGTATAAGCTTCTGCGCCATCTGGATTAAGTATGGGTATAATTTTAAAACAGCAACGTTCCTTCCAAAATGACACAGCTGTACTATTGGCACCAAAAAAATTAAGCAAATCAAAAACAGCCTTTGTTGTGGTACTCTCATTGCCGTGCATTTGAGACCACATTAAGATTTTTATTTGCCCGTGTCCCCAAGAAAAACCATAAATGTCTTTTTGCTGAACGGACTGACCCAATTGCTCTACTTCAATACCAATAGGTATTTTTTTTAAATATGCAATGAGATCTGCATTCGTAACATAGCGTCCTTGAATGGTCTTCTCCAAAATAGTTTTGTATTCTTCCGCATCAATCATAGCTGTTTTGCTTAGTATTTAAAAATGTAAAAATAAGACTATTGTTATTTACAAATGTGACACTTTAAATTCAATTTTTTCTTTCATATTATACCGGTGTAAACATTTATTATACTCAAATTTTAACAACCTATAAATAAAATATATTTATAATCATTAGTTAATTTATTTTTAGATCATTATTATGTCTTAAATAAAGTATTACTTTATTATATATATTGAATTTGTAGTTAATTAATTATAAAACTCAATAGAGAATATGTAATTTTGATATGAAATTATGTTTACAATGCTAAACACAGAAGATTTTCTTAAACGACTGTCTAAAATTCAAAAATTTTACGGTTTTTCTGCTGCTGCCTTAGCTGATAAAATTGGGGTGCAACGTTCTGGAATATCACATTTGTTAGCAGGACGAAACAAACCCAGTTTAGATTTTATACTGAAACTAACCGATGCCTTTCCGGAAGTTACGATAGATTGGCTCCTAAAAGGTGTGGGGTCTTTCCCAGAGAAAACGCCTCAAGAACCCTCAAACATAACCACCTCTCCTGCTCCATTGCAACAAGAATCCATTAAGAAAGACGTTGAAGAGATTATATTTTTCTATTCGGATGGTAGTTTTAAGTCCTTCAAGCAATATCCGAAGAGTCCCTCCTAATTTCTTTCTAGAAATCTAAAAAAATCTTATTCCTAATCACAGTTTATTTCTTTATTTTGTGCTATGCTTAAAAAATGGCTCACTATCCTTACAATTGTAGCATTATTTAGTGCTTGTAACGGACCTGAAAGAGATTGTAATGCCTTTAAAACAGGTACATTCAGTTTTGAATATGAAATAGATAATGTAAAGAAACAAGGCACTTTCGTCCGTAGCGAAACCCATAGTGTAGATTATTACGACAATAAAATAGATTCTGCTACAGTGCGATGGATTAATAATTGTGAGTTCGTATTGCAACCCTTAAATGGAACTGCAGCCATTCATTATAAAATATTAAGCACTACTAAGGAAAGTTATACTTTTGAATATCAGCGGGCCGTACGAGACCCAAATCGGAAACTAGTAGTTAAAAAAGGAATAGCCACCAAAAACTAACCATATGTTTGAAATTTTCACCAGCCCGGATGCCTGGATAGCCCTTTTAACCCTTACCTTTTTAGAGATTGTATTAGGTATTGATAATATTATTTTTATTTCCATTGCCGCAGGGAAATTGGAAAAATCGCAACGCAAAAGAGCTACAAACATTGGTCTTGTTTTAGCAATGGCTATGCGTATCGTTTTACTTTTTGGGATATCACTATTAACATCAATGAAGAAACCGCTTTGGGTACTGGACGAATCCTGGATTTCCGGAGGCATTAGCGGTCAATCTTTAATACTATTTGGCGGAGGTTTGTTTTTACTTTACAAAAGCACTAAAGAGATTCGAGAAAAGATAGAAGATAAAGGACACGATGAGCGTGAGGTAAAAAGTCAACGTTCTTCTTCCCTATCTAATGCAATCGTGCAGATTACCATTATCAATATTGTATTTTCCTTTGATTCTATTCTTACGGCTATTGGAATGACGAATGGAATTTCACCAAACCCTAACGACGCGCTTATTTTGATGATTGTAGCCGTTGTGATTTCGGTAATTATTATGATGCTTTTCGCGAACCCCGTAGGAGAATTTGTAAATAGACACCCTTCGGTACAAGTCTTAGGGCTTTCGTTTCTGATTTTGATTGGTTTTATGCTAATCGCAGAATCGGCCCATTTATCACATCTTATTGTATTTGGAAATGAGGTCGGTACTATCCCTAAGGGCTATCTCTACTTCACTATTGCCTTTTCGTTAATGGTAGAATTCTTTGACATGAGAATGAAGCGAAATAAGAAACCTAGAACTTCGGAATAGCCTGAAGAATAACAACGGCAGTATTTACTACTTCTTATAACAGCAAACAAAATGTTGATGGTAAAAATTTGGATTTCCACCCTACCTGTTTATCTATAAAGGCAGTCTTAATTGGACAAAATTTTAATTTTTATTAAGGTTCACCCTAAACACTTAATATTCTTCTAATGTCTGATCCGAGTTTAATTCTTGTTTTTATAAATTTTAGAAAATATTTAATACAATTTCTTTAAAATAGGAATTTTATTCTTTTAAATGTAGATTAAGTGCTCTTTTTTTAGATTATTTTATTTATTTTTTATACATTTATTTAGAAATAATTATAAAAAACCGAATCTTGACGGTTTTAATAATGTTCAAGAAATTAATAAATTCTAATTTTATAATATGACAAAAAGTATTTCAAGTTTAAAATCTAATTTTAAAATTCTAACAAGAGAACAGCAAATCCTAATAAATGGAGGTATTGAAAAATGCAAAATATCTACACCTAAAGGAAAAAAGGGAGGTAATTGTCCAAAAAGATAGTCTTTATTTAAACCAAAAGAAGACAGATTATTTTTAATCTGTCTTCTTTTTTGTATAATCAAAAATACATCTTATTAATTAGGCCTACTAAACACTAAGTCAGCGTTCTTCTTTTTAGCCTCCTTATATTCCTTAAACTTGCGTTGTTGTTGTTTTACAGTTAAGGTGCTGCCATCATGACTCCAACCAGGAGGTCCGAAGATATACATTAGTTTGTGCGATAATTTTTTAACCTTCCGAACATCATTATAGATATCTTTAAACTCATGGGTTAAAATAACTATGGGGTTATACGATTCAGGAGCGTGAATAACGCCATATTTTACATCAATATCATCATCCAACTCTTTCCAAGTACCAAACATCTTATCAAAAATATTTAGAAACCCTCCGTGATTCTTATCTAAGTATTCTACATTCTGCGCATGGTGCACCTGATGCATGGTATGCGTGTTAAACACTTTTTCGATAATACCCATTTTAGGAATGTACACAGAATGCAATTGAAATTGCCACAAAGCTTCTATACCCAAACAGACCACAACCATTTCTGGAGGAAAGCCTATTGCCGGCATCCACATATAAAAAAGTGGTTTGTACAAAATGGTAAACCAACCATTACGAACTGCAGTACCCAAATTAAAGTTATCGGAAGAATGGTGTACAATATGAGCAGCCCAAAGAACGCGTATCTCATGATTTGCACGATGAAACCAATAGTAGGTAAAATCATCTGCCAATTGACACAACAACCAAACATACCATGCATATCCAAAAGAGGAATACCCCATTATATTGGTTCGCACTCCCGCTATTTCAGGATTAAAGACATCATACACAAAGTTAAAGATGACAATTGCAGATATTAACTTGATCAAAGGTGCAATAATCGCCGATCCTAGCCCCATGGCTCCACTAGCGGCTAGATCTTTCCAATTGTATAAATCTTCATCGCCATGCGTCTTACTATACGTAAGTTCTAACAAAATAAAGGCGAGAAAACAAGGTACGCCATAAACCAGGGGGTTTGTAAAATCCATTAAATTTTAAAATTTGTTAAATGTACGTTAATGAAACTTGTTACAGGCAAAAAAAGATAGATTTGAGAGATATTAATATCAATAATACCTATTTCATAGATTCCATCGTTATTTTTCTTATAAAAAGTACAATCATTTACGAACTTTTGTTAGAACAATTGAATTTGTCCTTCATCATCATTGGTATCACTATCAGGCGGAATATTTTCCTCATGAATCACTTCGATTTCTTCAGCCTTCGGTTGTTCCGGTTCTTCGTATGGCAAAGGTTCTAAAGCGTTTAAGTTTTTTATCTTTTCGGAAGTAAGCTGATTCCCAAGTGCCTTTATACCTTTTATTGCAATAAATTCTGCCAAATTAACGAGCTGATTGGGTTTAGCATCTTTGCCACGGGGTTTTGGAAATTCAATTTCTATTTGCGGCTTCCAATCCGTACTCACCAACTCTAAAACCGATTTAGGATGTTCAGAAATAAACGATTCTTCTCTGTTTCCATTTTCAATTTGAAAGCGTTTTACGTAATAGCGTTGTTTTTCGCCTTCAAAATAGATCGCCGAAATTGGCTTTAATGGATTCCATTTTTCCAAAACAATCATATCCTCATCAAAATGTGTTGAAAGTTCGGGAACTACTGTTTTAACAAAACCTTTTTGGGTTACGATCAACAATAAATCATCGCCTCTAAATTCTCCCAGAAGTTCCCCACGTCCATCAACATTCAATCTTCGCACTACCTCATCGAACCATATTTTACGTGGTTTCAAGGTAGAAACACCTTTCTCCTTAAACTCTATTCTTTTAACGGGATATTTGGTAACGATATTGCCTTTTGATCCTCTCCCCTTAATCAGTACATCGGTAAAATCAATGTCCCATTTTAGTTTCTTTATACTTCCTGCCTGTCTCAGGTTAACCGTTATCACCTCTGCTTCTCCATTAGGATTTGCAGTGAAATACAAAACTTCTGAACTCGTTTTTCCACCCGAAAGTTCGTAGATCTTATCTCTAGTAATACTTGTAACATTAAATCGCTTGATATAACTAGGTGCACCACGACCTTCCTTATAAATCATATTGTAAGTAGTACGACTATCTTTCTTCTTGAATACAGCAACATGAATAATATTTTTACCAACAAATGTCTTTGTATCAACTCTGGTAACCATCATTTTACCATCTTTAGTAAAAACAATAATATCATCGATATCGCTACAATCGGTTACATACTCATCTCTTCGCAGCGAAGTTCCAATAAAACCTTCCGCTCTATTTACGTATAGCTTTGTATTGCGAATAACTACCTTGGTAGCTTCGATATCATCAAAAGTTCGTATTTCAGATTTTCGCTCTCTTCCCTTGCCGTATTTAGCTTTCAGGTTTTTAAAGTAATCAATAGCAAATTCAATAAGATTTGCTAAATGGTGTTTAACCTCTGCAATTCGTTCTTCAAGACTATCGAGGTGTTGTTGCGCCTTATCGAGATCAAATTTGGAAATTCTTTTAATCCGAATTTCTGTTAAACGTACAATATCATCTTCCGTTACCGCACGTTTTAAGTGTTTTGTGTGTAGTTTTAACCCTTTATCAATAGCTGCGATTACACCTTCCCAGGTTTCCTCCTCCTCGATATCCCGGTAGATTCGATTTTCAATAAAAATCCGTTCCAAGGAGGCAAAATGCCACTGCTCTTCCAATTCTTTGAGTTGAATGTCAAGTTCAGCCTTCAACAATTCTACCGTATAATCCGTAGATCGAACTAGCATTTCTGTGACCCCAATAAAGAGTGGTTTATTATCCTCTATAATGCATCCTAAGGGAGAAATTGAGGATTCGCAAGCCGTAAATGCATACAACGCATCTATTGTTTTATCGGGAGAAATACCGCTGGGAAGGTGCACCAAAATTTCTACATCTGCCGCCGTATTATCATCAATTTTCTTGATTTTTATCTTTCCTTTATCATTCGCCTTTAGAATCGAATCTATTAAAGAAGAAGTATTAGTTCCATAAGGTATTTCGCTAATAATCAGTGTATTTTTATCTTTTTGTGCGATGCGAGCACGTACTCGAATTTTCCCTCCACGAAGTCCGTCGTTATATCCATTTACATCAATAATCCCTGAAGTAGGAAAATCTGGATATAACTTAAATCGTTGTCCTTTTAAGTGCTTTACAGAAGCATCTATAAGTTCATTAAAGTTGTGTGGTAGAATTTTTGTAGAGAGTCCTACTGCAATTCCCTCAGCACCTTGGGCAAGTAACAACGGAAATTTAACCGGAAGGTTTATAGGCTCCTTTTTACGTCCATCGTAAGAAAGCTGCCAATCTGTAATTTTAGGACTAAAAACAACTTCTAAACCAAACTTAGATAAACGTGCCTCTATATATCGCGAAGCTGCTGCTCGATCCCCGGTTAAAATATTCCCCCAATTCCCCTGAGTATCGATCAATAAATCTTTTTGACCTATTTGAACCATAGCATCCGCAATACTAGCATCTCCATGTGGATGATACTGCATAGTATGTCCTACGACATTAGCTACTTTATTGTAACGGCCATCATCAAGTTCTTTTAGCGAATGCATAATGCGTCGTTGAACT
This sequence comes from uncultured Flavobacteriaceae bacterium, assembly GCA_947488435.1. Taxonomy (GTDB): domain Bacteria; phylum Bacteroidota; class Bacteroidia; order Flavobacteriales; family Flavobacteriaceae; genus CANKZG01. Next base: position 300,600 of record CANKZG010000002.1, on the reverse strand, counting down.
GGCTTAAAACCATCTTCAATCGCAGGTACGGCACGTTCCAGGATTACATACGATGCATAATCCAGAAACCAGTCCTTATACATTCCCGTAACTTTCGTTAGGGCATCTTGAGCACCGTCTACTTCTTTTAAGTGCTCATCGTTCACATCTTCATTTTCTTCCATAAAGAAAGATTGCTATTAATTTGATTTATAGTTGATTTTATTCTGCTATATCAAGTTCAACTTTAAGATTATTAATAATAAATTCTTGACGATCAGGGGTATTTTTACCCATATAAAATTGCAACAACTGATCAATAGGCATAGTTTTATCCAACATTACCGGTTCAAGACGAATATCATCACCTATAAAGTGTTTAAATTCATCTGGCGAAATTTCCCCTAAACCTTTAAAACGTGTTATTTCAGGCTTTCCGCTCAATGCATCTATCGCGGCTCTACGCTCCTCATCGCTATAACAATAGATTGTTTGTTTTTTGTTTCGTACCCGAAATAAAGGTGTTTGCAATATGTATAAATGATTTTCCTTTATTAACTCCGGAAAAAATTGCAAAAAGAATGTAATTAACAGCAATCGAATATGCATTCCATCAACATCAGCATCGGTAGCTATAACTATATTATTATAACGAAGATCCTCTAAAGACTCTTCTATATTTAATGCTGCCTGAAGTAAATTAAATTCCTCGTTTTCATAGACAATCTTTTTAGACATCCCGAACGAATTCAATGGCTTACCTCGTAAACTAAATACAGCCTGAGTATTTACATCTCGCGATTTGGTAATAGAGCCTGATGCAGAATCCCCTTCAGTTATAAACAGTGTGGTTTCTAATCGCTTTTCATTTTTCATATCTGCCAAATGCACGCGACAGTCACGAAGCTTTTTGTTGTGTAGGTTTGCTTTCTTTGCGCGCTCCCTTGCTAATTTTCGAATCCCAGAAAGTTCTTTGCGTTCCTTCTCTGCCTGAACGATTTTCCGCTGTAACTTTTCTGCGGTATCTGGATTTTTATGCAAATAATTATCGAGATACTTCCCAATAAAATCATTGATATAGGTGCGAACGGTGGGCAATCCTCCCCCCATATCTGTGGACCCTAATTTTGTTTTGGTTTGACTTTCAAAAACAGGCTCCATTACCTTTATCGAAATTGCCGAAATTATGGACTTTCTAATGTCGGATGCCTCATAGTTCTTCCCAAAAAAATCCCTTGTAGTTCTTACTATAGCTTCTCTAAATGCTGCCTGGTGCGTCCCGCCTTGTGTAGTATGCTGTCCGTTTACGAAAGAATGGTACTCCTCACTGTACTGCGTTTTACTATGTGTTATCGCAACTTCAATATCATCACCTTTTAAATGGATAATAGGATACAGCATATCCTCAACATTGTTGTTATCTTCCAATAAATCTTTAAGTCCATTATTGGAAAAGAACTTTTCTCCATTAAAAACTATAGTCAATCCGGGGTTTAGATAGACGTAATTTTTTAACAATCGTTCTACATATTCATTTCGATAGATGTACTTTTTAAAAATAGCTTCATCTGGAGTAAATGAAACTTTTGTTCCTTTTCGTTTAGAAGTAGCTATGGGCCCCTCCTCATCTACCAGGTTTCCTTCACTAAACTCTGCGGATTTTATTTGATTATCTCTACTGGATTCTACCTTAAAGAAAGTGGACAACGCATTTACTGCCTTTGTCCCTACTCCGTTTAATCCAACAGATTTTTTAAAGGCTCTTGAATCGTACTTTCCACCTGTGTTCATCTTAGAAACTACGTCCACCACCTTTCCAAGTGGAATTCCACGCCCGTAATCTCGAACGCTTACCAAATTATCCTTGATTGTTATTTCAATGGTCTTTCCAGCCCCCATCACAAATTCATCGATACAATTATCGATTACTTCTTTAAGAAGGATGTAAATACCATCGTCGGCGGAAGAACCATCACCAAGCTTACCAATATACATTCCTGGACGCATACGGATATGCTCTTTCCAATCGAGAGAACGAATATTATCTTCGGTATACTGGGTATTAGCTGCCATTAGTAGGGATTCTGCGATGTTGCTCGCTAATATAACAAGTGTGATAAAAAGATAAAACCCCAAATCCCTAAAGTAATTAACAATACTTCCGGTATTTTGTTAATAGATTTTAAGTCAACATAAGGCATTTCATGATTTTGGGCTTTTTTTAGATACCATACTTACCCCAATCAGTACAACTAGCATACCTGCAATCTGCAACGGGCTTATTTTTTCATCGAGAAATATAAATGCCAATAAAATAGTAGCCATCGGACCCAAACTCCCAAAAATAGAAAAAGTAGAGGCTCCTAATCTTGATATAGCTGCCGATACCAAAAATGATGGCAACACCGTCGCAAAAATAGCCATACCAGCACTCAACCAGTAAACTTCCGGTGCAAAACTAAGTACGTTAGAGTTTCCAGAAACTATGTAATGGATAATAATACAAAATGTAGCCACTAGCATAGCATAAGAGGTAAATGCTAGAACACCAAACTTAGGGATTAACCAACCGCTACCCACTAAATAAGAAGCATATGTTATCGCACTTAACAGAATTAGAAAACCACCCCAAAGTACTTGTTCTCCTGTTATCGCAATTTCAGTCCAAAAAATCACTCCAACACCAAAGTAAGTGATCAAAATAGCCCATACTGTTGTTGAATTAACACGTTTTCGAAAGAAAATCCACGAGAACAATACCACAATAGTTGGATAACAAAATAGTATGATTCTTTCCAATCCTGCTTTAAGGTATTGTAATCCTATAAAATCAAAAAAACTAGCGAGATAATACCCAAAAAAACCAAAAACAAATACCCAGAGGTAATCTTTTTTCTTGATTTCCTTAACTTGTAAAGGAGGTTTCCAAAATGCAATAACCAAGTAAAAAGGGAGTGCAAAAATCATTCTAAGCAATAACAAACTTAGACTATCAATTTCGTAGGCATAGGCAAGCTTAACCAGTACAGCTTTCGAAGAAAATAAGACCACACCTAATACAGCATAAAGAATACCTATACCCGTATTTTTATTCATTTAAAGTTTTAATTTATATAAAACCTTTAAAACATTGTTTATGTTTATTTTATATATAATTTAAACATTAAATCTAAAATGCATTACATCCCCATCTTGTACAGTGTAATCCTTGCCTTCTACGCGCATTTTACCTGCTTCTTTTACTTTAGATTCACTACCGAATTGTACATAATCTGTATAGGCAATAACTTCAGCCCGAATAAATCCTTTCTCAAAATCCGTATGAATTACTCCGGCTGCTTGAGGCGCGGTAGCTCCAACAGGAATAGTCCAAGCACGTACTTCTTTCTCTCCCGCTGTAAAGTAAGTTTCTAAGTTTAATAATTTATAAGCCCCACGAATTAATTTTGCAGACCCAGGCTCGGTTAAGCCCATATCTTCTAAGAAAAGCTGCCGTTCTTCAAATGTTTCCAATTCGGTGATATCGGCTTCCATACCCACGGCTAAAAAAATAACCTCAGCATTTTCTCCAGCAACAGCCTCTTTTACACGATCCACATATGCATTTCCTGAGGCAGCTCCTTCTTCATCCACGTTACACACATAAAGTACAGGTTTATCGGTAATAAACTGTAGTGGTTTTACGTAAGTCAATCGTTCGTCTTCTCCAACCGAAATTGCTCTAACGGATATTCCTTGCTCTAATCCTTCTTTCAATTGTTGTAAAACCGCTTCTTCTTTTTGAGCTTCTTTATTACCTGTGCGAGCGGCGCGCTTCACTTTTTCTAATTTCTTTTCTACTGTTTCGAGATCTTTTAACTGTAATTCTATATCAATGGTTTCTTTATCACGAACGGGATCTACGGAATTATCAACATGCACTACATTATCATTATCAAAGCAACGTAATACATGTAGAATAGCGTCAGTTTCTCTGATATTTCCTAAAAACTGATTTCCAAGCCCCTCTCCTTTACTGGCTCCTTTTACCAAACCTGCAATATCTACAATCTCTACGGTAGCCGGAATCACTTTTTCAGGATTCACCAAGGATTCTAATTTCTCTAATCGAGTGTCCGGTACATTAACCACCCCAATATTTGGTTCAATGGTACAGAATGGGAAATTAGCACTTTGCGCTTTCGCATTCGACAAACAATTGAATAAGGTAGATTTTCCAACATTTGGCAATCCAACAATACCTGCTTTCATAAATAATAATATAGCGTTTAGATCTAAAAGTCTATTCTAAAGACTGTTTTCTTTTATTCGGCTGCAAAGATAGTTTTTCAAACCAAAATAATACTGCTAATTTCAAAACTAACTTTGTTTAAATACATCAAATAGCTTTTGCTTTGAAAAACTACCAACCCAGCCATGTGCTACGCAAAAAAAAATATCCCGCGTATAGCAAAAATGCGAGAGATACTAACACTACAACAAATGCCACGATTCCCAAAAAGCATCCTATCTTTTTCCATACACCATTGTACGCCTTCTCTTCTTTATTATCCATAAAACAAAATCGCCTGAGCAGTTACCCAGGCGATTGTATTAGTTATTTTTTTTAAACCGTTGTTTTCTTAGTCCTCAGGATGCATAAATTTCTGCTTCCCTAACAACTCCTCTTCTGTTTCAACACGATCTTCATCCGGTACACAACAATCTACAGGGCATACAGCTGCACATTGCGGTTCTTCGTGAAAGCCCATACATTCTGTACATTTATCAGGAGAGATATAGTAAATTTCATCGCTAATAGGGATCTGTACTTCATCTGCATCTACCGATTTACCATCAGGCAATACCACATTTCCTTTCAATGAGGTACCATCGCTATAACGCCATTCATCTGCACCTTCATAAATTGCTGTATTCGGGCATTCTGGTTCACATGCACCGCAGTTTATACATTCATCCGTTATTATTATTGCCATACTTTTCTTTTTCTAATGCTTACTTTTGTGCAAATTTACGACCAAAGCAAATCTTTTACAAATATAATGACACCCCAACAACACTCTTTTAAAGCTTTTGTTAAACTTGGTGCTTTATTTCAACATTTTTGTGATACTTCAGACAATCTGGAGCTTGAAGCAAACGCAAATAACGCTTGGTTATTGCGATTAGACACTGCAATTGCAAAAGCTGAAACAGGAAACACCTGGTTTACAAAAGACAATATTCTTTTTAGCATCAAGGAATGGGCTAAACTGCTAACCGAAGAAAATTTAAGTAACTGGTTAGTCCAATACGCCATAGGTGAAAATAAAGAAAAAAAGGTAGCTTTAATTTTGGCAGGCAACATTCCAATGGTTGGTTTTCATGACCTATTGACTACATTGCTTACAGGAAATATTGCAATAGTAAAACTTTCATCTAAAGATAAGTTCTTATTGACCTTTGTAGCTGATTTTTTGATTGAAACAGACGGTTTTATGCGGTCCCGAATCCGGTTTGTAGAGGGTTTGTTAACAGACTATGACGCAGTAATCGCTACAGGAAGTACCAACACTTCACGTTATTTTGAATATTACTTTTCAAAAAAACCACATCTTATTCGGAAAAATAGAAATTCTATAGCCGTACTTACCGGGAAAGAAACAAAATTACAATTGCAAGCACTTGGTGCAGATATTTTTAGGTATTACGGTTTAGGTTGCAGGAATGTATCTAAGCTTTTGGTTCCTAAAGCTTATAATTTTGATGTTTTTTTTGAAGCTATATACAGTTATAAAGATATTATCAATCAAATAAAGTATGCCAATAATTACGATTACAACAAAGCTGTTTATTTGATGAGCGAGTTTGCCATTTTAGACAATGGTTTTTTAATTCTTAAAGAAGACACTAGCCATACCTCCCCCATAGCCAGTTTGTTTTATGAGTACTATGACTCTCCTGAAGCTTTAGATGCGTATTTATTGAATGCGAAAGAGGATTTACAATGTATTGTTTCGGATAATGTTGCACTTCAGGAAATTCCCTTTGGCACTTCACAAATGCCTCAGTTAAATGAATATGCCGATGGTGTTGACACTGTTGAATTCCTGTTAAAAACATAACAGAATATTTAATTTATAATGAAGTGGTTTCCACTAAATTTTATGACCTTTGACGTTTAAATAAAAACACAATGAAGAAGCATAATTTTAGCGCAGGTCCATGTATTTTACCTAATGAGGTGATGCTTAAAGCATCGGAAGCTGTATTGGATTTTAATGGAATGGGGTTGTCGCTTATTGAAATATCGCATCGCAGTAAAGAATTTGTTGCTGTAATGGAACAAGCCCAATCTTTAGTTCTGGAACTTCTAGGTCTTGAAAATAAAGGTTATAAAGCACTTTTCTTACAAGGAGGAGCAAGTACCGAATTCCTAATGGTTGCCTATAACTTAATGGAAAAGAAATCGGGATACCTTAATACCGGAACTTGGAGTGATAAGGCTATTAAGGAAGCAAAGCTTTTTGGTGATGTTTCTGAGATTGCTTCTTCTAAAGATCGTAATTTTAGTTACATACCTAAAGGATATGCAGTACCATCGGATTTGGATTATTTTCATTTAACATCAAACAACACCATATTCGGAACACAGGTTAAAGATTTTCCAAAAGTTGATGTTCCTCTAATTTGCGACATGAGTTCGGATATCTTTTCTCGACAATTGGATTTTTCGCAATTTGATTTGATTTATGCTGGAGCTCAAAAAAATATGGGGCCTGCAGGCACAACACTTGTAGTTATTAAAGAAGATATCTTAGGTAAGGTAAGTCGCAAAATACCATCTATGCTAGATTACAAAGTTCATATTGCCAAAGATAGCATGTTTAATACCCCTCCAGTTTTTGCAGTGTACGTATCTATGCTAACCTTACAATGGTTAAAGGATTTAGGAGGAATAGCAGCTATTGAAGAAATTAATGAGAAAAAAGCACGATTAATTTATTCAGAAATAGATTTAAACCCCATTTTTAAAGGCTATGCTGCAAAAGGAGATCGGTCTTCCATGAATGCTACTTTTACTTTGACAGATGAGAGTTTAAAGGACACTTTTGATACCCTTTGGAAAGAAGCCGGCATAAGTGGCTTAAACGGACATCGTTCTGTTGGAGGGTACAGAGCTTCTATGTACAATGCATTATCATTAGAAAGCGTAGGGGTTTTGGTAGATGTAATGAGCGAACTTGAACGAAAAGGCTAGTGCCACGAATCTCTTGTAATAACATTTAGGAACAGAAAAATGAAAGTACTTGCAAACGATGGCGTTTCCCAATCAGGAATAACCGCCTTAGAAGAAAAAGGTTATGAGGTATTAACCACCACAGTTGCTCAAGAACAATTGGCGGACTTTATTAACAAAAATAACATTTCCGTTTTATTGGTTCGCAGTGCTACTAAAGTTAGAAAAGAACTTATCGATCAATGTTCAGGTCTTAAAATTATTGGGCGTGGCGGTGTAGGTATGGACAATATTGACGTAGATTATGCTCGAGCTCAAGGCATTCAAGTAATAAATACCCCAGCGGCATCCTCCGCGTCTGTAGCAGAACTGGTTTTTGCGCACTTGTATGGTGGCGTTCGCTTTTTATATGATGCTAACCGAAACATGCCCTTGGAAGGAGATAGTAAGTTTAAAGAATTAAAAAAAGCCTATGCTGGAGGGGTTGAACTAAAAGGAAAAACCCTTGGCATCTTAGGTTTTGGAAGAATTGGGCAAGCTACAGCGAAAATTGCATTGGGTATTGGCATGAAGGTAATTTTCTACGATCCATATCTGGACAGTGCTTCCGTAGCTATTTCCTTTTTTGATGGACAATCGGTGAGTTTTGATTTAATTGGTGTAACTAAAGAAGAGGTATTACAAACTGCAGATTTTATAACGGTACACGTTCCGGCTCAAAAAGATTATGTTATCGGTGCTCAAGAATTCAATATTATGAAGCCTGGTGTAGGTATTGTTAATGCGGCTCGGGGAGGTGTTATCGATGAGGTTGCCTTAATCGATGCTTTGGAAGAAAATAAAATTTCTTTCGCTGGCTTAGATGTTTTTGAATCTGAGCCTAAACCTGAAATCAAAATTCTAATGCACCCTAAAATTTCCTTAACACCACATATTGGTGCAGCCACCCAAGAAGCGCAAAATAGAATTGGAGAAGAACTAGCCACTCAAATTATAGCTATTCTTTCTTAAGCTCTTTTTTTGACTTAAACTGGCAATTTCCATACTTTTTTGTACATTACCAGACAAACTAAAATAATAATTATGTCTGGAATATTAGATTTATTAAATGGCCCTATGGGCAAACAGCTCATTAGTGGTGTTGCGCAACAAGCAGGGCAATCTGAAGATAAAACAAGTGGTTTGCTTAGTATGGCATTACCTGTGCTTATGGGAGCTATGAAAAGAAATGCTTCCACTCCTGAGGGGGCTCAAGGTTTAATGAGTGCGCTATCTGGTAAACACGACGGAGGTATCTTAGATAATCTAGGTGGTCTATTTGGAGGTGGTGTTGATCAATCGGTAATGGATGATGGCGCTGGAATTCTTGGGCATGTTTTGGGAGGAAAACAAGCAGGGGTGCAAAATGCACTTAGTCAAAAATCCGGTATAGATGCGGGCACTATTGCAACCATATTAAAAGTTGCGGCACCTTTGGTAATGGGTTACTTAGGAAAACAAACGCGTCAACAAAATGTTTCAGATTCTAATGGGATTGGAGATTTATTGGGTGGTATGCTCGGTGGAGGTAGTAATAGTACAAAACAACAATCTTTGATTGAATCATTTTTAGATTCTGATGGAGATGGAAGTATCCTTGACGATGTTGCCGGGATGGTCCTGAATAGCGGAGGACAAAAGAAAGGCGGTTTAGGTGGTCTTCTTGGAGGTCTTTTCGGAAAATAAGAAAGCTTAACGTTCTTTAACATAACCATTTGCGCATTGCAAATGGTTTTTTTGTACCTTTTCGTATTGCTTTATGAATTATGAAAAAATATATTTTATCAATCTTGGTTAGCGGTGGTATTTTGGCAGGTACTTTAATGAGTTGTACCAGCACGAAACAAACCGTAGAAATTTCAGACAAAGAACAAGCTGTTTTTAATCAAAAGGAGGCAGATACGGTAGCTATCTCTAGTGATAAAACGGAGTATGAAATCATTATTATTGAACCAGGGTTCAATACTTGGCTTCAGAGCATAGCGCGTCCTCCAGGTTACTATTCGCAATCCTTTTTGGAGTCTAGAAATAATATTTTGGTAATTAACTACAATCAACGTGTAGCACAATCGCAACGCTTCGATCCTAATTTATATACGTTTAGAATTGATTACAATGCGCATACGGACTACGGGTATGAAGTAAATTACAAATTATACAATTACTTCATCTTTTTTCAACGAAGGTTTAATCAGCGTTTGGGTCCTTTTATACCGCGTATTTAATAGTATATTTGCACGATATTTTTAAAAGTCATTGATGCAAAAGCTAAAAAAACGTTGGGGTATTGACTCCAATTTTCAGATCGTTATCATTTTTATTGTATTTGCAATTACGGGTTCCTCTTCTGTTTATATAGCCAAACCGTTTTTAGTTTTAATTGGTATCGAACGCACGAACTTTTCAGATGCTTTTTGGGGTGGGTTCATTTATTGGACATTGCGAATTGCGGTTATATTTCCTCTATATCAGATCTTATTAGTTATTTATGGTTGGTTGTTTGGGCAATTTAAATTCTTCTGGAATTTTGAAAAGAAGATGCTAAGTCGCTTGGGACTAGCCTTTCTTTTTAAATAATTTATAATTTCCTTAACATATCGGTGCTCAACTAAAGCTGTATTTTTATCCCGTGAGAAGCAATAAGACTAAAATAGTATTATTTACACTCTTTGTGACCTTAATGGTTATTAAAGTATCTGCTTTTCATGTATATACACATGATCTAGATACTACAAAACACGTTGTTGAAAATTGTGCTTCTTGCGATGTTTTACTAGAGAATCAAAAAGTAGTTTTTGATAATGTGGAATCGCTGGTAGTGCAACACCCTCCCATTTCTGTTGACCTACAGACCACCAATAATTACGAAAACACCATAGTAGTGGTTTCGAGTTATCTCGGATCTTCACTATTTTGTAGACCTCCACCCGCTTTGAATTAGTTGTAACATTCGTAATCGACTGTGTTATTCTAAAACATAGACGATATTACATTAATTCAAAAAATATCTCATGAAAATACGATGTATACTATTCTTTGTAATAGTATGTCACTTAAATATAACCGCCCAAGATTGTAAGTCTATTTTATTAGGTGAGGTTGTGGATTTTCATAATCAAAATGTCTTGCAAGGGGCGAAAATAACACTGTTAAAAGCTGGAAAAGAGCTTCAGACGGTAATGAGTAATGCACAGGGGAAATTCAGAATGATTAAACTCTGTGATGGCGCATACGAATTGGAGGTATCACATACGGAATGTCAGTCCCAAATACTCCCGATACAAATCGAGGGAGACACCTTTAAAAAAATAAGCTTAGAACATCATCTGGAAGAATTGGGAGAGGTTACCGTAACAGGTAGTTCAAATCCTCAACTTTCGAAAACGGTAAACATTCAAACGCTAAAAGAGGCACAAATAGAGGAGTTTTCTGATGCTTCCCTTGGGGATGCTCTAAAAGAGATTAGTGGGGTATCCTCTTTAAATACGGGAAGTTCTATTGTGAAACCCATTATCCAAGGACTAAATAGTAGTAGAATATTAATTATCACTAACGATGTTCGATTGCAAGATCAGGAATGGGGTATTGAACACGCTCCAAATGTGGATCTGAATACCGCAGATCGTCTTACGGTGATAAAAGGTTCTGGTGCATTACAGTACGGAGGTGATGCTATTGGTGGTGTTGTACTTGCACAACCCAAAAGATTGGCTCGAACAGATACCATTTATGGAAAGACCATCCTTTCAGGTTCCAGTAATGGACGAGGAGGTGCCATTACTTCCGAACTGGACAAAGGTTTTAAAAATGGATTCGGAATTCGCGTTCAGGGTACCTACAAACGCTTTGGAGATTTTAGGGCACCGGACTACTTTTTAACCAATACAGGAACGCAACAAATTGCAGCTTCAATTGCTTTAGGGATCAATAGGTTTAAGTATGGTGCAGAATTATATTATAGTTATTTTGATACCGAAATTGGTATTTTAAGAGCTGCTGATTTTGGAAATATTACCGATTTGGTACGAGCTATTAATGCTCCGGTGCCTGCTTTTACGGATGACTTTTCACATACCATCAATCCTCCTAGGCAAGAGGTAAATCATCATTTGCTTAAAGCAAAGTCGTTTTTACGTTTTGAAGGGTTTGGTAAAGTATCCTTACAATATGCCTTTCAACTTAACAATCGTCAGGAATTTGACAACCGAAGAGGCGAAAGTGATAACATTCCCACTGTTGATCTTGAATTAACAACACATACTTTAGATATAAATCTGGATATTGATGCTATCGAAAATACCAAGATAACAGCGGGATTAAGTGGTCTATTTCAGGAAAATTTTGCCGATCCATTAACTGGGGTACGAAGAGTAATACCAGATTATGAGAAATATGCAATTGGTGTTTTTGGAGGTTTAGCATATAATATTAGTTCGAACTTGCAATTGGACTTGGGAGGGCGTATCGATTTCTCTCAGATAGATGCAGATAAGTTTTATCGCACCAGTTTTTTTGAGGATCGAAACTACGACATAGATTTCGCGGATATTGTGGTTCAGGATTTCGGAACGCAGTTGCTAACAAATCCTATTTTCGATTACACTAATTTTTCTGCAACTCTTGGTTTAAATTGGGAACTTAATGCTACTACTGCATTGCTGTTTAATTATGGCTTGGCAAGTAGACCTCCTAATCCTTCTGAATTGTTTAGTGAAGGTTTAAATCAGTCTTCTGCTTCCTTTGAGTTAGGAGATTTACGTCTAGATACGGAAACTTCTAATAAAATCTCAGCTTCATTACAAGGTTCATTTTTAGAAAACAAAATCAGCTTTAATATCACACCATATGCTAATTTTATTTCGGATTTTATTATTCTTGAACCAACAGATGTTTTAGCAACAAGCAGAGGTACCTTTCAGGTTTTTGAATACGTACAGAATGATGCACGACTTATAGGAATCGACATTGATGCCACTTACAAGCCACATGAATATTGGGAATATGTGACCAGTTTTTCGTATTTACGAGGAGATGACACTACTAATAATGAACCTATTATTAACATTCCACCACCCAATTGGTTCAACGCAATTACCTATAACAATTCTAGGTGGAAAAATTTAAATTTACGCTTACGAAGTGAACTCTTTTTTGAACAAACGCGATTTCCAGATAATAACTTCATAGCACAAATCATAGAAAACAATCAATTTGTAAATACCTTGGTTGACGTAAGCACTCCACCTCCCTCTTATCATTTACTGCATTTTGATTCATCCATAACGCTAGCTTCTAAAAAAGCTACTACCTATAAAATAGGTTTCGGAATAGACAATCTTTTAAACACCAATTATCGACAACTTTTAAATCGTTTTCGGTTTTTTGCAGATGACCTAGGTCGAAACTTCAGCATAAGTTTAAAAATCAATTATTAAATAAAAATATACAATCATGAATAAATTAAAATTTATTATTCTTTTCGCATTATTTTCCGTTGTCCTGTCATGCTCAGACGATGATGAAAGTGGCCCTATAATAATTAATGAGGAAGAAGTAATAACTACTTTAAACCTTACTTTAACCCCTGTTGGAGGGGGTATGCCAGTAGTATTAAGCAGCAGAGATCTTGATGCAGACGGCCCCAACCCGCCTGTAGTTACTGTTGAAAATTTGACTGCCAATACCACTTATCAAGGCGTTTTAGAGGTACTCAACGAAACAGAAAGTCCTGCCGAAGATATTACGGAGGAAGTAGCAGAAGAAGATGAAGATCATCAATTCTTTTTTCAAGTTATTGGGAATGCCACTGTTACAGTTTCATACTCAGATACAGATGCTGATAACAACCCTGTGGGGATTCAAGTAAATCTAACAACAGGGGACGCCAGTACTGGAGATATGGTAGTTACCTTACGTCATCTGTTAGACAAGTTCGGCACCGGAGTATCTGATGGAGATATTACAAACGCTGGAGGAGATACAGATGTAGAAGTTACTTTTCCTATTACTGTTCAGTAAAACAAATATAGAAGGTCTAATGGAGTGCTAATCAAGCTGGAACAAATGTTCCAGCTTGATCTTTTTATACCTATTTGTATCATTTTTGTGATTTCTCCTTTTGAAAACCATATCCCAATTGTTCCATAAAGTTAGAAGGTACTTTTTCATCTCCAGGAAAACCTAAAGGTATTTTACCTCCATCTTCCGGAATATAATGGGTTTTAAAAATATAATCCCATAAGCTTAAACTTATACCAAAGTTTACACCGTACTTGCCTTCAGGTAAGGTATAAGCATGGTGATACAAATGCATTACAGGGTTATTAAGAATATATTTTAGCGGACCCCAGGTAATTTTAATATTCGCATGATTGAAGTGTCCTATTGCAATTGCTAAAAAATGAACTACATAGGCTTGCTCCGGTTCAAAACCTCCCAAAATTAAAACACCAAAAGTTTTAAGTGGTTTGTATAAAATATTTTCCATCCAATGGTAACGAAGATGAGCGGCAAAACCCATTTCTTTAACGGAATGGTGTATTTTGTGGAAACGCCAAAACAAGGGGACTTTATGCAAAAACATATGTGTTAACCACTGCACAAAATCTAACACCACAAAAAACAGCAGCAATTGAAACAGTTGAGGAAGTGCTGATAGATTAATAATAGCTAAGCTTTTAGTAGTAAGTCCAGATGTTTTAAAAAACACTTCTACTAATTTGTAAAAACCGCTAATAGCAATGGAAAAAAGGAAAAAATTAAAGAACATATAAAATCCGTCCAACCAAAAATCCTTCCGAAATATTGCCTGATTTTTACGCCAAGGAAATAGAATTTCAAGACACCAAACCAGTAATGAAATAGCAATTAATCCCCAGAAATAATTAGTATACCAGGGAACATCAAAGCGAATAGAACGCCAGGTCCATTGTACAGACCCCATAAAAGCATTACTAAAAACATCTAATAATTCCATAAAAAGATACTGTCTTACCCAATTTTTAAAATTACAATAATTACCACGGATCAAGGTAACAATTGTTACAGCGAATTTTTAGAAAACACTTTACATTTGAACTATGAAATTACATAAATTAACTAAACTATGTATTGTTTGTGGTATATGTATAGGCACCGCAGTCTTAGTGTACTATGTAATTGAATTGCTAAAATAAATTTAAAACGATATACAACTATGAAAAAGAATATGGGCGGTTTAGATCGCATAATACGCATAGTATTAGTAGCTGTAATTGCAGGACTCACTTATTTTAAGGTAATTGAAGGAACTTTATCTTATGTGTTACTAGGATTGGCAGGAGTCTTTTTGGCGACAAGCTTTGTTAGCTTTTGCCCACTATACACACTCGTAGGTTTAAGTACCTGTAAAACCAAAGCATAAAAAATTACTTTGCATTAAGCACTTTATCAACTTTGGTTCCTTGAATAACATAGGTATATAACCACATTATAGTAAAGGTAGGTATGATATCTAAACCAGGGATCGGTACTAATTCCTCTATAAAGGCGATAACACCAGCGGCTTGACCTACCTTTCCTTTATACAGGCGAGTCATTAACCAACCCGCTATAGGTGCCCAGATTACATCTAAAAAGGTACCTAATCCTGGGATAAGCATCGATAGCATCCCAATTAGATCGAATAGCATTCCTAAAAATAGGTTCCGCCATTTTTTGTCTTTCGTATTTGACATGTTTAAAAGTAAGGATTTCGAATACTAAAACAAATCCTTTTCAAAAAAGATGTAATTAGAGTGTATTTCCGGCTTTTATCTCTGCACCTCCATTGCTTGAAGCAACAAGGCTTCGTACAGATTTGTAGAAAATTTGAGCGCCACTAGTAGCATTCGCAACAAGATTATCGAATGCAATATTGGAAAGATCAACCTTAGCGCCCTCGCCAGCGGATACAGAAAAGTCTTTAATTTTTGAAAATTCTTTATCCATAGTCAACATTCCGCCTTTAGCTAGGTTTATTTCACGCATCGAGGGTGTATACACTCTTATTTCTGTTTTTTCAAAATTCATATCCCCTCTTATCGCCTTAATTTTCAATGTGTTGTCTAACACAGCGACACCAATCCCATTAAGCAATGCATATTCTCCAATCAACTCAACTTTATACGTGGAAGACTGCACAATAGTTATTGTTGCATTAATCTCACTATCAAAGCTTTTAAATTCGTTCAGGCTTAACGTTCTTTGAGAAAACGCTAAACTCACAAAGAGCAACGATATTATTAGTATTACGTTTTTCATGATTGGGTCTTTTGAATGGTTAATTTAAAGACGACTTAATTATTAAAATGTTACAAATTTTAACAAAAAATTCGACGGTTGTTACCAATGCTTTAAGTGCTTGTTATACAAGTAACAAATTCTCTGACCAAATCGCTAGTTTAAAAATCCAAAGTGGTACATGAGTTACTTTTAAAAAAATAGAAAAGACATGGAAAGCAGCGTTGCTTTTATTAAATTTGATATACAATCTAAATCCAGTGATCATGAGTATAATTCCAAGTGTAAATCTTCAAGATTTTGTTTCCGGAGATCCAGATCGTAAAACACAATTCACAAAAGAAATCGGCGAGGCTTTTGAAAACATAGGCTTTGTTGCTTTAAGCGGACATTTTTTATCGGATACGCTTGTTGATAATTTGTATAATGAGGTTAAAGACTTTTTCAATCTTCCGCAAGAGGTAAAAGACTCCTATGAGATTGATGGTATTGGAGGTCAACGAGGGTATACCTCTTTTGGAAAAGAACATGCAAAGGGTCGCAAAGAGGGGGATTTAAAAGAGTTTTGGCATTTCGGACAGTATGTCGTTAATGACGCTAAATTAGAAGCCGAATACCCCAACAATGTAATGGTAAAAGAACTTGCTAACTTTAATGATGTTGGTAAAGAAACATATAAAATGCTGGAAAAGACGGCAAAGTATGTTTTACGAGCTTTAGCACTGCATTTAGAATTAGAAGAAACCTATTTTGACAACTACATTCGAAATGGAAATTCTATTTTGCGTCCTATTCACTACCCTCCTATCACTTCCGAGCCTAAAAATGCTGTTCGAGCAGCAGCGCATGGCGATATCAATTTAATTACCCTACTAATGGGAGCTCATGGAAAAGGTCTTCAAGTACAAAATCATAAAGGAGAATGGGTTGATGCAATCGCAAAACCAGATCAATTAATGATTAATGTTGGGGATATGCTCTCACGACTTAGCAATAGAAAATTAAAATCAACAATTCATCAAGTAGTAAATCCACCCAAAGAATTATGGGGAACGTCTCGTTATTCCATTCCATTTTTCATGCATCCGATTAGCGAAATGCCCTTAAATTGTTTGGAAAATTGCATAGATGAATCCCATCCTAAGGCTTTTGAAGATATTACAGCAGGTGCATTTTTACATGAACGTTTAATTGAATTAGGGCTCATTAAATCCTAAAAAAACACATGAGAATTGAAGCTAAAGTAATCCCCGGGTATGGCGTGGCCTCTGGAAAAATTAAAGATTCTAGATATCCAAAAGGAACTTTAGCGCAGCAAGCTTCTTATTTTAAAGCAAAAGGATTGGATTTAAGTCCTTTTTATTTGGGAACTTTAAATGTTGATGTTTCGCCTTATAATTTCACTATTAAAACCCCCAAACATTTTTATGAACAAATTAATTGGTCGGAATATATTCCTCCGGAGAATTTTTATTTTTTTGATGTGGTATTGTTTTTCGAAAATACCGCATATCAAGGTTTGATTTATATGCCTGACCCAAAAACAAAAACCGAACATCAACAATTTAAAACAACATTAGAATTGATATTGCCTAAGATTGAGAATCTGAATTATGGAGGAAAAGTGCATCTTGAAATTGATGTAACGCAATTGGCAATGCATTAGTGTAGTAAAAAATAAATGATATGGATTTAAAAGATCAATTAAAGGGTTTATTCCCAGATCATGTGCCTGAAACCGAAAATTCTGAAGAAGTAACTGAGGGTCTTTGGATGCAAGATGCCCCTATCATATGCAAGTATGAGAAGCGCAAAGGAAAACCCATTACCATACTAGAGGGTTATACTGGGGCCAATGATGATCTAAAAAAACTTGCAAAGTTATTGAAAGTCCAACTTAGCGTTGGAGGCTCCGTAAAAAATGATTGCATAATTATTCAAGGAGATTATCGTTCTAAGATTATGGAGATATTAATTGATAAAGGTTTTAGGGTAAAACGAGTTGGCGGATAGATTTCTGTTAATTTTTTTTGTTTTTTTACTTTTAATAGTACATTTAGTCGATTTTAAACTAAACCGCAACCAACATGAGTTCCCTTTTACACATTACAAACGGGGATAGTTTTACCCAAAAGTTAAAATCCTTACCCATTAAAGGGGACATTATTACATGGCGCGAAATGCTTTGTGAAGGAAAAACGCTTACCAATGTGGGAAGCGAATCTTTTTGGAAAACTCGATTCGAATTTTTTCATAAAAATTATAAAGTTTCCAAATCTCGATTTATTGAACTTACCTTAAAGGAATATCGATCGTTGTGTAATCATAAAAAACAAGACAAGATTATTTTATGGTTTGAATACGATGTATTTTGTCAGGTTAATATGCTTGCAGTAATCAGTTGGTTAAAAACGCATCGTAGTTATGCGGAGATTTCATTGGTATGCAGTGGTAAGGAAGATGATTCAGAGAAGCTATATGGTTTAAGCGAATTATCTGACGAAAAATTGTTGGATTTATATAAACATAAAACAATACTTAGTCAAGACGATATTGAATACGCAGACTACGTATGGCAATTGTATTGCAGTGATAATCCGATGCGCTTGGAAAATTTATCAAATTTTGATCAATATCAATTTGATTATCTATCTGATGCGGTTACCGCGCATCTGAAACGTTTCCCAACCATTAAGAATGGTTTAAATGAAGTGGAAAATAACATGCTACGAATAGCCACTAAGGAAAAATTTTCTTCCAAAAGAGATTTTCTAAGAAGTGTGCTTAAAAATCAGGGAGTTTATGGTTTTGGAGACACGCAATACGAACGTCTCTTTTCGCAATTGCGTCCCTTATTTTCATCAATCAATCCCATGCGCTTGAGTAAGAATGGAAAGGAAGTATTGGCTGGAAATACAAGTTGTTATGCCAGAATTAGAGATGCTGAGGCGCATTTAGGAGGTGCCTTGAAATATAATTTTCTCTACAACACTGCTACAGATCGAATTTTAAAACTCTAGTATGCAGCTTGGCGCATCTGAACTTATCTTAAATGCTGACAATAGCATTTATCACCTCAATATATTGCCTGAAGATCTAGCCCCTACTATAATTACGGTAGGTGACCCGGATCGCGTTAGAGAAGTTTCGCGTTATTTTGATACTATAGATGTAAAGAAAGGAAAACGAGAATTCAAAACACATACTGGAACACTTCAAGGCAAAAGAATCAGTGTTATATCTACAGGTATTGGCGCTGATAATATTGATATTGTTCTTAATGAATTGGATGCTTTAGTAAATATAGATTTTTCAACAAGAACGATTAAGCAAAAAAAAACAAGCTTAGACATCATCCGCATAGGAACGTCGGGTGCAATACAAGCGCATATCCCTATAGATTCATTTTTACTGAGCGAAGATGCTATTGGCTTCGACAATCTATTGCACTTTTATGATAGTGAAACCATTCAGAATAGATCCATCCAGGAAGCTTTTATTAAACATACCAATTGGTATAATAAAAAATCACACCCCTATGTAGTTTCCTATAACCCTGAATTGGCCAAAAAATTTAAAAGTTCTACTGTTATTAACGGGTTTACTGCAACCAATGTAGGCTTTTATGGTCCGCAAGGAAGAAAGTTACGTCTAGCTACACAAGATCCTGATCTCAACGATAAATTGGCTTCTTTTCAATACAACAATAAGTTTATCACCAATTTAGAAATGGAAACTTCTGCCATTTATGGTCTTTCGTCACTGCTAGGGCACCGTGCGATTTCTATGAACTCTATTGTTGCCAATCGTGCAACTGGACAATTTTCTAATGATCCCACTAAAGCCGTCGACCGATTAATTCAATATACTTTAGAAAAACTTGCGGTCTAAAAAGTGCAAGCTTATATTTCAAAAACGTTATATCTTACTTCAGACGACACAGAAGAGGTAAAAAATTCTTATTTAACTATTTCTTAAACCTCTGCATTGTTGTGCATTGTACATTCGTAAACAAAACTTTTTATGACCAAAACCAAAAAGACCGCTAAATACATCAATAGAGATATTGCTTGGTTGAGTTTTAATGATCGTGTACTTCAAGAAGCTACGGATAAAAAAAACCCATTATACGAGCGCTTAAAATTTTTGGCAATTTTTTCTTCAAACCTGGATGAATTTTTTAAAGTAAGGGTTTCGCAACTTCGCCAAATAAAAATGGTCGCTAAAGGTGTACGAAAACCGCTGGCATTAAAACCCAATAAGACACTGAAAATAATACTAAAAAAAGTAACCGAACAACAGGAACGTTTTGGCAACATTTATTATCAAGAAATACTGCCTGAATTGGCCGCCAATGGCATCAATATTATAAACAGTGATAAATTTTCAAAATCGCAACAAAACTTTTGTAATGACTTCTTTAAAACTAAGGTAAAAGGTAAATTGAAAACCTGTCTCTTAGAGAATATAAGTTCTTTTAATTTTGAAGATGGAAAATTATATCTCGCTGTAGCCTTTGAAACCAATACTATGGGATTTGTTTCTATTCCAACCGAGGACTTAGGGCGATTTATACCAATTCCTTCTGGAAAAGAGACGCATGTTTGCACATTTCTTGAAGAAGTTATACGGTTTAATTTAGCGCTATTGTTTCCAGATAAGAAAATAACAGGCAGTTATAGTATTAAAATTTCAAGAGATGCCGAACTATATCTAGATGATGAATATGACGGGGCATTAGCGCAACAAATCTATCAATCTCTATCAAAAAGACAAGAAGGACAACCCACACGCCTTTTGTATGACAACAGCATGCCAGACCGTGTTTTGCATCTTTTAAAAAAAGAATTGAATTTGGGGGATGCTGACCTTGTTCCTGGGGGAAAACACCACCGCTTTAGCGATTTCTTCGGGTTTCCAGCCCCTTCAGATAAACCGGAATTGCAATACGTTCCTATGCCCCCACTTTCACATAAATCTTTCGAGAATAGCACCGATTATTTTGAGCTGATTTGCAATAAAGATCAAATTTTACATTTTCCATACCAATCGTTTTCCTATTTACAAAACTTCATTTTAACCGCTGCACATGATCCAAAGGTTAGCGCTATTAAAATTTCTTTGTATCGCATAGCCAAACAATCAGAGCTTACAGATGCACTTTTAGTTGCACTAAAAAACAAGAAGAAGGTTACCATTTTTGTAGAAGCTCAAGCTCGGTTTGATGAAGCCAATAATTTAGAATGGGGAAAGGTTTTTGAAGCACATGGTGCTACCGTTTTATATAGTATTCCTAATATTAAAGTACATTCTAAAATTTTATTAGTAGAAAGGCGAGAAAATGAAGGATTAAACAGATATTGTTATATCGGCACCGGTAATTTCAATGCGAAGACTGCAAAATTATATGGAGATTATGGGCTTTTTACCGCAAACACGGATATTACAAATGATTTAAACCAAGTCTTTGAAGTTTTGGAACGGAATCTTATTATCCCTAAGGTTAAAAAACTATTGGTATCGCCCTTTACTACCAGGAATAAATTGGAAGGGATGATACAACGTGAAATAGATTATGCAAATGATGGCATGCCTGCAAAAATCACGTTAAAAATGAATAGTTTGGAGGATAAACGTATGATTTCATATTTATATAGAGCAAGTGAAGCAGGGGTGAAAATCAACCTGATCGTACGAGGTTTTTGTTGTTTGGTTGCTGGAGTAAAAGGGGTTAGTGAAAATATTAATGTGATTAGTATTGTTGATCGTTTTTTAGAACATGGCCGTATTTATCTTTTCCATAATAAAGGAAATGAAGAAATGTTTATTGGATCTGCAGACTGGATGGTGCGTAATTTAGATAAACGTATCGAAGTACTTACTCCTATTTTAGATCAAGACATTTTTGATGAACTAAAGACCATATTGAACCTACAATTAAATGATACGGTAAAGGCACGAAAAATAGCAGGGGATGAGGAAAATAGTTATATTACTACAACAACTGCCAACAAAACCGCGATTCGATCACAATATGCAACTTATGAATACCTAAAAAAGTGGACGATTTCATGAAACATGTAAAAATCATTGGAGTTCCCGAGCATTTTAATTTACCCTGGCATATGGCGATAGATGAGGGAGCTTTTGCGGATCGAGGAATTGATCTTCAGTGGACGGATGTTCCGGAAGGAACAGGTAAGATGTGCCAGATGCTTCAGCATAATGAAGCTGATTTAGCCATTATTCTTACCGAAGGCATTGTCAAGAGCATTACTGAAGGAAATCCTGTTAAAATTGTTCAAGAATATATTGCTTCCCCTTTGTTATGGGGTATTCATGTAGGAGCTGAGAGCCGCTTTACCTCCTTAAATCAATTGAAACAGACGAAAGCGGCGATCAGTAGGTATGGTAGCGGAAGTCATTTAATGGCTTATGTAAATGCGCAACAAAATGACTGGAATACGCAAGATCTTAATTTTGAGATAGTCAATAATTTGGACGGTGCAGTTTCTGCATTAACTCAAGGTTCAGCCGATTATTTTATGTGGGAACATTTTACAACAAAACCTTTAGTTACCAATGGTGTTTTTAGGCGATTAGGAGATTGCCCTACCCCATGGCCTTGTTTTGTGATCGCCGTTACGGACACTTTTCTTCAGGAGCACAAAGGAGTATTACAACATATTTTAACCGTAATTAATAGGTATACGCAAGAATTTAAGACGATTCCTAGTATAGATAAAACCTTAGCCAATCGTTACGAACAACAGCTAGAGGATATTAGAAATTGGTTATCGATAACGCGATGGAGTCAAGAAAAAATTTCGGAACAAGTAATTGATAATGTGAGTACTACACTATTTAACCTAAAGTTAATTGATCAAAAAAAATTGTTTGCAGAACTGGTTACCAAGTTATAGGTATTACTCCCTGCCTGCTCAAAATTTCATTCACTTTACTGAAATGTTGATTTCCAAACCACAATCCTCGATTTGCACTTAATGGGGAGGGGTGTCCTGAGGTTAATATATGATGTTTTTTTGTATCTATTAACCCTGCTTTCTTTTTAGCAAAGCCTCCCCATAGCATAAAAACTAACCCCTCTCTTTGTTCGGAAAGTATTCGAATAACAGCATCTGTAAAATCTTCCCAACCCTTTTTTTGATGACTCCCCGCCTGATGTGCGCGAACAGTAAGTGTGGCATTGAGCAATAGAACTCCTTGTTTTGCCCACCTTTCTAAATTACCACTCTTCGGATAAGGTATATTCAAATCCGTTTTGATTTCCTTGAATATATTAACTAAAGAAGGAGGGTGCGGTATCCCATCAGACACAGAAAAACATAAACCATTAGCCTGATTGGGTCCATGATAAGGGTCCTGCCCTATTATTACCACTTTGGTATTAAAAAATGTAGAATGATCAAAAGCAGAAAAAATGTGTTTTCCTTTCGGGTAGCAGGTCTGCGTGCGATATTCATGACGCACAAATTGCACTAAATTTTTAAAATAAGGTTTTTGAAATTCAATTGATAAAGGACCTTCCCAGCTCTCATCGATCTCTACCTTCATGTGTTTTAGTTTTAAAGAATTTCCTCAAAACTAAATATAATTATTGGTTTGAATTTTACTTCTTATAAAAACTAGGATCTGTTCAGCGATAACCAGGAAGTAAACGCACTATTCTAAAGAAACCAGCTGTTGTTGCGATAATTTGTGTTTGGCAATACGATCTTTTAAAGACTCCAGGTAAACTGATGTTTCCTTAGTTATATGATTTTTGTAAGCCTTTGACGCCCATTGAAGTGCCATTTCTAAATCCCCTACACGTTCACTATAGACTGCCAAATTATGACATGCTTTACTGCTTATTTTTAATTTTTCATTTTTAACTTCTTCTTTCCATAAAGCCACAGCATTCTCCCAATTTTCATCTAGTACCATTCTTTTGGCTGTTGCAAATTTCTTTGTTCCGCGAACATAAAAATACTGCTCCACTTCCTTTTCAGAAGGCAACAAACGAAGACCATAATTACTTCCCACAATTTTACTCTTGTTTAAAATAGTATCCCTGCGTTCTATTTGATTAAATGCAGCAATAGCATCGAAACCCTTGCCTTTTGCTGTAAACTGATCATTAAAAACAATTTCATCTAAAACCTCTTTGGTTTTTGGATCGTATATTCTCCATCCATTTTCAATTAATGTTTCCAAAGTTAATTCTTGCGCGGGCACCTTTACATTTACACGCATTAAATCTGCTTCTAGCATGGAAGATTTTTTTAACGAAAAATTGGTTTTAGCATTGTAATAAGACAATGAAAAAATAACATCTACATCGTATAACTCACAAAGAGCCGCTATAGATGACCAAGAAATTGTATTGGCTTGCGTTTCTATATACTTATGTTCATCAGGAACATCTTGCAACAATTTAATGGCGCCAAACCGATGATCCTTGGTAAGCTCGTTAAATAAACCATCTATTGCCGCAGCTGTGCCGTTCTGAATCAACCATTTGTTTTCTTGTGCTACTAACTCATCTAGTCCTTGAGATTGCTGCATTACTACATCCAGAACATTATTGTTTATGATTCCTATTTTCTTTACGTTTTTAGAAATGGAAATTGGAGAAGGTTCTAACGTTTTCACAACGGTTTGATGTGTAGCACAACTCCCTAAAATGAGAACTAAAATAAATAATGCAAATACGTAATAACTTTTCATGGTTTACCGTTTACATTCATTTCAGTGTTCTCAGCAAGCTGGAATGATATTCTAATTAACATTTTTACAAAGAAATTATTGTATTTACCCCTTAGATTATCCCTAACTCAATACCGCAATATAATAGGGTCCTATAGGTCTTGAATTCTTATTTTTCAATCCATCTTGAATTCCTACCTTTGCCGCGGACAAAAAAGAAATGAGTACAATTCATACAAAAACACTTGAAGATTTAGAGTTTCCCGCGGTGTTACAGCATATTGCATCGCGTTGTAATACCGAATTGGGAAAGGTTAAAGCAGCTGAAATTGTACCCGCTACTAACCAAGAGGAAGTTTTGGATAAACTGGGGCAAACATCAGAATACTTATCCTCTTTTAGCAATGAAAACCGGATTCCAAATCATGGTTTTGATAATATAGATAAGGAATTGCAATTGCTACGTATTGAAAATACTATTCTTGAAATTCTTGGATTTAGAAAACTTGGAAATCTGTGTACCACAGTAAACGATCATAAAAAATTTCTTAAAAAATTTAAAACGTACTACCCACTTCTGTTCGCCACTTCAGAAAAAGTCCCAGTTAATACCGAAATACCAAACCATATTAATGGGGTTATCGACCGCTTTGGGGAGGTGAAAGACAAAGCTTCAGAAACTTTATGGCAAGTTCGGCGTCAAATAAATACGGTAAAAGGTAAAATTAGTCAGAGTTTTAATGCCGCATTGTCAAAATATCAAGGAGCTGAATTTTTAGATGATATTCGAGAATCTGTAGTTGAAAATCGTCGGGTACTGGCGGTAAAAGCAATGTATCGCAAAAAAATTAAGGGTACGGTGATGGGAAGCTCAAAAACGGGCAGCATTGTTTACATAGAACCGGAACTTACCTTAGCTCATAGTCGTGAACTTAATAATTTAGAGTTTGATGAAAAAGAAGAAGTACAGCGTATTCTTAAAGAGCTCACCGACCTTATTCGTCCACATGCAGCACTATTAGGCTCATTTCAGGAGTATTTAGCTCATATTGATATCACTGCAGCCAAGGCAAAATATGCACACGAAATAAATGCTATTAAGCCTTCGATTAGTGAAGATAAAACGATGTTCTTAAGAGATGCTTATCATCCACTCTTATTTTTAAGCAATACACTGGAAGGAAAAAAAACGTGGCCACAAACCATAAATTTACATCCGGAAAATCGCATTATTGTTATTTCGGGACCCAATGCAGGTGGTAAAAGTATAACACTCAAGACAATTGGATTGTTGCAGGTTATGGTGCAGAGCGGCCTTTTGATTCCGGTCCATGAACGCAGTACTATGTGTCTTTTTGATAAAATTCTCACGGATATTGGAGACAATCAATCCATAGAGAATCATTTAAGCACCTATAGTTATAGGCTTAAAAATATGAATCAGTTTCTGCGCAAATGTAATGCCAAAACCTTATTTCTTATTGATGAGTTTGGCACTGGCAGTGACCCTGAACTTGGGGGTGCATTAGCAGAAACCTTTTTAGAAGTCTTTTATGAACGGGAAGCCTATGGCGTTATTACCACCCACTACTCTAACCTAAAGCTACTGGCAAACGAACTGCCTCATGCTACGAATGCAAATATGGTTTTTAATGCTAAAACCTTAGAGCCAACATATCAATTGGTATTAGGGCAAGCAGGAAGTTCCTTCACCTTTGAAGTTGCGCAAAAAAATGGTATTCCCTATAGTCTTGTAAATAGAGCCAAAAAGAAGATCGAACGTGGAAAGGTTCGTTTTGATGCCACCATCGCCAAATTGCAAAAAGAACGGAGTAAAATGACACAAACGGGAAACAGACTTCAGGAAGAAGAAAGTAAGGCCCGTGAAGAAGCAATACGATTGGAAAAATTAAACACTAAGGTGAAATCCAAACTGGAGAATTATCAAGAGTTGTATGACCATAATCAGCGGATGATTTATTTAGGGGATAAGGTCAATACTGCGGCGCAACGTTATTTCCAAGACAATAAAAAGCGCCCCTTGATTTCTGAATTGTTACGAATCGTAGAAACCGAAAATAGCAAGCGAAAACGAAAATCGGCTAAAGAAGTAAAAGTACAACGACAAAAAAAAGCTGCAGTTGAACAAGAAGTTCAAAAAGAAGTAAAGGTTATTCGTGAGAAGAAGAAAATTGCTAAAAAGAAGGCGGAGGTCCAGAAAAAGAATAAACCTCGTCCTGTTTTCAAAATAGGAGATCGTGTAAGAATGATTGATGGCAAGGCGATTGGCAGTATTGATAAATTAGAAAAAAATAAGGCGGTTGTCAATTATGGCCTGTTCACTACAAATGTTAGCGTAGATCAATTGGAGTTGGTAACCCCCAAAAAATAATTGCTTAGGCACATAGCTTCACGATCGTAATTTTCATAAAAGAAGTAGTATTTTTGTAGCATGGAAACGGTACAATCGGAAAGTAAAATTATTTTGTTTGATGGAGTTTGCAATTTATGCAACGGTGCTGTTACCTATATTATAAAAAGAGACAAACAGAATTCTTTCCAATTTGCAGCAATACAAAGCGACATTGGGCAAAAATTGATCGCCGAACGGAATATAGACACCTCTAAAGTAGATTCTATTATTTTAATTGATCCTGGGAAAGCCTATTACTTAAAGTCCACCGCAGCTTTGGAAATCACCAAGGCATTCGGAGGAGCATGGCCATTGGCGCAAGTATTTAGTATTTTTCCAGAATCTTTTCGTGATCTTGTTTATGATCTTGTGGCTAAAAACCGCTATAAGTGGTTTGGCAAACAAGATTCTTGTATGATTCCTACGCCCGAATTAAGTGCCAAATTTTTAGGTTGATCTCACTCAGAGACGGTTACGCAGTCTCAAAACAATTAACATTAGTGCTCCTATTAAATTTCACAATGTTATTAGTATTGCAAAAGGTATTTAATTTTCAGTACTTACCACGTTTTTAATCAAAAACGCTTTACTCAACCAAACAACCCGTTTACCCGTTCAGAAATACAAGTTACGTACTAATCCTTGTTCATATTTCAATTTACAGTTAGGTTTACCCTATAAAATTCAACCTAATGAAAAAATCTATTCTAATACTTGTTCTGCTCCCTTTTATACTTATAGCTAACAATGGAAAGTATCCTTCTACCATTAAAAACGTTACGGTTTATCTTAATGGCGCCAAAATTGAGCGTTCAGCACCTTGTTTAATAAAAGCTGGTACCTCAGAAATTCTATTTACTGGTCTATCTACGAAAATTGATGAAAACAGTATTCAAATTTCTGGACTTCAATCCGCTTCTATACTTTCAATGGCGTATGATATTAATTTCTTAGAAGTTGGTAAAGGAAACCCTGAAGTAATAGGACTCGAGAATCAAATCAAATCCATCAATGTGCAAATAGCACGACAAAAAAACAACATACAAGGTTTGACCGAAGAGGAAAAGGTAATTACAACGAATAGATTAATTGGAAACCCAAATAACACCGTAAATCTAGAACAGATTCGAAAAATAAGTCAGTACTACCGGGAACGAATTACGGCTATCAATAATGAAATTTTTGATTTAAATCTTATCATAACGGAACTGCAGTCCGAGTCTCAGGGAATTTCTAAACAACTTCAAGAGCTAAACAATTTTCCTCAAAAGGAACATGGGGAATTACGCATTAAGATAGATAATCCTGTTACATCTCAATTAAATCTTACCTTGTCCTATCTGGTTCAAGAAGCTGGTTGGGTGCCTACCTATGATTTAAAATCAAAAGATCTTGATGCTCCTCTAGATCTAAAATACAAAGCCAATGTGTATCAGAAAACAGGTGTTGATTGGCAAGATGTTGAAATAGTACTTTCAACAGGAAACCCTAATACGAACATCCAAAAACCAGAAATTGGAACACAATATCTAAACTTTATTTATGGAAATAGACAAGTCCGAACTGCAGCTAAGAAAAAAAGCAAGTATACCTACAATCCAGCCGTTAGGAGGGTTGTTGGTCAGGTAGTGGATCAATCTGGTCTTCCACTTCCCGGATGTACTATTACTGTGAAGGGAACTGCCCTTGGAACGCAAACCGATTTTGATGGGAACTTCTCTCTTAATATAACGAGCGGTAGTCAACTCGTGTTTTCTTACATTGGTTTTGAAACGTATGAAATCCCTATTTATGCTTCTGTGATTAACATAAAACTACAGGAAGACACTGCTGTTTTAGAGGAAGTTGTAGTTTCCGGTTATTCGTCTACCAGAACTGCAGCGGCTGAAGCTTTAAGTGGTCAGGTT
This sequence comes from uncultured Flavobacteriaceae bacterium, assembly GCA_947488435.1. GTDB lineage: Bacteria > Bacteroidota > Bacteroidia > Flavobacteriales > Flavobacteriaceae > CANKZG01. Next base: position 272,075 of record CANKZG010000002.1, on the reverse strand, counting down.
GTCGGCTTACAGATTAATGGTTCCAATGGCAATCCTGGAAGCTCCCCAACGATAAAAATAAGAGGGGTTGCTTCCAATAGTAGCAGTAAAAACCCTTTATACATTATTGACGGTATTCCTGTTGATGGTTTTGTGGCTGAAGATTTGGAACCTCATGAAATTGCTTCTATTGATTTTTTAAAAAATAAAAGTGCTACTGAACTTTATGGATCTAGAGGAACGAATGGAGTTGTATTAATTACAACAAAAAAAAGTGAAGCCATAGAAGAAATTGTTACTACTAGTTTCGTAATAAAAAAACCGTATACAATTGTTTCAGATGGGGATATAACCGCTATTGAAATCAATAATTTTTCACTACCATCCAAGTATGAGTATTTGGCAGCCCCTTTAATAAATGAAAATGTATTTTTAACAGCTAGTTTTAAAGATTGGGAACAATATAATCTTTTACCAGGTGAAGCAACCTTGTATTTTAATGGAAGTTATGCCGGTAAAACAGTACTTGACCCTTATACTTCAAAAAAAGAAATGACCGTTTCTCTGGGTTTAGAACCTGACATTACAGTGACTCGAAAGCAACAGAAAAATTACAAAAGCAAATCTTTTGTAGGCAATTACCGAATTTTGAATAAGGCATTCGAAATTGAAATCAAAAACAATAAAACAACTACCGTTCCACTGAAGTTGGTAGATCGTATTCCTATTTCGGAAAATAAAGAAATCAAAGTAAGTGCTATCGAAACTCCAAATGCGCAGTATGATACTAAAAAAGGAATTCTTACTTGGCAGTTAAATTTACCAAGTGGGACGAATAGACAAGAACAATTTTCTTTTCAAGTACGCTATCCAAAGGGCAGAAGAATCTCCCTATAAATGGTTTTAGAAAGGCAATTACTTTAGATGATCTAAAATAAAGTTCAAAGTCGCGTTTGTATTTATGTTTTGATCGTAAGCAAAATTTCGATGGGTAATATCTTTCGCTAGATCCAGTGCATGTAATTTTGCGATAGCATCTTCAAATTCAAGGGTGACTTTTCCAGACAATAAAACGTCCATGCTAACCCCTTTTTGATAGCGTTTATATATTTTTCGTAAACCACTTAAATACAATCGATCTTTGGTAAAACCTCCACCTCTATGAACTCGCAAAGTAATGGTAAACGCTTCATCACGGTTTAATTTGTATTGATTGTGAATCAAATCAAAGGTATCTGCAAACGTATAACCTTTAATTAAACTGTCTGCTGCTAAAACCCTATAAGCTAATTCTTTAAGTCTTTTTAGTGTAAGTGCACCACTCATGTATTCACTAAAAACAGCTAAGCCTTCTTGTGTTTCCACATTGGTAGGAAAACCATTTGAAAAAATCTTTAAAGGTTGCAACAAACCATTATAAGTGGTAACCAAATGTACACCGATTTCGTGATTGGCAAGGGTAAGCAATTGATTTTTACTAAAGCGTGTATTTTTCTTTATCAACAATGCCCTTGCACTATTACTCACCATAGCTTCGGCAGCAATATTAGTAGAAAATTTGGTTGTAAGCGGAAATCGATATTGTTTACTAAAATCTTCGAAATACGCCTTTGCCTCCATTGCTGTATAAATCTTCTCCATGTCCGCATTACTGTCTTCATCTTCATAATGAAGAATGAATTTAGCATTTTGGACATCTCTTTCCGTTGGAGTTCCATATACTCGAAGGGAATTGTAATAGAATTTCTTCGGCTCTCCTATTGTTTGAATGCACTGAACCATATTCGCATAATAGTATATGATATCCTGATATAAATTGCGAATATCATCATCTTCAATACGCTCTAAACGTTGCGAAAAAAAGAGGCGATGAAGTTTATATGGATTAAATTTTAATTTAGGATATTTAAAGATGGGTGAACAGCTGTATTTGGAAGCAAAAAACCGTTGTTTCTCTTTTTCAATATTTAAAGGGTTGATATAGCTTAATAATTCTATTCTTCCCACCAATCGGTTCAAATTGGCGTCTATTTCAAAAAGATCTGCATATTTATGCTTCTGCTCCTTAGATAATGCTTCATCAATCATACAATTCCTCTTTGAAACTCACTTACTTGTTGCGGAATTAATTCCTTAAGCTGCTCCTCTACTGCACTAACTACTTCAGGATATATCGTTCCATCTAACTCGTTACAATATACCTTAGCCAATTCCGTTGCCAATACCAAGGTATTATTAAAATGTGACGTAATGTATTTTAAAAAATATCCATTTCCCTGAAACGTATCATTAATTTTTGATGTTGAAACTATTCCATTAGGCAGTGCTATACTTGCTAGTTTTTTACTCCAAGATGCTGCGAGTTGTGAAAATCGTTTCGCGTCAATATTAGTAGTACCCAAATTCCAAGTAGGCACTGCCCTATCCCAACGTTGCCAATTGTAGCTATGCATATCAAAAACTAATGCAATTCCATATTTATTTTCAATCTGTTTTACCAAAGCATGTACCACCCCATAAAATGTTTGGTGTTTTTCTAAACTCTTTGCCTTTTCTTTATCAGCTAACGGTTCTTTCCACAACTGTTTTCCCCATGCATCCTCATATATGGCATTCTCCGGTGCTCTATTTAGATCATATTCAAACCGACTATCACTACCTGCAATTACAATTGGATTGGATTGTATAATTTGTCGTGTACAAGGATCTTCCTCATACCAACGATCGTACTCGGTATGCAAGCACTTCTCCCACAATGACTTTCGAAATTGATGACCATCGTGGATCGCAGCACAGATATATGGTGCATAGTGCTCAATCTTTATAGTAAAAGAATAATCTTCTGCTACCGCTTCAAACGGGATTTCTGATTTGATTTTTGATATAATATTGGTAACAGCAAGTTTACGCATTCTCTACCTCGTTACGCAGGCGAGAACGACGGTCAAATGCCTGCAGTTTATCAATTACCTTACTTTCCACAAAATCGATAACCTTACATTGCAATTTCACTTTATACACTTTATTCATATAGGTTATTCCGCCTGGAGACATTACATTAACTTCCACTAATTTTCCTCCAATTACATCGATTCCAACAAAATAAAGTCCATCATTAACCAACTTAGGTCCTATTTGCTTACAGAGCGCTTTTTCTTCTTTACTTAAATAATGTTTTGCAATAGATCCTCCTGCTGAAACATTAGAACGATGATCATCCGATCCTGGAATACGTCGCATTGCCCCTATAGGTTCTCCATTGAGCAAAAGGATTCGAATATCACCTTGATCCGCACCTTCAATATATTCTTGAAGTATTACATAGTTTGATGTTCCATCTGAGTTAGTTACATAAAAATCTAACAAGGATTTAATATTTGACATTGCCGATTTTTCGATCAATATCACTCCTGAACCTCCAAAACCATTTAAAGGTTTTAAAATCATTCTATCTGCTGGAGATTCTTTGATTTGACTAATTAGATAGTTTTTGTTTTTTGACACATGTGTAGCAGGGATAATATTACTATGAGAGTCCCCAAAAGCAGCTGTATACAGTTTATTACTAGCCTCACGCAACCCCTGAAGTGAGTTTATTATAAAAACATCATCCTTTACCGAATCTAAAAAATTAAGCATTATAGGATCCAAAGGAGGATTTGCCCGCATAAAGATCACATCAAAACCAGCAAGAGGAAGCATTTCATCTCTCAGTTTCGCTTGTTTATAAAAAGTCTTCAGGTTACTAGACACCTTGTCCATGCGGCTAACTACCGTACAAAAGGCGCTGGTGACACTATTGCGAATGGTTAGATTAGCAGGAGCACATAATGCCACGCCATGTTTTCTCTTTACACATTCATGAATCAAAGATAAGCTAGTGTCGTTTTCGGGATCGATTTCTTCCCAAGGATACATTAAAAAACAAATGTTCATCTTGCGTTTAATTATTTTATTTTACTTCATCCAAATGATCATCCCAATTTTTTACTTTAGGCTTCCCAAGCTTTCCTACAGATTTTGCCACCATCATTGACACCGTGGCATCTCCTGTAATATTAACAACAGTTCTACACATATCTAAAGGTCTATCCACAGCAAATATTAGCGCCAATCCAATAGCCAACTTATCACCCGGAAAACCAATGGCTTCTAAAACTATCACCAGCATTACCATTCCAGCGCCTGGAACAGCTGCTGAACCGATAGAGGCTAATAGCGCAGTTAATACTATGGTTAACTGATCGGCAAAACTTAAATCAAAAGCTAAGGCTTGCGCAATAAAAACTGCAGCTACGCCTTGATATAAACTGGTTCCATCCATATTTATAGTTGCGCCCACGGGTAAAACAAAACTAGACACCTCTTTATCCACTCCAATATGCTCCTCTACTCTTTCCATAGTAACGGGAAGTGTGGCCGCACTAGAACTTGTAGAAAACGCCAGCAATTGCGCAGGGCTAATTTGTTTTAAGAACCAAAAGGGATTTTTCTTGGTAAATACAGCTACTACCATGCTATAAAATACGATCATCAGCATCAACCCGAAAACTACAACCGCCGCATATTTTAGTAAAGCAAGTAATAAATCTGGATCTCCAGAAGATACCACAACATTTGCTAACAATGAAAACACTGCAAAAGGTGCTATTAGCATAATCAAATCTACCATCTTCAATACCACATCATTTAAAGAATCAAAGAAATCTTTAAGTGGCTTTGCCTTCTTCTCACCAATTAATAGCATTGAAATTCCGAGTGCTATAGAAAAGAAAATAACCTGAAGCATTAAACCATTATTGCTCATTGCTTTAAAGGCGTTATCCGGAACCATATCAACTAAAAACTGAAGAGGTCCCCCGCTTTTTTGCTTGGAAGCTTCGGCTATTTTTGAGGTAACTCCACTATCATTTGCATAGGTATTTGTTAACTTAGAAATTGTAGCATCTGAAATACCATCACCGGGCTGAATGACATTCACCAACAACAATCCAATGGTAATTGCTACAACAGTGGTGCTAATGTAAATGGCTATGGTACGAATACCAATGTTTCGAAACTTTGAAATGTCTTTGAGATCGGATATCCCTTTGATGAGAGAAGCTAGAATAAGCGGAATAGCTATAAGTTTTAAAAGCTTGATAAAAATGGTACCCAACCATTTTACCCAATCCAAAACAAACTCTTTACCCCCGCCAACGAGCGTCATTATATATCCAAAAACAAGCCCTAAGAGCATGCCAATTAGAATTTGCCAATGCAATTCTAGTTTCCTCATAAATTAGATTTTAGGATAGAAAGATACTATTTTGTAAGGAAATCCGCCAAAAAAAGAAATTTATAATTTTATGGTTCTATTTAACAACACATAATCCGCTAAAACAAGCGCTGTCATTGCTTCAACAATAGGAACGGCCCTAGGAACCACACAAGGGTCGTGCCTTCCTTTTCCTTGAGTAGTGATTATTTTTCCTTGCTTATCAATTGTTTCATAAGACTGGATAATGGTAGCCACAGGCTTAAAAGCAATATTAAAATAGATATCCATTCCATTACTTATACCTCCCTGAATACCTCCACTGTAGTTGGTAGTTGTAGAACCATCGGCGTTAAAGGTATCATTATGCAAACTGCCTTTCATCTTAACCCCATCAAAACCACTGCCATATTCAAATCCTTTTACAGCATTAATTGATAACATTGCTTTCCCTAATTCGGCATGCAATTTATCAAACACTGGCTCTCCTAAACCGATCGGTACATTTTGAACTACGCAGGTTATCACTCCTCCAATGGTATCTCCTTCTTTTTTAATCTGCTTGATATAATCTTCCATTTGAACAGCCATGTCCGGATCTGCACATCGCACGGGATTCTGCTCAATACTAGAAAAATCAAGAGATTCATAGGGTTTGTCCAATTTTAAATCTCCAACTTGAGACACGAAAGCAGTAATTTTTATGTTTTTTAAAAATTGCTTTGCGATGGCCCCAGCCACTACTCTGCTCGCGGTTTCCCTTGCAGAACTTCTACCTCCTCCGCGGTAATCCCGAAAACCGTATTTCTGATCGTAAACATAATCAGCATGTGAAGGGCGGTATGAATCTTTTATATGCGAATAATCTTTAGATTTCTGATTCGTGTTATGAATTGCAAAACCTATGGGTGTTCCGGTAGTTTTACCTTCAAAAACACCAGAATAAAACTCAACAGTATCCGGCTCTTTGCGCTGTGTAACGATTGCCGATTGACCAGGTCTTCTTCGATCTAACTCTTTTTGTATAAACTCTAAGTTCAGCGAAAGACCAGAAGGACAGCCATCTATAATCCCTCCTATAGCAACGCCATGAGATTCTCCGAAAGTGGTTAATTTAAAAAGGTTGCCAAACGTATTTCCTGCCATAATACCTAGTTTAGATGGAGTTTTGTGTGTTGTATGAACTAATAATTTGTATGTAGTGCCAACAACAATGTTTTAACACAAAACAAGAGTCAAAGGTATATCTTAAAAATACTAAAACCAAAAGTAGATTTATGGTAACATTGACTTAACGAAGTGAATGCGAATATTAATCTAAACTTAACGGTATGCTCATTAAATATTGATTTCAATTTCGACTTTGCTTCCGGTATATGAATTTATTTTGTAGGAAAGTATTTCGATTTGAAAAAAAGAAAAATTGAGTTAGCAGTAGTATCAGATGTGCATCTTGGCACATACGGCTGTCATGCAGATGAACTTGTTGCTTATTTGAATAGTATAGCCCCTAAAAAATTGATTTTAAATGGAGATATTATTGATATCTGGCAGTTCAGTAAACGTTATTTTCCAAAATCGCACTTGAAGGTATTGAAAAAAGTTATTGGCATGGCTTCTAATGGTGTTGAGGTTTTTTATATCACTGGAAATCATGATGAAATGCTTCGTAAGTTTAGTAATACTTCAATGGGTAATTTTAAAATAGTTGACAAGCTAGTTCTTAACTTAAACGGCAAGAAAGCATGGTTTTTTCATGGAGATATCTTTGATGTTTCCATTCAAAACGCCAAGTGGCTTGCTAAGCTAGGAGGTTATGGGTATGATCTGCTAATTTTAATAAACAGGATGGTAAATTGGGGGTTAACCAAAATTGGAAGAAATAAATATTCCCTTTCTAAAAACGTAAAAGATCGCGTAAAAAGCGCACTCAAACACATCAGTAAATTTGAAAAGGCAGCTACAGATTTGGCCATTGAGAAGGGGTATCAGTATGTAATTTGCGGCCATATACACCAGCCTAAAAAAGAGGTTTATAAAAATAAGAACGGGCAATGTACATATTTGAACTCCGGAGATTGGATTGAAAATTTAACCGCATTAGAGTATTCTTTTAAACGATGGAAGATTTACAAGTACAATCAAGATAAATTACTTCCCTTTTATGTAGATGAAGATCTCAAGCAGCTGAATATTCAAGATCTGATCACCTCCATAACGGAAACGAACGAACTTGGCATTGAAAGCGCAGTATCAAAACTCAGCAAAAAAGCCGAGGATCTGCTAGATTAAAGCTTCTTTTATAATAGAAATAGGATGTTTTGCTTTCACCCCTGTGCCATCCTGTATCTGATGCCTGCAACTTGTGCCATTAGCCGCTATAATTGTCGTATTTGCTGCCTTTTTTATGGCAGGAAACAATTTTAATGCTCCGATTTTCATACTTACATCATAATGTTCTTTTTCATAACCGAAAGAACCAGCCATACCGCAACATCCTGAATTTATAATTGAAACCTTATAATTTTCTGGCAGATTAAGCACATCAAAAGTTACTTTTTGATTTGACAACGCTTTTTGATGGCAATGGTTATGAATTTTAATGGTCAGAACTTCTTTTGTAAATGCAGTTTTGGTAATTGCTCCTTTGGCTATTTCAGCGGCCAAAAATTCTTCGATCAAATAGGTGTTTTTAGCAATAGCAGTTGTTGTGACCTCATCGTTCAAAAATCGCTTATATTCATCTCGAAAAGAAAGTACTGCTGAAGGTTCTAATCCAACTACGGGAATACCAGCTTCAGCATAAGTTTTCAAGATTTTTATATTTTTCAACGCAAGCTGCTTAGCTTGATCTAAAAAGCCTTTAGACAAATAAGTACGTCCGCTTTCTGCATAAAATAACTGAATATCATACCCTAGTTCGGACAATACAAAAATAGCATCCTTACCTAAATCAATATCCAAGTATTGCGTAAACTCATCGATATATAAAACAACTTTTTTTGTAGTTTTATTATATTGTTTTTTAATACGTTGATGATATTTATTGAAATTAAAACTTGATACTTTTGGAAGACTTCTTTCTTTCGCTACACCAGAAATATTTTTTAACATATTTCCCAGAATATTGGAATCATAAATCAAATTCGTTAATCCCGAAATTCGACTGCTTAATTTATTGATTTTAGTGTTATGAGCAAATAGTTTACTTCGCAAACTATATCCATTTACTTCCTGATATTGATATAAGAATTCTGCTTTTAGACTGGCAACATCTACATTACTGGGACACTCACTTGCGCATGCTTTACAACTTAAACATAAGTCAAAAACTTCCTTTAATTCAGAGCTATCGAAATGATTTGGGCGATCTGAATTCGTCAAAAATTCCCGCAAGGCATTTGCCCTACCTCGGGTGGTATCTTTTTCGTTTTTAGTAGCATGATAACTAGGACACATCCCACCATTTGCATGATGGGTTTTGCGACAATCTCCACTTCCATTACATTTTTCGGCAGCTTTTAGAATTCCTTCGCTATCCGAAAAATCTAAAAATGTTTCAATATGAGGTTCTTTTCGGTCTACTTCATAACGCAGTGATGCGTCCATAGGATAAGCGTCCACGATTTTTCCAGGATTAAAAATACCCTGCGGATCAAAATAGGATTTCACACGACTTAGCAATTCATAATTTTCCTTTCCGATCATTAGCGGAATGAATTCCGCTCGAACAATACCATCGCCATGCTCTCCGCTAAAGGAGCCCTTATATTTTTTTGTAAGCTTAGCAACAGCGGTAGTAATTTCTCTAAATAATTGAACATCTTTACTTTTTTTAAGATTCAGGATTGGACGTAAATGCAATTCCCCTGCTCCGGCATGGGCATAATAAACCGCATCCTGATCAAACGCTTTCATAATTGCTGTAAAATCGCTAATAAAATCTTTTAAATCCCCTAAGGCTACCGCAGTGTCTTCTATACAAGCCACAGCTTTACGATCTCCGATCATATTACCCAACAGACCAAGCCCAGCCTTTCTAAGCTCTATTGCTTTCTGTATATCGTTACCCATTAAAACTGGACTAGCGTAACTTAAGCCTGATTCCTCTACTTTTTTTTGCAAGACTTCCAATGCTACTTCTAAACCTTTTTTGCTAGCCGACCGCACTTCTAAAAGCAACAATGCTGCTGGGTCTCCTTCAACAAAAAAACGATTCGCCTGCTGCGTTCTGTTGTTCTTTGTACAATCCAGAATTACTTTATCCATCATTTCACAGGTGAAAAGATTACAACTCATAACCGGAGCAACATCTTGCAGGCAGCTTTCCAAATCATTATAATGTGTCACCATCATCGCAGAAAACTCAGGTTGTAAATCATCCAGTTGCAAGGTAATTTCCGTTGAAAAAGCTAGTGTTCCTTCACTTCCTGCTAGCAGTTTGCAAAAATTAAAAGATGCATCTTCGGTTCCAAAAATTTCGGTTTTGAGAAGCTCATCAACAGCATAACCGGTATTTCTTCTATGGATTTCAGGTTTTGGAAATTGAGCTATTATATTTTCTTTTATTGTATTGTTTGATAATTCTTTATCTATGTTGTTATAAATTGATCCTTCAAGTGAATTTAATGTTCTTTTTTTGTGAAATTCTGCCTCAGAAATTCCTTTAAAGTCAACTTCGCTACCGTCTGAAAGTACTGTTTTTAATGCTACAACTTTATCTCTTGTAACTCCATATTTTATGGAAGTTGTTCCTGAAGAATTATTTCCAACCATTCCGCCGATCATGCATCGGTTGGAAGTTGATGTGTTGGGTCCAAAAAAAAGTCCAAACGATTTTAGATAATCATTGAGTTCGTCACGAATAACCCCGGGCTGCACAGTAACTTGTTTATTAACTGTATCGACACTGAGAATTTTTGTGAAATGTTTTGATACATCTACTACAATCCCTTCACCTACACATTGACCCGCTAAAGAAGTACCTGCCGCTCTTGGAATTAAACCTATATGGTTTGCATTTGCGAATTGAACAAGTTGCTGAATGTCCTTCGCGGTCTTGGGAAAGGCTACTGCCATAGGTAATTTGCGGTATACGGAGGCATCTGTAGCATACAAAATCGTGCTCAAAGTTTCGGTAGACAACTCCCCTTCTAAAGACTCTTTTAAGGTCTGAAATAAACTTTTATTCAATTTGGAACAATTTTGGAGGCTAATTTAAGTTTTTATTGTTTGAGCAACTTACTTAAATCTCAATTTTAATTACAAACCAAAAATTTAGACACTTATGAAAATTTTAAAAGTATGTATCGCTTTAGTTGTATTTATTTCCTGTAGCACAATACAAGCACAAGATATTTCTGATCATGCATTAGGGCTTCGTTTGGGAGATAGTGATGGATTTGGAGCAGAAATTTCGTATCAAAAATCCTTATTCCGATATAACAGATTAGAATTAAACTTAGGCTGGAGAGATAGTAGGAATTTTGATGCCTTTAAATTAACTGGAATATACCAATGGGTACATTCTATTGAAAACAATTTCAATTGGTATTATGGTTTCGGCGGAGGACTTGGAAACGTAGATTTTGAGCCCATTCCCAATCCTAATGGAGGTACAGTAACCCCCGATGGAGGACTTTTTATTTTTGCTGCTGGTGACATTGGTGTGGAATACAATTTTGATATTCCCTTACTAATTTCCTTAGACTTCAGACCTGAAATTGGGCTAATTGGTTTTGATAATTTCTCCGATAATTTTGATTTTGATATTGCTTTAGGCATTCGCTATCAATTTTAAATCGCAGAGGTAAATCATCGATACCATACGTTATTAAAACCATATTTCTTTTTTTTTAAAGGTTTTATTACGCACATAGTTCTGGTATTTAATTGAAAACTAGTGTTCAAACTTTAGCACCTCCTTAACATCAAACGCTTCGTAATTGTTTTTTTTATAGGTAGTATATCAATACCTTTACGCCCGTAAAATTCATGTTATGAAAAAGTTTTTAATGATATTTTTGAGTATCGTTACTTTTATATCTTGTACTAGTGATCCTGACGGTTTTCGGATCAAAGCTACGATTACAGGAGATATTGCCGATGGAACCTTAGTATTTTTAAGAGGCATCGATGAGAATTATCGCCCGGTTGCGGATTTGGATACCGCCACTATACGGAATGGTAAATTTTCTTTTGAAGGCCCCGTAGGTCTTCCTGAATTGCGCTATATTTTTATTGATTCCCTGAATGGTAATATTCCCGTTATAAACGATAAAGGCACGATAGAAATAAGAGTTCAAAAAGATAGTTTGGGCTATGCAAAACTTAAAGGAACTCCTCAAAACATGCTCTTTTCGGATTATTTAAGTAGTTCAAGAGAGATTTCTTTAAAAGGACAATCTATAGGAGCGGATTTAAGGAAAGCACAGGCTGAAGGAAATAGTGAGGTCTTTGAATCACTTCGAGAAGAATTATTTGAACTTCAAGAGGAAGCTAAAATTTTTGAATTGGATTTTGTTCGCGAAAATCCTGGTTCTTTAATTGCAGTTTTTATATTGGAAAAAATATTAGCGGGTAAAATACTTCCGGAAAACGAAGTGCAAGACATCTTTAATGGGTTATCGCCCGAAATACAGGAAACTCCGGTTGCAAAAAAGGTATTAGCACAATTAGAAAAAGCTGTTACTACGGCTATAGGTGCTAAAGCTCCTAACTTTACGGGGCCAACGCCATCTGGTGAGGAACTTGCGCTATACGACGCGCTTGGGAAAGTTACTATTTTAGATTTCTGGGCTGCTTGGTGCAAGCCTTGTAGAATAGAAAACCCTAACGTAGTCCGCGTATATGAAAAATATCACGACAAGGGACTTAACATTTTTGGGGTATCGCTAGATCGAAAAGCTGAAGATTGGAAAAAAGCAATAGCCGATGATGGTCTCATTTGGAATCATGTTTCCAATGTAAACTATTTCGATCAGATTGCACAGTTATATAATGTAAATGGAATTCCGGCAACCTTTATTTTGGATGAGAACGGTATTATTGTAGCAAAAAACTTAAGAGGCCCTGCTTTAGAAGCAAAAATTGCAGAATTGCTTCAATAAAAAACAGAACAACAAATATTTAAAAGTAAAAAAGCCGTAATACGATAAGTATTTACGGCTTTTTTAAGATCTATTTGGGGTTTAAAATTTATTTTGAAGGTCTTGAAAGGTTCCATTAACGGTGGCAGAATTAGCTATAGTTACATCTCCAAAAATATTAACCACAGAATCTTCTCCGATAAACTCCAAAGTCGCACCTTCATTCAAGATTAGGTCTCCGAAAATCGTTAAATTTCCTTCAACTCTAAAGGTTGCTCCCTGATTTAATACAATATCACGTCTTCTATTGTTTCTTCCTACGGTATAATTACCATTCATTTCAAAGAGTGCATTGCTATTGATTATTGTAGCATTGCGAGCAGTCCATGAACCACATAGTAGTAAAGATCCGTTTACATTTACATTATTAAAACCTCTACTTCCACTAAATGCAAGTTCTTCTCCTTGATTTACATTTAGGTTAAAACTTCCCGTATAGGCAGGTAAATTGGCACAACGGGCTGCTAAACTAGCATCAGGCCTATTTAGTTTAATAATTTGGAGTCCTTGAGTACCAGATGCGGCATAAACATAATCTCCTTTAGATTCTACATAATTAATAGAACCTTCCAAGCCAATAATTCCAACAATAGCTGTACTTAAACCATTAGCTTGTGCTTCTGAAAGACAAAGACCTGCTCCACCATTAGCCATTAAAATAATCTCTTCATTAGAGGCTACAGCATTGGTGACGATATCTTCATTTGCTACTCCTTCAGGGTTTAAGGCAATTGGGATACGCTCCAAAAAGGATCCCGTACTAAAATTATACACTCCGGCTCCAGTTGGTCCTTCCGATACAATAACTTTATCTCCAGAGAATGCTACGGTACGTTTTGCAATTCCAAAATCGGTATCAATAGGAATTTCACTATTGGTTTCTAAGGAGTTCTGATCTAAGATTCTTACACCAAAACTTCCATCTAAAAGCGCTAATCTATTATCTCTTATATCCACAGATCGTAAATCTGGAAAAGCAACTTCTTGTTCAATCTCAACCGTTAATTTATCATAAACGGCTAAGTAACCATCTTGTCCGCTAGTCACTAAAATAGCATCTGCAGTAGTATCCACGTCGGTAGCTACAAAACCATCCTGAAATCCAAAAAGAACTCCTGAAGTGCTAAACCTCCCATTTACAGCAGAAATTTTTGCCACAAAAGAATTTGTTTCCGCAAAAGTGGATAACTCTGCGTTAAAACCACCAACAGCATATACAAATCCACCATCATACTTTAAAGCACTAATATCTGCGTTTGTAAAGTATAGACGAGAGGTTACTCTAGGGTTATTGGGGTCACTAACATTAATAATATCCAATCCTCCAGCATATACCGCGCCAACGGTATTGTAGGAAACATAGGCAAAATTACCATCAATATCTACATGAGAAGCGGTAAGATTTTCTCCTCCATTTGCAAAAGATGGTGGGGCTACCTGAGCTATTAAAGTTAATGGAAAGTTCGTTGCGTCGTCATTGTTATTGGAATTACTTGTAAAACCAAAAGATTTTGCTATACTCGCATCAGTTGGAGCAATTAAATCAATAACTCCTGCATTGTCATAAACGATACTGTTTAAAAGTACTTGCTCATTGGTTTCAAGAGAAAGGTTGTTGTCTTGGGTTTCAAATACTGTGGTTTCGTCGCTACAGGCAGTAAAGAATACCAAAGCTACCATCAGTAATAGGGATACTTTTTTCATGATAAGTAAGTTGTTTTACTAATTTGGGTTTGCTATTAACGTAAAATTAGGCTTTGTAGTATAAGCGTTGTACGATTTTTCGATGAAATGCAAAAAGCTGTAGGTAGTATCCTATTTACTGAAGATTAAATTTTCCCCATTTTCTCCAAAACAAATAGAAGCAGAATAGGAACAGCCAACAATAGCACCACTAGAGTATCCGTAAAGATAACATCAGGTCTAAAAAACAGCGCAGTAGCATAACCACCGATAGCGCCTCCAAAGTGAGCCGTGTGCCCTATATTGCCTAATCGACTTTTCATTCCATAAATGGAGTAAAGCAAATATCCAATCCCCAAAACATAGGCTGGCAATGGAATTGGAATAAACATTAATCCTAAACGCATTTCGGGGTATAATAAAATTGCGGCATACAACACTCCTGTAACCGCGCCGCTAGCACCTACCGCACTGTAGTATGGTTCATCTTTGTGAAAAAAAAGAGCCAGTAAACTACCTGCTGCTAGGCTTATGGCATAAATAAGTAAAAATTTAAACCATCCAAATTCAGAAATTACAACATCCGCAAAAAAATAAAGCGTAAACATGTTGAAAAAAAGATGTGTGATATCAACATGCAAAAAACCCGAGCTAAACATGCGCTCACGTTGTCCTGCAGTAATAGCCCCAATGTTAAACTTATAACGTTCAAAAAAGCTTGCGTCATTAAATCCTCGAATAGATACGAGAACATTAATGGCGATAACGGCTATTGTAGCAATGTGCAAATTCATTTCAATCTAAGGTTTGGTGTCAAATATAGCTATATTTGCTCATAATTTTTTCCGAATCCTAATGCATCTTATTGTCTATTTATTGGCCTACCCCCTACTATGGTTTATTTCAAAACTTCCATTCCGACTGTTCTATCTTTTATCTGATTTTATCTTCTTTTTACTATATACCGTAATTGGTTATCGGAAAAAGGTGGTGAAGTCCAATTTAGAACTTGCCTTTCCGGAAAAAAGTACTCAAGAAATAAGGCGTATCCAACGAAAATTCTATACACATATGTGTGATGTTTTTCTTGAAATGATCAAGACTATGGGTATGACGGAAAAACAATTAAAACACCGATTTAAAATCTTGAATATCGAGGAAATGCTTAAACTCGAGAAACAAAAAAGTATACTGCTGTTGTTCCCACATTATGCAAGCTGGGAATGGAGCATTATAATTAACAGTTACATTTCGTCCAAAGGGTACGCGGTGTATCAAAAAATAAGTAATCCTTATTTTGATAAACTTATCAAAAAGATACGCGGGCAATGGAATACGCAATTAATTACGCAAAGAGAAACGGTAAAAACGGTATTACTTAATGAAAGAAATCAGATAAAAGCCTCATACGGAATGATTAGCGATCAATCTCCACAAGTTTCTCGAACACAATTGTGGGCTAAATTTATGGGGATTACAGTACCTGTGCATAACGGGGCAGAAATTATGGCTAGAAAATTTGATTTAAATGTGGCTTTCTTGAAAGTAACTAAAATTAAACGCGGATACTATACCGCGGAGATATTGCCCATTACAACTACTCCTCAAGAAACTGAGGAAACGGCGATAACAAAAACTTTTTTACAAATGACCGAAGCTCAAATTCGCGAAAATCCCGAATACTACCTTTGGACGCACAAACGTTGGAAACATCGCTTTAAAGCTCCTAAAAGAAAGGATTAGTATTTTAATTTTACCAAGAAATTGACTTCTAATCAAGTTAAATTCCCGCAATGACACCTATTTCTTCAATAAAGCGATCTGCAAGTTCATTGGCTTTATTCTGGTTTTTAGCTTCAGTATAAATCCGAATAATAGGTTCTGTATTGGATTTTCTTAAATGCACCCAATTTTCAGGAAAATCGATTTTAACACCGTCAATAGTTGTAATTTCCTCCTCTTTGTACTTCTCTGCTATTGTTTTAAGGATACCATCAACATCCAACTCTGGTGTGAGTTCTATTTTCTTTTTACTCATAAAATAACTGGGATAGGAATCTCTTAATTCTTGAACTGTTATTCCCTTCTTTTCAGCCATTAGCATTAAAAAAAGCGCAGTTCCTACTAAAGAGTCTCTACCATAATGACTTTCAGGGTAGATAATACCTCCATTTCCTTCACCTCCAATAATAGCATTCACGGCTTTCATTTTTGCCACCACATTAACCTCTCCTACTGCAGCCGCTTCATAGTTACCTCCATGTTTTTCTGTAATATCTCGAAGCGCTCTCGATGAAGATAAATTAGAAACTGTATTTCCTTTTGTTTTACTTAAAACGTAATCTGCACAAGCCACAAGAGTATATTCTTCCCCAAACATTTCTCCTGTGTTGCTAACAAATGCTAATCGGTCTACATCTGGATCTACAACGATTCCAAAATCTGCTTCTTTTGCTACAACCAGCGCACATATATCTCCTAAATGTTCTTTTAGCGGCTCAGGGTTATGCGGAAAATGCCCTGTGGGATCACAGTAAAGCTTAATCACTTCTACTCCTAAAGCTTCTAATAATAAAGGTATTGCTACCCCACCTGTAGAATTAACCCCATCCACAACAACTTTAAATCCTGCAGCCTTAATAACTGATGCATCAACTAAGGATAGGTTAAGTACTTCATCAATATGGATATCGAAATAAGCATCATTCTTGGTAATCACACCTAAATCATCTATTTCAGCAAACTCAAAGGCTTCTTTTTCGGCAATATCCAAAATTATGGCGCCCTCTTCGGCATTTAAAAATTCTCCTTTTTCGTTCAAAAGTTTCAGTGCATTCCACTGTTTAGGGTTGTGACTAGCTGTTAATATAATTCCCCCGTCTGCTGCTTCCAGCGGCACAGCTATTTCGACCGTAGGTGTTGTCGACAAGTTTAAATTCACCACATCAATTCCCAATCCCGTAAGTGTTGCTACAACCAAATGCTGTACCATTTCACCCGATAACCTAGCATCTCTCCCGACAACAACTTTTAATCGGTCTTTTGAAGCTTGACTTTTAAGCCAAGTGCCATACGCGGCTGCAAATTTTACAGTATCTATAGGGGTTAAATTGTCATTTGGAGTTCCACCAATGGTTCCTCGAATTCCAGAAATTGATTTTATAAGTGTCATTCAGTTAATAGTTTTTGCAAATATACAGGTATCGATTTGTAATTGTAGGTTATGAATTTGTAAATTGGTACCGAAGTGGCTTTATCTTTTTCATGAATTTTTTAGCGCATATTTATCTCTCCTTTGGGGAACCGGAAATTACTTTAGGAAATTTTATTGCCGATAGCATTCGAGGTAATAAATACAAACATCTACCTATTAATGTTCAAAAAGGAATTTTATTGCATCGCCATATCGATACCTTTACTGATGCGCATCCTACTGTTCGACAAAGCAGCAAACGATTGCATAAAAATTACAGTCATTATAGTGGTGTTATTGTTGATATTTTTTATGACCACTTTCTTGCTAAAAATTGGAGTTCGTATTCCACTACTCCATTGGCACCATATGTAGACAATTTTTACGATTTATTAGAAGATAATTATATGATATTGCCGGAAGGTGTAAAACGAATGATGCCTTATATGATTGCAGATAACTGGATTTTAAGTTATGCAAGTTTAAAGGGCATTTCAAAGGTCCTTGACGGCATGAATCGAAGAACAAAAAATAAATCTAAAATGAATTTTGCCATTTTAGATCTTGAAGAATACTATTCAGATTTCGAAAAAGAGTTCACGGAGTTCTTTGAAGAATTAACTATCTTTTCCCGACAAAAATTCAATTCACTATGCGAAAAATAATTCTCTTATTAGCCATAACATTAGGTTTGTCATGCAAGAAACAACAACCTGCTATTCCGACCGGCGTGGTAACTGAGCATGCAATGGTAGTATCAGCTCGTGAAGAAGCATCTCGTATCGGGACTCAAATCCTTGAAAAAGGCGGAAATGCTTTTGATGCCATGATAGCAACCGAAATGGCGCTTGCGGTTGCCTACCCTTTTGCAGGTAATTTAGGTGGTGGTGGTTTTATGGTGTATCGCACAAGCGAAGGAACGATTGGCGCTATTGATTATAGAGAAAAAGCACCTTTAGCTGCACACAAGGACATGTATTTAGATTCTTTAGGAAATGTTATACCTGGAAAAAGTACATTAGGAGCTACAGCAGTAGGCGTACCTGGAACCATTGCTGGTATTTTTGAAGTGCATGCCAAATTTGGTTCTTTACCCATGTCCGAAATCTTGGCTCCAGTTATAGCTTTGGCAAAAAAAGGAGTGGTTGTTACTGAAAAGCAAGCCCGACGACTTGACGGTACACGAGAAATTGTAACTGAAGTTAACGGAGATAGCACGCTGTTTGCACAAACATTTATAGCTGGAGACACCATTAAATATCCTAATCTAGCCAGCACCTTATCAAGAATTGCTGCCAACGGTCGTGACGAATTTTACAAAGGAGAAACAGCACAAAAGTTAGCGGCTTTTATTCAAGAAAACGGTGGTTATGTTACTGAAGAAGATTTATCAAAATATGAAGCCAAGTGGAGGGATCCTGTAACTTTTAGTTATAAAGATTTAAAAATTATTTCGATGAGCCCTCCTAGTAGCGGAGGAGTTACGATGAATCAGATATTCAAAATGATGGAGCCCTACCCTGTTTCGAAATATGGCCACAATTCTGCTAAAACAATACAACTTTTTACAGAAGCTGCAAGGCGCTCCTATGCGGATCGAAATTATTTTTTAGGAGATCCAGATTTTGTTGAAATCCCCTTGGATGTACTTTTAAGTGAAGCCTATATCGCAGAACGCATGGAAACTTTTTCTTTCGATGCAGCCACCAAATCATCAGATATTGAACGTGGACAACTACAGACCGTTGAAAGCAATGAGACCACACACTACTCCATTGTGGACGAGGAAGGTAATGCAATTTCAGCAACTACAACATTAAATGGGGCTTTTGGTTCTAAATTGTATCATGATGAGCTGGGCTTTTTCTTAAATAATGAAATGGACGATTTTAGTGCAAAGCCTGGAATTCCAAACATGTTTGGATTGATTGGTGCAGAAGCAAATAGCATTGCTGCGGAAAAACGAATGTTAAGCTCTATGACACCTACTATTGTTGAAAAAGACGGAAAATTATGGCTTGTAGTTGGTACCCCGGGAGGATCTACAATTATTACTGCAGTAGCACAAACAATCCTGAATTCCTATGAATTTAACATGAGCATGCAAGATGCGGTTAATGCTCCTCGCTTTCATCATCAATGGCTTCCTGATATGGTTATTTTTGAACCTGATGGTTTTCCTGAAACGCTGAAATCTGAACTAAAATCTAAAGGTTATATTATTAACGAAGATCGTACCCCTATTATAGGAAAAGTAGATGCAATTCGAATTTTGGCAGATGGAAAATTAGAAGGCGGAGCTGACAAACGTGGAGACGATACGGCCGTGGGTTACTAATTCAATTGTATTTTAGATTGCTATGAAAAAATGGATGAAAAGAATCCTGAAGGTACTCCTTGGATCACTATTGGTGTTTGTAGTTGGTTTTGGGATTTTATACCTTGTATATAACGAGCCTATTCCTGAGACAGTAAACAATAATGAAGCGGACCGATTGGCTTATGCAATGCTTTTTGCGCTAAATCATAAAGCGTACAACAATACTCGTTTTTTGGAATGGTCCTTTAGAGATGGTTCCCACCAATTTCTTTGGGATAAATCATTCAACATAGTTAAAGTTTCCTGGGGTAATCATACCGTTAATTTGAATATCGATTATCCTTCACGAAGCATTGTATATACTGATGCTATAGCTATTACTGGTAAACCCAAAGAAAAACTTATTCAAAAGGCTGTGAAATTATTCCATAATGATTCCTTTTGGTTGGTTGCGCCTTTTAAGGTTTTCGACAAAGGAACAACCCGAGGGGTAGTTGCACTAGAAGATGGTTCGAAAGGTTTATTGGTAACTTATACAGAAGGTGGTACAACCCCGGGGGATAGTTATTTGTGGATATTGCATCCAGATGGCTTTCCTAAAAGTTATAAAATGTGGACGCAACTGCTTCCGATAGGAGGAATAGAAGCTACGTGGGACAACTGGCGGATTATGGAAAGTGGTACTTTTTTACCGCAATCTCATAAACTAGGTCCATTTACACTAAATATGGGAAAGGTTAGAGCTTATAATTAGTTTTAATTAGCTTAATTAATTTTTCACTTTACCTATTTGACTTTTTAATTCTTCCATCGAAGCTTGCAACTGTCGTAACAGTCCATTTTCGGTGGTTGCATCTACACTAAAGGTAATTTTGCTACTCACCTGCCATAACTCCTGTATTTGTTGTAGTTCAACTTCGTAAGGAGGATAGGTTTCATTTAAGGAAATCAGCATCATTTTAGCGGTTTCGGGAGATTTTTCGAGCTTTTTAACCAGAACGGCATCATGCAGAATAACTACATAAATTTTATTGGCACTTATTTCTTCCATACCATTCAATGCTTTAGCCAATACCCATTCTCCGGGTTTCAAATTCGGTAACATACTATCCCCTTCAACTTGAAATCCGCGATATGTTGCATTTCTAAACTCGGGAAGTGGTAAATCAAATGCAGGCAACTGTTTATACCAACTTGTGTCTTGAATATTTTGTGGATATCCTGCGGCTGCTTTTGCATTTACCAAAACCATGTTTTCTTTGTCGGAACTATCAACAGTAACAACTTTAGGTATCACGCTTACCGAAGTGGTGGCTAAATACTTTTTATCCTGCGCTCCAAAAAGCCATAACGGATTTATTTTAAATTGTCGTAATAATTCTGCTACCACCTTTCCAGAAAGTTTTGTTCTTCCTCTTTCTATATCAGCAGTAGTACTAGAAATACCAAGTAGTTTTGCAAATTCGGATTGGGTATATCCCAAATCTCTACGCGCCTCAATAAATCGTTTTACATCAATTGCTAGTTCATTTTCCATAAGGTAAAGATATAAAAAATGGAATATTTCCAAAAATTAATTGGAATATTTCCATAATTAGGAATTTTTCCATAATTTTGGAATCATTACAAGTTTAGTTATGTTTTTAGATCCTATTCAAGAGAAATTAAATCAATTGGCACAGCACGATGCCGATTACCGTTTTGAAAAAACTTCAATTCCAATAGTTCGTAGGCGACAATCAAAACGTAAATCGATTGCATCAAAAATTGATAAAACCCGAAGTGTATCAAAAAAAACAGCTATTCAATTAAGCTTATTCAATTAATTATGGAAAATTCAAAAATTTTAATTTATGACGGTAGTTTTAACGGTTTTCTTACTAGTGTTTTTATGTCTTATCAGGAGGTACATCCTATAATAGGCATTCAAAGGAACACTACGGTTCAGAATCGATTGTTTACCAAAAATAGTTTGGTCGTTACACAAATAGATAAAGCAAAACGTGTTTGGAATGCTATTCAGCAAAAAAATAGTGCTGCAATTCGTACTATATACTTTGCCTTCCTAAGTGAGGCCAAAGATGTAGAATCGTTGCTTTATCGTTATATCTGCCATTTATTTAGTACTGCTCATAACAATCATATCGACTTTGATGAAGCAGATCGTATAAGAATAAAACAATTATCACGTCGGGTGGAGCAGGAAAAACATCGTATGGAATCATCTGCCGAATTTAATCTTACCAGCGATGGAATTTATTTTGCGACTTTAGCTTTAGATTTTAATATTTTACCTCTTTTAACAAAGCATTTTAGAGCACTTTATGCATTGCAACCGTGGATAATTTATGATCGTACACGAAACTACGGAATCTATTACAACTTAAAATCAATTGATCTTATCGCTTTAGATGTTAATGCCATGTATCAGGATGCCATGACAACGGTTACGAATTTGGCACATAATACTGAAATGACTACCAGTCCTATCAATACGATTGCTATTAAACCTTATATCAATGGGGATAGTATGGAAAAAAACAATCCTGATGTGTATGAAAAATATGTTTCAACGAAAAGAGCAGTTTAAAATTTAAATGAAATTAGCTTAAAAAGACACGTATTGCAATTCAGGAATTATTTACTCCGCTCTCCAATAAACTGATCACTTTTATTCTTGAATAAAACATTAAAAGTGGTAAGGCTTCCATAGATTCGGGTGATATATTGCTGAAGATCTATTTTTTCCTGATCATCTAAGTTTTTACTGGAGTTGATTTTTTGTTCCATTACACGAATTCGATCACGAACCATTACAATTTTATGAAAAAAAGTAGTTATAGGGAGTTCTTTGGAACTCAAATTAGAATCTCCTGGCTGTAGCACAAGGTTTCCCGATTTCCATTTGTCTGCGATAGGAGTTATTTGAGAAGTATCACTCCAACGTTTCAAAATTGAAATTAACGATTGTTCAACCTCAGAAAAGCTGATAGTATCTACTTCATCTTCTACAATTTCAATGGTTTCAAAATCTGAATCGATGGGAATAGTTTCCAATCCGTTTTCAATAAAGGTAACCCAATAATGCTTGGAAGTCACGTTAGTTACTACTCCCTTTCCATATTCAGCATGTGCTATTCTAGATCCTATTCCTAAAAGCTGCATAAGTCTATTTTTTGTTTATAAAACAAATTTAAAAGTAAAGCTGGTATTAACAAAAACTAAAAGAGTGCAACTTCTTTTTTAGTAGTCAAAATTGTACCTTCGCAACTTTGCACAAACATGATTAAATACGAGGAAAATATTGAGGTTAAAGGAGCTCGTGTTCACAACCTAAAGAACATCGATGTTACCATTCCAAGAGAAAAATTAGTCGTCATCACTGGTTTATCAGGAAGTGGTAAATCTTCGCTTGCTTTTGACACTATTTATGCTGAGGGTCAGCGGCGTTATATTGAAACATTTTCGGCTTATGCCCGTCAATTTCTTGGTGGGTTAGAGCGGCCTGATGTTGATAAAATCGATGGTTTGTCTCCGGTAATTGCCATCGAACAAAAGACCACATCAAAATCTCCTCGTTCAACCGTAGGAACCATAACGGAAGTTTACGATTTTCTGCGACTTCTTTATGCAAGAGGTGGGGAAGCATATAGCTATAAAACCAACGAAAAAATGGTAAGCTATAGTGATGAGCAGATAAAGCAGCTTATCCTAACACATTTTAATACAAAAAAAATAACCATACTTGCGCCAATAATAAAGTCGAGAAAAGGGCATTATCGTGAGTTATTTGAACAAATCGGAAAACAAGGGTTTCTTAAAGTTCGTGTAGATGGTGAGATTAAAGATATTGTAAAAGGAATGAAAGTTGATCGTTACAAAACTCATGACATTGAAATTGTAATCGATCGTCTTAAAGTTAGCAGTTCTGAAGAACTTGAAAAACGATTGTCTGAAAGCATAAATACTGCAATGTACAGTGGGGATAATGTGCTTATGGTTTTGGAGGAATCTGCAACAGAACCTCGTTATTTCAGTAGAGATTTAATGTGCCCCACTACCGGGATTTCATACCCGGTACCAGAACCCAATACATTTTCTTTTAATTCCCCAAAAGGTATGTGTCCTCATTGCAATGGGCTAGGGCATGTTTATGAAGTAAATAAGGCTAAAATATTTCCAGACCTAACTTTAGCGATAAAACAAGGAGGAATTGCCCCTTTAGGAGAATACAAAAATTCATGGGCGTTCAAACAGATGGAAACTATAGCAAGGCGTTATAACTTTGAATTAACAACACCAATTTCAGATATTCCAGACGAAGCTATTGAAGTAATTTTAAATGGTGGGGAGGATAGTTTTCAGGTAGACTCTAAAACACTAGGCGTTCGTCGGGAATATAAGATCGACTATGAGGGTATTTCTAACTTTATTAAAAGTCAGTTCGAAACCTCCGACTCTGTTTCAATTAAGAGATGGGCTAAAGAATACATGGATCGTATGCCTTGCCCAACATGCGAAGGTTCACGATTGCGAAAAGAGTCCTTGTATTTTAAAATTGCCGATAAAAATATTGCTGAGCTATCGCAAATGGACATTGCAGATCTTGCAGCATTCTTTGCAAAATTAGAAGGTAAGTTGGATGCAAATCAGCAGAAAATTGCGGGAGAGATTGTAAAAGAAATTAAAACCAGAATACAGTTTTTATTAGATGTTGGTTTGGATTACCTTTCCCTAAATCGCAGTTCCAAATCCCTATCAGGTGGGGAAGCACAGCGCATTAGGTTAGCCACACAAATAGGTTCACAACTGGTAGGTGTATTGTATATTCTTGATGAACCAAGTATTGGACTACATCAGCGTGATAATGAACGTTTAATACGGTCTCTAGAATCTTTACGTGATATTGGAAATTCTGTCATAGTGGTTGAACATGATAAAGATATGATTGAACATGCGGATCACGTAATTGATATTGGACCAAGAGCGGGGAAACATGGAGGCGAAATTATTTCGGAAGGAAAACCCAAAGATCTTGGCAATTACGATACGCTAACTGCCGCTTATATTAGTGGCAAAAAAGCAATAGAAGTACCGAAGAAAAGAAGAAAAGGAAATGGAAAGAAAATCGTGTTAAGTGGTTGCACTGGCAATAATCTTAAAAACGTTTCTGTCACGTTACCTTTAGCTAAGATGATTGGAGTTACTGGAGTTTCGGGTAGTGGAAAATCTACGCTTATTAATGAAACCCTCTACCCTATTATGAACGCGCATTATTTTAATGGGGTTAAAAAACCAATGCCATACCAAAAAATCAGTGGTCTAGAGCATATTGATAAGGTTATTGATATTAATCAGTCGCCTATCGGAAGAACTCCACGTTCAAATCCCGCCACCTATACTGGTGTTTTTAGTGAGATTCGTTCGTTGTTTGCAAAAACGCCTGAAGCCGCTATTAGAGGGTATAAGCCGGGACGTTTTAGTTTTAATGTAACAGGCGGACGCTGCGAAACTTGCATGGGAGGAGGATTAAGGGTTATAGAAATGAACTTTTTACCAGATGTTTACGTAGATTGTGAAACATGCAATGGAAAACGTTTCAACAGAGAAACTTTGGAGATACGTTATAAGGGAAAAACCATTGCTGATATTTTGGAAATGACTATGAATGAGGCTGTACAGTTTTTTGAAAATATCCCAAAAATTCATCGAAAACTAAAAACAATTAAGGATGTTGGTTTGGGGTATATCTCATTGGGACAACAATCCACTACCCTATCTGGAGGAGAAGCTCAGCGCATTAAACTGGCTACAGAATTATCAAAAAGAGATACAGGAAATACATTTTATATTTTAGATGAACCAACCACAGGGCTTCATTTTGAAGATATTAGAGTATTGATGGAAGTTTTAAATAAATTGGCTGACAAAGGAAATACTGTATTGGTAATTGAACATAACTTAGACGTTATCAAAATGGTGGATTATATTATTGATATTGGATATGAAGGCGGACGTTCAGGTGGTATGATTGTTGCACAAGGTACTCCTGAAGTTGTAGCTAAAGATAAAAAGAGTTATACTGCAAAATTTTTAAAAAAAGAATTAGGGAATTAAACATACCTAATCCTCTAATAAATTCGTTACAAACTAGGTAAAAGATATATTATGCGAAAAGAAGAACATCCTAAAGGCTGGAATGAGATAAAAACAAATGATTCCTGGGCGTTATTCAAAATTATGGGTGAGTTTGTCAGTGGGTTTGAAAAAATGAGTGCAATTGGTCCTTGCGTTTCCATTTTTGGATCTGCTCGAACAAAGGCAGATCACAAATATTATGAGCTTGCTGTTAGTATTGCTAAAAGTCTTTCAGATGCAGGTTACGGTGTTATTACCGGAGGTGGTCCAGGAATTATGGAGGCTGGAAATAAAGGAGCAAGCATTTCTGGAGGTACTTCTGTTGGCCTAAATATCGATTTACCTTTTGAACAACATAACAATCCCTATATTGATAGTGATAAAAGTTTAGATTTTGATTATTTCTTCGTTAGGAAAGTCATGTTTGTAAAATACTCTCAAGGCTTTGTAGTAATGCCTGGCGGTTTTGGAACCTTGGATGAGCTTTTTGAAGCTATCACTCTAATTCAAACACATAAAATTGGGGTTTTTCCTATAATTCTTGTTGGCACAGATTTCTGGAAAGGGCTCCTTGATTGGATAAAGGAAACCATGCTAGCCGCAGGGAATATTAGCCCTAAAGACTTGGACCTAATAAAATTAGTAGATACAGAACAAGAAGTGGTTGAAATTATTGACGCCTTCTATAGAGGACATACGCTTAGTCCTAATTTTTAACTGAAACATGCGCATAAATTCCCCAATTTTTCTTCAAAGACTACTGACTTGTTTTGCATGCATTACTTGTGGTACGTTTCTTTCTGCGCAACACACAAACAAAATTACCGCTTCTTTAGACCCTACGGCTAAAACGCTAAATGTACAACAGGAGTTTCTTTATGTTAATGATTCAAAAGACACCCTAAATGTTTTATATTTTAATGACTGGGCAAGTTCCTATGCCAGTAAAAAGACGGCTCTGGCCAAACGTTTTGCTGAAGAATTTAAGAAAGTGCTTCACTTAGCTAAGGATAGCGAACGTGGTAAAACCACCGTTGTAAGCATGGTGGATGACAAATATACGGGCTTATTATGGGAACGTACAGAAGCCGTTGATATCATTAAAATCAAAACCAATAGACCTTTATTACCAGGGGCTTCATTAAGAATCTATATCACTTACAATGTCAAACTTCCTCCCAATAGGTACGCTCCATATGGCTATGACTCAAGGGATGGGTATTATTTAAAAGATTGGTACTTAACTCCCGTAGTATATGACAAAGAATGGTTCCCCTATTCTAATGTGGGACTTGAAGACATTTATACCGATGTTACCAATACTACTATTACATTTACCTATCCTAAAAACCTTTATCTAACCAGTAATTTTGATCTTGAAAAAGAGTTTGAAGTTTCAAAAAATGCTGGCGCGGTACTTATTGGTAAAAATCGAAAAAGTGCAGAAATTATTTTATCCCGTCAGAAACGATTTTTAAAACATGTAACTCCTACGCTAACGGTAAATTCTGATTTGGAAATTGCCAAATTTGATGTAATTTCTCAAGGCGTATCCATTAATAAAGTTTCGAGATTTATTACCGATAATTTAGGGGATTATCCACATCCAACATTATTGGTTAGTGAATTGGATTACAATAAGAACCCTTTGTATGGCATTAATCAGCTACCCTCTTTTATAAGACCATACGAAGAACAGTTTCAATTTGAGATGAAATTTTTAAAAACTGCGTTAAACAGTTTTATTAGGGAAACCATTTATGTCAACCCCAGAAAAGAGCAATGGGTTACCGATGCTATCGTCAATTATATGATGATTAAATACGTGGATGATAACTATCCGGATCAGAAACTTCTAGGGAAGCTATCCAAAATATGGGGATTTCGTAAATATCATCTCGCTCGAATGAGCTTTAATGACCAATATGCCTTTTTAAATTTAGTATCGGCGCGACGAAACACAAATCAACCGCTAAGCACTCCAAACGATTCTTTAATACGTTTTAACCAAAAGATTGCTAACAAATATAGTGCAGGTCTAGGACTGGCGTACCTGTCTAGTTATATTGGAAAAAATAAGGTGGACAAGAGCATCAAAGATTTTTACAATCTTTATAAACTTCAATCCATAAGTTCTGAAGATTTTAAAGCCGTTCTTGCCGAAAGCACAACTCAAGATATCAATTGGTTTTTTAGCGACTACATTTCTTCAAGACGCATTGATTTTAAAATTACAAATGCGAAAAAGGAAGATGATTCTATCACGATAACCCTTAAAAATAAGTCAGGAACCAATGTCCCTATATCTCTTTTTGGGCTTCGAAAGGACACGGTTGTTTCTAAATATTGGTTTACCGATATCGCTGATGAAAAAACGGTGACCATTCCTTCAAATGATGAAAACCGGTTGGTTTTAAATTACGACCAAAAAATTCCTGAATTCAACCAACGCGATAACTGGAAGTCCTTGAATGGATTTCTTTCCAGTAATAAGAAGTTAAAATTTCAATTCTTTAAGGATACCGAGGATCCTTATTACAATCAAATTTTATACGTTCCGGTATTAGGGTTTAATATTCATGATGGATTAACACCAGGATTACGTTTTACCAACAATACTTTTCTTGAACGCCCTTTTGTCTACGATTTTAATCCTCAATACTCCGTAAATGAAAAAACACTAGTTGGTTTTGGGCGCATATCATACAACAACTATTTAAACAAAAGCGGTTTATTTTTCTCTAGTTTTAGTTTGGGCGGATCTTCGGCTCATTTCCAACAAAATTCGCGATTTACAACAGTAACTCCTCGTATAACATTAGGATGGCGCCCGGACAATCTTATTTCGAATAAACGTGATTTTCTTTCTTTACGCTGGGTAAATGTGTTTCGATCCATAGATGAAAATTTACAAGATTTGGAAACAGATCCGGATTACAGCGTTTTAAATTTGAGGTTTCGACATTCAAATTCAAATACCATTATTAACTCGTTTTCCTGGTTTGCAGACGCACAATATGCTGCAGATTTCACCAAGTTATCTTTCAGTGCCCGTTACCGAAGACTCTTTAACAATAACCGTCAGGTAAACCTGCGATTTTTTGCAGGTAAATTTTTGAGTAATCAAACCGGGTCTGACTTTTTTAGTTTTGCACTGGATCGTCCAACAGATTATTTATTTGATTTAAGTTTTCTGGTACGCTCCGAAGATCCCAGTATATTGAGTCAACAGATTATTATTGCAGAAGGAGGTTTTAAGTCAGAACTCAATGATGCTTTTGCTAATGATTGGATAACCACGGCCAATGCAAGTATAAATTTATGGCGCTGGATCGAGGTATATGGCGATGCAGGCTTCGTTAGAAACCGAGGTCAAAACCCTCAATTTGTATACGATTCGGGAATTCGATTAAATCTCGTTACTGATTTCTTTGAACTGTACTTTCCAGCGTATTCTAATAATGGTTTTGAACCTGCGCAACAAAACTATGGGGAACGCATACGTTTTATCATTACGTTTAGCCCCAGAACCCTTATTGGACTATTTACACGTAAATGGTTTTGATTTATTGTTAAATTATCAATAAATACTCTTTTTTTTGCGAAATATTTAACATCTTATACTACAATGACTCTTATTTTGTTAATACATCAATAAATAAGCAAGCTAAAAATTGTGAAAACCACTCTGTTTTGGTACTTTTGCAAAAATTTCAGCTCCCTTTATGAAAGTAGAATCTAGCACCGGTAATGATATTTCTTTTGAAGATTTCAAAGTTCAAATCCTCAGTGATTATAAAGTTGCGGTTACCAGTCGTGAGTGTAGTCTGTTGGGACGCAGAGAGGTGCTTACAGGTAAAGCCAAATTTGGAATTTTTGGCGATGGAAAGGAACTTCCACAATTAGCCATGGCCCGCTCCTTTCAGGACGGGGATTTTAGAAGTGGTTATTATCGAGATCAAACGTTTATGATGGCGCTTGATTTGTTAACACCTAAAGACTTCTTTCACGGACTTTATGCAACTACCGACATCGAAAAAGAACCCATGAGCGCCGGAAGGCAGATGGGAGGGCATTTTACTACGTATAGTCTTAACGAAGATGGTAGTTGGAAGGATCTTACTAAACAAAAAAATAGTAGTGCCGATATCTCACCAACTGCAGCGCAAATGCCGCGATTGTTAGGTTTGGCTCAAGCTTCTAAGATCTATCGAAATGTTGAAGGTATAGATACTCGTAATTTCTCCAACAAAGGTAACGAAGTAGCTTGGGGAACCATCGGAAATGCAAGTACAAGCGAAGGTTTATTTTTTGAAACTATCAATGCTGCCGGGGTACTTCAGGTGCCTATGGTGATTAGCGTATGGGATGATGAATATGGTATTTCAGTTCCTGCCAAATACCAAACTACAAAAGAAAATATTTCAGAAATTCTTAAGGGTTTCCAGAGAGATGAGGATAATTTAGGATATGAAATTTTAAAAGTAAAAGGCTGGGATTATACCGCACTAATTCACACCTTTGAGAATGCAGCTGATATTGCCCGTGAACAGCATGTTCCCGTATTACTTCATGTTACGGAGCTTACACAGCCCCAAGGACATTCTACGTCTGGGTCGCATGAACGCTATAAATCAGAAGAACGACTTGAATGGGAAAAAGAAAATGATTGCAACAAACGTTTCCGAGAATGGGTTTTAGAAAATAATATTGCCACTGAGGAAGAATTAAAAGCAATTGAAAAATCAATTAAAAGGGACGTCCGAAATGCAAAAAAAGAAGCTTGGTCTGAGTTTTTAGCGTCTCATATTGTGGCAAAAAAAGAACTTGTTCGTTTATTAGAAGATGCCGCATCCAAAAGCGCAAATAAGGTTTTTATAAATAAAATAAAAAATGACCTTATCGCCATTGAAGAACCGATAAAAAAGGATTTAGCATCAAAATCTAGAAAAGCACTTCGCTATCTATTAGGGGAAGATACTTCTGAAAAAAGAGCATTGGTACAGTGGATACAAACATTTATGGAAACCTCTCAGCCTTTGTTTAGCTCTCACCTTTTTAGCGAGTTACCAACAAAAGCCACCAACGTTACTGCAGTAGAGGCCACTTACCCCAGTGAACCAGAGAAAGTTGACGGTCGAATTATTTTAAGAGACAATTTCGATCATCTGTTTCATAATCATCCGGAGGCCGTTATTTTTGGTGAAGATAGTGGTACAATTGGAGATGTAAACCAAGGTCTGGAAGGGTTACAGAAAAAATATGGAAATCTTAGAATTGCGGATACCGGGATTCGGGAAGCTACCATTATTGGACAAGGAATAGGGCTTGCCCTTCGCGGATTAAGGCCTATAGCTGAAATTCAATATCTTGATTATTTGTTGTATGGATTACAAACACTTAGTGACGATCTTGCAACACTCTTGTACCGTACCGTTGGAAAACAAAAGGCGCCGTTAATCATTAGAACTCGAGGACATCGTCTGGAAGGTATATGGCATTCGGGATCACAATTGGGAGGCTTATTAAGTCTTCTACGTGGTATTTATATTCTTGTTCCAAGAAACATGACTAAGGCGGCAGGGTTTTACAATACGTTGATGCAAAGTGATGAACCTGCTTTAATTATAGAAAGTTTAAATGGTTATCGCCTTAAGGAAGATAAGCCAGGAAATCTAGGGCAACTGCGAACGCCTATTGGTGTTGTAGAAAAAGTGAAAGAAGGGCAAGATCTTACCGTTGTTTCCTACGGTTCCACTTTAAGAATTGTATTGCAAGTTGCGCAAGAGTTGAAAGAAGTAGGTATTGATGTTGAAGTTATAGATGCGCAAAGTCTCTTACCTTTTGATTTAAATCATGACGTATTGCAAAGTATCAAAAAAACCAATCGCTTGCTTGTTGTGGATGAAGATGTTCCTGGTGGTTGTTCTGCCTATCTGATTCAAGAAATTATAGAAAAGCAAGGTGCATTTAGCTATTTAGATAGTGCTCCACAGACCTTATCGGCAAAGTCGCATCGTCCTGCTTATGCAACGGATGGGGATTATTTTTCAAAACCCAATGCTGAAGATATTTTCGAAAAAATCTATGAAATTATGCATGAAGTAAATCCTGCGGATTATCCTAAGTTGCGCTAGTATTCGTGTTTAAATGTTATCTTAAAAAGTGCATATTCTTTTAAATATATTATAACAGTCTAATCAACAGAAAGTTACACCTTTGTTAAATCTTAAAAAGTTTTGAACCATCATTAAAAAATAAATTTCTAATTTTAGGGAACTTAAAAATCCCCCTCCTTAATGAAACGATTAAATAATGATTTAGGTCTAGCTATACTTCGGATAGCCCCTTCGGCTCTAATGCTATTTCATGGCATTCCAAAATTTCAGAAACTTATTGGCGGAGACTTTAGTTTTGCAGATCCTATTGGCATTGGAGAAACCCCCTCGCTTTTTCTTGCCGTAATAGCAGAATTTGTTTGTCCAATTCTAATCATAATTGGTTATAAAACTAGATGGTCTACAATTCCTCTAATTATTACCATGGCAGTTGCTGCGGTTATAGTGCATGGTGCTGATCCTTTTGATGTAAAAGAAAAAGCGCTGGTCTATTTGTTTTGGTTTATTGGAATCTTATTTGTTGGACCAGGTAAATATAGCTTAGACCGGAAGTAAATTAAATTAATTTTACCAGTAGTTCTTTTAGTAGATCCATTTGAGAAATTTGAGTGGCCCCTACTCCCTTTCCCTTAAGATCAAGTACTCTTAACTGCGTTATTACCTGACTTACCTTTTTCATTGGGTAATTTTTTGCTGCTACCCGATATTCATCTACAAAATATGGACTTACTCCCAATTTTTGAGCGACATTTTTGGGAGAATGATCCTGTAAGCCGTGATAATTTAGTAGCTGCGTAAAGAAGGTATGTAAAAGTGAAATTGTTACTACAAAAGGGTTTTCTTTTGGGTTTTGGGCAAAATAATTTAAAATACGACTCGCCTTGGGTATGTTTCGCTCTCCCAATGCTTTTTTGAGTTCAAAATTGTTGTAATCTTTACTTATACCAATATTTTCTTCGATAAGCTCTGGCGTAATTTCCTTTCCACTCGGAACAATAAGCAGGAGTTTTTCCAATTCATTACTAATCTTACTCAGATCTGTTCCAAGACATTCTACCAGTATTTGTGCAGCTTTTGGACCTATGGTGTATCCTTTTCCTTTAAGTATTTTCCTAATCCAATCGGCAACCTGATTTTCGTAAAGCTTCTTGCTTTCAAACAGCACTCCGGTTTTGCGAACAAGTTTGTATAGTTTTTTACGCTTATCAAGTTTGCCATATTTGTAGCAAATTACAAGAACTGTAGAGGGTTGTGGTTGCTCCGCATATGGCGCTAAGTTTTCAATAGTTCGTGATAGATGTTGCGCTTCTTTTACTACTACAACCTGTTTTTCCGCCATCATTGGATAACGCTTCGCATTGCTTACAATACTATCTACAGAAGTCTCCTTTCCATAAAGTGTCATCTGATTAAATCCTCGTTCTTCTTCCGTTAATACATTTTCAGCTATAAATTGTGAAATTTTGTCAATATAATACGGTTCATCCCCCATCAGAAAGTAAATAGGTTTTAATTCTCCCTGCTTTATCTCTGTTATTAATTGCCGTACTTCGTCCATTCAAAAAAAATCATCAAATTTGTGATATGGAAGCGCTTAATTTCCCATCCTTCGATTTTCGATTCAAAAATAACGAAAATAGCATCCAGATTTTTGATATCATCCGTAAAAAATTCATATTGCTACAACCTGAAGAATGGGTGCGACAACATGTGATTCATTATTTGATTTTTCATAAGAAGTATCCAAAAAGCCTTATTAATGTAGAAAAACAGTTAACTATTAATGGTAATAAAAGACGTTACGATATTGCCATTTATCATCCTGATGGTTCGTTAAACCTTTTAGTAGAGTGTAAATCTTATAATGTTACCATTAATCAGCATGTTTTTGATCAAATTGCCCGATACAACCTTCAACTGCGGTCCAAATACTTGATGGTAACTAATGGACTTGAGCATTACTATTGTAAAATGGATTTCCAAAAAGAAAAGTATAGCTTTTTACCAAATATTCCTGATTTTAGCCGTTAATTTGTGACCTTCAAGCTTTTTCTACTAAAATGCTAAAGTTTAAACTTCATTAATTCAAATAAATTACAAACAAGTCTGATTGGCATCCATGACGAAAATAGCAATTGTTATCCTCAACTGGAATGGCGAAAGTCTTTTAAAGGCTTACCTTCCCTTTGTTCTTGAATTTTCGGAAGGGAGTACTATTTATGTTGCAGACAACGCGTCTTCGGATAATTCCGTTGCTTTTTTGGAGGCGAACTATCCTCAAGTCATCATAATAAAGAACAAAGAAAATGGTGGGTTCGCAAAAGGGTATAACGATGCCCTAAAACATATTGATGCAGACGTCTTTTGTTTGTTGAATTCGGATATCGAGGTAACGCCAAATTGGTTAGTTCCTATTAAAAAGGCTTTCGAAGACAATCCCGATATGGCAATTGCTCAACCAAAAATTTTAGATCTTAAACAACGTACTTATTTTGAATATGCAGGTGCGGCAGGTGGTTTTATTGATAAGTTGGGTTATCCGTTCTGTAGAGGGCGGATTTTTCAGGCTCTTGAAGAAGATAAAGGGCAATACAATGATATGCATGAAATTTTCTGGGCCACAGGAGCATGTTTGTTTGTTCGAAGTACTATTTTTAGAGGATTAGGTGGATTTGATGAAGACTATTTTGCACATCAAGAAGAAGTTGATTTTTGCTGGCGTGCGCAAAACAACGGTCATAAAGTTTATTACATTGGCGCTTCACATGTATTTCATTTAGGAGGATCTACCCTTAGTAATATGAATCCAAAAAAAACGTATTTAAATTTTAGAAATTCGTTGTATTCCATTACCAAAAATCTTCCGAGAAGAAAAGCTTTTAGTATTATTTTATTTCGGCTTGTCCTAGATGCCGTTGCTGGAATACGTTTTATAATGCAGCTTAAATTTAAGCACTGTTTTGCTATTATAAGGGCGCATTTCAGCTTCTATAGAAATTTTAGGCGGATGTTTAAAAAACGAGAAAAAGCCAATTTTTTATTAAAATATTATACTACAAAATCCATAGTATGGTCTCATTTCGTACATCAAGTAAAGAAATTTAACATTTTAGTAAAAGATTAACTAACTTGTCCAATAGGAAGTTGGCTTTTTATATAATTTTGAAAACCATAAATAAATAACTTTATTACAATATCATGAAAAAAATCATTTTAGCTTGTGTAGGGATTACTGTATTGTTATCGTCCTGCGTTCCCCAGAAAAAGTATGCCGAATTAGAGGCTAAACATAAAGAAGCCCAAGATTTATTAAATTCAGCAACGGTAAAATTAAATAGTTGTCTTGAAGAAAAGGCTACTGCTGAAGCTCGTTTACAAACGCTTGCAGATCAAAATACATTCCTAAAAGCTAACAATCAGGTATTGATTGATAATATGGGTAACTTGACTGACTTAAGTGCTAAAGGTGCTCAAAACTTAGAGAAATCTTTAGAAAGCATTCGAGAAAAAGATCTAACCATTCGAAAGTTAAATGATGCAATTACACGAAGAGACTCTGTAAACCTATCTTTAGTACAGAGTTTGAAAGGAGTTTTAGGAAACTTAGACGATGAGGATATAGAAATTAATGTGGAAAAAGGAGTAGTTTTCGTTTCTATTTCTGATAAGTTATTATTTAGTAGTGGTAGTTATACAGTAACAAGCAAAGCCAAAGAAGTACTTGGAAAAGTAGCTAAGGTGGTAAATAATAAGCCTGATTTTGATTTTATGGTAGAAGGGCATACGGATGATGTTCCGTATAGAAGTGGTGTATTACAAGATAACTGGGATTTAAGTGCTAAACGTGCAACTTCTATCGTACGTATCCTGCAAAAAGATTATGGTGTAGATCCTAAGCGTATGACTGCAGCTGGTAGAGCCGAATTTATTCCAGTATCTACAACCGATAAGTCAAAAAATAGAAGAACCCGCATCGTGGTGCTTCCAAAAATCGATCAGTTCTATGAGATGATTGAAGAAGGAATGAAAGATCCTGCTATAGCGAACTAAGAAAACAAAGTAATTATAAAAAAAGGCCATTCTAAATAGAATGGCCTTTTTTTATAGTATAAACTCGTATTGATAATGGATAATAGTCCCTTTTATTATTACGAATACTATTTATCCAAATCTATTCTATATTTAAAATGTTAATTATTTGTTGTATTTGAAGTATTATTCCTACATTTATGTGTAATATAAACTCTATCATGTAGTTTGTATTTAATAGACATAAATCATGGGTGTCTTCAATAGACCATGGTCCTTTTAATTTAAAAAAAGTCATGAAAAAATTAACTTTAAAAAACCTCAAATTAAGTACAAAGGCAGTTTTACCAAAAGAAGATATGAAAAATATCGTTGGTGGATTTGGAATAGACGTCATAGATGGCGGCGGCGGCGGTTGCAGTGGAGTGCCCTGTTACTGTAATGGAGAGCTTTTGGGTTGCAACTTAAATGTTAACACCTGCTATTTACTTTGTATTTACGGATAAGATAATTAAATGCTTAACTAGTAAAATGTTGTTTGCTTATTCTAGTTTTCAATGTTTTACTAGTTAAACTTTCACGCATTGATTTATCTAAAGAATACCCAAACTTCCCTTCCCCTCCCTCAAAACTACAGGATCTCCATTAGAAATATCGATCACAGTAGAAGCGACATTGTCACCATACCCACCATCAATTACGATATCTACTAACTTCTCCCATTTTTCATAAATAAGCTCGGGATCTGTTGTATATTCCAACAATTCATCTTCATCACGAATTGAAGTAGATACAATTGGGTTTCCAAGTTCAGCCACTAAAGCTTGAGCTATTGTATTATCGGGAATACGAATACCAACCGTTTTTTTCTTTTTAAATACCTTAGGTAGATTATTATTTCCCGGTAAGATAAAGGTATATGGCCCTGGTAAGGCTCTTTTTAAAATTTTAAAAGTTGAAGTATCTATTTGTCGTACATAATCAGAAAGGTTACTTAAACTCTCACATATGAATGACCAGTTGGTTTTATCAAGTTTCACCTCTTTAATTCTCGCAATACGCTCCAATGCTCTAGTATTGGTAATATCACAGCCCATTCCATATACGGTATCGGTAGGGTAAATAATAACGCCTCCCTTTTTAAGCGAAGCCACTACCCTACTGATTTCCTTAGGATTAGGATTCTCTTCATAAATTTTAATGAACTCCGCCATGGCTCAAATTTACACCGTTTTCTATATTAGGCGACAAAAGTGCAGGAAAGTTACAGAATCTCCAGTTTAGCGAAGCGAAGGAGTAGTTTTTTAACGTCTCCCTTATCGAACTGAATTTCTGCTTTTTTATCATTTCCAATTCCTTCGATTTTAAGTATTTTACCCCGTCCAAATCGGGTGTGATTTACTAGAGTTCCTTCAATTAAGTTCTCATCAATCGTTTTGGTGTTTCCGATAGGTTTTGATAATTCGGGTTTTAATTTTCGCAGGCGACGTAACTGTTTTTCATTAGGTCCGATAGTTTTTGGAGGAGTTCCTGCAACTGGTTTTTGCTGTCGGAGTCTACTTTTATCGACTTCTCCAAAAATATCCGTGTCGATAAGTGGTTTAAATCGATAGGTATCAATTGGGGTTAGGTTTTCTACATATTGTTCATCGATTTCCTCTAAAAATCGACTAGGTTCAGCATCAATAAGTTTTCCCCAACGGTATCTGTTTTGCGTATACGTTAGGTATGCCTGTTGCTCCGCTCGCGTTATTGCTACATAAAACAACCTTCGCTCTTCTTCCAATTCGCTGCGCGTATTCATACTCATAGCTGAAGGAAAAAGATCCTCTTCCATTCCAACGATATATACATGAGGAAATTCCAATCCTTTTGCCAGGTGAATCGTCATTAGGGCCACCCGATCATCATCTCCAATTTCCTTATCCATATCGGTAGCTAAGGCAACATCTTCCATAAATTCGGCCAAATCTCCTTTAGCATCCGCAAGTTCTTTTTGCCCTTCTACAAAATCTTTAATCCCGTTAAGCAGCTCCTCAATATTCTCCATGCGAGCAATACCTTCGGGGGTGCCATCTTTTTTAAATTCTAATAGAATTCCTGTCTTTTTTGCTACGTGCTCAGCAAGCGTAAAAGCATCTGCAGTCTGATTGGTAATTTGAAAACTCTTGATCATCGTTACAAAATCATCCAGTTTTCGTTTGGTACCAGAATTAATTTTTAAATCAATCTTATCCAAATTCTCCATCACCTCAAAAATAGATCGGTTGTAATGATTTGCTGCTACCGAAAGTCGATCTACTGTGGTCTGCCCAATTCCACGTGTTGGAAAATTGATGACTCGCTTAAGTGCTTCTTCGTCCTTAAAATTAAGTACCAAACGTAAATAAGCTAAAACATCTTTAATCTCTTTACGCTGATAAAATGAGAGTCCTCCATAAATGCGATACGGAATATCTCTTTTTCGCAATGCATCTTCAATAGATCGAGATTGGGAGTTGGTACGATATAGTACTGCAAAATCTCCATTCATTCGTTGATTTTGCATTTTATTCTCGAAAATCGAACCCGCTACATAACGTCCTTCTTCTGCGTCAGTAACACTGCGATGGATAATTATTTTAGGGCCTTCATCATTGGAGGTCCAAACAACTTTCTCTAATTGATTTTTATTTTTAGCAATTACAGAATTTGCAGCATTTACAATATTCTTGGTGGAACGATAGTTTTGTTCTAAACGATATACCCCTACATTTTCATAATCCCGTTGAAAATTAAGGATATTACTAATATTCGCTCCTCTAAAGGAATAAATACTCTGAGCATCATCCCCAACTACGCAAATATTTTGATAACGGTCTGATAAGGCTTTAACTATAAGATATTGCGAGTGATTGGTATCTTGATACTCATCCACCAGAATATATCGAAATCGATTCTGATACTTCATTAATACTTCTGGAAACCGTGTCAGTAGTTCATTGGTTTTTAGCAGTAGATCATCAAAATCCATTGCACCGGCTTTAAAACAACGATCTACATAGTTTTGGTAAATTTCTCCCATTCGGGGGCGTTTGGCCATCGCATCCGCTTCTACCAATTCTGGATTATTTAGATAAGCCTTTACGGTAATCAGGCTGTTTTTATAGGAGGATATTCTATTTTGAATCTGTTTGTACTTATAGATATCTTTATCTAATCCCATTTCCTTAATAATCGATGCAATTAAACGTTGGGAATCTTGCGTATCGTAAATCGTAAAATTACTTGGGTAGCCCAGTTTATCGGCTTCAAAACGCAGCAATTTGGCAAAAATAGAATGGAAAGTTCCCATCCATAAGTTCTTAGATTCCGAACTACCTACAATACTGGCAATTCTCTTCTTCATTTCTCTGGCCGCCTTATTGGTAAAGGTTAGCGCCAAAATATGAAAGGGGTCTACCCCTTGATCCATGAGATAGGCAATACGATAGGTAAGTACTCTTGTTTTTCCAGAACCCGCACCGGCAATTACCATAAGTGCTCCATCTTTATGCAACACCGGAGCTCTTTGTGCTTCATTAAGTTCCTCTAAATACTGATTCAATTCCTTAGCTGTGCTTTTTAATTAGCGTATAAATTTAGCCATAAATGCAGCTAATACAGACGACTCATTTTAATAATTATGAACAATGAATGGGATTTCTTTTCAAATTAAATATATTTAAAGAATTAAAGAGATGCTATGAAAAGAAGTTTTGGATGTTTAGTCTGCTTTATGGTCTTGCTTACTTCCAGCATTACAATGGCCCAAACACGACAAAATGGTCCTATAATTTCTGAATTCGGTCCGGTATTCGTTGTCGATTCTATTGATTTTAAGACAGATACTACAACTACATTTAAAGTTGTTTTTGACATCATGAATTCTCCAGATGATCCAAGTAAGCGCAATAAAAGTATTGAAACTGCCGCCCGTTTCCTAAACATGCATGCGCAAAATGGTATTCCCAAAGCGCAAATGCAGGTGGCATTAGTTGTTCATAATTTAGCTTCTAAAGATATACTTACGGATGCAGCTTATAGCGATAGATACCAGCGAAACAACCCCAATTCCGAACTTATTAAATCGTTGCTCGAGGCTAAAGTGGAAGTCATCTTATGTGGTCAATCAGCAGTATCTCGCAAATTACCAAAACCAGAACATATCCCTGGTGTTCAGGTAGCGTTATCCGCAATGACAGCACTGATACAATTGCAAAATCAAGGTTATACACTTATAAAATTTTAAATACTATCCCTATGAAACAGCTTTTAGGCGTTCTGCTATTTTTAGTAACTTTTTGCGTTACAGCACAAAAATCGAAAGTTCAAGACAGTTATTATACTTCTGTTGAAGCAAAGGTCGTTGAATGGCGACGAGATATCCATCAAAATCCAGAACTTTCGAACCGTGAATTCAAAACCGCGGCAAAAATTGCAGCACATTTGGAATCTTTAGGTATTGAAGTGCAAACGGGAGTTGCCAAAACTGGAGTCGTTGGTCTTCTTAAAGGTGATAAACCTGGAAAGGTAGTTGCACTTCGGGCCGATATGGATGCACTCCCAGTAACCGAACGCAATGATTTATCCTTTAAATCGACCGTAAAAGGAAGTTTTCAAGGAGAAGAAGTGGGGGTAATGCATGCCTGTGGACATGATACGCATGTGGCCATTTTAATGGGAGTTGCAGAGGTACTCTCTAAAAATAAAAACAAAATCAAAGGCACCGTAAAGTTTGTTTTTCAACCCGCAGAAGAAGGAGCTCCTCCAGGGGAAGAAGGAGGAGCAAGCTTAATGGTTAAAGAGGGGGTTTTAGAAAATCCTAAAGTAGATGCTATTTTTGGCTTACATATTAATTCTCAAACTCCGGTTGGAATTATTCGATATAAACCGGGAGGTGCCATGGCCTCATCGCAGCGTTTTACTATAAAAGTAAAAGGAAAACAAACTCATGGTTCACAACCCTGGGGTGGCGTTGACCCTATCTTGATTAGTGCAAAAATCATCGATGGGTTACAAACTATTATAAGTCGAGAAACCGAACTCACTCAGGAAGCAGCTGTAATTACCGTAGGTAAAATAAATAGTGGCGTTCGTTTTAATATTATTCCCGAGAGTGCTGAAATGGTAGGAACTATTCGCACATTAGATTATGAAATGCAGCAGAAGATTAATACCCGTATGAAGGAAATGGTTCCCACAATTGCGAAAGCCTATGGTGGTGATGCCACTATTGAAATCAATTCAGGTACAGGTATTACGTTTAACGATCTTGCATTGACCGAACAAATGGTTCCTACATTAACCCGTGTTGCAGGTGCTAAAAATTTAAAGGTACATAAAGCCATCACCGGAGCAGAGGATTTTGCTTCCTTTCAAGAAAAAGTGCCAGGACTTTATTTTTTCTTGGGCGGAATGACTCCGGGAAACACAACACCTTACCCACATCATACTCCTGATTTTCAGATTGATGACAGCGGTTTGCTTTTAGGGGTACGTGCTTTAACTGAGTTAAGTTTGGATTATTTAAATGCTAGATAAAGATATTTTTTGTAACGCTTAGTAAGTGGAAATTATGGATAGCTTTTTAAATATTTTTACCAACATTCCCTGGTGGGCGTGGATTATTGTGGTTATCGCTTTGATCGCCATACGTGATATCTTTTTTCAACGCTCCCATACCATAACACATAATTTTCCTGTTGTAGGACATCTGCGCTATTGGCTGGAGAGTATCGGTCCTGAATTACGGCAATATCTCGTAGCAAATAATCGGGAAGAACTTCCTTTTAATCGTATTGAACGTGGTTGGATTTATGCGTCGGCAAAAAAAGAAAATAATTATGAAGGTTTTGGTACTGATCGTGACATCTATGCGCATCAACATATTTTTATAAAAAATCAAATGATGGCATTTCAGGTTACTGAAAGTCATCCCAATTATACCGATAAGACTTTCTTGCCCTGCGCAAAAATTATTGGTGGCTATAATAAACGTACTAAGCCCTACCGCCCCAGTTCTATTATTAATGTTTCGGCAATGAGTTTTGGCTCTTTATCTGCTGCTGCCGTTACGGCTTTGAATCAAGGAGTAGGCATGGCTGGAGCGTATCACAATACAGGAGAGGGCGGTTTATCTCCTTATCATAAAAAAGGAGGTGATGTTGTTTTTCATATTGGAACAGGCTATTTCGGGGTTCGCAATAAAGAGGGTGGTTTTTCTATGGACAAGTTAAAAATACTGGTGGACGAAAATCCTTGTATTAAAGCTATAGAAATTAAACTATCACAGGGTGCAAAACCTGGAAAAGGAGGTGTTTTACCCGGTGCTAAAATCACCAAAGAAATCGCCGAAATACGAGGTGTGGAGATTGGAAAAGACGTCCTCTCCCCTGCTTCACACACTGCATTCACGAATGTTTCGGAATTATTAACGCTGATTGAAGCAATAGCTAAAGAAACAGGGTTGCCGGTAGGTATTAAAGGAGCGATTGGAAAATTGGATCAGTGGGAAGAATTAGCAGATTTAATGGTAAAAAATGGTAAAGGCCCGGATTTTATTACTGTTGACGGTGGCGAAGGAGGTACGGGTGCCGCACCACCGAGTTTTGCCGATCACGTATCCTTACCTTGGGTATATGGGTTTTCATCGCTTTATAAGGTGTTTCAAAAACGTAAACTAACAGATCGCATTGTATTTATTGGAAGTGGAAAATTAGGTTTTCCAGCAAAAGCAGCAATGGCTTTTGCTATGGGGGTTGATGTAATAAATGTAGCTCGTGAGGCTTTAATGAGTATTGGGTGTATTCAAGCTCAAATATGTCATACCAATAAATGTCCTGCGGGAATCGCTACCCAAAGTAAATGGTTACAAGGGGGTATTGATGTACCGCTAAAATCGGTCCGCTTAGCACAATATTTTAAAACCTTCCGGAAGGAGTTTTTAGAAATCACGCATGCTGCAGGTTATGAACATCCTGCACAATTTACCATGGAAGATGTACAAGTAAATCTAACAGATACGGAACTGAGTCGGGATTTAAAGGCTGCTTACGGTTATCAAAAAGCAAAGGTACCTTTTACTACCATGCAAGATTTATATGATTGTGTGTATTTGGGAGGAAAACCTGCTCAGGAATAATGATCGCATTCTAATTTTTAGCTTATACTAACATTTTCCTTACCAAGACGATAAAAAACTAATGATTAAATATAGTCCGAAGACTATAATGGTAAACTGTTTGCGAGTAATTTCAAGTCTAAGTATTTTAATAAAATATTCGGAGAGATAATAGACCAATAGTAAACCGATGCTTACCGCTATAAATCTAAATAATACAGGATATGCCTCAATTAACTCCATTTTTAATTCGGTTTATTATATCATTTTATAATTTAGGATCATTTATAAAAACCTTTATTTGATTTAGCTAAAACTAGCAATTTACTCATTATCAAAGGAAGTCATCACAAATTCTACTCTAGGGTTGGCTTCTCCTTGTCTAATTTTTCCATTGCGTAAAGGTTTGGTATCACCAGCACCTTCCCAGACAATGCGACTTTCATCAATACCGCGTTTTCTGAGGTATAAAGCAACCGCCCTAGCTCGTAACGAAGAAACAAATTTGTTGTACTCAGGACTTCCAGCATCATCAGAATGACCGGTAATCTTCATCTGTACTTCCGCATTTTCTTTAAGAAACTTAAATATCTTATTTACGCTGGCTATAGCTTCTTTATCCAACTCGTAGCCCTTAGGCTCAAATGGATTTCGTTCTAAAACGTAAATCTTATCCTGCTCATAGTTTATTCTTGGCTGCTCTTCTAAGACAAAATCATCGATGTAGTAATACGAAAAGTCTTTGGACAATACCTCAGTCTCCTTGTTTAACAACTGCGTATGTCTATTATCGTTAAAATTACCAATGATAATATGGTTTTCGAAGCCCTTTGCTTCAAATTCTCCAGATAATGTTATCCATCCTTCCGTATTCGCCATAGATTTATCTGGTGAAAGCTTTACCTCATAAAATTCAACACCCTCTAATAAGTTTAATTTGGCCGCGACCAAGGCTGAGCTATTTGGTACTTTTATTTTGGTGTTGGTTACGACAACAGACATATTTTTTAGGGCCAAAGTTGAGGCTTCTGCCAAGCTTACTTTTACCGAAATTTTGTATGGGAATTTTTCACGAAGTGTTTTTGAAGTATTTAATTGAAGATACTCCCGATAATCATTAAGGGCATAAAAATAGAGTCCAGCATAACCTGAACCTTCTGCCGCTCGTTGTCTTCCTTTAA
This sequence comes from uncultured Flavobacteriaceae bacterium, assembly GCA_947488435.1. Classification (GTDB taxonomy): domain Bacteria; phylum Bacteroidota; class Bacteroidia; order Flavobacteriales; family Flavobacteriaceae; genus CANKZG01. The sequence goes on along the minus strand of CANKZG010000002.1, from coordinate 227,887 downwards.
AGTTCTCGGGGACTGCAAAATCTTTAGATCCGCAACTGTTGAAATAGTCTCCTGAACTCGCCGTAGGCAATGAAACTTCTTTAACTAAGGTATTAAAATTGGTGATGGTTGAAGGGCAATCTTCAAAATCTTCGAAGCCCGGGTTTATCACTAAGTTTTGTGCTAAAAGGGTGCTGCTTAATCCTATACAAAGGACAATAAAACATAAAATACGAGAACTAAAATGTGTCATGCTATCTTGTTTATTGGTTCTCGTACCGCTGAAAAAACGTTTTTATTACTGTTATATTGTTTGTAAAGCTATTTTTTCAGAGACCCGGTGTGTAGGATTACGCAAGATGGATAATAGCCATATACTAATTTGTAATACCATACGTTATAGCTATCCAAATCTTAGAGAAATGCACAAATTAACCGTTGTGCTTTTATTAACCTTTGTTCCCCTTATTGGCCTAGGCCAAAACACCATAAGCGGGAAAATTGTTGATGAGCTTGGTCTTCCTATTTATCGCGCATCTGTTGAAATACATCAAACGGACGCTATTACCTATACCGATTATGAGGGGGCATTTACCTTAACAAGTGCTAAGGATTTTCATTGGAAGATTACCATTAAATCCAAGGGTTATAAATCGGAATCTTTTTTCGTTTTGGAAGGCGGGAAAACAGCAGCCCTCGTTTTGGAATATGATATTGAAATCAATACATTATTGGACGATACTTCTGATATAAAGAAAGAATCTACTGAAGATCGTGAGTAGCTTTTTAAACTGCGGTTCTTTATTTTATTATCGCACAGAAAACATTTCTGCGCTATCATATCCCCCATCGGGATAAAAAAACCACAGCTCGTAAACTGTGGCTCTTTCTTTTCTTATCGCACAGAAAACATTTCTGCGCTATCATATCCCCCATCGGGTTTTTTTATTCTATAGCACTCGTTACAAACGAGCGCCAGCTGGGAATTAATGCTTATACAATCAACATACGTATCCAAATCTATATTTAACTTTTTTTTTCTGTCTTTAAAAAGCTAATTCGAAAAAAAGAAATACAATAAAAAATAAATGCAATATATGGATATATTATGTTTTCATCGATTTCATCATTCATTAGTTGATTGCGAAAAGTAATTGCAAAACTCAATCCTATAATAAGACCAATAATATTAGTGATTATTATGTTTTTAATTTTAAATGAATGATTTGTAATTCCAAAAAATAAATTTCTTATTATCAAAATAGTATAAAAAATAATTAAAATATAAGTATAATTCGATAAAATATCCCAAAGAAATAATAAAAAGGGAATAACTTCAATCCATATTATTTTTCTGTATTTTTCTTTCATTTTAATAAATAATTATTGCAGATCATTAGTGTTTTTTATAAGTGGAATTTTCTTTCCATTTACAATTTTAAATCTTTTACTTTTGTTTTGTATTGGAACGGTAGTCCCTTTAAATCCATTTTTTCGAATATGATTCCTATATATACTACCGAGAATAGAACCTATACCTGCACCTACGCCTGGCGTTGTGTATTTAAGACCTGCTCCCAAAATGAAACTATCCATAGTATCTTTAGCAGAATCGGATACAAAAAAATCAGTTCCTACAAAATTAATATTAACTTGCAATTCACTTTTTAAAACAGCTCCAACATTTCTTACAATAGAGCTTTGTTCACTTAAATCAATATTTGTAATTCCATCTTGCCCATCAATATTAGTTTTTGTATCACTTCTAGTCTTAACAAATCCTTCTTCCGTATTAAATCCTGTTGTAACGGTTTCAGACGTCTCAATCTTGCGAGTTGAAGATTCGTTAACCAATTTCACTTTTCCATTTTCCCCTCTAACTGCTTTTACAGTAAAGGAATCAGTGGATGTAATCGTAGTGTTTGTTTTCGTGATTTGTCCATTACTGTCAACTGTTTCTGTTTCTTTTGAAAATGTAGAAACTGTTTGAACAGTATGGGAACCATCCTCGTTAACTGTATAAGACGAACTTGAATCAATTTCATAACAATCTCCATTTGGACATGGCATCATCCCATCAGGATCTATAAAGAAAATAGGATTATCAAAGGCATAATTATACGGAGAATGTCTGCGCATTTCTTCTGCCAATGGATCTAGATTCATCCATCTTCCTAGCGCAGGATCATAATTACGAGCAGTAATATCTATCCAATCGAGCCCTATCTCATTCTGCTCTTCTTTTCCTGTAAAGCCATATTTATGGTTACGCCCATTGGTATTTGAGTTATACCCTTTATGCTTTAATCCAAAAGGATAGTAGTTGTTTTCTTCTCTTATTTCGTTGCTGGTTATTTGTTGATCGTTGTTCGCATCGTTATAAGAGAGTCGTATATTCCCCAAATGGTCTTTACACTGAAAAATATAATCATATCCTCCACTACCATCAGGTTCTACATAACCTTCAGCGGTATTAAAAAACTGCAAGGTGGCTGCGCTGTTACCTAGCTGCTCGTACACATAATTTCCACAGTATTCTGTGGCTGTTAAAGAACTTCCCTCCGAAACAATTTTCTTTAGTTTTATTCCAGTGGCATCGTAAATATACTGAATATTTCCATCATTTCCACCCCCACTTACTACAACCTGTGTAGGAAGATTTAGGTGATTGTAGCTAATACTACTGATATGTTTATTGGCATCAGAGATCATATTTCCATTAGAATCGTAGGTATAATCATCTCCAGTATTGGATCCATCTTCAAAACTTCCTGCTCCATCAAATTGATCTTCTACTCTCATTAATTTGTTTCCCGAATCATATGAATAGGTAAGATAATCCATAGCTGCCCCTGCCGAAGAAGTTCCTTTTTTTGCTCTATTTAATGATAATAAATTGCCGTTTTTATCATAAGAAATATTGGTGACATTAAACCAACCAGGTTCACTAGATGTAGCCGTATTATATCCAGCAATTTTTAAACGGTTTAATGCGTCATAGGTATAGTTATAATGTCGTAATACATTATCATTCGCTGTTTTCCATGCCGTTTTAGCAATATTACCATTATAAAGCGCGTTGGATCCTTCGTTATAATCAATCTCAAAAGCAAACAAATCATTCCCTAAACTGGTGGTAGGATCGTTGATCTTTTTAAGCCAGCCTCTAACATTATAAGTATAATCAATCTCCTGCAATGGTGCATTAAACGTATTTCCTACTTCTTTCGTTACTAATTGGCCAATACCATCATACGTATTTTTTGCTATCAATTCCGTTTCGCCCCCTAATACTTGTTCTTGCTTTACCAAACGTGCCTCATGGTCATAACTAAAATTATCTATCGTTACTATCGCGGGTGTATTTCCATCCTTAATATGTGTGGTTTTGGTTTGAATCACCTTTCCTGCAAAATCAAGCTTGGTTTCTATAATATCTTCTGAGTTTAGGTACTCATTTTTACTATGCACGTAAATAGGACGCCCTTTTTCATCATATAAAGTGATTGTAGTAATCCAATCATCGGTATCTAAAACTCGTACTTTACTTCCAGTTGGTAAGCCACTAACATCGGTGGCTTGTACCTGCCCTAGAATATTACCCGTAGGTAAGGCAATTCCAGCTTTATCAAATACATAATTATCGTAATAACTGATGGTATACAATTCTTGATTGTGTGTTGGAATCACATTGTTTGAATAGTACAACTGCGTATTGTCTACTGTTATTGGACTTGTACTTTTAGTCTCATATGGTGTTGTTACGCCATTTTGAAAATTCTGCCTATCGGCTCTGCTAGAACTACCATCTGGAAAACGTCCTGTATAGGCTACTCTGCCAAAAGGATCGTATTTAGTAAAGAGCCATTGACCATTGGCTTCAAGATTAGGATCTTGGGTCATTGCAGGCTGGTCCAATTTATTATATACAATAGACTCCCAATCTTTCCCTGGAATTTTCTTTTCAACCAATCGATTGCGCTCGTCGTATTTGTACTGATAACAGAGTTCGTTAAGTTCGGTAGGACTTACATTTGAGGTAGTAACCTTAGGTGGTAATACATAGGTTAAATTCCCAAAATCGTCATAAACATAATAGGTATCATGATCTCCATTATTATGAGCGCGTTTTAACACTACCCTACCTTTTTTATCGGTAAATTCTTCTACCGTATGGTCAGTCCCTGAACTATGATTTTCATCTTTAATGGTATTTTTTTGCAATTCTCCAGCAGCATAATATTCGCCATTATTATATACTAAGCTTGGCGTATAGGTATTATTCGCAAAAGTAGTGGTGACGGTAAATAAACGTACTTCATTAGTTCCATTGGTACCATAAACCGTTTCCACTTCATGGCCTCCATCTAATCGCCAGTCGTATCCTGGCGCAGCTTGTTTTTCAACTCTATTTAATGGAGCATGTTCGTATTCCATTTCTGAAAAAGGATTCGGAAGACTGTTATTGATATCATCAGGATAATGCAACTTATAATAGTCATCGGTCCCTGTTGCTGCATTAGTACGATAGCTCGATACTCCTCCTGAAGTTTCAAAAGGCAGATAGGTTTTTGGAGATCTTCCAAAACTATCATAATCGATATGCGTGATAATATCCTTCTTGGTGGGAGAAGCTTTTAGAGCCAATTGCTGTATCGGCCTTCCTAAACCATCAATATACACCAATTGCTCTATAACATCACCTTCTTTTGCTGTATTCGGATTAAAACTTTGCATCTCCCGTTGAAAGTTTCTAGTAAAGACATAATTTTCATTGCTAAAATTAAAGCTGAGGTAGGGTTCTTCTGCTGTATTACTTTCTACTATTTCAGCAGTAAAGGTACTCCCACTTTTTATCCAAGTATTGGGCTTTAAGGTTATGGATTGTGTTGCACTTAGTGTTACCGTTCCGGTAACCGTATAATTACCTTCCTTAACAATTGTGGTGGGTGCCTGCGCTATGGCTAGTTGTGCCATGCATAATGTAAATATTATATAAATATACTTTTTCATGGCGGTTTAGTTTTTATAGTTATAGGTATTCTCAGAAATCAGGTCACCATTAGCGTCTCGAACATATTCCAATCTATTGAAGACGTCATATTCGTACGTCATGGTGTATCCTCTAGGATCCGTTATACTTGTGACACCTATCATAGGATCATAGGTATAAGTGGTTATTAGAGCATTGGGTAAACCCGTACGTATTTTTTCGAGTTCGTTTTTCTTTGCGGCTTCCGAACTAGTGAGACTATTTAGCGTAGTGAGATTTACTCCCGTAGCCAGCACTGCCGCATAGGTAGCATTTTCAATTTTTGCTACTGGATACTGTTTATTATAGCCCCAAACATAACTAACATCAGGGCCATCTTCTTTGGACAAGTGTGTAGGTCTCCCATCCGTATAATCGTGATACTCTGCATAGGTAAATAAAGAATTCCCCTTGCTAAATTTACCTTCACTTGGGTATACGGCATTGCCAAACGTATCATAAAGTGTACGTTGTATGGATACGATAGTACCATCTTCCCGAGTAACGGTTTGTATGGGTGTAGCCGGCCGGTGTTGATCGTCTTTTTTTAGTTTATCAATCTGCTGGTATTCAGCACTACTCAAATTTCCACCTTCTAACAATGCACTCGTACTGGTAATATCTTCAGGGTAATAGGTTTTCGTTTCCAAGGTTTCTCCTTCACTACCTATTGTTGTAGTTCGTATTACATTAGTATGTTTTGCATTTGTATCATAAAAGTAATTTTGCTGAGTTGTAATTCCATCTATCGAGCTTGTGCTAGACGCCATGCGTTTCCATGGTATAGGCTCTTGGTACGAAGTGAGAAAGTATTGTAAATTTCTAAAAGTTGAAGCTGGAATATTGGTTGAAGCTGTGGGTAAAAAACCAATATGTTCTACATTAAATAGTGTAGCAGGTTTAAACCCAGATACCGCAGTTTGTACAAATATCTCTTCATAAACATTGGTAGTAGTTGCGATTGGCGTACTATTACCATTCTCAAAAGTTTCTTCTAATAGCAACTGCCCACGATCCCAGCTACGATCAATATTAAAAGAAAGAGCCCCTGAACCCTGAATAGAAAAGTAATCCTTCGTATCTGCATAGTGGTACCATTTGTAACCTTCATGATTATTAACGCTACCATTATATTCTTTAACCGCACTATAAAAAACGGTGGCATAATTATTAGCCATAGCCGTAGCTGATGAAATACCTGCATTAAGTGTTTGAATATAATGTTCAGCTCCGCCCTGATGACTACCACAACTAGTTCCTGGATTACCGTAATAGTTAAAATGATATTCTTTTGTGCTAAAAAAATCTTCTGGAGAAATAAACGCGTTACCATTATATACCCCTGATGATTTTGTAGGATCATTAGGTTGGGTATATTCATAGGCCTTAGTCCATGCTTCACTACCATCTGAATTAAAACTTGTAATTTCTTTTACTCTGAGCCCGCCAGCAGTATGCTGCACCGAAGATCCTGCTTCCATAACCGTTACGGTATTATTTTCAAACTCAAATTCTGTATACCCTAGGGTTGGATAGGTAATTCTTTGAATCATTCCCGATTGCGTATGAATTGGGTTAGGGTCTCTATCAGCATCCCCGATGAAAAAAGATTGTCCACCATTGGGGTGGCTTGCCAAATACTTTGGTGCCAGAGATGCATTGGATCGCCCATTGTCATAGCCCCAATAATCTTGAGATCTAGAAAGACGATCTGGTAAAGCGTAAACACCTAATTCCTTATAGGTAAATTGATGTGGATTATTACGAGAACCATCGGGGGCTACTTCGTCTACTTCCTGCAATTTTAAACGTACCTTATATTCATTTGCTGCAGGGATCGTTCCAAAGTAACCATAATTAAGTTCGAAAGTTTTGATATGTTTGGGATTTGTTGGAGTACCTGAGTAGATTCTAATTTCATCCAATCGAAGCCCTTCATCATCCGGATCATCAATTCTATTATCAGCAGAGGAATCAAACAGGATATATCCGTTTTTATAGGTGATCTTTTCAATACGTTTAACTCCACCATAAAAAGTTCCTGAACTTGTTAATGTTGAACTAAAGGTATGGTTGCTGTAATTACAGGGGTCAGGATAATTTACACTTTCTGATTCCGTATAGCGTTCATCCAATACTGTACCTATGAGTTTATATTCAAAAGTAATCTCATCAAAACCATTGGGAGCTGTCAGTTTCTTTAGGTGCCACACATTATTTGAAGTAATTGTATGATTTCCAAGAAATCCCCCTGTTCTGGGGTCGGATGCTGTTTCGGGATAATCAAATTCAGCTTCTATGCCTTCAGGAGTCATAATGGTAAAAGAACTTATTTGATTCCCAGTAAATACAGGAGTAATCTTAAGATCATTATAGGGAATTAATGCAATTGTAGCATTTGCACGATTCGCAGCCCGATTAAATACAAACTTGCCGGAATACCCCATAAAATCATAATTGAAAATATCGGGTTCAGAATCTTTGTTTCCATTCATCATTTCTTCAATGACATAGTAATCGGTGGTAGGATCTAAACTGCTTGTTGTTTGATACTGGGTTTCGATATAACCTACACCAACCTTTTCATCCACAGCTCCTCTTACCGTTCTGGTGATTTTGCCTCCTGCATTAAGCGTCCATCCTAAACCAACCCACGAAGCTTTTTGATCTACTTTTATACCAGAAGCATGATAATTGAGTGAAATAGGGACTTGTATTGCACCTGACTGTGCTGTGGTAATTGGTATTGAAATATTTGGAACTCCGGTATGCATACTAACAGGGTAATTTCCGTATTTTTCAAACTCCCACACCGTAGGCGATGGAGGAATCTCATTGATCTGCGTAGGGTTCGTTGGGAAACCTTGTTGTGCAGATCCTGTATGGTAACCTAGTAGACATATCGCAAGCAATATATAAGTAATATATGCCCAGTTTTTATGTGCTTTACTTATTGTTTTTGATTTTTTCATGGTACAAACTGCTTAGGATTATTTTTTACTTTTTTCTAAGGCTTCAATACGCTTCTCTTGTTCTAAGATATACAGCGTGAGCTCTTCGATTTTTTCCAGAAGCTTCATTTCCATAGTTCCCAAATCCACTCCATTGGTTTCCATTTCTTTGGCCGAAGGAATATTAGGCAAGTGTCCATTTTCTTTAATGTAGCGTTGCACCTCTTCTAAAGACTTTAGCTCATAATCTGTTTTAAAAACATAATCAGGACCGGGAACAGAAAGATCTACTTTTACCTCTTCTGCATGGATTCTGCCGCTAACAGCAAGTTTGGCATCGGGCGCCGTAGTTCCTATGCCGACGTTACCATTGTTTTTAATTACCATGTGTGATGAAGAATTATTTACTACAAAAGTCATATCATTAATACTGTGGTTATATCGAATACCACCAACATAATTGTCATTTTGATCACCGAAAGCGAAATAGCCATTTTTGGAGTTTGGAGTTAAAATAGAAATCATAGCATGATCATCATTCTCCATGGTTATATCAGAAAAACTATGAGGAGATACTCCAGAAGTTCCCGCTGAGACATGCAATTTACCTGCGGGGGTTGCAGTACCTATCCCTATATTCCCAGCATTGTAATAAGCGTTATTACCAGATATCGCCCATAGACTAGAAGTGGGTTCGCCTCCTGGAGTTCCTTGATCTGAGGTAGTAGTTACCAGTTCAACATTACTATTTACTGATTCAAGACCAATTCCATTTACCGCCCTTACTCTAAAAGAATATTGGGTTTCAGGTGTTAATCCCGTAGCAGTATAATCGAGTGTATTTCCAACATTAATCTCTTCTGCTCCGTTATCACGGGATACTACATAATGATCTATATTAGTTTCACTATCGGTTGAAGCACTCCAATTTAAGGTAGCTGTATTGTGCGTAAAAGTGCTTATAGTATTTAAACTAGGTACAGAAGGAGGCGTAGAATCTCCCCCATCACTTTGCCCTGTCAATAATGCAGCTATAGTTGGCATGTTTTCATTTACTGCTTCAAAGCGAGGTTCATATATTAACTGGGTATTTCCAGCATTACAATTGTACATAAAACTGCGTAATTTAATGGTAGCAGTACTAGTATTTGCAGGAAAACGATAATCTACAGTTGTCAGGGACGTTACAGGAATGGTAGGGTTAGCATTTGATATATTATATACCCCTCCCGTATTTCCACCTGAATAATTGCTTGGATGAATATATCCGACCACCAAAAACCAATCTCCGTTTGGTAGTGTGGCTTTAAGGGTCTCAGGAGAGCTTGTACTACCTCCATCCAATTTAATTATCTGAGGAATTGAAGTAAACCCCGCTCTGTTCCGAGAATTACAACTATTAGAACCTGAAGCCTTTAACCAATATGAGATCCTATAAGTCGTGTCGGTATTCACCGTAACTCCAATATGTTGAAAACCAGCATTAAAATTCGACGAACCATCGCTTGTAGCCTCCCAAACTGCAACCGGAACGCCAAAGGGACCAGTAGTTTGAATTCTATTATTTTGACTGGCAGCGCCTAAATTTGTAAATCCAGATGGTACTGCCGAATTGCCAGCAATCCATGAAGTAATATTAATGTTATTTTGCCCATGCCCTTTAATAGATAGGAATAGCGAAAGAATCCCTAGGAATAGCATTGCCTTAATTCGATAACTACCTTTTTTAATAAATACTAATTTTTTTTGTTGAGTTTTCATATTGTATCATTTTTGGATTTGTAAATTCAGTTTAATATCACTAATTATTAAAGTGAAGCTTATTCATGTTTTGTTCTAACTTGACTTTCCAGTTTTGTGAATTTTTCCTGTAACTGAAGTATATAAAGCGTTAACTCTTCTATTTTCTCGAGAAGCTTCATTTCCATGGCGCCTAGATCAATTCCATTGGTTTCCATTTCTTTGGCCGAAGGAATATTAGGCAAGTGTCCATTTTCTTTAATGTAGCGTTGCACCTCTTCTAAAGACTTTAGCTCATAATCTGTTTTAAAAACATAATCAGGACCGGGAACAGAAAGATCTACTTTTACCTCTTCTGCATGGATTCTACCACTTACAGCTAAGGGAGCGTCTGGATTGTTAGTGCCAATGCCCACATTACCATTGTGATGAACGGTTAAACGAACATTTCCTTTAGACCCTAATTGAACTCCTTCACTATTATTCATACCAAGAAGCATATAGTTAGCTAAAGTCCCAGGGTAATCTGTGGCTTGAGGTTGCGAAGCACTTTCGTATCTAGGGTATTTAATTACGTGGGGCGCAGTATTTGGGTTTCCAATAAGACCTATAAAACCTTTAACAAAACCACTATCCTGTGATAGTGTAATCCAAGGGTTATTATCTTCTCCAGATGAATTATTAGTATCTGCCTCAATTAAAAGCTCACTATCATTATCACCTCCGCTTAAATGCAAGTTGGCTGTTATAGCAGAAGTTCCGATCCCTACATTCCCGCTGTTAAAGTAGATATCTGTATTGGATTGATTCCAAACACTTGAACCTCCTGAACTTGGATTAGTAGCTGTCGCGGTTTCTCCTTCAACACTAAAGTTGTCAAAACTTGCAATAAATTCTGCTCCACCTCGGTCTGTGGTATAAATTCCAGCAAAAGTCATATTTTCATTCCCTAGCGTTCTTCCTGTGAAATAATCAGCTGGTATAGCTAAAGTTCCTAGTAAAACTTTAAGGTTAGTTCCAACGGTATAATTTGCATCAACCACTAGTGTATTTGGATTTAACACCAATTCTAAAACAACATCCTGAGCAAAAGCTCCAGTGTCTGCTACTATAAAATCATTGGAAGACGACAATCCTCCAGATTCTACTCTTAATTCTATATTGTTATTGTTTGTTACACTAAGTTTTACAAAGTTATCTTCATCATAACCAAACCATATTCCAGCTTGCGCTGCACCACTCCCCGTTCTTATGTCCAGAAGCTTGGCTTTTACAATTATCTCAGAAGATATTCCCGAAAGCCCCACGCCCAGCGTATTAATTTGATTGTTGTTATTATGACTCGCTGGAGGATCCAAAAAAGCTATCCCTCCTTGTGATGTTAATTGCAATACATTATTTCCTAAGGTTAAGAGTGAAGATTCATAACCATTAGTATTTGGATTGGATATTGAAAGATCTCCACTTCTTCTAACTTCCGAATGTTCTAAGACAATAGTAAAACCTGTGCCATTACCCGCTGCATCAACAAGAGTATTTGAAGGTGAGGTGTTAAAATCTAAGGTAAGTGGAAGAGCAACCGCGAGATCGCCGCAATCCAATGTAGTTACAGGAGAACATGGACTTTGTCCATAAGCATGAAACCCAACTAGTATGGATAAAAAGATAAATAGGTTTTTCATAATATTATGAACTGATATGGTTTAATTAATTTAAATGGTATTTATATCCTTCAACATCTTAGAATTAGACATGAAGGGTGCCCTTTTGCATAGTATTTACTAGCAATATTTATAGGTCAATTGGGTATCAATCTGTAAAACCTAACCCAAAGGGTTAAAACTTCTTTTAACCCTTACTAAAATTTATAATTATGATGTATAAAATTTTTAGGGAAAACTTAATCGGATATTTTCTTTCATGAGTATTACGATTTTTGGTTATAGTACATCACCAGCATAAAGAATGATGTAATTTAAATTCTATATAAATGTAGAATATTTTATTTATATAGAAAATAATTAATTGTTAAATTTTAAATTTTTATCAATTCATTTTTAAAAATCTATTATTACCTGTGAAAATATCGTATTTAATACTTTTTTACTTAAAAATAACGTATTTATCCCTTATATCAAAAAGGAGAATTATTCTTATTCGTTAAATTTGGAATTTGTTTTGCTAAATAGCTGAGAGGATTCGCTACAAACTTTTATGCAACCACTGCTTAATAGCCTCAAAAGCTTCCTTTCTATGCAAATCATTTACAATACTGTGTTTTATTTTAGGATAATATGCATATTGTATGTTTGAAGAAGTGCAGTTTGCTAAAATTTTCGTCATACTTTCTTTAGTAGATAACACATCCGCCCCCCCTTGTAAAACAAAAATGGGCATTGCAATGTCGCAAAGTTGTGTTCTGGAATTTTTAATCACCCGATTGGCCTGAAGCAGGTATCTGGGGCTGATTTTTCGTGTACTTAAGGTATCTGTAGTATACCAGTCCGTATTTGTAGTATATAAACTCGGGTCAAAACTCAAGCGAACCGGATGTGCTGGATTAAAGGTATAAGAAAATAAGGTTCTAAAAACCGTACCTGCTTTTACCTTATTCCCACTAGATGTGGTGACCAAACTGGTAATTATTAGTCCATCTATCGCATCAGGATATAAGCTAGCATACCATAGCGATAAAGAAGAACCCAAGCTCTCCCCCAGCAATACAATCTTTGCCCTTGGATGTTCTTGTTTTAAACCTAAAATCACTTCATGAATATCGTTAAGTTGTACTCCTATATTTTTGAGATCCCCCCTTTTTTCCTTCCAATGTCCAAAACCTCGTAAATCTAGTGCTAAGGAGGAGACACCATTTGTATACAAGTAATCTTGAATATGATCAAAACTCCCTGCATGTGCGCCTAAACCATGGAGCATAACTACAATGTTTTGCGAACTTTTATGTATTCTTTGGTCGATGTAATTCTCTTTCTCATCACTATAAACAAAACGTGTTTTCAATAAATTCCCATTCACATTTTGTCTTGGTGTATGTATAGGTTTTTTAACAAATACGCCACAAGATGAAATGCTTAAAAGAAGTAACATCAGTATTGTTTTTTTAAGTATTCCTATTTTCATATTTGCTAAAAGTGATTTTGCAAAGTTTTGTATAATTTTTAAATAAAACCTGCGTTTAAATCCATAACCAACATACCAACTAACTAAAATATAAAATTATGAGTGGGGATCAGATTTTACAATTATTTGCCTATTTATTGCCAGCTGTAGTCACCGGAGTAGTCGCTTTTTATTTCTTTCGATTACACACCCGCAATGAAGAAGGGCGTCGCAGGTTTTTGCTGCATAAAGATTCGCAAAAAGATACCCTACCTATTCGTTTGCAAGCGTATGAACGTATGGTACTTTTTTTAGAACGTATTGCATTACCGAGTTTAGTAGTTCGTGTATCTCCAAAATCTACTGAAAAGAGCACCTATGAAAACCTTCTCATTAAAAGTATTGAGAACGAGTTTGATCATAATTTATCCCAACAAATTTATATGACAGACGAATGCTGGAACATCATTAAAGCAGCAAAAAACGCTACAATTCAAGCTATTCGAAAAGCTGGAATGAGCGAAACCGATTCTGCAGATAAACTTCGGGAAGATATTCTAAATCAGAGTATGGAGAAACAATCTCCTTCTACTACCGCACTATCTTTTGTGAAAAAAGAAATCGCTGATTTATGGTAGGCTTGTTTTAGCTTTCAAGATCCAAATCAATTTGATTGACCTCTGTGTTTTTATCTTTAGCATAACCATATCCTCTCTCCCACCAATCTGCCATGCGTTTTTCATTAAAAACCAAGGCGTTTGTAGTTAAAACCGTTGGCGTATAATAAAAATTAATTATTGCGCCCTTGTGGTTGGCCACAAATTTTCCGATCCGGATATTCTGAAACTCGATTCGATCTAACATAAAGGCAAACATCGAAGTCATTAAAGAAAAAACATTTCTTGAAGGCATCCGATTTAAGTGATTTACCTCGGTATGGAGAATTACTGCATCAATTTCTGTTGCTCCGCGTTTAATCGCTTCTTCAATAGGAACAATGCAACCTAAACCGCCATCTGCATACTCGCAACCGTTCTTTTTGGCTAAAGACATAAAAGGGGTGTAATTGCTGGAAATCCAAATCCATTCGCAAAACTCCTCATAACTGAAATCATTGATAGATTTATATTCTACCTGATTTAATGATAAGTTAGATACGGTAGCTACAATATCAATAGGACCATCTTTAAGAATTTTATATTCCTCTTCGGTAACTGTTCTTTTTATGAGTTTTAATAAATTATGACTCTCACCAAAAGTTTTATTTCCTTTTAAGAAACTCTTCAACACATTAAAATGGTTGATACTAATGCTCTCAACGCCGTGTTTTTCTTTGATAACAAAGGGGCAGTTATTAAAAATACTCTTCTGATTTACTGAAGTATAGACGTCTTTTATTTTTGCAATTTTACCTAAGGCTAAATGAGAAATCAGCAAACTTCCAGTAGAAGTTCCTAAAAAAAGGTCGTACGAATAGTTAAGCTCCTCAATAAGGTATTGCGCAACACCTCCTGCAAATGCGCCCTTACTACCGCCTCCTGAAATTACCATTGCTCTCATTCTGTTGCTATTAAATTTTCTATATAGTTTTGTTCTGTACCGGTTAAGGTAGCCTTCATATTAATTATTCTATTCCGATAGCCCATATCTTCCATAATTTCTTTCAATACGCCACGGGCATATTTTTTAAATTGCCAACTGTGATGTTGGGTAGCATTTATAAGGTCTTTTAAATTGGTATCGGATAATTGAAATGTACTTGAAAGCCATTGTAGTGCCAACTGTCTTACTTCGAAATGGTAACGCTTATTTGAATATCCACTTAATTCGCTATAATATCCCGGTTTATCTACCTCGTTGTAACCTTCGGTTAAAAGTGCAAGGGCTAACCATAGCATTCTAAAACTTCTATTCTTAAGCCCAATTACTACAGCACTTTTATTTAAATACGTAGCTCTGTCTTCCGGAAAAGCTACCCATAATTTATACAATGCATTCTCTTGCGTACTATAACTTTTGTCGTTTAATAGGGTCTCAAACTTACTTTTTGCGGTTTGTGGAATACTATCTACAGCAAAACTAAGTGCTTGCCGCGTATATATTCCATCGCTCAGCAGGTTATTTAACAAAAAACTAGAGGTCAATTTTGTGCTGTACTTTTTTATGAGATGACCCTTTATTTTGTCGGAAGTAGTTTCGGTTAAATAAGCTTCTAAATAAGTAGTTTCCTTTCCTTCGTTATCCATCAACTTTTCTTCTAAGGCTATAAGGGATCGTAAAGCCCCATTATCAGCCTTCAAATATCGCATACCCACTTCATACGGGAATGCCTCCTGTTCTAGCCATAACTCCCGAAATGCACTTAAATCCATACCACTAACATTTTCCATTACTCCCATGAAATCTGTAACGGTTACATTGGTATATGCAAAATCTTGAAGATAGGTTTTAATTCCTTTTTTAAATGAACTATCCCCCACCCTTTTTCGCAGTGCATATAATGCCCAAGCACCTTTTTCGTAAAAAGTAAGACTACTTGCTTTCGGGTCCGTTAGGCGTTGCCCCTTATCCCGCTTAGATTGTTCATGAAGTATTAAGGCAGAGCTGTATAGTTTCCAATAAAACTCATCTTCTCCAAAAACTTCACCTTCAGCAAGAAGCGCATAATAGGTTGCAAAGCCTTCATGCAACCAGTGGGATTTACTATCAACTTCGGTTACTAAGTTTCCAAACCACTGATGCGCCAATTCATGCGCATTAACATTTATATAGTTCTTATCGTTAAAACCAACAGCATCTACCATATACGAATCAGAGAAAATAGTGGTTCCTGTATTCTCCATCCCCGCATATAGAAAATCTTTTACCGGAATTTGCTTGTAATTTTGCCAGGGATAGGCAATGCCTATTTCCGCCTCCAGAAAATCAAACATTGTTTTGGTATGCCTATAGGTGTATTCAACTTTGGTACTATCTGCTGGGTAGTAATATAATTCTAAGGGAATTCCACTTGCAGCAGTCGTTGTTTTTTTATCATAAATTCCAACAGTAAAAGCCAACAGGTAACTGCTCATGGGCTTTTCCATTCTATACTGCCAGTGTTTCAAACCGTCATCTACTTTTGTTTTTTCCAAATTACCGTTGGCTACAACACTGTATTTGGGATCACAGGTAACCGTAATACTAAAAATGACTTTCTCATTCATATCATCAAAACTGGGCAACCAATGGCTAGTATATTTTCCCTGGCCTTGCGTCCAAATCTGGTCATTTGTTTTGATTTCATCATCCCAATCTATAAAATATAAAGCCTGTTTGGGCGTAGTTTCGTATGCAACTTTTAAATTGTAACTGTTTCCTTTTTTAAAGTGAGATGAAATTATCAATTTCTGCCCGTCATTTTTATACGCAATCTCGGTTCCGTTCAATGCGACTTTGGTAAAGCGCATTTGTTGTGCATCTAAAAAAAGGGAATCTATGTTCTCTAAAATCTTTATGGTATACTGAACAGTGCCTTCTATACTTTTTGTATAGGGTTGCGGATATACTTCAATTTCGCCTTTAATGACATCTATTTTAGCCTGCTGTTGACCAAAACCCAAAAGGGAACTTATCATAAAAAGAATACCCAAGCATAAGTTCATAAAGACTCTAAATCAAAAGTTGCACCAAAATAAGAAAATTGGTTGTTGCAGTTGTATGCTTGAAGCACTATTTTAGTCCTATGAATGCTAATTTTTTGCAAACCCCAATTGCTTATCTTAAAGGAGTTGGTCCTAATCGGGCAGAAACACTAGCGTCTGAACTCGGAGTGCATACCTATCAAGATCTTATTAATTTATTTCCAAATCGATATTTAGATAAAACCCGATACTATAGAATTAATCAGTTACAACGCAGTAGTGCCGATGTACAGATTATTGGAAAAATAGTCCACTTAAAAACAGTTCCACAAAAACAGGGCAAACGTCTGGTTGCAACCTTTGTTGATGATACCGGACAATTGGAACTTGTATGGTTTCGTGGACAAAAATGGATTCAGGAGCAGCTAAAGTTAAATACCCCTTATGTTGTGTTTGGAAAAACGAATTGGTTCGGGGGAGCTTTCTCTATGCCACATCCGGAGATGGAGTTGTTAGCAGATCATGAAAAGAGCACGCGAATTGCAATGCAACCTATCTACCCTTCAACGGAAAAACTCTCAAACCGCGGGATTACCAATCGCGTAATACATAAGCTAAACCAACAATTATTTCTGGAAACGAAAGGGGTTTTTCGAGAAACCCTATCCTCGGATCTTTTGGAGGAATTAAAACTAATTTCAAAGAGTGAAGCTCTTTTCAATATCCATTTTCCTAAGAGTCAACAATTATTGGCAAGAGCGCAGTTTCGATTAAAGTTTGAAGAGCTATTTTACGTACAACTGCAACTTATTAGTAAGAATATTAATAGAAAGCGTAAAATTAAAGGGTTCCCGTTTGATCAGGTAGGCACGTTGTTTCATGATTTTTATGCCAATCACCTCCCTTTTGAATTAACCAGTGCTCAAAAAAGAGTTATCAAAGAAATTCGGGGAGATCTGGGGAGTAATGCGCAAATGAATCGATTGTTACAAGGTGATGTTGGTTCTGGAAAAACTATTGTCGCCTTGATGACCTTATTGATTGCCATAGACAATGACTTTCAAGGTTGTCTTATGGCGCCAACAGAAATATTGGCTGTACAGCATTTTCAGGGCCTCAAAGCACTACTTGGAAAGCTTGATATTAGTATTGCGTTACTTACCGGATCTAGCAAAAAATCGGAACGGAAACGAATTCATGCCGAATTGGAAAATGGAGACTTGCATATCTTAATTGGAACACATGCCATACTTGAAGATAAGGTTGTTTTCAAAAATCTAGGACTAGCAATTATTGATGAACAACATCGCTTTGGTGTTGCGCAGCGTTCTAAATTATGGAAAAAGAATCACAACCCGCCGCATATTTTAGTAATGACGGCTACGCCAATCCCTAGAACATTAGCAATGAGTCTCTATGGGGATTTGGATATTTCTGTTATTGATGAACTTCCGCCCGGTAGAAAATCGATAAAAACAGTGCATCGATACGATACTAATCGCTTAAAGGTTTTTGGTTTTATTCGAAACGAAATCAAAAAGGGACATCAAGTGTATGTTGTATACCCGTTAATTCAAGAATCGCAGGCCTTAGATTATAAAGATTTAATGGACGGTTATGAAAGTATCGTTCGGGAATTTCCGCAACCGGAATATCAGATCTCTATTGTGCATGGACAAATGAAATCTGAGCAAAAAGATTTTGAAATGCAGCGTTTCGTCAAAGGAGAAACACAAATTATGGTTGCTACTACCGTTATTGAGGTGGGTGTAAATGTTCCTAACGCTTCTGTAATGATTATTGAAAGTGCAGAGCGTTTTGGACTCTCACAACTACATCAACTTAGAGGACGTGTGGGCAGAGGCGCAGATCAGAGCTATTGTATTTTAATGACCAGTTTTAAGTTATCCCAAGACAGTAAAACGCGGCTTGAAACGATGGTACGCACCAGCGACGGTTTCGAAATTGCTGAAGTAGATTTAAAACTTCGAGGTCCCGGAGATCTTATGGGTACTCAACAAAGTGGAATTTTAGCACTTAAAATTGCCGATATTGTTAAGGATAATGATATTCTTAAAACTGCACGATTTTATGCCCAAAAGATACTTCGTGAAGATCCTTCATTGGCCTTAGAGAAGAATGCAGTATTACGCTATAGCTATGCCCAAGTGGTAAAACACAAAACCATATGGAACTACATAAGCTAAATAAAAAAAGGATACCCAATTCAAATTAAGTATCCTTTTCTAGGTGAAGTATTCGGTTTTATTGATTAATATCTTCTCCTTTTTTTAGTCTTTCCAAGCTTGCTTCTAATCTTGGTTTAAAATTAGCCGGAGCAGCCTGCATCGACTTATTTATAGACCTTATAGCATTTTTAAAATCCCCTTTTGCAGAGTAAGCTCTAGCTAACCCATAATTACTTGGGAACTCTCCTTTGTTTTTCTTTGCATTAGCTTTTAAAACACTTAGCGCTTTGTCTTTATTTCCTGCAGCAATAAGCTGGGTACCTGCGTTATAAACTTCTCTATTAGATCCTAATGCGATGGCCTTGTCTAATAAAGCACTTGCTTCTGTTGCGTTTCCTTGTTTCTGAAGGATTCGTGATTTTAACGATAAGTTTGTAAAGGTTTCTTTACTAAAGAACCATCCACTGATAGAAGAGTTTACCCATTCCAATGCTTTGTCTAACTCTCCAGCATTGTAGGCATAGTTAGCAGCCTGATCCCAAGTTGATTGTTGAAAACCTGTAGGGTTTCGCAAATCATTTGCAATACCTTCCATTACTGTTTTCTTTACGTCAACTTCTATTTTAAAAGGAATTTCCTTTTTAGCCCATTTTAAAGTAGCCACAGTACTGGTAGCATCTGCGGTATCAAAGGAATAGGTAAGCATTTCGTAATGATTTTCAATATCTTTTAGTTTTACTTTAAATCGTAAAGCATCTTCTTTTTCATCATAAAAATAACTTCCCCAAGATGTGGTATTGGTAGAAAGTACTACCGTAACATCTCCGTTTTCTTCAGGTGCAAAAAACAAAGCATATTTTCCAGCTTTGATATCATTTCCTTCTAACTTAACATCATGCGTAAATGCAATCGTTGTATTGTAATCAGCACCAGATCTCCAGGGTGCTGCAGTTGCCGTTCCAAAACCTAAATTATTAAATCCATAGGGCACTAATTTTCCCCAAATTTCTCTTCCTTTAGTATAAGGTCTGTTGTAGTGAATGGTAATATCAGTAATCCCTACACGTTGCATAACCTCCGCTTCCGGACTACTCGCTGGAGTTGTAAGCTGAGCGCTAAGAGAGATTGTAAATACTAGAAAAAACAGCAAAGCGCTTCCTAAACTAGCTTTAAAGTTGAATTGTTTCATGTGATTAATTTTAAATATCAGTTAGATTAATTTTAACGCCTAAAATTAGGAATACTGCTTATAGTTTACCGTTACGGTAATGTTAAAGTCTTAAGTTGTCTTGTTAAACTGTTTGTTAACATTTTTTTTTCGCTATAAGCCCATGGTAACATACTGATAAGTTGATACTTACAATTCTTTAAACCTTGTTGAACATCGTAATCTTATTGGAGGTAATTTCTCAAAATTTAAGTGTTTTTTACTTTTGCTTAGATTGTAATTATTTTGAAAAAATCAATGCAGTATAACCTTAGTCAAGGTGGTACCAAAAGTTTAGCATATTTAAGATGAAAAAAACACTATTTGATAAAGTTTGGGATTCCCATGTAGTTAAAAAAATAGAAAATGGTCCTGACGTGCTATTTATTGACCGACATCTTATTCACGAGGTAACGAGTCCCGTTGCTTTTTTAGGTCTTAAAAACAGAAATATTGAGGTAATTTATCCAGATAGAACCTTTGCAACAGCAGATCACAATACGCCTACCATTAATCAGCATCTTCCGGTAAAAGATCCTTTATCGGCCAATCAATTGCAGGCTTTGGAAGACAATGCCAAAAAACACAACATCAGATATTGGGGGTTGGGACATGAAAAAAATGGTATTGTTCATGTAATTGGCCCTGAAAATGGAATTACTGTTCCTGGCGCTACTATTGTATGTGGAGATTCACATACGTCGACCCATGGAGCGTTTGGTGCCATTGCGTTTGGCATTGGTACTTCTGAAGTTGAAATGGTTTTGGCTAGTCAATGCATTATGCAGCCTAAGCCAAAGCGCATGCGTATTACAATTAATGGAGCGTTAGATAAAGGAGTTACCGCAAAGGATGTCGCTCTTTTTATTATTTCGCAATTGACTACCTCTGGTGCAACAGGGTATTTTGTAGAATATGCTGGCGATGTTTTTGAAAATATGTCGATGGAAGGTCGCATGACAGTTTGTAACCTAAGTATAGAAATGGGAGCACGGGGTGGAATGATTGCTCCGGATGATAAAACCTTTGATTACATAAAAGATCGAGAGTTTACCCCAAAAGGTGATGCTTGGGATAAAGCAATGGCGTATTGGGAGACTTTAGTCACTGATGTTGATGCTGTTTTCGATAAGGAAATTGCTTTTGATGCAGCAACTATAGAACCCATGATAACCTATGGAACTAATCCTGGTATGGGGATGGGTATTAAAAATGACATTCCATTAGCTGAAAAATTAGAAGGTGGAGTAGCAACGTATAAAAAATCTTTGAATTACATGGATTTTGCTGAAGGAGATACAATGATAGGAAAGCCTATTGATTTTGTTTTTCTGGGAAGCTGTACCAATGGTCGTATCGAAGATTTTAGAGCCTTTGCCTCTATTGTTAAAGGAAGAAAAAAAGCCGCTCATGTTACCGCATGGCTCGTACCGGGCTCACACCGTGTGGAAGAAGCCATAAAAGAAGAAGGTATTCTTGATTTACTACATGAAGCTGGATTTGAACTTAGGGAACCTGGATGTTCAGCCTGTTTAGCCATGAATGAAGATAAAATTCCTCCTGGAAAATATGCAGTAAGCACTTCAAATCGAAATTTTGAAGGACGTCAGGGACCTGGATCTCGCACGCTTTTAGCCAGTCCGTTAGTGGCTGCAGCAGCAGCAATTACAGGAAAAGTAACAGACCCACGAGAATTAATGCAAGAAGAATTGGTATAAAACCATACGTAGAACTCACAATTGAAATTAAGAAAATGGCTTACGATAAATTTGATATCCTTACAAGTAGCGCAGTACCACTTCCTATAGAAAATGTAGATACTGATCAGATCATTCCTGCTCGATTCCTCAAGGCAACAGAACGCAAAGGGTTTGGAGATAACCTATTCAGAGATTGGCGTTATAACGCGGATAACACTCCCAAGAACGATTTTGTTTTGAACAATTCCAGCTATAGCGGTAAAATATTAGTAGGTGGAAAAAACTTCGGATCGGGTTCCTCACGTGAACATGCCGCATGGGCAGTTTATGATTATGGATTTCGCTGTGTTGTTTCCAGCTTTTTTGCTGATATTTTCAGAAATAATTGCCTTAATATTGGCGTACTTCCAGTGCAGGTAAGTGCCGATTTTCTTCAGCAAATTTTTGATGCTATTGCAGCAAATCCAGAAACAGAACTGAAAGTGGATCTTAATGCGCAAACTATTACCCTCGTAGGCACGGAGCTTCAAGAAAATTTTGATATTAATGCCTACAAAAAGTCTAATATGTTGAACGGTTTTGATGATATTGATTACCTATTAAACATTAAGGACGACATTAAAGTTTTTGCGCAAACTACACCATTATAAGAGTTAACTAAGCAATCGATTATGCGTTAGTAAATAGCGCCTGTACCTTATCCAATGAAGGCAAGAAAAATTGAAATAATGGATACCACCCTTAGGGATGGTGAACAGACCTCTGGAGTATCGTTTTCCGCTTCTGAAAAGTTGACTTTAGCAAAACTTTTACTTCAAGAACTTAAAGTAGACCGTATAGAGGTGGCTTCTGCTCGAGTTTCTGAAGGTGAATTTGACGCGGTAAAACAAATTATGGAATGGGCCATAGCAGAAGGCTATGAAGATCGTGTAGAGATTTTGAGTTTTGTAGATGGTGGTATTTCAATCGATTGGATGCAAAAAGCTGGGGCTAAAGTCCAAAATATATTAACCAAAGGTTCGCTAAATCACCTTACCTATCAGCTAAAGAAAACTCCTAAAGAACATTTTTCTGAGATAGGGGCTGTTATAGCCGCTGCCCAACAGCACGACATTGCTTCTAACATTTATTTGGAAGATTGGAGTAATGGTATGCGTAATTCACAAGAATATGTATTTGATTTTCTAGATTTTCTAGCTACGCAACCCATCCGTAGAATTTTGCTACCGGATACCTTGGGTATTTTAACGCATACTGAAACTTTTGACTTTATCTCGAAAATTGTACAACGTTACTCAAATTTACATTTCGATTTTCATGGGCATAACGACTATGATTTAAGTGTTGCCAATGTAATGGAAGCATTAAAAGCTGGATGTCATGGACTACACCTTACCGTAAATGGTATGGGAGAACGTGCAGGTAATGCCCCATTAGCAAGTGTTATAGCTGTAATGAATGATTTTATGCCGGATCTGCACACCAGTGTTCAAGAACCCTCATTATACAAGGTTAGTAAATTAGTGTCTGCTTTTACTGGTTTCGGAATCCCGGCAAATAAACCTATCGTTGGTGATAACGTATTTACACAAACTGCCGGAATTCATGCAGATGGAGACAGTAAAAAGAACTTATACTTCAACGATTTATTACCAGAACGCTTTGGAAGAAAGCGCAAATATGCCTTAGGTAAAACTTCAGGAAAAGCTAATATTCTAAAAAATCTGCAAGAACTTGGTTTAACCCTTAATGATGATGAACTAAAGAAAGTCACGCAGCGTATTATCGCCTTGGGTGATAAAAAAGAAAAAGTTACTAAAGATGATCTTCCATTTATTATTTCGGATGTTTTAGACAGTAATTCCTATGAACAAAAGGTTATAGTTACTTCCTATGTACTTACGCATTCTAAGGGGCTGAAACCCTCTACAACGGTTGCCGTGGAAATAGAAGGCAAACCTTTTGAGGAACATGCGCAAGGAGATGGACAGTTTGATGCCTTCATGAATGCGCTACATAAAGTGTATGCATCACAAAAAACTGTACTTCCTGAATTGGTCGATTATGCAGTTCGGATTCCACCAGGGAGTAATTCTGATGCCCTATGCGAAACGGTGATCACATGGGCACGAGAAGGAAAAGATTTTACTACTAGAGGTTTGGATTCTGATCAGACGGTTTCCGCCATAAAAGCCACAGAAAAAATGTTGAATATTATCTAAATCAAAAATTAAATTAGCAACTAATGAAATTAAACATAGCGCTATTAGCGGGAGATGGTATAGGTCCTGAAGTAATAGATCAGGCCGTTAAAGTATGTAATGCTGTCGCTACAAAATTTGATCACACTATTAATTGGACACCGGCATTAACAGGTGCTGCAGCCATTGATGCAGTTGGAGAACCCTATCCAGATGAAACCCATGCTATTTGCGAAGCAGCAGATGCTGTTTTGTTTGGAGCTATAGGTCACCCACGTTTCGATAATGATCCTTCTGCGAAAGTACGTCCCGAACAGGGACTACTGAAAATGCGTCAAAAATTGGGTTTGTTTGCCAATGTAAGACCAACTTTTACTTTCCCCTCTTTAATTGATAAGTCTCCTTTAAAACAGGAACGTATTGAAGGTACAGATCTTATTTTTTTGAGAGAACTTACGGGAGGAATTTACTTTGGAAAAAGAGGTCGCGAAGACAATGGAAATACGGCCTATGACACCTGTACATATACCCGTGCCGAAGTGCAACGGTTGGCAAAAAAGGGATTTGAGATGGCAATGAAACGTTCCAAAAAACTCTGTTGTGTAGATAAAGCTAATGTATTAGAATCGTCGCGATTATGGAGAGAAACTGTGCAGGCTATGGAAAGTGATTATCCGGAGGTTAAAGTTTCTTACGAATTTGTAGATGCAGTAGCCATGCGCTTGGTGCAATGGCCTAATTCATATGATGTCTTAATTACGGAAAATTTGTTTGGAGATATTTTAACGGATGAAGCTTCCGTAATATCTGGTTCCATGGGGTTAATGCCTTCTGCATCTTTAGGCACAAAAACATCCTTATATGAACCCATACATGGATCTTACCCTCAAGCGGCAGGAAAAGATATTGCCAATCCTCTCGCTACTGTATTATCAGCAGCAATGCTATTTGAGGATTTGGATCTTAAGGAAGAAGCCGAAGTAATTCGCAGCGCAGTAAATACCTCTCTGGCCAAAGGTATTGTTACTGAAGATTTAGCTGATGGTGGTAAAGCATACAAAACCAGCGAAGTTGGGGATTGGTTAGCAGCATGTATCTAATTAAAGTTTCTTGCTTAAGTTCGTGATGATACCTTAATCAAACACTTTTTGCCGTTTCAATCTTAAGAATAAATGATAATGGGAGTTTTTTGTTTAAAAAGGACCATTGCTAAGGCTTTGTCATAGGCTCGTTTTTTAGTACTATTGCAGTGCAATATAATTTACTTAAAGACACTTTTTATGAAACAGGTATTAGCAATCCTTCTTGTAATCTTAGCATGTAATACAACCAAAGCCCAAGATTTTAGTAAGGTTGAAATGAAATCCACTAAGATTACGGATAATATCTACATGCTTCAAGGTGCTGGCGGAAACATTGGATTGTTTGTAGGTGCTGAAGGCGTATTCATGATAGATGATCAATATCGTGAGTTGGGCGATAAAATTAAAAATGCGGTAAAGGAAATCACCTCCCAACCGATCAAATATGTATTTAATACGCACTGGCATTTTGATCACGCCGGAAGCAATGAAGCTTTTGGTTCAGCTGCCCAAATTATTGCGCATGAAAATGTTCGAAAAAGACTTCAAGAAGATCATACCATAACTCCTTTTGGTTGGAATGTAAAGGCTATGGAAAAATCCGGATGGCCCGTGATTACCTTTGAAGAAGGTTTTAAAATGCATTTGAATAATGAAGAGATTCAAATGATTCATGGCCCTGCGGCCCATACGGATGGCGATGCAATAGTTTATTTTAAGAATGCTAATGTGTTACATACCGGAGATACCTTTGTACGTTATGGTTTTCCGTTTATTGATGCCTATTCTGGGGGGTCTATTGATGGAATGATTGCTGTTTTAGAAAAAATTATGGCGATTGCGAATGCAGATACGGTTATCATCCCAGGACACGGAGCACTTGCCACGGAGTCGGATGTAGCGGAGTTGCATATGATGCTCAAGGAAACCAGGAACATTATTCTTACTGCCAAAAACTCAGGAAGAAGTAAGGAAGAATTGATAAATTCGGGGATTTTATCAGATTATGCAGAACGATGGAACGGTACATTTATTACCACAGAGCTCTTTATTCAGCTGGTTTTTGAAGGCTTAGAAAATTCGAAGTAATACCCTTTACTTTTTCGTTCCTTTTAATGAGAAAAACAATGGGGTTGCGATCTTTAAATGTAGCAAGCGGTTATTCTTATTTTGCATATCTTTAAAACATTCCTAATGTATTGTTTAACCTTCCCATACTACGATGATCAAAATCTTTCGCAAAATTCGTAAAACCTTATTATCGCAAGGAAATGTAACTAAGTATCTTGCCTATGCCATTGGAGAAATTGTATTGGTTGTTATCGGTATTTTAATAGCCTTACAGGTAAACAATTGGAACGCATCTAAAAAATTACGACAAGAGGAACAGGCATACTTAACATCTTTGCATACCGAATTCTCAACCAATTTGCATCTTATAAAGAAAGACATTGCTAAAAGTGAAAAGTTAGTAGGTTCGCTCGGAAAGCTATTAACGCTATTTGATGCTAAACAATTACAAAAAACTCCTGAAAAGGAAGTTAGCATAGCCCTAGGGGAATCACTGCGTTACGAAATTATTTATACTCCAAATACTGGTGTTTTATCCGATATTAT
Source organism: uncultured Flavobacteriaceae bacterium (assembly GCA_947488435.1). GTDB lineage: Bacteria > Bacteroidota > Bacteroidia > Flavobacteriales > Flavobacteriaceae > CANKZG01. The sequence goes on along the minus strand of CANKZG010000002.1, from coordinate 201,449 downwards.
CTCCTCTGGGAATCTAAGTAAATTAAGCAATGATACATTACGGCAGAGAATAGTCGCTTTCGAAAATGCATTGGAACTGATAAAAAATCAAGAAGAAGGAGCAATAAGTTTTAGAACCAAATTGGCAGATCATGTGGTACAAACGGGAAGTTTACGAAAAATATTTGGTGCTATTGGTAAAGGAGATGAGGAGCTGTTAACTGCAACTAATGAAGATGCCAAAGAAATTTTTAATGCTATCACTTTTGAAAACAATATTATTCTTTATCAAGCCATTTTAGGAACCACCCAACAAGGGTACTACATTCCACTACGTGAAAATATAGAGATAATTATAGCTGCCATAGCCTCAGAAATTGAAGATTAAATGTATTTGAATTTAATTCATTCTTTATTTTTACCTATAGGTTTCCAATGCTTTAAAACATCTAAACGCAATTCCTTAAATAAACCTTGTTAAGCCCTAAAATATTATGAAACAACCCAATAATCCCCTTCATGGTATTAAATTGGCAACAATGGTTACCGAGTTGCAAGAAAAGTTTGGTTGGGAAGAACTGGGAAATCGTATAAAAATTCGTTGTTTTACGCACGATCCTTCCATAAAATCCAGTCTTACTTTTTTACGAAGAACACCTTGGGCTAGGACCAAAGTGGAACAATTGTATTTAAAATCAATAATTCGATAAAAGTATCCTACTGATATGAAAAAAAAGTGCTGTCTTATTCTCCTTATTGCCCTTATAATTTCTTGCGAAAAAAAAACAAGTAACGCCAAATTACTAACCACTGGGGTTTCAAAGGAATTGGCATTATATCGCAGCAAACAAGTTTCTGATGTTACATATCAACTTACTTTTGCAATACCTGAACAATTGGAGGATTCCATTCCTGCTAAACTCACAACGGAACTTACCATTAATGATTTAAGTAAACCGTTGTATTTTGATTTTACTCAAGATCCTAACTTACCGCTATCCTTACAAGTCAATAATTCTGATATTCCCGTAACCTTTACTAAAGAACATTTGGTAATCCCAACCAAATATTTAATGCTGGGTAAAAACAAGATTCGTATCCATTTCATTGCAGGAGAACAATCCTTAAATCGAAATGAAGATTACCTATACACCCTACTGGTTCCAGATAGAGCCAGAACCTTATTCCCTTGTTTTGACCAGCCTAACATAAAAGCTAATTACGAGTTAACTGTGCATGCACCAAAGCATTGGAAAGTGTTAGGGGGTGGTAAATTATTAAAAGAGGAAGTAACAGGTGATTTTAAAGGTCATTACTTTAAGAAAACAGATAAAATGAGTACATACCTGTTTTCGTTTGTTGCTGGAAAATTTGAAGCCATACAGCATAGAAACGCTGCATTTGAAATGAATATGTTATTTCGTGAAACCGATGCCGCAAAAATAACGGCTAGTACCGACCCTATTTTTAATTTACATCAACAGGCGCTGGATTTTTTAGAAAATTATACCAATCATAAGTTTCCGTTTCAAAAATTCGATTTTGCAACCATTCCCGGTTTTCAATATGGAGGTATGGAGCATACAGGAGCCATTCAATATCGTGAGTCTTCACTCTTTCTGGATAGTACTGCAACACAAAGCAGAGCAATTAGAAGAGCAAAACTTATTGCACATGAAACGGCTCACATGTGGTTCGGAAATTTAGTTACGATGCAATGGTTTGATGATGTATGGATGAAAGAAGTTTTTGCGAATCTTATGGCAGATAAGATTATTAATCCCGCTTTTCCAGATATCAATCATGAACTACAGTTTGTAACTGCCCATTATCCAAGGGCTTACAACGTAGACCGCACCAAAGGAGCCAATGCCATGAGACAAAACTTAACTAATCTCAATAATGCGGGTTCTTTATACGGAAGTATAATTTATAACAAAGCGCCTATAATGATGCGGCAATTGGAAACCACCTTAGGTGCCAAGTCTTTTCAAGAAGGACTGGCAACCTATATAAAAACCTATGCCAACGGAAATGCCAAATGGGAAGACCTGATTGCCATTTTAGACCAAAAAACAGCATTGAACTTAAACGAGTGGAGTCAAGTTTGGGTAAACTCCTCGGGGAGACCTATTATCAAATCTTATATTTCGTATAGCGATAAGAATACCATTGAATCGCTAAGTATATCACAAAGTGCAGAGGATGGTTCAAATAAAATATGGCCTCAGTTATTCGATATTGCTCTGATATATCAGGATTCCATTAAAAAAATAGACGTAACTCTTAATACCAGAAAAGTCACTGTTGGGGAAGCAGCAGGCTTGGCAAAACCCCTAGGGATTCTTTATAACTCCAATGGTTTGGGCTATGGCATTTTTCCTATTGACTCTGAACAACTTGATCAGATTCCTTTTATAACTGATGATCTTACACGAGGATATAGTTATATTAATCTTTATGAAAACGCATTAAACGGTACCGTAACATTAGCTAAAGCCTTTGAACTTTTTCAAAAAGGGATCGCTACGGAATCAAATGAACTTATTTTGCGTGGTATCATTAGTAATATTCAGAATATATATTGGAGGTATCTAACCCCTAAACAGCGCCTGATACATCAGATTTCTTTGGAAAAAGATGTCCTAGATCGACTTACAAAGGCTAAGGATGTTCCAAGAGTAACAAAAGCTTTATTTAATTTATTTTCAAATATTGCGTATTCAGATCAAGGTAAAAAAACCTTATATCAGATCTGGGATAAAACTTTGATGATCCCTCATTTAAACCTCAATACGGATGATTATACCAACATTGCAATGCAATTGGCCCTATATGAACATTCCAAAGTTGACCATATTTTAGCCCAAGCGAAACAACGCCTTAAAAACCCCGATAAACTAAAACGGTTTGAATTTTTACTACCCTCGCTATCTTCAAATGAAGCTACTAGAGCCAATTTTTTTCTTTCCTTTAAAGATGAAAAAAATAGAGCAAAGGAGAATTGGGTTCTTACTGCAAACAATTACCTACACCATCCATTGCGACAACAAACTGCTATTGATCAATTAGCGCTTAGTTTAGACCTCTTGGAAGAAATTCAGCAAACTGGAGACATTTTCTTCCCTAAAGGTTGGTTAGATAGTACTATTGGTAACTATAGTAATAAGGAAGCATTGGCCATACTCCATACATATTTGGAAAAAAAACCTGACTTAAACCCACAATTGAAAATGAAATTATTGCAAGCTACGGATCATTTGAGTCGGACTCAAACGCTTTTAAATACCCTTACCAAACCATAGTTGTTTCTATAATTCAGTAATTTTATCACATGATCAAAACTATTCAGATTCGAGTTACACTTCAGGAAGCCGTACAAGAAGGAATTTTGGTCGAAAAAGCTGCGAATCACTTAGAGGTATCAAAAGAAACGGTTATAGTTAAGGTATTACGGAAATCTATAGATGCTCGCAAGTCAACAATTTACTTTAATTATAAACTAGCGGTTTACATTGGCGAACTACCTTCGGAAAATTCGTATTCTTTTGATTATAAGGATGTTTCCGGTGCGAAACCTATTCATATTATAGGTTTTGGTCCTGCTGGTATGTGGGCTGCACTTCGCTGTTTGGAACTTGGCTTTAAGCCTATTGTTTTAGAGCGTGGAAAGGATGTGAAAGAGCGTAGGAGGGATTTAAAGGCTATTAACCAAGATCATATTGTAGGAGAAGATTCTAACTACTGTTTTGGTGAAGGTGGTGCCGGAACCTATTCTGATGGGAAGTTATACACGCGAAGTTTAAAGCGTGGAGACGTACGTCGAATTTTTGAAAGCTTGGTATTTCATGGAGCCACAGAACAGATTTTAATTGATGCCCATCCACATATTGGTACAAATAAATTGCCCAAGATTGTTGCTAATATAAGAGAGACCATAAAACAGCATGGAGGAGAAATTCATTTTGAAAGTAGGGTAACGGATTTTACGATTAGCAATAATCGTATCAAAGCAATTCAATTGCAGCATGGCAGGGAAATGACCGTTGAGCGAGTTATCTTAGCTACAGGACATTCGGCGCGAGATATCTTTTATCTTTTACATAAAAAAAAGATAGCGTTGCAAGCAAAATCCTTTGCTATGGGCGTTCGAGTAGAGCACCCCCAGCATATTATTGATCGTATTCAATATCACTGCGAAGGAAATCGTAATGAATTGTTACCACCTGCAGCTTATAGTTTGGTTCATCAGGTTAAGGAACGAGGTGTTTATTCGTTTTGCATGTGTCCGGGAGGGTTTATTGTTCCTGCTGCCACGGCATCAGGAGAAGTTGTTGTAAATGGCATGTCTCCCTCTAAGCGAAACAATCTATTTGCAAACTCCGGCATTGTTGTGGAAATCAATATCGATAAAGATATTCCTTCATACGAACAATATGGTCCCTTAAAAGGTTTGGAATATCAAAAAAGCTTAGAACGTTTAGCTTTTACCTCAGGAGGTCGTAATCAAACAGCTCCTGCACAACGACTAACCGATTTTGTAAACGGGAAGTTATCACCTGATCTTAATGAAACATCTTATCAGCCTGGTTTAAAATCTGTGCCTATGCACTCCTTATTGCCCAAAATTATTGGGGGAAGATTACGCAAAGGGTTTCAGGCTTTTGGACAAAAAATGCACGGTTATTTTACAGAGGAAGCTAACGTTATTGGTGTGGAATCACGTACATCATCACCTATTACTATTCCAAGAAATGATCTATTGGAACATCCTGAGATAAAAGGACTTTTTCCGTGCGGAGAAGGTGGTGGTTATGCTGGAGGAATTGTTTCTGCCGCAATGGATGGGGAACGTTGCGCTCAAGCAGCAATAAACAACTATTAATTACACTGCGGTATTCAAGGTATGGAACGAAGTTTGTGTTTTAAAACATATGCGATATTTCTATTCCGTTATGGTATTGGTATGCCTACTGTGCTCTCAAGAAATCCCTGCCCAAAAATTGGATAGTATAGGTAAGCTTCAATTAAAAGGTGTACTATTGCAAAGTAAGGAGGCTCAAGAATGGCAAAACGTTCTTATACTACTTCGTAAAGCGCAATTTGAACAACGCATACAATGCATAACCTATGATCCGATAGAACTTTGCGGAAAATATCCTAGTACGGAACAACATAAGGAGCAAATTGCTGCTATCTTTAGAAACCGCCGTATAATCGCTGAATTGGAAGACTCAGTGCTAGTGAAAAGTGCTGCCTTACGGGACAAATTTCCTGAAATTGTAACAGAATTCACAATTGATGAAATATTTCCGGAACTCTATCTACCGGTCCGAACAGCCTTTTTAAAATTTACCCGCGATTCATATAAATTACAATTTTTTAGGAAATAATGTTGGTAAAAACTAACTTTATTTATTTTTTAAATTTATAATGTTGGCTTTTTCTAACTTAATATTGTGGTATTCAAAATAATATTATACATTTGTTGGCAAATACCTTCATTGCTTGTAATTAAATTAAATAATAATGGTAAAAACCAACAATATATGGGTTTTAATGTCTGATGTGTCGATCATAAAAGCTATAGGCATTTATATTAAAGAACAACGTTTACAGCAAAATAAGACACAAGCACAATTAGCGGAAACTGCTGGAATTAATCGTTGGACTTTAGGGCAGATTGAAAACGGAGAAGCCATCACCTTACTTTCTTTAATACAGATTTTAAGAGCTCTAGACGTTTTACATGTTTTCAACACCTTCGTTGTAGAGCAGCAAATAAGTCCTATTGCTTTAGCAAAACTTGAAAAAAAGCAACGTCAAAGAGCAAGCAGTTCTAAAAAACCTGAAACCGGGAGCGAATGGTAAGTGTTAATGCTGCATTTGTGAAAATATGGGGAGAAACTGTAGGTGCTGTTTCTTGGGACAATAATCGTGAATTAGCTAGTTTTGAGTACGATTCAAAATTTCACACCTTTGGTTGGGAATTAGCACCTTTAAAATTACCTATTTCAAATAGAAATCGCATCTTTTCCTTTCCTGAATTACGAGCCTCAAACACCAGTGAACACGATACTTTTAAGGGTTTACCTGGGTTACTTGCAGATATGCTACCTGATAAATATGGAAACCGACTTTTACAACATTGGTTAACGCAAAATGGACGGGCTGAAAATAGTATGAATCCCATTGAACAACTCTGTTTTATCGGTACCCGGGGTATGGGAGCCCTAGAATTTGAACCCACTCAATTAAAGCCTACACAACGTACTTTTTCTGTAGAATTGAACAGTTTAGTTGACATGGCAAAAAAAATGCTTAGCCAGCGAGAAACCTTCAAAACATCGGTTGAAAAAGATGAACAACGCGCCATGCTCGATATTTTGCGTATTGGAACCTCTGCTGGAGGTGCGCGACCAAAAGCTATAATAGCCTATAATCCCAAAACAAAAGAAGTACGCTCCGGACAAACAAAAGCGCCTAAAGGGTTTCAGCAATGGCTTCTAAAACTGGATGGTGTTAGTGATGCTCAATTTGGAGAAAGTGGAGGTTATGGGCGTGTGGAAATGGCATACTATAACATGGCCACTGCCTGTGGGATAACTATGATGCCTTCACAACTACTGGAAGAAAATGGACGAGCTCACTTCATGACACAACGTTTTGATCGGGAAGCAAATCAAAAACATCATATCCAAACACTTTGCGCATTACAACATTATGATTTCAATGACGTACTAAGTTATAGTTATGAGCAATTGTTTCAGGCAATGCGCTTACTGCGTCTCCCCTACCCGCAGGCCCAACAAATGTTCCGCAGAATGGTTTTTAACGTGCTGGCAAGAAATTGCGACGATCATACTAAAAATTTTGCTTTTAGATTACGAAAGGATGCTGCTTGGGAATTAGCTCCTGCCTATGACGTATGCCATGCTTATCGTCCGAATAGCATATGGGTAAGTCAGCACGCTTTAAGTATTAATGGTAAAAGAAGAGATATTACCCGAAATGATCTTCTGCAATTTGCAAAATTTATGAACATTAAAAAAGCAAAAACGTTAATTCTTGAAATTCAAAATACCATAGCACAATGGCGTGATTTTGCAGATACTGTGCAGGTTGACCCTATAAAAAGAGATGCAATTTGGAATACCATGATTCAGTTGTAGACCAATTCATTTTCTATATTAGGTATATTTACATTTCAGACTTTCTAGTCGCTATAATTATGCCTGTAGACCAATTCAATGAAACGATATGAAAATCATCACGATTTTCTAAATAAGCAACCAAACGTCTCACATGATTCTCATGACCTTCTGGCCAATTTGGTTGTGCATTCATATCATCAACTACATAAAACCCAGTTGGTTTTACCAACGCTAATACCTCATCAATTTCACTATATTTCCCAGGCCAGGCATCTGCAAAAATCAAATCAAATTTAGGCCCTTCATAAGATTTAATCCATACTGCCGCATCAGCACAAATGAGAGTGGTATTAGGTGTTTCTTTAAAAAAACTTGATGCTATTTCTATTAGTTGAGGGTCATTATCTATGGTTATTATTGAGGATTTTTTGTCCATCCCATCTATTAACCATGCTAAAGCAAGCCCTGTGCCCGTGCCCAATTCTAAGAAATGAGCAACGGGTTTGGAGGTGACTAAGTTCCGTAACAAGGCTCCTGTAGAAATATCAGAAGGCATTGAAAATCCTATTTCCTTGGATTTCGCTTCTATTTCTTTATATTTTTCAGGAAGTTTCAATAGCTATAATATATAATCGGTACTTATAAAATTAGATAATTTAGTTTCTAAAAGTTGTTCGATAGTATCATTATTAAGGTCGTTGTCTTTAAAGGCAACAAATGTTCGAATTGAAAAAGAACGTAAGGCATCATGTACACTTAATGTTGCTTGTGCTGAATCTTTACGACCTGTAAAAGGATATACATCAGGACCTCTTTGACAAGAGCTGTTTAAATTTACCCGGCACACCAAATTTGCCAAAGTATCTATCAGCGGAGCTAGCGCATATACATCTTTCCCAAACAAACTTACTTGTTGTCCGTAATTAGATGCTGCCATATCATCTAAAGGCTCTTCAATGTCTTTAAAAGAAAGAATTGGGATTACGGGACCAAACTGTTCTTCATTATACACTCGCATATCTTTGGATACGGGATACAACACCGCAGGCCACACATAGTTTTCACTATGTTGACCTCCTTTTTTATTTAGAATTTTAGCACCTTTTTCTTTTGCATCATCAATCAGTTCCTGAATATATGCTGGTTTTCCCGGTTCTGGCAAAGGTGTTAGCTTTACGCCATCATCCCATGGGTTACCAAATTTTAAGGCATCGACTCTTTTGGTAAATCGCTTTATAAATTCTTCTCGAATTTCTTCATGTACATAAATTACTTTTAGTGCTGTGCATCGCTGCCCATTAAAGGATAACGTTCCTGCCAAGCATTCTTCAACGGTCAAATCCAAATCGGCATCCGGAAGAACAATTGCAGGGTTTTTAGCTTCCAATCCTAAAACTAAACGCAGGCGATTACTCTTAGGGTGTTGATCTTGAAGGGCATTTGCCGATTTACTATTTCCTATAAGTGCTAAAACATCTATTTTTCCAGTTTTCATAATTGGTGCTGCCACTGTTCTTCCTCTTCCGAACAAGACATTTATAACTCCTTTTGGAAAACTAGATTGAAAAGCTTCTAATAAAGGGGTTATTAACAAAACTCCATGCTTTGCTGGTTTAAAAACAGCGGTATTCCCCATGATAATTGCAGGAATTAATAAGGCAAAAGTTTCATTAAGAGGATAGTTATAGGGCCCTAAACAAAGTACCACCCCTAAAGGCCCCCGTCGAATATGAGCATACACCCCACTACTTTTTTGAAATTTAGCCGCATTGCGATCTAGATCCTTATAATCTTCAATGGTGTCATAGATATATTCTACAGTTCTATCAAACTCTTTCTGCGAATCTGGTAACGACTTCCCAATTTCCCACATCAAAAGTTTTACAACTTCATCGCGTTTTACCTCCATTTTCTTCACAAAGGTTTCCATACATTCAATACGATCTTTAACTCGCATTGTAGGCCAAACACCTTGTCCTTTAGCGTATGCTCCCAATGCTGCGTCTAAAGCATCTAAAGCTTCTGCTTCACCCATTGTTGGAATACTCCCTACTAATGTAGGGGCATAAGTTTCTGTACTTGAGATTGTTGAAAAAACTTCGGTTACTTCTCCTTTCCATACCTTCAATTCTCCATTTACCAGATATTCTTTCTGATGTATTGGAGTTCCTATTTGAAATTCTTCTGGTATCATATAATAAATGTGGTCGTGTTTATACTATTGGTTTCATTGCCGTCATAGATGCACGTAAACGAGCACCCACAATCTCTACAGGATGTTCACGAAGCGCTTGGTTTACCAAAATCAACTTTACGTTATCCACGCCGTTATCAGCACCTGAACCATAAACTGTACCTATGATATCAGTATCAACCGTTTTCATAAAGTCTGTTAACAATGGCTTACAAGCATGATCAAAGAGGTAACAACCATATTCCGCAGTATCTGAAATTACACGATTCATTTCAAATAATTTTTTCCGAGCGATAGTGTTCGCAATCAGCGGTGTTTCATGCAAGGACTCATAATACGCAGATTCTCCAATAATTCCAGATTCTGTCATCGTTTCATAAGCCAACTCAACACCTGCTCGAACAAAAGCAACTAGAATAACACCGTGATCATAATAGTCTTGTTCTGAAATTTCTACTGTTCCCGCTGGGGTTTTCTCAAAAGCTGTTTCTCCCGTTGCGGCTCTCCAGGTTAAAAGGTTTTTATCTCCATTTGCCCAATCTTCCATCATAGTCTTAGAAAAATGTCCACTCATAATGTCGTCCATATGTTTCTGAAAAAGAGGTCGCATTATGGTTTTAAGCTCTTCCGAAAGATCAAACGCCTTAATTTTAGCAGGGTTCGACAAACGATCCATCATATTGGTAATTCCTCCATGCTTCAAACCTTCCGTAATGGTTTCCCATCCATATTGTATTAGTTTGGATGCAAAACCGGCATCAATACCCTTTTCTAGCATTTTATCAAAACATAAAATAGAACCTGTTTGCAATAAGCCGCATAAAATGGTTTGCTCACCCATTAAATCTGACTTTACTTCCGCAACAAAAGAAGATTCTAAAACTCCTGCTTTATGTCCTCCTGTTCCGGCAGCATAGGCCTTTGCTTGTTCCAGTCCTTTTCCTTCAGGATCATTTTCTGGATGCACGGCGATTAGTGTTGGTACTCCAAAACCACGTTTATACTCTTCTCGAACTTCTGAACCCGGACTCTTTGGAGCAACCATTATTACGGTTAGATCTTTCCTAACTTGCATGCCTTCTTCAACAATATTAAAACCATGGGAATACGATAGCGTGGCTCCTTGTTTCATTAATGGCATTACCGTACTCACCACATTGGTGTGTTGTTTATCTGGGGTTAAATTAATGACCAAATCTGCTTCTGGCACCAACTCCTCATAGGTGCCGACAACAAATCCATTTTCTGTTGCATTTATATACGATTGCCGTTTTTCTTGAATTGCAGTATCACGAAGTGTGTATGCAATATCCAATCCAGAATCTCGCATATTAAGTCCTTGATTTAAGCCCTGAGCTCCACATCCCACAATAACAATTTTCTTTCCTTTTAAAGCGGATACACCATCTGAAAATTCAGCAATGTCCATGAATCTGCATTTTCCTAATTGCGTAAGTTGATCTCTTAGTGATAGTGTATTAAAATAATTTGCCATTTTTTAAATTGATTTTTACTTCTATAATCCCCTTTTTGGAATTACAAAGCACATTTTAGTATAATTAGTAAGTTGATTAACTGTGTTGAAACCCTCTCAATAAAGCCGTTATCTGCATCTCTGCTTTAGATACCGCTATTCTTCCGGATCGCACAAACTGCATTATTCCATAGGGAAGTAATTGTTGATATACTTCATCTATTTCTCCTTTTCTTCCTGTTTTAGCAAGTACAAAGAAATCTCTTGAGACCGTAACAATTTGTGCATTACTTTCTTTAATGATATTTTGAATCTGACGCTCATCGAACAAAAGATTAGATGCTATTTTAAAAATTGCGGATTCTTGATAAATCGTTTCTTCATCTGTATGATAGAATGCTTTTATTACCTCAATCTGCTTCTCAATTTGTCCTACTATTTTTCGCGTCCACTCTTCTGTTGTAAAAACTACAATCGTAAATTTTGATACGTTTTCTATTTCTGATTTGGAAACATTTAAACTCTCAATATTAATGTGACGCTTTAAGAATATTCCTGATATTCTGTTGAGTAGCCCTACATTATTTTCTGAATATACAGAGATGGTAAACCACTTTTTTTTCATCGTGTTCTAATCTTTCTGGTTAAAGGGAGTTCATAATTCTTATTTTAAACGAATGTCAGATACGGAGGCTCCAGACGGAATCATTGGAAATACATTGTCTTCTTTCTCTACACAAACCTCCAAGAAATAGGCTTCTTTCGAGGCAATCATTTCCTGTACCGTAGTTTTAAGATCTTTACGTTCTTTTACACGTTTAGCCTTTATGTGATATCCTTCGGCTATCTTTACAAAATCGGGGTTAGTCATTACGGTAGAAGCATAGCGGCTTTCAAAAAATAGTTCCTGCCACTGTCTTACCATTCCTAAATGCTCATTGTTTAGTACAACAATTTTGACGGGAGTTTTATTTTGAAAAATGGTACCCAATTCCTGAATGGTCATTTGATATCCTCCATCACCTATAATAGCTACAACTTCTCGGTGCATAGCTCCCATCTTGGCTCCTATCGCAGCTGGAAGGGCAAACCCCATGGTTCCCAACCCACCTGAGGTGATATTACTTTTGCTTTGGTTAAATTTTGCATAACGACAAGCGATCATTTGGTGCTGCCCTACATCGGTTACTATAACTGCCTTATTATTAGAAGCTAAATTAATTTCTTCGATGACTTCTCCCATAGTTAAACCTGCTTTCGTAGGATGGACGTCATTCTTAATTACAGCTTCATATTCAATTTTGTATTTCTTTTTAAACTCATCATGCCAATCGGTATGTGTATTGGGTTGTATTTTAGGCAATAACAATTCTAATGTTTCCTTTGCATTTCCTAATACCGCTACGTCTGCTTTCACATTCTTATCTATCTCCGCAGGATCTATCTCAAAATGAATCACCTTCGCCTGCTTTGCATAGGTATCCAAACTACCCGTTACCCGATCGTCAAAACGCATGCCAATAGCAATTAATACATCACATTCATTGGTTAGAATATTGGGGCCATAATTGCCATGCATACCCACCATTCCTACATTTAATGGATGCTCTGTATCCATTGCAGAAAGCCCTAAGATTGTCCATGCTGCAGGTATTCCGGCCTTTTCCACCAGTGCTTTTAATTCCTTTTCGGCTTCACCCAAAATAACGCCCTGCCCGAATACAATATATGGCTTCTTTGCTTTGTTAATAAGGTTTGCAGCTTCCGTTATAGCATCAATATTTGGTTGGGGAACCGCCTTGTAACTGCGTACACCTTTACAAGGTTCGTAATGAAATTCGAACTCTTCAAATTGTGCATTTTTTGTAATATCAATTAATACCGGTCCCGGACGACCAGATTTAGCAATATAAAAAGCTTTGGCTAAAATTTCTGGTATCTCTGAAGCTTGTGTAATTTGATAATTCCATTTAGTTACTGGGGTCGATATACCAATAATATCCGTCTCCTGAAAAGCATCTGAACCTAATAAATGTCGAGGCACCTGTCCGGTTATACAAACCATCGGAGTAGAATCAATTTGTGCATCTGCCAAACCTGTTACTAAATTAGTTGCGCCGGGGCCAGACGTTGCCATGGCTACTCCAACTTTCCCTGTTGCGCGAGCAAACCCTTGAGCAGCATGTGTTGCCCCCTGTTCATGTCGTGTTAAAATGTGCGCTAATTTATCTTGAAACTTATATAATTCATCATAGACCGGCATAATAGCACCTCCAGGGTAGCCATAAATTAAATCTACTCCTTCAGCCAATAAACAATGAATAATTGCTTCTGCTCCACTAATTTTCATAGCTGTTCCTTTTTCTGGTATTTCCTTTTTTTCTTTTACTGTTTCCATAAGCTATCCCTTTTCTCTTACCAAGCTTTAAATTTCGTCTGTTACACATCCTTGCGAAGCTGACGAAACGGTTTTGGCATACTTATATAAACTTCCTTTTTTTACTTTCAATTCTGGTTGTACCCAAGCTGCTCTTCTGGCATTAATTTCCTTATCGGATAAATCCACAGAGATGCTATTTTTATTCGCATCAATCGTAATAATATCCCCATCTTTCAGCAAACCAATAGTTCCTCCTTCTTGTGCTTCAGGAGCTATATGGCCTACTACAAACCCGTGTGTTCCTCCAGAAAAGCGTCCATCGGTAATCAAGGCTACATCTTTGCCTAAACCAGCGCCCATAATTGCCGCGGTGGGTTTCAACATTTCTGGCATACCCGGTCCTCCTTTTGGACCTTCATACCGAATAACAACAACATCTCCTTTCTTAACCAGACCCTTACCAATACCGGCATTTGCTTGAAATTCATCTTCAAAAACTTTAGCTGGCCCAGTAAAAACTAGACCTTCTTTTCCTGTAATTTTAGCTACCGCTCCCTCTGATGCTAAATTTCCATATAGTATACGTAGGTGACCTGTTGCCTTAATAGGTGCTGTAACAGGTTTAATAATTTGCTGTCCAGTTTTTAGTCCCGGTAAATCAGCTAAATTTTCGGCTATGGTTTTCCCTGTTACGGTCAAACAATCCCCATGTAACATTCCGTGCGAAAGCATAAATTTCATAACTGCGGGCACTCCCCCTGCACGATGCAAGTCTTCCATTAAGTATTTCCCGCTAGGTTTTAAATCTGCCAGAAATGGAGTTTGATCACTCATTTTTTGAAAATCATCTAAGGTGAACTCAATTTCTGCGGCTTTAGCAATGGCTAAAAAGTGCAATACGGCATTGGTGGAACCCCCTAATAAGGTGAGCAATCGTACCGCATTTTCAAATGACTTTCTGGTAAGGATATCACTAGGTTTTATATCATTTTCGAGTAGATAACGAAGTGCCTTACCAGAGGCTATACAATCGTGTTTCTTTTCTTTTCCTAAGGCAGGGTTGGATGAACTATATGGCATTGACATTCCTAAAGCTTCAATTGCAGAAGCCATTGTATTTGCCGTATACATTCCACCACAGGCACCTGCACCTGGACAGGCGTTTTGGATAATCCCTTTATAATCTGTTTCATTTAGCGTTCCCGCAACTTTCTCTCCCCATGCTTCAAAAGCAGAAACAACATCTAATTTTTTATCTTTAAAGCAACCAGAAGCTATCGTCCCTCCATATAATAATACGGATGGCCTGTTTAAACGAATCATAGCCATTAATGCTCCTGGCATATTTTTGTCGCAACCCACAACAGTAATTAAACCATCGTAATTCATGGCTTGTACCACCGTTTCCATAGAATCGGCAATTATATCACGCGAAGGAAGAGAATATCGCATTCCATAGGTTCCCATAGAAATACCATCGCTAACACCGATTGTATTAAATACTAAACCTACCAGATTACCAGCATTCGTGCCCTCTTTTACGAACTGCGCCAGATCATTTAAGTGCATGTTACATGGGTTACCCTCATAACCCGTGCTTCCGATACCAATTAGTGGTTTTTTTAAATCCTTTTCGGTAAGTCCAATAGCATGTAACATTGCCTGAGCCGCAGGTTGACTTGGGTCTTGCGTGACATTCTTACTGTATTTATTCAATTCCATTAAATTATTTCTTCCTATTTCTAATTTATCCTATAAATAATCTATCAATCAAAGATAATTGTTTCAAATACCTTAGAATTTTAACATTATTACTTGTTTCAAATTCAATATTCCAAATATTTAGTTATTCCATTGAATATCAAAAATTTAACTTTTAATCATATCCAATATTCAATAATTTTTTTAATCTTTTTTACAGTCTTTATTCCTTATCATAAATTCATAGATTTCCTCTTTTTAATACTCAAAGGTTTCTTTACTTTTGATCTATGATCAATAGTATTTCGGAAACCCTACAGGAACAACGTACTTTTTATAGAAGTCAGCGTACCAAGGAAATTACCTATAGAAAAAAAGCACTTCAAAAATTAGAAAAAGTAGTTTTAGCTCAAGAAGACGCTATTTGTGAAGCCATGTATCTTGATTTCAAAAAACCAAAATTTGAAAGCTTGGTTTCTGAAACACAAGTTGTACTGGCAGAGCTACGCAATTCCATTAAAAAATTAGAATTTTGGACAAAACCTCAAAAAGTAACTGCCTCTTGGGCAAATTTTCCATCCGCAGATTGGGTTTATTACGAACCTTATGGTACTGTGTTTATTATTGCGCCTTGGAACTATCCTTTTCAATTAGCAATGCTACCCCTTATCGGTGCAATAGCTGCTGGAAATACCATAGTTTTAAAGCCTTCTGAACTAACCCCTAATACCTCTAAAATAATACATGATATCGTTGAAACTGCCTTAGAGACAGCTCATGTTACCATTATTGAAGGAGGAGTTGAAATTTCTCAAAAATTACTTCAGGAAAAATGGGATTATATTTTCTTCACAGGAAGTTCACGCGTAGGACAAATAGTTTATGAAAGTGCTGCTAAAACACTTACGCCCGTAACCTTAGAACTTGGAGGCAAAAATCCTTGTATAGTTGATGAAACGGCAGCATTACCTTTAGCTGCAAAACGCATTGTATGGGGAAAATGTCTTAATGGAGGACAAACTTGTGTGGCTCCAGATTATATCCTAGTACATAAAGATGTTAAGGATAAGTTAGTTTCGGAACTTATCAAATATATCACATTATTTTTTGGTTCAACTCCCGAAACTTCTGCAGATTTGGCACGAATGGTAAATGCGCAACACTATCAATCTTTAATGCACTTATTGGAAGGTGAAGAAATTTTGTTTGGTGGTAAAGGCAATGCTGCCGATAATTTTATTCCTCCAACCTTGGTTAACGAACCAACATTGAACAGTAAATTAATGCAAGGGGAGATTTTTGGACCTATTCTACCTATAATATCTTATGAATCGGAAGCGGATTTGGATCAATATTTATTTCATTTTGAAAAACCACTCGCGGCCTATATCTTCTCGAATAATAAAAAAAATCAAGCCAAAATATTATCGAGATATAGTTTTGGTGGTGGTGCCGTAAATGATACTGTAGTACAATATGTTAGCAAACACCTTCCTTTTGGAGGTGTAGGAAAGAGTGGTTTGGGAGCCTACCATGGAAAAACATCGTTTATCACTTTTTCACATAAAAAATCGATTGTAAAGAAATGGCGTTGGTTAGACATTCCTTTGCGGTATCCGCCCTATAATTTATCTGAAACTATTACTAAAAAAATTAAAAAGCTGTTTTAATTAAATCAGTTTAAACCGCAGTGTTTCTCCCGATTTTTGCTGTGCCAAGGTGGCAATACTGTTTGTGCTAAGTTGTATTATTCTAGGGTAGCCCCCTGTAGTTTGTCCGTCTTTCATTAATATTATCAGTTTTCCACTTGGCGTTAATTGTACCGTTCCTGGTAGGGTTGCGGAAGTAAGCATGGTAAAGCTGTGTTGTGAAATAGTCTCTTCAAGCTGGTAGGCCATTCTATTATTTTCCTTAGCTACGGTAAAAGATTTTGAAAACAATATTTCTAAGTCTCGATCACTCAATATTTCAAATTCTGGGCCCTTAGATACATTCAACACTTTTTGATCTGCAATTTCCGCTATTTTCAAAGCTTGAATTTTTGGTTCAAATTGCGGACAAGGATCGTACAACAGCTGATCTTTATCCTTAATACAGGCATCTATGGTTATTGGAACGTACTGAGATCGACTTCCTAAGATCGATTCTGTTTTAAATCCAAATTTCACCCCTAAATAGGCTCTAAAACCCTGTGATAACTTTCCATAGGAAAGAATGTCTCCCTGATTAATTTTATACACGCAGTAATTACTGATTGGACTGTTGTTTAATGTAGCATTCATATCTGCACCGCCCAAGACGATATAGGTGTCCTTTTCAAACTCTAAAGTCGGCCCCGTCATTGTAATTTCAAGAAGTGCTGCATCGGAATCATTTTCTAAAAGCGCATTCACTTTTGATGTTGCAACGGCATCCATACTTCCCGAAACGGGTACTCCTTTATGGCGATAGTTAAATCTGCCAGTATCCTGAACGGACGTAAAAAAACCCGATTTTAAAACATTAAGCATTTAAAACTACTTTTTCGATTTGATAAATTCCTACAGTTGCTTCGATTTTATGTAAATCATAAGCTGCCTTGGAAATTTGGTAAAATTGAATTTGATCTCCCACATTTACCAAACAAGGTTCTTCTACTCTGGGATCAAAAATTGGTATTGGACAGCTACCAATAATATTCCAGCCACCTGGAGAGTCCTGAGGATATATTCCCGTTTGTTTTCCTGCCAAGCCCACAGACCCCTGTTTCACCTTTAATCTGGGAATTTTTTTTCTGTCAATTTCCAAGGTTTTAGGAACTCCTCCCAAATACATAAATCCAGGCAAAAATCCTATGCCATATACGGTGTACGGATTCTCGGTATGTAATTTTACAATTTCGTTCGTTGATTTCTTTAATCTTTGTGCCACATCGGCCAAGTCAATTCCAAATTCCTCCTCATAACATACTGGAATTCGCCATAAAAAACGTAGCGCAGAATTAGTTTTTGTCTTTTCTGCATACCACTTCTTTAATAATACATCCATTTCTTGATATACCACTGTTCCACTTCTCTGAATTAAAGTGAGCGAATTATAAGCCGGTACAATTTCCCAAATCTTGTTATCTAGGCAATGTTGTTTTAAAAATTGAACAAAACTCATGATATCTTCTAAAATTTCGGAATCAACTTCTTTGGGCCATTCCACAAGAATCGCCTGCTTTCCGAATGGTTTTGTTGTAATGGAATAAGATCTCACTTATTTAAATGAATATTATGGGTTGGTAAATGATCAGAAAGATACATTAATATTTGTAATGCTGAGGGGGTATCACCATGCACGCATAAGGTATCTGCGAGGATATTTAACCGCTCACCAGAGGGCAATACTACCTCCTCATCTTTAATGATGGAGAGAGCGTGCTGCAGAACCTTCTCCGAATCTTCAATCAATGCATTGGATTTGGATCTTGAAACCAATTGTAATGTATTCGTATAATTCCGGTCCGCAAAGGCTTCCCTTTTTATTTTAAATCCTCGTTGAATGGCCAATTCTTCTACAATAGACTTATAGGGCACATATACAAACACCGTTGCTTTATAGGCTTCGATAGCATTGAGAAAAATAATCGCTTTCTCTTTGTTTTTTGCAATATCATTATAAAGTGCTCCATGAGCCTTAATATGATGCAGGGATGCTTTATTCTCTATTACAACGCTTTCAAGGCTTTCAATTTGAGACTGAAGTTGTTCATACAAGCGTGATACTGGTAAATTCATGGATATTCTACCAAAATTTTCCCGATCTGGGTATGAAGGGTGCGCTCCAATTTTTAATGCATTTTTTATTGCCAATTTTACAACTTTACGCATGGTTGTTTGATCTCCGGCATGACCTCCGCAAGCAATATTACATGAAGAAATATAAGGAAACAATTGCTCCTCATTTCCAATTCCTTCGCCAACATCACAATTAATGTCTATATCTATTTTCATCTAGAAAAGTCCAAATACTTTTAAAATACTGCGAATCCCTAAACCAAGAGCCAATATAACAATGAGTACCCCAAGAAGATTTTGAATCAACGTATTCCTGTAGTTTCCCATTACGGAAGTTCTATTCACAATCCAAACTAAGAAAACTGCTACAAATGGCAATAAAATTCCATTGGCAACCTGAGCAAATTTTATAATTTCAATAGGTTTAATATTAAATGATAAAAACACCACTCCCAATATCAGAATACTCATCCAAACTATCTTGAATTTCATGTCTTTTAATCCTGCTTTCCAACCAAAGCAGCTATTGACTACAAAGGCAGCTGCCAATGGCGCTGTAACCGCCGATGTTATTCCTGCAGCAAAAAGACCTATCCCCAAAAAATATTTAGCGCTACTTCCATATAAAGGTTCCAAACCCTTTGCAAGATCCAAAGCTGTGTTAATCTCAGTATTTGGTATTTGCGCTGCCGTTATCATAACGGCCATAGAAACAATTCCACCAAGCGAAACAGCAATAATAGTATCCCATCGTGCCGTAGTTAAATCTTTTACATCCTTCCATTTCTCATGAACCAAAGATGCATGTAAAAATAGGTTGTATGGTACAACCGTGGTGCCTACCAATGCAATAACAGTAAACAGACTATCCTTTGGAGTGCTTGGTATAAAAAGACCTCTACTAATAGCTAAAAGATCTGGTTTTGTTATAAGCGCCGTGATTAAGAATGAAATACTCATAATACCCACCAATGCAACCAATACCTTTTCCAATAGTTTGTAACTCCCTGATATTAATAACAAAAATGCGGCAATACCAATTATCAAGGGATAATAAGCCTGATTTGTAATCCCAAAAATAGCATTCATACCTAGTGTAGCCCCTCCTATATTACCGGCTTCATAAGAAGCATTACCTATCACTATAGCCCCTAAAATAATGCCTATAACAAGATTTCTTATCCATTTAATTTTTAATTCTTGCTTAATAACATCAGCAAGTCCCTTTTGGGTAACAATTCCTAATCGTGCGGACATTTCTTGCAAAACCATAGTTGCAATAATAGAAAGCAGCATTGCCCAAAGTAGGGCATATCCAAATCTTACTCCAGCCAAAGTACAAACCGTGACCGTTCCAGGGCCTATAAAAGCCGCTGCAACCAATACTCCCGGACCAATTTTTTTAAACATCCTATTTCGCAGTATTTAATGCATATAAGGCAAATGTTCCTAACCAATGTGAACCACTATAGTGGGTATCTGTTAGATTAGGTAAGGATGCTGACATATGCTGATTGGCATTATTTTTTAAATGTTGATATTCTGGTAAGACACGGGCAATATTGTACAAACACCAAGCTCTGCTAAAATTCAATCCATCAAGATGCACCAATTTTCCGTCAGAACGATCGGAAACTTTCCCGGGTGCTAAGGCGAATTCTTTTGTTGCTAATTGTGGTAAAAAATTATTTAACCAGGTTCGAAAAATCTCCGGTTTATAGATCTTACGCATCAAATTTGCTTCTTCCAAGCATGGGGATAAAAAATCAAAACCACTAGGTTCCCAGTTTAATGGACATGCAGTATCTACAGCATAAAATCGAATTGCAGCTTTCGTAACCTTTTCTTCTAGCATCTTACGTTTGCGGATCTGAGCGTAGTCTAAAGCCATGGATAGTGCAAAGGCAGTATTACTATGCTCTCCTACTCGTATAGGGTAGTTTAATTTTGGTAAAAATTCAATATAAGCCTGTTCAATATAATCCGTTAATGGCTGCAAGTTATTTTCTAACTCACGTGCCATAGGATCATCCCATGTATGTAATTCTTCCGCTAACTTAAGAATCCAAGCCCAGCCATAAGTGCGCTCGAATGACGCACTCCCTTTTCTATTAAAATATGCTATTTCAACAGCTATATTGGTCTTAGAAATATTTTCTGTTAATTTTTGACGTATAGTTGCCGCTTGATTTAAGGTAGGAAATTGTTTCAATAAAGAAACCAGCGACCAGTGCGCATGCACCGCCGAATGCCAATCAAAACAACCATAAAATGCAGGATGTAGATTTTTTGGACTGTCAATATGTGAAGCATCCGCTAATGTTTGTCCAAGTTTATTCGGGTATTCTATTTGCAAACATGCTAATGGAAGAACAGCTAGACGATTTGCCTCAGCAAATGACAGTTTCGGGGTCAGAATAGGTATAGATTGTGTAATTTCGGTTTTAGCAGCTTTTTTGCAGCTCCATATTAGAAAAATAAGGATTGTACTTGTTAAAAGATAGGGTATTGACAATCCCTTATGATATTTCCTATGCTTTGCTTTCAATTTATTTTTTCGCATGCTTTTTTTGGTAATCAAGTATTAAAAAAGGGGGCATTGGGAACAAAAATTATGCATTTCATCTAAAAAATTGCATTTCGTCTAAAAGTATAGGCTTTCATATAATATTCCAAAAGATAGTCGGTTATAATTATCCCAAATCTTATAACCAACCAATAAATGACCTGCTTAGAATGTAAGAAAGAACTAGGCTACATAGATCACAAAAAATCCATGGATTCCATGGGTGTAGAACTATGCGCACAACACAGAAAGCGAATGGAAATGCTTGTTGAAAGGAATAATACCCCAAAAGAAGCAATTCGCCTTTACTATGGCTTAAAAAACGTCGGGGTAAACCCGATGCTAGAATGGTGGGATGGCAGTAAATTTGTTACCCTTGCTATTTCTAGAGTAAAATTAAATATTGAGATTGATACAGATCTTCAATTAATTTCACATGAGCGAGCCATCAGTAATCTAGAAGATGCTATGCATTCTTTTAAAAGTGGTTTTACCACTATTCGAATTCCCCATGTACTTATTAAACATTACCTCAATGAAACTATTGATAATGTTTTGGGTATAATGGATGGCCTCAGAGCAAATGCTAAAGTGATTTAGCAGCTAATAATTAAAATTTAAATATGTCTAGAACTAAAAAGTCTTTTAGCATCCCAATAAGGATCTCTATTGCTTTATTAATCATAGGCATGCTATTTAAAATCCTATCCTGGCCTTTAGATCAAGAAATTATGATTGTTTCTTTTGTGGCCTTAGCTATTTGCTATTCGCTGAGATTTTATCAAAAAGTCAAAAAAAAATCCTTGGATTACATCAAAGTAATTCTGGTTTTGTCTTGGGTGTTAAACGGGATGTTTAGCATTTTACATATTCCTTATAATTTTATGTTTCAGATAATTGCGTTTATTGCTTTTCTGACTTGGTTCATTATAGAAGGAACACATTATTTTATTAAGGATGATGAAGGAGAAAGTAGTAAAGAAACTTTTCAGGGAAAAATAATATGGAATATCGTTATGATTCTTGGTACACTTGGTATCGTTCTTGGGGCACTTTTTAAGTTTTTAAACTGGGAATACGCTATCCCTGTTCTTGTTTCGGGATGCATTTGTATTACGCTTTACATTTTACGCGATATTTTTGTTCGAAAATCATAATCTTTTTAATAGAAATAAAAAAAGGGATGTGTGACACACATCCCTTTTTTTTGTATACTACTTTTATTAAGATATATCTACAATTGAAGCTCCAGGTGCATTCTTTTTTACCGATGCAATACCATTTTCCATAGCAGCGGTATTGGAATACATTTCACTAGAACCAATAACCTGACCGTTAGACGCCTTAAGATTAAAGAATGGACTTCCATCTTTTGCCGTTCTTCTATCGAACTTACCATCGTCTGCACAATTCTTCTGCACAGATGCTATTCCATTTTCACAGGCAGATTTTGAAGAATACGCTTCACTTGTCAAAATAACCTGTCCATTCCCCGCTTTTAAATTAAATCGATGTTGTCCAGATTTATCTTTTTTAATTTCAAATTTTCCCATACTTGATTTATGTTTTTGTGATGTTATAAACTTACGAAAAATCTTTTATAAAAGGAATTGGTACTGATCATGTATTGGTCTTCTTTAACTATATTTGATAGCAGCACGCACAAAAATTGCTATTACATACATAACATGCTAAAATTTATATATGCTGATTCCAGCATATATTCAAATAAAGAACAACCTTAATGCTTAAAGATAAAATTAACTTTATTGGTATAGGCGCCCAAAAAGCAGGTACAAGTTGGCTTTTTACCAATCTTTTAAAATTACCCGATTTTTCGCTTTTATACATTAAAGAATTGCATTACTTTGATAGAAGCACGGGATATCCTTCTCCTAACGATTTAGCTAAAACACGACTAGTTGATCGTGTTTTTAACTATAAATGGACTGCAAAGGCCTTTATTAAGATTACTCATTTACTGATAAAGGGTAAGTTCAACGAAGCTAGATGGTATTACAAATGGTATTTTTCGACCTACAATGATGAGTGGTATCTTTCCCTATTTACTTCGAAACCGTTTATTTCTGGGGAAATCTCTCCAAGTTATGCCATACTTAAAATTGAAGACATTAGAAGAATGCACAAGTTGGCACCCAATGCTAAGTTAATTATGTTACTTCGTAATCCTATTGAAAGAGCATGGTCTCATTATCGCTATCTTAACGGAACATCAGAAAGTTTTAGAAAAAAAAACACCGCAATTTCTGACATTATACATTTTATGGATTCCGACCGACAAGAACTGCGTTCGGATTATATGACTACAATACACAATTATTGTCAAGTATATGATAAAGATCAAATAATGATCGGATTTTATGATGCCATTTTGGAAAACCCATCTAAGCTACTTCATCAAGTTGTGGATTTTATTGGTGGAAACCCTAACAATATTAATCATGATGGTGAGTTATTAAAAAAAGTTAATGTTTCTCAAAAAGCCGAATGCCCACCTGAAGTTTTAATTCATCTCAAGGAAAAATATAAACCTCAGATCGAAAGTTTAGCCAAACAATATGGTGGTTATTTTAGTAAATGGTATAGTGATTATTACGGCTCAGAATCTAAAAAAGAAAGTGAAAAAGTTTTAAATCCTTCATTTAGATTAACCTAATTATACTTTCTTAACGTATCGTTCTAGCGTGGTCGTACATTTTAAAAAAGAGGCCTGAGCCCTTTCTAGTAGTTCTTGAGGTATTGTAATATCTGGATATCCCTCTGTTTTTTTTAACACTCCTGATTTAATGTTAGGCAAAGGGTCTCCAATATTAAATTTTCCAGTATCCGAAAATAAATTATACTCCTTAGCGAGCGGAGTTTTCAACTCTAACCAATTCGTTAGGTCAGCTAAAACATCGGATGTATGATCAACAAGGTCATCAGAAATTACTAAAAAGGCTTTCGCTTCTATTTTTTTTGCAAATTCTTCCAATTCCGTCAGACGGGTACAGTAATATTCTGTAGCCACTATTGGATCCTTATAAGCATCTGCAGCCGTGACATAACCCATATTAATTATACTCTTTATTGTACTTTCTGGTTCTCGTACTAAAAATATAATTCGGGGTTTACTAATTTTTATAACTTTAGAAGACAACGAATATTTATGGAGTAGCTTATCCAAAAGAAATTTTCCTTTTAACCTGCTTTTCAACTGATTAAAAAGCTTAAATCTCATTTTTAACAAAGAGTTACGTCCTAGATAAGATATATGTAACTCACTATAGCCGCAAATATCTAAGTTGCTTCCTAATACATGTGAAAGAACGGAAGATCTACTTCTCATATGACTAATTATGAAAATGTATTTTACCTTACCTAACATACTAGGTATAAACTTAGGATTCAGTAATAGTCCAATTCCTTTTTTTACTTTTAATAAAGGTGATTTAAAACCCATAGAACTCTGAGAAATATAATAAAAAACAAAACCCACAATACTAAGAAAAATTGAGGTCACATGCTATTTTTTAACTTAGCAAAGTTCTTTTATTAATATGAACCTCAATACCGGATTATCTTTAAAAGATCAAATTAAAAATCTTCTAAATACCTAAACACTATCGTTAGGGATCAATTTTTCTTAAATTTAAAACAGTGATTTACTATTATTAGGATCATTCAATCTTCTTTTAATAAAACATGATAGTTATTACATAGATGTTTTTAAACCTTTTATCGACATAAAAACGGGATAACGAAAATCTGAGTCATACAAGGAGTACAAATCTCGGATGAGGTCTTTTGAACGTTTTATAAGCTAAACCTACTTTGTTATGAATAAAAAAACTACTTTTTCCTACGCATTATATGCATTCTGCGCCTTCTGTTTTATTTGGGCTCTTTACATATTACTATTTAAGGTGTAATGCTTTGTTTAAAAAATATTGAGAATCCTCGATCGTAAATTATTTGTATCTTGATTTCCATAACTAACAGATTATGAGAAACACCGATCGAAGACAATGGCTAAAAACCATTGGATTATCTAGTGGATTTTTGCTTATGGGTGGCCTAGAAAGTATGGGCATGTCTACTGAATTCTCACCTTATTCCAAAAATAATATAGCACGATTAAATTTTAATGAAAACCCTTTCGGTCCTTCAGCTTTAGTTAGACAGACGATAGCGGATAATTTTGATATTGCCTGTCGTTATCCATCTGGAGTATTATCCGAACTTGTTGCGTTACTTGCTTCTAAGGAAGGAGTCAGTAAAGACCATATTGTAATAACGGGAGGATCCACGGAAGGGTTGCGCGCTGCAGGTATTACCTATGGTTTAGCTGGAGGAGAGATAATTGCTGCAACTCCCACCTTTCAAGCAATGCTGCGTTATGCTAAGAATTTTGGAGCTCATATTCATCAGGTACCTTTAGATGCTAATATGGTGCACAATCTAGAGACAATGGAACGAAGAGTTACCAGCAAAACTGGTCTCATTTATATCTGTAATCCTAATAATCCGACCGGTACCATTATCGAAAAAAATATACTTAGAGACTTCTGCACTTCCATAGACCATAAAGCAGTTATTTTTAGTGATGAAGCCTATTATGATTTTATCACCATTCCCGATTACCCCTCCATGGTTGAATTAGTGAAAGAGGATCGCAATATTATTGTATCTAAGACCTTCTCTAAAGCCTATGGAATGGCCGGAATGCGTATTGGATATATGATTGCCCGTCCCGATATTGCAAAACGATTGAAAGCTAATATTATGGCTAACACCAATATATTGGCCATAAAAGCTGCCGTAACTGCACTTAACGATGATGATTTTTACAAATTTAGTCTCTTAAAAAATCTGGAAGGTAAAAAAAGAATATATTCCACTCTTGATGATTTAGGGCTCGAATATGTGCAATCTCACACAAATTTTATCTTTTTTAAATCCAGCAAACCTATTCAGGAATTACAAAAATCAATGCTAGCTGAAAATGTGATGATTGGTAGACCCTTTCCTCCATTCTACGAATGGGCCCGAATTAGTACCGGAAAGTTAGCCGATGTAGATCGTTTTGGAGTGGCATTAAAAAAAGTACTTTCTTAATTTTCAGGTAGATTTATATTCGAAAAAATCCTTTTTACCAAAAGTAAATTTCATCTACGAATAACCAAGAGGGATTTCCGGCACTTGGGTGCCATTCTGGTAATTTTTTATAATTTTTAATGTGTATTCTTATATATCTAGTCCTAGTATCTGCTAGTTTTAAGGTAACTTTTTTTATTTCAGGAACCCCTCCTCCTTCTCCCTCTCTTGAGATAGACGTTTCTTTGACTTTTTTAAAAGGTCCATTTTTATAATCTGCTGTATAAATTGTATAATGAGTTGGAAATAAAATCCAACTTCCTACATCTTCAATACAATTAAATGATACATTGTTTACACTTTTTATCGTTTCTAAATCCAATGTTACATCCATATCAGATCCAAAAAAACCTGTCCAATTTCCATCCTTAAAAGACAAACTACCCTCCTCCATATCGAATAGCTTATTTGCTTCAGGATAGCGCTCATCCGGTTCTTTTTTGATGGTGAAATTGGTTATCGTATGTGAAAGCTTTGCATAATCACGAGTTAAAATTTCACTGGATTGCCAACCCTTTTTAAATGCAGCAATTTTAAAGGTTTTAGAAGTATTCAAAATTAACTTATCATCAAAAATTGTTGCAGTTGTGTCTGGAGATTTACCATCTAGGGTATAGTAAAGTTTTACATTTTTTAATCTGCTACTTGCTCTTATATGAATTGTATCCGTAAATAGGGTTCTAGATGGACTAATCATTGGCATTTCTAGGCGACTTTCAGATACAAAGTCTTTTGTAATACTATTTTGAATGCTAACATTAAATTCCTTTTCCAAGGAACGTGCAGTTTCATTCTTGATAGCAGTTTGCCATGTATAGATTCTTTTAGGTTGGATTGTTTCTAACAATTCACGAATACCGTTATTAGATATTTGGGTATTATAAATATTTAGAATTTTCAAATTTTTTAAGTTCTTAATATTTCCTATCGATCGGTCTGTTATTTTATTGCTATTCAGTCGCAATTGCTTTAAATTTTTAAATTTTCGTAACACGGTTGTCATATCATCCGTGATGTTGAAAGTGCCCAAATCAAGTTCTACAATCTGTTCTTTAATAGATGAAAGTTTGTTTAGCGTTTTTTTAGTAGGTTTGGTCTGCAATAACTTGACATTTAGTGCTGCCTTCCCAGGAACCAGTTCAAATATGCGGAACCCTGCGGCTTCAACTTCTTCGATAACATCTGGTAAAGCTTTAGCCATTCTTGTTTCTTTAAAGACAAGGTATTTTATGAGCTTTTTTCTTAGGGTATCATTCTCGACAGAAAGATTTACATAATTATCAAAATCTATACCCGAATTGATCCAATATTCTAATAACCATACTTCATCTTTTGTTAATTGTTGCTTCCCTTCGGGAGGCATATGAGATTTATCGGATATTGGCAGTAGTAATTGTTGGTATAGTAAACTTTGTGCCGCATCACCAGCTAAAATACTTTTTCCACTTTCACCACCTTTTAAAATTTCCTCCTTAGAAATCAGAGACAAGGCTCCCTTTTGCTTTGTTTCGTTATGACAGGAAACACACTTTTTTTCTAATATTTTACCTATAACATCATTGTAAAGCTTTAAACTATCTATTACTTTTATCGTCCTTGCCTTTTTTTTTGTTGCTGCATATTCAGTTAAAAAGTTATCTCCATGCGTTAAAACACTTCCAAAATGCCCTGCAAAACCAATAAGTACCAACGCTATACTAAATATTGGTAAAAAAGCCTTGTTTGTATTAAAATTCGATTCAAGGCTTATAAACAATAAAACACTTGTTACAATTCCAGTGGCTATACCCGTGTAAAGATGCAGATTTAAAGTTTCCTTCTGATACCCTCCCTCTAAAGAAAGAAAATATCCCAAAAAACAGGTTACAATTGAAAATATAGCCACAAAAGCTAGCATGTTTCGAATAACATCCTTTGGGTAGTTCTTTTGAAATCGACCTAAAATATCAAGAAAAAAAGTAACTACTAAAACTCCTATAGGAAGATGTAATAACAAGGGATGAAAACGACCTAAAAAATTAATAAACCTAGGTATTTCAGCAGTATTTATGGTATATAATGTTACTACACCAAAAAAAATAATGATGATTAAAATTAAGCTTAGGTAAATGTGTTTGCTTTCTTTCATTAATTAAATATCCATTCATCCATAAATAACCAAGCGCTCTTTCCAGTTCCCAGATGCCATTCTGGCAATTCTGATGTATTGTGGACAATTATTGTAATTGAATCAACTTTTGAATCAATTAGAATTTGAACATCTTCTAGTTTTTTTATTTCCTTTTCGGCAAGCGGAGCCATCTTTATTGCTATAGTATCTTTATGATTTAAGTGCAATTCAATTTTTTTTGGTGGAAAAATCCAAGATTTCGTATCGATTAAATACCCTATTGTTATACTCTTAATAAAAGGACTCTTGTCAAAATAAAGTTTTGATTTGGCAATCGAGTCAAAACCTTGCCATTGCCTATCTCTAAAATCTAACGTTCCTTTATTTTCATTTATTACGGTTGTATTTCCAAATCCGGGATATGAATCATGAGCATTTGTAAACCAACTTATTTTACTAGGTTTATATCCTTTTTTATAGAGTTTCATAAGTGTTGTCTCGCTTGGCTTCCAGTCGGGATGAAATGCCTTAAATTTAAATACCCCTTCATTTTCAACCTTTAGAGGTCGCTCATACTTTTGTGCTGTTTTTGTTGGTGCCTTGCCATTAGTTGTGTAAAAAATTTCAACACCATCAAGTCGCAGGTCTGCAGTTAAAATAACGGAAGAATCAATCAAGGTATTTGTAGCATGTACTTTTGGAGGTGCCACATTTAACTCCTGTTGCTGAACGTATTTCGTTTTTCCTTCTTTTGCGCATGCAACTAGGCATAAAAAAACGAGAAACAATAAAAATAGCTTCATATTCTCGTTAATTTAATGGGGTACGATTGTCCGGAATTCCATTGCGCTACATACATGTTTTCATCGTCGTCAATACATACATCATGCGGGTGTTGAAACAAACGAATAGTCTGATATAGCTCATCTAGACCATTATTTTTATAGGATGGCGCAGTAGCACCTGGGCAGGAAATCACTTCATTATTTTCGTTCATAATTAATATGAATCCGGAATCATCATACAACGCATTTCTTGATTGCAATACTGCAAAATAAATATCCTTTTTATGTATTACAGGACGGCAGATTAAAGCTCCAGGGACATTAATAGTTTCTAAAAAGTCTCCCTCTAAACTAAATCGTTTTAATTGATTCATTTCTCTTGCAGAAATTAACAATGATGGATGCTCCGAATTTCTAGTATCATAGCAAATTCCATGTGCGTTTAAAAACTGGTCCTCATCTTTTCCTTTTCCTCCAAAAAAATCCAGTAGTTCCCCTTTGTGATTGTAATGTAAAATAAGTTGCTCACCATAACCATCTGCAACATAGATGTCTCCATTTTCCGTCACCGTAGTTTCCGTAGGTTTAAAAGCTTCTTTAACATTATATTTGCCAGTTTCTACCGGATAATCTATGGTTAAAATTTCTTTACCATCTATAGTTGTTTTAATAATTTGATGGCGTTCATAATCTGTGATGAACAAAAAATCTTCGCCATTTTCTTGTATTAATGTTAAGCCATGCGCTCCCGGATATGTTGTTCCCCAAGTTTCTAATAGTTTCCCAGACTTGTCATATATAATAATGTTGTTCTTTACATGGTTCGTCAATAAAACAATTCGACCTTTGGAGTCTTGCACCATTTCGTGGCAATCTTGAACTGGCGTGTGTAATGGATTAAGATTGCCCCAGTTTAAATCAACCTTATATCGATGGGACTGGTGCCCGACAATTACATCTTTTGATGTGTTGAATGAAAATGCGCTCTCATACATAGGATAGGTTAACAATCCCATTCCAAAACAAGAAGATTGTTTTAAAAATTTTCTGCGACTCATTTTTACTAACTTAAAATATCATGCACTACATGTCCGGATACATCCGTAAGTCTAAATCTTCTCCCCTGATGCTTATATGTAAATTTAGTATGATCTACTCCCATCAAATGCATCATGGTAGCCTGTAGGTCATGCACATGCACAGGATCTTTAACAATATTATATCCAAAATCATCAGTTTCACCATAGGTAAATCCCGGTTTAACACCTCCACCAGCCATAAACATCGTGAAACATTTGGGATGATGATCTCTTCCATAATTGGTATCCGTTAACGTTCCTTGACTATAATTGGTGCGACCAAATTCTCCACCCCAAACTACTAATGTATCTTCTAAAAGTCCGCGTTGTTTCAAATCCAGAATTAAAGCAGCTGTAGCCTGATCAATATCTTTTGCCTGTTGTTCTATTTGCGTGGGTAGATTCTCGTGCTGATCCCAGCCCATATGATATAATTGAACAAATCTTACATCCTTTTCTACCAAACGTCTTGCCAATAAGCAGTTTGCAGCATAAGTACCTGGAACAGTTGCATTTGATCCATACATTTGAATAATATGATCTGGCTCTCCCTCTATATTCATGGTATTGGGAACAGAAGTTTGCATTCTATATGCCATCTCATATTGGGCAATTCTGCTATTTATTTCGGGGTCTCCAAACTCTTGCTCCTGTCTGGCATTTAACTCGCTAATGTGATCCAACATATTACGCCGTTGTGTCCGTGTCATTCCTTCCGGATCTTTTAAATAAAGCACAGGATCTTTTCCGGATCGAAATTGAACACCTTGATGCAGCGAGCTTAAAAAACCATTTCCCCATAATCGTGAATACAGAGGTTGTGCCAAAGGTCTTCCCGTTCCTCGGGACAAGAGCACTGTAAATGTCGGTAAGTTGTTGTTTAAACTTCCTAAACCATAACTCATCCAAGAACCGATACTTGGTCTGCCAGCTTGTTGCGAACCCGTTTGAAAAAAAGTAATTGCAGGATCGTGATTAATTGCTTCGGTGTGCATCGATTTTACAAAACACAACTCATCTACGATTTTTGCCGTATACGGCATTAAATCACTAACCCAGGCTCTTGATGCTCCGTATTGAGTGAAATTAAAATTACTTCCAACCAATGGAAAATTTGATTGTCCTGAAGTCATACCTGTTAAACGTTGCCCGTTTCGCACAGAATCAGGTAAATCCTGGCCTCGCATTTTATTTAACAGCGGTTTATAATCAAAAAGTTCCAATTGTGAAGGTCCCCCACTCTGAAATAGATAAATAATACGTTTTGCCTTTGGTGCAAAATGAGGTAAATTCATTTCTGAAAGAGACGTGTTCGAGGTTTTGATTGCAGTTGAAAAAGGATCCAACATTGAGGCCGCCGCTAAACCACCAATCCCAAGGCCAACTTTCTTAATAAATTGCCTTCTATTGTTATTGAGAAAATGTTTCGCTAGTTCTTCCATGGCGTTAGCTTTTTACAATAGCCTCATCTAAATTAAAAATTAAACTTGTGAGCAAACTAAAAGCGTGTACTTTTTCTCTTGAAATATTATTTAGTGCACTGCTGGAGGTCTTTTTAGTTTCGATATATTCCGCTTCAGATTCTTTTACAAAGGATAGTAAATTTTGCATTTCCAATGCATTAGCTCTTCTAGAGGTTATCTTTCTAAAAATAGTTTGTATCCGATCCTCATCTGTCAAATTGGCTTCTTCAAGTACTTGCAACGCTAAAACTTCTGCCGCTTCTACAAGTTGAGGATCATTTAATAATACCAGTGCTTGTAAAGGAGTACTTGTTTTTTGTCGTTCTACTGTACAATAATCTCTAGTTGCAGCATCAAAAGTCATCATAGCAGGAGGTGGAACAGTTCTTTTCCAAAAGGTGTACAAACTTCTCCGATATAAATTTTCTCCAGTATCCGTGATGTATTCCGTCAATCCAACACCAGAGGTTGTTTCTGCCCAAAGTCCTTTTGGTTGGTAAGGTTTTACGCTGGGACCACCTACCTTTTCAACAAGTAAACCACTTACTGAAAGTGCATTATCTCGTATCATCTCAGCAGTCAATTTATGTCTAGAACTTCTTGCCAGCCATTTGTTATAAGGATCAATTTCTAATAAATTTTCGTTTGCTTTTGAGGTTTGTTGGTAGGTGTTAGACATCACCATACGTTTCATCATCTTTTTTATATCCCAAGCCTCTTCTCTAAAAGTAATAGCCAACCAATCTAATAATTCAGGATGCGAAGGTAAAGTGCCTTGATTACCAAAATCCGAACTTGAAGCAACAATACCTACTCCAAAAATTTGTTGCCATAATCGATTTACGGCAACCCTTGCTGTAAGCGTATTCCTTTCATCGAAGAACCAATTGGCAAGTCCTAATCTATTTTTTTCATAGGCTTCAAAAGACAATACTGATTTTGGGGTTCCTAACGAAACTTCTTCTCCAGGAGCATCATAAGCGCCACGTTTTAATACATAGGTTTTGCGTTCAGGAGCATCATCGCGCATCACCATTAAATTCACCTCAGCTATTGAATCTGGTAGGTGTACAAAAGATAGTACTTCATCAACCTCTTTTTTCGTGATTTTAATGTTTGGTTCCGGAATTTCGTCATACTCTATTCGCCCTTTTTCATTTACCTTATTGAAGAAGCCGTAAAAACTGAAATATTCCTTTTGAGATATAGGATCGTATTTATGATCGTGACATTGCGCACATTCCATGGTTAGCCCCAACAATGATTTAGATACCGTATTTGCCCTATCTAACACATATTCTACCCTATACTCTTCATCTATAACCCCGCCTTCTTGTGTGATTTTATGATTTCTATTAAAACCGGTGGCCATAATTTGCTCTAGCGTAGCATTTGTCATTAAATCTCCTGCTAATTGCCATTTTATAAAATCATCGTAGGGAATATTTCGATTAAACGCACTTATGACCCAATCTCTCCACGGCCACATAATGCGTTCTAAATCATCTTGATACCCATGCGTGTCTGAATATCTCGCAACATCTAACCAACTAGCAGCCATATGCTCACCGAATTGAGAAGATGCCAACAAACGGTCTACAATAGCTTCATAGGCATTGGGATCATTAATAGCTATAAAAGCGTCGATAGCTTCCAAACTTGGAGGTAGGCCGGTAAGGTCAAAATAAACTTTTCGGATCAACTTTTCTTTACTAGCTTTAGCAGAAGGTACTAGTCCCTTTTGCTCTAATCTTTTAACTATAAAATTATCTATCTCATTTGCGATCAGTTTGGTGTTTACTATTGTAGGTACTTCCTTTTTCTCCGGTGGTACAAACGCCCAATGTTCCTTCCATATGGCTCCTTGATCGATCCATTTAACCAAAACCTCTTTTTCATAATCGCTTAGACTAAGATTAGAATCTTCCGGAGGCATCAATTTTTCAATATCCTTTGCATTGATACGAGCAACCATCCTGCTAGAAAGCGTATCCCCAGGAACAATGGCAAACTTATCTTTGTTTACTCCAATGGCAGCAAAAGCCCCTGCTTTAGTATCCAACCTTAAATTTGCTTCGCGAGTACCACTATCTGGTCCATGACACAAATAACATCGATCCGATAAAATAGGCTTAACATCGAAAATATAATCTACCGTATCGGGTACCTGTTTAACGGTGTTTGCTGCTCTGGAGTTTTGGTTTTCTATAGCTACGTATTGATCCGTATTACTGGAAACGATGTATTTATAAACTAAGAGTAACGTAAAGGGTACTGCAAAATATAGAAGCCACGTAAATGTGTTGGGATGTTTTTTCTTCATAAATAATTATGGATCTATATAATTATTCGCAATTTTCGAAATCATTAGCCTTGCTAATATATTAGGTTCTTGGTATATATCCCTAATTTTTTAACAGTTCTTCGTGGTCTGTGGATAGCTTACCCCAACCACCCTTCTCTATCCAAACTCCGATACTGAATTGCCTCTGCAATATGATCCGCCACAATTGCTGAGCTATCTGATAAATCCGCTATGGTACGTGCAACTTTTAAAATGCGATCATAAGCTCTTGCAGATAGATTTAAGCGTTCCATTGCATTTCTTAGCAGGTTTTTTGATGTAGTATCCAGTTGACAGTATGTTCGTATTTGTTTGGTATTCATTTGGGCATTATAATGTACATTTTTAAGTGTTTTAAAACGTTGTGTCTGAATTTCACGTGCTGCGGTGACACGTTTCCGAATGACTACACTCCCTTCTCCTCTGCGTTCTTCCGATAACTTCTCAAAAGGAACCGGATTTACTTCTATGTGAATGTCAATCCGATCTAAAAGCGGTCCCGATATCTTTCCTAAGTAGCGTTGCATTTCGGCAGGCGATGTTAGTACTGGAGCCGTGGGATCGTTAAAATAACCCCCTGGACTTGGATTCATACTCGCTACCAGCATAAAACTACTCGGATAGGTAACGGTAAAACGAGCTCTGGAAATGGTAACTTCTCGATCTTCTAAAGGTTGTCGCATGACTTCCAAAACACCTCGTTTAAACTCGGGAAGTTCATCTAAAAATAAGACGCCGTTATGAGAAAGTGAAATTTCACCAGGCTGCGGATATGCTCCACCTCCCACTAAAGCAACATCTGAGATGGTATGGTGAGGACTTCGGAATGGCCGTTGACATAACAGTCCTGTATTTTTAATTTTACCTACTACGCTATGAATTTTTGTAGTTTCTAATGCCTCATGCAAGGTCATTGGTGGCAATATGGAGGGAAGTCGTTTTGCCAACATTGTCTTTCCAGAACCAGGAGGCCCTATAAGGATAATATTATGCCCTCCGGCAGCAGCGATCTCCATACATCGTTTAATACTTTCCTGTCCTTTTACATCCGAAAAATCAAATTCCGGAACATCCAGATTTTTATTAAATTCGGCACGAGTATCTACCGTAATCTGTTCTAAGGGCTCGTTTTTATCAAAAAAATCGATTACCTCATTTATGGTATCAACTGCATATATCTCCAGATCAGCTACGATCGCCGCTTCTTTGGCATTTACTCTTGGTAAAATAAGCCCCTTAAAACCCTCTTCTCTAGCTTTGATAGCTATAGGTAAGGCTCCCGTAATGGATTGTATAGTGCCATCCAAAGACAGTTCTCCCATAATGATATATTGAGCAATGGTACTAGCTTTTATTTGCTTTGATGCTGCCAAAATGCCAATTGCAAGCGTAATATCGTATGCGGATCCTTCTTTTCTAAGATCCGCAGGGGCCATATTTAATGTAATTTTCTTTCCCGGAATCTTGTAACCATTATTCTGCAGAGCGGCTGCAATACGGTAATTACTTTCTTTTATAGCATTATCAGGTAAACCTACTAAATGATAACCAATACCCTTATCAACATTCACTTCCACCACAATGGTTGTTGCTTCAATCCCAAAAACAGCACTACCGTATACTTTTACTAGCATAATTAAATTTGCAGTTAAAAGTAATAAAATTAACTTTTATAGAAAATTATCTATATATTATTTTTTTGGTTTAAGAAGAAGTGTATTGGGTGCAGTACGCTTAATTTCTTTTGAATTCAGTAGCATTTCTCTAAATTCTCCGTTGACGTACATTTGGGCCTGATCCCTATAATGAGGACTAAAAGGGTTTCCGGATTGCCCCGTAGGCAAAATACTCTTACTATGTTCTATATCAGAAAAATCTATTATTCTTCGCGTTGAGGGACCTACATTAACCTTGTATGAGTTTGCGTTTTTATAACTAAAACTTAGATTATTTATGACCTCTCGACTGCCAGTAACGGGAAAAGGGCCAACATTAAAAAAAGAACGTAAATAGGATACCCTACCTATTGGGTGCTCATATTCTACCGTATGTACTTTATCCCAAGTCCATTGACTGGAATCACTTCCGAATTCCTCGTTCAGAGATAAAAGTGCTTCCGCAAAAGCCTTCTGAATAATATCCTCTTGGGTTTCTATCTTATCTTTTGTATTTACATTATCCCACCATACCGAAGCTTTAGGTTTTGCCATTGGTGCAATCAAACGCTTGTGAAAATGCGTGCTTAAAAACGCATCAAACATATCTTCTCCCAATTCATCATGAAATGTGTTTTTTAGGAAATAGTAGATCCAGCGATGAAAAACTACCGCTTCTGTACTTTTAAGCGGATAATCCCCTTGCCAGGTGTTTAGACGATCTAACAATTGAAGTTCATCGTCTGACAACTCCTTGACATCCAAAGATTTTGCTAAATCCATAATAATCGAAGGATTAGTTACTGAGGTAACATCCGTAATCATAGTTTGCATTGTACTCATATCCCAATCTCCCTTATGAGCTAGCAGTTGTTGAATGCGTTTCGCTCTGTTTTCGGGAAGATAATAACCTGGGTATAAAATACCTTCAATTGCCTCTGGTTGATTATTTGCAGAATATACATAATGCCATGGCGGATTAATGGCGTTAGGGTTTTCGGAAAAGTCTAAAAAACGGATTGGTTTTTCTTTTTCGGTATCTCCTTCTAAAATGAATTTTGTATTTACACTGTCTGGCATTTGATATAAGGTAGCCGTTGCCCACCAGCCTATATTTCCTTCTGCATCCCCATACATGACATTGAGTCCAGGAGCATGAATATTTGGGAGAGCAGTTTTAAATTGCTCAAAATTATTGGCATGACTCATTCCGTAAAAAGCATCCAGAAGCTTATTTGGTAATTGCGTATAAATCCATGACATGCTAATGGGACGGTCTCCTTCAATCTGATTCGCGATATTATTTAAAACCGGTCCATTTCTCGTCTTTTTAAACGAAAAATCAACGGTTTCTTCTCCTTTTATCCGAATTGTTTTGTGAACCACCTCAAACGATTCCCATGCAGTTCCATTTTTGTATTTGGTGCTATCTGTTGGGTGCTCTTTTTCGTAATAAAAATTAATATCATCATTCTCAAACATGGTAAGTCCATAGGCTAAATTTCGATCGTGCGCTAATAACGGAAATGGAATCCCCGCTAGATAATAGCCATACTTCTCATAAGTTGGGGTACTAAGATGTGCCTCATACCAAACCGAAGGTTGTGCAAAACCAATATGTGGATCATTGGCAAACAATACTTTTCCTGTTTTCGTTTTTTGAGGGCCTACGACCCAACCGTTACTCCCTATAAATTGAGGAATAGGCAACTTATCTAAAGCACTTAAAGTTGTTTCCGCAATATTATTTCGAAGGGTGTCGGAAGAGCTATAGCGCTCAATTAAAGTAGTTGTAGAATCGATATCAATCTCAAGATCTTTCAAATAGGCTACTCCTAATTGCTCTTTTATATTAGACAATAACGGATCCGTTTTATGTGCCATCGCAAAACTAAAAGACATATAACCAATAGCATTATACATATCTACCAGCGTAAAAGGAGTTTTGTCTAATCCTGTAAGGTAAAATTCAATTGGTGTTGGTCCCTCTGCTATAAACTCATTAATCCCAGATAGGTATGCCTCTGCCAACTGCACCATCTGTTTATTTTTTTGCAAGTTTGTAACAATATCTTTTGA
Source organism: uncultured Flavobacteriaceae bacterium (assembly GCA_947488435.1). Classification (GTDB taxonomy): domain Bacteria; phylum Bacteroidota; class Bacteroidia; order Flavobacteriales; family Flavobacteriaceae; genus CANKZG01. Next base: position 163,568 of record CANKZG010000002.1, on the reverse strand, counting down.
AGCTTCTTCTATACCAAGTGAAAGGAAAAATTTATCGGTGCTTAGAAGATCTTCCCCAAAAACTTCGGACAATCCTCCTCTTCCAACACGTCTTAGCAATTCCATTTGCCACAAGCGATCTTGGGCGTGCACATACCCTAATGATTTGAACACATCTTTCTCAGATTTTCCATAAATATGTGGAATCCCATAATCATCATAATATGCCGATACCTCATCAGTTAAACCTGGGAGTTCTTTTTTTCCGTTATAGGTTGGTTTTAATGTATTCAAAAACAAAAAAATTCCCAATAGCACTACACCCAATACTAGTAGGAGTAGCAGAGATACCTTCTTTATTTTTTTCATGATCCTTTGTGTAGGTGGCGGTCGAATGATTAAATATACTGTTATTTTAGAAATTTAGAAAGGACTAAAACCTTAGAACAACTATGGTTTCGGTTTCTTTACGTATTCTATTGTTCTAAAACCGTAAATTCAATTTGCGAAGAGTTGTAGACGCGATGTGTTTGCTTTTTAAAATCCTCTTCTTTAGCATAAAAAATATTATCTACAAAAGTCTGAGGGTTAAGATCAATATAGGGAAACCAGGTGCTTTGTATCTGTATTTGAATTTTATGTCCTCTTTTAAAGGTATGCAGAACATCCTGCAGTTTAACTTGAACATCAGTTTCTAAATTTGGTACAAAAGGTTCTGGTTTTGAAAAATCGTTTCGAAAACGACCTCTCATGACCTCGCTACGGACCATTTGATGATAATTCCCCATTTTTAAATATTCCTGTGTTTCTTCATAATCTAGATGATCCGAAGGGTACACATCTATTAATTTCACAACCCAATCAGCATCTGTGCCGGTTGTAGAAACTTTAAGTTTTGCCATAATATCACCGGCTAAGGTAATGGGTTCCTCTAAGATATCCGTTTCAAAAACCAAAACATCAGGTCTGCGCGCTGCAAAACGCTGATCATCGGTCATAAATTTACGCGGTGTAAAAACCATTTTTATATCTTCAGAATATGGCACTGGTTTTTTAGGATCACTCTCAAATTCAAAAAAAGAATACTCTCGGGTAGCAAGCTCCCCCAAATGCTGGTTTTGTTGTAAAGAATAATTCTTTGTGGTTAGATTTTTTGGAGGCCAATTCTCAAATGTTCTCCATTGTTTTGAGCCCGTATCAAACATATAAGCCTCGGGTAGTTTCGTAGTTCCATCACCTGCACCCTTTAAAAAGTGATTAAAAAAAGTAGTTTCTATTTTTTCTTGATAAAATTTAGAAATATCATCCCCAAAATAAACATTTCCAATTGCCTGTCTTTTTTTGTTACGTGCCCAGTCTCCATGACTCCAAGGCCCCATTACAATTGTATTGTAATTTCCCGTACTCTGAGCCTCAATATTTCCATAGGTTTCTAAGGGACCATAAAGATCTTCAGCATCGAACCAACCTCCAACAATCATTGTTGCCGGTTTTATATCCTTTAAATGTTGAATTATTCCACGTTTCTTCCAAAAATCATCATAACTTGAATGTTCCTTTAGCTGCTGCCAAAAAAAATTGTCTTCTTTGTAATACGTATCTAAGTTTGATAAGGGTCCTGCGTCTAAAAAAAACTGATATTGATCTTTTGTCCCCAAATCAGGAAAGGTATACCAAGGCGCTGTAGTTGGTTCTGTTTTCATATGCCCAAATAAGGCAGTTACTCTCCAATAACTTAATAAATAAGCGCCATTGTGATGAAAATCATCAAAAAAGAAATCTCCTATAGGTGCTTGCGGGGAAACAGCCTTTAATGCCGGATGTGGATCCAATAAGGAATAAGTAGCATAAAATCCGGGATAAGAAATTCCCCATACACCTACTCTGCCGTTATTGTTTTCAACATTGTTTATTAACCAATCAATAGTATCATACGTATCGCTTGCCTCATCAACTTCACCTTCCTTTTTATTGGGTATGTATGCTCGCATATTATCATAAGTTCCTTCGCTATTCCATCGACCTCGAACATCTTCAATCACTACAATATTTCCTTCCTTCATTAGAGTCTCATTAGGACCAATAATTGTTGCAAATTCATCAGGACCGTAGGGACGTGAACTGTATGGGGTTCGCTTAAGTAAAATAGGGTATGTTTTAGAAGAATCTTTTGGGGCGTATATTGTGGCATGTAGCTTTACACCATCGCGCATAGAAATTGTAACTTCTTTTTTGGTATAATGCGCTTTAGGGTCATATTCGTTGCCCGTTTCTTCAGCAACAGCATTTGTTTTTCCACAGGCTACTATAACCAATGAAAAAAGAAGTATAAAATATTTCATAGTAAATAGGTGTTTATTATTTGATTGCAATTTTAGACATCGATGCATTGTATTGTTTCAAGCCTTCTTTCAGCCATTCCGAATAAGTTGCTTTATCGGTGTATTGCACTGCTTCGTTTAGCACCTCTAAATCTGGGGAAAGCAACACATAATACGGTTGTGAAGCCGCATTAAAATTAATCGATTGAAAAGTTCCCCATTTCTGACCAATAGTCTTTATGCGTTTTATTCTTCCCGTTTTATACCTAAAATCAAATTGGTCATTTTCTTGTAAATTTGCTCTATCATCTACATACAATGAAATAAGCACATAGTCTTCGGAAATCATTTTAAATACCTCTGGAGTACTCCAAACATTTTCTTCCATTTTACGACAGTTTACACATGCCCATCCTGTGAAATCGAGTAAAATTGGTTTCGCATTTTGTTTTGCATAGGCAAGGCCTTCTTCAAAGTTCTTGAAACAGTCTATTCCTAATGGACAATCGTTTTCTTGCGAGGCTACGGTATAAAAATCTGGGGGTAAAAACCCGAATAAACGAAGATCCCATACTTTAAAAGCTCCTAAAGAAAGATATACGGCAAAGGCAATAGCAATAATGCCTGTAAAAACACGCGGTAACGATTTTTTCCCCTTAGGACCATCATGTGGAAAACGGATAATTCCAAAAAGATACAGTATAAGCCCCAATAATAGCACCACCCATATCGCAATAAAAATTTCTCTTTTAAGTATGCCCCAATGTCCGACCAAATCGGCATTGGATAAAAATTTAAAAGCCAATATCAATTCTAAAAAACCTAAAACAACTTTCACCGTAGTCATCCATCCTCCTGATTTCGGTAAAGAATTCAACCAAGCTGGAAATAATGCAAATAGTGCAAAGGGTAAAGCTAAGGCAGCACCAAAACCAATCATCCCCGCAGAAAGGTTTGTAGCAACATCTCCCTCAGCTAAGGCAGTACTTCCCAAAAGTCCTCCTAAAATAGGCCCCGTACATGAAAAGGATACGATCGCCAATGTTACTGCCATAAAGAAAATTCCCAAGACACCTCCGGCTTTAGAGGAAGCTGCATCCATCTTATTAGCCCAAGAACTAGGTAGTGTCAATTCGTAATAACCAAAGAAAGAAAAAGCGAAAAAGACAAAAATCAAGAAGAAAATAACGTTTAACCAAATATTTGTAGCTATGGTATTTAATATTTGAGAGTCTACCGAATCAAAAAGATGAAATGGTAAGCTCAACAAAAAATAGATTAAAACAATAAACCCTCCATACCAAACAGCATTAGCAATACCTCTTGCGCGATTCTGAGATTGTTTTGTAAAAAAGGAAACCGTTAGCGGAATCATTGGAAATACGCAAGGCGTTAACAACGCTATAAGTCCTCCTAAAAAGCCTAACCCAAATATCATCCAAAGTTCTGAGCCTTTATTTAAGTTACGTTGTTGTTCGCTCGTAAGTCGTTCTTTATTCTTAAGATTTAGTGTTAGTTCTTCGCTTAATAAGGTACTTCTGGCATCGATGGTTTTTTCCTCTAATACAATGGCACTTCCACTCAGTGAAATATTAAAAGTTCTCTCTTCCGTAAGGCATACTTCTTTGCATACCTGATAAAATATATCTATATCTATACGATCTATAGCAGCGTCTAATACTTTTATTTTTTGTTTAAAGATTGCTTTGTTCTTAAAGAATACCTCATCCACTCCAAAGACATCGCTATATTCCGTATATGTTTTACTTTCAGTAGTTTCTCCTATTCGTTGATAATCAACATTTTCTTTCGCATAAGTAAAAACAATAGGCAAAGATCCTCCGTCTGAGGTAAATTGCGAATACACGTGCCAGTCTTCAAGAATATTGCCCGAAATCTCCAATTCATATTCCGTATCTGAAAGCTTTGTTACCTTGTGTGACCAAGCAACAGGATCATCTTCGGTCTGTCCCCAGGACAAAACGAAAAATAAAAGCGATCCTAAAATAATTCCAAATTTCTTCATTCCTTCAGGCCTATTTTTAGTATTGTTTTAGTCTTTTGAGTAACCTTGAATCGATCATCTGCTCGCTTTCCAACTACCCATAAAATATCATCCCCCGAAACTAATAACCATTGTCGTTCTTTTGCGATTTGATTCATCTTTTCGTCTTTAAAAAACTTCGACAATTTCTTTTTTCCTCGCATTCCATAGGGATAAAAATAGTCGCCTTTTTCCCACTTTCTTAACGTTAAGGGATAATTTAACGTTTCTTTATCTACATAAATTGTTTCTTTCTTTAGTTCGTTTACAGCATAAACCTCTTCCAGCTTTAATGCTATCGGTTTATCGATATATGTACTACGCTGATCAATGTGATATTTTTCTGCATGCTTAAGTTCCTTTTTTTGTAATAAAAAATACGTTCTATCTTTTAATAATCGATGCGATAAAGAATGTAACTCTTTACCACTGTCAGATGTCATTAATCGTATGATTTCCTTGGGTTCCTTAAATCCAAATTGTTTAAAAAGCGCGTAACAGTATGATTCTAAAGGATTTAATTTTCTTAGTTGTACTATCGAAATTGTATAAAGTTCGGCGTCTCCTTTAAATAAAAGCATTTTTTGTCGCTTTATCTCCTCGGCAGCTATTGCTTTTGTTTGCTTTAAAAGTTGTTGCGTTTTTCTAAAATTCTGAAGAAAAGAAGGGTGTAACTTTTTTAAATTTGGTATTACCTGATGCCGCACAGCATTACGTAGGTATTTGATGTCGTCATTACTAGCATCTTCACGCCAATGGATTCTCTCCGTTTTGGCAAAAGCACTAATTTCCTCTCTTGAAAAAAGAAGCAAGGGTCTTACAATATTATTTCTGCGTTCCGGTATTCCCGATAAGCCTTCAATTCCAGTACCACGAGAAAGATTTATTAAAAAGGTTTCAAGATCATCATCTGCATGATGTGCAGTAAGTAAAACATCGAATCTCTCTTCATGAAGCAAAGCATCAAACCACTGATAACGTAAGTTTCGTGCTACCATTTGAATAGAACCTCCTTCGCTCTCTTGTATAGAGTGCGTATCAAAATCTTTCTGCAGAAGTTCAACTCCCATCATTTTTGCTAAATCTTGAACAAAGCGCGCATCTTTATAACTCTCCTCCCCTCTTAACTTAAAATTACAGTGCGCTAAGCTAAATTTTAAATTCAGCTTTTGACATAAATGTGTTAATACAACACTATCTATACCTCCACTACAAGCCAAAATAATTTTTTGGTGTTCCAATTCAGGAAAAGTCGATTGAATATGTTTTTGAAAGCTCTTTAACACCTAGCAAAAGTACTTAAAGTTGAAGCTGTAACCAATTATGTATCGTTTGTAATACTTCATCCGCGCATAGGTCATGATGCAATTCATGGAAACCGCCATCAAAAAGTTGCAAGGTGCTATTTGGAGCATTTTCACTAAACTCAAGTGTAGCCTTGTGGTCGATAATTGAATCTCCTGTACCATGTAAAAGTAAGGCAGGTAATTCTAATTTTGCTGCATTTTCAATGGCCCATACCCCTGCATTTATAACCGGAAAGGTAAACATGGGACTTACCTTATCATGTATCAAAGGATCTTCAATATATCGTTGAACCTCATCTAAATCACGTGATATCCCCCGAACATTGAGCCCCGATGCTAACGTAAGTGATGGGGCTATATGAAGTAACAACTTCCCTAATTTCATTTTCCATAGTGGTGGAGAAAAAGCTAAACGTAAATACGGGCTTGTAGCTATAATTGCTTGGATCTTATTTTTCTTTCGCAACACATAGTTCAAGACCACATTACCACCCATACTATGCCCGTATAAAAAAAGAGGATATCCAGGAAACTTTTCGGCACCAACACTTAAAATAGCATCCAAAATATCCAGTAAAGCTATATAGCTAGGGCAATGCCCTCTTTTTCCTCCTGATTTTCCATGACCTATAGTATCATACCCAATAACAGCTACATTTGTTTTAAGTAGCATTGGCACCACATTTTTAACATATCTACCCGAGTGCTCCCCCATTCCATGTACTAAAACTACAACCCCCTTTGGCTGTCTTGGTTTCCATATTTGTCCGAAGATCTTTGTATGGTATGCCATTATCTCAAAAGTATTATGCTCCATTTTCTAAAGATACAAATTAGGAGTTTTCAAGAACCGTACGCATTGCCTTAGCCTTGAGCAAACACTCTTCATATTCCATTTCTGGCGATGCTTTAGCAGTAATAGCGCTTCCTACAGAAAATGAAACGTATTCAAGACTGGCATTGTATAAAATACTGCGAATAACCACATTAAAGTCAAAATCTCCATCTGGGGTGAAATAACCTATAGCACCACTATACAGTCCCCGTTTGCTTTGTTCCAAATGCTCAATTATTTTCATAGCAGAAATTTTAGGAGCTCCTGTCATACTGCCCATTGGAAATGTTTCTTTTAAAATATCTATCGGGTTTTTCGTCTTTGGTAGTTTAGCGCTAATCGTAGAAATCATTTGATGCACCTGTTCAAAAGAGTATACTTCACACAATTCTTCTACTTTAACACTACCCTTTAGAGCACTTTTAGAGAGATCATTTCGCACTAGATCCACGATCATAATATTTTCGGCACGTTCTTTTGCATTTGTTTTCAATCCCATTTTAAGTTTTTCATCCTCTCTCTGATTGCCAGATCGTTTCGCGGTTCCCTTTATAGGTTGCGAGATTACAGTGTCTCCCTTTTTTTTGAGATATCGTTCGGGAGAAGCAGATAACGCATACTTATCAGCGCATTTCAAAAATGCTGAAAAAGGAGCCAAAGAAATTGCATTTAGGCTCATGAACGTTCTTACCGGATCTATTTTTGTTTTCTCAGCATAAAATTCCTGACAAAAATTAGCTTCATATATATCTCCTCTATGAATATGATCTAAAACCTTATTTACGCTTTTAAAATACTCATCCTTAAATATTCGGAGTTTAATGCGAGGTGCTATAGGCGGCGTAGCGAGTTTATCTGGTAGCGTATTAATAAGGTTGCCGATAGTATTGAAATCTTTATTGATATCATGGGCTGCTTCCTTTACGTATAGAAATGTAACCTTATTTCTTATAATTTGAATGATTTTTTTGGGCTGAAAAAAGAAGAGTTCGGGAAAACGAAGACCATCTGCATTATTTGATGTTAAAATTTCCGTGTCGTTTTTTAGGTCGTAAGAGAGGTAGCCAAAAATCCAATCGTTGCACTTTAAATGATATTCTTTTAAAGTTTCAAATCCGTTATAGGCATTTCTTTTTAATTGGGAATGTGCATCCACAGCGAGCAGGCCTTCAAAGGAGCTGTGTATATCTTTGTGCGTGTTACTATCCAGCCAAGTTACTTCATTGTACTGTTGAGCCCAATGCAGTGCGGCTTCTTTAAAACCTGAAATATCTGTTATTGAAAATGAGATTGCCTGGCGCAATACTATTAAATTTGGGCTGAAAACTGTTGTAGTACTTTCTTATGGTCCTTTGCGAGTCCGATTTCAGTAATTCCCTGTTCTTGATCAAAATTATGATTGAATGAAGGCAAAGAAAAAGTGGCCACCACTTCGCCTCCAAAAAAAGGAAGGGTGCGCTTTACAATTTCTAAAGCTCCACTGCCTCCACCTCTTCCTGGAGATGTAGCCATTAAAAGAACCTTCTTTTCTTTTAAAAAATTACGATCTAAGCGAGACAACCAATCTAGCATATTTTTAAAATATGCGGAAGGGCCTCCGTTATGTTCATTAACCGCAATAACAAGTCCATCCGCATTCTGGATATTCTCTTTTAATTGTTTTACTATAGCTGAAAAGCCATGAGTATTTTCAACGTCAATGCTATACATTGGCAACTGATAATCCACCATATTTAAAAGCTGTATCTCATATGTTTCCAACAGATTAGTAGTATATTTAACTAATTCAAAATTGATAGAACTAGAAGAATTACTCCCAGCAAATGCAAGTATTTTTTTCATTTTATATAGATCCTTAATCCATTTCATACGAAAATACTCCAAATAGCGTTCAATTGCGAGGATTTTACCTAATTTTGGGCGGCAAAACATCTAAACCCATTGTTTTAGAAGTATATAGCTATGTAAATCTTTTTTATGAAAGCTAAAAGTTCCAGACTTTTTTTTATTGATGTAATTCGCGCATGGGCTATTCTGATGATGCTTCAGGGGCATTTTATAGACGGATTACTCGATGTTAGCTACAGGGATCCCAATAATCTAATTTATAAGATATGGCTTTATTTTAGAGGAATAACAGCGCCTGTGTTTTTTACAGTTTCGGGGTTTATTTTTACCTATTTATTAATTCGAGTAGAAAAAGTAAGAATTAAAAACCCTAGAGTTGAAAAAGGTGTCAAAAGAGGGTTACAGTTACTTTTTATTGGCTATTTATTACGAAGTAATCTCTTTGGTTTGCTCAAGGGGGAAGTATATAACACTTTTTTCTTGGTTGATGTTTTGCATTGCATAGGTTTATCACTACTAGGTATCATAGCTATTTATTTGCTTACGCAAAGAGTTAAAAAATTATGGTTTGCACTTATACTTATTGTTATTACAACAGTTCTTTTCATGTTTGAACCATTATATAGTTCCTTTTCCTATACTGGCATACCTCAACCATTGGCCAATTATTTTACACGTGAACATGGATCTATATTTACAATAATCCCATGGTTCGGATATGCAAGTTTTGGTGCATTTATGGCTACCTTGTTTCATAAATTTAAGGATGCCAAACACCTATATATGGCTGCAATAATAGGAAGTTTAGTTATTGGTATCGGACTTATTTTTTATTCCTCTCCCCTTTTCATGTTACTTTCCAATATGACCGGAGTTTCCTTGTTTAAAGCTATTTATTTTAACAACTACCTCTTTATACGATTGGGAGATGTTTTAATTGCATTTGCGTTGTTTATGGTATTGCGAAATTTGATTACGCATAAAACAGTTTTAAAAATAGGCCAAAATACCTTATCCATCTACGTTATTCATTTTGTAATTCTTTATGGTAGCCTTACCGGAATGGGGTTGTATCGTTATTACCATCATACGTTAAGTCCAGAGGTAGCTATTTCTGGTGCAATTGGCTTTATGATTGCGAGTACTTTTTTAGCCCTACAATATGATAAATATAGTACCGTAATCCAATTAAATATTGGTACGTTAAAACGTTTTTTAATTGTAAAGTTGGATTTTTTGTTTCTACATATTGTTCGCTTAGGGAGAAGTTATTTTTTTAAACTTCGCCTGATGATTCTAAAACTATTTAGACTCGCTAAAAATTAAAAAGTAAGCTTTTACATTCAGCGCTTTTGCACTAACTTTCCTGAAAAAAGAACTATGAGCGAAGCGAAAGATTACAGCCCTATAGCGGTTGATTTGGAAAAAGACAAAAGATATGCTTGGTGCACATGCAGTCACAGTAGTGATCAACCGTTCTGTGATGGATCGCATAGAGCACATAACGCGACTCCCTCAATGGGTTTTGAGGTTGCTAAAAATGATACGTATTATTTATGTACCTGCAAGCAAACCAAGAACCCTCCGTACTGCGACGGAACTCATAATAGCATAAATACGAAGTAAAGCCTTAATGTATTATCATTTTAGATCGTTGAATGCTATTGAGAATCAATTGTTTAAAATCCTAAAAAATAGTTAAACCCTAAAGTTCGGTGTTACTAATACGACTGTTACTGCAGTTCTATTAATACAATACCTATGGTTTCCTATATAAAATTTGGCACATTACTTTGTTTTGCTTTAAGCTTATTTGCCATTACCTCATATTTTACAAAATCAACTAGGACAGCCCCTAGGACAGTTTTAAACACCTTAGATAAAGAGGAAGCTATTCTTAACTTCCTTACAATTGTTACCTCTGAAAGTGAAGACACATTAAATCGTGCTATAGTTTCCTTAGATAAAAACTGGGATGAGAGTTATGAAATTATGCTTATCGAAACGCTATACTTTACACAAAGTAGAAAAGTGTCTAACAAATTGGTTCGCCTTTTAGAAAAGAAAACAAGAAACAAGTTTGGTTTCGATTTTGACAAATGGTATCAGTGGGTATGGAGTAAAGATGCCAAATACAATCCGGAATATTTTGAATTTAAAGCCAAACTTCATCGACTAATAGATAAAAAATTTGGCCCTTATTTTTTAGAACGACAAAAGCAATCCAACATTCGCCTTGATGAAGTACGTTGGGGAGGTGTTTTACAAGATGGTATCCCTCCTTTACGAAATCCTCAAATGATTACGGCCGGAGAAGCCAATTATTTAAGTGATGATAATATTGTGTTTGGAATAGCAGTTAATGGAGATGTAAGAGCCTATCCTAAACGAATTTTAGCATGGCACGAAATGTTTGTTGATACCGTTGGTGATATTCCAGTTGCTGGTGTTTATTGCACCTTATGTGGCACTGTGATTTTATATAAAACACAACATAATGGTGTAAATCATGAGTTGGGAACGAGCGGATTCTTATACAGGTCAAATAAATTGATGTATGATAAAGCTACCCAATCGCTTTGGAGTACCTTAGAAGGAGAACCAGCTATTGGCCCTTTAGTTGGCAAAGGGATTAAGTTAGATTATTTAAGTGTCGTTACTACTACCTGGGGGGAATGGAAAAGAAGACATCCAGAAACTAAAGTACTTTCATTAAATACTGGACACCGTAGAAATTATGGGGAAGGTGTTGCTTATCAAGAATATTTTGCAACCGACGATTTGATGTTTGTTGTTCCCGACATTGGGGATAAAAGCATTAAAAATAAAGATGAAATTTTAGCCATTCGTCATCCAGCAATTACCGATGAAAACATCGCTATTGCAAGTAAGTATTTGAAAAATAAGCCTTTATACGAATCTTCTATTGGAAATGTAAGTTTTGTTGTTTTTACCGACAAATCTGGTGCGCATCGCGTATATGAATCTCAGACGAAACGATTTAAAAGCTATGATGGTAATAGCATAGTTATAGATACTGACGGAGTAAAGTGGACCATTGCCGAAGAAGGAATGAAAAGTGAGCAAGGAGATATACTCCCTAGATTTCCCTCTCATAATGCTTTCTGGTTCGGATATAAAGCCGCTTTTCCTGAGGTAACATTGATAAAGTAATTTGCTATGAAAAGGGGAAATCCCATACCGTGGATAACCACGGATGGGGTTTTTTTATGCACTATTTTTGATATTACTGTAGTCTATTTGAAGAATAAAACCTTTTACGAATTTGCTCTTATCAATTTTAATTCTTCATCAGAAAATTCCAGTTTAGCTAATGCTCCAACATTTTCTTCAAGCTGTTTTGGAGAACTTGCTCCGACCAAAACAGAAGTAACATTAGGTTGATTTAATAACCAGGCAATCGCCATTTGAGATAGTTTTTGACCTCTTTTATCTGCTATAGCCGCCAGTACCTTTATGCGATCTATATTTTGTTCCACATCGGATTTAGCCAAATAGGTTTGATCTTTTGCCGCTCTTGACCCTTCCGGAATACCATTCACATACTTATTGGTAAGCATGCCTTGAGCAAGTGGTGAAAATGCAATACAACCAACTCCTTCCGTTTCAAGTGTATTCAACAAACCATCTTCTACCCATCGATCAAAAATAGAATATCGCGCCTGATGCAGTATAAAAGGAACTTTAAGCTCTTTTAAAATCTTCGATGCCATTGCGGTTTCCTTAGGTTCATAATTCGAAATTCCAACATAAAGAGCCTTCCCTTGTCGTACAATATCTGCTAAAGCTACCATTGTTTCTTCCAATGGGGTATCTGGATCTGGTCTGTGGTGATAGAATATATCTACATAATCAAGCCCCATGCGCTGTAAACTTTGATCAATACTTGCCATTAAATATTTTCTAGAACCCAAATTTCCATAAGGACCTGGCCACATATCATATCCTGCCTTAGAGGCTATAAATAACTCATCGCGGTAAGGTTTAAAATCTTTTTTTAGAATTGTTCCAAAATTTTCTTCAGCAGAACCAAAAGGAGGACCATAGTTATTAGCCAAATCAAAATGTGTGATTCCTAAATCAAAGGCACAGCGAACAATATCTCTTCCATTTTGAAGATTGTCAACAAAACCAAAATTATGCCACAATCCTAATGAAATTGCTGGAATTAAAACCCCACTTTTTCCACAACGATTATACTTCATTGTGTTATATCTGGATGCATTAGGAAGGTATGTTTTTACGCCGGATTTATCGTTTATTTGCATGAATTTTCTTGTAATTAATTTGTCTTTTTCATCTATGAAAACTGCTTATTTATAAACCGTATTTCATTGTTAAAATTACAAAAACAATTCTCTATAGCATAGTACTAAAAAATACTTTTATGCTATAAATATTACTTCTAATTTTAAAAAATTGGAATGTAAAAATCTACAATACTCATTTGTTGGGGGTGTTCTCTAAAATCATTTGCATAAAGTTCGAAAGGATCGGCTGGTCTCTTTTTATACCCTTGTTGGTTCATCCAAACAAAAAGCGAACTCCATGATTTTTCGTATTCCGTAATTTTTATCTGGAAACGGGCAACAATATATTTTCCTCCATCCATTTTCATAGCGCTTACTTCCCCTTCCGTTTTGACTTTCTTTGCCGTAAGTATACAAACACTCATTCGTACCAGATCAGGTGCAGTCACCTTAAAACTATCGTGAAACACCCTTGCCATCTTTGCTTCAGAATCATCATACAAACCTTTGGATCTGCTCCACTGTATCAGTCGATCAAAAGTATTTTCTATACCTTGGATGCCAATATGTGTTATACGAACAAAGTTTAATTCTGGGACTGTTTTAATTTCAATACTTGCATTCATTTTAATCCATTTTAGGTGGTTATTAGTATCGCAAATATATTTTTCGAAAATTTTGTTTTCTTTTCCATTCTTGCTTTCTATTTTGCCGATCTTGCTAAATTTACCGGGATTTAATTTTCGAAATGCTGTTGGGCTTAGCCCGTAAAATTTTTTAAAGGCCCTTGTGAAAGATGCGTTGCTTGTAAAACCATATTCCAATGCGAGTTCACCTATGGAAACATTTTTTCTTCGCATAAGTATTGCCGCTGTTTTCTCAATACGTTTTCTTGTGATATATGTATTAACCGTTTCTCCAACTACGCTTTTAAAGGTTCTATGGAAATGAAAAGGAGAATAATGAGCATTTTCAGCTACCGATGTTAAGGATAAATCAGTATTAAGATGCGAATCAATATAGTTTAATGCCAAATCGATTCTTGCTATATGATCCTTGTTCACTTCCTTTTCCAAAATCTTAGCTTTTAGTTTAATGTAGTATCAAAGCCATAAAGTTAGAATTTTAAGTTAAATCCTCTTCCTTCAATTCTCCTAACATGAATGTTCCAAGGTTATGGATCACTTCTGTAAATATAGTTGCATATATCGTACCACTGTTAGTCCCCCCCCAATTGGAATATAACCCAACGATAGCTCCTAAAGAGGACCATATCAATCTCATTGCAACCCAAAATGCTCTATTTTTTAAATCATCTAGCTTCGATTGAATTCGTCCTTGAGGGTCTTCTCCTCTTTCGATTTTTTGCTGCAATTCTGCAATAATAGATCGAATTTTAATGAATTCCCCACTATCATCAAATCCTCGTATTACAATTACTGTTCCCAGTCCGAGGGTTACACTAATTTTATCTCCAAAAAAAGCGCCAGCAATTGCAGTAGCAAAGGGAGTAATATATTTGGTGATAATTGCTAATATACCCCTTAAAACTACCGTTGATCGTTGTTCTGATCGCACAGGTTCTTCGCCTATTAAATCTGCCTGCATTTCTGACCATTCTGAAAAATCATTATCCATTTCAAGTATGACATCACCTCCAAATATGTCCTGTTCCAAATCAGTTAAATGACTATAGCGCTGACCATCACAATAATATTCATTCTCGCTAAATCTTACCCTATGCACTTCATCATTATTCCTAATATTAAAAACCAAACCTTCTGCTAAACTTCCGCTAACATAGATTAAATCTATATGTACTGCTTCATTATCTATCCATATATTATCTGATCCTTCGGATCTCTTAGGGGGTTTTCGCTGCACAACGGCGTTAAATGATAAAGATGTTTTCGGGAGCTTTGCATTTGCTAGTTCAAAAGGCATGTTTACAGCTTTTTCTCCCATAACATCTGCTTCCTTCTCCAAATCAACATCGTCATTAACAGCTATTTTCCCTTTCATTTGCATAGTAGGTTTTACTCTACCTTGCTTTTGTTGAACAACATGCCATGCTTCATGCGGTAAGTGTTTTTCCTGTCCTGGTGCCAAATGAATATTCGTGCCCTGGGCATAAGCATACGCATTTAATTGCGCAGGTTTAGCAGAGTTATAATATACTTTCACATCGTCCATTGCATAACCCGAAAGATTTTCTATTCCTGATTTAAGTCTATCTGGTAACCCAGTTTTATTTGCCTTTTTTTGAATAGCCAATCCCTTTTCCTCATTCTCAGCATTCATTGCCTGCAAGCTTTTTAGCTGTCTTGTTCTTGCGCTATTGCTCGCTAAATTTTGTAAAATCTTATTCTCTTTAATTTCAGGTCTTTTATCTATAAAGTTATTTGTAACATTAGGAAATTCTTGTTTTTGAAAGGATAAATTTTTATCGTTTTCTTTGCTATCGATACGAGTTCTCATTTTTCTGCTAACTATATTTCACTGAAAAATAGTCTTTCAACAAATTAGTTACAAGCGTATAACTACCTGCTTATATCACCGAACAGTTGAAGGCAAAAACAATCCCTCAGAAAAGTAAACCCTTTACTGCAAGTTTCTTGCAACCTACTCATTCTATTTTTATTTGTTTTTTTCTGCTTGTAAATTTCCTACCATAATATCAGAACTTTTAAAACAATACTATGCCAATCGTAAACTTCAATTATCTTAGACAATATGCACTTATAAATACTAATGGATTAATACAAACTGTTCCGGCTTTACCGTCAAGTTCCCGATTGTATGTGATTTATAATAATTCTACCAATAGACCCTATTATATAGGCACGGCAGTAAGCTTAAAAAATCGTTTTTCACCTCGTTTGGAGGTCATTCGAGAGATGGGTTTTGATCAGAACTGTTTGGACGAAATATTAATCTTTGAAATTCAAATAGAAGTCGATGGTAAATTTCGAACTCCAGGCGATGATGGAATTGCCGGAGGTATTGATGTGGAACATCTATTAATACGAACCTATATAAATTCTTTGAATGAGAATGTACGAAACATACAAAAGGTAACCCCCTTTATAAACAACACGGGAGCCCTATTGTCATGGAATCTACTTAATTCTGCTGGCAATATTCCTGGATTTGGTGGTCCCTACAATTTTAATTTAGCTGCGTCGGCCTGCTTGTAACAAGGATTATATAATGTAAGGGGTTATTAAATATGCAAAGCCCGATCATCAGTAGCCGCTAAAGCAGCTTCTTTCACCGCCTCGGCATAAGTCGGATGTGCATGACTCATACGCGCAATGTCTTCCGCAGAAGCTCTAAACTCCATAGCTGTCACGGCTTCTGTGATTAAATCTGCGCATCGTGCTCCGATCATATGAACGCCAAGAACTTCATCTGTAGTTTTATCGGCTAAAATCTTTACAAAACCATCAATATCCATGCTTGCGCGAGATCTTCCTAACGCTCGCATAGGAAATTGCCCAACTTTATAGGCAATACCAGCTTCTTTTAATTGTTCTTCGGTTTTACCCACAGCGGCAACTTCTGGCCATGTATATACCACTCCAGGAATTAAGTTATAATCGATATGTGGTTTTTGACCTGCTAATTGTTCTGCTACTAAAGTACCTTCTTCCTCTGCTTTGTGCGCCAACATTGCTCCTTGAACAACATCTCCGATAGCATAAATATTGGGAATATTGGTTTGTAAATGTGTATTTACAGCAACCCTGCCACGTTCATCCAATTGCACTCCTGCCGCTTCAGCATTTAAACCATCTGTATAAGGTCTCCTTCCTACAGATACGAGACAGTAATCTCCTGTAAAACTAACTTCTTCTCCTTTTTTATTGGTCGCTTTAACTACAACTTCATTTTTTTTGCGCTCCACAGAAGTTACCTTGTGCGAAAGGTTGAATTTTACCTTTTGCTTCTTAAGCACCTTCATCAATTCTTTAGAAAGCGCCCCATCCATTCCTGGGATAATGCGATCCATAAATTCAATTACCGTTACTTCCGCACCCAATCGTTTGTATACCTGTCCCAACTCCAAACCTATAACGCCTCCGCCAATAACGATCATATGTTTTGGTATTTCTTTCAGTTTTAAGGCTTCGGTAGACGTAATTATACGTTCTTTATCTATGGAAATAAAAGGTAAAGTGGAAGGTTTAGAACCTGTAGCTATAATGGTGTTTTTGGCTTCAATAACTGCTGCGTTTCCATCTGCTTTTTGAATTGAAACATGGGTTGCATCCTGAAAACTTCCTACGCCTTCATAAACATCGATCTTATTTTTGTCCATTAAGAATTGAATGCCCTTAGTAGTCATGTCTACAACTCCTTGCTTTCGGGCGATCATTTGTTCTAAATTAACTTTTACATCACCAGAAATTTCGATTCCATGTGTTTCAAAATGCTTGATTGCGTCTTCATAATGATGTGAGGAATCCAAAAGGGCTTTTGAGGGAATACAACCTACATTGAGGCAGGTACCTCCTAAAGTGCTGTATTTTTCAATTATTGCTGTTTTCATGCCCAACTGTGCACAACGGATTGCCGCAACGTATCCACCAGGTCCTGAGCCAATAACGGCTACATCGTATGAAGTCATATATAAAGAGGTATTAAATGCTGAATATTTTTTTTGATAGGTCGTTTTTACCAGTCTAAGTATACAAAAATACGAATGTTTTATGGTAGAACAAAGAATGAAAAAAGGTCAAAAGTCATTTAATATAATGCAACACGCATTTCTGTAGCACCTAATGCCATTAGGTACGCCTTTACTTCCTCTGCTTCATCTCCTCCCTTTTCGGCATGATGTAATAAGGTGAAACCATGCGGGCCTTTTGCATGAAGCGTTTTAGGAAACGCAGTAAGCATAGCTTTAACAATAGTTATTTCTCCAAACAAACATGCCGTGAAAATATTGGTTTGTGCTCCCTTATCCAGAAAGTAGCGCGCTAATTCTTTATGCCCTACGTGACTTGCTGCTCCCAATCCCGTTTCAAAATCTCCTTGCTGCCAATCATGTGCGGCATTTAGTAAGTTGGGATATTCTTCCAACATCGCTACCGCCTTATCCATTTGACCGTGAGATACTCGAACAAATTCTTCAACTACTTTCTTATCCAAAGGCAGTTCTTCTTGTTTTGTAAAGGAGAGTAAAGGTGATGCTGCAAGTAAAATCCCTGTTCCACTTAGGCTTTTTAAAAATTGACTTCTTCTCATGATGTTTTGGTTTAATACCCTTGAATTTACGTCATATAAAGTGCTATACCTCATTGTTTAACAGAGTTTTAAATACTTTAATTGCCTAAGGTTTATAAAGCTAGCGCTGTAGTATGCTTTACTTCTGTGATAACAAAAGAACTCTGGGTACTTCCTATGTGAGGAATAGCCGTAAGTTTGCTTACCATAAAATCACGATAGGCATCCATATCGCTAACATGAATTTTTAAAATATAATCATAATCTCCACTAATATGATAACACTCCACTACTTCTTCCAAATCCAAAATCTCTTTTTCGAATTGCACTAAGAGCGTCTTGGAATGTTGAAGTAATTTGATATGACATAATACTACAAAGGCTTTATCTACTTTGTGTTTATCCAACAAAGTCACATATTTAGCAATTATACCTTCACGTTCTAATCTTCGAATTCGCTCATAAACGGCCGTTGTAGACAAATCCAACTCATTTGCATAAGCTTTAGTGGTGCGTTTGCTATTTTCCTGAAGCAGTTGCAATAATTTCTTATCAATATTATCCAATGATAGCATGGTTATTTTTCTTTAAAAGATCCAAAAACATTTAGTTATTAGAACATTAATCTAATTTTCAGTAAAAATATAGATAATAAATCTATTTATTTTATTTTACATTGATTTTTTTACTACAATCTATTAAGTTTACATTCTAAATTAAACCTATGGATTCTAAAGCTTCAAATCGCATTCAAGATTTACAATACTTTGGTGAGTTTGGTGGAATAAACCCCTCTGTATCCGACTCTTCTACCTATACTTTCTTATCTGCAAAAACAATGTTCGATACTTTTGAAGGTAACACAGAAGGCTGTTATCTGTACAGTCGGCATTCTTCTCCTTCTAACCTTTACTTGGGAGAAGCATTGGCTGCATTGGAAGGAACAGAAACGGCAAATGTTTATGCAAGTGGTATGGGCGCTATTACCTCAGTTATTTTACAACTTTGTGGTAATTCTGATCATATTGTAAGTAGCAGAACCGTCTATGGAGGCACCTACGCCTTTATGAAGAACTTTTTAAAACGTTTTAATATACAAACCGCTTTTGTTGATATCACTAAAATAGCGGCTGTGGAAAAAGCGATTACCCCAAATACTAAAATGATTTATTGTGAAGCAGTCAGCAATCCGTTGCTTGAAGTAGCAAATATTGAAGCATTAGCACAACTTGCTAAAAAGTACAACCTCCCTTTAGTGGTTGATAATACGTTTTCACCACTTTCGATTGCTCCCATAAAGTTAGGAGCACATATTGTAATTCACAGTCTTACCAAGTTTATCAATGGTACGAGTGATTGTGTTGCTGGGGTTGTATGTGGGACGAAAGATTTTTGTCTTCAACTAAAGGATGTTAATTCAGGAGCGGGAATGCTTTTAGGAAGCACCTTAGACAGCCTGAGAGCTGCGTCCATTTTAAAAAATATGAGAACTTTACATATTCGCATGAAGAAGCATAGCGAAAATGCTGAATATCTTGCCAAACAATTCGAAGCAGATGGTTTACGCGTGGTATACCCAGGTTTAACCTCCCATCCAGGGCATCAAACCATGAAAGCACAGATGGACACTAGCTTTGGTTTTGGAGGGTTGCTTACCATTGATGTTGGCAGTTTGGAAAAGGCAAACGCGTTAATGGAACTTATGCAAACAGAAAAATTAGGATATCTTGCTGTGAGTTTAGGCTTTTACAAAACCCTATTTAGTGCGCCGGGAACGTCAACATCTTCCGAAATTCCAGAGGAAGAACAGCTAGAAATGGGGCTTTCTAATGGTTTAATTCGTTTTTCTATTGGACTTGACAACGATATTCATAAAACCTATTCGCAAATGAAATCCTGCATGTTTAAATTGGATATACTTACCGAAAAAGTTAATACCATATAGCATTTGGTTCGTGCAGCTACTTGCAGAACAGGGATCAAAGTTGTAATATTACCTACAAACCAGATACCCGTATATGCAAGCGAATGATCTCAACCCTAATGGACCCGAAAATGAACACATTGTAGAAAACAAGGAACTAAGTATTGTAGAAGCTCTTATTCCTGTCCTCCTATTGATGCTGTTGTTAGCTTATAATATCTTTTTTGAAGATGGCGAATGGTTTGGAGCATATTCCAATCAAATCATCTTACTTATAGGGGGAGGAATTGCAGCTATTGTTGGTTTTTTCAATAAGGTAACCCTAAAGACGATGGGAGCGGAAATTTTGGAAAACCTTAGAAGTGTTACCATCCCTATCATGATTTTATTCTTCGTAGGAGCACTGGCCGGAACATGGTTGGTAAGCGGCATAATCCCTGCGATGGTTTATTATGGTTTAAAAGTTCTAAATCCCAGTATTTTTTTACCTGCCTCCGTCATAATCGCGGCATTAATTTCGATAGCTACGGGAAGCTCATGGACAACTTCTGCAACCGTTGGTATTGCTCTAGTTGGTATTGGCAGTGCCTTAGGAATCCCTGCAGGTATGATTGCTGGTGCTGTTATTTCAGGTGCTTATTTTGGAGACAAAATGTCGCCTTTAAGTGATACCACTAACTTGGCTCCTGCCATGGCGGGTACAGATTTGTTTACCCACATACGCTATATGACCCTTACCACGGTACCTACCATTATTATAGCCTTAATTATTTTTACAGTCCTAAGTTTTTCCGTCGAAACTACGGGAAGCACAGACATCAGTGGTTTACTAATGAGTATAGAAAACAGTTTTACAATTACACCTTACCTTTTTATTGTTCCACTCGTTGTGGTTGCGTTGATTCTAATGAAAACAAAGCCTTTAGTTGCCTTAGGTGTAGGTATTGGTTTAGCTACCTTTTTTGCTATGGTCTTCCAAACACATGTTTTGGATGAACTTGCCGATACGAATGTTACAGCAATCATGAATGCAATTTTTACAGATACATCGGTAACCACAGATAATGGGAAACTAAATGACCTCTTTAGCTCTGGAGGCATGAAAGGTATGTTGTGGACCATATTCCTTATCGTTTGTGCTATGATTTTTGGTGGTATTATGGATGGTATTGGGGCCTTAGCTAAAATAACGACAGTACTTTTATCATATGCCTCAACAGTATTTGGGTTATTCGCCAGTACGGTAATTAGTTGTTTGGGATTAAATGCTATAGCAAGTGATCAATATCTAGCTTTAGTAATTCCCGGAAAGATGTTTAAAAAAGCATATGAAGACAAAGGACTTGCTCCTGAAAACCTAAGTAGAACGCTGGAAGATTCAGGAACCGTTACCTCTGTTTTAATTCCCTGGAACACCTGTGGAGCTTATCAATCCAGTGTTTTAGGGGTAGGTGTAGGAGAATACTTTGCTTATGCAATTTTTAATTGGTTAAGCCCATTTACAACTTTATTATTTGCTGCTTTGAGAATTAAAATAAAGCTTTTAACAGCTTCGAAAAAAGCGTAAAAACTTATCATGAAAATTCAAAAATATCACTTATAAATTCTTTAATTTTGTAAAGAAATAAAACACCTTATTATGGCCTCAGTTACACTTAAAGGCAACCCTATTCATACAATAGGAGATTTGCCTACATCAGGAAATACCGCTCCCGATTTTACCTTAACTAAAAATGATTTATCTGACACTTCCTTATCTGATTTCAAAGGACAAAAAGTAGTTTTAAATATTTTTCCAAGCATCGATACTGGCACATGTGCACAATCCGTGCGTCAGTTTAATATAGAAGCCGCTGAATTATCGAACACAAAAGTACTTTGTATCTCAAAAGATTTGCCTTTTGCACAAGCTCGTTTCTGCGGTGCAGAAGGTATTGCCAATGTTGAAATGCTATCAGATTTTAAAACCGGAGCTTTTGGAAAATCTTATGGCTTAGAATTTACAGACGGACCATTGCAAAGTTTACATTCAAGAGCGGTGGTAGTATTAAATACCGCGGGAGAAGTAGTTTATAGCGAACAGGTTCCTGAGATTGTCGATGAACCAAATTATAAAGCGGCTCTTGAAGCACTTGTAAATGCCTAAAGAATCTTTTTTTAAAAATAGAGTTCGAAGTGTAGGTTTCGCCTTTCGCGGTGCATGGTTGTTATTAAAAACAGAAGCAAGCATTCAAATTCAATTTGCCCTAGCAATTATTGTTACAATAGCAGGTATTTATTATGAAATTTCTACAATAGAGTGGATTATACAGATCTTTGCAGTTGTACTTGTTATGGGCATTGAAGGCTTAAACACTGCCGTAGAAAAAATTTCGGACTATGTACAACCCGAATTTGATTTGAAGATTGGTTTTATCAAAGACATTGCAGCTGGAGCAGTATTATTTGTCTCAATCGGGGCTGCTATTATTGGACTTATTATTTATCTACCCAAGATTTTTTAACCCTGCTATAATAGATACCTTCCTAAGTAAATTTGTATTTTAGCCCTAAGAATTAAGGATATAATGGCCAAAAAGGCAAGTAAATCAAAACTAAAAGCCAAACGAAAAAGATGGACACTTGTACCATCTAAACAGAATAAAATAATTCTTGGAAGTTTACTCATTCTTCTGAGTATTGCATTGTTCTTCTCCTTTGTTTCTTTCTATTTTACATGGCAGGAAGATCAGAGTATTTTAAGAGAATTTGCAAACCGCGAGCAAGATGCCAGTAATTTACTCAACAAATTTGGAGCCGTTGTAAGTCATTTTTTTATATACCAAGGGTTTGGCATTGCCTCTTTAATTCTTACTATTCTATTGGCTATCACTGGGCTTTACCTTTTTTTAGGTTTAGATACCAAACGTCTTTTGAGCAAATGGATCTGGGGTTTGGTTTTTATGATATGGACCTCTATTGCCTTAGGATTCTTTGTTCCAAACAATGCGTTACTAGGAGGAGTTATCGGTTTTGAAATCAATGCTTTTCTACAAGATTTTACAGGAAAAATTGGCGTTTTTTTACTCTTGCTATTTGTTCTTATTGTTATTCTGGTTAGGCTTTTTAAATTTAGTCCAGAAGGTATTGCACAGTTCTTTAAACAAAAGAAAGCGGCTGTACTAAAGGATTTTAAGGAAAAACCAAATACGGATACTGTACCAGAGACTCCCATACTTGTAAAAGAAGAAAGTACACCCATTGTTATGGATACTTACACACATAAAAAGGATATACCCCCCTTAAAACCGGAGGTAAAAGAAACACCTTTGGAGGTTGAAACTCAAGTGAAAGAAGAGATTGTTAAGCCAGAGATAGCTATGGAAGTTGAAGAACTTGCAAAGGAGGAAAAAGTGGCTAAAAATCTTTCGGATAAGTTGGTTGAAGATTTTGGTGAGTTTGATCCAACGTTAGAACTTGGTTCTTACAAATTTCCGCCAATAGAATTATTAGCTCCACATGGAGAAGAAGCAGGAATTCAAATTAATCAAGAAGAACTTGAAGAAAATAAAAATAAAATTGTTGAAACACTTCGCAATTATAAAATAGGTATTGCACAGATTAAAGCAACCATTGGTCCTACGGTTACACTTTATGAAATCGTTCCGGACGCAGGGGTTCGAATTTCAAAAATTAAAAATCTGGAAGACGATATTGCACTTTCTTTAGCCGCTTTAGGTATTCGAATTATAGCACCTATCCCGGGTAAAGGAACTATTGGTATTGAGGTACCAAATAAAAATGCATCTACAGTATCAATGCGCTCTGTTGTAGCTACCGGGAAATTTCAGAAATCGGAAATGGAATTACCTGTAGCTTTCGGCAAAACCATCAGTAATGAAACTTTTGTTGTTGATCTTGCTAAAATGCCTCATATGCTTATGGCAGGAGCTACGGGACAGGGAAAATCTGTAGGCCTCAATGCCGTACTTACTTCGCTACTTTATAAAAAACATCCGGCAGAGGTAAAGTTTATTTTAGTAGATCCTAAAAAGGTAGAATTAACACTGTATAATAAAATTGAGCGTCATTTTCTTGCCAAATTACCTGATGTTGATGAGGCCATTATAACGGATAACACAAAGGTGATCCATACCTTGAACTCTTTATGTATTGAAATGGACAATCGGTATGAACTTTTAAAGCATGCCATGGTACGCAATATTAAAGAGTATAATGTGAAGTTTAAAGCACGAAAATTAAACCCACATGATGGTCATAAATTTCTTCCTTATATCGTACTGGTAATTGATGAATTTGCAGATCTAATAATGACTGCTGGAAAAGAGGTTGAGACACCTATTGCGCGTTTAGCACAATTGGCAAGAGCTATTGGTATTCATTTAATTATAGCTACTCAACGTCCCTCTGTTAATGTTATTACGGGTATTATAAAAGCAAATTTTCCTGCGCGTATTGCATTCAGGGTTACCTCAAAAATAGACTCCCGCACTATTTTGGATACGCAAGGTGCTGAACAGCTTATTGGTCGCGGAGACATGTTATACACGCAAGGTAATGATGTTACCCGTCTACAGTGCGCTTTTGTAGACACCCCTGAGGTCGAGAAAATTACCGAATACATTGGGAGTCAAAAGGCGTATCCCGAAGCACATTTATTGCCAGAATATGTTGGAGAAGAATCTGGCACAAGTATTGATTATGAAATATCAGAAAGAGATGCAATGTTTAGGGATGCGGCCGAAGTTATTGTAATTGCGCAGCAAGGTTCCGCATCTTTGATACAACGAAAATTAAAATTGGGATATAATAGGGCAGGCAGAATTGTAGATCAGTTAGAAGCTGCAGGAATTGTAGGCCCTTTTGAAGGTAGTAAAGCCAGGCAGGTTTTAGTACCAGATATTTTGGCTTTAGAACAGCTTTTAAACAACGAAAAAAAGTAAACAATGAAAAACGTAATCATACTTCTGGCATTATTTGCAACTAGCATAGGGGCAGCACAAAATAATGCAAAAGCTAAATCGCTTTTGGATGAAGTATATAATAAAGTAAAAGGATATGAGAATATCTACGTGGATTTTAAATATGCACTTCAAAATACTGAAGCAAATATCAATACCGAAACAAGAGGTGATGTAACCATGCAGGGTGACAAATACCTGGTCAACTATCTAGGATCTAAACAGATATTTGATGGAGCAAAAGTATATACGATTGTTCCTGAAAATGAAGAAGTAACAATAGAAGATAAATCCGAAGAAGCTAATGCAATAACCCCTTCAAAAATACTCACCTTTTACAGAAGCGGGCATACCTACGATTGGGATATTTTACAGAATGTTCAAGGAAGAAAAATACAATACGTAAAATTAACTCCTATCGATACAAATTCTGAAATACGGTCTATTCTATTAGGAATAGATGTAGAGACCAAACATATTTTTAAATCCATTGCTACGGGCGATAATGGGACTAAAACAACCATAACTGTTAATTCTTTTAAAACAGATCAACCGTTATCAAAAACCTTATTTACTTTTAATGAAAATAAGTACAAAGAAGAAGGCTACTATATTATAAGAAATTAGGTTTTGAAAATATTAGACCGATATATATTATCTAGGTTTCTTTACAATTTCATCAGCTCATTTATCATTCTGATGTTCATCTTTGTATTTCAGGCTATATGGTTGTTTATTGATGATCTTGCTGGTAAGGGTTTAGATATTGTGATTATCGGTAAGTTCCTTTTTTATTTAATGCCGGAACTTATTGAAAAAGTACTGCCACTTACGGTTTTGCTATCGTCTATTCTAACCTTTGGTGCTTTTGCTGAAAATTATGAGTTTGCGGCAATGAAAGCTTCGGGTATTTCGCTTCAAAAGGCAATGCGGAGTCTTATTGTTTTTATCGTTTTTTTAGGCGGGGTTACCTTTTTTTTTGCAAACAACGTAATTCCGGCATCCCAGTTAAAATTCTATAATTTAAGAAAAAACATCGCGCAGGTAAAACCTGCTGCAGTAATTGCGGAAGGTGTTTTTAGTGATTTTGAAGGATTAAATATTAAGGTAGATCGAAAGTTTGGTGAAAACGATCGCTTCTTAGAAAATATTATTATTCATCGAAAAAAAGACAAAGTAAATACCACGGTAATTAAAGCGAAGCACGGGGAACTCATTAGTGAAGAAGGATTAGACATCATTCAATTGGTGTTGCGGGAAGGGCATTACTATGAGGATATCCGTCCAAAATCTAGCAAGGAACGCAAAAAACACCCTTTTGCAAAAGCCATATTCGAAACCTACACTATAAATATCGAGCTTTCAGGAGATGATGAAGATTTAGAAAAAGATCGCAACATCAGTACAGATAAAATGAAAAACATATCCCGTCTAGCGCGAGATATAGATTCCATTAAGAAAAGTAATTTAAAAGAGGTACGTTCTTTTGCAAAAAATATATCCAATCGTATGGGAGCCTTTGTTCCTTTGGTGCAAAAAGATACTACAAAAAAGCAATCTTCTTTACCAGCTCGTTATGAAGCGGAACTAAATAAAAAAGATACCCTTGTTAAAAAGGATGGAAAGCTTATTAAAACATCCGATTCAACGCAAGTAGTTGCTAATATCATAGACCTCTATGAAGAATGGCGAAAACCTCAGATTATCAATTCAGCAAAAAACTCTACTACGAACATTTTAAATTCTGTACGCTCAAAAAAAGAGGAGTTAGAACGCAGGTTTAAAATATATAACCTGCATATCTTATCACTGCATAAAAAATATGCTTTGGCACTTTCATGCGTCATTTTATTTTTTGTGGGTGCTCCCTTAGGCGCTATTATTAGAAAAGGAGGGTTAGGGCTGCCAATGGTTATCGCTATTGTTTTATTTTTAACCTACTATTTTATTGGGGTTTTTGCGGGGAATTATGCTCGAGAAGGAAAAATTCATCCGATGTTTGGTGCATGGCTATCCACGCTTATTATGTTACCTTTAGGTGTCTTTTTAACGAAAAGGGCCACAGAAGATAAAGGTTTAATGAATTTTGGAAGTATTTTTGACTTTTTCAAAAGATTGTTTAAAAGAAAAGAAACGTAACACGCTTTATTATGATAACTCATATGGAACAAAAGATTAAACTCAATACCATTGAAGAGGCGATTGAGGATATCAGACAAGGAAAAGTTATCATCGTTGTTGATGATGAGAATAGAGAGAATGAAGGAGATTTTATTGCAGCGGCTGACCTAGTTACACCAGAAACCATAAATTTTATGGCCACCCATGGCAGAGGACTTATTTGTGCTCCCTTAACCGAAAGTCGTTGTAAAGAATTGGGGTTACATATGATGGTGCATAATAATACCGATCCCATGGAAACTGCATTTACCGTTTCTGTTGATTTAAGAGGTAAAGGAGTTACCACGGGTATTTCGGCTTCAGATAGGGCAATTACCGTTAAGTCTTTAACGGATCCAGAAACTAAAGCGCATGAATTGGCAAGGCCTGGACATATTTTTCCGCTTGCAGCTAAGACCGGAGGCGTTTTACGCCGAACAGGGCATACAGAAGCCGCTATTGATTTTGCAAAATTGGCTGGCTTAAGTCCAGCTGGAGTTATTGTAGAAATTATGAATGAAGATGGTTCCATGGCACGCTTGCCGGAACTTGCTGAGGTTGCAAAAAAATTCGATCTTAAATTGGTTTCTATAGAAGATTTGGTAGCATATCGCATGCAGCATGACAGTCTTATTGTTAAAAAAGAAGACTTTACGATGCAAACACGTTACGGTTCATTCAGAACACGAGCATATCTGCAAACCACCAATAATCAAGTGCATATTGCATTAACTAAAGGTAGCTGGACCTCCGATGAACCTATACTTACCCGTATAAATTCTACCCTAATAAATAATGATATTTTAGGAACACTTACCAATACCACCGATCGAAAATTGGAAGACATGTTTAAGTTATTAAACAAAGAACCAAAAGGGGCAATTATTTTTATGAACAAGAGTTCGCAGATGTTGAATTTATTGAATCGACTATCCGAAATAAAAGTAAGGCAAACGAAAGGTGTCATGGAAGCTCCAAAAATTGGTATGGATAAACGCGATTTTGGGATTGGGGCTCAAATTTTGCACGATTTGAATATTTCTAAATTGAGGTTAATGTCTTCCAAAGCACATTCGCATAAAGATAAAAAACGTGTAGGTATGATTGGTTACGGATTGGAAATTGTAGAATATGTACAATATTAAAAGAACCAGAGTTTAATTGCCATGGCCACCACCATGATAATTAAGAATGTTTTTATAAATCCATCCCCCTTTTTAACTGATACTCTGCTTGCTAACCATGCTCCCGTACCATTTCCTAGAGCAAGAATAAGTCCTACACCCCAATTAATTTTATCATTAAGAGCAAAAACAGCTAATGCCGCCAGCGTGTAAATAAATACAACGGCCACTTTCGTAGCATTGGTTCGCACCAATGTCATACGAGAAACATAATGCAAAAACAAAATCATAATAAACCCTAAACCAGCATTTATAAACCCTCCGTATATTCCGAAAAAGAAAAATGCTATAATCCCAACCCAAAGGTACTTGCCGGTAATACGTTCTTCTAAATCTTTAATTTCGATCTTAGGCTTAAAAACAATAATCAACACCACTACTAGCATCACAATGGCAAGAATTCTATTAAAAGTTTCTCCTTTAATATCAACTGCTATTTTAGCTCCAATAATGGCACCAAGTAAAGCAGAGATTCCCAAATAAATATTGAAAGGATAGGTAGAAACGCCTTTACTCTTAAAACCTGCTGTAGCCATTGCTGTTTGAATTCCTATAGCTACTCTATTTGTTCCATTGGCTACACTAGGAGGTAATCCTAAAAAAATTAGGACAGGAAGCGAAAGTAAAGAACCCCCTCCTGCTAAAGTGTTTATAAAACCTACTGCAAAACCCACTGCAACTAGCAATACATAATGATACCAATACCATGCTTCCATAAGGTAAAAATAAAACAATTCACCTCAAACTTATAATTACTTAAGCTAAGAAGTATCAATCAACATTTATAAGTCGATAGATCCCTTACAAAAAAACAAATCCCTGCTGTGTTGGAAAGAATTATACCTGGAAGGATAAATCAATCTTTATGATACCTTCTTTTAAAAAATTTACTTTTTTTAGTTTTTTTGGGTGCTATCATATTACGTATCATGATGTACCCAAAGAAAATAATAATGATCCAGATCATATATCAATATACAAAGTCAACAATGAAAACCTGAGAAAAAATCAACTTATTTCTGTTTGATTGTTGTTATTTGTGCTATGAGCGCTAAAGAAATATAAGTACTTGCGCTATGTTCATATACCTTTTTTTATAAAAATTACTGCGTCAACTTCTTAAATTTAAATACCTTCGTTGCCTATGGATTACTTTATTATTACCGGCATCTTAGTTTTTATTTCCGCTTTCTTTGGGTACATCAACGTACGTTATATTAAGCTACCTAATACTATCGGTCTTACCGTAATTACAATTGTTTTTACGCTTTCTATATTTGGTTTAAGTTATTTTGATGACACCTTGCTCAATGCAGAACGTTATATTATCTCGCAGATTGATTTTAAAACAGTGCTTTTAGATGTTATGCTGAGTTTCTTGCTTTTCGCGGGAGCCTTACATACCGATCTGGATAAACTAAAAGAACAACGATGGCCCGTCCTCGTTTTTGCAACATTTGGTGTTTTAGTTTCTACTTTTTTAATTGGTATTAGCACCTACTATATCCTTCAATTGTTAGGGATGCATGTGAAATTTATCTATTGCTTGCTTTTTGGAGCTTTAATCTCTCCAACCGATCCTATCGCAGTATTGGGTATTTTGAAGAAAGCCGGAGCGCCAAAAAAATTAGAAATTAAGATTGTTGGAGAATCTCTTTTTAACGATGGTGTTGGGGTAGTCATATTTTTAACCATTTTTGGTTTGGCTAGTGGTAATGGTGAAGGTTTCTCTTTACAGGAAGTATTTACACTATTCGCCCATGAAGTATTTGGTGGGTTGTTATTGGGGGGAATCTTAGGATGGGTTACGTATCGCTTACTAAAATCCATAGATGATTATAATATTGAGGTTATTATTACGCTCGCTGCAGTAATGACAGGAACCATAGTTGCGCAACAACTACATATTTCGGCTCCTTTGGCTATGGTTGTAGCTGGGTTATTTATTGGGGGAAACAAAGTGCGAGAAGGAGCAATGTCTGAAACTACGGAAATGTATGTTGACAAATTTTGGGAACTAATAGATATCTTATTGAATACCATTTTATTTGTTCTTATAGGGATGGAACTCTTGGTTCTCGAACTAGAAAGTCAATACATTTGGGCAGGCATTTTAGTTATTCCAATAGCATTGATCTGTCGTTACATATCGCTACTAATTCCGGTAAACCTATTCAAAAAACGTTTGGACTTTGTACCCAATACTAATCTCATAATGACCTGGGGTGGATTGCGAGGCGCTATTTCCATTGCACTTGCACTAGGGTTATCTGAAGAAATGCATCGTGATCTTTTTTTAGTAATCACTTATATTGTTGTCATCTTTTCCATTATAGTTCAAGGACTTACCGTAGAGAAGATTATTAAATACCTGCAAAAAAAATAAAAACGAAACAGGCAATCTTTGTTTAATCAAATGTCTTTGAAGAGTCCGCTACCAAATTATTGATTTCTTTCAATTCTTCTTTTGTAAGATCTCGCCATTTACCAACCGGAATATCCAACTTAACATTCATAATACGAATCCGTTTAAGCTTCTTTACACGATAGTCTAAATACTCGCACATCCGTCGTATTTGTCGATTAAGACCTTGAGTTAAAACGATTCTAAATTGATGGGAACCTATTTGTTCTACTTTACATTTCCGCGTAACTTGATCCAAAATAGGAACGCCATTACGCATTTTAATTAAAAAGCTTTCTGTTATTGGTTTGTTTACCGTAACAATGTATTCTTTTTCATGATGATTTCGAGCACGTAAAATTTTGTTTACAATATCCCCGTCATTGGTAAGGAAAATTAAACCCTCGCTAGGCTTATCCAAGCGTCCAATTGGGAAAATTCGTGAAGGGTAGTTGATAAAATCAATAATATTATCTTTTTCTACCTTAGTATCAGTTGTACAAACAATGCCTATAGGCTTGTTAAATGCCAGATAAACCGCTTTGGTTTTAGACAGAGACACCAATTCACCATCAACCTTAACGATATCACCAGCCGTAATTTTAGTCCCCATTTCGGGTATCACATTATTAATAGTAACTCTCCCCTGCTCTATCAGTTTGTCTGCAGCTCTTCGGGAACAAAAACCTACCTCACTAAGATATTTATTAATTCGAGTCTGGGATAGTTCACTCATAAGGTACGCTATTAATTGCTCTAAGTATAATTTAGGATACGATACCACAAAAGTAATCATCCCAAGAGAAGCGGTAAAATTATCATGAGAAATGTGTCGTAAAAAAAATTACGCAAAACATCCTCTATTTTAGAGTTGCGTTAGTGATTAGCATACTGGCACTAAAGGTTATCTAATCTTTTTTTGGATTACAACTCGTGTACTATATAAGTTCCACTTTTACCTTTTAGTGCAACGCTATGGGAATTTATCGGTGTTATTTCGTGTTTTACCTTCGCTAAAGTTGAATCCGAAATCAGAAAGGTCGTATGTAACGCCTTATTTACCGCCTCTATTCTACTTGCAAGATTTACAGCATCTCCAATTGCAGCTAACTTTTGCATCCCTTCAATCCCAATACTTCCCAAGATCACATTTCCCGTATTAATTCCAATTCGAACCTTAAAGTTACGCCCAAACAGATTGTTGAAATAAGGATTCATTCTTTTCATCTGTTTTTGCATCGCTATTCCCGCATTAACTGCTTGAGTAGCATGGTTTTCATTACTATTTAACCCAAAGATGGCTAAGAATCCATCTCCAAAATAATCCATAATCTGCCCTTGGTGATTTCCTACGGTTTTTCCCATCAACAGATAATAACGGTTTAGCATATGTACCACATCAAAAGGCAACGCCTTTTCCGTAACCTCAGTATACCCTTCTATATCGGCAAACAACAGAGTAGCTTCAATTTCTTCTCCTAGGCTTTTTTTAGTATCTAAATTTTTAAAATCATGATCCAACAATTCCATGTCCACATCATCCAGTATAGCTCTTTTTACTACCGTAGGTCCCAAAACTTTGGTTTGACATGCTAATCGCATCGTATCACCGAATCCTAATGACTCTGCCAGAATCTTTTCATTTTCAGTTCGAGCTGCGCAGTTTTCCACTCCCTCTACTACCAAAACTCTGCAACTCGAGCACTTTCCGTTACCGCCACAAGCATGCGCATGTGGTATTTCTGCAGCTAAAGAAGCTTCTAATATTGTCTCCGTTTTGGCAATTTTAAAACTTTCGTTATCTGGAAGTATTTTTATATCATATTTCATTTGGATAAGATGGCTTTATTATAAACATACCGCACTTAGTATACTAAGGCTTATTCGAAGCAAATGTACTAAGACCAATTTATTTTTATTTGGACATAAGTAGTACTTATAGAATAATAACACAATAATCGATCTACAAATCGCGATTCTTGCAATTTTAAATGGAAGATTTCATGTGCAGTTCCACTAAAAAGCAAGATTTTTAATTCAAATACTAATATATTATTCTTACTTTAGTAATCAATCGTTTTTATCTTATTTCTGCATTGTGTGGAGTAGTTATTAGAATTGCATCAATTTTAATACCTGTAATTTATTATCACCCCATTTTAATAGGCATATCTTTTTGGATATTTAAATTATTCAAAAAATATCATCTTTGGTTGAATTAACTGAATATAAATGAAAAAATTAATCTTTGTTTTCCTTATAGCATCATTAGGATATGGTCAAGATTTTTTGGGAGAGGATATTAACTTAATGGTAGATCAGCAACTTCGTATTAAGGAACTTCCTTCAGATTTACAGCGCTACGGATATGATAACTTCTTTAGAAATATACAGATGACCAGGAAGTTTGCTTGCTGTAGAAATTTCAATTCCAGATATGAAAAATTAGTTGGTTTGGTATTTATCGTTAAGCAAATATCACCGTATGAAAATCGATCTGGAGATATCCTGCATACACTGAAGTTGGAACATCCAACCGTTGGTGTCTTGTATTACAAATACGATTCAAAATCCCAATTGCCCCCTCCTTTTGAGTTGGAAGAGCCTCTTAACATTCCCAACAACTATTACTGTAAAGATATCGCCGTTGCCAAAAATAAATTTACGCAGGAGATCGTATCCAGATCAAAATTTCAGGATGGAATTTCTATTATGAAAAGAGAGAAGGACAGCCTTACTTCCCTCTACTTATCCATAAAAACATTAGGAGTCACACAGGTCAAAAATAAAAAAGGAGTTACCATTCTCTTAGAAAACGACCATAGTATAGAAAAACCTCAGGTGAAATTAGAAGTCGTTACCGATACCACGAAGCAATTTGCATATTCCGCGCTTGTTCCCTTAACAGCATTAGAGGTACAATTACTCTTAACACATAAAATCACCAAAACCCGATTGTATATCTTTGATAATTCTGTTAAAAATAGTAGAAAATTAATGGATTATTTAAAATGCCTTACTGCCTCTGACTCCATTCCCTTACTGGAGAAATAGCTGCGTAATTACTAACAATCGGATAATCCCACTGCTACCGCCAAACCTCCTTCAGAAGTCTCTTTGTAATCTGCGTGCATGTCTTTGGCAGTTTTCCACATCGTATCAACTACCTTATCCAGAGGTACTTTTACATTTTCGGGATCTGTATCCAATGCCAATTCTGCCGCGTGAATAGCCTTAATAGCACCCATGGAATTGCGTTCAATACAAGGAATCTGAACCAACCCGCCAACAGGATCACAGGTGAGCCCTAAATGATGCTCCATTGCAATTTCTGCAGCGACTAGCACTTGTTCCGCATTTCCTCCCATTAATTCACACAAAGCACCGGCAGCCATTGCCGATGACACCCCTATTTCAGCTTGACAGCCTCCCATGGCAGCCGAAATGGTAGCTCCCTTCTTGAAAATGCTGCCTATTTCTCCGGCAACTAGTAAAAATTGTTGTATTTCCTTAAACCCAGCGTTGTGATTTTCAATTACCAAATAATACATTAAAACAGCAGGTATCACCCCCGCACTGCCATTGGTAGGTGCTGTAACTACACGACCTAAGGCTGCGTTTACTTCATTAACACTAAGTGCAAAGCAACTTACCCATTTTAAAATGGCTCGAAACTTTACTTCAGTACGTCGAATAGTTTGCAACCATTCCTCTGGGGAATTATATGGTAGCTCTCCTTTTAAGTTTTTATGAATATCGTAAGCTCTTCTGCGCACATTGAGTCCTCCAGGAAGGTTTCCCTGTGTATGGCATCCGGTGTACATGCATTCCAGCATTGTTGTCCATATTCGCTGTAATTCGAACTCAATTTCAGTTTCTGTACGAATAGATTTTTCATTTTCCAGTACAATTTCAGATATGCAGGCTTTAGCTTCTTTGCAATACGCCAATAAATCTGAACCTTTTTCAATGGGATAGGGCAAGGTATTAAAGACCTTAATATTTTTTTTTGCATTTTTACGCTCTTCCTTAATTACAAATCCTCCTCCAATGGAGTAAAAGGTAGAGGTTTCCTTTTTTTCAGGTAAAAATGCCGTAAATGTGATAGCATTTGCATGAAAAGGAAGGAATTTTCGATTAAATGTTATTGCCGTTTTAAAATCAAATGGAATTTCCTTTTCATTATTGAAGCGAAGTTTTTTACAAGATTTAACTTGTTCTATAATTTCAGGAATAGAAGCAACTGGGATTTGTTCAGGATCTGCTCCATACAAACCCAATACCACTGCTAAATCCGTTGCATGTCCTTTTCCAGTTAAGGATAAGGATCCGTATAAATCCACTTTTACAGCAGTAACACTATCAAAAATATTTTGATCCTTCAGTTCCGTAATCCAACGTTCAGCAGCACGCCAAGGACCCAGAGTATGGGAGCTGGATGGCCCTACTCCTATTTTCAACATGTCAAAAACGCTTATACTTTCCACACTTCAAAACTTTAGATAAATCACCGTAGTTTAGCGCTACAAGTATATGGAAATTTTAAGCGCATTCATAATTCAGAGCTTAGCTATTTTATAGTTATTTTTAGAAATGCACATCCATAAAGAACACTTAAAACGCCATGGCTGAGTGGCTTTCAATAACACCATGTTTCTAAAGAAAAATCCACTATTGCATATAAATGACGTATATCAACAAAAGTTATAAGCTTCTTTTTTAAGGATTACTATAGTCTTTTTAAATTATCTATATAATTACGGTCAGCTCGGGTTAAGAAAGGGTCTATCCCAATAAAAGTAGGGAGTTTAGAAACTTCGATTTTTAGTTGAGAATTTTGGCCTTTTATTACATGGGGCTTCAAATATATCGGTTTCTTTTGGACAGTGAGGTTTTCAGGATGTTCATCAAAAAATCCTATCTGCAACGGTTCATTAATTTGAATTTCTTTCTCTTCACCGGAATCTAATGTTTGATATCGTTTCGCATTAATATCAATAATCACTTCATAGTTACCATTCGCTAATTTCCGATAAGAAGTGCCTTTGATTCCTAAATCATAGCGAATAATGCGCTTCATCCAATCATCTATTAACGTATGATATGCTTTAGGGGTATTCTTATACAACTCCTCTATAAACTCTAAGGTATGTGCTTCAAATTCAGAACTCGAGGCATGACGATGAAGAAGTGTTTGTAATACCTTATTTAAATTCTCTTCACCTATAAGATCTCTAAGCGATAGCATTACAAGGCTACTTTTGCCATATGCTAAATAGTTCTGTCCAGTCTCCAGATATATTGGAGGTTCCTTTAAGTCAGCAAACGAGCGGCCGCCAAAATACCTTCGGTTCGACTCCTTATTCAACTGCCATAAGGCTCCCATTCCATACATTTTTTCTAATACTACCCCCTCTGTATATTTGGCAAATCCTTCCACGATAAACCCTCCGCCAGCTACATTTTTAGGGGTTAACAACATTCCCCACCACTGGTGTGCTACTTCATGAATTGTTCTTTTAGATACCAAATCAAAGGTTTTTTTGTCTCTAATATCTATAAGGTACAGGTTATCTTCGATCATATTAATCAGTCCAGGGTGCGCAGTCCCTCCATAATTAAAATATCCAGGTACTTCCGCAATGCGCAAACTATTCCATGGATATCGTCCAAAATTAGAAATACAGTATGCCAGTGTTTCTTTAGTTGAAGCATCGATAACCTCATGATTCATGGCATGTCCTGGATGATAATAATACTCTAAGGAAACAGTGTCATATTTCGATTTTTTCACCTCATACGCAGCCGAAAAATAGGCAAGCGATGGTGCTGCTTCCTCGGGAAATGCATATTTGTAAAAATTTCTCCCATTTTCTTGCCATTGATCAATAAGGTTTCCAGCGGCTAGCGCTGTTTGATTTGCATCAGTAGAAACAATGGCCTCATACGTTGTGGTACCAATTCGTGCTTCATTTGCAAACAAATGAGCATCACCGGAGGGTTCTTTTTCCTGTTTTGGAAGTCCTCTTTTTTCTCGTTCATATGGGTTTGCTATCTCCCTCGAAGAATGGTAACCCAAAACAGGTTCAAAAACCTCCTGACGGATGTAAGTTCCGTTTTTTACAATGGTTTTATCTATTTGATAGGGCCTTGATTTTTTTGTAAAACTGTACTGTAATTCAGTGGTTTTGTTTGGTAAAATAGGAGTGTTGAATCTAAAAAGATAGGTTCCAAAAACAGTGTCCTTAAATACCAAGGTAGCATTTTTAAGCTGTATTTTTGAAAGTATTTTACGTTCCGAAATGAAGATGTGTGTTACAGGAACAGTATTTTTATTTACCAGAGTATGTCTCGCACTAACCCTATATTTTTCTTCACTAGGATACAAATCTATATGGGTTTTAAGGTTCTTGACATGAAGTCTTGGAATAGTGTCGTATTTCTTAAAATTTTGCTCATACTGCGCCGCATACGTTAAACGTTGATTTGAATTTCTATACGTCCGTTTCATGTTAAGTTGATAAAAAAGAAAGCTCCCTGCACCTATAAAGACAATACAACTTATCAATAGACTCATTTTTTCCCATGCTTTCCATTTCTCCGATTGTACTTTTTTTAGAAAACCGATTTCATTAGAAATACCACGTTTTAATAATTTAAATGCAAGTATTGATAGTGTTATACCTAAAGCACCCCAGTATACTATATAACCACTAAATGCCATAGTTGTGCTGGCATATCCTGCCATATCAGAATATATCGGCACAGGAGCATATCCTAGACGTAATAAGGTATGTTCAATCCCTAAATTGGAAGACAATCGTGTGCCTAAAAACAGTAATACGAAAGCTGTAATTCCCATACCCAAATATTTATTATTCACCACACTTTGAATGAAAATAGCAATCATAACAGAAATGGATAAGGGTAAACCACGGAAATAAAACAAAGCTAAATACTGTTTAATATCGATATCATAGTATCCATGAAACAATTGAAAAGAAATACAAATTCCGATAACAATTGTTATAAGCATAAATGGTAATACGAGCAAGGTGAAAAGTTTGGATAAAAAGAAAACCCAATTTGAAATAGGAGAAGTATTTATAATATGGTCAAAAGCATAAGTGCGTGCCTTCCATATCAGTTCTCCGCTATAAAAAACAATTAAAATTATACTGAGCATGGGAACAATTTCCATAACAAGTTCAATCAACAAATGTGTAAAAGGATACCAACTATCCCCATAAGCTCCTCCTCCCACGATTCGTGAGTATAACTCCATGATGGTTGAAACAATCAATCCCAAAACCACAATTAGAAAAGGTAAACTTTTAAAAATACCTTTGATATCGATGCGCAATAAAGACCAAAAGGCAGTCCATCTGGCTATGTTCGTATAACTTCCTTGTAAGGGGGCATAAGATTTTAATTGTTGTGATTTGGTGTTTAAATCTTGCTTTTTTATAGCTTTCCGTGCAGGTTTCCTAAAAGAAAATAACGCATAGCTAATTCCCAAAATAGCGAAAGAAACAACACTCCATAATATTCTATTCCATAGGTACATTCCTGAAAACGAAAGCATTTGATTACTCTTATCAAAAGGTGTCCAATATTGTGTATGTTCAAAAAAAGTAGCCGCAGCAAAAGGGTCTAATAAGGCAGACAATCTCATACTTTCTGGAGAGGCTGGTATAGACGATGCTATCATGGGCGAATTGGAATAAAAAGCAGTCAGAAAATATAGAAGATACATTAGCACGGCAGTTGCATAAGTGGCTAACGTATTTTTTGAAAGAATACTTACCGAAAAAATTAGTGCACTACAGAAAAATATGGTAGGAATTACAATTACTAATAGTGGCCATATATAATGCCACATACGAAAAGGTCCCATACGCTCTGGATCTAATTCAGAAAAAGTTAAACCCGCACCATATCCCAGAAGAAAAAAACTGAAGGCGACGGTACTAAATACAAAGACACCTAAAAACCTGCTCCAGAAAAAGTATCTTTTTTCCACTGGAGTGCTAAAAAGTAGCGGTTCCATCTGATAACGGTTATCGCGTAAAACACCGCTTACGGCAAAAAACATGATGATAAAAACACTGCTGAGAACAAATAAACTGGTATGATTTGCTACTTGGTATCCCGAATTATAGGCTACTTGAGCAGGTGCCTGACCCGAACTGGAAATTGCAAATCCCATACTAAAAAAAAGGAGTGAAAAAATAGGGAAGGTCAATTGCTTTGCCTGATACATAGCCTCAAAACGGAGTAAATTTCGTAACATGATCATGCTCTTTTCGATAAATTATTTAGATAAATTTGCGTAAAGTAATAGTCTTCTAGACCTGCTTTTATTGACTGAAAACCAGAGTCTGGTTGGATATCAGAAAATACGCGTATTTGTGTTTCTCCGCTTATTAAACGCGTGGTAATAACTTGAAAACGGTCTTTATACTGATCGAGCGTATCTTTAGAGATTATTTTACTCCAAATTTTACCCGAAATAGTGTCCACCAAAGCTTTTGGGCTTCCCATGGCGATAATACGACCTTCGGCCAAAATGGCCATCTGCGTACATAATTCTTTAATATCTTCTACAATATGTGTAGAAAGAATAACAATTACATGTTGTCCGATATCACTTAACAGATTTAAAAATCGATTTCTTTCTTCAGGATCTAAACCAGCAGTTGGTTCATCAACGATAATAAGTTTTGGATTTGCCAGTAGTGCCTGGGCAATGCCAAATCGTTGCTTCATTCCTCCGGAAAATGTATATACCGATTTTTTGCGATGCTGATATAGATTAGTTTGTTCCAATAAAGCATCAACTTGTGCCTTACGTTCCTTTGCGTTAACAATTCCCTTTAAGACAGCTAAATGATCTAAAAGTTTGTACGCTGAAATTTTAGGATATACACCAAACTCTTGTGGTAAATATCCCAGTTGTTTTCGAATTTCTTGTGGTGTTTTAAGTACATCAATTTCATTGAAAGTAATAACACCTTCGGAGGGTTTCTGAAGTGCTGAAATTGTTCGCATCAATGAGGATTTGCCAGCTCCGTTCGCACCTAATAAACCAAACATTCCATTTGAAATTTCTAAATTAATTTCCTGCAAGGCTTCCACGCCATTTGAATATGTTTTTGAAAGATTTTGTATTTTAAGTCGATTCATTTTTCCTTATTTTGAGACGAACCTAAACATGAATTACCATCGCAACTAATTAGAATGACTAAACCTGTTTTAAATGGATTAAACAATCAAAAAATAAATATCAATTCCTGTTCATTAAAAAAAAGAAGGTGTTCATTATAATTTTGGTAGTATCTGTCAATACTTTTGTTGAAATCCAAGTAGAAAAGTAGTTTTGAAGTATGATTAACTTTCTAAAAAAGTATAAAGCTTTTTTTATTGGAGCGGCGATATTAGGTGTTTTACTTTGGTATTTATCGGCTATTGATTTCATTAGAATTGCCAAAGATGCCCCATGGGAAACTACTATTTTGCTACTTTTTTGGTGGCTTGTAATTTCAGTTCCCATTCACTATATCAACTACTTAAAGACAAAAAAAAATACGGTAATTAAAGTTGTAGTACTGCTTGTTGTTCTTTTTATGATTTTTGGAATAGACAGCTATTTTACCACCCCTGATCATCCCTTAGTAATTTTACTATTAGTTGTATTCTGGTTGGGTATATGCTATTTGATTTTTCCAAAATTCTTCATCAAGTATCGCAATTGGATTCTCATTTCCTATGGCTTGCTCCTTGCTTACTTTTTTTACCTGCGAATGGATGCGGCTTATGTAAGTCTATATCATAACAAAGCATTTAACCTTTTAATTGCTCCCATACCTTTTCTTTTCGCGCTATGGCTATACGAACAATGGAAGTGGTTCAGAAACATACGATCTGAAAAGGCAAAAGCGGAGCTCGAACTTTTAAAAACACAGGTGAATCCGCATTTCTTTTTTAATACCTTAAATAACCTCTATGCACTTACGATAAAGCAATCGGAACAGGCTCCTGAGGTTATACTAAAGCTTTCTGATATGATGCGCTACACTATTTATGAGGGAAAAAAAGATTTTGTACCCGTGGAAGAAGAAATTACTTATCTTAAAAATTATATTGCTCTGCATGAGATAAGACATCATAAAAAAGTAACTGTTAACTTTGAGCATCATTGTTCTCCAGAGGATAAAGTCCCGCCACTATTATTTATAATATTTTTAGAGAATGCCTTTAAACATGGGGTGGAAAAGCTAACCGAAAACGCTTATATAAACATTCGGTTGATTAGTGATAAAGCATCCCTTTATTTCACTATAGAAAACAATTTTGAAATAGCGCTGGAACAACAACAAAAAGGAATAGGTTTAGAAAATTTGAAACGTAGATTAGCATTACTTTATCCCGGCAAACACAAACTTAAAATTACGGTTGAAGCTCCTATCTATAATGTAAATTTAATACTGAACACGATATGATCACCTATATTATTGTTGACGATGAGCCTCTTGCACATCAGGTTATCACTGAGTTTTGTGGTATGCTACCTCATCTTAAACTTAAACATCATTGTTACAATGCAATGGAAGCTATAGCGTTTTTCAATCAACAAACTGTAGATATCATGTTTTTGGATTTAAATATGCCAAAATTAAGTGGCTTTGATTTTTTAAAAACATTGTCCAATCCCCCCAAAGTAATTGTCACCTCCGCATATAAAGAGTTTGCATTAGAAGGTTATGAACTTAATGTTTCTGATTATCTCTTAAAGCCTTTTAGTTTTGATCGCTTTGTGAAGGCAATAAACAAAGCTATAGAACCTCAAGAAAAATCAAAGGATAACGAAAGTGTTTTGATGTCCGAAATGCGTTTTTTTGTAAAAGGAGATAAAAAATACCATCAAATAAACACGCATCAAATCCTATATATTGAGGCTTATGGTAATTATACCAAATTGCACATTCAGGGAGAAATGATTGTTAGTCATGAAAACATTACACATTATGAACATTTACTGCCTACTACGAATTTTTTAAGAGTTCATAAATCTTTTATTGTGGCCTTAGATAAAATAAAACAAATAGAAGGCAATAGAATTTACATCACAACACATAAAATTCCTATTGGTCAAACCTATAAAAGTGCAGTAAGTAGACTTTACAACTCAAAGCCATAAACACCTTATAGTTTATGGAATATTGGGTTTTTACAAAACAATTATTTTAAAAATTAAAGCCTGTTCCAAGACGGTAGCTCAGCGCCACTCCGAGCGTGTTATTTATAGGAGTTTGCGTTGTATTTGCGGTGTAGTTAAATAATACTCTAAAATTTTGAAATGCATAGAATCCTACAAAGAAGTTGACTGAGGCATTTGTGCGATATCCAGTACCAGCCTCAATAATGTTCCTATAATTTGCAACAATATTTAGGTCTACCTGCGTGGGAGCACCAGCTACATATCGAATTAAAGTATTTGGGGTAATTAGTACTTCTTGAAATTTTGTGAGAAAAAAACGATATCCCCCATGCACATAATAGGAGCTCTCGATATTAATATTTTCTTCTGTAGTAAATGTATTTCCCAAAAGATTGGTAGCAGAAGCTCCAAAATAGATGCTATTTCTATTGTACAAAAAGCCAGCACCTACAGTTGGCACTGTGGTATTAACATTATTTTGAAAATTCGGATCATTTAAAATGCCCAAAGACACTAAGTTTTCATCAAATTGTAAAATACCTCCTGTTATTCCAAAAGAAAAAACGGTTGGATTGTAATTCCAAGCTTTTCGCTGGTTGTAATCATCGTTAAAAATGACTTTATAGGCGTAAGAAGCGAAGAAAAGATTAGAGGTAGTTACTCCAATTTGATCACTTATAAACCCTGCTCCTAGACCTACCTTTTTAGACCGAAACGGAATGTTTGCCGTTATACTTAAACTTTGAGGGCTTCCCTCCACTGCATTTAAGTTTCCTCTGTTAGATATGGTA
Organism: uncultured Flavobacteriaceae bacterium; assembly: GCA_947488435.1. Taxonomy (GTDB): domain Bacteria; phylum Bacteroidota; class Bacteroidia; order Flavobacteriales; family Flavobacteriaceae; genus CANKZG01. The sequence continues at coordinate 121,089 of CANKZG010000002.1, read as the reverse complement.
ACATCCGCATCTTCGTAAAAACCGGCGTGAGCGGGGTTAATTAAAATTGTATTGTAATTGTAATCTGAGAAAACCGGCGTTTGTTGACCGTGTGTCTCAAAAAAGCAAAAAGCTATTAGCGCTATTGTTAGTAGGTTGTTTTTCATGAAAACTATCTTTTTAGGACTAAAAAGCCCTTTAGCTGTCTAAGGTTATTTGAACCGTTAATTTGTATATCGAAAAAATAAGTTCCTTCGGGAAGTTGATCTGCACCTAAAGTTCTTGACTTATTGGCTATTCCTGAAAAAACTCTTGAGGCATTGTCATATCCTTGTATTTGGAAAACTATGTTTCCTAATCTATTAAAGATGGTTACCTGGTTATCTGGGTAATTTTCAATACCATCGATACGCCAAAATTCATTAATTCCATCTCCATCTGGCGAAAAACCATATTTCGTATTATCCGTTGTGATTGTTCTAAAGCTTTCTTCGGTACATCCAACAGCATCTCCTATGGCATTAAACGGTATTATAGTGACATAAATAATGGTATTTTCAGGCAGTTCATTCTGGAAAATGAACGTTGTTACATTGCCTACATCTAAATTGTTTATAATGTCAGTTTCTCCAGGGTTGGTTCCAACACTAAGTCGATAACCCTCGGCATTATCAATGGCATTCCAACTTAAATTGATATTTGTTGAAACATCCAAAGTCCCATTGATTGGATTATTTAATGCCGTACATTCGGGAGCTACAGGAAATGCTTCTGTAGCAAAGCTTTCTTCGGTACATCCAATAGCATCCCCATTCGTATTAAATGGTGTAATTGTTACATAAATAACACTATTTTCGGGTAAATCGTTCGGCAGATCAAAAGTTGTCACATTGCCTACATCCTGATCATTAATAATGTCAGTTCCTCCAGAGGTTGTACCTACTGAAATTCTGTAACCTGTAGCATCCATTGCCGGGTTCCAACTTAAATCCGTGGTAACCGAAATTCCCGTTGTACCATTTAAAGGATCTGCTAGAGCTGTACAAGATGGCACTGTCATTGAAGCTATTGTTGTAAAACTTTCTTCCGCACATCCATTGGCATCTCCAATAGCGTTAAAAGGTGTAATTGTCACATAAATAACACTGTTTTCGGGTAAATCGGTAGGCAAATCATAAGTCGTTACATTGCCTACGTCTTGGTCATTAATAATATCTGTTCCACCAGAGGTTGTACCTACAGAAATTCGGTAAGCCGTGGCATCTGTGGCCACATTCCAGCTTAAATCCGTAGTAACAGCTATTCCCGTTGTTCCATTTAAAGGATCTGTTAAAGCCGTACATGATGGCACTGTTGTAGATACGATTGTTGTAAAACTCTCTTCCGCACAACCAATAGCATCGCCAGCTGCATTGAAAGGTGTAATAGTTACATAGATATCACTGTTCTCGGGTAAATCTGTAGGTAAATCAAATGTTGTTATATTTCCAACATCTTGATTATTAATAATATCAATACCCCCAGAAGTTGTTCCTACAGAAATTCTGTAACTTGTAGCTTCTGCAACCATATTCCAACTTAAATCAGTGGCAATGGCAACATCAATTGCTCCGTTCAGCGGACTTACCAAGGTTGTACATAACGGGATATTGGTTGTTATTGCTGTGGTAAAACTTTCTTCGGTACACCCTACAGCATCACCTGCCGCGTTGAAGGGCACGATAGTAACATAAATCGTAGTGTTTTCAGGTAAATCAACCGGTAAATCAAAAGTAGTTACATTACCGACATCTTGATTATTAATAATATCGGTACCACCAGCGGTTGTACCTACGGTTATTCGATAAGCAGTGGCATTCGAAACTGCATTCCAACTTAAGTCCGTAGTAATGGCAACATCCGTTGCACCATTCAAAGGAGCTGAAAGTGTTGTACAGTTTGGTAGCATTAAAATAGCACCGGTTGTAAAGCTTTCTGACGTACACCCTATGGCATCACCAATAGTGTTAAATGGTGTAATTGCCACATAAATGATGGTATTTTCAGGTAAATCGGTAGGCAAATCAAAGGTAGTTACATTACCAACATCTTGATCGTTAATAATATCTGTACCTCCTAAGGTTGTTCCAACCGAAATACGATATCCTGTTGCTCCTGCAGCAATATTCCAACTCAAATCTGTACTCACAGCTACATTTACCGCACCGTTTAATGGACTTAATAAGTTCGTACATACTGGAGGTGCAGGAGCTGCTGCGGTGGTAAAACTCTCTTCCGAACATGAGATAGCATCCCCTACTTCATTAAAAGGAACTATAGTTACATAAATTGTTCTATTTTCAGGTAAATCTTCGGGTAAATCAAATGTGGTTACATTCCCTACGTTCAGACTATTAACAATATTTGTGCCTCCAGAAGTTGTGCCTACAGAAAGTAAATATCCAGTGGTATTGGTTACTGCATTCCAACTTATATCTGTATCTACTGGAATTTCGGTAGCTCCATCAAGAGGGGTGGTTAAAGTTGTACAAAGTGGTGGTACAGGTATAATTTCGGTTGTGAAACTTTCTTCAGTACAGCTGGTAGCATCCCCAACCCCGTTGTATGGTGTAATTGTTACAAAAATTGCAGTATCCTCGGGAAGATCATTTGGTAAATCAAAAGTGGTAATATTTCCAACATCTTGATTATTGATAAGTTCTGTTCCCCCAGCGGTAGTTCCAATGGAAAGTCGATATCCATCGGCATTTACAATAGGCTCCCAGCTTAAATCTGTAGCCACAGATACATCTACATCGCCATTTAACGGACTTGACAGGGTCGTACACTCTGGTACTGTTGGAGTAGCATCATTTATGATCACAAAACTCTCTTCCGTACATCCCACTGCATCACCAGTTTCATTAAATGGGATTATAGTTACAAATACGGTATCTCCAGCATTAAAATCAGCAGGAAATTCGTAAGAAGTTTCATTAACGATTTCGTCATTTACAATGATAGCTCCACCAGGTTCTACTCTTACTGTAAGTCTATAATTTCTTGCGTACAAAATAGACTCCCAATTTAAATTGGTATTAATAGGCACATCAATATCTCCATCTAAAGGAGCTGTTAATTGTGTACAAGCGGGAAGTGGGCAATCTAAAACATCTCCAATAATGGACCAGCCAAAGCTATCAATGATCGATTGTCTTTCTTCCAATGCATCGCAATAAGGTAACCCCAGTGCTCCTAATGTAATTCCGCTAGTCAATGATTGTTCGGACCAGGCAATAAGCGTATTGTCATAGTTTACTAAAGACAGTGCTGTATTGTCCAGCATATTTGTCATATTGTTCACTTGACTGATATTCCAATCACCCAAAAATTGATCAAAAACAACAGCATCAAAAAACATCGAAGACATGCTAACCGAACCTAAATCCCAACGATCTAGTGCTTGATTAAAAGTGCTGGCATTTCTAAACATATTGTTCATGTTAGCTACTCCAACAACACGCCAGCTATTGATCGTTTGATTAAAAGCAGTGGCATCTCTAAACATCTCACTCATGGTGCTTACACGGCGTACATTCCAATCATCTATTGTTCCATTAAATAAAGAAGCCCCACTAAACATACGTTCCATAGTTGTTACCGAAGCTACATTCCATGAGTTCATAGATTGATTGTATGAAGTAGCATCCTGAAACATGGCTTCCATAGTGGTAACAAATGCTACGTTCCAACTATCAATAGGTTGATTAAAAGCAGCTGCACCTCTAAACATTTCAAGCATAGTTAAGGCTTCACCAGTATTCCAATTGTCCAAAGGTTGATTGAATACCAACGCATTTTTGAACATGAGATCCATTCGCGTTACCGAGGCTACATCCCAACTGTTAATGGGTTGATTAAATACCTGAGCCCCTTCAAACATGGAATTCATTAGCGTAACTGAACTTACATCCCAATTGTCAATAGGTTGATTAAACAATTGTGCATTCTTAAACATGGAAGACATATCTGCCACAGCACTTACGTTCCAATTTTCAATAGGTTGATTAAAAACCTCTGCGTCTTCAAACATTGAGGCCATAATAACTACCGAACTTACATTCCAATTTTCGATGGGTTGATCAAACAATTCTGCACCATCAAACATTGATCTCATATTTAAGACCTGAGAAACATCCCAAGTATTAATTTGCTGATTAAAAACTGAAGTGTTTTGGAACATAGATTCCATTGTGGTTACGGAAGAAACATTCCAATTGCCAATGGGTTGATCGAAGCTATCCGTATTTTCAAACATAAATCGCATGTTGGTCACAGCGCTTACATCCCAATTACTTATATTTTCATTAAAACTTTCGGCTCTTTGAAACATACCTTCCATCGTATTCACAGCGCTTACATTCCAAGAGTTTAACGGTTGATTAAAATCAACAGCGAGTTCAAACATACTATCCATTCGAGTAACACTGCCCACATCCCAGGAGTCTAAAGGCTGATTAAACACTGCTGCGTCTTCAAACATTCTCGACATTGTAGTTACACTACTTACATCCCATCCATCAAGAGGTTGATTAAAAGCATCTGTTCTAAAGAACATCAAACTCATATCTTCTACGGAAGACACATCCCAATTTTCAATAGGTTGATCAAATGCGCTGGTAACAATAAACATTGCACTCATGTTCGTAACCGATGAAACATTCCAATTGTTAAGCGGTTGGTTAAAATCCATTGGCCCGAAAGAACCGGCAAACATGGATCGCATATTAGTTACACTGCTAACATCCCAGTTATTTATATTTTGATTGAAACGAAATGCGCTTTGAAACATCTCGGACATATCTGTTACGCTACTTACATCCCAATTATCTAAGGGTTGATTATATATTGAAGGTCCAATAAACCCATCAAACAGACCACTCATATTTTCGACATTACTTACATTCCAGTTGTTAATATTTCCATTAAACTGGCTTGTTCTGCGGAACATTCTAGACATGTCTGTTACTTGAGACAGGTCAGGAACATCCGTTGCACTATAAGTCATATTCATACATCCGCTAAACGATTCTCTCATCGTCTGCCATACTTGTGTACCCCATTGATCTATGGTTAGTAGTTTTCGGTTATCACGAGAATCATTTGTATAAAAATGTGAGGGGTAAGTTCCTATAATAGCAATGGTATAAATACCAGGAGTAAGGTACGTATGCGTTATTTCGGCGGTAACATTATTGTCATACCGTCCATCACCCCAATCGATGGTATAATCATAAGTAAAACTCGTATTTACATCCAATCGAAGCTGATCCATAGGAGTCGATCCAGGATCTTCAATTCGTGTATCAAAAGTTAGTTTAAATGCTTCTGTTCCCTCTGCAAATGCTGGAACAATCGTAAAACTTATCGGAGTACAGCCTGTAGCTGGACCATCATCATTAAAAGGTACAACCGTTGCAAAAACGGTATCTCCATCTACAAAATCAGTTGGAAAATCGTAAAAAGTAGTATTTCCAACATCAAAATCGTCTAATATCTGTGTTTCTGTGCCTCCTAAATCTCTCCTTAAAACGGTAAGACGATATCCTGTTGCAGAGCTTACTGGCTCCCAGAATAAATTAAAATTAGCGGGTACTTCTGTTTCTCCATCCATTGGAGATACAAAAGGTGTACATAGCACAAAATCACATTCTTGACGATCCCCAGTGATTGTCCAATTAAAATTATCTAATATATCCTGACGTGCAAAACGTCCATCACAATAGGTTAGATCTTGTGCACCTAAATCTACATTAGAAACTAAAGTAAGTGCCGACCATCCAATAAGCGTAGTATCATAGTTAGCTCTGGAAAGCCCTGAATTGTTAAGCATCCCTGTCATGTCTCCAACAAAACTTACATCCCAATTTCCTAAATCTTGATCAAAGGTTGTAGCTTCCAGAAACATTGCTCTCATGTCTTCTACGATACTCACATCCCATTGATCCAAAGGCTGATTAAATTCAGTCGCTTCTTCAAACATCGACCGCATATCATCAACTTGACTGACATCCCAAGTATTTAGAGGTTGATTAAAGACAAAAGCTTCCTTAAACATCTGAGACATGGAGGTAACAATACTTACATTCCAATTCGCTATTGGTTGATTAAAATTTTCGGCACGTTCAAACATCTGTTCCATAGTAGTAACACTACTGACATTCCAATTCCCTATGGGCTGATTAAAAACAGAAGATTGAAACATTTCAGACATATCTGTTACATTGCTCACATCCCACTGATCTAGAGGTTGATTAAAAACCGTTAGAAATGAGGAAAATCCGGCAAACATGCTCCGCATGCTGGTTACAGCACTAACATCCCAACTGTTAAGAGATTGATTAAAGGCAGCGTTCTCAGCAAACATAGCTGACATATTCGTAACATTACTTACATCCCAGTTATCTATGAATTGATTAAATCCTGATCGCTCAAACATACTAGACATGTCCGTTACAATGCTTACATCCCAATTGTTTAGCGGAAAATTGTATCCCGAAGATCTGAACATCGACGACATATTGGTAACCTTACTTACATCCCAGCTGTTAAGCGGAAAATTAAAGTTAATGGTGACCGCAAACATGGATGACATATTCTCAACTTCACTTACGTTCCAAGATTCAATATTTTGATTGAAAGCATTTGCAGAACTAAACATTCCCTCCATTGTAGTAACCGATCCTGTATTCCAGTTATCTAGAGGTTCATTAAATAAGCTTGCCCTATTGAAGGCATTAGACATATCTGTAACATTACCAACATTCCAGTTATCTAGAGGTCTGTTAAAGCTGGTTGCATCCTGAAACATTCCAGAGATATCAGTTACCGTATTTACCACCCAATTGTTTATGATTCCATTAAACGAACTGGCAGCTCTAAACATATTTTTTAGTGTACTTACCTGAGAAAGGTCAGGCGTATCAATTGCGTCAAAATTTAAGTTCGAACATCCATAAAAGGCATTCTCCATGCTTTGCCATTGAATATCTCCCCATTCTATAATTTCAATAATTTTTCGTCTATCACCAGTATTATTGAAGTAGATGGCTGGGAAATCTCCGCTTATTTGCACGGTATATGTACCATCGGTTGTATAGGTGTGTGTTATATCCCCTACCACATTGGTATCCATAGAACCATCTCCCCAATCTATGGTATAATCATATACAAAAGCCGGATTTGTGGGAATTGTGATTTCATTACTTCCTGATGTTCCAGGTTGTGTGGTATCCCAAATGGTAATAAAATTGGGACCAAAAAAAGAAAGAGCATTCGTATTCGGCTGCTCATCGGATACAGGATCCGCTATACTTGCGATATCAACTACTTCAAAGTCATATTGATCTATGTTATGAGAACTATCAAAAGCTATTGAACTTTGGGGTTCTACATCCGCTAGTTGATCGTCATTAGTAGAATAAGTAGTTGAACTAGGTAGGGAAAACCACTCCATTTCCTGTTGCTGTTCCGTAAAATTTTGAGCATAAAATAAAGTGCTTAAAGTAAGCGAGAATAGGATAAAAAGATACTGTTTTTTCTTCATGACTGTTTAACAACTACCTCTCCATGAAATGCTAAAATCAGTACTATTTTTACAAGTATACTCCTAGTATTGTGATACTTATTAAATAGCATAAGTTTTATTAGTTTGGCGTATTGAGGCTATTTTTAATCAAGGTATTAACAGAAAATATTCAAAAATATTGTCGTCATGGAAGAGTAATTGCAAATGGTTAGCGGAAAGTTTTATAGAGATGATGGTAACCCAAAGGAAATAAGTAGTAAGAATACTATCTTACATCAGATCTGTTTAAGTACTAAATTCTTAAAACCTTTGCCTGCGCTATTCAACATTTTTAGCATAATAGAATTAAAACTATTTTCCTTTAATCTATGTGTTGTGATAAGACCATTGATACATACATCATTTATTAACACTTCAATCTTCCTATGAATCGGCTTGTTACTGTTTAATTTTTTAATCATAATGTTAAACATTATTAGTATTTTTATCTTCGTTTTTGACATAAACGGTATCTCGTTTAAAAAATCAAAGAACTAACTACAATGAAAAAAACGGTGATTATAGGGGGAAGTAAGGGGATTGGTAATGCCATTCTAAATGCATTATCAAACAATCGTCATATCTATAATATCAGCAGGACGGAACCGGAAGTATTACATTCAAATGTAACACACTATTCCTGTGATATTTTATCGGAGGATTTGCCCGAAATTGAAGAACTTGATGAGTTAGTATACTGCCCAGGTAGTATTAATTTAAAACCTATTTCCAGATTAAGCTTAGACGATTTTCGCTCAGATTTTGAAATTAATGTTTTGGGAGCAGTCAAAGCAATTCAGAAATACTTACCACAGTTAAAAAAGGGAGTGCAACCTTCCATCTTACTTTTTAGTACAGTTGCTTCGAAATTAGGAATGCCTTTTCACGCTAGCGTAGCGACCTCGAAATCTGGTGTTGAAGGATTGGTGAAATCTTTAGGGGCAGAGCTTGCTCCAGTCATACGTGTAAACGGTATAGCTCCTACGGTAACGGATACACAGTTAGCTTCCAAATTGTTGCGCAATGAAAAGATGATAGCCAATATGAAGGAACGTCACCCTTTAAAAAAGTTTTTAAATCCGGAAGAAGTTGCTTCTACAGCAGTTTTTTTATTGTCTGAGAACGCAGCATCATATTCAGGACAAATTTTTGAGATGGATTGTGGTATTGTCTCTTTTAAACCTTAACAAACAAAAATCATCGAAAAAGCAAAAACAGTGTCAAATAAAAAAGCTACAACCACTCCCTCTATATATGATATTGGTATTAATGCCCTTGATGGGAAAGCCATAGATTTAACTGCCTTTAAGGGCAAACACATTTTGTTTGTAAATGTGGCTTCTGAATGTGGTTTTACTAGTCAGTATAAAGATTTACAAAAATTAAGTAGCACTTATCCTGATACCTTAGTGGTTATTGGTGCTCCTTGTAATCAGTTTGCAAAACAGGAACCAGGAGATGCCATGCAGATTCAAACGTTTTGCGAACGTAATTTTGGAATTACATTTTTGCTTACAGAAAAAATCAATGTAAAAGGACATAAACAACATCCGCTATACCAATGGTTGACTAAAAAAGACCTAAATGGAAAGAAAAACTCCAATGTAAAATGGAATTTTCAGAAGTACTTGGTAAATAAGGATGGGAGGCTTGTTGACTATTACTATTCCATCACCAAACCGATGAGTTCAAAAATCGTCAAACATCTATAAATGTACATATTAATCGCAAGTCTACTTATTGATTTTGGGTTATTAATTTTGATTTGGATGGTGCAGCTTGTAGTATATCCAAGCTTTTTATATTGCGCTAAGCACGATCTGATAGCGTGGCATAAAAAATACACACATCGCATAGGTTATATCGTAGGGCCATTAATGTTAGCTCAATTAGGATTCTCTATATACGTAGTAAGTATTGTTCCTTCCGGTAACCAAATCGTTCGCCTCCTATTGATAAGTACTATTTGGATATTGACTATAATACAATTTATTCCCATTCATAACAACATTTCAAAAAGTAAGACAACTCAGGAGGAACTGCAGGCTTTAGTGCTCAAAAATTGGTCACGAACGGTGTTGTGGACTCTAGTGTTTTTACTCAATATATTGCATTACTGAAAACAATAAATAACACCTTGCTTTCTTTATATCGCAGCCACTGGATTGCACAATTTTCTAAAATTATTAATCTTAATGTCTTTTGCTTTTAAGTCGAACATTAAGTTATACAAGCCAAAGAAAGTCCTGTTGATATAGATGAAATGTTTAGAACCACGATTACCATTCATTTTTCTGAGTTCCGTGTTTTTACTATATCGTTGGCCCATTTCTGAAATTGAATTAAAAAACTTAGGGTTGGAAAAGTCAAAAGAATCTTGATGAAATGGTTTTGTAAATAACGTTAATAACTCATGGAACATGCTTGAGAAAAATTCCAACTCCGCTTTGCTATCATCTTCACGTAATATTTCCAATTCATACATTTTTTCCGAAAACAATTCAGGATTATTGATTACCTCCTTTTTCACCAATTCGAAATAAGGTTTATAAAAGTCATTTGGAACGGTTTTCATACACCCGAAATCCAACGCGATTAAATCTCCATTTTTGGATACCAAAAAATTTCCAGGATGCGGATCGGCATGCACTTTCTTGAGTACATGCATCTGGTACATATAAAAATCCCAGAGTGCTTGTCCTATTTTATCCGCTTTAACTTGATTCGTATTATAAGATGTAAATTCGGAGAGGTGTTCACCTTCCATCCAATCCATTGTTATAATGCGTTCAGAAGATAATTCCTCGTAATAGTCTGGGAATTTTAAATTAGGGATGTGTTTACAAGCCTGCACAACTTCTTTACTTTGCACTACTTCAAGCAAGTAATTCGTCTCCTCAATTAATTTATTTTCTACTTCTTTAAAATATTTATCGGAATCCTTCCCATTAATGTTAAACATTTTAATGGCAATGGGCTTTACCATTGCTAAATCTGATGTAATACTTTCTGCTACGCCAGGATATTGAATTTTAACAGCAAGCTTTTTGCCTTTCTTTTTTGCAACATGTACCTGTCCGATACTTGCTGCATTAACAGAATTTAAATTGAACGTATCAAAAATTTCATCCGGGAATTTTCCAAAGTACTTTTTAAACGTTTTGAATACTAAAGGCGCAGATAACGGTGGAACTGAAAATTGTGATAAAGATAATTTTTCTACGTATGCCTGGGGTAAAATATTTTTTTCCATGCTAAGCATTTGTGCTACTTTAAGCGCACTTCCCTTCAATTGTTTTAGGCCATCGTAGATGTCTTCTGCATTATTTTTATCAAGTATACTTTTAGATTGTTCTTCTGTTTTGGTAATCCTATCACCATAGTATTTTAGGTAATTGACTCCTATTTTTGCTCCCGTAGCGACCATTTTGCTAGCACGAGCAATTTTTGAAGTGGGTATTTTGTCTATTGTTTTCAAAAAAGTAATATTTGGAGTAATCTTATAGTTTTCTTAAAAATTAAGCTATAGCAATGCCTGTTGTAAAACTATTTTATACAACAACCGTTTGCTTTTTAAAAAAGGAAACTAACCCATTTGAGTTTTTTCTTTGAAAAGGAATTTTCCCAAATCAATTACACTTTTTAATGGCACAATGTTTAGCACATCAAAACTTGCGTTTACTGACTTTTCAATTAAAATATCTGTTTTTTCGAAAGAAGGAGAGCTGTCATTCATCCAGAATTTTATGGTTAACACGAGTTGTAACCAGGCTGTTTCCTGCAGCCCTTTATTTTTAATACGTTCCAATCGTTCTTGTTTGGTATCTATTAGCTCTATTTCCAAATCTTTAATATAATTCGAAAAAGCAGTTTTCAATTCTGACAACAAGGAGTATGTCTTTAGTGTGTTTTTGTGTTTTTCTAGCGCATAGATCACATAACTTCTATTTGCGGTAAGGTTTTCGAAAAATGTAAAATAAAAGCTCAATAATTTGTTTCTAGATTCAAAAGAACTATAGTCCTTACTTTTTTCCAATGCCATAAGCGTATTATCAAAAAAAGCTTTGAAAATACCTTTTTCAATAGCATCAAAGCCGCCAAAATATTCATAAAATTTTGGCTCTTCAAAGTTATTGTGATTTGCGAAGGCATGCACCGAGTTCGGTCTCTTATTGTGTTCTAAAACATAATCCATATAGAATGAAATCATGTCATTTTTACTTATATTTTTCTTTTTTACCATGAATGAGGTTTTATATGTATAAAGGTACAAATGTTTAATACATTTACGATATTATTAAACAAAATAAATTAAACCATTATTTCAGTATTATACTGTCAATGAACAACATAAAATTTTCGGCTTTTTTATTTCCTATCAAAAAAGCGATCTCTTCAATACTATCACTTTGGTAGTTTCCAATAGCTAAGGTACGGCCTCTAAAGGCAGGATACATTTCCTTCAGTGTTATTTCAATCATTTGCCATTCGTTTGTTGTCTTGAACTTCCCTATGTACGAATAATAATCAGAAACTCTTCTTTTTACTCTAAACTGATATTCCTTCCCATCTCCTTTTACATGCAGTACTATCTTTGTGTACTTTGTAATATTCATTCGTTCAAATCGATATCGCAATGAAGAGAAGCCTCCGTTATTTTCTAATGATACGTTTCCTTTAAAAACCCCATGACCATTTGAATTGATATCAAAATCTCCTGACGATCTACCACCCATGACCACATCATTTACAACGCTCCATTTACTTATACCACTAGAAGCATTAAAATCGAAAATAATTGGTGTTTGTAGTGTCATTATAAACAGTAGAATTAAAGTTAATTTTTGCATTTTTATCTTTTAAAGAAAGTACTAAAGCAGTTCTATTACTGCTCATACGATTCTGAATATGGTAGTTCTTGATTTTCTAATCGAATAGTGTATCCATCAGAGCGAATACGTCAACGCTTGGCATTATAGTAAGCAAGCCCCTAATATGAAATAGGGCACTAAACAAGTTTTCATTAACGCTTACTTATCTTATTTCCTGAAATAGCCCTTTGTCGTGTACATTTAAATCGTGTAATCTCCGGATTTCGTTTTTTGAGATGTTTTTGACTTACGCCACTATTGACTCGTTTCCGCCAACGGTTAAAACTTGACCTTTTAAGGTTACCGCGCATTAGTTTTATAACTTCTTTTTCAGGCAATCCAAACTGAAACAATATTGCTTCAAAAGGTGTGCGGTCCTCCCACGCCATTTCCATAATACGATCTAACTCTCTTTCAGTAAGCATCATATTTTTAGGTATTATCATACTACTTTATTGCAATGCTCTTTTGATATACAAAAGCGTTCATTTAGCCTAATTTTTCCAATCGCCTCATAACTTCTTCAGCTTCATAAGTCCTTTGATCGCTCAATTTTCTATTGGTGGTGGAAAGGTTATGAGCCTCCTTTAAAAGTTTAGTATATTGTGTATATAGCTTTTCTTTTTCTGATTTTTTCTTAAATAATTTTAGCATACTTATTTTTTTGTATTGATTTATTTGGCCTTCCTTTAAAACGTTTGTCAATTCTTTGCTTCTTTATGGTAAGGTGTTTCATAGCATCCATTAAATCAGCATCTTTGGTTTCTTTATAAATTTCATTTATTGCTAAAATGAGGCGTTTAGCTTCTCTCGAAGCTTCAACGCGATCTCGGGTAGTCATATTACTCATCTTTGCATTTTCAAAAGCGAAAGCTTCTTCTGAAATATTCTTAATTAATTTTGTTTAATTAATAACAAATATAGTTAAACAAAAAATCAAATATAGAAGTATTATATATTTTTTAAACTGATGTTAATTGACAACTGTATTATAGTAAATCACGTCAACACTTATCTATGAATTCCTAGTGAAAAAATAGTTGTCTATACTAAAGTATGAGTTTCGACATCTTTATGGAACAATTAAATAAGTGTTTCAATGGTATTCTTAGTTTTGATTTCAGGTAAACAAGTTTAAAATACAGTCTGCTTCGATCCATTTCAAATCATAATGACATTGAAACTTTTTAAGTAACAAGAAATAAATTCTCAAAAAAGCAATGGGTTTTTTGGAAGGTATTCAGGTTAAATAGTATTTTGTAACTTTAAAAATCTACTATTCATGGTCATAGACAGAATTAACAATTGGTTTAATTTGTCCAAGAAATATTTTTTTACCTATAAAGATAATTTCTTCCACTTATCTTATGTATCTAATTGTCCTCAATCTATAGTAACAAGCTGCATCAAAATGCCTTTTATGAAGCACTATCCTGAAAGGCAATTAATTCATTCCAACACCCCTTTCATGAAAGGGGACTTTTTGTATGCCGAATTGGAAAAAGGATTATGGGTACTGCTTACCGATTCGTATTATAAGAACAATCTTTCCTTTAACCCCATTTATGATAAATTTATGGGAGTTGATTATTATTTTGTGGCAACAAGCAAAATTTCCAACGTGCATCGTATGCCGAGTTACAGAATTAACAATATGACCGTAGGGAACAATTCCATTTCATTTTGCAAACCGGGAAAGGATTTTCAGAATTTTCATTTTAAAAATTCCAATGAGATTCTTTATATGCTCTATTTTAACGAAGAATGGGCCGAAAAAAATATTCTAGACTCCCCTTCTACACCAGATCATATTAAAGAACTTTTTGAAGATGAAAATATCACTTTTTTAAATTTTGGTGTTGACGATTCCAAGCATATGGAACTAGCAAATGCAATGTTCGATGCACTTACCAAGAACGGAAAACCTAATTTTTTTGAACTTAAAAAAATAGTGCCTCGCTATCTGGAAAGCTTTTATACATCCTATACTAAAGTTAAAGCTTTTCAAAATGGACAGTCCTCAGCTGAAAATCTAAATAAGATTAAGTTGATAGAACAGGAGTTGATGCAGAATTTGCACGGGAAATTCATAGGAATAGAAACTTTAGCTAAAAAGTACAAATTATCACCTACTACGCTTAAAAAAACATTTAAGAATACCTTCGGTAATTCGGTACTATCCTATTTTAACAAGGGAAAAATGGATTTAGCCCTAAAATATCTTTTAGAAACCGATTTAAAAATAAAGGAAGTAGCGGAGATGCTAGGGTACGAGAACAAAAGCAAATTTTCCCAAGCTTTTAAAAAAATACATAACAAACTTCCGTCTGAAATAAAATAATCGGTCGCTTCACTATCCCTAAAAGATCATTTTAGGCCTTCAAAAAATGTAAAACATCCAATTTAGAGTTCTAAATGATTGTTTTGAGCTGTATTTCTTTGTCGAAAAATCAAAAATCGCATTTTGGTTAAAATCACTTAGAAAAGATAATATCCTGATTATTAAATACATAACTTTTATTGTATTGCTTCTTTAAAATCCTCTTATCCTTCTTCACAACATATTTTGACACAATCACAATCGCAATAAGTCGCGTTCACAACATTATTCTCGATAAACTACTTATAAAGCCGATGAAATTACTTCAAAATGTTTAAAAAAACACGAATATTTTGTTTTTGATTTAAAATTATAACTTTTAGTTATAAATAACACATTTATGAATGTCAAAATGTCTTTTCGGGCTATTGGTGCCTTATCGGGTTAGTTTTTCAGCTAGAACCGCATCTAATTTTGACTGTCTAAAGCAAGACACCAAATTAAATCAAAATATAAATCAAATAAATTTAAAAACAATGAACCGACTAATCACCACCTATTTAGCTGCAGTATGTATGATGCTAAGCGCAATCTCTTTTGCACAAATTACAGCTACCCAAGCGGGTATCGCCGTACAAGGTATTGCTCGAGATGCTAATAACACAGCTAGAGTAAATGCATCTATTACCTTAAATGTACGTATACATGCAGCAGGTAATGATATTGTACCACAACAAAGCACACAGGTACAAACAGATGCTTTTGGGGTATTTTCATTTGTATTAGACGTTACCCAAAATAATTACCCTGCCATTGCAAATCAAGGAGCGGAGTTGGAAATACGTGAAGGAACCACCTTAATCTCCAATGAACCCCTACGATTTGTACCTTACGCTATTGCTGCGGCTAATGGCGTACCCACAGGAGCCATTATGCCTTATGCAGGGAATAGTGCCCCAGCAGGATGGGCATTATGTGATGGTGCCGCAATCCCTACTGGCGCAGCAGGTGATGCTTTGCGTACGCTTGTTGGAGGCAACAATACCCCCAATCTAATTGATCGATTTATTGTAGGTGCTGGCACTACCTATAATGTTAACGCTACTGGCGGAGCCAATACGGTTACTTTAACCACGAATCAGATACCTTCACATAATCATGGTGGAAGTACCAGTACCGATGGCAATCATAATCATAGTAGAAATGTGGGGGGTAGAACATATGATAGACTTTTAACCTTAGGAGATGTTGGTGATACACCTAACGGAGCGGATAACCGTACCGGAGCTGACGAACCACGTGTTATAGAAGCATTTCCAATGGCCGGTGCGGGAGCACATTCACATACCATTGGCAATGAAGGTGGTAATCCCGATGGTAGTACTGCACCCCATGAAAACAGACCACCCTATTATGCCTTAACCTATATCATAAAATTATAAATCCTAAATTTTATGAAATCAGTACAATATTGGCTGGGGCTTTTCGCCTTGGCAATAAGCGCTATCGCCTATGCGCAGGAAGGTCCACGGCCCGTTACGGCAGCGCAGGCCATACAAAATGAAGGATATACTATACAAGTAGGTGTTCCTTACCTTGGGGTAAGCACCCCAACGGCAGCACGAAACCATCAGACAGATATACGTTTCCCTTGGGACGTATTGTACCTCACCTCAACTTTTGGGGAACTCCCCGAACAATTTAGCGTGTCCACGGGCTTTTATGGCGACCGTGTGGAACTCAATTGGCAGGTGTTGAACAATCAAAATCTCATTACTGGCTTTCAAATCTTACGGAGAGAATTTACAGGAAATCCCAATGACGCTACTCCTTTTGAATTTGTCGCCAATGTATCGGCCTCTAGCTCTCGTTTTGACGATGAATTTATAGAAGGCGGCATATTATACGAATACAAACTATTGGCACTAGGCATTTTACCAAATGGAGAAGAGGTTTTTCTACAAAATTTCATTACTGGAATTGGTTTCCGTAATCCTACTGCCGTCGTAACCGGTAATATTAGCTTTGACGGCGGTACTCCAGTACAGCATGTCATTGTAGGCGCTGAGCCTCAAGGAGCCTCGGTTACTGCAGGTAGTAGTCTGGAGATTCCAGAAAATACCCAACAATCCATAGAATTAGGAGAGGAAAGACTTGATGGCATATTCACTTTACAGGCCTGGGCAAAACAAAAAGCAAATCAATCAGCCCCTACACCATTGTTCGATCTTTCAGGGATATCCGATGCTGCTATGGAAATTAAAAGTGTATCAACCAATCAATTGACAATAGGCATTGGACAAAGCATATTCACATTAACTAATTTTTATCCCACCGGCGGAGTAGATAGCCAAGGGAATCTAGCGCTGGCACCCATTAGTGACTTTCCAAACCGTTTTGTACACTATACCATTACCGTGGAAGAAGGAAATACTCCTAGATTGTATTTAAATGGTGTAGCAATTAATGAAGATCTAGAAACGACCGTTAATCTCTTTTTAAATGAATTAGCCGCAGGGAACGGTAATGTGACCGAAATTGAAATTGCTATTACCGCACAGAATTTTCCGAATTTCGATACCAATAGCGTAAGTCTGGCTGGTGGGAATGCCCTGTTTATGGACGAGGTTCGTATTTGGCAGCGAGCACTGCAGCCAGCTATCGTTGCTACCAATTACTTGCGTTATATTGGAGGGAACGATGCCGATTTAGTAGGGTATTATCGATTTGATGAAGGATTGGGTATGCAAGCTTATGACCTATCCCGCACTGGTTTCAATTTTAATCAAAATCATTTAGATCTAGCGACAGGAGTTCAATTTACCAGCAATGTAACTGATAGACCCACAAATTCTCAATTTGGCGTATTGGGTGTAACAGACGAAAACGGGAATTATGAAATTAGCGCTATACCCTATTCGGGAAACGGTGAATCCTTTACGATTACACCCCGCTTTGGTTTACATGAATTTGATCCCAATCAACAATTGGTGTTTTTAGGCGCAGATGCTGCCGTGGCCAACAATATCGATTTTATAGATATCTCATCTTTTGAGTTTAGGGGAAATGTCCTCTATGATAGCCGTGAGGTTTTTCCAAATATCACCAATGTACAACCTAACGAAGTAGAATTCGAAGTAGTTGGTGAAGGATATAATAATTATTTGGTAAACGATAATGGTCAAATAAGAACCTTAAACCAAGGAGAATTTTGGTTACCCGATAATATTGCAATTCCAAGCAGTGGTAATATAACTTTTGAACGATATGCGCGTATTCCTGTAGAGGGAGCCAACGTATTTATTGATGGGCAAATTGTGTTGGATGCACAAAACCAGCCTGTTGTTACCGACGTCAATGGGGATTTTGTAATCGAAGTACCTATAGGAGAGCATGCTATTGAGGTACGGAAAGCAAACCATACCCTGGTTCACAACGGGCGTTTCCCGGAAGGAACCGATTTGTTCAACTTCTTTCAAGATGCCGTAACTCCCGTACAATTTATTGACACTACCCGGGTTACCGTGGTTGGAAAGGTTGTTGGAGGAGCTATAGAAGGGGCCAAACCCATAGGCTTTGGAGGTAGTGGATTAGAAACGGTTGAAATTTTTGATGAAAATGGTATCCCTGGGGATCCCTTGGAAGTAAGTGCCGTTAATAACATCGGACAGGCCACGTTAAACTTTGGATATCAACCCAATGCTGGTTCTGTTCAACCTGCTACTACGGCAACCGTACAAACCAATACGGCATCAGGAGAATATAGTATCCAACTCTTGCCTTTACAATACCAGCTGAGAGATATTGATGTAATGATTAACTCAAATCCTGCTATTGGATTAATTGATAACGGAAGTACTGAAATTGTCAACTTTGAAGAAGTAGTTGCAGAAGAACTATTAACGGTTCCCAGTTTTACCTATGAAACCCATGATGTTGGTATTTTGGAAGAAAGAACTCTAGAGGGTGCTCCGTATAACTTCGAACAAAGTTTTGTATATCGCTCGAACCCTGAAATTGAAGTGATAGAACAGACTTCCGATGACATGGTGACCGTAGTTCAAAATAGAGGTCAGGAAGATGAAACTACAACGGAGTTCAGTACAGCAGGTATTCAAGTTGGGGGTAATCCAGTAAACGTATACACCCAATTTGCGGAATATCAAATTGAATTACGAAGTTTTGAGCGTTACCTTAACCATGATGATGATCCGGCCAATCCTGTAGAAGATTTAGTGCCTATTATAGATGGTGAGCTTAATGTGACCAATAACCTTGCTTTGGCAGGGTCGGAACGTGTAGTTACTGATGAAGAGGACAATAGCCTTCGCATCTATAGCTTTAAAGCGGGAATCCCAGCGGTAAGTGGTGATTTTACACGAACCATCAGTGCCAATTTACGTATAGGCACTATGGACTTCCCTGTTGGAGGAAATTTATTTGTACCTCAAGGAATCATTCTAGGGGGTGCGTCAGATGGTAGCCAAACCTTTGTTACCGCTGGACCGGATGTTCCGGACATTATTTTACGCGATCCACCAGGATCTAATAGTTTTGCTGCTATTGAAGCAGGGGAAACCTTTTCTTTTACTACGGAATATAGTGCATCTGATGAAACCAACATTGGCTTGGAAACCGAGATCATGGCAGGAGTAACTATTGCTGCAGGTGGTGGTTTGGCCGGTCCGGTTATTGAGAGTGAAGTTACAGCCAATGTTTCTACAGGCATAAGTACTACCTTATCTTCAGAGGATGGGCGTAGTGCTACCAAAACCTATAGTTTTTCACAAACGATTTCGACCAGTAGCGATCCAAACTTTGTGGGTGCCGATGGGGATTTATATATCGGGCAATCTAAGAACTTCTTTTACGGCACTTTTAACAATTTAGTTCCTAGTATCACTAGCTTAAATGGAAATGATGACATACGTTTAACCAATGCATCAGGAGAAGAAATTTTCATTAGTTTACAAAGAGGGTTCCAATTTGTAGAAGAACCTACCAACACCTTTTTTGTGTTTTCCCAAAAACAATTGCTAGAAACAGTGATTCCAGAATTGGAGACGATTGTTGAAAGTATTGATAACGGGCAGATTAACCCTGAAACAGATGATACAGTACAACCCAGATCTTTTTATATAGAGCAAATTCGCTTATGGCGAAGGGTGATCTTGGAAAATGAGCGCAGTAAATTTAGAGCGTTAAACGAACGTGAATTGGTACGCGCCGAAGTACTTTCGACAAATATTGACCCTGATTTTGGGAGTTTTATTCAAAATAATTTTCAAGATAATATCTCTTTTGATGCTGGGGTTGGCGAGTTTACGCGTAGTGTTGAAACCACTTCTGTGGTCTCTAATCAATCCTCTTTTAGTGTAGCTATTGACGCCACGGTTGCCGGAGAAATTGGTTTTGCACTTAACGATACTGGTTTCGCGGTAAGACCTTCAGTTTCCAATGCAAACAACAGTACGGAGACCAATACAGAGGAACAGGAAACCACTACAACCATAAGTTATACCCTCCAAGACAATGATTTGGGGAACTTTTTAAGTGTGGATGTGATTAACTTATTTGACGGCAATGGTCCGGTATTTACCACCTTAGGGGGAAGAACCTCTTGTCCTTATGAAGGGCCTGCCCTATCTGTGTTTTACAATAATAACACCTATCCGCAAATAAGCGATACAGACCCTATACCTGTTTTAGATGAAGCAGTTCAAGAACCACTAAACTTTGCCACCCAACGTAACGAGGTACCTTTAGTTACAGTAGAACAAGAAAGTGTAACGGGTATCCCCGTAGATACCAAAGCTGAATACCGTCTACTCCTAGAGAATAATACTGTAAGTGATACTGGAGCTGATTCCGACTTTTTATTGATTGTAGATAATACTACCAATCCCAACAGTGCTATTTTCAATTTAGAACCGAATGGAACTATTGTTCACGTTCCTGAAGGAGAGCAAACCGAATTTTTGCTTACACTAGAACCTGGTTCCGCAGAGGTGTTTGACTATGAAAATATAGTAGTACGTTTAGAATCGTTATGTGACGGGGAAGATGTAAGTAGTGAAATTAGCATATCTGCTACGTTTATCCCAGTATGTACTCCGGTAAATCTAGAAGCTCCTTTAAATAATTGGGTATTCAACCGTCCTACAGCAGGTTTTGATGATGGCGATGAACTGACCAATAGTTTGGCTATTAGTTTTAACGGGTTTAATGTGAACAGTTCCACCTTTGATCATATTGATCTGGAATTCCGTTCGGCCACCTCGCCGAATTGGACAAAGCTTCAAACTTATTACAGCGATGAAGCTCGCCTAAATATGGAAATTAACGAGAATGGAGCCGATGCTAATAGCGTAAGTCATTTAAACAATATCAATCAGGAAGTGAACTTTAATTGGGATATTGTTGGGTTAAACTTACAAGATGGTGCCTATGAGGTGCGCGTGGTAAGTCATTGTACCGATGGTTCTGATTTTATTTCCGAGATTGCCGCGGGTATCATAGACTTAAACGAACCACGTCGCTTTGAAACGCCAACCCCGATTGATGGAATCCTGTCCGCAGGCGAAGATTTACGCGTTCGTTTCAATGAAGATATTTTCTTCAATTCGGCCATTAGCCAAATTGAAATCATGGGAGAAACGAATCAGTTGGCGGTAAATAATGATATCTCTATACGTTTTGCTGATCCTAGCAGCGAAGTGCGCATTGAAAGGCCTAGTATTCAAAATGGAGATCTCAGTATTGAATTTTGGATGAACGAAAATTCAACATCGCTCCCTGCTACCATAGTACACCAGGAAGATGGTGTGGAAATTGGTATCAATACCGATGGCATCTATTTTACCGTAGGAGGCAGAACCATAAGTGGAGGATATAATAATACCGACGACCTTTTTCATCACTACACCTTTACTTTTAATGAAGAAAATCGAAGAATATCTATCTACGAGGATGATCGCGAAATTGCTACTGAAGCTTTTGATGATGGTGTAATTCTCATTGCTAATAATGAAACCTTAGAAATAGGCGGCAGTACTTTTATTGGTAATTTGCACGGTTTCCGACTGTGGGGCGAGTTTATCACATTAAATAATGCGGTAGCCAACCAAAACACACAATTAGTAGGTAATGAAGCAGGTTTATTAGGATTATGGACCATGCGAGAAGGACACGGTCCGATTACTCGTGATTTGGCTCGCTTTAACCACGCTATTGTGAATGCAGATTGGGATATTTTTCCCAACGGAAATTCATATCAGTTTAACCCTAGCAATTACCTAGTAGCTAACAATATTGGATCGGTAGTATTAACCGATCAAATGGATGCTACGATAAGCTTTTGGGTACGTGCCAATAATGGACAAAGTGGAACGCTCTTATCCAACGGTAGAGGAAACGGTGAAGATCCGGATCAATCGGATGGTAATGATAACAAATGGGCCATTACCTTAAATGCCAATGGAGATTTGGTATTTGATAGTGAAGGTGTACAATACGATCTGGCTATTAATCAATCCATTACGGATGGGCAATGGCATCATATAGCATTACTATTTAATAGACTTGGTGCCCTACAAACTTATCTGGATGCGGCCTTAGTAAGTTCAAATGCCATTGATGACATTGGAGGTTTCTCTGGAAATCGATTATGGTTAGGGGCACGTGGTTTTGTAAATTTATCTAATCAGGAAACTGTAGATCAATTCTTTACTGGAGCGCTAGATGAAGTTCGTATTTGGAATTCCTTACGGTCTGTAAATCAAATTGATAGAGATCGGTTTAATGAGGTTGATTTTAATACCTTGGGACTTATATTCAACAGCCGTTTCAATGAACCAGATCCTACTCAAAGTTCCGATAGCAGACCTCAATTTGCACGTCGTTTGAGTAACGGAAACATATCTATAGGCTTTTTTGATATCGTGGGTAATGAAAGTTATTCTGATAATACACCACCTATTGCCCGAGCACGAAATATTGAAAACTTTAATGTGTCGCACATCATCAATGGAGATGAAATGATTATAGAACCTTTATTGCCAAGCGAAGCATTGGTAGAAGGACAGATTTTGGACATCACCGTGCATCGCATGTTCGATGCTGCAGGCAATCAGCAGTTATCTCCAATTACTTGGACTGCCTTTTATGAAAGAAATCCAGTAGATTGGTTTGCCAATGGTTTTGTTGGGGAAACCGTAGATGTATTACAAACTTTAGGATCACCATCATCTTTCACACTTACCCTAGTAAACTCTGGTGGACTGTTACAGCCTTATGAAATTACTGATATCCCAAGTTGGTTGATATTGGAAGAAACGGCTGGTTTTATAGAGCCAAATAGTGCTATAGAAATTGAGGCTCGTATAGATGCAGAACTAAGTGTTGGCGAATATGTAGATAATCTTCGTTTAATTACTGATTTTGGTTTTGATCAAAACTTAGTATTAGAAGTACGCGTACTGGCAGAAGAACCTGAATGGGATGTAGATCCAACCCAATTTGATTTTGGCATGAACATCATAGGCGGAATTCAGGTAGATGGTGTACTATCTGAAGATGTATACGATAATATAGCTGCCTTTGTTGGTGATGAGGTACGCGGTGTGGCCGATCTAGTTTTTGATCCAGATTTCAGACAGTACTTTGTATTCTTAACCGTATATAGCAACATTAGTGCAGGAGAATCTTTAACCTTTAGAATTTGGGATGCTTCAAGAGGGCAAGTATTGGAGGCTTCATTAGATGGAGACGCTTCTATTCCGTTTATCAATAATCAGGTGATCGGTACCCTTGCTAACTCAGCCGTATTTAGCAATACCCAAAATGTGGAGCAAGAGATTGCACTAAACAGTGGCTGGACCTGGGTATCATTAAACACTATTGATCCGAGGTTTTCAGATCTGAATCTATTGACCGATGAGTTAAATTTATCTACAGGAGATCGAATTTTATCACATGCTCCTGCACAAACCGATATCTATGAAGTAAATCCCAACAATCCATCAAGTGGTGAATGGGCAGGTACCATTAGTGCTAACGGTGGTTTAAGTTCATCTAAAATGTATCGTATTCGTGTAGAGCAAGGACAGAACTTAAGCTTAAAGGGTGAAGCCATTGATGTGGACAAATTCAGTTTCGATATTCAAGAAAATTGGAATTGGTTGCCTTACCCGATTGCTCGTAATGTAGACGTTAATGAGGCTCTAGCTACGTTTATAGCTGGGGAAGGAGATTTAATTAAGTCTCAAAACCGATTTGCTATTTACGATCCGAACTTAGGGTGGCGTGGTACCTTAACCTCTTTACGATCTGGAGAAGGGTATCTCATCAGAGCAACTCATACACAGAATTTTAAATATCCCGGTTCGTTGGTGCTTTCAAGTAGTATATTCAATAGTGATCCATCAGCTTCAAATAATCAAAGTGTACCATTAACAGCGGGCAGCACCTTCATTATTGATTTTGCACAATTTTCAACGAATATGAATGCGATCATTGAAATTCCAGATGAGTTTACTACCATCTATGCGTACGATGATGAGGGTAACCTAAGGGGACAGGCATCTATTGAGGATACCCCCAGCAATAGGATGCATTTTATGACCTTGTATGGCAATACAGGTGATAAGCTTCATTTTAAACTGACCAATGGAACACGAACCGTTGGGGTAGAAAGAACAGTTACTTATGCAGCGGACAAGTTGTTAGGAACCTTAGAGAATCCTCTTCAATTAATTCCTGAAGAAACAGCAATTATTCCAGAAGGATTTCAAGTTTACCCTAACCCATTTAAGTCAGAGTTATCCATAGACTTGTTAGCAAAGCAAGAGCAACAAACTGTAGTTTTCATCTATGATGTAACCGCTCAGGTTGTTTTCAGAAAAACAATTGAAATTAAACAAGGAGCAAATAGCATCACTATTTACCCTCAGTTACAAAATGGTGTCTACTTCTTAAAAATGACTTTAGATAACAGCCCAATTGCCATTAAACTAATTAAGAATTAAACGATATGATACAGTTATTTAAAAGCACTATCATCCTTATAATTATAATGCTAGTAGCACCTGTGCAAGCGCAGGTGCCTGACTGGCAGGTAAATGAAAATTCGTTTGAATTTACCATGACCATAACCGCATTTTTACATGTGAACGGAAACGATCTTGTACACCCTAATGACCTGATAGGTGCCTTTCACGGCAATGAGGTTAGAGGAGTTGCGTCTCCCATTATTCAAGCTGGAGAAAATCAATTTGTAGCCATTATGACTATTTTTTCAAATACAACCGATGAAGAAATCACCTTTAGACTTTATGATTCCGAAAATGACACCGTATTTGATGCACCTGCAAGTTTAACTTTTGAAATTGATGCCAACATTGGTTCCCGATTTATGCCTTTTGGTATTGCGGATCAGGAGCTAAACAATGAAACGGCCATTATAGATTTTGGTTTTGACAATGCAGATGTCAATACCTTGACCCTGCAAAACGGCAGTATATTTATTGAGATTGAAGATGGTAGTCAAATTACAACACTTGTACCCAACTTTGTGCTAAGTACTGGGGCGCAGCTATTCAATTTAGAACAGGAAGTTCAACACTCTAATCAGGGATCGCTAGACTTTTCGAACCCCATTCGCTACCAAGTGCGGTCAGAGGATCGCTCAACAGTTCAAGATTGGATGGTAAGCGTAACCGTAATACCAGAACCTGTAGCCCGTTTTTACCGTAAAAATTCTGTTTGTTTTTTAAACGGAGAAATTATGGTGGAATATTCCATTGAAAACGAATCCGTAGCCTTACGAGCCGATAATTTTGAAACACAAATACAGGCCATTTTTGAGGGAAACACAATTTTTAGAAATGTACCACAGGGAATCTACACAGTAGAAGTTGGCGGGGTTAGTAAAGAAATTATTATTGAATAAAAAATATAGTAAATTATGAAAATTAAGTTTTATATCCTGCTAGGAGTCTTGTCTTTACTCCTTGCCTGCTCAAAAGATACGGATGAAGAGGCCATACTCGTTCCACGATTGGTAGAATTTGTGAATGTAAATGGGGGCATGCTCAGCGGAACGGAATGTATACCTGAAAATTTAAATTACGCTATACGAGTGGGTGTTGAGAAAATAGGGACAGGTAATACGCAACCTACCACAATTACCCTAAACGTAAATGGGGAAACTTTTAGTCTTAATTTTAGCGATGCATTAGAACCAAAAGTTGTTCAAGTTACCCTAGTTGAAGGTAGGAATCGGGCAGAATTGGATAATTCAAATTTAGCCGCGGAAATTACTATTGAATTGCCACAATTAGCAGCGGAATTTGAACTGGTTGAATGAAGAGATTTTATTTTAAGGGACTCTTACCTTTACCCAATTTCCAAATATTCATAAATTACAAAACCACCGAGTTTACTTGGTGGTTTTAATTTTCAAGCCTAGCGCTTGATTATGGAGAAAGAGGGATACACTGCGTGCATCCCAACAAGCAATCCTTGGCAAGCATAAAACCTCAACTGGGCTTTGCTAGTATAGGTTTTGCATTTTCTATCGTTTACGAAAGTAAACTTTCAACACTCATAGAAATACAAAACCCACAACTTTCGTTGTGGGTTTCTTTTGCGGAGAAAGAGGGATTCGAACCCCCGGAGGTGTGACCCTCAACAGTTTTCAAGACTGCCGCATTCGACCACTCTGCCATTTCTCCTTAGCGGCAGCAAATATAGAAAGCTTTTTTCTTACCATAAAGTCTTTTTCTTGTTTTTTATGCATCAATTTAAATTCAGTAAATCTTAAGCTTTGTAAACTTCTACAACTATATAAGATTTGTAGTATTACAAGAAACTTGTTTTAAAACTCATTTAAAATCGATACTATTGAGAATTTCATCACAAATGGGTTAATTTAATGTTAATAAATATGAAATTTTCATTAAAAAGACCTGATAAGTGGTAAATTGACAAATTATTTTAAAAAATTAAAAACAAAATGAAACGTACAATTAAACAGATGAGCTTACTGTTTTCACTTTTTGCTTTACTTTTTATTGGATGTAAAACAGAAAAAGCGGAAACAGCTGAAGTAATTCCCGGAATCGTTCTGGAAAACATGGATACCTCAGTAAGTCCTAAAAATGATTTTTACAATTATGTAAATGGGAATTGGATGAAAAACACCGAAATCCCAGCAGATAGATCCAATTGGGGTGGATTTTCTGTGCTTCGAAAATCTACGGATGCGGATGTATTGGAAATATTGGAACAAGCTAAAACCAATAACACTTACGCAGCAGATACTGATCAGGCTAAGGCTTTAGCCATTTTTGACACTAAGCTGAATACGGCCTCCAGAAACGAACTGGGCATTACACCTTTACAACCAGCATTGGATGCGATCGCAGGAGTAAAAAATCTTACTGATTTGCAAACGGTTTTAGCATCTAACCCTGCCGTTTCTTCACCGTTTATTAGCCTTGGAGCAGGAGCCGATCTAGACAATAGCTCCATGAATGCCGTTTATTTAGGTGCTAACGGTTTAGGACTTCCCGATCGAGATTATTACTTAGAACAAGATGAAAAGTCGAAGGAAATACGCGAAGAATATAAAAAACATATTACGCGTATGCTTCAGGTTTTAGGAGATAGCGAATCTGAAGCGCAAGCGGCTGCTAACACCATTTTAAGTTTAGAAACAGCACTTGCTGAGCCTAGATTAGATAAAGTGGAACGCAGAGATGCCAGAAATAGAAACAATCCAAGAACTGTTGCCGAGGTAGATGCAATGCTTTCAAGTATTGATTTGAATAAGATGATCCGTGATCTAGGTATCACTAAGGAATTTGATACCATCTTAGTTACGCAATTGCGATATACAAAGGCCTTGGATGCATTCCTTAAAGACACTAATATTGAAGATCTTAAAACCTTGGTTCGATGGGATACTTTCAATAGTGCAGCAGGGAGATTAACAACAGATATAGAAACGGCAAACTGGGAATTTTACAGCAAATATTTAAGAGGATCAAAGGAACAACGTCCTGAAGATGAACGCGCTTTAGCTACTGTAAATGGAACCGTTGGTGAGGCTATAGGTCAATTATATGTAGATGCTAAGTTTCCTCCGGAAGCTAAGGCAAAAGCAGAAAAAATGATTGCTAACATTATTGATGCCTATAAAGAACGTATTAAAAATTTAGATTGGATGGGTGAAGAAACTAAGGCCAAGGCTGTTGAAAAGCTTAATAAGTTTACTGTAAAAATTGCTTACCCAAATAAATGGGAAGATTATTCCACCTTGGAAGTCGCTGCGGATAAAAGTTATTTTGACAATATGATTGCTGTTGGCGAGTGGCGAACTCAAAAAAATTATAGCGAAATTGGAGAGCCAGTAGATAAATCTAGATGGTTCATGTCTCCGCAAACGGTAAATGCCTACTTTAATCCTGCGAATAATGAAATTGTATTCCCGGCGGCAATTTTACAACCACCCTTCTATAACTATACAGCAGATGATGCCGTAAATTATGGAGGTATTGGAGCAGTAATCGGTCATGAGATTTCGCATTCTTTTGATGATAGTGGCTCACGTTTTGATGGCGATGGAAACCTAAAAAACTGGTGGACCGAAGAAGATCTTGCGGCCTTTACGGAAAGAGGTGATGCCTTAGCAGCCCAGTATAGTGCTGTAGAAGTATTAGATAGTGTTTACATTAATGGTAAATTTACGCTTGGAGAGAATATTGGTGATCTCGGAGGCGTTCTTGGAGCTTATGATGGTCTTCAGAAGTTTTTTGAAGAAAATGGACGTCCGGATGATATTGATGGCTTTACTGCGGAACAACGCTTTTTTATGTCTTGGGCTACGGTTTGGAGAACGAAGAGCAGAGATGAAGCGATACGTACTCAAGTAAAGACAGATCCACATTCTCCTGGACAAACTAGAGCCGTACAACCTTTGCTAAATATACAGGAGTTTTATGATGCTTTTGATATTACTGAAGGAGATCCGATGTATGTTGCTCCGGAAGATAGAGTGATTATTTGGTAAACTTTCCAATACTCATAAAAAAAGAGGCTATCATATTCTGATAGCCTCTTTTTTAGTTTTAAAATCCACCTTAGAAAGTTACTGAAAGTTTTCCTCTTAAGAAAAAAGGAGTTCCTGGAGTAAATGTTATTTCCTCAACAGGAGCAACTTCATTAAACAAACGCGTTTCTGTAGCAAATTGAGTTTCGTTCCATTCCACATCAAACAGGTTTTCTATAGTTAAACCGAAAGACCAGTTCTTTGCAAAGTTGTAGTTTATGTTGAAATCGGTAACAAAATATCCTTCCGCTACAATGGAGTTATCTTCATTAGCAGGACGATCGTCAACATAACGGTAGTTGATACCTCCGGAAAGTTTTCCTAAATTACGAACCGTTAAACCTCCTGAAGAGGTTAAATCTGGCGCCAAAGGAATAAAATCTTGTCCATCAACCTCGTCACGAGCACGTGCTACAGTATAATTAAAGTCTCCGTTTGCAAATAACCAATCCGTAATTTGATAACGTAATCCCAATTCAACTCCGTAACGCCTTGAGCGTCCACTAGGTTCTACAATGGCTTCATCACCTACATATACAAATTCTTGTTCCAAAAGAAGTCCCCATAAAGTTCCATTAATTACTAAACGATCTATAGGTTTTAAAATAACGCCAAAATCAGTACCAAATGCACTTGGCAAGGTCTCCTCACCTGTATTTGCCGTTGCTACACGACTATCGTTGGAATGAAAACCAAATCCTGCTTTTGCAGATAATTGCACTTTGGGAGAAGCAGTGTATATAGCGCTAAACTTTGGGCTAACAATTACATCATCCTCACCAAGGGTTTGAAATCTATCTGCTAGGAAATCTACATAATTAAATTTAAAGTAATCTGCGCGTAATGCAAGATTGAAATTAAATTTATTAAGCTTTAAATTTCCACTCACAAAAGAATATCCATTTAATTCATCTACGTCTCCAAAAGCCAATCTAGTTAAGGTTTCTCTTCGATTTCGTGTTCTGGAAAGTTCAACATCATTGACATCGTCATATCTGAATCCTATACCGGCATCGAAGTTAAATTGCACACCGTGATCTGGAATGTGGAATGAACGGTTATATACTGACTCTGCTCCCACAATAATACGACTCTCACTCTGCCGAATCTGATCTCCATTTACCGGATCTACTAAAAAGAACGTAAAGTTAGAAAATAGCTCAAAATCGTATTTGGAAATAAAAGCTTTTGATTTTAGTCTTTGATGTTCGTCAAGCTGCTTAGTATGGTTCACCCAAATATTAGATCGACTGGTGATTCCTCCTTCTGTATCATCAATAGCACCAAATCTACTAATTAATCCCTGATCTACAGCACGCTGCGGAATCTGTCCTGAAGCATCCCATTTACTTTGAAAATGGGAAAGAGAAACCGTTAATTCCTCATCTTCAAAATTGTTGTAGTTATAACGGGCCAAAACATTAAAACGATTAAAGTTTTGAGGAGATTCAAAAACCCCATCCGTTAGTACTGCTTCAGCTGCTACGTAGGCATTGCTATAATCACTTTCGGAAATTTTAAAGAGGTTTACTGCTCTTATGGTATTAAATTGACCTACTTCTAAGGCAATCAGGTTATTATCAATCTTCTTTTTTGTATTTAATTCAACGTATCCTGATGTGTTGAAGTTTCCTTTGTCGGCATAGTACAGACCTTTACCAAAATTAATATTATCTATAGTTTCTGGAATTACAAAATGAAAATCAGAATACCCCTGACCATGTGCATGTGAAGGCAAGTTTACGGGTAAACCATCTGTACTAAGCGTAATATCTGTACCGTGGTCAATATCAAATCCTCGTAAGAAAATCTGTTCTGCTTTACCCCCACCCGCATGTTGTCCAATAATTAGTCCGGGGACTTTTCGTAAAATCTCTTGCGCCGATTTCACTGGGTTGGTCTTAATATCCACCAAAGCGAACTGACTCAATACATCCACTTCAGAGACCAAAGTTATCTGATCTAAGGAGACCGCAGCTTCTATCATAATAATATTTACTGTAGCATCTAACTGATCTGCTTCAATAGTAATTTCCTGAGTTTCGTATCCTAAGCTGCTGATAGTAACTATATCACCTTCCGAAATGTCATCCAGTTCGTAATATCCGGATACATTGGTATAGGCAAAACTTCCGGTTTTTTTATTGTATACACTTACTCCTTCAAGGGGGGTATTCGTTTCTGATGTAATTGTACCCTTTATTTCATGGGCATATGTTGTACCATATAGAATTAAGAATCCTACATATAATATAATATTCTTCATAGTTTTTTTTAAAAATTTTATACCTAGAATTTGCTTTTCACTTTCCGTAATGGCATAGTTTTCCTCGCCACCGGATATGTTAACCATGTAGCTTTGCAAATTCATTAAAAATTGAATCGGAATCTCCCCAATAATCCGCCAAAAACTAACAGCGCTAAACTTTAGATTCCCAGTTCGGCTAGATGGCTGGTGGTTTTAAGGGTATATCTGGGTAACCACGTTGTATTTTAAGTGCTTTTTTTGAAAAAATATATGGTGATATTGAACTAAATTTTTGAGGTATTGTATAGCGAACACTACAGAAATGTTTATCCACCTTCAATTTCAACTGATCGGATTTGTTGACAGGGTCTTTGGAAATTTCTCCATTAAAAACAATAGCTAAAATTTCCAAAATTTCATGCCGATGCACCACGGTCTCATCATACTTAGCTGTTGCTTCGTCACTTTCTTGAGTTGGATGTGCTTCAAAGCTATGTTGAAGTATGTTTTTTGGAGCCCTCAATTCATGAGAAATTAGATGAAAAAAGTCACCCAGTTTTAATTGAATGGGACCTAACACATAGCATAGGCTTATGACAAATGCCATATTCCGAGTAACCGTTGATTTTATGCTATGTTTTTTATCCAACCTCATTATATTTATTCCTCCAATAGTGTCATAATAGTCTCTTCGATATATTTTGAATAACTAGCAATAGTTGGAAGCTCAAAAATTTTGTTTAATGGTAAGTTCATTTCAACCTCTTCATTAATTCTTGTTGTCACCCGAATTGCAGCTAATGAATGCCCCCCAAGAGCTATAAAATCATCATAAACACTAACCTGTTTTAGGCGAAGAACTTCCTTCCATATTTCTGCTAAAAGCTCCTCTATTTCACCTTTGGGTGCTACAAAAGGCGTATCCATATCCAATTGTATATCCGTTAAATTTTTTAGTGCTGCTCTATCTACTTTTCCATTAAGGGTTAATGGTAATTCTGGCATATACTTGAAAATTGAGGGAACCATATACCCTGGAAGTCTTTTCTTTAGATGATTTGATAATTTTTCTTGTGTGATATTGGTTTCTCCGGTATAATAACCTACCAATCGTTCCCGTTTATTATTTTCATTTTCAAATTCCTTATAGCCAATCTCCTGCATAATACGCTCAACTGCAGGAACATCAATCACTTCATTAATTTCCTCTAAAGTTTCTTTTCTTGTTTTATGACCTAGACGCACATCCCAACTATAAGGAAATGAGTAATTACTATATCCTTTTTGTTTTTTATGAACATGAATGCCAACTTGATTTATAAGGCAATTTGTAGAACGACCCGTATCTGTCGGTCTTACCCAACCAACCTTTGTTTTAAGAAATTGTAGCATCGCTTCCAAACTTACATCACTATACCTGTAGAAATCGATAAACTGTACCTTCTCGAAAGTGCTATCATCCATAAACATGGAAACATCCATAGATGACTTCACTGCATCTTCTTCTCGATGATATAATTTCCTGGCCTCAAGAATTGTATCATCAATGGTAGAGATAGAAGCCGTTTCATCCCAAAACAATTCTTCCGTTAAGCGCGTTTCAAAAAATTGACCTCTTGATAACCCGGTAACAACAAATGGAATTTCCTTTTCTAAGGCAATTTTCGTACTTAGGGTATAAATAGTTTTGAAGCAGCCATTACATACATTCTGGTGTCGTTGCAAACTATCCACAAAAATCTTATTCATGTGTTCAGTTTCGCCATAGATATGATCTACGTCTAACTTTTTAACAATTTTGTCAATATTTTCTTTTGCTTGATCAGAGATATAACCATTATCTAATGTAAATGCCAATACCCTTAGCCCCATATTAACAAGTTGCGCTAAAATATACGTGCTATCCTTACCGCCACTTAGTAATGACAAACAATCATAATGAGGACTTTGCCCTCTTTTAGAACTAAGTATTTGTTGAAGTTCCATTTCGGTTTTAAAATAGCGTTGCGCTTTGTCCTTATAACCTTCAAATGCATTGCATAAATGACAGATACCGTTTGCATCAAAATCTGTGTCTGGGTAATTAGACGGCAATCCACATTCTGCGCAATTAATAACCTCCGTTTCCGCAATCAATTCTTCTGCTTCCGTAATTACAACAGCGGCATTTGTAATACCATCATGACTGGTTAAATTTGCTTCAATATCTGATAATTCTATGCGGAAACCCCCTAATTTTACTTGATCATCAATTCGTCCCAAATAATTCAGTTCCCCATTGTTATCAATGCGCGCTAAATCCCCTGTTGCATACATTTTACTTCCTTCTTGAAAAGGATTGTCCACAAACTTTTTGTCCGTTAGGTCAGGAGAATTTAAATATGCTTCGGCCAATCCTGCTCCTGCAACATATAATTCTCCAACGACTCCTCTGGGAACCTTGTTTTGGAATGTATCTAATAAATGGATTTCAACATTAGTTATTGGGGTACCTATAGGAACCGAGGGTTGCTTATGTTTTTCTAAACTATATGTACCTACAATACAACCAACAGTAGCTTCTGTTGGACCATATTCATTATATATAATAAGGTCCTGACCAAAAGACTTTTGAATACTTGCGGCTAAGGAGGTTTTAAAATCCTCTCCGCCAACAATCATCATTTTAATTTTGCTCTGCGAAACATCCATTTCTTGTATTAATGCTAAATGCGATGGTGTTAGCTTAATACAATTCACCTTATTCTCTGTCAATACTTCTGATAAGGTTGTGTCTGGTCCATATGCATTTTCTTGGTAAATCATCATCTCTCCACCATTCAATAGTGGTAAAAAAAATGAAGTCATCGTAAGATCAAATCCTATTGAAGTAAATAAAGGGAAACAAAAAGGAGTGTTAATTTGATACGCTTCCTTCGCCCAATTCAAATAATTAAAAATTGCGCCATGCGATACCAGTACACCTTTAGGATAACCGGTAGACCCAGATGTATAAATGATGTAAGCAATTGTTTTTACATTTATAGGGTTCACTTCAGAAAACTGCTCAATATCTTGTGCCGTATCTAAAACGGATGCAACA
Organism: uncultured Flavobacteriaceae bacterium; assembly: GCA_947488435.1. Taxonomy (GTDB): domain Bacteria; phylum Bacteroidota; class Bacteroidia; order Flavobacteriales; family Flavobacteriaceae; genus CANKZG01. The sequence goes on along the minus strand of CANKZG010000002.1, from coordinate 86,873 downwards.
TCTATAACTTTTAGTTCAGACGATATAATTCGTTTTTTTAAACGATCTGAAGTTAATACCATAGTACTTTCAGAATCCTTTAAGATGTATGCAATTCTTTCAGAAGGTTGATCTGAGCCTATGGGAATAAAACTACCTCCACATTTTAACACGGCAAGAACGGCGATAACATACTCAGGGCTACGCTCAAGAAACAACGCAATTCTTTTTTTATCACCCAAGCCTTCTTTCATTAAGAAAGAAGCAAGAAGATCAGATTTTATATCAACCTCTGTGAAGGTATACCTCCGATCTTTATACTGTAGAGCTGTATTATTGGGAACTTCTTTGCATTGATTTCTAAACTGATCTATGATAGAAGTAAATTCCAATAATTCTTCTGAAGTTTTAAAGTTTGTACTAGGCGTTTCAATTACATCTTCCGTCATTGAGGGTTGAAGAATTGATTGATCAATATCATTCAGCAAACCATCTAAAACTGCTAAAAAATGCTTAGGCACCTGAGTGCTTAAATCATCATCAAAAATGGTCTTATTAAGATCAAAAAGTAAGGTTATTTCCTCTGATGCATCCATATCATAAACATGAAATCTCAAATGATGAGCGGGGTCAGAATGCATTGGATGTATCCATTCTGATTGCATTGGCATACCATTAAAATTAGGGAAACTAGCAGAGATGTAATTTAATATAACATTAAAGCTTCTACTTATGGCTGCACTTGATGTTCCCGGTTGTGCATATTTTAAGTATGTATTTGTTTCTAATTTAATATTGTTTAGTACTTCGCGATACGTTTGTGTATCCTCAATTTCTGCCATTAAAGGGAAAAATTCAATAAATAAACCCGGAGTTTCCTTATATGTTTTAGTAGGTCTATTGTGAGAAGGAGAACCAACAATAAGATTTCCTTCTCCAGTAACACGTCGTAAATAAATAAACAACGCAGTTGCAAAAAGATTAAAAAGACTCAGGTGTGTTGTCCAAGATCGAATATCTGTACGTGTGGCTAGTACTCGTAATTTATCTGATCTTTCCTTACCAAGTTTTATGGGAATACGTTCAGCATTTGATGTTGTGTTTTTTACATTTTCTCCATAAAAAACAGGTGTTTTTTCGTGTCCATCTATTTTATCTTTCCAATAGCTTTCTATTTCTTTCTGTTGTTCGTTTCGATTTTCCCTATTTTCATGCGTCACGTAATCTAGAAAAGAGGGAATTTCTGTCGTCGTTATAGGCCTTTCTTTAATACTAAAATCGTACAACTCTGCCATTAAACTATAGAGTATGGTAGAAGAAGTAGCATCGCTTATAATATGATGCAAATTTAAAAACCAGATATATCGCTCTGCATTGATCTTTAATAGTGCAGTATCAAAAAGTGGTTTGGACATATCAAGATTTCTTGCACTCCTCTTTTTTAACCAATCCTGAATTTTAGCTTCTTCCGCAGTTTCAGAAAGATCAACCAATTCCATTTCATGAACCAAATATTCTAGTTCAGATTGATAAGGAACGCCAGATACTTCATGAAAGATTAACCGAAAGATGGTAACCCTATTAATTAACTCTTGAAAAGCGATTTGAAATTTTTCAGAATTCAAAGCCCCCTTAATATCAAAAGAGTGCACTACATTGTACTGAGGGGAATCTGGATTTAATTTTTGTCCAGTCCACATAGAAAGTTGACTTTTAGTCAGCGAGTAATGCTTTAATTTTTCTTTGGTCATAGCAGGAGTAATCCTCAAATTAGGCCAGTTTATTGGTTAAATAAGTACTAATGTTCTGAACTGACATAAAGTTTTCAATCGTCATATCCTCTGGTGGCACCTTCAACTTAAACTCCTTCTCTATAAAGAGTATTAGTTTCATCATTCCTAAAGAATCGAGAATTTCACCTCCTAAAAGATCATCTTCAATATCAATTTTGTCATCCGCATTATTATTTAATAATGTCTGGTTTACGTAGGTAATTAAAATATCATTCATGGAGTTATTCAGTTATAATTTTATATATCTCGGAGCGCTTTATTTTCCCCGAACTTGTTCTAGGAAATTCTGTAATGGAATATATATTTTCTGGAATTGCATATGAGGGTAAAAAGGAAGTACAGAATTTAGCCAACGTTTTTCCATCAACACTAGCTTGCGGAGTTAATATTACAGCTGCATTAAGTTCTAGGTCTCCAACTTTATTTTCCCTAAGGAAAACACCAACTTCTTTAACTTCTTTATGGCGGATTAAGATATTTTCTACTTCATCCATTTCTATTCGATAGCCACGTACTTTAACTTGTCTATCATTTCTTCCTATAAAAAGTAGTTGTCCTTGCTCATTTTCACGAACCAAATCACCTGTTCTATAATAACGATGTTTAAGATTCGTTTCTTCGGTATAGATGGATTTTTGAGTAAGTTCTTTATTCTTCCAATACCCTTCCATCATTGTTGTTGTACAAACGACTAGTTCTCCGGTATCTCCTTTTCTAACTTCCTTGTCATTAACATCCAAAATTTTGTAAGTGGCATGTTTCCAAACTTCTCCCAATGGAACGGTTGAAGTAATACTAGGAGGCGTATCAAGATGATAATAGGTACATTGATTTATTTCTGCGGGGCCATAAATATTGCTAAATCGAGCATGGGACCAACGTTGCATTAACGCATTGAGATGCTTTGCCGGAAAACTCTCTCCTCCAAATAAAACCCATTTTAATGTACTTAAATTTCTTTTATCTAATACTCCATTAAGAAGAAGTTGTACTAGTGCTAAGGGTACCGAATACCAGAACGTAATTTTCTCCTTCTCCATAAGTTCTGAAAGACTTGCAGGAAGTTTGGTATAGGCATCAGGGATAATAATCGTACAGGCGCCAACTAATGGAGCTGAGAAATACCCAAAAGTGCAAATGTCAAAATGAAGTGGGGCGTGATTCGCAACCCTGTCCGTGTAATTTAAAGCGTATAACTCTGCCGAAAACTTGGCATAGTTTAAACCACTCCTATGAGTATGAACAATCCCTTTTGGGTTTCCGGTTGAACCAGAAGTAAACATTATATATGCAATATCTTCTGCTACAATTCTTATTTTTTTAAAATCGGTTAGGGAATTACTAAAAATAGTATCCCAGGAAACAGTAGTTATTGGCAATGAAGTATCTTTAACTCCAATTATAGCATTAAGGGAGGTACCTTCCTCAATAATTTTTAAAAGTGATTTTTTCTGACTTGGAATACTTATTACATAACTGATATCGCAATTATCGATCAAAAAATTGGTACGTTCTGAAGGTGCTGAAGGATCTAATGGAACATAAACAGCTCCAGCTTTCATAATGCCGTAAATTGCAATAGCAGTTTCGATACATCTTGGCATAAAAATTCCAACTCTATCTCCTTTTTCAATACGAAAATCAATTAACTGTTTTGCAAGTTGATCTGTTTTGTACTTCAACTCTTGATAGTTAAGTGCCTTATCTCCACAACGAAATGCATCCCTTTCTGGGAAACGAAGTGCCGAATTTTCTATGCTATGTACTAAAGTAGAAATCACTTTTTTATTTTATAATCCTAAAAGTTTTGAAATGATATTTCTTTGAATATCTGATGTTCCTGCATAAATAACACCGCCAACAGCATCTCTTAAATTTCTGTCTATTTCATTTTCTGTTAAATATCCATGTCCGCCATGGTTGCGCACGGTATCTAAGCTAGATTCAATAAAGCTTTCGCTAAGCTGAAGTTTAAGTAAGGCAGATTCCATCATTGTAGATTCTCCTTTGCTTTTTAACCAAGCAACCTTATATAATAGCAGTCGCGAAGTTTCCAAACGTAATTTCATATTTGCAACGCGATTAGATACAGCTTGAAATTGACCTACTGGTTTTCCAAATTGTTCGCGATTTTTAACAAATTCCACGGTTTTTTCCAATTGATATTCCATAGCGCCAAGCTGACTAGCTAGGATAGTACAACGGTCATGTTCAAGGGAATAGTTGGTAATTGCCCAACCCGCGCCTTCAGGTCCAAGAAGATTTTCGTTTGGCACAAAGCAATCGTCAAACATTAAATCTCCAAAAGGAACGGTTCGTAATCCCAACTTAGGCCTATTAGGCCCAGCTGTGAAACCTTTCATGCCTTTCTCTACTATAAAGGCACTCATACCCCATTTCCCTAATTTTGGATTTGTTTTTACAAATACAAGAACAACATCTGCTATTGGGGCGAATGTAATGTATCGTTTTGTTCCATTCAATATATAACCACCTTCCACCTTTGTGGCCGTAGTTTCCATATTGTAGACGTCTGATCCCGCGTTTGGTTCAGTTAAAGCATGACAACCTACCCACTTACCTGTCGTCATTTTAGGTAGAAATTTTTTCTTTTGTGCTTCTGTGCCGAACTGGGCGATTGGATACTGTACGGTCCACATTTGAGCGTTTAACGCAAAAGGAAGTCCATTGTCTCTGCAACCATATCCTAAACCTTCCATTGCCAGTGTTGCGGTAAGAATATCTACCTCATCATTTGATCCTCCATATATGGCGGGAGTGGCAAGGCCTTGTAATCCGAAATTTGCACACTTTTCCCAATTTTCTTTTGAAAAAGTACTTTCATGATCTTCTTTGATATAAGACTTATCAAAATTCGCTTGTGCAAACTTAATTACCTTGTCCTTATAGGCTAACTGTTCTTTGGTCCAGGAAAAATTCACGTTAATTATTTTAGTCTTAGCGTTGCAATTGTATTATTAATGGAATACAAAGAAACGTTGGGTTTTATCTCAATACAGCATAAATTATAGTAAAGAGGAATTTTGAGGTTTAAAAGTGAATTTTTAATCCGGTAATTCAACTTCACTACTGCTATTCTTTATACTATCCTGTTAAATTTGAAATGAATCTTATTCATTTTATAATTTGAGCACATCATTAATATTCAATCGTATTTAATAAATGAGCGCAAAATATTTTCACTAAAGTAAAAGTCTAACACCTATCAACTAAAAAATATCCGATGGACGGGCTTTAAAAACGATAAAGATTCATTTATGCTTACGTAATTAGAACAATAAAAAGTTTCATTTTTTTCTTTTTTTTTGAAAAAAAGTATTCTTTTTTCAAAATTCATTCACTTAAAACTCATTAAAATCGTTCTAAAAATAAAGCTATTTTTCACTGATTAATTCGCGATAATTTCATCGAAATACAGTTTAATATAAAGTCAAAATCAATGATTACGTTAGATTTTAATCAGTCGAAAAGCAATACAATACTAAAATTAATTTTTAATACAAAGTATTGATTATCAAGTTTTTGATGCAGATTATTAAAAATTAAAATAACATACTAACTCTAGTGTTTTTTATATTTTCTGTTCTTTAGAATTGATGCAAGTAAAGTGCATGATATTATTTAGTTTATGTAGAAAATTAAATGAAAAAAAACCGTGAGAAATCGAAGCTGTTGCAAACTGGTTTTTCACCTTAAAAAAATGTTTATAAGTGTATTTCATCCATAATTTTACCTAAAATCCATGTTTATTAACATTTTAAATTACTTGTTTTTGTGCATTTCCTCGGTTTTATTGTGAAGGACATAGGTTTTATATTCTAAACCACTTCGCTTTTTGTAGGTTTGGTTGAAAAAGATTATTGCTACGATATTAATTAAATAACTAAGAAAAAGAAGACCCTAAAATGCACATTAATACAAAAGAAACCTTGGTTCTATCTTCTCAAGATGTTCAAGTCATCTTAGAACGATATGGCCTTAACCAACTAATGGATTTACTTATTCATAATCTTGAAAAAGTAATCTATGAATTTAACTCTGATAAAAATATAATTCCAAAAAGATCGGGGTTTAATTATGAAAAACCCAATACCGGTTTGGTAGAATGGATGCCAGTTTATGAAAAGGAAAAGGAAGTCATTATAAAAGTAGTTGGATATCATCCAAAAAATCCACATCAGTTTAATTTACCAACTATATTATCTACAATATCATCATATGATACTACAACGGGGCATTTGACCGCGATTGTTGACGGCGTTTTATTAACTGCACTTCGAACTGGAGCTGCTTCTGCAATAGCAAGTAAATATATGGCATCACCTAATAGTTCTATTTTAGGGCTTATAGGGTGTGGAGCACAAGCAGTAACACAATTGCATGCCATTTCTAGGGTTTTTGATATTGAAGAAGTTTTATATTTTGACACAGATGCTAGCGCGGTAGAATCTTTTGTTAGTAGATGTAGTATGATGGAATTAAATTTAAAATTTACTGCTACCACTATAGAAGAAATTGTTACCTCTTCCCATATTATTTCAACAATGACATCTATTGAGATTGGAGAAGGTCCGTTGTTTACGGATTTAAGTACGAATCCTAAGTTGCACATTAATGCTGTCGGCTCTGATTTCCCAGGAAAAATAGAACTTCCTTTAGAGTTTCTGCAAAATAGCATAGTCTGTCCCGATTTTAAGGAACAAGCACAAATTGAAGGTGAGTGCCAACAATTAGAATCAAAAGACGTTGGTCCTGAATTAGTTACTGTAATTCAAAATTCAGCTGCTTTTGAATACATTAAAGATAAATGTAGTGTATTTGATTCTACAGGATGGGCATTAGAAGATCAGGTAGTAATTAATTTATTTATAGATCTTGCTACAAAATTAGGGATCGGAGAAAAGATGGTTATCGAAAACATTTCCGAAGACGCGAAAAACCCTTACCATTTTATGCTTAAAGAAATACAGGTTCCCCTGTAAATTTTTAAGTCTAATTTTTTACCACAATTTAATAACACCTCATACATAATAGCTATGAAAAAGATACTATTTCATTCTTTATTTATAATTCTATTTCTAATACCGCTTTCGATTTTTGCGCACAAACCAAATCAGAGTTATATCTTTTTGAGAGTGTATGAAAAAGATGGGATTGAAGGGCGCTTCGAAATGAATATTGACGAATTTAATAAGGTTTTTGGACTAAATTTTGAAAAAGGTGTAACATCTAGCGACTTACAATCTTATATAGAAGAACTTAAAACATATCTATACAATCGCACAAAATTTTCTTCAAAACTCGGAAATCACGATATCATCTTTAAAGGTTTTAAAGTAGGTAAATTCGGAGATTTTATAAAAATTTCTTTTGATCTTGAAAACTCGAAGATCCTTCCTGATGATTTAGAAGTATACTATAATGCAGTTTTCGAGAAAGACAATTCACATAGAGGTTTCTTAATTACAGAATATAATTGGAGAGCCGGAGTTATCAACGAAGAAGCGAATATTTCGCTAAGTTTTACACCAACTGTTACTACAGCAACTTTAGATTTAACCGATGTATCGCTTTGGAAAGGTTTCATAGCTATGATCAAACAAGGAGTTTGGCACATCTGGATTGGTATTGATCATATTCTCTTTTTACTGGCTTTAATATTACCTTCCGTCGTTCGGAGAAAAGAAAGAGTTGCAATTGCTAAAAAGGAATCAAACACAGAAAAACATAAGATATTTGGTTGGCAGCCAGTTTTAAAATTTAAACCCGCTTTTTTATACATACTTAAAATTGTTACCTTTTTTACCATTGCCCATACCATTACCTTAAGTTTAGCATCGCTAGATATTGTAAGACTTCCATCGCGATTTGTTGAGTCTATTATTGCTATTTCGATTGGGTTAGCTGCTTTTCATAATATTCGACCCATTTTTAAAGGTCGAGATTGGGCTATTGCATTTATTTTTGGACTTTTTCATGGGTTTGGATTCGCAAGTGTATTAGGAGATCTTGGATTAACAGGAGAATTTTTGACGTTATCCCTTTTAGGTTTTAATATTGGAGTTGAAATAGGACAACTTCTTATTATTGCATTAATATTCCCGATATTATTTATACTTCGTAAACAGAAGATTTATCCAAAGTTATTAGTATATGGCTCTGTTTTACTTATTGTAGTATCCCTATATTGGTTCATAGAACGGGCTTTAGATATTGACTTACTAATTTATGAATATGTGAAATCAAAAATCCGTAAACTAGCCGTTTTTCTTGGATTATGGTCCTAATTTTAGTGAACCAAACAAAAAATGAAAAAAGAAACTGAAAAAGATTCTCTATTAAATAGATGGAAAAATAAGGCCAAGAAAGAAGATCTTCCTGGACAAATTTCTAGAGCCCCTGATAATGCAACCATACCATTATCAAGTGGTCAACAAAGTCTTTGGTTTTTGCAACAAACATATCCGGAAAATCCTTTTTACAACTACTCTGAATTATATACGCTAAAAGGAAGGCTTCAGGTTAAACACCTCCTTAAGAGTCTTGAATTAGTATTTACATCAAACAATATTCTCCTTTCCTATTTTCATATTGAAAACGATGTAATAACACAGAACATAGCAACAGACGTACCCATAACCATTGCACAATTTAACCTTAGCGAATTTTCGTCGGAAGAAAAAAAAGCAAAAAAAGAGGAGATCCTATTAGCAGATGCAACGACTTGTTTTGATCTTTCCAAAGCCCCTTTGTTTAGGTTATCATTACTTAAGCTAGATTCCAACGAACATATTTTGTTTGTTACTATGCATCATATTGTAACAGATAAATGGTCTATGGGTCTTTTTAGAATGCAACTTGCAAAGCATTATTTGGCATTGTCATCCAATGAATTAATTACTACTACTAAGAACAATCTACAATATAAAGATTATGCATATTGGCAGGAATCTAATCCTATAAGCAAAAATCAACTTACCTATTGGAAATCTAAATTATCTGGAGATATTCCAGTATTAGAGCTGGCGCATAATTACCCAAGGCCTCAAGAACCTTCTTTTACTGGTAAACACAGCCAACAATCATTTTCCAATTCACTCTCCAAAGCGATTCTGGAACTCTCCAAAAAATTAGAAACTACTCCTTTTGTTTTCCTTTTGTCTGCATACTATGTGTTATTATATAGATATAGTAGTCAGACAGATATTCCAATTGGCTCTCCTATTTCTAATAGAAATGAAAAGGTTCTGGAAGAGATAATGGGTTTCTTTAATGATACAATTGTTTTACGAACCAAATTAAAACCCCAACAATCATTCGCATCATTAGTTGAGGAAGTAAAAAAAACCACTTTAGAAGCATTTTCTAATAAAGACGTTCCTTTTGAAGTTTTGGTAAAAGAGCTAAAACCCGAAAGAACACATGGGGTCAATCCCTTTTTTCAGGTAATGTTCCTTTACCATTCTACGCCTAGTACACCTTCATTTGGTCCTGAATTAAGCTTGGAATATTCTAATTTTGATTCCAATGTTTCTAAGTTTGATTTAACATTATACATTTCGGAGGAAAATGGACTGTTATCTTCCATTTTTGAATATAGTACCGATTTATACGATGCTGAAACTATTACACAATTTCAAGAACACTATAAGCTGTTATTAGAACATATCGTATTAGATCCGCAAACTACTATTGATACGATCCCTATGCAAACATCTTTCGAAAAAGACATTTGCTTTCCTAAAAAGTCAGTACAATCAGACAGCTTTGAAAATTACGCGGGTATTCATGATATTATTTCAAAAGGTAGTGCTGTGCATCCTAATGCAATAGCTTTGACCTTTAACAATAATTCATTTACATATTTAGAATTAGAGCAGCAATCTACCGTAGTTGCTCAGCATATCTTGAAACTTACCGCTGGAAAAAAGACGATAATAGGGCTTTGTGTAGAACGATCCATGGAAATGATTGTTGGACTCATAGGAATTCTTAAAGCTGGAAGCGCCTATATGCCAATAGATCCGGAATATCCAGAGCATAGAATTAATTTTATGATCACCGATGCGGAAGTTGATATTATACTAACGCAAGAATCGTTAACTTCCAACTTTAGACCTTTGGTAACTCATGTTGTAAGCTTAGCCGATACTACAGATCAATTCATTGATAAAACCATACAATTACCCAGAGTTAGTCGAAAGGATTTAGCTTATGTAATATACACTTCAGGTTCAACAGGAAAACCCAAGGGAGTTCCTGTTTCACACGATAATATTATAAAATCTACGTCGGGCAGATTAACTTTTTATCCTGAAAATCCAAATGCATTTTTATTACTTTCTTCAATTGCTTTTGACAGTTCAAAAGCTGGGATTTTTTGGACACTATGTACAGGGGGAAAATTAGTTATTACCGAAAAGCGAATTGAGCAAGATATAGCACATATCGCAGCGCTTATTGCCAAGCATAACATAAGTCATTCACTGATGTTACCCTCGCTATATGGACTTATATTGGAGCATTCGAATTTAGATAATTTGAGTACTCTTAAAGTTATAATTATTGCAGGAGAGGCTTGTTTGCCAGCTGTATGTACTATGCATTTTAATACGCTTCCTAATGTTCTGTTATACAATGAGTATGGACCAACCGAAGCCACTGTATGGTGTACGGCTCATCAAATTAAAAAGACAGATCTAAGCGGTTCCATCCCTATTGGAAAGCCAGTTGCTGGTGCCAAAATATTGATTTTAAATGATCAAATGAAAATGGTTCCTTCAGGAGCTATTGGGGAGATCTATATTGGTGGAGATGGGCTGTCACAAGCCTACATAAATAGACCTGAACTTAGCCAAAAAGTCTTTGTTATTAACCCTTATGCAACTGAAGAAAATTTATATAAAACAGGAGATCTCGGAAAGTATCGAAAAGATGGTTCTATTGAATTTCTCGGAAGATCCGATCAACAGATAAAAATAAGAGGGTTTAGAGTTGAGTTAGAAGAAATCCAAAAAACAATCGTATCGTATCCCGGAATAGATGCCGCTATTGTTCTTGTAGAGATAAATTCGTCAAACAGCGCTGCCAAACGCCTTGTTGCATATATCACATGTCCGGATAAAATGTTGGAGGTAACGCCAATAAAGATGTTTTTAAAGAGTTTAGTCCCTGACTATATGATTCCTTCATCAATAATTAAAATTGAAAAAATCCCGTATCTCCCCAATGGAAAAATAGATAAGGTAGCATTGGGAAAAAACCAAAAAGTGCCTCAAAATAAGTCATTACAAATTGATCAAAGACCGGTATCTGATCTTGAAAAAAAATTAACCCTTATATGGGAGGAAGTTTTAAGTATAAACCCAATTGGTATAAGAGATAATTTTTTTGAAATCGGCGGCGACTCAATACTCAGTATCCAAATCATTGCAAAATCACGTAAACTTGGTATAATCTTAAAGCCAAATCAAATTTTCGAGAGCCAAACAATAGCAGAACTTGCTCTTTTTGCCGAAACCGAGGTGGCTCAGAAAAAAGATGAAACCCCTGTTTTAGGAGAAATTTCGTTAACTCCTATTCAGCATTGGTTCTTTGAATTTCATAAAGCTGCACCGCATTTCTGGAATCAGGCCTTTGAAATAAGAAACACTGAATTCCTTGGCAAAGAAACGTTAGAACAACTTATCAATTCTATAGTCTCACAGCATGACGCACTTCGCTCAAGTTTTCTTAAGATTGATGAAAAATGGATCAATAGAATTTTGACACCAGATAAAATAAGAGCTTTTGAATATATTGATCTTTCTTCTGAATCTGAAGATAATTGGGAAACATTAAAGGACAAAACGCTTAAAACTGTGCAAGATGCTTTTGAACTTTCGAAAGGATCACTATTTAAATGTCTCTTTTTTGAAACAGGTGATATAAAGAAGAATGTTATTCTTCTAGTGGCTCATCATTTAGTTATTGACATGGTATCATGGGAAATAATTTTAGATGAGATTATCAGGCACAGTAATTCTTCTACATATAAAGATTTTAATATTAATAAAACCAGTTCCATAAAAAAATGGAACGACTACCTATTTGAATTTTTAAATTCACAAAAATTAGCGGAAGAACAGCATTTTTGGGAAAACCAACTTATCAATTTTTCTAAACTTCCTCAAGATGTAAATGGAACCCTACCTATTCGAGAAAAGGATATTGAAATTATGAGTTTTAGTTTGGATAAAACGTCTTCTCAAATGCTGGTTAGTAATGCCAACACTGCGTATAATACTAAAATTGATGAACTCATTTTGGTAGCCTTAACTGAGAGCATTTCAAATTGGGCTGGCATTAAAAAGCTTGCTATTGCTTTAGAACGTCATGGGAGAGAAACTCATGATAACAACTTAGATCTGTCAAACACTATCGGTTGGTTTACTTCTTTTTTTCCTGTACTACTAGAAACGCGACATACCGATAGCATAGAAGGGAAATTAATTTCAGTAAAAGAAAATTTACGTAAAATTCCTAACGGAGGTTTAGGATATGGTGTTCTAAAATATTACAAAAAAACGTTGCCAAAAAATGGTTTTCCGCAAGTTGTTTTTAACTTTTTAGGTCGACAAAATTCTAAAAAAGATAAAGGTGTGAATGCCACTTTTGTAATGAAAAATACACGTCACGAATTAAGTGAACGCAATTACTTTATAGAGATAAATGCTATACTTAAAAACGGTGTTTTAGAAATGAATTGGAGTTATCCTAATACAATATATAACAAATCAACAATTCAACAACTAATAGCCAATTTTGAGCAGTTTTTATTAGCATTACTTGCGCATTGTTGCGATCTTGAAAAAGGAAAGTACACTCCATCTGATTTTCCCGAGGCAGATTTAAATCAGGAGGATTTGGATAATTTGTTGAACCTTTTGGAGTGATAAAAACTAAAGTCTTTGAATTAAAATGAGACATATCGTAATTATTACAACCGGTTTAACCGGGATGCTGCACGCAAGCTTGGAGATTGCCTCAAGACTTCAGTTCGAAGGGTGCCGGGTGACGTATTTATGCCCATTTGATCGAAAAGACGAGGTGGAGAGTTCAGGTATTACCTATATACAATTGCCAGAAATAAAATTTAACTATGTAAAAGCGCATATTGGAAATGTGAAACACCGATTTCTTAATGCACTACGTTTTCATGTTGCGAAAAAAGAAGATTATAATTTTGAAAAAAAAGAATTAAATCTCAATACCTATAAAGAAGTTTTAGCTAAAGTAAAACCGGACACTGTATTAGTGGACAGAGAATTACCAGAACTAATTTTTACTGCAATTGATTTGAAGTATGAGGTGTTTTTATTGGATCAGTGGTATTCAAATAGGCGGCGCAAAAATGTTCCTCCCTTACATACTATGATTCAACCTAATAAAGGTTTTTCAGGATCTAGAGCTGGTATAGAACTTGCTTGGATACGACTTAGAATTAACGTTTGGAAACGAATCTTGATAGACACGTTAAAACTAAAAAATCACCGGAAGATTATTTTAAAAAAGTATGCGCTTGAAGTTGGGATCAAAGGCAAGCAACTTTTAAGTAGCCATTTTCCTCCATTATTTCTATATACCGATTTACCAATTTTATCTCTTACCAACGAGGCTTTAGATTATCCAGGTATTTCACACAAAAACGTAGTATATACTGGAGCTATGATTTTTGAAAAACGCTTGGATACGAATATTGATTCTAAGGTATTAAAACGAATAAATACCATTCTTATTCGCAAAGAGAAAGAGCACAAAAAACTTATCTATTGTTCGGTAAGTAGTCTTAACGCTGGGGATCGCCTTTTTTTGACAAAAGTGATTGCCGCTGCAAAGGATTTACCCAAATGCCTGTTAATTGTATCTTTAGGCGGAAAAATTAAAAGCACTGATTTTGATAATGTACCAGAAAACGTGTATTTATTCGATTGGGTTCCCCAACTTAACATATTAGCAGCAGCAGATTGCAGTATTAATCATGGGGGAATACATACTATACAGGAATGCATTCATTTTTCTGTTCCAATGATTGTTTATTCAGGAAAGCGATACGATCAAAATGGGTGTGCAACTAGAGTTGCTTTTCATAAATTAGGAATCATTGGAGATAAAGATAGGGATGATAGTAAAGAAATAGTTCGTAAAATACAGGAGATCTTAACTACTCCAGTCTATAAAAACAGACTATTAGAAATGAATAGGAAGTATACTTTATCAAGAAAGCGGAGATTCTCCTCATTCATTACTAAAAGGAAATCTAATTGAAAATTGCTAAATTAAGTCATGAAGGAAGCTAGTAGTACGAAACAAAAAATAGAAGCCATATACCCTCTAACGAGTATGCAGCAAAGTTTGTTGTTTCATCATTTAACAAATGAAAAAGATCAAGGTTTTTTGCATGTTCAATGTGTACTTAGCGGTAATTTAGATACTACGCAACTACAAAATGCATGGCAAGCTCTAATAGAAAGACACCCTATTTTGCGTACTTCCATTCACTGGAAGAACATTAAAAATCCCATTCAAATTGTGCGTCCAGAAAAAAAGATGAATTGGCACTTTGTAGATTGGACCAATTTTGATGCTAACGAAATACCTAATGAATTAGAGGTCTTAAAACAACAGCAACGCACAAGAGGCATTAATTTGGAAAAGGCACCTTTGGCTGAAATTACCCTTATCCAAATCCAAAAAAATAAGTGGTATTTACTTTGGAACTGCCATCATATTCTATTAGACGGTTGGTCTTCTAGTACTCTTTTTCAGGATGCATTTTCTTTGTATAATGCTTTATGCAGTGGTAGTAATTTGGTGTTAGAGACCGTGCCTTCATATAAATCTTATTTAAATTGGTTACAGGAAATTGGCACGCAAAATGCTATGGAATTTTGGAAGGAAACCTTTAATGGTTATACCACACCTTATCTTATAAATAACCAACAACAAAAAAGCAACGAAGCCTATAAAATCAGGGACCTGAACCTTTCTGAGATATCCTCCAATTCGCTTAAACAATTGGCAAAAAAATATAAAATAACAACCAATACATTATTTCAAGGTATCTGGTCGCTTTTGCTATTGCGTTACTTCGACAATAATGATATTGCCTTTGGCACTACAGTATCTGGAAGGTCGGGTGATTTTCCAAATATGGAATTGATGACTGGAATGTTTATGAATGTTTTACCCACTCGAAGTCAATTAAATCCAAATGATACATTATCATTCTTTTTTCAAAAATTACAAAGACAACAACTAGAAGCCAGAAAGTATGAACATTTTTCTGTTGATCAAATTACCAACAGCATCAATTGGTCAACAAACAAACCCTTATTTGATAGCCTTTTTATTTTTGAGAACTTTCCTTGGAAAGATATAACCATTAACAAACTCCAGGTTAGCGATTTTCAAAGTGGCTTGACTACCACTTATCCTATAACTTTAACCATCAAAACTGGAGTATGTTTCAATATTCATTTAACGGTGAACTCTGACATTGTAGGGGATGAAGCAACCACCTGGTTTTTAGAAAGCTTTCAAAAAGTTATCTCCTTATTACTTTCAGGTGGTGATATTTTAGTAAATGATTTAGTGCAACAATTAAATATTTCAAATAATCCTACCCATTTAGTCATCGAGGATACTAAACTAGAAACTGCATTATTGGACTACGTTGCTCCCACCAATGCTATGGAGTTAGAACTCACAAAAATATGGGAATCTGTATTCAATAAGGCTCCCATCGGAGTTAATGATAATTTTTTTGATTTAGGTGGTAAATCCATGTTAGCTATTAAATTATTTACAATTATTAATAATAAGCTAGAAACTAAGCTTCCTCCTACCACTTTGCTAGAGTATCCTACAATTGCTACAATTGCTAATCTTCTTAATAAAGGTCGGGATATTCAATCATGGGAGTTTATAGTTCCTATTCGAGCAAAAGGAAAAAAAATGCCGTTGTTCTGCGTTCATGCTGGTATGGGTCATGTATTCTTTTATAAACATCTGGCGGCGCTAATTGATTCAGAAAGACCAGTTTATGCCATTCAACCCGCAGGTATTTACGATGATAAAAAAATGCACAGCAGTATTGAAGAAATGGCCGCGGACTATTTAAGAGAAATACGTTTAATTCAGCCTAAGGGACCATACAATATTATGGTTTATTGTTGGAGTACAGCCGTAGGTTTAGAAATTAGTAAGCGATTAAAAGTACTTGATGAAGAAATAAATTTCATGGTAATCGATACAATAGCTTCTGCCTATGACCAATTCGATATGGCACATACAAAATCACGAATATCTGAATTTACTGTACGTCTTTTTCAAAATCCGTTTCGAGCCATAAATAGCTTAATCAAAAACAGGATAAGCAAAAGAGTATCTCCCATTTTTAAAGGGCTTATAGAAAATGAAAAGGGTAAAAATGATCAGAAACTTCAAAATAACTTAATCGAAATATATAAAGCTTATGAATGGGAAAAAATTAACGGATCCATTACCTTATTAATTACCAACTATTGGGGGAAAAGAGCGTATCAAGAAACGGTAGATTCCTGGCATAAGCTTACCAGTAGTAACTTGAAAATTGTTCCTTTATTGGGAGAACATAATGATCTTTTTAACTTACCTAATGTTGAAGATACTGCCGAAGTCCTTAACAAATGTCTTATTGAATTTGAAACTAATTTGGAAAAATGTGCGCAATAAATCAGGAAATAAACGTGCTCAAGCCAAAAGAAGTTCATATTTGGCAGACAACCTTTTCCAGAACTATGGTATTAGAGCCTTATTTGCAAATGCTATCTAGCGATGAAATTACGAGAGTACATAAATTTAAATTCGAAGTAGATAAAAAAAGATATATCATATCTAGAGGTCTTCTAAGGGTTCTGTTGGGACGTTACCTCGCTGAAGATCCCAAAAAAATTGTTTTTATCTATAATGAATATGGAAAACCAGATTGTAACAATATAAAAAATCTAAAATTCAACATTTCTCATTCTGGAGATATGGCGCTATTCGGTTTTAGTTATAACCAAGGTATTGGAGTAGATATTGAGGAAATAAAAAATGATTTTGATTCGCTTGAAATAGCTGACAACTTCTTCTCTAAAAAAGAAATAGCATGTTTACATAATACCACAAAATCTGAGCAAAACAGAGCTTTTTATCGATGTTGGACGCGAAAAGAAGCCTTTATTAAGGCCGAGGGAAGTGGGCTTTCATTTCCATTAGATCGTTTTACCGTGACCCTTGATCATGATATTAAGGCATCTCTTCAGGAAACAAAATGGCAACCTGAAGAACGGCTCAATTGGCACTTATCTTCTTATGTTCCTGCAAAAAATTACATTGCCGCTTTGGCTATTCGCGATAAAATTAAATTTGTTAAATATTTTAACTGGGATGATACGTCTTCAAAGTTATCTTAACAACTATTGCTTTACGGCCTGACAACTGCAGTGAGGTGCAGTAAAACCCTGACTTTCTTCATGCCATGGAAAAGCGCCATTATACCTATTATTTTCCCAATAAAATTTGGTTCTTTCTTTGTTTCTATTTCCTATTTCATTCATAGACGCTGTATCGTATAAACGTCCGTTTATCATGGTATAACGTACAGAGTTTGTATTTTCAATATCGTCTAAAGGGTTTTTATCTAACACTATTAAATCGGCTAGTTTTCCTACTTTTAAAGATCCTATTTCATCTCCAGCACCAATGTAGTTTGCTCCATTAATTGTCGCCGCTTGCAATGCCTCCAGATTTGACATGCCACCAGCTTTTAGCATCCACAATTCCCAATGTGCCCCTAATCCTTGTAATTGTCCGTGTGCACCTAAATTAGCTTTGACCCCTGCATTGGATAACGCCGTAACCGTTTTCGATGTCAAAATATGACCATTTTCATATTCTTCCTTTGGTGCTTTAGTACGATGTCTGGATCGGGCGTCAATGATAAATCGTGGTGTATACTTGAGCAATTTTTCATTCTCCCATACATTATCACGTTCATAGTAAAAGTATTCCCCATTTAAACCTGCATAGTTTACAATTAAAGTAGGTGTATATCCAGATTTACTATTGCTCCACAAGGTTATAACATCCTTATATACTGGAGCTACTGGGATATTATGTTCTATTCCTGTATGGCCATCCATAATCATACTCATATTATGAAAAAAAGTAGATCCTCCTTCAGGAACAACATTAACTCCTAACTCCTTTGCAGCCTGCATTACTTGTTGCCGTTGTTCCCTTCTGGGTTGATTATAACTTTTAACCGAAATTGCACCAAATGCCTTGGTTCTTCGAATGGCCGAACGGGCATCATCTAAAGAATTAATAACAGCTTTAAAATCGCCATCTGCACCATAAAGAATAAATCCTGTAGAAAAAAGACGTGGTCCTACCATTTCACCACTCTTTTGCAATTCAGCAAGCCCAAAAACTGTTTCGCTATTTGCGGACGGATCATGAGCTGTAGTTACTCCAAAAGCGAGATTTGCATAAAATTGCCAATGCTTTTTTGTGGTTAATCCAGCCCGAAACGCTCCGATATGTGCATGAGCATCTACAATTCCGGGCATGATTGTTTTTCCTTTCATATCATACACCTTAGCCCTCGGTGGAATTGTAATTTGTTCCGAAGTCCCCAACGCTTCTATTTTATTTCCGTTCACCAAAAGTGATGCATTTTCCAATACGTCATCCCCTTCCATCGTAATAATACGAGCGTTAGTAAATGCTATTATACCGTTAGGCACATCTGTTTTGATTTGAAGTCCTATCTTAATTCCCTCCTCCGTAATCGGAGGAATACTATCAGGAGAGTTTTTTAGAAAAGTAAAACGCTCAGCAACGGTATTGGTGAAATATTCATCTCCTAACGTCCAATGCAAAGATTTACTATCAGCGGACCAATGAAGATTCACTCCTGCATCTTTGGCAACCTGTGCGACTGGAAAAGTCTTAGTGTTATTATCAATATCTATTGGTTTTCCAGTAACTATTAAGGGTGCAACATAGGCTTTATGCAAATGCGAAAAAAGAAGCCACTTATTATCAGGAGAAGGCACCAATCGATTCGCATATTTTGATTTAAAATGTGTACGTTCATCTTTTCCATTTAAATCAATACTCTTCAATTCTTTAGTTAAGTTTCCAAAAAAGTTACCTCCAGTTTGAAAAAATATTCGAGAGTTATCGGTATTAAAAATAGGGTCACTACCATTATTAACTAGTTTTTTAACATTAGACCCATCTGCATTCATTCGATAAATACCTGTGTTCTTCGTATAGGTTCTTCCCTGATCTGCATTTCCGCCTTGCTTGCCATAAACTATCGTTTTTCCATCACCTGCCCAGGAAGGAAATCGGTAAATTCCTTTCGCTGCAGTCAATTTGATACTCGTTCCCCCTTTTGTTGAAATTTTCCGGATTGCCCCTTTTTCGATATCATCCCAGCTTACGTAAATAATTTCTTTTCCATCTGGGGAAAATGAGGGTTCAAATTCAAAGTCTTGACTATTTGTAAGTCTTTTTGGAGTTCCGTTTGGCAAACGCTTACTCCATAAATGACCAATAGCACTAAATACCATAAGTTTTCCATCAGGTGAGGTTTTTGCATGACGTATAACTTTAGCAGTAAAATTTTTAGGAGCTACCTCATGTTTTACATGATGGGTTTCTGCTAATTTCAACTTTGTATTTACTGTAAATGGAATTTCTGTATTTTCCAGAGACGTAATGTTAAGTTTATTTATTTTCCCCGCCGACCAAAAAACAAGGTGCTTGTTATCCGGTGTCCAACTAAACCCTGGGTAGGTACCAAAAATAGCCCAGGCCTCAGTTTGATCTTTATTAAGACCATCATATACCGGCCATTCTTCTCCGGTTTCTAAATTGTGTAAGAACAAAACGGACTTCGTACGTACTCGTTTTATAAAAGCCAATAACTTACCATTTGGAGATACTTCAGGCCGAGATGCGCCTCCAGGACCCCCGGTAATAGTTTCAATTTTACCGGTTTCAAACGCATGTCTTTTAATAACATAAATTTGTTTATTTGGATCTTTATTATACTGAAAAAAACCTCCAGGGTACTGATCTTCTGAGTAATACATGTATTTTCCATCCAAAGAAATGCTGGGTTCATTTACATCTTGCTGATCATTTTTTCGTTTTGTTAATTGTAATCCGTTACCCCCGGTAATATGATATTGCCACATCTCACCTGCCCCTAAAGAACGTTGTGATGTGAAATGCTTGCGCGCGATAATTGCTTCTCCATTGGCACTCCATACCGCATTATTTAGGAGTCTAAAATTCTCTTTTGTAATTTGTTTGGCCGCTGACCCATCGATATTCATTGTCCAAATATTATCTCCTCCACCGGCGTCGGAGGTAAACAATATTTTTTCTCCATCTGGACTAAATCGAGGTTGCACCTCATAGGGTAATCCTGTTCTTAATGCAGTAGTTTTACCTCCGGAACTTGGCATGATGTAGATATCTCCCAATAAATCAAAAACAATATGTTTTCCATCTGGACTTACATCCAAACTCATCCAAGTACCTTCATCGGTAGCTAACGGTACCTCATGAAAATTCCAATTCTCATATGGGTTACTTACGTCCCATTTTTTATCTTTCTTATCCTGGGCAAAGGACAAAAACAAGGTGGCACAAAATAATAAAAGTGCTATTTTGGTTTTTACAATCATATCTTAATTATTTTATGTTTGTTTTAAATCTTAAACTGAATTCCAGTACGAAAATAAAAGTTTCCTAATTCCCCTAAATCCTTAATCTCATTCCTATCTTCATCACGCAGACGTACATTTTGTATTACATTATAAGCCCCTCTAACATACAATTCTATATGCCCTCCGATATGAAATTCATATTCCAAGCCTCCAACCAATAAAAATAGATTTACACGTTCAGCGATTGTCAAATTATCCACTAACATCCCATTTTGAATGTTTGCATTAAAACCATCTAACTGCAAAAAGGTTTTAAGCCGATGTTTTTCTGAAAAACGATATTGTAGGTTGGATTTGGGTATTCCTACATTGTAGGTCCATTTTGCATTAAGCCTTCTGTAATAGCTCACAAATGGCAACGGCAATTGAAAACCACTATTTCCAGAATAAGAAACCCCCAAGAGGAGTCTGTATGGTCGTTTTAAGGATTCGTCTTTGGTTTTGTCTTGAACAAAAAAAACACTCCCAGACAGGACAATATCTCCTATATTGATACTGGAAGCCGTTAAATTAGAACTTACACCTGGGCTAAACCGAGCTGCAAATCTCCAATCATTTTCAAGTTTACTGGTATAGCCTATATTAAGATCTAAAAGTTGTAGTTGTTCGATAGTCGCAACATCAAAGGAAGTGGTTTCTGGAATTCGTAGATGTATATTGCTATAATCTAATCCTAAAAACAAATAAGAGCCATCGCGCTTTAGTCGCATAGGGTAATTAAATAAGGCTCTTAACCGATCATATTGAATGGTACCGCTCTCATCTTTAGGGATAATTGTAAAATCTAAACGAGCTAAATCTGTTAGTTGCCCATAACCAGTGGTTCCGATAAAGGCAAGGAATACCAAAGAATAAAAAGCTTTTTTATTTATCAACTTTACCAATTAGAAAGGGGTAAGTTAACCGAAAAATAGCTGCTTTTCAAAAATATCTTTTAAAGTCGTATTTCATATTGATAATTTTATGATTTTTACAGCTTTAGGATTGTTTTCTTTTCCCTATTTTTGACAAATTTCGAAAATTATCCCATGAAAAAAATACTTTTAGTAGTAGCCGCTTTTGCATTTAGTTGCAATCCTACTCAAAAAACCGTAAATAACACAACAACAGCGGTTAAGAAACCTGTTGTGAGCGCTGTACCCTATGCAGAAAGTATTACAGAACCTGAATTAAAAGAGCATCTATACATTTATGCTTCGGACGAGTTTGAAGGTCGTGAAACCGGGCAGCCTGGGCAGAAAAAAGCTATTGCATATTTAAAAGAACAATATGAAAAATTAGGTATTCCCGCAGCCCAATCTAACGGAAATTATTTTCAGAATGTACCATTAAAAATGAGCAGGGTTCCTGTAGGTAGCATTACTGTAAATGGAACTGCTTATCAAGTTGGAGATCAATTGGTCACTTTTTCAGCAGCAAAAGGAGAATACACAGAAATTGCCTATGTTGGTTATGGTATAGAAGATGAAGGTGGATATTCTGATTATAAAGATATTGATGTTTCAAATAAGTTGGTACTTTTAAAAGCAGGAGAACCCATGAATGCGGATGGAACCTATGTGATTTCCGGCACCACGGAAAAATCCATGTGGAGTAATGCAAATGAAGCAACCGGAAAGCGAACACAGTTGGCTTCAAGTAAAGGAGCTAAAGGGGTTTTATTAGTAGATTCCGCAAATTACGGACGTTTTCAAAATTACTTCAACTACTCAAAAAATAACAACACGGGTAGAATGCAGCTGAAAACTTCGAATGAAGAAGAATTTGCAAGTCTTTTCGTGACTGAAGCAATTGCAAAAACACTACTTCCTAGCATTGCAGAGGATCATACTCCAAAAATAATCCCTGCAACGGTAGCATTAACAATAGAGAGTACAGATGAAACCGTTGAGTCTGAAAATGTAGCTGCAATTCTACGAGGTTCCGAAAAACCAGACGAATACCTTATTATATCGTCACACTTAGACCATATAGGAATTACAGATGGAAAGGTAAACAATGGTGCCGATGACGATGGTTCAGGTACAGTTGCAATTCTTGAAATCGCCGAAGCATTTAAGAAGGCTGCGGATGAAGGAAATGGACCAAAACGTTCTATCGTATTTTTGCATGTAACGGGCGAAGAGAAAGGATTGTTAGGATCGCAATATTATACCGATGTGGAACCGATTTTTCCATTGAATAAAACTGTTGCCAACCTCAATATAGACATGATCGGGCGTATCGACCCAAAAAGAGAAGGAGATCGTAACTACATCTACCTTATTGGATCGGATAAGCTAAGTACAGAGCTACATGAATTGTCTGAAGCTGTAAATAACAAATACGCTAACATTGAGTTAGATTATACCTACAACGATGAAAATGATCCTAATCGTTTTTATTATCGAAGTGATCATTACAATTTTGCCAAAAACAACATTCCCATTATTTTCTATTTTAATGGAGTTCATGCTGATTATCACAGACATTCTGATACTCCGGATAAAATCAATTATGATTTACTTCAAAATAGAGCGCGTTTGGTTTTTCATACGGCATGGGAAGTTGCCAACAAAGCAGAAAAAGTTGTAGTTGATAAAGCTTCAAAATAAAAAATTGAAAATTATTAATTAAAAAATGGATGTACGTTACCGTGCATCCATTTTTTTATGCATCAAATTAAGGTGACTAACAATGCTTTAACATATGAAATACGTGCTAGGGTTCAAGAATTGGATATCTTCTGCAAGCAGCCCGAAGTTTTTCGGTTGTTAACTAAGGTAAAACAAAATCTAATTTCCAAAATTTCAAAGGTGCAGCCTTATAGCTTCGAAACAATTGATATGCTTAAGTTTAGTACCGTAATTCCCAATCAAGTTGGGTCTATTCGAGTAGCGGCTTTTCTGCCAAATGCAATAACCAAAATCGAAAGACATCCTAACAGCATCCAGTATTTGTATTCATTGCAAGGATATGGAAAAACTAAGGTATGGCGAAACGGGCAATGGGAAACAGATTTCTACGGCACAAACACTAAAAATCAGTCTTTGGAAGGACACTGGCATTTTGTTGCCAAAAATTCCTGGCATCAATCCCTAGCCTCCGGGAATATTCCATGGGTTCTTGTTGCCATTCATACCGCTTCCAATGTGATCGATGAATATCAATGATCTGATTTTGTTTATCACAATCCAATCTTTTTATCCCTAAATAAGCGTAAAGAGGTCACCTACGCTTTAAGCATATAAAACTTAAATAAAAAAGCCTCCAGAAAAAATCTGAAGGCTTTCGCTCGGGTGGAAGACGGGATTCGAACCCGCGACCCTTGGTACCACAAACCAATGCTCTAACCAACTGAGCTACAACCACCATTTGTAAGCGGTGGCAAAGGTAATTTTTTTTAACTAATCTTTCAAAATAAAATAATTGTTATTTCATTTAAAATTTAAACTTGTTTAAGTCATAGCCTTTAATTTATCAGGCTGTTCTTTGGTTTAAAGCAGTAAAACATCGACAAAATACATCATTAAACCGCTAAAACACACAAAATATGCCATTTCACAACAATAATTAGCACCAGCTCTAAAGCGAACTTATTTTTATTCATTAATAGTATGTATTCGTAATGCAGCCCAAATTAACAAATAACCTTGCTAACAATATTTTCCTAAGAAAAATGGGATTTGTATTGCTATTATGCCTTTGTTATACATTCACCTCTTCCGCACAAAAATCAGCACAAGACAGTCTTAAATATCGCATTAAAGTAATACAGCAGGAAGAAGGGTTTAGTGTTAAAGATACCTGTTATATCAATCTACTAAACCGTCTAGCTAGAAAAATGAGGTTTTCAAGAACAGATAGCCTAAGAATCTTAGCTAAACAAGCATACGCCCATAGCAAGACTTCAAATTATAAATATGGCGAAAGTAATGCGTTATCGCTCTTAGGAGATTATTATTCCGATAAGGGAAATACAGCACGAGCAATAGAAGACTATACGCATGCCCGAAAAATTGCAGTGGAAATTGATAGTAGTTCTTTAGTCTTGAACATAATTAATGATCTTTCTGGCGAACACGCCTATAATGGCGATTATGCCAAAGCATTAAACGGCTACTTGGAAGGAATCGAAATGGCTAAAAGTCATAATAACGATGTATTGCTCTCTATTTTAAATGAAAATATTGCCAATTTATATGCCTCTCAAAAGGACTATGATCAGGCGTTGCATTTTTATGAAAAAGTTAAAAAAATTAATATCAGAGTTGGAAAGGACTTATCTAGTGCTGAAACCAATAGTAACTTAGCCTCTCTTTATGCAGATATTGGGAAACTTGATTATGCCATGTACAACATCAATCAGGCCATTGCTGTATTTGAAAAAGACAAGACTATGGACTGGCTTGCCTATTCGTATCAGGTAAAAGGCAAGATTTACATGAAGCAAAAGAAATACAAATGGGCATTGTATTGGTATAGTCAAAGTGAGTTATTACATGAGAAAATTAATGACGATCGCGGAAAAATAGAGTTATTAAATGAGCAAGCACAAGCGTATTTAGGTCAGAGAAAGGATAGCTTATCCGAAGTTCATGCGTTAAAAGCCTTTGCAATTTCAAATAAAATTAGATTTCTTGAAGGAATTAAGGATTGTGCCGAAACCCTATATAAAATTAAAAAGAATAAAAAAGATTATGGATTAGCACTGACGTATCATGAGCTTTTCCAAAAGATGTCCGATTCTTTATCACGTGAGGAAAATCAGAAAAGTTTAACACTGCTCAAAACAAAATTGGATTATGATAAGCATAAGGAAGAATTGATTCTTCAGAATCAGAAGCAATTAGCAAGACAATGGAACTATGTATATGCGGCCTTTGGAATATTATTGCTTTTTTTCATTGGTATGATAATTGTTCGCAGAGGAGAATTGATTCAAAAAGGATTGAATAAAGAATTAAAGATTAAGAAACGAATTCTTGAAGAACGCGAAAAACAACTGCAAGAAAGTAATGAAACGAAGGACAAGTTGTTTTCTATCATAGGACATGACCTAAGGGGTCCTGTCGGAGCTTTACAAAGTATTTTAAGAATGTATGGGGAAGGTGAAATGGATAAATCTGAGTTTATGAATTTTATCCCTAAATTGAGAGCGCCGGTAGACAATATAGCTTTTACCTTAAATAACTTGCTTTCGTGGGGTAAAACTCAAATGAATGGTACCACTACTCGACCGATGGAAACCTCTCTGGAAAGTTTAATTACTGCAAATATTGATTTATTAGATAAAACAGCTGAAAATAAGTCCATTAAACTTGTTAATAAAATTAATATCAATATAAATACTTGGTCCGATGGCAATCAGATTGATATTGTTATTCGAAACCTTATTAGCAATGCCTTAAAGTTTACACCTCAAAATGGTGTTGTCTCCATCGATGCTCGAGAAAAAGCAAACTTCTGGGAGATCTGTATCAAGGATACAGGAATTGGAATGGACGATTCCACCATCGATAAGTTGTTTGTTAAGGGTTCTAATTTTACCACTTATGGCACAAACAACGAAAAAGGTACCGGCCTTGGTTTATCACTTTGCAAAGAAATGGTAGAGAAAAATGGGGGTACTATTTGGGTAGAAAGCGCTCCTCAAATGGGTAGTAGCTTCTATTTTACCGTTCCTAAATTCAAGGACAGTTACAAACAAGTAGGCTAACTATTATTAGATTAAATCATCTAAACTTTTCACGGCAAGGTAGCGTTCCGTTGTAAATCCTTCTGCGTGAGTAACCCCAATAAATTTACCCATATCTACAGCTCTTGAAACGATGCCATCAACGAAATTCTTATTACTTATCGGTGTTTCGGGTTCGTTACTTTTAGGATCATAAAATTGTGAGCCATAAGCCATAAAGGCTTCTATTTTCTTGTCCATAAATCCAGACACATCTACTAAAAAATCCGGCTCTATATGTTTCCATTGAATGTAGTGGTATACTCTTTTAGGTCGCCAAGCTTCCTGTAATTGTTCATTCTTACTTAGTTTCGTTTCAATCTTTATTAAACCACTTAAAAAACAAGAGTCGCTCACCAATTTGCTCCCTTTTGCATGATCGATATGTCGATCATCGATAGCATTACATAAAACAATTTCAGGCTTATACTTACGAATCATCTTAATAACTTCAAGCTGATGTACTTTATCATTAGTAAAAAAACCATCAGCAAATTTCAAGTTTTCTCGTGCTTCAAGTCCTAATATTTTTCCAGCTGCGGCTGCTTCAGCATCTCTAATTTCAGCAGATCCTCTTGTTCCCAATTCCCCTCTGGTAAGATCAACTATCCCTACTTTTTTACCATTTGCTATTGCTTTTGCCAATGTTCCTCCTGCACCTAATTCAATATCGTCAGGGTGTGCTCCAAATGCCAAAATATCTAGTTTCATAAGTTTTGTAACGTATCTGTTCTTATTTAAAATAAATAACATTAGTCATACAACTGACTAGTGTTGTTTGTGTAAAATTAATATGAATTTATTTCATAGTGTTAATAGGTCGTAGTTACAACATTACCTTTCACCTTTTCCAATGCTTGTTCGATATCGGCAACCAAATCCTCCAATTCTTCTATCCCTAAAGAGAATCGAATTAAACCATCGGAAATACCTTGCCGTTTGCGTTCTACTTCGCTCATTAGGGCATGTGAGGTTAAACTTGGCGCAATAACGGTACTTTCAACACCCGCAAGACTCATAGAAGGTTTTATTAACTGCAGTGCGTTATAAAAGTCACTGGCATCCAAGCCTTTTTCTAATTCGAAAGATAGCATTCCACCAAATCCATGCATTTGTATTTTTGCTAATTCATAATCAGGATGTGATGATAGGCCTGGATAATACACCGCACGAATATCATCATGTTTATACAAATAATTGGCCATTCGCATGGCATTTTCGTTTTGTGCTCTTACCCGGATTCCCATGGTTTTTATACTTCTTTCCAGAAGCCATACCGTATAATCGCTTAGGCTACCACCAAAATTCTTGGCCAACTGAAATATACGATCTATATTTTCTGATGTTGCAGCTACTGCTCCAGCACAAATATCGGAATGCCCTCCCATATACTTGGTAGCGCTATGAATAACAATATCAATACCAAAATCAATTGGGTTTTGATTCACCGGACTTGCAAAAGTATTATCGATCATAGTTATTATATGATGACGTTTCGCTAAATCAGCAACTGCTTTAATATCTGTAAGTTTTAATAAGGGGTTTGAGGGCGTTTCAATATATATTACCTTAGTATTGGACTGTATTTTGACTTCAAAGTCCTCAACGTCTAAACCAGTTGTAAAATCATAGGAAATTCCAAATTTTTCAAACTCTTCTACAATTAAATTGTATGTTCCTCCATAAAGTGCATTTTGCAATACAACATGATCGCCAGCTTTCAAAAAAGCTATCAAACTAGTGCTTATTGCCGCCATTCCACTGCCAAAAATTAATGCTGCTTCTGCATTTTCCAATGCTGCAATTTTCTTTCCTAAAGCTTCCTGATTCGGAGTGTTAAAATATCGCGGATATCTTTTAACATCTACATTTTCAAAAGCGTATGAAGAGCTCATATATAAGGGTGAAGTGGCACCTTTATACTTTTCATCCTTTAATTCTCCATGATGGGTACAAACGGTGTTTATCCCTTTTTTTTTACGATCCATTTTCAGCATTTTTAAGTTAAACCCGAGCAGTTAAAGTTACAAAATTGGATTAAGTTACATTGCTTTCTAAGCGCAACTTACTTTTAGTTACGCGATAGTATTTCATAGGTAATTTCTTTGTATCCTACTTTACCTTGCAAAGAAATAGCCTCGATGATAATTTTCTTTGTTCCTATGGTATCATCATTGTAAAAGTGTAGCGTTTTTTTACCACTTTCATCGATATTAATATTAGGTTGCCAGTGCACCAACTTTCGCGCATCAACAAAGTTTTGGTCATTTTTGTTTTCAATACTATAATCTGGGGTATAAAACTCTTTTTTTACGGCAAATTCAGGGATAGTGTGCTTATAAATACCTTTGGTTTCATTCAGTGCTCCAAAAAGCCCCCTTTTGTTATAGGTATAAATTGCCAAAATAGCTGGTGACGGAGGAGGAGGATAAATCGGTCCTTGAAACACAGTAGAACTATATCTGTTGGCTGAGGCTGTTTTAAGAATTTCAACACTTTTCACTTCCGTAGTTAGTATTTGCTCTAATAAGTTATAATTTCTTAGCGCAACGGGGTTTCCATCAATAACAACATAAGTGAAACCTGCTCCAATAACATCAGCTCTTAAAAACCCTCTAGGTCCTCCTACTTTATGTATCCTTAATTCATCTCTATAATTTACTGCTAGCAGTTCAAAAAGACTATTCGTCCAAGGTGTGATCTTTTTTTCAAGTTCTTTTGCCTCCCAAACCGTATCCGGATCCCCATGCTCATCTTTTATTTTTTTTCGATTTGGCGTAAGTTCATAATTGCGCAACGTTACCTCATCTAATTGTATGGTATTATCACTTAGCAACAAAGGGTTACTCACCTCATCACTATAGTTGTTCTGATTAATTTGTTGTTCAATAATACTGTCAAGAGGCACGATGTTTTGAATTTTATTATAATTCACTTTTAATTGTTTTTGCTCATCAAGTCGAATGGTTACCTCTTTCTTTTTACCTTCTAGCGTACTGCATTGCAGCACCATTTCTTTTCCGTTACCATAACTTTCAGGTAAAATGAACTCAAATCTTCCTGTTTTATCAATTTCCTGATGGTACACTTTGTTACCACCGCCAAAGGTCATCATTGTTAGGTTATACTTTTTAGGACCTCGTTTTACATTTTGTACACCGCCCACATAACCAGAAATTTTCAAGTTCTTTTCTGCTAAAAACCTTGTTGCTATTTCCGATGTATCATATTTGTAATTTCTCCATCCCTGCGTTAGCAGTAGCGCATCCAATTCCTTTTTATTTGTATCATTTGTGAAATAAAATGAGGGATTTTCTATTTTACCTCTAAGATCAGACTCTAATAAGAAATGCGTTACTATATTTTTCGATAGTGGCTTAGCACCATTAAAATAAGTGCTATCAACCACCAATATCGATAGTTTTGCTGCAATTGGATTTCCTTGGTGTTCAACCGCTAAATTCAAATCCGTTCGATCTCGTTGAACTAGGTTATCCAAATCTGAATTTACTAAAATGCTTATCGTTTCATTGTCTTTAGAAACATAAAACAAACGTTCACATATGGGGTGTTGTTCGCTATTATAAATGGTAATTTCGTTAATGCCCTCAGGAAGGTTTGTTTTAGCTAAGCGATATTTTATTTTTCCATTTACGAAACGTGTTTTAATAATATTGTCAATCTTCCCTCGCTGTTTTGTATGAATATAGACGAGATTATTTATAAGATCATTAGATTCTAACTGCACATTTATAGCAATACTATCTTGAGATACTGCAAGCACACTGCCCCACAATACTGTTTTGGGCAAGGGGTATTTAAAAACATCTCCGTTAAAATTGGTTATACGACCAAAATATGTTTTCGCGTAATCCGGAACAAAAGCAACTTTACCCATCCCTAGTTTATTACTAGAAAAAGCAACTATTACATTTTCTTGATCGTCAATAATTTCTCCCTGTACCGCCTTTCCCTTCCCTTTATAATCTAAAGCTTTAAAACCAAGGACACTCTCAAGTCCGTTAACCATTTTTCCTCCTTCCGGAAAAAACTGTAAACTCATACGCTCCTCATCAATTACAACTGACTTAGCATACTCCTTATTTTTAGTTTTTAAAACATATTTGGCAATGGGAACATCTGACGGAAGGATATGATTCAATTGAAATTGATTATTCTTAGTCTTTTTTAATTTTAGTGTATCTACACTGCTTTCATAGTCTATATATAATAGTGGCTTTCCTTGGTGAAGATGATCTAACTCTAATGGTAAAACATCTGCTGTAATCTGATAATCCGCAGTGTCAATTTTGGTTGCTATAACATTTTTTATGGGGATGCTCTTTTTAGCATCTAGAGATGCCTTAAAAAGATTAACATACGTAGAAAACACAAAATCCTGTCCAAAATTCTTATTCCATTCCGTGTAAGCCCTGATAAGATATCTTCCACTAGTATAATTTTGATCGAGGTCGAAAGCATTATTTGCAATTCCATTTTCAATTTTCAAGATTTTACGATCTATAATTTTTTGATTCTTAGGTTCAATAAGCTCTACATATAATATATTGCTAAGGGTGGTAGGTATATGCGTGCGTACTTCAGTAACAATTGCCTTAAACCATATGGTTTCCCCAGTGGCGTACGAATTGTTGTCCAATTGCAAGTAGATTTTTTCTGCTCCGATAAGTTGAGCTTCCTGCAAATTTTCTGACCAATGCTTCAATTGAGCCTCTACTTTTAAAAAAGAAAAAATAAAAACTGAGCCCAGTAGTAAATTATAGCTATAAGGTATTTTGAAAATAGATAGACGCATTGACATAAAAATAATCAATTTATCTATCTATTTCTATTAATTTTTGTGTTGCGCTCACAAACTTCCTTTGTTTGAAAATGGTTTTATACCTCTACGCCTTTCCAATTCCCTTTTTTAAACCATATCATTGCTACAATAGCAGATAATACTTGAGCTGATGTAATCGCAATATACACCCCCATCGCTCCTAATTTAAAGCTCATTGCTGCTATATATGCAAACGGCAGTTGAAATAGCCAAAATACGATTAGGTTAATTTTAGTGGGAGTTTTGGTATCTCCAGCTCCATTGAAAGATTGTATTACAACCATCCCATAGGCATAGAAAACATAACCCAATGCAATTATTCTGAGGCAAAGACTTCCATTAGCTACAACATCAGGTGTAGTATTGAACCAACTGATAATTTGATCTGCAAATACCAAATACCCAATAGATACCAATAACATAAAATAAGCATTGTATTTCCCTGTTTTCCAAACAGAAGTTTCTGCTCTTTCAGGTTGTTTTGCACCTAAATTTTGCCCTACTAAGGTAGCCGCAGCATTACTCATTCCCCATGCAGGCATTAGTGTAAATAAAATTACGCGTATGGCGATGGTATATCCTGCCAATACTTCGCTTCCAAACTCCGACATAATGCGCATTAAGAACACCCAACTGGAAGTTCCGATTAAAAACTGAGCGATCCCTCCTAAAGAAACTCGAATAAGGTTGAGCATTACTTTTGTTCGAACCACGATGTCTTTTAACTTTATTTGAATGGTACTCCATCCAAAGAGCAGTATGGATAATTGAAATAAAACTGCAGTTCCTCTCCCAATATTGGTGGCTATAGCCGCTCCCATAACACCAAATTCCGGAATTGGTCCCCAACCAAAAATAAATAAAGGATCCAAGATAATATTTAATCCATTGGACAAAACCAAGGTCCACATCGCTATAGAAGCATTTCCTGCTCCTCGAAATATTGCATTGATTAAAAAGAGCAATAAAATGGTAATATTACCGCCTATCAATAGTTTTGTATAGCCATAGCCCTCATCGATCAAATCCTGTTCTGCTCCCATCAGTGCTAGGATATCTTTTGCAAAGAAAAAACCAATTGAACCAATTGCCAATGCCAACAATACACCTAAGAAAATTGCTTGTACGGCAGCTTCTTTAGCCCCGTTAACATCCTTAGCTCCTATTCTACGCGCCACTACCGCGGTAGCAGCCATACTTAAACCAATGGCTATCGCATAGACTAGCGTAATTACAGATTCTGTTAAACCTATGGTGGCAACCGCATTAACACTTACCTGAGAGACATAGGCAATATCAACAAGAGCAAAAATTGACTCCATAAGCATTTCCAAAATCATGGGAATGGAAAGCATGAATATGGCTTTGCGTATACTTCCTGACGTAAAATCAGTTTGCTTACCTGTTATGGCTTCGGCAAAATATTTGATTAATTTTAAAGGTGATAATTTATGTGATGTCATTTGTGAGAATTTATGTGAATTGAAGAAATATAATATGTCAAAGCATCGACGAATCGTCGATTATACCGAAAAATCGGTGGGTATGACATCTATAGTAAACATAATTCTCTTACTTCATGATAGTACAAAGATGCAATTTTTTTGGAAAAGTAGGCACAATAGGTAAATTATTTTATATAATTTACTTTATAACGCCAAAAACTAAATGCACCTAAGGTCAATACTCCAGCCACAGTATACCAGATAAAAGATGGTGTAATCACTTGCGAACCACTAGCATAACTATGTAACCCTACTAGGTAAAAGTTTACCCCAAAATAGGTCATCATGATACTGGCGAATGCAACTACACTAAAAAAGTTAAACGTCCATCTGCCGCGAAGACCTGGAACCAATCGCATATGCAAAACAAAAGCATAGATCATAATTGAAATCAGCGCCCAAGTTTCCTTAGGATCCCATCCCCAGTAACGTCCCCAACTTTCATTGGCCCATTGTCCTCCTAAAAAATTCCCAATGGTAAGCATTACAAGGCCAACTGTTAAACTAAGCTCATTAATAATTGTAAGTTCCTTGAGATTAATTTCCATTCGTTTTTTGTTCTTCTCGGTAGTCAAGAGCATCAAAATCATTGATGCAATACCTAGGATCATTCCAACAGTTAATGGTCCATAACTAGCTACGATAACTGCTACATGAATCATTAACCAATAACTATTCAACACAGGCTGTAAATTACCAATGGCTGGATCTACCCAACTTTGATGTGCTATCCATAACAGCATCGAGGTTACAAAAGCCGCCGACGCCATGGTCATATCGTTCCTTCTCCCCAATGCCAGTCCCATAGCCATGGTAGCCCAGGATACATAGATTATACTTTCATAGGCATCACTCCAAGGAACATGACCCGATACATACCAGCGTAAAATTAGGCCCGCCGTATGCCATAGAAATAGGATAATAATACTTCCTTTAAAGAAGTAGATCCCCACACGCCATATTTCCCGATCTTTAAAAATCTGAAAAACAAGAACAAAAAACATCAATACTCCTAACACTGCATATCCTTTGTAAAGGATATTAAAAATATTAAGCTTATTATAAGTGATTTCCGCGTTTACTTTATTCCTTGAGAGTAAAACTTCACTACCATGATTCTCTTGATTTTTTCGAAAAGCATCTAATAATTTATTTGGCTCCTCATAATTTCCTGTTTGAATGGAATTTCTTAAACTAATTAGATAAAATGGCAACCCATTTTTTATGAAATTGCGATATAAGGAATCTTGTACTTGAAAGTTTCCTGTATTGTATTCCGCCGCCGAAATCCATTTATTGTTATCATCATTCAGCAATGGGAAAATTTTTAGCATTTCACCGGCAAGTGCTCTATTTACCAATCCCAAGCGTTGATCAGCATCCTTAAAATCCTGCTCAAATTTATTCGGATTGTTTGTGGCATATGCTTTTTGGAGGTAGGGTAATAGTTTGTATTCTCCTTTTTCATCAAAAAAGTCCACTACTTTGACGTATTCTTTTTTTAGCGGTAATCCTACAATTTTACGAATACTGTCATTCTGCTCTTTCTTATCTAGAACCATAAACTCCAGATTATACCACAACGCCGGATCTAAAAGCATTGATAAAAATACTTGGTCTGAATTTAGATCGCTGTAATCTGTTTTTCGTCTTAGCTTCCGAAGCAATTCTGATGAAAAGGTATTCATCGGTTTCATTCGCCCTCGATCATCCTGAATAACCAGCTCGCCAAACTTCGCAGCATGCTCTTTAGAAACCGTTGATTTCTTCAGTAAGGAATCTAATTGTTCTTGTGTAGCTCGATCTTCATGTTCATGGCCATTGTCTTGCGCAACAGCATAGCATCCAATGCCCAAGATCGCTGCAATTGTCAATGCCGCCTTTTTTATTTTTAATTTTTCCAAGGCTTTTTCCAGATCTTTAACCCGTGTTCTTCCAAAAAACAAAGTACCCATCAGTCCAGCGTACAGCAAAAAATAGCCAATATAGGTAATCCATGTACCCCAGAAATCATGGCTCACGGAAAGTATTGTTCCCTTTTCATCCGGGTTAAAGCTGGATTGAAAAAAACGATACCCTCTATGATCCAATACGTTATTCATAAAGATATCATAATCATAAGGTTCCTTATCTTCCAGCGTAATCCTGCTCATAAACGCTGCATAATTGGTCTCCGTTCCTGGATTCTTTTCTGCTATAAAATCATTCAATCGAACACTAAAAGGCAACTCATGTTCTTTAGATCCATAGCGAAGGCTAAAATCTAACCCTCCCACTGTAAATTGACCTGAAAAATTTGAAGGTCCTTTACTTCCTAATAGCTTTTTTTGAACCGTTTCGCCATTGGCTTCAACTTCTACAATCAATGCATCCTGAGAAGCATCTGTAATTTCATCTTTAGGAAGTGCCACTACACCGTAAGACCCTTTGATTGTGGGTTCCGGAATTACAAATTGCATGCCTGCAGTGGAGTACAGCGATCGCAATTGCAAGGGTTGCAAACTATCCTGTAAAACCTCCCCACTAAATTGATCGGCCATTCGAAGAAAATTCCCTGAAAAGGGAGATTTTATCTGATAGGTACTATCAGTTGTAAAGATGTTAATGGCTCCTTCTGTATTGTTATTTAAAGCAAACAGTACATTGTGTATACTTGTAAGTTTTCCACTTTCCAGATAATGATCGTGTCGATTTCCATCTCCTGCCTCCACAATTTTGAGATACTCCTTACCGTTTACATCCTCAATTAAACCCTCTTTCGCTCCTCGAATAAATCCTACATAAGAAATTGTAAATTCTTGTCCATTAAAATCTGAATTCCATGGCAAGGAAGATTTTTGTGCTTCAGGAGTAGCAATAAGTTTATCTTCCATACTTTTTCGACGAGGTTCTCCATTGATTTCTCCATCAATATAGGCCGTTAAAAAAGTATTGTCAGAATAAAAAATAGAACTACTATTTCCTTCTCGAATTGGCATGACACCTTCAAAACTTATGTAACGGGTAACAAAGGCGCCGAGAATAATAAGTATCCAAGAAAGATGTAATGCTAGCACTGGCCATTTTTTCCAATCAAATAGACGATAGCGAAACATGTTTCCCATAAAATTGATTACAAAGAAAACCATGATAATTTCAAACCATCTGGCGTTATAAATCCATATGCGAGCGGTTTCTGTACTATATTTACTTTCAATGAATGTTCCAAAGGCCATTGCAATTGCAAATGCAATAAAAAGAATAGCCATTAAACGTGTGGAAAAGAAGAACTTTTTAAGCAATGCTGTCATCAGGAGATGCAATTAGTTTTCAGCACGCTAAAATACGGTGTTTTAATCATTTTACGTTGCACTTTTACCTATAAAAAGTTAAATGTTTAATAATGTCATTCCCTATTCAAAACAGATACCCGATACATCTTTAAAAGCTTCAAGTTTTTAGGACGTACCGGGTACAAACTGATCAAAAAAATTCTCTAAAATATTGCTTCAATAAACCTACAGCGCATTTAAATAGGCTTCTAAATCTGTGCGCTCGTTCGGATTTAAATTTAAATCGAAATGATTGTCATAATGATCTATTACATCGCTCAACGTTTCGAATCTACCATCGTGAAAATAACCACCATTTGCTTTTACAAATAACCCACGTAAAGGTGGTGTTCTATACATTCCCGTAGGAGATCTACTTGCTTCAAAATCGTCGATGCCAATTTCTTCTGGCGTATGCAGAACATTATCTGCGAACACTGGCCCAGGATGGCAGCTAGCACACTGTGCTTTTCCTTCGAAAATTGCTTTCCCTCGAATTGCTGCGACTTCATTAAAACTATTTGCATCAGGTTGGGGGGCCAACAGCGATAACTGATATTCTCGTAAGGCTGCTAATTTTGAATCTACTAGATCTTCAGTTACCGAAACATCAAATGCACCACGGGCTACTGCTATCGGAAATTGAGAAGCATTGTTGAGTCTTGGATCTGCAAAATTACCCTGCCCTCCCATTTCTAAGATGGCTACGAATCGATTCCAATACGAAATATCTCCCCAACCCGTATAAGTGGCTAGTTCTATCCCTTGTAATCCATATGCCGGGGGTATTAAACTGGCTGGCGCAAGCTCTCCTTCGGGAGTTGTGGCTTCACCATCCAAAAGTAGCGCAGCCGGAAAACGACCTGGACCCCAACTATTTAAAACAGTATTCAATGTTGAAACGTCCACACCCAATAATTCGGCTATAGGGACATTATTTGTAATACCTATTATAGCTCCAACATTAAGATCTCTGTTGGGCCATCCATCCAATCGTGCTCCTATACCAGAAGTAAATGAATCATCAACAGAAGAATGGCATAAAGCACATGTAATGCCCACCGTAGTTAGATTACCATCCGAATCAAAATTTCCTTTTACACCAACAACTGCATCAAGACCTAACAAAGCAACTGTAGTGGCGGGGTCATCCAAATCTACTTCTCCTGCTGAAATGGCATCTACAATACTTTGAGGTAAGGCGGCGGCATCTACTTTAAGTCCTACAGCTAATGCTGTATTTGGACTTAAACCAGGTCCAAACCCTCCATTTGCTTCTCCTAAGATGGCATTATTTAATTCTAATGTTCCACTCCAAAATGCTTCATCTCCAAATGTATCGAAACGAAAAATCTCCTCGCCTTCTGCAACTAAAGTAGGGTTAAGATTTAACTGAACAGGTGGAGGGATTTCTAATGTTGTAATTTGAGGACCGTTGTCATCCGAACTGCATTGAACAAAAACGAACGCAGTGATTGCCACAAATAATGGCACAATTGCTTTTCTTAATTTCATAGTATCATACTTAATAATAATATTGTTATAGGGAATGGACAACATTAGCGGCTTTATAAACCGATTTTGTTTTAATTAAATACCCATATTATCATTTAGATGAACTAGCATAAAAAAGGTTACAAAATTAAATAGAGACGCTCTACGTTCTGGCTTCAAATATTTTTAAGTGAATTGCAGTGCCCATATTGCGTGCCCTATCTTTTGCAAGCGTAACTTTCTCACCTTCAAAATATTCGTCCAATGTTTGAAACCATAAATTTAACCAGATACCAAAATGCTTGGAATCAATAGTTCTATTTTCGGCTGCGTCTACAATTTGATGCTTTAAGAGTGGATTTCCTTTAAATTTTCGAACAAAAAATAAATTTGTTTCCCAAAAATCAGTCAATCGTTCCAAGTGCGCCGGCCAATCCGAAATATGCTTGTTAAAAATGGGGCCTAAAAGACTGTCTTTTCTAACTTTTACGTAAAAAGCGTCTACTAACTGGTATACATCTGCTCTATTTGTAATTTCTTTCTTCACTCGAATATTTTAAAATTTATAGCAGATTTAATAATAGTAACATCATGTTTCCAAAAAGAGATATTACTAACAAATTAAAAACAAGTTTTACTTTTAATTGTGCTAAAATAGCAGCATTGTATGCCATTGAGATAATAATACTTATTGCCATCTGCAAAAGAAGTGTTGGTGGTTTATTGATCATTACATACATTGTTGCAATAGAACCTAAACAGCTCTGCAAAATAACACTTAACGGAATCATAAGCATATAGGAACGCTGAAAACTTTTAAATAAATTATGGTAACTAATCATAGCTTTGTACTTTAGAATATTTAACAAAGGTCTGGGAGTTTAAACCATTTTCTTATGATCTCAATCATATCCTAATGATACCTGAAACTTTATTAGCTAAGTTTAGCAATGACACCTTTGAGGTTCAATATAAAAAAGGCGCACTTATTTTTGAAGAAGGTGACAAAGCACTATTTTATTATCAGGTAAAAAAGGGCACGGTAAAAATGTATAATCTTACCGAAGATGGGAAAGAGTTTATGCAGGGTTTTTTTGAGCAGGGAACAAGTTTTGGAGAACCTCCACTCTTTGGGGATTTTCTATATCCTGCTTCCGCTGCTGCAATGGATGATGTTACCTTACTTCGAGTTCCTAAATTATCCTTTATGGAGTTATTAAAGGAGTTCCCTGAAATACACTTAAAATTTACAGGACAATTGTGTAAAAGACTAAAGTATAAGTCCATGATTATGAAAGAAGTTTCGGTCTATCCGCCTCCCCATAGGATTTATGCCTTATTATCTTATTTAAAATCTAAAGAAAGCCCTGAAACAATCTATACCGTGCCATTAACAAGACAACAAATAGCAGATTTAACAGGTTTACGCGTAGAAACCGTAATACGTTCCATTAAAAAATTAGAAGAACAAAAGAAACTGAAGCTAAGTCAGCGAAAAATTTTAATGTAGTTTAAAAGATAAAACGTTTTCATTTTTAGGTACTCTTTCGCTCTGTCTTATAACAAAAGTTAGTATTCACAATAGTATTTATAGCACTTTAAGACTAATAAAGGGTCTAAATTAAGTGTAACTACCTCTTATTTATTTTGTAGTTTTGACTATGATTTCTATTGCAATACTAGGCACCGGAAATGTTGCTAAACATTTGTTTTCCAGTTTTAAGACGATCCCCCATATAAAGGTGGTTCAAGTTCTGGGAAGAAGTTCGGAAAAGCTTAGTTTCTTTAAACCTTATGTTTCCGTTAGCAAGGATTTGAGTGCTCCAAAAAAAGCCGATATTTATTTAATTGCGGTAAGTGATGATGCTATTGAAAAAGTATCAAAGCAACTTCGAATTAATCAAGGTTTAGTCGTGCATACCTCAGGTACACGAAGTATTGATGCATTACATCATCATGATAACATTGGCGTATTTTATCCGTTACAAAGTTTTAGTGCGGATAAAAAAGTTCCTTTTTCGGAAGTTCCTATTTGTCTAGAGGTTAAACAGGATAAAGACCTTTCTCTTTTGGAAAAAATTGCACATTCAATTGCTGAAAATGTTTTTGTTTTAAACTCAGCGCAACGACAGTATATACACCTCGCTGCCGTTTTTGTAAATAATTTTACAAATCATCTTTTTTATTTAGGTAAAAACATTTGTGAAGATCATGAGCTTCCTTTTGATCTTTTACAACCTTTAATTAAAGAAACTGTATTAAAATTAGATACTAAAACTCCTTATCAAGCTCAAACTGGACCAGCAAAAAGAAACGACATACAAACTATAACAAAACATTTAACCCTTTTAACGGATGCAAATGACAGAGCAATTTATAAGTTACTCAGTCAATCAATAAGCGATACCTATGGAAAAAAATTATAAGCAATACCTGAAAGACATCACAACATTTATTTTTGATGTCGATGGCGTTTTTACCGATGGAACCTTGCTCATCACCTCAACAGGGGAAATGCTTCGTAAAATGAATGTTAAAGATGGTTATGCTTTAAAAACAGCCTTACAAAAAGGATATAACGTTTGTATTATTACAGGAGGAACCAACGAAGGTGTTAAAACCCGATTAAAAGCACTAGGTGTAACTGATATTTATATGGGAGCACATCATAAAGAAGAGCCCCTGCAGGAATATTTAGATATTTATAATATCCTTCCTGAGCATGTTATTTATATGGGCGATGATCTTCCGGATATTCCTCCTATGCAACTGGTTGGTCTTCCAACTTGTCCTCAAAATGCAGTTCCTGAGGTAAAAGCAATTGCCAAATATGTCTCCCACAAGGATGGAGGTCATGGTTGTGTACGAGATATTATTGAGCAAGTGCTAAAAATACGGGGAGATTGGAATGACAATTTCAGTGCTAAAAATGACTGACGACTATGCTCAACGAAATTTTAAAGAAAAAAAAACTGATTCTGGCTTCTGCATCGCCCAGAAGGCATGCTTTTTTTAAGGATCTGGGGCTTGATTTTGAAGTACAACTTAAGCCTGTAAAAGAAGTTTATCCAACACATTTACAAGGCTCAGAAATATCCGATTATCTATCAAAATTAAAAGCAGAGGTCTTTATTCAAGATTTAAAAAAGGATGATATTTTAATCACCTCAGATACTGTAGTTTGGCATCAAAATCAGTCTTTGGCAAAACCAGCAAATAGCAAAGAAGCCTATCAAATGCTAAAAACACTTTCTGGAGATTGGCATCAAGTAATTACTTCGGTGTGCTTTACAACTGCCAACAACCAAAAAACTGTTCATGATATTACTGAAGTTAAGTTTAAGCGTTTCTCCGATGCAGAACTTTGGTATTACATAAATAACTATCATCCTTTTGATAAAGCAGGAAGTTATGGAATTCAAGAATGGATCGGTATGGTCGGGGTTGAAGAGATCAAAGGCACCTATACTAATGTTATGGGTCTCCCTACGCAATTAGTTTACAAAACGTTAATGCACATGGCTAGTTAAGTGTTTTTGGATACCTTTGAAAAAAACAAGTTATGAAGTCCTATTCCAATACTAAAATAATATCCCTAAGCTTAGGTAGTTGTCTTTTGTTTTTGACTGCCTGTAATTTCGAACAAAAAAATAAGCATGAGGTTGTAGCCATGCATTTAGGGGATGAAGAATCAGAAGTAATTGCCCCTAAAAAAGCCCTTAACGAAGATTTTAAAAAATATTGGTATGCTGGCAATGCAGAAATAACTTCATATGAATTAGAACAAGCGCGCTATGGAGAAATTCGAGATGGAAAAGCAGTCTTAGTTTATGTTACCGAACCTTTTTTGGCAGATAAACAGGTAAAGGCAGATCGCAGTAATCCATCAAATATTCCCGTGCTTAAACTAAATACTACAAAAAAGTATGTAACTGGTGTATATCCGTATTCCATAATGACCAGTTCTTTTTATCCTGTTCATGACAATCAACATGCGATCAAGGTTTCTACGTCGGTGCAAGAATGGTGTGGACACGCTTATACTCAATTAAACAATCGTGATGCTTTTGAAATTGTATCGCATTCCTATTTTGAAACAGAATCAGATAGAACGTTACGTCTTTCAAAAAACCTGCTGGAAAATGAGATTTGGAACAAAATTCGGGTTAATCCGGAGGACCTACCGGTTGGAGAATTGCAAATGATTCCATCTTTAGAGTATATCCGATTGCGTCACAAAGAAATTAAGGCATATAACATTACTGCAGAACTTACAGAGAAGGATGGTATCAAAACCTATACAATTACCTATCCTGAATTAGATCGTACACTAGCTATTAATTTTACTACTGCTTTCCCTTATACCGTAGAAGGTTGGACAGAAAGTTTTAAAAGTGGCTTCGGTGCCAATGCCAAAACGCTTACTTCAACGGCAACTAAAATAGCTTCCATTAAGTCTGCATATTGGGGTAAAAATTCAAACAAAGATCTTGCATTGCGCAAAGAATTGGGATTACCATAAACGAAATTTATTACCTAAATTTAAAGTTATAGGTTAGCGAGAACAGCGGGCTATTTAATATTGAAATTTCAAAAGCTCCTAATGGACTGGCCCCAAACGAATCAGACCCAGGTATTCTGTTCACTTCACGTTGCGTATAAAAAATATTAAATGGGTTTCGGCGTCCGTAAACATTATACATGGTAAAGATCCAATCGCCAATCCACCGTTTGTTTTCTTTCCGTTGCCCTCTAACTTTCCAAGAAAAATCTAGGCGATGAAACGTCGGTAAACGAGCATTGTTTCGCTCCAAAAAAATGGGAACCTCAATATCTCCTATGCTCACCGTACCATTTGGAACTGTTAAAGGTCTGCCTGTTTGTACTGTTAAATTTAAACTCCATACATTGTAGCGATCTCCTTCAAAATTAATGGTTCCATTAAAAACATGTGGACGGTCAAAATCAGATGGAAACTGTTGGTTATTATTAATCCGATCCCCTAAGTTTTCATTGAACGACTGTAAAAAACTTCTAGACCATGTATAGTTAAACCACCCATTGATTCTTCCTAAGGGTTTTCTAAAACTCAATTCAATTCCGTAAGCTTCCCCTTTTCCTTGAACTACATCTTGTTCTATAAATTCTTCCAGAAAAAAATCTGCTCCAGGTCTATAGGTTAATATGTTTTGAGTATCTCTGTAATATGCTTCTATACTAAATTCTAT
This sequence comes from uncultured Flavobacteriaceae bacterium, assembly GCA_947488435.1. Lineage (GTDB taxonomy): Bacteria > Bacteroidota > Bacteroidia > Flavobacteriales > Flavobacteriaceae > CANKZG01. The sequence goes on along the minus strand of CANKZG010000002.1, from coordinate 44,168 downwards.
CGCATCATCATTAAAGTTTTTATAAAAGCCTAAGCCGTAGGTGTCGCCTATTTGTGGTAAAATATTACGATCTGCCGTTTTATACCGGGATGTTGGTATTGGAGTTGTGCTATTATAAATATTCTGTAGGTATTGATTTATTCGTGCATAACTTGCTTTTATTGAAGTGTTTTCATTTAATTTCCATGCCACACCTAATCTTGGTTCTAGGGCATTGTATGAGGCAACTTCTTCACCTCTTTCAAAAAACTCCGTACTTAGCAATCCTCCATCCGCTCCAAAATTTCCTTGTGTAAATGGGCCAACAAAAGTGAAGTAGTTAAAACGAAGGCCTCCAGATAGTGATAGTGATTTTGAAGGATTCCAATTTACATTCGCATAGGTTGCCAACTCATAGCTCGTTTCAGTTCCTAAAGAAATTGGCAATACACCTAAAGAATTTCCTGGATCTAAACTACCTTGATTAATTTTGTATTGAATCGCCTGAGCGCCAATATAGTAATCTAACGTTTCATTAACTTCCTTGGAAAGTTCTGGATTGAGGCTTAAATAATTAATACTGGCTTCGTATTCAATTTCGTTAGTACTTTCAAATTCTGGAAAGATTATTTTAGGGGTATAATCACTCCCTACGAAGATGGTTCTTAGGTTCGTTTTATCGTCAAACGAATGGGTCCAGTTTAGTGTTCCATTTAGAATTCCAAAATCATATTGATTGTTTTCGGCATTGATATTACCAATTCTGGTGACTAAATCTACTTGATAAAAGTCTCTGGTATAAAAACCCGTTAAAGCGATCTGATCCTTTTCTGTTGGGAGGTATAATAACTTAACTGTTGCATCTCCAAAATTAGCTCTGGTGTTCTGCAGTCGTTCCGAAAAAATAGGTAACAAAAAATCTGTAAAACCTCCTCTAACTCCTGCCAATAACGTTAGTTTATCTTTAATTATAGGCGTTTCTATTTGCAGGCGACTCGACACTAAGCCAATTCCCCCACTTAGTTTTAATTTATCTACATACGGAGTTTTTACCCCTACATTCAATACAGAAACTACCCTCCCACCAAAACGTGCAGGAATATTTGCGCGATATAGATCTACTGAGGAAACTGCATCTGGGGTAAATATTGAAAATAGACCAAATAAATGTGTAGGGTTAAAAACCGGGGCGTAGTCGTATAGCAATAGGTTCTGATCTAAGGATCCTCCTCGTACAGAGAGTCCATTACTAATATCACCGGCATTATTAACCCCTGGTAATAGTATTGCACTCCTAAGCACATCTATTTCACCTAAAGCTGTAGGTATTTTTGATAGTTCTCTGGCATTTAGTTGCAATACCCCCAATTGGGGGGATTCAACATTATCGTTTATACTTTTTGCCTTAACAATTACCTCTGATAGCTGTTCCCGTTCTTCAGCAAGAGGTACTTCTATAAAGGTATCTTTATCAAGCGTAATTTCCTGCTCATAATCTTCAAAGCCAATAAAACTAACTCGAATTGTATAAGTGTCTTTTGGTAACCTTATAGCAAAATTACCATAGGGATCTGAAATACCGCCACAGTTGCACGGTTGAATAAAAATGGAAGCATTACCTATGGGCGTATATTCAACAAGATCCGAAACCCTAAACGATAATTCATAAGTCGTGTTTTGCCCATGGGATATATGGGTACTACAAAATGCTATAAGTAAATTAAGGCTAAATACAATTTTAATAACCTTATGTTGTAAAAATACTATTCTAGATCTATCCATCCTTCTGGAGTAATACCTGTTTTAAATCTTGTTTCTTCGCATGGTGCCATCAATACTTCTACGCAACCCGGCTCATTAATTGGTGGACAATTTATGATTGGACACACTTCATTACATGCCTCGAAAAAGAAACGTTCTGAATCCAAGGGTTGTTCCTGGATATTTCTTCGGTCTATAAAGATATTTCTTGTGGTAGATGGTGCTGCGGTAAACCTGCCCAGTACAAATTCGGTATCGTCATTTGGATTAAACATGTTTCCCACTAAGGCTGCAGGTGGGGGCGCATTTATACTTGCGTTATTATCTACAAGATCTTGTAACACGCGATAAAACTCATAAGCTGAAGCCGTAAGAGAAAACTGTTGTATTTGCACAACAATATTCTCTCCCGAAAACAGAACAACGTCGGCGACGGGTAAATTATTAATCGTAGTTCCGTTTGTAAATTCATCACTGAAAATTTTAATATTTTCATTCGTACGTAAAAACCAGCAGTCCGACTCACAAACATAATCATAAAACTCTCTTCTATTGGTACCCGGGGCATTAGGCTCGCATGCACCATTTCTAAAGATTCCATCTTCACAAGTTTCGCAAATAACCAATTGCTCATAGGAACGAAACGACCAGAAATAAAAATTTTCTTCATCTGGTGGATCATTAAAGTCAATAGCTATGGAATGTCCTGGCACAAAACGATCTGCCGTAGGCCGAAACATTAAATCAGGATTAAAATTTGATCGAATATCTAAAATTTCCACCGGTTCTCGTATCCGTTCTGGCAAAGATTGATATGTTCTTCCATCTGCCAAAGTGATACGCAATTCCCAAGATTCACCAACAGATCCAACAAAGTTTGCCGGTGGTAAATAGGTTCCTTCCTGTTCGGTAAGTTCTATAAGCTGATTGGTATCTGTATTTCGGTATTGTACAGTAGCTCCGGAAACAAAATCTCGAATCAGCCGATCAAAACTAAAAGCCGATTCTGTGATCGTTACAAAAGAACTCTCGGGAGTTGTAGAAAGAAAAGCATCTACAAAAACGAGGCCTTCTCTTAAGTCAAATTCAGGATCTGTAGGCTCTACGCAGTTGGTTACTAAAAACAATACGATACCGCCCAGTAAAAGTCTTAGTAGGGAGTTTAATTTCACAGCAATTCTATTTTCATAGATGTTCTAGACCCTTTTCTATCCGCTATATGCAGATATGACGTTTCTATTTATCTATGAACTAAAAATACGCAATTATTTGAGCTAATCTGGATATCAGGCAACTTTAACTTCAATTATCACCAACCATGTGGACATTTATCATCTAAAAAAGTAATTTTTACAATCATTTAAATAATGCGGTTTAGATAAAATGGTAGCACTCTTTTCTTCAATTGTTTAAAATGAAGTAGGTATTGTTTTCCTATACTGATGTTAAAGAAGTTCTAAAAGAGGTATGCTTGGTGGCTAATCTTTCTATCTTTGGTTTTAACAAAATTTCCGAACTATGCGTAATATACTAGTATTGCTTTTTAGCATACTGTTTCTTATTCAAAAAACGCCCGCCCAAGCTCCTCAAAAACCCTCTTCTAATGATATCTATCATTCTCTTCAAAAATTGAATTTTTTAGGGAAGGCATTATACCTTGCTGCTCATCCAGACGATGAAAATACAAGATTGATTTCTTACTTATCTAATGAAGTTAAAGCAAAGACAGCCTATTTATCGCTTACTCGTGGAGATGGAGGGCAAAATTTAATTGGTCCTGAGTTGCGAGAGCTATTGGGAGTATTGCGCACCCAAGAATTACTAGCCGCAAGAAGCGTAGATGGAGGATCTCAGTTTTTTACAAGAGCTAACGATTTTGGTTTTTCTAAGCACCCCAATGAGACCTTAACAATTTGGGATAAGGAAGCCGTACTTAGTGACGTGGTTTGGACCATACGAAACTTTAAGCCGGACATCATTATCAACCGTTTTGATCATCGTACTCCAGGAACTACGCATGGACATCATACCAGTTCCGCTATGCTAGGTGTTGAGGCATTTGATTTGGTAAATGATACTACTAAATTTCCAGAGCAACTTGACAAAACTAGCGTATGGCAACCTAGACGCTTATTTTTTAATACAAGTTGGTTTTTCTATGGCAGTCGTGAAAATTTTGAAAAAGCAGATAAAACTCGCCTATCAAATGTTGATGTAGGGGTCTATTATCCATTAAAAGGATTATCAAATAATGAGATTGCAAGTTTGGCTAGCAGTAAACATCTTTGCCAGGGCTTCGGGCGTATTACGACTCGTGGTAGTCAGGAGGAATACGTTGAACTAATCAAAGGGGATCTTCCCAAAAATAAAAATGACCTTTTTGACGGTATCAATACTACCTGGTCACGAATTGAGGGTGGAGCGGCTATCGGAAACATTTTATATGCCGTTGAAGAGAATTTTGATTTTGTAAACCCTGCATCCCATCTTCCGGAGTTGATAAAAGCATATGGATTAATTAATGAACTTTCTGATGAACATTGGAAAACAATAAAAGCAGAAGAGTTAAAAACAATTATTTTGGCGGCTTCTGGTCTTTACCTAGAAGCTTCTGCTCAGGAGGCTAATATTTATCCTGGTGGGGAAACAAAGGTAAATATTGAAGTATTAAATCGAAGTACCGCCCCAGTTACGCTAAATTCATTAGAATTATTGCCTACTGGCGCAATCCAGAATACGGCATTAGAGCTTACCTCAAATAAAAGAGAAAATTTTTCAATCGCTTTAAAAACTGCACTTAATGAAGATTTTACTAGTCCCTATTGGCTTATGAAGCCAGGAAGTTTGGGATTGTATCATGTAAAAGATCAAAACCTCATTGGAAAACCAGAAACCCCGCGAACATATCATGTGAAATTTAATGTTTTGATTAATGAGCAACCGATCACCTTTACCAAAGCGGTAGTATTTCGTTTTTCTAAACCAGATAAAGGGGAATTGTATCAACCATTTGAAGTATTGCCAAAGGTCACTTCGTTCATGGCAGATAAAGTCCTGATATTTTCCGATACCAAAACCAAAGATATTCCCGTTAAAATAAAAGCCGGTGCTCCTGATATTACAGGTTCGGTACAACTAAAGGTTCCTGATAACTGGCAGGTAACCCCTAAAAGCATCGAATTTTCTATTGCCCAGAAAGGAGATGAAAAAACAGTCTTATTTAAAGTATCTCCTCCCAAAAATGAAAGTCAGGGTAAAATAGTTCCTATCGTAACGGTTGACAATGAAAAATACACCAACGAATTGGTTGAAATTTCTTATGATCACGTTCCCAAACAATCTATTTTATTGCCATCAGAGGCAAAGGTAGTTCGACTTAACGTGCAACGCGCTGGAGAACATATAGGTTATATTGCCGGAGCTGGAGATAAAATACCAGAAAGTTTGGAGCAAATTGGATATACCGTGCATAAAATAGATCCCGCTACCATCGATGCTGGGAGCCTTTCTAAATACGATGCTGTTGTGCTGGGTATTAGAGCTTATAATGTGGTTAAAGACCTTCGTTTTAAACAGCGCTTTTTATTGGATTATGTTGAAGAAGGAGGTAATCTGATTATACAGTATAATACCACAGGACGTCGTGGCTTGAATATAGAAAATCTAGCCCCCTACCCCTTAACACTTTCAAGAGATCGGGTAACCAATGAAAATTCTGAGGTGAATATTCTAGCAAAAGATCATGCACTTGTTAATTTTCCAAATCAAATCACAACAGCAGATTTTGATGGTTGGGTTCAAGAAAGAGGTCTTTATTTTCCAAAAGAATGGGCTCCGGAATTCACGCCAATACTTTCCATGAATGACGAAGGAGAATCACCAAAAACAGGAAGTTTAATTGTAGCTCCTTATGGCAAAGGAAATTATATATACACTGGTCTTAGCTTCTTTAGAGAACTTCCGGCAGGTGTACCCGGTGCATTTAAACTATTTGCCAATATGTTATCTATTGGCCGTGAAAAAATCGAGCAAGAAAAACCAATAAAAGGATAAAATGCAACAAGACCAATTTGTTTGGAAGAAAGAATACACCCTGTTAATTCTACTTAATATCTTTTATATTATATTGTTTTACCTCTTGATGATCATAAACGAATAGTATGGGAATGGGCAGTTTAGATTGGGTAGTGTTGTTGGGTACATTACTCTTTATCGTAGGATATGGCGTTTGGAAAACAAAGGAAAGCAAAAACGTTAGTGATTATGTTTTGGGGGGTAAGGAAGCTAAATGGTGGACTATTGGTCTATCCGTAATGGCTACACAAGCTAGTGCTATTACTTTTTTATCCACCCCTGGACAGGCGTTTCATGATGGTATGGGCTTCGTACAATTCTATTTTGGCCTTCCTTTGGCAATGATCGTAATTTGTATTGTTTTTGTTCCGCTTTACCATCGACTGAAAGTATTTACGGCATACGAGTTTTTGGAACAACGCTTCGATTTAAAAACGAGAACATTAGCTGCAATACTTTTTCTTATCCAACGGGGGTTAGCCGCAGGTATTACCATTTTTGCTCCGGCAATAATCTTATCTGCTGTATTGGGTTGGAACCTCAGAACACTTACAGTTATTCTTGGTATTTTGGTTATTATTTATACCGTTACCGGTGGCACAAAGGCGGTGAATACTACACAAAAGCAACAGATGTTTATTATTATCACGGGAATGTTTGTTGCCTTTTTCTACATTGTAGGGTATCTGCCAAATGATATTACTTTTAGCAAGGCCCTTAAAATGGCAGGAGCAAGCGAGAAATTAAATATTTTAAATTTTGATTTCAATGCGGGCAGTAGGTATACATTTTGGAGTGGTATCACTGGGGGTTTCTTTTTGGCTCTTGCCTATTTTGGAACTGATCAGAGTCAGGTGCAACGGTATTTATCGGGAAAATCTGTTCGAGAGAGTCAGATGGGCTTGATTTTTAACGGTATACTTAAAATTCCAATGCAATTTTTTATCCTCTTGGTGGGGATCATGGTTTTTCTTTTCTATCAGTATAATTCTTCTCCATTAAATTTTAATCCTGCCGCCACCAATTCGGTAATGAGTTCTGAATATGCGGAAGATTATTCGTTACTCTCCGAAGGGCATCAGGCTTTAGAAATTGAAAAAAAAGTTGCACAAAATAAATTTTCAACCGCTTTAGAACTTAAAGAGTATGACGCCATTATAGAAGCGAAACAAAATATTATGGCTATTAACGCCCGAGAGAAAAACAATAGGGAAGCGGCAAAAGTTCTTATCAAAAAAGCCAATCCAGATGCAGAGACTAACGATAAAGATTATGTCTTTATTCATTTTATTTTAAACCATTTGCCCAAAGGCTTAATTGGTTTATTGTTGGCTGTAATTCTCTCAGCTGCAATGTCATCTACGGCATCTGAATTAAACGCTCTGGGTACAATTACCGCTTTGGATCTCTATAAAAGAAATAAAAAAGGAAATTTCACCCAAAAACATTATGTGCTTGCCACTAAAGGATTTACGCTAATGTGGGGGATTATTGCCATTGCAATTGCCAGTGTGGCCAATCTGTTTGACAATCTAATACAATTGGTAAATATTATTGGGTCCATCTTTTATGGTAATGTTCTTGGTATTTTTCTGTTAGCTTTCTTTTTTAAATTTATTAAAGGAAATTCGGTTTTCTTTGGCGCTATTCTAACGCAAATCATTGTCTGCATTATCTACTATAATCTTATTCATATTTATCCCTCAGGACAGGAAAAATTAGGGTATTTATGGCTCAACTTTATTGGTTGTGCGCTAGTGATTATTATCGCTTGTTTAGGGGAAGGTTTTGATCGTTTATTGCGAAATCCTCCAATTAAGACATAAAATAAAAAAAGCCCTAGCAAATGCTAAGGCTTTTTTTATTTCAATACTTTTTATGTTTATAGCACGCCCCACTCTTTTAAAGAGTCTTTGTTTAACTTAACATAGTCTTGATTCCCTGCTTTTTCAGCTGCGGATAATGATCGTTTTGCCGCTTCAATAGCTGCTTTTTTATCTCCTAATTTTGCATGGATTAAGGATTGTCTTCTCATGATCCAAAACCATTCTCCTTTTTCATCTAAAGCTACCGCTTTATCAATCCATTCTTTGGCCTTATTCAAATCTTTTCCTTCTGCTTCGTAATACGACGCTGCAGCATAGTATTCGTTGGCTCCAGGACCAGCCATTACACGTTCTATACTAGCAGTTGCTTTTGAATCTGTAGGAACATCAAACTTAACGCCTACATAAGCGCGTTCCCATAAAATTCCTATAGCAGCTGAATTATTTGTAAGGTCATCTATAGTAATGGTAAATGTTTCTATAGATACCGGCATAGGTATAACAGGAACTGTAGTTTTCGCTGCTACTTTACTATCGTCCCACTCTCTAGGGGATCCACCTCCCTGATACTCAGTATAAAAATATACTTCCCATGATTCTGCAGAAGGCTTCGTGAAAATTGCATATGTTCCAGCCTTTAATTCCTGTCCGGCTATAGATACATTATCGCTAAAGGTAATTTTAGTTCTTGCATTTGCACCAGTTCTCCAAATAGCTCCATAGGGTACTAAATCTCCAAAAATTGTTCTTCCTCGCATCGAAGGCCTTGAGTAATCCACACTAACTTCGGTAAGTCCTACTGTTTGCGTTAAAGAAGCACTAGGGCTAGGTTGCGGTGTTGTTATTTGTGCTTGCATGCCAATCGTAGCAAATACAGCACAAAGGAATAGGCTTATTTTTTTCATCTGTAAAATAGTTTTGTTTTTGCAAAACTAAAGATAAAGGCGTCGTCTACTTGTTAAGAAATCCTTAAATAACAGGATTTCAATTGCCTTAATCAACTAAAAATCCCGCACTGATGAGGTCATTATTACTAAAAAAAGTAAGATAATAAACAGCAGATTCCAAGCCAGAAATGTCTATTGTGCTTTGATCTAATACAGGTGCCATTTGAAGTTGTACGGTTCTTCCCAATGCATCATAAATAGCCCATCCAAAAACCGTGTTATTGGTTTCAATTTCATAATTTAAAACTCCTAAACCAGGAGGTTTATATACACGAAGAATGGTATTAGTGACAATGGGTTCTTCAGCAGGTTCTTCAGGTTCCTCCTCTTCTGATTCCATAGTAAATGAAAAAGAAAATAGGCGAGCTGGGGAATTAATTGCCGGAGTATTTCTGGTGAAATTCTCTGTAGAAAAAAAGTAAGTATCGCCTTCTGTATGGGTAATGGCCTCTACTTGAGCAAATCCAATATCCAGCGCATCACGAATTACTTCATCTCCAAAAATATTTTGAAGATTGGCATTAGTGGTATGCGACAAAAAAGGAAGTAATAGACTAGAATAACCACAGATGAACACGACATCCATAGTAGGATTATATGTAGCTCCAGTTACTAAGCCATCAATTGGAAAGCTTCCTATATTTTCGGCAAGATGCGTCCCTATGGTAACAGGAATACTATAGGCTGTTGTGCCATTACTCTGCCATTGTTTTGTGAGAATGATCAGGTGATTATCTAAAATGAATAAGGCTTCGGCATCCCAGTCACTATTAGGACTTGTTGTAAAGTCCAGCTGATCTTCATAGGCAAAATCAATGATATCGGCTGTTACATTATCTGAATTTTCAAAATCCGAAATTAGAATTCTATAGATTCTTAAATTTTCACGATCTCCATTAAAATTACCGATATCACCAACATAAAAATAGGTGTCATCTCGAGTCATATCCTCCCAATCAACATTAACCGCATTGGTTACCGTAATCGTTCTTAGAATCTCTCCAGAAGTACTATCCAATTCAAACAGCAAAGTTTCGTTCCCTGAATCATTGTGTGTTATCAGACGATCGTTATGGAAAACCAAGCCTGAAGCTTCATTCAGCACGTTAGAAAGTACACCTATTTGCTCCACATTCTCCTGTGCAAAAAGTAATGATGTTCCCAAAATAAAATACAGTACAACAATTCGCATACAAGAATTACTTAACCTTCCAAAGTACAATTTTGAATTGCATTTTTCTAAAAAACTAGTTGATTTTAAAAAAAATAGGTTTAGTTACCAACTAAATAAGATTTGTATCTTAAAAAGCTATAAAAACGCTTAATTTTACGGCCATGAAAACCTTACGACCACTTTTGGCAGAGTTTATTGGAACGTTTACTATGGTTTTTTGCGGAACAGGCGCAATGACTATTAATGAAATCACTGGCGGTAATGTTGGAGGAGTAGGTATTGGTATTACCTGGGGGTTTATTATTATTGCAATGATTTATTCTTTCGGAGATATTTCAGGAGCGCATTTTAATCCTGCTGTTACGCTGGCATTTGCTTTCGCAAAAAAGTTTCGTTGGAAAACTGTTCCCGGTTATGTTATAGCCCAGTGCTTAGCAGCCATAAGTGCTAGTTTGATTTTGCTATTTCTTTTTCCGGAAAGCGAATGGCTGGGTGGCACACAACCCGCTGTTGATCCCTACTTTGAACCTTACAAAGCTTTTGTTTTGGAAATTTTATTGACCTTTTTTCTTATGATGGTTATTATTCATGTATCTACTGGGTCTAAAGAGGTAGGTATTGTGGCAGGTCTTGCCATCGGGGGGGTAGTAATGCTAGAGGCCATATTTGCAGGTCCTATGACAAATGCATCTATGAATCCTGCGCGTTCTCTAGGTCCGGCTTTGGTTTCAGGGCATTTAGAAAATTTATGGTTATATCTGTTAGCCCCGATAATTGGAGCACTTTTAGCTATTCCTTTATGTAGACTACTTAAAGGACCGAATTGTTGTGAAGACTAAATTTCATTATTGTTTAATTTTATTGTTTTTTTATTAAACAAAATAGAGTGTATCTTTGGGTAAAATTCAAGTATGAAGCTTTACCAGTTACATTCCCGTCAACTATTACCGATCACACAAGAAAAGGCTTGGGAGTTTTTATCGAATCCTGCAAATCTAAAAACAATAACCCCTTCACATATGGGTTTTGATATTTTAACAGGAGCCGATAGACCCATGTTTCCTGGTCAAATTATTCAATATAAAATTTCTCCTTTCCCTGGGTACACGTCCAAATGGGTTACCGAGATCACCCATGTAAAAGAGGGGTCATATTTCGTAGATGAACAGCGTTTTGGTCCTTACGCCCTATGGCATCATAAACATTTCCTTAAAACCGTTGACCAAGGTGTGCTCATGGAAGATCTGATTGATTACAAAATTCCTTTAGGGATTTTAGGACAACTAGCACATCCGTTACTGGTAAGAAAACAACTCAAATCTATTTTTAATTATCGAGAAGAAAAATTGAATGCGTTGTTTGGAAAGGTAGATGGCGCTGTTAATGAACTAGTTTTCAATTCTTTTTAGCATAAATGATGACGCAAAAAATAGCTGTTTTTTGGTTTCGACGTGATTTACGACTTGACGATAATACTGGCTTGACGAAAGCATTAGCATCTGGATATCCAGTATTCCCAATTTTTATTTTTGATCGTGAAATTTTGGATGCCCTACCAGAAAAAGATGCCAGAGTTAGTTTTATACATGAGTCATTAAAAAAAATAAACAAACAACTCCATCAGGAATTTCAAAGTGCCTTAACAGTGTTTCATGGTGAACCTATCGCTGTTTTTAAACGATTACTCACCACATATGCTATACATCAGGTATATGCCAATCACGATTACGAACCTTATGCCTTGAAACGAGATCTTAAAATTGAGTCACTACTAGTAGCGCAAAATGTACCTTTTTTTACTTTTAAAGATCAAGTTATTTTTGAAAAAAAAGATATTGTAAAAGAAGATGGTAATCCTTATGTTGTATATACTCCCTTTATGCGAAAATGGAAGGCTACTTTTAACCCTCAAAAACATTGTACCACCGTCGCATTATCCGCTACCAAAGGTACATTCAGCAAGCTTGTCAATTCAAAATTACCTGACTTAGATCATTTTGGTTTTAAAACCTCTTCCATAAAAGTACCGCCTTACCGATTAGACGCGGACTTTATTAATCAATACGAGGCTAACCGAAATTTTCCAGCCAGTACGAGTGGGTGTTCAAGATTAGGCGTTCATCTTCGCTTTGGTACAATTTCTATTCGAAGAGTTATTCAAATAGCTATTCAACAAAAAAATGAGGTTTTTTGGAACGAACTCATTTGGAGGGAATTTTTTATGCAAATCCTATGGCATTTTCCATATACGGTACATCGGTCTTTTCGATCAAAATATGATCGCATTGTATGGCGAAACAATCTCGTAGAATTTGATTTATGGAAAAAAGGTGAAACCGGATATCCGTTAGTAGATGCCGGTATGCGCGAATTAAATGCCACAGGGCATATGCATAATCGTGTACGAATGCTGGTGGCTAGTTTTTTATGTAAACATTTGCTTATTGATTGGCGCTGGGGCGAAGCCTATTTTGCTGAGAAATTGTTGGATTACGAACTCAGTAGCAATGTTGGGAATTGGCAATGGGCGGCAGGAACCGGTGTGGATGCCGCACCTTATTTTAGAATTTTCAATCCTACCACTCAAATCACCAAATTTGACAAACAACATCTTTATATTAACCGATGGGTTCCTGATTTTCAAGAGCTAACTTATCCTTCCCAGATTGTAGATCATAAAATGGCTCGAGAACGCTGTTTGACCGTGTATAAAAAAGCATTGGAGTAATTCAACTAAGCTAAAACCTTATCATAAATTAACTTTTTTTTAAAGGCATGCCCACTGCAAAATTCTTAAATTCAATGCACTTTATAACCTCATAAACAAGCAACAATGAATACACAAGAAGTAGCAAACAAATGGGTAGACATGTGCCGACAAGGTCAGAATCTACAGGCAATTAATGAACTTTATGCCGATGATGTGGTAAGTAAGGAAATGCCGGGTATGCCGGATGGATTACATACCGGAATCAAGGAGGTATATAAAAAAAGTGAGGACTGGCTTGCTAATGTAGCGGAATTTCACGGAGGAGATATCTCTGATCCGATCGTAGCTGGAAGTTTTTTTACAACCAAGATGAGTTTTGATGTAACGTTTAAAGATCGTGGTCGCCAGCAAATGGAAGAAGTTTGTGTTTTTGGTGTAAAAAACGGGAAAATTGCAAGTGAACAATTTTTTTACGATATGCCCGAAATGTAGATCGTTATTCAACAATATACGAATGCCGTTGCGGATCTCCTTCAAGAGTAGCAACGGCTTTTTTTATTTCTAGAAATCAGTATCTTTAAAGCGCTTTATATTTTATATATGAGTCAGAATAAAACTATTCCTACCGATTTATCAGTACATGATTTTTTGGCTAAAGTTGAAGATGAAAATAAACGTAAAGATTCGTATGAGTTGCTGCGTATTATGCAAGAAGTAACTTCACATGATCCAATAATGTGGGGGAACAGTATCGTAGGTTTTGGTAGCTATCATTACAAATATGCGACCGGACGTGAGGGGATTATGCTACTCACCGGTTTTTCACCTAGAAAGCAAAATATTTCCATTTATATCATGGCTGGCTTCGCTCGTTATGAAGCATTAATGAAACAATTAGGACCACATAAAACGGGAAAATCTTGCTTATATATCAAAAAACTTTCGGAGGTAAACATCGAAGTCTTAAAGCAATTAATTACAGCTTCTTACACACATTATAACACAAAATACAATCTGTAACCATTACTATTATGAAAAAAACCATCCTTTTTATCGGACTCTTTCTTATCAGTATTACCATTCATAGTCAAAAACTGAATGCTGCTAAAAAAGCGATAATAGCTTCAGTTGAAAATCATCAAGCTGAATTAATCAAAATTAGCGATTCTATTTGGGGCCTGGCCGAAACTGCCTTTGAAGAAGATATCTCTTCTAAAGTTCTTGCTGATTATGCCGAACAAAACGGTTTTACCGTAGAACGCGGTGTTGCCGGAATGCCCACAGCCTTTGTAGCAACCTATGGATCAGGAAAACCTGTAATTAGTGTTTTAGGTGAGTTCGATGCATTACCAGGTATTTCTCAAAAAGCAATCCCTACTAAAGAACCTTTGAATGAAGGTGCAGCCGGTCATGGCTGCGGGCATAATCTTTTCGGTGCAGGTAGCTTAGGTGCTGCTATTGCTGTGAAAGAGCTTATTGCTAATGGAAAGTTGAAAGGAACCGTAAAGTTTATGGGAACCCCATCCGAAGAGAAGTTCTTTGGAAAAATATGGATGGTTAGAGATGGTCTATGGGATGGCGTAGATGTTAATATTAGTTGGCATCCTTCTGCGGAAATAAAGGCTGATGTTCAAAGTTCGCTCGCTTTGGTAGATTTTAAAGTAGAATTTTTTGGTCAGGCCGCTCACGCCTCAGGAGATCCTTGGAACGGACGCAGTGCTTCCGATGCTTTGGAATTGTATACGGCAGGTATTAATTATTATAGAGAACATGTAAAACCAACAGTACGCATGCATTATCATATCCAAGATGGGGGGCAGGTTGTTAATGTGGTTCCCGATTATTCTCGCCTATGGGTGCGTGTTCGGGATACCAAAAGAAGTGGAATGTTACCGGTATATGAGCGTGTTCAAAAAATGGCGGAGGGTGCCGCAATTTTGGCCAACGTTGATTATAAAATCTCTCTGATTTCAGGAATTTACGAAGTTTTAGTAAATCGTACTGGAGGAGAAATAATGCAAAAAAATTTAGAACTTCTTGGTCCCATTTCTTATACTGAAGAAGAAGAAGCTTTTGGAAAAAAGATTCAAGAAGTTACAGGTAAGGATCAAGTAGGTATGGACAGTTATATTAAACCTCTTGAAGCAACTAAGGAACATCCAGGGGGTGGCTCTACCGATGTTGGAGATGTAAGTTGGAATGTTGCTAATATTAATTTGGGCGTTACCACCGCCCCTAAAGATACCCCATGGCATTCATGGGCTGTTGTAGCCTCGGGAGGTATGAGTATTGGACATAAGGGTATGCTTTATGCATCTAAAGCGATGGGGATGACCATGGTAGATCTTTTTCAAAATCCGAAAATGGTTGAAAAGGTAAAAGCAGAATATCAAAAACGCAAAGGGAACGAAGTTTACAAGGCTATCGCGCCTGAAGGACCGCCACCTATTGGGCAAAACTAAGGTACTTAGGTTTTCCAAATTGATGACCCAATTTAAAGATAACGAAACATGACCGAGAAGGAAAAAATGCTTGCTGGGTTTCCTTATGATTCTAGAGATCCTGAGCTTCTAGCGATGTATCATAAAGCACGAAAGTTGTTGCAGACTTATAACAATTTGGAAGTTATGGATGGTGCTGTTGCCGAGAAATTGCTTAAAGATCTTTTAGGTCATAAAGGAGAAAACATCTGGATCAACGCACCTTTTTTTTGTGATTATGGAGAAAATATAAGGATAGGGGCGAATACTTTTATAAACACCAATTGTATTTTTTTGGACGATAATTACATTAGTATTGGAGAAAATGGATTGATAGCTCCGTATGTGCAAATTTATACAGCAGGTCATCCACTTAAAGCTTCAGAACGTATCGTTAAAAAACCAGATGGTGGTGGAGCAAGCTATACCACATTTACAAAACCCGTTCACATCGGTGCCAATGCATGGATTGGTGGTAACACCGTTATCATGCCTGGAGTAACAATTGGAGACAATGTTACAATTGGAGCTGGAAGCGTAGTAACTAAAGATATTCCGGACAATGTTTTAGCCTTTGGAAATCCATGTAAAGTAGTCAAGCAGCTCTAAAGCCAATCGCATAATAACAATACGTAATCAGTTAGATTTTAGGGGGTAATGTGCATTCAAATAAAGCAAATTAAAGCAGAACAAACATGGCAATTGCGGCATACAGTGATGTGGCCTCATAAAGAGATAAACTACATAAAATTACCCCAAGATGAAACCGGAACACATTTTGGTCTTTTTAAGACAAATGCATTACTTGCCGTAGTCTCCTTATTTGAGGAAAAAGACACTATCCAATTTCGAAAACTAGCCACAAAGGTCTCAGAACAGGGCAAGGGTTACGGTTCAATGCTTTTGGCACATAGCATCGCATATGCAAAAGAAAAGGGAACTTCTCGATTATGGTGTAACGCGAGAACTGATAAATTGGGTTTTTATCAAAAATTCAACCTCCATCCTACTTCCTATAAATTTACGAAAGATGGGATTACTTATGTGGTAGTAGATCGCGTATTTAAATAATAAAAAGACAGACTTGTCTGTTTATTGAATTATATATATATATTTGCCCTGTGAAACATTCTTTAGTTCGTCAAAACATAATTGATACCGCTTCCCATTTATTTTATAAACAGGGATATAACCTTACGGGAATCAATGAGATTATTAAGGAAGCTGGAGTTGCTAAAGCAACGCTATACAACCATTTTAAATCTAAGGACGATATTTGTATTGCATACCTTCGGCATTTAAACGACAACTTTTTACAAGATATTGGAAGTTTTTCTGCAAAAAAATCAAAAGGAAAAGCACAAATTTTAGGGCTTTTTGATTTTCTTAAAAAATTCTATAACAGTAGGGAATTTAACGGTTGTTGGTGTATTAGAACAGCAGCAGAAATTCCAAAAGATCATGCCCATATTCGCGATGAAATACATCGTTTAAAAAAGGATTTTATTCGTTTAATAACAACATTGATAACAACAAATTTAGAGCTTAAATCGGAGGTTGAGGCAGACAAATTAGCGCAGCAGATTTATGTGCTTTATGAAGGAGCGGTTGCAGAAAGTTATTTGCATGGAGAACAATGGCCTATCGATGCGGCTTATGATATCAGTGAAGCAATTTTAAATTAAAAAATTTTATTTCAACAAAGACAGACTTGTCTGTTCATATTATTTAATCTTAATTTATAACAATGAAACAATTTGAAAACAAAGTAGCCTTAGTTGTAGGTGGTACAAGTGGTATCGGATTAGCAACAACGCAAAGTTTATTAGCACAAGGTGCAACGGTGCACATTGTAGGGCGAAGTATTGATAAAGTAGCATCTACTTCCGGGCTGCAAAAGCATAAAGTAGATATCACAAATAAAGCGGAAGTAACACAACTAATAGCTAAAATTTCTGGCCTTGAACAATTGGACTATTTGGTAAATGCATCCGGTATTTTTGGTCCAAAACCCTTTCTCGATCACACCGTGGCCGACTATGATTCCTATCAGGATTTAAATCGTGGGTTTTTCTTTATTTCTCAAGCTGCCGCAAAAAAAATGAAAGAAAAAAACGGAGGAGCTATTGTAAATGTAGGATCTATGTGGGCAAAACAAGCTGTAAAAGCTACCCCCTCTTCTGCTTACTCCATGCAAAAAGCTGGATTGCATTCACTTACACAGCATATGGCAATGGAATTGGCTGATGCTAACATACGCGTTAATGCGGTATCACCTGCTGTTGTAAACACTCCTGTTTATCATGGAGTTTTTGGCGGACAGGATGCTGCAGAAAAGGCGCTGGAAGGTTTTAATGCTTTTCACCCTATCGGAAGAAACGGGACTCCTGAGGATGTTTCTAATAGTATCGTTTTTCTTCTTTCCGATCAAGCTTCCTGGGTTACAGGCGCCATTTGGGATACCGATGGTGGTGTAATTGCTGGAAGGAACTAATACCCACAGTATTCTTAATTTTAAAAAAGCATCGAAGTATTCGATGCTTTTTTAATTCTATAAGCTTCAGCAATTTTTTAAATAAAAGCTGCGCTACTATTTGATACAAAAAGGAACTGCCCTATCTTTAGGTATAAATTACAATCAACTTCTGTTTTTTAAAAATCATTAAATTCTTAACCCGCTAATAGTCATATTTTGAAAACAAAAACAACCTTTACCGTATTCCTCCTTTTATTCAGTACTGCTATTTTTTCGCAATCTTTTGATTTTCAGTTTGATCATCAATCTTTAGTGGTAACAAAACTTCAGGAAACCGGAGATTTTTACCATAAAATTCTTGGATTGGAGGAAATACCTCATCCCGAAAAAGATCCAAGATTTCGATGGTTTAAAATTCACAATCAATCGCAATTACACCTTATCGGAAAGGAAAGTATTGTTTTCAAAAAAGATAAAAGTATTCACCTATGCCTTGCCACTCAAAACTTAGCGCAATTTATTGCTCATCTCAAAGAAAATCACGTTGATTTTTACGATTGGCCAGGCAAAAAAAATACCATCACAAATAGAAAAGATGGCGTAAAACAAATTTATATTCAGGATCCTGAAGGATATTGGATCGAAATTAATGACGTAAAACACTAATTTATGCAAGCAGTAATACAAGTTTTTCCTTTAGGTTTCCCATGGCAAACACAAGATCCATTTTTGTTTTGCGTCTATCATTTGGACCATTACCCCAAAGGGAATGCGGACATGGGGCCTGCGGCTTCCCTCGAAGGAAGGAATTTAGGTAATGATTTTACGATTAAAGACGGGTGGCGCATGTATCACGGACAAACGATACCTGGTTTTCCATCCCATCCACATCGTGGTTTTGAAACTATAACCATAGTAAATAAAGGGTTTTGCGATCATTCGGATTCTTTAGGTGCCGCGGGTCGTTTTGGAGAAGGTGATGTGCAATGGATGACCGCGGGCAGCGGGGTGCAACATTCTGAAATGTTTCCTCTCCTAAACCAAGACAAAGAAAATCCACTAGAATTATTTCAAATATGGCTTAATCTTCCCAAAGCAAAGAAATTTGCGGCGCCTCATTTTGCCATGCTATGGCACGAAGATATTCCAATTGTACAAGAAAATGGTGCTTTTGTTAAGGTTGTTGCAGGAACATACGCTGCAAAAAATGCTCCGGCACCAGCACCGGATTCTTGGGCTAATGATCCTGAAAATGAAGTTTTAATTTGGAATATACAGTTAGATCCTCATGCAAGTTTCACCTTACCGCCTTCCAAAACTGCAGTCAATAGAACAGTGTACTATTATGAAGGTGAAACCATTACGATTGAGGAAGAAGTGGTGCGCCCTGATCATGGAGTAGCTTTGCAATCTTTAGTTACCACTACAATTCAAAATGGTTCCGAAAAATCTCATATTTTGGTGTTACAGGGAAAACCCATCGACGAACCGGTCGCCAAATACGGTCCGTTTGTTATGAATACTGATTCAGAAATTGAAGACGCAATGCAAGAATATCGTGTTACGCAGTTTGGTGGATGGCCATGGCGTCATTCCGATAATGTACATGAACGAGAAAAAGGACGTTTTGCTAAATACCCCGACGGAAGTGTTATTGAAAAGTAACTATTTGAAGTTCAAAATTTAAATGTAGTAGCTAAGCATTCCAGTATTTATACTCGAACAATTTTAGCTCCTATGGCTTGCAAACGCGTATCTATATTTTCGTAGCCTCGATCAATTTGTTCGATATTATGAATCGTAGAGGTTCCTTTCGCCGATAATGCAGCAATTAACAGGGATACGCCTGCTCTAATATCAGGAGATGTCATCGTTGTAGCTTTGAGCGTAGAAGTAAAATTATGTCCCATTACCGCTGCTCTATGTGGATCACAAAGTATAATTTTAGCTCCCATATCGAGAAGTTTGTCTACAAAAAACAAACGACTCTCAAACATCTTTTGGTGAATAACAACTTCCCCTTTGGCCTGAATAGCCACAACTAGAATAATGCTTAGCAAATCAGGTGTTAGTCCCGGCCAAGGTGCATCTGCTATGGTTAAGATAGAGCCATCAATATAGTTTTGTATCTCATACCCATCTTTATGTTCGGGAATAAAGATATCATCTCCTTTGCGTTCTAAACGAATACCTAGTTTTTGAAAAACTGCCGGTATTTGTCCTAAATCATCCCAACTCACATTTTTAATAGTAAGCGAACTGCGTGTCATCGCTGCCAAGCCAATCCAACTTCCAATTTCTATCATATCCGGAAGCATTGTATGTTCCGTACCGCCAAGTTCATCAACCCCTTCTATCACCAATAAATTAGAGCCAATTCCAGAAATCTTAGCACCCATTCTATTAAGCATCTTACAAAGTTGCTGTAAATACGGCTCACAAGCCGCATTATAGATCGTTGTTTTTCCCTCGGCTAATACTGCTGCCATAACAATATTTGCCGTTCCGGTAACAGAAGCTTCGTCTAAAAGCATATAGGTGCCTTTTAGTTTTTTAGCTTCTACTCCATAGAAGTATTCCTCTTTATTGTATCTAAATTTAGCACCGAGTTTAATGAAACCTTCGAAATGCGTATCTAATCTTCGTCTACCTATTTTATCCCCTCCTGGCTTTGGGATATATCCTTTCCCAAAACGCGCAAGTAATGGTCCTACCAACATAATAGATCCTCGTAATCCACGTCCATCTTGTTTAAATTGATCAGATTGCAGGTATTCTAAATTAATATCATCTGCCTTAAACGTATATGAGCCCTTTCCTTTTTTCTGAATTTTAACCCCTAAATCTTCTAAGAGACTAATAAGCTTATTTACATCAACAATATCTGGTATGTTACTTATGGCAACTTCCTCAGAAGTTAAAAGTATAGCACAAAGAATCTGTAAAGCCTCGTTTTTGGCGCCTTGAGGCGTTATTTCACCTTGAAGTTTGTGACCGCCCTCAATTCTAAATGTTCCCATGAAATGTGATGAAAATTAATAGCGCTTTTTACCGCGATTATTATTGTTTCGTTGGTTCTTCTTGTTGTTGTTGTTTCGATTAGATTTAGCCACTCTATTTTTAAGAAATTGCCCACTATCTGTTAAATTCTCTCCATCAGAAGCTAAATCAATTTTTCCTTCACTCAATTCGAACAAATGTTTAAAAATAGCGCCATCATCAACGGTATCTTTATTCCAATTCAGGTAACATTTTTTCATATGATTGGCAATGGCATATTCCAAACCATCTCTCATATCTCCTTTTTCCCAGCTGATCGCAACATCGATCATACGCTTAATATTGTTTCCGTAAAAACGATACTTAGGGAAATTCTGAGGATATTCTAAAGGTTCAGGACGTTGCTGCAATACTTCCTTAGAAGTGATTGGAAAAGGAGAATCTACATCCAATTTAAAATCAGACATGATAAAAAGCTGATCCCAAAGTTTGTGCTGAAAATCTGGAACGTCTCTCAAATGTGGCTGCAAATTTCCCATTACACTAATAATGGACTTTGCTACTTTGTTTCGCTCTTCGCGATCTGCAATGGAAACCGCATGATCTACCATTTTTTGAAAATGACGTCCGTATTCCGGAATAATGAGCTTTGAACGCTCTGTATTATATTCTAAATTTTCTACTAAATTCAAATTGAAAAATTTATGCTAACACTCTTGAAGTCGATAAGAGCCGCT
The DNA here is from genome assembly GCA_947488435.1 of uncultured Flavobacteriaceae bacterium. GTDB lineage: Bacteria > Bacteroidota > Bacteroidia > Flavobacteriales > Flavobacteriaceae > CANKZG01. Next base: position 23,004 of record CANKZG010000002.1, on the reverse strand, counting down.
TATTTGGGCTGCAAATTAACAAATTTATGGAAGAAATACTATTTATTTTACAATGATATCACCCCTTCAACCGTACCTACTTCTTTATATTTTTTAATTACCTCATCGGGGTTGGACATTTTAACCCGAATTGAAATACTGGTATAGGTCCCTTTTTTCGATTTTTTCGAATCTATAACTGCACCAGGTATGGCATCAAAAAATCCATAAATTTTATCGATTTTTTCGGTAGTTGTAGGTACAATAAATTTATACAGATAGGTTGATGGCCAAGTCGTATCTTCTAATAATTGTGACTTAAGTCGTTTGTAAAAATCCTCGGACTTTGCTGTACTCATTTTGCAGTTTTTTTGCAAAGATAAACCTTAGGTTGCAATTTTTCTGTCTCCACTGTATTTCATTACTTTTGTACTCTAAAACTTTCTATTGAATACCAAACGAATTGTTATTACCGGGGCTCCAGGAACAGGAAAAACAAGTATTGTAAAGGCTCTCGATGCTTCAGGTTTTTTTTGTTATCCTGAAATAATTCGATCCATGACTTCGGATGCCAAACAAATTGGAGATCCTGAAACTTTTGTTTCTAATCCTTTGTTGTTTGTCTCAGATCCTTTGGAATTTAATACTACCTTATTGGAAGGTCGGATCGCTCAATTTAAGGATGCTGAACATCAAAAAGTTTCCTATGCATTTTATGATAGGGCTGCTCCGGATGTACTTGCATATATGGATTTTTTTAAACAGGATTACGACTCCAATTTCGAGAATGCCTGCGCAACACATCAATACGATCAAATTTTTATTTTACCGCCATGGAAAGCAATTTACGCTGCCGATGACGAACGCATGGAAACATTTGAAGAAGCCACTGCTTTGCATGATTTTTTAATGCAAACTTATACCCGCTTTGGGTATACTCCCATTGTGGTTCCCATAGGAACCGTTGCAGAAAGGCTTACCTTTATTTTAAACACCTTAAAAATAAGTAAGTGAAACAAACTCCGATTGAGATTTTACAGCAATATTGGGGGTTTTCTTCTTTTCGAGGTTCGCAGGAAAAAATCATTAATGCCTTACAAAATACGGAAGATGTATTAGCACTTTTACCTACAGGAGGAGGCAAATCTGTTTGTTTCCAGGTACCCGCGTTGATGCAAACAGGCATTTGCATTGTGGTATCTCCGTTGATCGCACTTATACAAGATCAAGTGCAACAACTTAAAAATAAAGGTATCAAGGCAATAGCGTTAACCGGAGGGATTCCCTTTCAGGAGGTTGTTACACTTTTAGATAATGCACAACATGGAAGTTATAAATTTCTATATCTTTCTCCAGAGCGACTGCAACAAGAATTGGTTCAGGAAAAATTACAGCAATTACCGGTTCGCCTAATCGCTATTGACGAGGCACATTGTATTTCACAATGGGGTCACGATTTCAGACCAGCGTATTTAAAATGTAATCTTTTAAAAATCTTATTTCCCGAAGTACCACTCATTGCATTAACCGGAACTGCTACAAAACAGGTTGTTCAAGATATTACCAAACATTTACTGCTGCAAGAGTCCTTGGTAGTAAAAGATTCTTTTGCCCGTAAGAATATTGCTTTTAGGGTATACCATGAAGAAGATAAAAAATACCGCCTAAAACAACTTTGCACCACATATAGTGGTAGTACCATAGTATATGTGAGCAACAGAAGATCTACGCTCGAAATCGCACAGTATTTAAATGGAATAGGCTGCAATGCTACACATTTTCATGGAGGTGTACCTAAGGCCGAGCGCAAAGAAAAGCTAACGGATTGGCTGGCAAATAAAGTACGTATTATTGTTGCCACCAATGCCTTTGGAATGGGAATAGACAAACCCGATGTGCAGTTGGTAGTGCATTACCAGCTACCAGATAGTTTGGAGAATTATATGCAAGAGGCAGGACGAGCGGGACGAGATGGCAATCCAGCTGAAGCTGCTTTAATTTACAATAAGAACGATGAAACGCAATTAAAAACGCAATTTGTAGACGTATTGCCCGATGTTGCTTTTGTAAAACACGTTTATCGAAAGCTAAATGCTTATTTTCAAATTCCGTATGGAGAGCTATCACATGAATCGTTCGCTCTTGATTTTAACAGCTTTTGTGAACGCTACGCATTGGCTTCAAAATTGACCCATAATGCACTTCAAATTTTAGATCAGAATTCGATTATAGCCTTATCCTTGGGCTTCTCGCAACAAACAAGTTTGCAATTTATTGCTTCCAAACAGCAACTTATGAGCTATATGGAACGTCATCCAGGGACTGTTGTTATTTTACAAAATATATTGCGAACTTATGGAGGGGTGTTTGATTACGATACAAAAATCAATAGTGCGCTGCTCGCAAAAAAAAATCAAATTTCCGAGCAACAGCTGTTAAAGGCTTTATCGCAATTTCATAAGGACGAAATTATTAGTTATGTGGCTAAAACCAGCGACATACAGCTTCATTTTTTAATACCGCGTGAGGATGATAAGAACATAAATCCTATTGCAAAAAAAATTACAAAGCAGCGAGAATTAAAAATAGCGAAGGTGAAACAGATGATCGGTTATATTGGAAACCATACCCAATGCCGATCGCGTCAGTTGTTAACTTATTTTGAAGAAATCGACACTACAGCTTGCGGGAAATGCGATATTTGTGAACGCAATAAGGAGTTAACTTTATCTAATACTACAGCGATAGCTGCTCAGGTTCTTGCGCTTTTAAAAAATAAAGAGCTCACGTCACGGCAATTGATAGCCGCATTGCCATTTTCGAAAGCAGTTGTTTTAAATACTTTGCAAAGCCTTTTGGAAGAGGAAAAAATTGAGGTTACGACAAAAAACGGTTATAAATTAACAGAGAAATGAGAAAATTGCGAATTGTATTTATGGGTACTCCAGATTTTGCAGTAGCAACACTTCAAGCGATCGTTGATAGCGAACATGAGGTTGTAGGGGTGATTACGGCAGCAGATAAACCTGCAGGTAGGGGGCGAAAATTACAGGAATCGGCCGTAAAGCGATTCGCTCAAGCTGCCCATATCCCCGTATTACAACCCACGAATTTAAAAGCTCCTGATTTTATAGAAAGCTTAGCTGCTTTGGAAGCGAACCTCCAAGTAGTGGTTGCTTTTCGTATGCTTCCCAAAGTAGTTTGGGATATGCCACAGTTCGGAACCTTTAACCTTCATGCATCTTTACTGCCCAACTATAGGGGTGCAGCACCCATCAACTGGGCTATTATTAATGGAGAAGAAGAAACTGGGGTTACCACCTTTTTTATTGATGACAAAATTGATACAGGAGAAATCATTCTTCAGAAAAAAACCACAATCGCTAATACGGATACTGCCGGAACCTTGCACGACTCTTTAATGGTATTAGGAGCAAAATTGGTACTTGAAACCTTAGCACTAATTGCTAATAATACTGTTGTACGTATAAAACAAACGGAAGAAAAAACTCTTAAATCGGCCTATAAAATTCATAAAGACACTTGCAGAATTCCTTGGGATAAACCGATTGCTGTTATTTACAATCATATACGAGGTTTAAGTCCATATCCTTCTGCTTGGACAACTTTGGTAATCAATGAAGAACGTATTTTTCTAAAAATTTATGCGGCTACTATAATCCTTTCGGAACATCATCTTGATATCGGAACAATAGTACATACCAAAAAAGAGCTACATGTTGCAGTAAAAGGCGGGTTTATTAATTTATTAGAAATACAGCTTCCCGGAAAACGAAAAATGAAGACTTCTGAAGTTTTAAATGGTTTAAAATTATCAAAAACAACACGAGTATTCTGAAGTCGCGCTGTCATTGGGCTAGCGAAGCAACCATAAAAATAGCGACTTTATCAACAAACCCCCGAAGTTATCAACAAAAACGCTGTTTTCCCCGTGTTTTACTTGTGTTAATGGTAAATCCGTATAAATTTGTTTAGCTTTTAAAAATTATATAACAACAATTAATTTAATTCAATTATGAACAAAACAGAATTAATCGATGCTATGGCAGCTGATGCTGGCATCACAAAAGCAGCAGCTAAAAAAGCATTGGAATCTTTTTTAGGAAATGTTGAGGGATCTCTTAAAAAAGGAGGTCGTGTATCTTTAGTAGGATTTGGATCTTGGTCTGTTTCTAGAAGAAATGCAAGAGAAGGTAGAAACCCACAAACGGGAAAAACTATTCAAATTGCAGCTAAAAATGTTGTAAAGTTTAAAGCAGGTTCTGATTTAGGAGATGCGGTAAACTAATCTATACCCAAACAAAAATTAAAAGCACTTCCCTAGCGAAGTGCTTTTTTGTTTTAACACTTTTGTTTTTAAAGAGATTTATCTTATTTTTAAATTAACAATAGTACCCTATGGTAAGTCTAAAACCAAATAAAGGAAAACTCCTTATTGCAGAACCTACGCTAACTGGAGATGTCTCATTTAATAGATCTGTGGTACTGCTAGCGGAACATAATGAGGAGGGCTCTATCGGGTTTATCTTAAACAAACCGCTAGACTATACTATTGAGGAGTTAATTACCGAGATACACATTCCTTTTCAGGTCTACAATGGCGGTCCTGTTGAACAAGATAATCTTTATTTTATTCATAAAGTACCACATTTAATTGAAGATAGCATCGAAATATCTAACGGTATTTTTTGGGGAGGTAATTTTGAAAAGACAATTGCCCTCATCAACCAACAAAAAATCACTTCTGATGATATTCGTTTTTTCCTCGGGTATTCGGGTTGGGCATCCTTACAACTGGATGAGGAGTTATCGAGTAAGTCCTGGATTGTTGTTCAGAATAAGTACAAAAGTGATATTATATGCAAACCGGCAAGTGCTTTTTGGAAGGAAAAAATGATTGAACTCGGTGGGGACTATTTATTATGGTCTAACGCTCCGGAAAATCCGGGACTCAATTAAAGTTAAGCTTCCAATCGTGCAACCGCATTTAGTTTTCCTACTAGCGCTTTAGCAACTGTATTTGCAAACTCCTTTTTTCTATATTTTGTTATCGGCTGTATGCCAACAATAGCATTGGTAATAAACAATTCGTCCGCTTTCTGTAATTCGAAGGGAGAAATTGGAGTTTCCAAGAGTTCGTAATCTTCTAATTTTTGAACAATCCCAATAAGTTTTTTACGTACAATTCCGTTTAAGCAACCACTTTGTAAAGGAGGTGTTTTAAGTGTTGTTCCTGAAACCAAAAAAAGATTCCCTTGTAAAGCTTCCACTACTTCTTTGGCCGTATTGAGGAGCAGACAATTGTCGTATTTATTTTCGGCAGCAAAAATACTTCCTAAAACGTGAACTAATTTATTGTTTGTCTTTAAGGTGCTTAGCAAATCTGGATTTACCCAGAAATCCTTATACAATTCCACCTCATAAGGTGCTTCATTTAAGGTATAGAATGGCATTTCTAGGGGATGTGTTTCTATGATGTAATCTACCTCACGATGTTGGGGTAAATACAATCCGCCATCAACTCTAAAAACCGTAATTCTCACACGAGCTGCCTTATGATTAAGATGGTTTGCTTCTAATGTTTGTTGTATTTCTTCTGCCAGAAAATCCAAAGTAAAAGACATTGGTATTTCCATGCGAAGCATGCGCATAGAGGCCATTAGACGGAGGTAGTGATCTTCCCAAAAAAACAATTTTCCGTTAACCACTCGTAGACTCTCAAAAAGTGCATCGCCATACCGTAGTCCCCTATTGTTATGATTTAAAAAAGTATCTTCTGAAGGACGCAACTGCCCATTAAAATTGATCATAAAAAAAGCCTTGTAAAAACAAGGCCAAATATACTTTATTCTCAAACAAAACTGCTAAGAGGAGCCTAAAACCTGCTTGAGGCTGGAGATTTGATTGTCCCATAACATTTTCGCTTCTTCGACCTCATTATCTTCGGCAAAATCTGTTATAAATAAGGAAACATCTTTTGTAATTTCGTCTACAATAATTTTTATTTCAAAAAAGCAATCATCATCCTGATCGACCCAGGTAAACTTTACAAACTCATCACTCTTTCGTTTCAACAACTTTGCTTCCTCTTCTGAGCCATCCCAAATAAAGTTAAAGATTTCTCCTCTAGAATTTACGTTGTCTGCAAACCATTCAGACAGGCCGGAAGGTGTTGATATATATTGATATAACAATTGCGGTGACGCCTGAATCACGAACTCCATTTCATATTTAATCTTATCGTCCATTCCAAATATCGTTTATGATGGACAATATATAGATTTCCTCATGATAAAAAAATAAATGCACAATAATATTTTTAGGAATTGAATTTTGAAGAAGAAGAAATTTAAGGCTATATTTGCACCCGTTTAAAAAAGCCAATGCTTGGTGAGCAGTAACAGCTAAAAATTGCAGGAGATTAGGCTTAAAAAATATAAACGAAGATATGGCGAGGTAGCTCAGCTGGTTAGAGCGTCGGATTCATAACCCGGAGGTCGGGGGATCGTGCCCCCCTCTCGCTACAGGTAAACAAAGAAAAAGTCAGAGATCACTCTCTGGCTTTTTTACTTTCCTAAAACATACTTAAAACAATTATTGATTAAACTTAAAAGATTAATCTTCGATTCTATATCTTTTAAAAACACCTATAGTCCTTAACTTTATAACAATTATCTCAGAAATTAGTTTTTTAACATTTTCTGTTAACAACTAAAATCTTACTTCTCAGATAAATAGTTCTATCTGTCTATAGGAATTATTACCTTAGATATAGTATATATGAGTTATTTATAAGTGTTGCAACCAATTAAAGAAAACCACATAATGAAAGACAATTTGATTAAAAGTTATTTAAGTAAATTAAGTGATGTAAATTCTAATGAAGACATCGATAAAATTCTAGATGACGTAATTCCAAAATTAAAAAGTAGTGGAATATCATTACCTCAAATAATGATGTACTTTAAAATGTATGGAGATGAAGCCGTACCGAAATCACAAGATCATAGAAATTCAATATCGAATTCTAATAAAGCCCAGGTCGTACTTCAAAAACTTTTAGCAAAATTGAGAGACTAATGGAAATAAGTACATTAGATTGGATCAATGCGACTTGCTCAATCATCTCATTATTAGTTGCTATAGGAGCATTATATTTTGCTTTTAGCCAAATCAAACAAATGAATAGTCAGTTGAAAAATATGAATAATACATTCAAAAATTCAACATTAATGACAGTTTTAGAACTTGAAAACGAATTGATAAGAAGGAAAGTTAATTGGGATGATGCAAATTTTCAAATACGTGAATATCAAATTAGTTTAGAAAAAAAAGAAAAACCTAACAAAGAAATTATAGAATTATTACAGGATAAATTAGGCACTTCATTTGAGAATTATCTAAATGCTTTAGATAGGTTTTGTTATTGTGTTTTGCATAATTACATTTCTGATAGAGATTGGAAAACGGAATATAGAGAGGTAGTTTTTGACATCGTAAATAATAATCCGGAAGAATTTAATGTAAATACTAGATTTAGAAATACAATTAAGACTTTTCAAAAATGGAAAGATGAATAATACCCAGCTACAACGATGCTATAATTAATAGGGGTTTTGGTGCTTAATCGAAAGAATAGTTTCTTTTAATCCTGTGCTAGCCGATCTAGAACGTTGTGCTCAATATTAATTTAACAAATGGCAAAATTAGTAAATACATCCTTTAGCGAATTTAATTCTGATACGGTAAATTTATCATCGGAAAGAAGTAATAAAGCTAAATCTAGTAGAACTTGGTTATTTAGTCAATTGAATGGACTTCAAGATAAAGAAGATTTAAACTTTCCCTATAAATACGAATCAAAACATATCAACTATGGTTCTTTTCAAAGAAAAACGAAAATCCGAGAACTAGACGATGTTGATTTAATGTTTTGTTTTATTGCTGATGGTGCAACATATTCAAAATCAAGCTTTGGAAATGTTTATACAATACATACATCAGATGCAGGTCAAAGATTAAAAAACCTATCCGATTTGGATATTCTAAATTCAAGACGCTTAGTAAATAAGGTTAAACTTTCGTTAACCCAAATTGAGCAATACAAATCCGCAGATTTACATAGTAAAGGAGAAGCTGCAACGCTAGATCTCGTTTCATATGAATGGGTTTTTGATATAGTTCCTAGCTTCTATACAGACACTGACTTATATTTAATTCCTGATGGAAACGGAGCTTGGAAACCAACAGATCCGAGAATTGACCAAAAACGGGTTACAGATACAAATCAATCTAACAACGGACGTACTCTTCAATTAATCCGAACGTTAAAGCACTGGAATAGAAGAAATTCCACACATACAATTCCTTCATACTTATTTGAAAACATCGTTATAAACTTTGTTAATTCGAAAAGCGAATTAAACCAATGGATAGATTTTAATATTAAAGAGTTTTTCAATTACCTATCTTCTGCGATATTTAATTCGGTAGATGACCCTAAAGGTTTTCAAGGAGATTTGAACACATTTACATTTTCAGAAAAAACTGCAATATCTATCAAAGCTGATTGGGCTTATCAAAAAGCCAAAGAGGCAGTATATGCGGAAATAAGCGAAAAAGATCAACAAAAATCAATAAGTAAATGGCGAGAAGTTTTCGGACCAGATTTTCCAACCTATGGCTAATAAAGGAAAAAAAATATTAAAACGACAAAATCAAGATAATCACATAGATGATTTACTCGCTCAAAAAACTATTTATTCCATAGCGAAAAATTATCAAGGTTTATTGATATTTATAACAATACCACTTCCAATTATTATTTCTTTAATCGTAAAATTAGATCTAAAACTAGTTGATCAATCGAGCTATATTTTTGCGTTATATCTAGTCTTTGTTGCTATAGGAGAAAAAATATTAGAAAAAGTTGTAGAGAGGTTAAAAAACATTGCAGCAGCAATTCAAGAGCAATTTGATTGTGAAGTTCTCGATATTCCAATAAATGAAACTATAAACCCACTTTACATTGATAAAGAAACTATTAGAAGAAACTCGAAAAAAGCAAGAAAAAACAAAACTCTTGTTCGAAAAGTAACTAGTTGGTATTCTTTAAATCTCAAGGATGTCAAAACGAATATTGCTAGTTTACTCTGTCAAAGGACAAATATAACTTATGATTTTTCTGTTAGAAAAAGATACAAAACCACGGTTCTAATTTTTTCTGTTCTTACAGTTATTACCCTATTTTTAATCTCGCTATTTAATAATTTGACTTTAAAGACTTTTTTAATTGAAGTTGTATTACCTTCAATACCTGTTTTTATGTTTGCCTATAAAGAAATTAGCTCTAATACGGAATCGATTGACAATCTCAATCATTTGAGAGATCTTATAGAATCAAAGATGAAAGATGTAAATATCGATTCAAAAATAGATGAAGAACTATTAAGAAAGATTCAAGATAGAATACATCATAACAGAGTATTAAGTCCACTAATACCTGATTTTATATACTATCTTATCCGAACAAAACTTGAAGATGAAATGAATTATTCAGTTGCAAAAAAACTAGAAATATTGAGTGCCGCATAGTATGCTATGAAAAAAAACGGAGTAAGTGCGAAAACGAAAATATAATCATAAAATAAGCGATTAACAGATGCGAAAATGAAAAATAAAATCCCAGTTGGACTAAGAAAGATTATTGAAGAAGTTTATAAAGAAAATCAAAACTTATTCATATTGGAATTTAATGAAAATTCGATTGCTAAGTTTCGAGATTCAGATTTAGAAAGTGATTTTTTTTTTGAAATAAAAAATATCAATTTAGAAAATGTTCATAAAAACATAACATATACAATTGAATATAAACCTTATAATGAAGAAACTTTAGCTCCAAGAACTGTTGCTGTTCAATTATCTAATTTTAAACAATTTTTTTCTAAATGGACATCGTTATTAATTGAGTCAAATGAAGTAAGTCCATTATTTAATGATAATTTCACACAAACTTACTTCGATGAAATTGAGCCTCAATTTGATATTTTAGAGGATGACGCTGAATACAAACCTTTTACAATTATCCAACAAAAAAGAATTGTTGAATTCTTGAACAAAGCAGAAGAAGTTTTTAACATGCAGAAAGATAATATAGACGCAAAAAGAGCAATTGAATTAATTGAAAACACAAAATCGAAAACAACGATATTAACAAAAAAAGAGGTTGTAAAAAACATTCGAAAAATCATTGCAAGAGGATTTAAAGTAGGATTAAAAATTGGCGAAAAGTTATTGATTGAGTTTACACATGAAGTTGTGAAAAAATTGGTAATGACAGGAGGATTATAAAACTACATGTAACATCGTACTCCTAAAACATAGCTCGTAAGTGCTAAACTAAGATGCAGTACTTGTCTACAAAGTTTCATCAAATCTTAATTTGACTTTTAAAATAGAAAAGATAAGCTCTAATTGTCCGCATATTCAATTATTAATAATTTTTCATTTTCGAAAATCACAATTTCTCTATCGAAATCATCTAGTGAAAAAGAAATTTTCATTTCATTCATTTCTCCTACTTTTTGCAAAGCTTTTAGTAAACCGATTGATAGTTGTTCCTTTTCGATGTCCATTGTAACGCTTCTTATCTCTGGTGACTGGGCGTTCGCAGCATCATAATAGACAGATGCATGACACTTTTAGGGCAAACCCTTGGACATGATGTCATCACCCAGTCTTAAAAGAAAAGACGGGTTTCTATTATTTGGTCTGCGAAAACCATTAGTGCATTTGGCACTATCATCACTCTATACAAACAAAATCCTTATACAAGACTAATAAGAAAAGAGGGCGTTTGGACTTTTGGGTGTCCACGCCCTCTTTTTTAGCTTATCAATAATTGAGAATTAAGATTGTTTTACCTTATCTAATGGTAAGTAATTTACTTTTTCATCAGATTTCTCATTGTCATTCGACGCAATTCCAGCTGTAGCATGTTTCCAAGATATTGATTCCGAATTGTTTGGAACAAAAACAATTTTTCCATCTAATGCATCCGCCCAACAATACAAATGAAAGGCAATTGGGGTTCTTGTGCCGCATTCCCATTTGTTAACCAAACGATCTGCAATCCCAAGTTTGTAATTTAGTTCTTCCTGACTAATTCCTAATTCTAAACGTCTAAAAATTAATTGAATGACAACATCTTTTAAAAAATCATCACGTGTTTTATTTGGATAGTAAAATTTCATATTGACCATTTTTGTCTCCTTTTTGGTTATGAAGGGCTTTCTTAAAAGCCAGAGACAAAAAAGTTGACGCACTTAAAAAGAGTTCTACATGCACTCAGAATCTTTAATACAGCGGTATTCAAGTATTCTATGTGCGTCCAAATAAATAGCGGTCATCATAAAATCTTGAAACGAAAGGAGGGTTTCTATGATGACTGCATTGGAAAAAAAACGCACAAAGCAACAACTTAAAAAAATCATTCCAGTAATGAATAATGAAGTTATGCAATCTGAAACGATCTCATTGGAAATACTGTATAAATGCAAGGTTATTATCGCTAAGATTATTCAGATACATGGAAGTCATTATTTATCAATATTCATTCGAATTGAAAAAGAAATTGCCGAAATGGAAAAACAAGAACAAGCTTTACAAAGAGCTTTACTTTCTTTTGAAAACAGGTAATAATTCTATTCAAATAGAGAATGCAAATTTGTGACCGAATATGTGCCCAAAATTTTGTCTTGATGATCCTTGTTGAATGGTTTTATAAAGTAAATTCAATGATTTAATGGAAGAGGGGAAAACAATACTAATCCCATCCTCTCCTCCATTTTAACACCCTTTTATGTGCGTTAAATCATTGAAAAATCTCCAATAATAAGGATCAGCGCGGTTTTGATCGGTCACATTTTGTCTCAGATGTGCCCAAATTTGTGCCCAAAACGCAGATCGAAGGAGTTTTTGAATGAAGTATCTCAGTACCCGTAACGGCTGGTATGTATATAAACGACACGTGCCTAATTTTATCAAAGCATATGACAGCAGAGATAAAATACGCATCGCACTCAATACCAAATGCGAAGAAACCGCTTTAAGACGTATGAGAGCTTTGAACGATGAGATTGAACAATATTGGTCACAGCTTATCGAAACTGGCAAATGTCATTCGTCAAATAAATTCAAAGAACTGGTTAATCTATGCAAGAAACTAGGTTTTACCTATATTCCAACTCTAAAACTTGCCGAAGATGACATTATAGAGCTTGTGAGACGGGTTCTCAGCCTTGAAACGTCAATTGACAATCAAAATATTGTTCAGGCTGTTCTGGGGGCTGAAAAACCACCTAAATTAAAACTATCGGAAGCTTTGGAGCGGTTTTGGGATTATTCCAAACCTACTTTGCTTGATAAGACTCCAGATCAACAGCGTAAATGGAAAAACCCACGCGTCAAAGCCGTTAATAACTTTATCAAACAGGTTGGTGATAAAGATATTAATACAATCACCAATCTAGACATGCTTAAACTGCGTGATTGGTGGTTAAAGCGCAAAGAAAAAGAGGATATTAGAGCCGATACGATCAATAAAGATTTTACGCACCTTAAAGGAGTTTTGGATGTGGTCAGCACACATGAACAGCTTGATATTAATATTGAACAGATTTTTAAGAAAATTAACCTTAAAGAAACCGATAGACAAACCCGTTCCCCTTATTCAGATGATTTTATTAAGAACCAAATACTTGTACCAGAGGTTTTAAATGACCTCACAGAAGAAGCGAAATGTATTCTCTATGCGTGTATCGGCACGGGAGCACGACCAATTGAACTTTTAAACCTAGATGGCTCAAATGATATTTTACTTGATCATAAAGTCCCACATATTCATATCAGACCGAGAAAAGGGTATTCACTAAAGACTAAAGAAAGTGAACGTAAGATTCCGTTGGTAGGTTTAACCTTAGAAGCATTTAAGAAGTTTCCAAACAGTTTTGATAGGTACCAAGGGAAATCTGATCTGTTTTCTCAGAAAATCAATGCCTTTCTATCCGAAAAAGGTTTAAGACCGACCCCTTATCATTCGCTATATTCTTTCAGGCACAGTTTTCAGGACAGGTTAACAGTGTATAATATTGTAGATCGTATTCAATGCCAACTAATGGGACATTCTTTTAAGGCAAGAGGTAGGGTAAAATATGGAAATGGAGGAAGTTTAAGGCTTTTAATGAGTGTTTTAAAACGAATTTCACTTTAACTTTGAAGATCTAAAGTTATCTTCAAAACATGTAGAAGGAGGTATGCTAACAAACATTTGTTAGCGCGTGTTGCAAATATTGTTATTGCAACAGAAGTTATTTGAAATATTTAAGGGGTATGGTCTTCAGATCTTTTTTTAAGATTTTCCCAATTTCTATCTACTCTGGCTCTAGCTTCAACAATTTCCTTACCGAAGGCATATATCGATAAAATATCATCAACTCCATCTATAGTCCTTTTTAAATGATTAACACCTAAAGCTAATTTAGATGGCATTTCTATTTTTATTGAAGATTTCTTTTTTACCATTGTTACATCCATAATTTATTTTTAAAACTTGAAAAACTCATTTTTATTGTTTTTTTTACTATTTGTCTAGATAATTTTCTCCTCCTTTGCTCTCGTACGCTCTCAGTCTTAAGTAAATTAACTCTGCTAGAGATTGAAGAATTGCAGTATCTAATTTCTTATCAAATACATTTGGTTTTTCACAATCAACGCAGAGTGTCCCATAAATAACTCTTTCGTATGGTTTAACATCTGATTCATGCTTAATTACCCCATTACCATCTGTTTTTTTACTCATTAGACCCAAAGGGACAACAATTGTGCTTCTATACGGTAAGGGCCATTTCTCATACTTTTGTAATTTTCTTTTTTCTTCTTCAAGCTCATTAATTTTATCCTGATAATTATTAAGTCCCGAATGCTTGAAACCTTCTCGTATCACTAAATCATTATCAAAAAAGACTAAATACTTCAATTCTTTCTCGTGAGATTGTGAGCCATAAATTGCTTTAAGGTCACTATTCCCTTCAATAAACAGATCAAATTTATTAGAACCTATATAAGATTCTCTTTTTTCTCTCTTTGAAAATTCCTGTCCTTTACTTCTCGAAAGAGTAAATATTTCTTCAGCATCACTTCTTATTATCTTTGCCGTAAAGCAACACTTCGCATTTTTTAATTTTGAATAAATTACTGCCATCGAATTTAGCAAAACGTCTATATCCTCTATAATACTGTCTTTTGAATCTTTTTTAGGTTTGTTGTTTAAAAAAGAGGAAATAGAACCAACAATTTCTGGGATATTATCAGCAAATTTTATTTTCCTTTCATTTATTTGTCGTTGAAGTTGGTTTATTTTTTTCTTCTTTTCTTCAATGATCAAAGCTTGTTTAGTTTTGTCTTGTTCAAGATTTTCAATCTTTGCATTTTTTTCATCATCGATCTGTCGTTGCTTCTTCTTATTTAGATAAAAAACATAAATTGGTATTAAAACAAGAACGAACATACCCCCGTACAAAAGCCATATTTCTAGTTTTTCTAATTCGCTAAAATCGATCGAAACTGAAAATGACAATCCAGCAAATAGAACTGGAATTACTATTGATAATATGGCTAAAGTATCTTGCGGTTGTTTAGTACTCAAATTTTAGGATTTAAATTTCACAAGTTTTGATTCTCTACTCAAAGATTACTATTAAAAAATATTAATCATTCGCAATTGGCTAAAAATAAAAAAAAAGTTAAAATTTCTTAATGTTATATAAATTATTTACTAATTAGTTATCATTATTTCTCCATTCAACTTTCAACCTAATAATAAATGGGTTTCCTTCTTGCACTAAATCCGAATATCGCTCATCGTGTGCTTTTACTGATTTAATATTTTGTGAGCATAGATGCTCATAAATTCCCTCTAAACAATAACCGTAGATCGTAACGGTATGGGTAGCAAAAAATACTTTTACGACACGATCTTCATTTTCTTTGCCGTACCATGCGGTCAGCATATGTGAATAAGCAAAACATTGTCGTGTTCCATTCTTTTGGATAAAGTCGATGGTTCGAGTATCACCCGTTTCATAGACTTTTAAATCATTTGCATCATCTTTTTCTTCTGGTTTTCCGTTTTGCCTAACAAGAGTCAGGGTTTTAAAACTATAGTTATCACCCATGTTCTAGTAAATTATCTGTTTCCATCAATGTCACGAATAAAAATGTCCTGTATAAAATCGATTATTTCCTTTGGCAATAACCATTCTATATTTCCCTTAATAATACTTTGCCAAACAATAATTGATACAAATATTAAGAATGGGAGATATATTGACCGGGTCTTAAATACTTTATTCCATAGATAAATAAAAATATTGATCTCTTTAAGTGTCCACTGCTTTTCTCTAACTCTTATCTCATTTTTATATTCAAAGGAGTATTTATTCCTCTCAACATAGTTTCTTAGATCATTCAATTTTTTTTCTATCACATTAAAAAAATTACTTAGAACCTTTGCGAAATAATAAGCAAATATCAGGCATACAATAAGATAAAAAGTTACTATCCAATTATAGCTTGATCTCGCTTCTTCAGTCATTGTATTAGCAAGCTCTCTGTTATTTCCTAAATCCAATCCAGAGGAGGTGTATATTACATTTGTGGAATGACCAATGAAAACCAATAATATCATAGGGGCATATCTCTGAACTAAATCTCTAAGGGATTCTTCATATCTAACTCTATAGTCTTCTACTATTGAAAGTAATCTTTTTATAGATTTCAAGTCTGGTTTTTTTTTATGGATTTTTTTAAACTCTTTTGAGACGTCAAACCTTTTTATCTCATGAAAAATTTTTCTTGTTTTCTTATAATCAATTATAAATCCTTTGACAAAAATCGAAAATGTGGGAGCAATTATTCCCATCCATAAACAGATGGTGTAGAAAAAATAAAAAAAATAGGGTTTGTAAATTTGATCAAAATAGTTCTGCTTAACTAATAATTTAGTTTCTTCAGAAACAAATACACTTTGAAGAATTTCTTTACAAAAATTAGGAGGGTAATAAATGAAGTTAAGATAAGTAACAATTAGTATGCAAAAAACAATTATAGAGATATTCAAAAGATCAAATTTAAATTTGTAGTGATCTGGAAGTTCTTCATATCTAGAACGCAATGTCGTTCTTGTCAAAAAAATAGAAATTAAAAGCACATATAATAATCTGATGATATCTATCTTCCATATTCTATCATCACCCCATTCCATCCATGCCTGTGAGGAAGTTATACCGTTATATGCTGTATATACTCCTGCAATGGATATTAAAGTGGATACCAACATTATATATAGTAGCCTTCTGAGAGTCATTATTTATTATATAAATTAAACACATTTTCAAAATTATAGGTCTGGTTCATACTCCTTTGTTGGTATTTCTGGTTTTTCTATTTCTTTAGTTTTAGGTATTTCAATATCAACCGTTCTGGTTTTGAAATAATCGTCATTTATTAACTCCGTAGCCGCCTGACGATCGCCTGATTTTTGAATCGTTTTGAGCAAATCTTCTTTATCATCGGTATAAATGGTAACACCTTCCCTCCCACGTGATACGGATACATAAAATTGTTTTTGATTACTGGCAGGGAAAGTTGATGCAGGTTGGGCAATGATGACCCTATCAACTGTCTTTCCTTGTGCTCCATAGGAGGTATGACAATAGGCATAATCAAAATTACCTTGATTGAATTTAAGGATTTTACGGGTTTCCTTATTCTTGGACTTTTTAAGTGTTTCAATCTCACCAAATTGATTGATTTTGGTCACAGTTAAAACTGTCCCATTATTCAATCGTTTACCTTGGTCGTCTATACCATTCTTGGTAAGCCTGATTTCATCGCCTTTACTCAAAGTAATCTCACGCTTGATATAGACATCATAATCCTTTGCCCGTTGTAATGGCAGGATATGATGTCTACCTTGGGCATCTTTGATTTTCACCGTTTTATTTTCAATTTCACTAATTGTCAGCGTTGAACCTCGTTTAATACCAGGTATGTTCTGATGAGTTTGTATGATCTGACCTTTTTTATAAAATCGAATATCCCGTTTCTGCGCATCTGTGAGATATAGATTATCATAGATGGTAACGGTCTTCTCTTGTTTACTAATCAGACCATTTTCTTTTAACTTTTCTCGAATCGCTTGATTAATCTCTCGTCGTTTATGTCGTGTTGGCGAAATCACCAAAGCTGACTTTTTCTCCTTTCGAGCCGCTATGTAATCCCGAACTAAATGATCGGCAACCTGATCGGATTTAACTTGTTTTATAGAACCTTGTTTGTTCAACTGTTTAAATCCTGTGGCAATGTTTCCCTGACTGATGGATTGTACTGCTTGTTTATAAGGCTCGAGTTTTTGCCGATAAATTGTATTAATTGATATATGGGGAATATGGGCTACAGTTTTTAAAATACGCATCGCATCACCGCGTTGTACAGCCGTATGTTGTCGTTCATCCCCAGATAAGATCAAACGAGCTTTGTGTTTATCAACCAATTCCAAAACCTTCGCCATATCCTTTGTGCCAAGCATTCCAGCTTCATCAACCCAGATAATCTGACCGTCTATCTGTTTATGCAACTCTTTATCCATTAGCAACCTTGCAACCGTATCAGCCTTATCAAATCCTTCTTTGTGTAAAACATCGCGCGATGCTTCCGCCGTTGGTGCAAATAAAAACACCTGTTTACCTGACTTTTCAATTGTTGGAATGGCTGTTTTTAAAAGGGTTGTCTTGCCAGTACCTGCGCCACCGCGGATCATGGTCAGACGGTCTTGGGATTTCATCACATGATGCAGAGCTTTGCTTTGTTCTTCATTAAGGTGCTTAAACTTAGTTTTATCAAAATCGGGTTGCAAGGGTCGAAACTTTCCAATACCATCTCTTGCCAAATTGACCATTTTACGTTCTTCTCCATGTACCAAAGCTGTTGTGCAAAGCAGTTGGTTTCCAACAGGGATCTTAAAAACCTCATCATTTTGGCTTAAAGCTTTATCCACATCGTCCAATTCAATAACAACATTATCGACTGCATATTTATAACCTTCTGCCAAAATTTGCCGATCTCTTTTCACAGAGTTACGTGCAAAGACATGATTAATCGCATAATCAATAGCCTGCTTTGCAGTAAGTTTTTTGTCCGTCGTTCTGACTTCGCTTTGATCGTTACTATCAATACCTTCTTCAATAAGTTGACCATGCCATTTTTCACGCAATTGCGGCATTGTCAGACTTTTTTGCTTTTTAGCACGCGTGCGACCGCCCAGTTGATCTAACTCTTTTGGATTAGTAATCTCTCTTTCTTGAGCAACTTGCCCAATATGGTTAGTGCGTTTGGAAAAATGATCAATAGCCTTTTGTGGAACAACAACCAATTCAAAACCATCTCGGGTTTTTCGAACAGCATAATTGTGTGTAGCTAGTTTATCAGCCAATCTTTTGTGAAACCTTGCTTGATAATAGGGCATATCACGCTTGATATTATGAAACTGTCCAGCTTTAAATTTATCCTCTACTCTATCATAATTGACATTAAAGGTAAAACAGTGGCAATGTAAATGAGGATCGGGCGGCAAACCATCCACAGGTCTAGCAGTTTGGTGAACAAAGTTCGCCCAGATCAGTTCTGGCGCAGAGCGGTCATCATATTGACCCTGAGAACGAACACGCACTTGCATATCTGCTTGCATTTCTAGCATGGTTTCATGCACACTTTCTTCGAAAGAATTCAGGATATTTTTGTCTTGGGTTAGCCCATGAATTATAGAAACCGATTTTGGACAGTGAAAACTGATATCATAGCCAACCCGTCGATCGCTCAATGTTCTTGGTGTTAAAGACCCGCCGTCTTTTGGATTAATATTATCGCAGAGTTTATTGAATGTATCTGTATCAACGATTTGACCTTCCAATCCTAATCGCTTGGCTATATTACCGTTGAACTGCCCATTAAGCTCTTGGTCTTCTAAATAATAGTCTGCCTTAGACAGCGCATCTCGGAAATAATCCTTTGCTTGCGCAGTCGTTTGGCACTGATACATTCTGATCATATGCTCTCCTAAGAAAAATCAAATAAATATTTTACGCGAGTTCGGGGGAAGGAATACGCACGCAAATTTTGGGAGAGCCTTAAGTAATAAGTGGTTTAAATATAAGCGTTATTTTTGTTATTTTTCCTTCCCATCATTATTTGATGGTTTTTAAGTGCGTCATTAATTACCGAAATCTTTTTTAAAATCTTTTAAGTCTGCCAAGTCCTTTTAGCACAGTCGCTGATTTTTTCTCTCTACTGGCCCGCATAAACGTGTGGTTTCGAGAAAAAATACGGTCGCTTATTCTGTGCCGATCAGTCTGGCATCAACTTAAAATGTCATGAAAAGGAGATTGACTATGACAACACAAACCAAAAAACAAACCAAAGAAGGGGAAAAAGGTAAAAGACCAACCCATACACTTTTTGTAACCAACTACGTTAATGGCAGTCCCATCCGATTACGCATTGGCGCCGCGTGGAAACACGAAAAAGGTAATGGATTTAATATTGCTCTGGATGACATCGTGGCTTTTGAAAACAAACCAAAAGAGGACGGTCAAACAAAACCCAATGTTTCACAACTGAAATCTTAACTTAAAGGGAGCTTCGGCTCCCTTTTTCTTTTAAAGGAGAAAAAAATGACAGATCAATTAATAAAAGAAATTAGACAACAAAATGATGCATATCGAAAAACAATAGGCTTGTCCATTCAAGATGTTGATTGGGACAATACACCTCGTGGACGATGTGTTATGACCCAAGGTTTTAGCAGCCTTGACATGTTTGACAAATTTGAAGCATTAAATAGATTGAGAAATTTCAATGATTTTAACTATGAGAATGACCCCTATAGTGAGCATGATCTTGGAGCATTCAAAGTCAATCAACATGACATTATTTGGAAGATTAATTATTACAGCAATGATCTTGAAGATGGTTCTGAAGATCCATCAAATCCAGATATAACCATTAGAGTATTAACGATGATGTTAGCTAATGAATATTAAATCATAAGCTATAATTATCATGAAAGCCGTTCCTCACCGAGCGGCTTTTTATTTTATCAAAAACACTGCATAGATTAGTTAGGTAAGGTTTGGGCTGCGCGCTTCGCTTGCTTTTTTCCAAATCTATAGTTTTAACGTAAATATTTGATAGAAAATAGTTAATTTCCTACTAAATTATTTATATGAGAGTTTCTATCCGCAGAATTTATGTTGACCAACAAGCTGTCAACCCTAGCCTCATTATTGATGTCGATTTGGAGTTTTATCGAGAAATAGAAGTGCCTATATCTCTATCAGGCAAATTGAAGACATCAAGCGGCAAAACTCTTTCATTAATTGCTGAACACCATATTGATAATGACAAAAGTCATTTTCTTAAAATACTTCCCGAAGCCTATAAACAAAACCGTCGTAACGAAAAGGAGTATAGAACACATTGCTCATTAACCACCCAATTAACAAAAAAAGCTATTGACGTAATTGAATTAGAGAGGGAGAAATATCAGGAAAAAGCAGTTTATTTTTCGTGTGAGTTTATTGTAAAAACTTTACGCCTCGTGGCAGAACCCGATAGTATCTCAAATAAAGATTTTATGGAGATAAAAATATCTCAAGAACGTCAAACCTTTCTTATTCCTCAAAGTGATTGGATTAATAGGTTTTCAAAGTCCCTAGGTATCGGCAACTTTTTACTTCTCGAATTAACTATACCTGAAAACAAGAAGGTCTCAGAATTCTGGTCTAAACTATATGATACATTAACTGAAAATTGCGAGACTATGAATTCCTGTATTAGATCAGGGGATTGGGAAAAAACTCTTTGGTTAGCAAGGCGCTTCTTTGAAGATGCAAGGATTGGCAATCCAAAACCCGGCAATAAGCAATTTAAAGAGGAATTTGACAAACTTTTAAGGGAAGATCATCATAGTACTGAAGGTATAAAAAATTTATATGACGCGATTTGGAATTTTTTTAAATTCTTATCCAAATATATTCATGAAAAAGATGAACAAGGTAATTTTATCCCTAAACCCAATGTTACTAGAGAAGATGCTTATTTAGCGTATACACTTGCTATTGGTCTATTAAACCTGATTGGTAAAAAAATTGAAAAAGCTTAACTATAAATCCTTAGGTTTAGGGTAAAATATTAAACACAGCTCACGCCCCTATGGTGTTTTTATTTTATATCTAAGGTTGTATCCCAATAGAATAAGGTGTTACAGAAAAATTCATTTCACCCCTAAGCACAGCTCATTATATTTTACTTTACGTGCGCACGCTGTGTTCAATAACAGTTTTTACCCTAAGCTCCAAAAATGTGACTATCTTGCGTCATATACACCACATTGTATGCAAATATTAGGGTGAACACAAACTTCTTTACGTGCACATTTGTTAACCCTAAGCAGTGCTCTGACGGATCAGACATCTCCCCTAAGCAGTGATTATGTTTATAGATAATTCTATTCCTAAATATAATTGTAAATTCCTTAGATTAGTAATTCTAAAAAGGAAATAAACGTACTTGTACGCTTATCCAATTGTTAGCTGTAAGTTAATAAACCAAGTGCAAATAATGTCAATAAAAATAAAGCAAGCACTTACTGAATCTCTAATCAAAATTGAAAAGAGAGAGTTTGACGAAGAAACAATTCGGACTTTATTAATAGTTTCAAGAGAATATTTAAGATATAATGGGTTAGTGAAAGAATTAGCTCACTTCATTGCTCATCCAAAAAGGAATAAAGGAATTTTCCATAAAAAAGTTAACTCAAGGTATGCCAAATTTAAATTAGTAGAAGAACAAGTACTAAAAAATGTACCAGCGATAAAAACAGAAGAAGAACTAAGTGATTTTATGCTAGGAGGTGTTGATTTAGAAAAAATTGACTCTAAATTATTCAATATATTGTATATTGACGGACTTGATGATTTGCCCGAAAGTCACTTAATTAAATATACCGGATTTACAAAATCAGAAGCGGAAAAAACCCTGAAAGAAAATTACATAAAAAAGGATGGATTTTATTATCTAAAGACCTTAAAAACCAAAAAGATGATTTCGTTACTTCAAAAATCATCTAACATAAGTGAAAATAGAGAAATTCAAAATTCAGTTCTAAAACTCCAAGAATTAGTCCAAAAAATTAATTCAAGTATTGATTCTTTGCAAAAAGTAATTAGAGGGGCTATTCATTTTCATTCTGTTTTTGAGACTAACTCTTTAAGCGATGACTTTGAATTTAACTTTACGAGAATCTTAAATGATTTTAATATTGATTCGAAATTTACTAATATCATTAAAAATAATATCGAAGAAATATTAGTTTGTTTAATGACACTGATTCATGACTCAACTTTTGAGTTTTATGATAAAAATACAGCAAGAGTATATTTATGTGCTTATAATGAGTATACAAAAAATGAAACTACTGCACAAAAAGAAACGCTTTATAGGAATGGTGTCTTAGCTTTATACATAAACTATAAATTCAAGGATAAATCAAATTCATTTCCTTTATTCGTTTCAAACATAAAGTTGGAAAATTATATCGATCGTGAAAATTTCATGAAAGAAAATATTGAGCGTTCAATAACTAAAATTCCTTGGATAAGTGCAAAACGAGATAAGACTAAACTTAAATTAAAAACCTACAGCTAACAACGTATAAAAATAATGGCGGAAGTTCTGCCGAAACAAAAGATAATAACAACAATAAACTTTGGTCTAAATTGAAAAGTCTATGGTCTTAAAACCGCCACTATTCTTATACGTATTCCAAGATCAAATCCAAATATTTTTTAGTTTTTATGCTGCCGCATGATTATTCAAAACAACATAGGG